>NZ_JAEFCD010000041.1 GCF_016405965.1 Alteromonas sp. IB21 | reverse complement strand
CACTCAAATATGAATAGCGCCATTAGATCAAACTTTTAAGTCAATTGGTATTACTCGTTCTATTCTTAGGCTATTCTTTTAGCTTATGGTTGCGTGTATCGCTACCTAATGACAGTTACAAACACGGGGCACCCTAGTGCAAAAAACACTTAGTCAGAGTTTATTTCAAACCTTATTCATAGGAATTGTTATAGCATCACTTCTGATCGTTGGCGCTGTGTGGCGTTCTGCCAGTACACTTGTTGTGCAAAATATTGACCATGATGTTTCCCTCGCTGAAAAAGTCTTCGACAAGGTTGTTGCCGATAGACAGGCCGTTATTTTAAGTGTTTCGAAGGTGTTGTCTCGCTCATTTGACTTTAGGCGTGCAGTTGGCACCGAAAACATACCTTCTATTGAGGCGGCGTTTACGAGTTACGCAGAGAGACTTAACACCGATATTATAGCGCTGGTAAGTTTAGATCATAAAGTTGTCGCTTCACATACAGCACTTTTTCAGGTCGGACAAAGTCTTGAGAGTAGTGTGGCGCTCGCGGCAAACCAACGGGAAAGTGGTCTGTTCGTTGTAAATGATGACTTAGTTCATCTCAGTCTTATACGTGTTGAAATACCTACACTTAGGTATTACATGTTGATAGGCGTTGAATTTGACGATGGGCTTTTACAAGAGCTTAAGCAACTTGTAGATGCAGAAATCATTATTTCAAAAACTGAATCAAACGAAATTCTTACAACTACGCTTGATACGAACGAAGCCATGAAAGTGTTAGCGGCAAAACAAGACCCAACATGGATAGATGTTACCTTTAAAAACGAGTTCACTTATTTCACGCGCCAAGTAAATATTGGGGCAACTGATCGACTTCCCGTTAATATCACTTTGGCAGTTGATACGACTTCTGCTTTTAAAGCATTCTCCCGAGTTCAAATTACCATTTTAGCGTTTTGCATCGCAGCAATGCTCATTGCTTTGGCGTTTTCTTTAATACTAGCTAGAAACGTCACTAAGCCGGTATCCAATTTAGTAAAGGCAGTCAATAGAGTAGCGTCTGGTTCTTACGGATCGACACTTGATGAGCCGTCAAAGTTGAGAGAAATAACCGAGCTTGCCAATGCTGTTGATAGCATGCAAGCAAATATAAAAAATCGTGAGTTAGATATTCGCTACCAAGCTGAGCATGATGTACTTACTGGCCTTTTTAACCGCAATTACGTTGAAAATTACTTTGAGTCTGAGCTCGAAGAAGGGCGCCCCTTGCAAGTTGTAGCCATTACCATCATCGGTTTTCGTACTATCAACGATCTTTACGGGTATTCCAACGGCGACAATACATTAAAGGCTTTAGCACAAAGATTACAGCGCTGGCCCGGTATATCGGCGCGGTTGGCTGGCGGAGAGGTGCTTTATATCTCACATGACTCGCTTAATGATGATCAGCTTGAAACACTTAAGCATATTCTAGAACAACCTGTTGAAAGTAACTTGATAGCGATCCCCTTAAAAGTGTCAATGGCAATCTTAGAATGCCCGCAAGATGCATTTACGTCAGAAGAGCTGTTTAGGAAAATGAATATCGTTACTGACGAAGCGATACATGGCGACAAGTGGTGCGTTAGATATCGTGCTGAATTAGAAGATAAATACAACCGTAGATTAGCCATCACCACGGAGCTTAAGCGCGCGCTGGCAAGTCAGCAGAACGAGCTGTCTATGGTGTATCAGCCTAAAATTGATTTAGTAACAATGAAAGTGTGCAGCATGGAAGCGCTCATTCGCTGGAATAGCAGTGCGTTGGGTTTCGTTCCTCCGGATGAGTTTATTACTATCGCTGAACAGGCAGGCCTAATCGAGCAAGTTACATCGTGGGTAATGAAGCAAACCATTGCAGACCTGGCCTATTTTCGGGAAAAAGGGTACGGCTTTACTGTGGCAATGAACTTGTCTACCCAAGATATTCAAAATAAAGTACTGCTAAGCAATTTGGTATCCCTACTAACTGAAAAAGGCCTTTCTCCCGATGCGCTCGAACTTGAAATTACGGAAAGCGATTTGGTGGCAGACGCATCGTTAGCCATAGAAAATTTGAATGAGTTAACGGCCCGTGGATTTCACTTCGCTATAGATGATTTCGGTACCGGGTATTCTTCACTGGCGTATTTGAAGAACCTGCCTGTAAAGACCATCAAAATAGATAAGAGCTTCATTCTTTCTTTGGCCAGCGACGAAAATGACCAGCAAATTGTTCATACGGTGCTTAGCTTAGCCGCTGTGTTTAATTTAAAGGTCGTTGCTGAAGGGGTAGAAGATCTCGCCTCTCTCAATATTCTAAAAGATTGGGGATGCGACGTTGCCCAAGGATATTATATAAGTCGGCCTCTTAAGCTCGCTGATTTAGAAGAGTGGCTCCAAAATACACCTTTCGGCGAATAGCTATTTCATTAAATAAAATTTATTGTTTTTGTTGAGATTGTCAAAAACTATGGCGCTTACCTATCGAAATGGCATTGTAAATGCACATTACTACAGTGAAGCGTGTAAAACCCTCTTTGGGCGCTAATTCCACGGCAAAACGTGAGCTTTTTACCCATTGAGTTGTGAAATTACTTCAATAACAAGGAATTTATTATGGACATCATTCGTATACTACTGTCAATTTTGTTACCACCGCTAGGCGTGTTCTTACAAGTGGGTATTGGCGCACATTTTTGGATAAATATTCTTTTAACTATTTTGGGTTATTTCCCTGGTGTGATCCACGCTGTTTACATCATTGCGAAGAAATAACTTCAAAGACGACGTAGCGAACGACTAGCCTCATCTTTGAATCGAAAAAGCCAGCTTATTTAAGCTGGCTTTTTAATAGAAAATACGTAACTGAAACCGCTTGTTTCCGTTTTCCATTACGGCTACACCGTAAGTTTTTCGGCATCCAGTTCTTTGTTCATCTCTTCTCTGTATTCTTTAGCCAACCTTGTTTTTTGGCTGTCGTTTAACACTTTTCCTGCAACTTGGAAGAACTCTTGCTCTTCATCTGCTAAGTGATGCTCAACCTTTTCCTGCAGGTTTTTTAAATGACGTAACCATGCTGGTGAACTCATGTCTGTATCATCCAGTTTTGCTAATAGTTCATCAATTTCATGGTGTTCTGCAATACCATGGCGAGTTAAGTCGACAGTGGCATCCTTCTCTAGAAGATGGGTATAAAAATGGCGTTCTTCTGCTACAGCATGACTTTCCAACTGAGTTTTAAGCTCCTGGTAGTACTCTCTGCGTGCAGCTGTGTTACCACTTGTTTCCGCAAGAATTTTCAATAATAGACGCTGTTTTTCGTGATCTTGACGTAATGCTTCAAAAATTTTCATGGATATTTCCCCAAATAGTTAATTACTGCTTACAGTAATGCTATTTCTATTCCATGTGTTCAAGCTTCGTTAGATTATGATTTTTAATAGGTTTTTTGTTCGATAGAAACTAAGTCACGACGTTTAGATATTTAGAGCGCAATTTTTACAAAAACATTTCCGATAAATTCACGTTGTAAACGCCCTTGTGAAGCCGCTAAAACCACGTATGAGTACCGTAATTCCAGCGACCGATGTATTGAGTTAGACGCCTTGCGCGACCATTGCGTCCGCGAGTCGACGGAACGCGGCAATATTTGCACCTTTCATGTAGTTAATGGAGTTATCATCCGCTTTGCCTTCAGAAACACATCGTTCGTGAATGCTAGTCATAATTGAGTAGAGCTGCTCGTCGAGTACGTCAGCCTCACGTTGACTAAACATGGCATTTTGCCCCATTTCCAAGCCTGATAAGGCAACGCCACCTGCATTGGACGCTTTACCTGGAACATAGGTTATTTTTTCTTTTATAAAAAGGGCCTGAGCTTTTTTCGTACACGGCATATTTGCTCCCTCTAACACCATGCGGCATCCATTGTCTAGCAATGCTCTAGCATCGTCTTCGGTAAGCTCATTCTGCGTAGCGCAGGGTAGGGCAACATCACACGCAATGTGCCATGGCTTTTTATTATCAGCCCATGTTCCCATGTCATTTTCAGCCATGTCTTTAAGTATATTATTACGAGATGCATGGTTCTCAATTGCCCACTTTATGTCTGTATCGTTTAATCCCTTTTCGTTATGCAATAAACCACGACTATTTGAAAGCGTGACTACTTTCCCGCCTTTCTCCGTAGCTTTTAACGCAGCGTGCAGCGCAACGTTACCGGCGCCAGAAACAGCAATGGTTTTACCGTCAATGTGCGTATCTTGATATTGGCAAACGGCCTCTAAAAAGTAGATCAGACCAAAGCCTGTAGCTTCGGTGCGAACATAGCTTCCACCAAATTCTAGGCCTTTGCCGGTCAACACACCCTCAAACCTGTTATTGAGTCTTCGGTACTCGCCATATAAATAACCAATCTCTCGCGCACCTACGTTGATGTCGCCAGCAGGTACGTCAGTGTTAGCACCGATATGCCTTTGTAGCTCACGCATAAAAGATTGACAGAAAAGCATAATGTCTCTATCCGTCCGACCTTTAGGGTTAAAGTCAGAACCACCTTTACCTCCGCCCATTGGAAGGCCTGTGAGTGCATTCTTAAAACACTGCTCAAACGCTAAGAATTTTAATACGGAGAGGTTTACGGTTGGGTGGAAACGCAAGCCACCTTTGTATGGGCCCATTGCTGAATTGTGCTGAACTCGCCATCCTTGATTAACCTCAATCTCGCCCTTGCTGTTCATCCAAGAAACCGTGAAATAAATAACGCGCTCGGGTAAGCATATTCGCCTGACGATATCGAATGCTTTGTAGTCATCATGAGCATTTGAAATAGGAACTATGTCTTCAAGTACTTCATGTACCGCTTGAAGATATTCACTTTCACCCTCGAATTTTTCGTTAAGAAATGAATAGATTTCGTCGAAGTTACTTTGATGTGCCATTAACTACTTAATCCTTTTGTTCACGGTTTACTAATACAGTAAGGCTATGAGTGAGCGTTTTTATGACGAGAGATTGATCTTCATAAATTTCACCATCTACTGCATAAGCGGTGATCTTATCAAACGTCAAAGTGAGACTGGACGCTTGTTTGTGACGTATAGAGTCTGATTGTTTTTTTGATTCTACCGGGCTAAAAACCAATTCCGCTAACGACAGAAATTGTTTGTCAGAAGAAGCTTGTGGCGACAGCCACGTTATATCTAATTTACCGTCCGTTATATCGGGTTGTTCTGCACCTTGGGCTAACGCCGTTGTTATTGGGGCTGCATTGGCGATAACGAAACTAGGTGTTTGAAATCGCTCAGGCTCGTTGTCTTCAATTGCTACGTCAAACGTCATGCTTTCATTATTTGAAATCGCATTCCATAGCCCTTTTAAATAAGCAAACTGTCCGCCCACATTCTTTTCTTCTCTATCTGCTGCGGAAATCATCTTTTCTTCAAATCCCACAGCCGCGACCAAGAGCATGACTTTGTCATTACACGTGGCGGTGTCTATTTTTAACGTAGCCCCATCAATAATAATATCGCAGGCTGTACTGATGGGCATGACTTTGCTGATATAACCATGAAGAACTTGGCTAAGCGCATTTGCTGTTCCAAAAGGGATTATTCCCATGGTAACGTTGGTATTGACTAAGGCCGAAGCAACCTCCGTAAGTGTACCGTCTCCGCCGCAAGCAACAATGATGTCAACGCCTTCATCTCTCGCTTCTTTAGCCAGCATTTTTCCATCAACTTCAGGCGTTGTTTCTTTAACTGTTACTTTAAATTTTTCATTTAAACGGGAAAGTACATCTTCTTTATATTGCGACCACTTTCCGCCACCTGCGACAGGATTAACAATCAGCGTCAGCGTCTTTTCTAAAGAGAGTAAACCGCCATCTCTTACTTGCTGTAGTGAGGCGAGTTGGCGCTTATTAAGGCGTGCGGTTTGGCGTATTTCGTTTATTTGTTTGAGCGCGTCATCAACACTAAGTTTGGGATCTTTAGCTAACAAATAGGCTGCGACGACCAATACTGAACGACCTCGACCCAGTGCGCAGTGAACCACCACGTTTTTACCATCAGAAATTTGTTGGTTAAGCCAATTAATGGCAAGCACCAACTGTTCTGAGGTTGGGCTGGTATGGTCGAGTACCGGAATATTCAGGTATCGATAATCTTCTTGATACGCAGTCCAATCAAGACCGTCGAATTCAGCCGTAACGTCCAGAATAGCGTCAATTTGATTCTCGTTTAGCAGCGCAACATGCTTATTAGACATGCGACACCCTAAAAACAGGTGTGGCTCAATTTTTTGAAGCGGGGGGACTTTATCGTTTCTGCGTGCATACTCGTTGTAAAGCCATGACCCCAAAAGAAAAGGTACGAAAATCCATCGTATATATATTGGAATAGAGCCATCTTCACGCTTTCTAAACAAACTTGGATAGTTAAGCAGGTAAGCACTGCTCACTGCGATAAGTGAAAATGCAGTCCATCCAAACAATAATTTCAAAAGAACACCGGGAACAAATATCGTTAAAGCTAACGATAGAATTGCGCCTAGCACGTAATACTTTACCATTTTCACAATTAACACATCCTTTGTTGTTAAAAAAAAGCGAACAGTGTATGCATCTATACTTTCACTCTTATGTTTTCGTTTACTTTTACTGTTGCTAGATGAACTTAGATTTAGATGACTACGTATGCTTGTGTAGTAAATCTATGAGCGTTAGTAATGAAAAATAGTGCAGTATTTAAGGTAGTAAACTTTGCGTGGTTTCAGGGGATTTGGTGGCTAGTGATTCTATTTCAGAACCAAGCTGTCATACCCGTACTTGCTCTAATCGTGTTGTGGTTCTTTCTTTCTCCCAAGCGTTTAGAAGATGCAAAGCTTATGGGAGCAATATTCTTGTTGGGCACCTTTGTTGATGCTGCGCTGGCGCAAAGCGGACTGTTTATTTTTAACGAGTCCGAAGCATTGGTAGCGTTTTGGCCCATTCCGATTTGGTTAAGTTTGCTCTGGGCGGCTTTTGCAGGGACCATCTATCACAGCATGATGGCTTTTAAGGGGCGATTATTACTGGCATCAATTGGTGGCGCTGTTTTTGCACCACTTAGCTACATAGCTGGCGCAAAGTTTGGAGCGGTAGAGCTTGGCGTTGATCTTCTACTTGCTTACATTTTCATAGCACTAGTATGGAGCGTGGTGTTCCCACTGTGCTTCTATTTATCCAACCGTTTCGAGGCAACCCAAGCCGGAGCGTAAATGCAAGGAGTGTATTGGTATGACAAAAAATGTATTGGTAACTGGTGGTAATCGTGGCATCGGTTTTGAAATAGTAAAAGGAATGTTGTCTAAAGGGTACAAAGTGCTAATGGGTTGCCGTGATGAGGAATCAGGGCTTGAAGCGAAGAAGGAACTTGTGGGTGGAGATTTGCACGTTATCGAAATGCCTCTTGATAATGAAACAGCCATCATTGATGCTTTCGTGCGCGCCGAGGCAGTGTTCGGACCAATAGATATCCTAATTAATAATGCAGGCGTATTAGACGATACTCCATGGCAAGAGGTAAACGCAGAATCGCTAGCAAAGTCAATGCAAGTAAATGTGTATGCTCCGCTAACGCTCATTCAACAAGCCCTCCCTCAAATGATTGAACGCGGGTTTGGACGGATCATTAACGTAAGTTCTAGCTATGGAAGCTTTGCGGAAGAACTAAAAGGGCCTTTTAGCTACGCCATCTCGAAAGCAGCCGTTAACGCACTAACGGTAAAGATGGCAGCGGTGGTTGACGAGGCAGCAAACGGCGAGCCTTTAGACGTTACAGTAAATAGCATGACGCCTGGCTGGGTCCACACCAGAATGGGAGGGAGTGATGCGCCTAAAACTCCTGAAGAGGGAGCTGACACGGCAATTTGGTTAGCTACTATGGAAGAGGGTGGCCCTCACGGACAGTTCTTGAAAGACAGAAAATCCATAGATTGGTAGAGACTTTTAATTACGTGTACGCGGTATAACTAAAGATTAAGGCTACGTGACGTAGCCTTTGTAAATGTCGTGCTAAAGTGAAAAACGTTCTCGTAGGAACTGGGCGATTCCATCTTCATCGTGATGTCCGATAACAGAGGTTGCCGCTTCTTTAACGTAAGGTTTAGCATTGGAAGGCGCATAGGCCTCGTCAGCCAGCTCGAACATGCTTAAATCATTGTCACTATCGCCGAAACAAATCACATTACTTGCACCCAACTGCTTTCGCAAAAGTTCAACTGCACTTCCTTTGCTTGCCAACTTATGATGAACGTCCATCCAGCGGTACTCGTCGCCTTCGATGGCAGGTCCGGAGTATGCAATTAGCTCATCGTGATTATTTAACTGCTGGTATATATCGTAAACGAGTGTCGCATCTCCAATCATACTAATATTTGTGATGTGCGCCGTCGCTGGCAACGCTTCAATAGGCGCCAATCTGGCTTTCGTTCTGGAAAAGTATTTGTCGATTAAGTTTCGCTCTATCTGATGCTTTGGCGTTGAAAAATAAATAATGTGTTCATGTTCAGGGCTATCCATATTCACTGTATTGATAAATGGCGTAATATTGTTCCTAACTGCATATTCGACGATAAGATTGACTTCACTCGGTGCGAGCAGGTTCTCTAGCGTAAGCGCATTACCTGTCGGGTCCCAAATAGCGACTCCGTTATTGTATATGTGAGGAAGTACGAACGACTGGCCTTCCAGAACAAATTGCGCTGAATGCATAGTACGCCCGGTTGCGACGGTAAACGCAATGTCCTTTTCGCTAAGTAAACCCAGCGTTTCTCTGGTAAATGTCGAGATTTGGGAAGACTTATTTAAAAGAGTCCCGTCCAAGTCAAAAAAAATTAAGTCCATACAATCAGTACTCGGTGTCTTTAAACAATAAGGAATACAAAATGCGAAAGGGCAATACACATGTCACTATGTGCATTGCCTCTCAGAATTGTTTGCTGAACACGTTCGCTTTTGCGTTGTGTACACTATCATACTCTATCTATATGCCCCTGCTTATTACAGGTATTTTAACTTTTTATCGAATAGACTCGACGACTTTGTCTGAATGTTGGCGAAGCAACGAAGACAATTTAGAAGCAGATTGAGATTTCTTTAAGTTTATCACAAGTGCAACTTTACCATATCGCACTGCATGCCTAACGGTTTGAATTACTTCGTTTCTATCTGGTCTTAGACCCATCAGGCCTGCGATAAATAAGCCAATAAATAGGCCTGGGCTAATTAAAGCAATATAGGTAAATAGAGGATTTTGCTTTGTGAGAGCAGGACCGAATTGAGTGAGTAGAAACGCAGCAATTAGGCCCACCGCTAGCCCAGCAAAACCCAGCAATAAGTGAGACGACCACATTCTTTTCCCAATTGATTCACTGTTACGTTCTAGCTTTTCGCTCATGCGCGGGTCTTTTGCCTCAACAATTTCTATCTGAGCGCTTTCTATTGTTGTTTGACCTTTAACAACATCAATCGCTTCTCTCGCTTTTTCTTTTGAAGAGAAGATAGCGGCGACCTGAAGCTCTTTATCAGAGACGATCTTAGCTCTCAAATTTTCGTTTCCGTTATTGTCATTCTTATCTACGTTCGTGTTCTTTGAGTTTTCGATAGTCATCTTAATTCCTCTCAGTCAGTTTAGGGGCGCACTCAGCTTAAGTTCGTGACGCCCAACAGCTTAACTTCTATATTCAATTCCGTGCCCGGTAATCCATCCAAGCGCATGAATTCATACGATTAATGAAGATAAGTATTCAAGTAGTATTCCGGGTGGTGTTTAAATGTGCTTTCCATCAAGGTTAAAAGCTAGAGTGCTGCAGCTATAACTATGAATTAACGAAGGTTTTTATGAATATTACAAGGTTGTTAGACAAGGTTGAGGCATACTTTTGTGGTACATATTTCAATTTAGACTGTCGTCAACAAGGGGGAGCGGACTATAAATGTTGCGGTAGTGTGACAATCTTACACGGCGCTGAAAAAGGTTACACAGCCAGGAATTTTTAGATAAAGGTTAAGTAGTCTGACGACGTTAGGTGATCATTTCTTTCTTTTTATCTGTAATTTTATTCAGTCAGACAAATAACACGCATGTTTGCAAGGTGTTGTAAATCTCAACAAAAAATATGGAGAATGCTTTGACAGCACGGACGAAGGGTTATTGTAATGTTTACTCGGATGATTGCCACTTATCCATCAAGCGAATCGCCTGTGGGAATAAACGTTTCTACTACCGTTACGCAAGTGGACGAAAAGTGTCGAGTGATCGGGTAATAACGAGAATTAAAAACCTTGTAATTCCACCTAATTGGCGAGATACCTATATTAGTCGGGACAGTAAAGCTAGCGTGCAGGCGACAGGCTATGACGAAAAAGGACGAAAGCAATATATCTACCATGATAAATGGCACGAGCAACAACAGGTAGAGAAGTTTAAAAGGTTAGTTGCTTTTGGTAATGCTTTACCTAAGTTTCGCGAATATTGCCAAACTTTAGTCGAGAATCCCTCATGGACGCTAGAAAGAGCATGTGCGCTAGTGTGTTTGCTACTTGACTATACAGGAGCAAGAGTCGGGAATGTTCAATACAGTAAAGAGAACAACACATATGGCTTGACCACACTGCGGCGAAAACATATTCAAGCCCAATGTGATGACAGCGTGGAGTTGGCTTATGTGGGAAAACATGGCAAACCGCGTACGTTAAAAGTGAACGATCCTGAACTGGCTTCACTAATATGCGATTGCGCTCAACAGCAGGGTTACTGTTTGTTCCGCTATCAGGGCCCGAATAATCAATGGAGCGATGTATCCAGCGAAGATGTAAATGCTTTTATTCATCGTGAATTGGGTGAGCAATTTAGCTGTAAAGACTTCAGAACTTGGGCATCCAGTCGTTTTGCGCTAACAGTTATGCCTGACGTTCACGAGCAGGTGGCAAACTCACGAACTAAAAAATGGGAAAGTACTCTGAGTAAAACCGTTTCTGCCGAGCTTGGCAATACGCCCGCTGTTTGCAGAAAATATTATATTCATCCGAAGTTATTTAGTGTGTATTCCGCCCCGGAATCCTTCAACGAACTTATCGAAAAGCTAAACTCGCTTAACAATGAAGATTGTGTGCAGATTGCTCACTTATTGCCTATAGAAAAGCTTCTTTTGCATGTTATTTCTACTGATTGCGTTCAGTAAAGGGTATTGCGTGAAAATGTTTCAGTAAGAAGTAAAGTGGGGCAAATTAGCCCTTTTCCCTGCAAAGTTATATTGTTTCATGATTGATTTGTTTTTTATAACTATCTGTAAAATAACAAATATATAAATATATTTAATGCATTTTTATTGTGAAACATTACTCACCTCTAAAACGAGGTAAGAGCGTTCTAAATCCATTTGTTTAAAAATCAAACTTGAATTTTTTTTTCAAATCCTTATATTATTAGAACTCTAATGATTATTGTTCGATTTAATTTTGCTTCTAAAATTATAGAGGCTAGTTAATCGCTAAGGGCGAGCAGTATTGTGCAAGTCTCGCCTTTTGTATTTTTGTGAGGATGCGAGAGAATGCTGATAAATAAGCACCTCTTCATTGTTTCAACAGCAGAACAAAAAATCATTAAAGAGATTTCGATAGTAATAGAGGAAACATTAGACGTTATGCCAATGGAAAGTTACCTGTCGCTGGCTGTGTATTTTTTAGCGATGTTGGGAATAGGGTTGTTTGCCTATCGCCAGTCAACCAGCGATATTTCTGGCTATATTTTAGGAGGCCGGCAAGTAAGCCCTCAAGTTACCGCACTTTCAGCTGGTGCGTCTGACATGTCAGGTTGGATGTTGATGGGTTTGCCGGGGGCGATGTACTTAACAGGGTTCGACGCTGTTTATATAGCGATTGGGCTTGTTGCAGGTGCCTTGGCAAATTATTTATTAGTCGCGCCAAAGCTTCGCGTTTATACGGAAGTGGCAGACGATTCGTTGACTGTCCCTGAGTTTTTCGCAAAGCGATTTAATACGCCTAATTCGAGCTTGCGCATTGTATCTGCAGTCATCATTGTTTTGTTTTTCACGCTCTATACATCAGCCGGGTTGGTAGCAGGTGGCAAGCTTTTTGAAAGCGCGTTTTCTGTAGATTATCAGTTAGGCTTATTTATAACGCTGGGTGTAGTGGTTTCTTACACCTTATTGGGCGGCTTTTTAGCAGTAAGTCTGACCGACTTTGTTCAAGGCTGCATTATGTTTGTCGCATTGGTGCTTGTACCCATTGTGGCGTTTAGCGAATTTGATAGCGTTTCGCAGATGACAAGCGCGGCTTATCAATCTGTACCTAGTTTTTCTGAGTCATTGGAAACGTTAACTGTGGTGGGGTTATTGTCGAGCTTGGGCTGGGGATTGGGCTACTTTGGTCAGCCACATATTATCGTACGTTTTATGGCTATCCGGTCGGTAAACGCGATCGGCACGGCGAGAAACATCGGTATGTCATGGATGACAGTGACGATTATTGGCGCGTTAGCGACAGGGTTCGTAGGCATTGCTTATGCGAATCAATTTGGGCTAGCGGTTGATGATCCAGAAACCATATTTATTATTTTTTCACAGTTATTGTTTCACCCACTTATTAGCGGTTTTTTAATGGCAGCTATTTTAGCAGCGATTATGAGTACGATTTCTTCGCAACTTTTAGTAAGTGCGAGCTCGTTAACGGAAGACATATATCGTGTGATGATGAGTAAAAAATCATCGCAGCAAGCGCTAAGTGAGAAGCAAACGGTAACAATAGGTCGCTATGGTGTAGCAGGCGTTGCAGTTGCAGCATTGCTATTGGCCATGGACGCATCGAATACAATTTTATCTTTAGTAAGTAACGCTTGGGCAGGGTTCGGTGCGGCGTTTGGTCCGTTAGTCCTGTTTTGTCTGTATAAAAAGGACCTCACAGCAAGAGCGGCGATGGCAGGCATGATCAGTGGCGCAGTCACTGTGCTGTTTTGGATTTATGCCCCGGTTCTAGCTGACGGCAAAACGTTAAGCAGCGTTATTTATGAGATTATTCCAGGGTTTGCGGTAAGTACGTTAACGCTTTATTTGGTAAGTCGCTTCGGTGAAAACCCATCTAAAAACGTACAGGCAACGTTTGCGCAAGCCGGTGAAGAATTAGCGAATCAACAATCTTAAGGTTAAAAAGTTTATTATGAGTCATCCTAATTGGAAACGCGTAGTCATCAAAGTAGGTAGTGCACTAATATCGCCCAACCAGCAAGGTTGTAGCAGCCACTATCTACTAAGCATTGCACAGTTTATCGTGCGATGCCGAGCTAATGGTACACAAGTCGTTCTTGTGTCTTCTGGTTCGGTTGCAGCGGGAGCGCACCTGTTTCCAGAACAAGAGAAAACCAACATTGCAGTTAAAAAGGCGATGGCGGCAGCAGGGCAAACAGAAATGATTGCCACATGGGATAGGTTATTTGACTTTCCTTCTGCGCAAATGCTCTTAACGCACGCTGACTTACGAGATAGAGAGCGTTATGTCAGTATTCGTGAAACGATTTTTAGTTTATTAGACAATAATATTCTGCCAATCGTAAACGAAAACGATACTGTTACCACCGACAAGCTAAAAGTGGGTGATAATGACAATTTATCGGCAATGGTGGCGTCTGCTGCTGAAGCGGATGCATTAATAATCTGCTCGGACATCGACGGATTGTATGATAAGAATCCGCATGAATTTGACGATGCTAAAATGCTTAAGTCGGTGGAAACTATTGATCAAAGTATTTATGACATGGCCGGTGGCGCTGTCAAAGGTGGTGTCGGAACCGGCGGCATGCGCACCAAAATTGAAGCAGCTGAAAAAGCGGTTTCGCATGGTATAGATACATATATTATTAACGGCTTTACTGAGCTGTCGTTTAATATGCTTCTTGCGGGTGAGAACCCAGGCACGCATTTTAAACCGCACGCCAAACCAATGCAGGAAAACGTGCATTGGATGCGCCATACGTCAAATGCGCAGGGTGAAGTGATTGTGGAAGGGGACTTCGATGCCTCTTTGGCTGGCGACGCTCAGCAACTTACAAGTAGCGAAATCATCGACGTTAAAGGTGAGTTTTCGGTAGGCGATACAATTTTGGTGCGTAAAGAAGACGGTACCAAGTTGGTAAAAGCAAAATCGAATTACAGCAGTTGTTTATTGAATTTTATTGCTAATCAGGAAAATGACGACTTCGCCCACGAGTTCGAAGAAAAAACAGGGCCAATCATTTCTGATCAGCACATAGCAAATTTGGAGAAAGAATGAGTATTATTACAGAGTTAGCACAACAGGCAAAAAAAGCAGCACGTACACTGGCAATTTTAAGTGAAAGCCAGAAAAACGCTGTGTTAACCGACATGGCCGCGGCAATTCGTGCAAACAAAAGCAAGATTATTGAAGTAAACGAAAAAGAAGTGGCACGAGCCAAAGAAAATAATTTAGATGCAGCAATGATCGACCGCTTAATCCTCAACGACGAGCGTATCGAAGCCATGGCTGAAGGCATCGAGGTTATCGTAGAGCTTGATGACCCAGTAGGTAAAGAGCGTGTTATCGGTACGCGTCCAAATGGCATCGAAATTAAGAAAATGCGAATTCCACTGGGCGTTGTGTGCATGATATATGAAGCACGACCTAATGTTACTGCCGATGCTGGCGCACTATGCTTTAAATCGGGCAATGCAGTAATATTACGTGGTGGTAAAGAAGCACTAGATACAAGTTTGGCGATTGCAGAACTAATGCAGGATGTGCTTGAAAAGCATGACCTACCGAAGGCGCTTGTGACCGTTGTGCCGAACCCAGACCGTGCTCTTATGCAAGAGTTAATGGAACAGCGTGATTACATCGACGTGATAATCCCACGTGGTGGTGAAGGCCTTATCAACTATGTGACAGATAACGCTAAAGTGCCCGTTATTCAGCATTTTAAAGGTGTGTGTCACCTATATGTAGATAAAGACGCGGATTTAGATAAAGCATTAGCGATACTGCTAAACGGTAAGACACAGCGCACAGGTGTGTGTAATGCATTGGAAGGCTTAGTTGTGCACCAAGCAGTGGCTGGTGATTTCTTACCTAAAGTGGCTGATGCCTTTAAAGAAAAGGGCGTAACGGTTCACGTAAATGAAAAAGGCAGTCAGTATTTTGAAGGTGCCGATGTTATCGCTGAGGATGCCTATGGCGAAGAATACCTTGGTTTAGAGATTGCAATCCGTGTAGTTGATGATTTCGACGCAGCCGTTGAGCACATTGCGCAATTCGGCAGTAACCACACCGAAGTTATTGTTACCGAAGATGCAGAGAAAGGTAAGCTCTTCCAGCGTGCAGTAGATGCAAGTGTAGTGATGGTTAACGCTTCATCGCGCTTCTCTGATGGCAGTCAGTTAGGTTTAGGTGCAGAGATTGGTATTGCAACCACCAAGCTTCACGCTTATGGCCCAATGGGCTTAGAGTCGCTAACTTCAGAGAAGTACCTAGTGAATGGTGAAGGCCAAATTCGTGAATAATAAAGCTAAGCGATAACTGGTCGGCATTGTGCCGCGAGTTTACATGCTTCATAATGGCAAGCGCTGACATTCGTCGGCGCTTTTTTTCGCCTATTCAAAGATTTACCTCAAGCACAAACGGAGCTTACATGGAGATAGTGATAGACCCCGCGCAGTTATGGCAACAGCTTATCGTCTTTGCAAGCGAGTACAAGTTGTTGACATCGTTAGTGCTTTTAGTCGTACTGCATTTCATAAAAAAAGGGTTATTGCTACTTATAAGACGCATCAGCTCGCAACGCGGGGAAGACCGTCGAAATCAAATTAACATTTTAGAGCAGTTAGGTAATGCGTTCATTATCATAGTGTTAATGATGGTGTGGAGCTCTGAAATACAAACGCTAGCCATTTCAATTGCTGCGTTTATGGTTGCAATTGTGCTTGCTACCCGCGAATTTATTCAGTGTTTTATGGGGTTTATTTACTATCTAGGCGCAAGGCCGTTCAGGGTAGGAGACTGGATCCAAATGAATAATATGATTGGTGAAGTGGTAGAAATGGATTGGGCAAAAACCGCCTTACTTGAAGTAGATCCAGAAAGCTTCAACTACACGGGTAAGCACGTTTACGTACCAAACAGCCAACTTGTTACCCAAACCGTTCGCAACCTAAACTTTATGCGCCGTTACCGCTTACACTCCTTTGAAATTGTTAATGAGCCGACGGTAAATGCTTACAGCTTGTTGCCAGCTTTCCATGCCAGAGCACAAGCGCACTGCGAATATTTCCGCGATGTTGCAGAGCGTTATAAAGGATTAATCGAACGGCATCTCGATCAAGAGTTTATTCGCATTGACCCAGAGGTTGAGATTAAAACCAATGAACTGGCCAAAGTGGTAGTGAAGGTAAGCTTGTTCTGCCCTACAGCTGAAGCCCATGAACTAGAGCATAAAATGTGTTCAGATTGGTTGAGTTTATGGTTCAGAGCGCAAAAAGAAGAGCAAGCATCGCTTATGCAACAGCAGAGCGATTTAAATGCGAACAATATTCAGCAAGCAGCCACCACAGAGCAACAAACGACCACAAGCACGGGGCTATAGCAGAAAATAGCGTAGGCGCAGTACATGCACTGAATGAATAAAATGTGTTTACTGCGCTAGTCTTGACACGTCCAGTTCCTTTTATGAGAAAAATGCCCTTCTAAAAAAGCCATCTGATCTGCCAATATCCGTCTGTTCATCAAATAAAAACGTTCGTAAACATTCGGCCTAAAGGGCACAGCAAGAAGAGGCATATTGGCTTCTTCTGGCGTTTTATCTGCTTTAGCGTGATTGCATCGCTGACACGCAGAGGCGACATTTGTCCAAGTGTCTTTACCGCCGCGAGAGCGGGGGATAATGTGGTCTCGGGTAAGTTGCTTTGGCGTAAACTTATTGCCGCAATAAAGACATAAATAACTATCACGCCTGAATAAATAGCGATTAGTTAGCGCAACTTTACCTGACAAATCGGTTACCTTGCCATCACATGCGATAATACTAGAAAGCGTTAACTGGCTTTGCAGCCCTTCATGATTCCAGCCCCCTCTAAGCGTGATAGCATCGCTACCTAGCTCAAATAGCACCTTGTCTTGACTGTAAAGCTTGGCGGCTTGTTCAACATCTATCCACTCTTGTGGCATGCCTGCTTTGTTAAGTCGAAGTACCAACATGGTTATCTCCTTTAGCACACTAATATTAGACGTTCTTGTTGTGGTTAATCTTGTCTGTTTATATGTAGCTCTGTAGGTGTTTTTATATTTCTGTTTTGTTTGCTTTTTGTTCTAGCATACGCCGTTTTGTGTCAATATGATGAAAATATAGCCAAATATTGAAATTTCACAGATATTTCATATAGTCATGTTGCAATGAACGTGAATAAATACACAACGAATAACGCAACAAATTCCTCGCAGCGCTAAATTTGGGAATGGTATTAATGCCACTTCAAAGCTATACTATGCGCCGCGTTTAAAAGCGATAAATAAAGATTGAAATTAAAGGACAAATAGTGACTCCTATTACTAAATCATTTCAGTATGGACAGCATACTGTAACTCTAGAGACGGGTGTAATTGCTCGTCAGGCAACAGCTGCGGTTCTTGCGAGCATGGACGATACGTCTGTACTGGTAACAGTAGTTGGTAAAAAAGAAGCCAAGCCAGATCAAGACTTCTTCCCTCTAACAGTTAACTACCAAGAAAAAGCATACGCTGCGGGTAAAATCCCAGGTGGTTTCTTCAAGCGTGAAGGCCGTCCATCTGAAGGCGAAACATTGACAGCGCGTCTTATCGACCGCCCAATTCGCCCATTATTCCCAGAAGGTTTCAAAAACGAAGTTCAGGTTGTTGTTACTGTAATGTCTGCTAACCCAGATATTCCTACAGACATCATCTCTATGATTGGTACTTCAGCAGCCCTTGCTATCTCTGGTATTCCTTTCAACGGTCCAATTGGTGCGGCTCGTGTAGGTTATAGCAACGGTGAATACATTCTAAATACACGCGCAGAAGAGCAAGCTGAAAGCCAGCTTGACCTTGTTGTTGCGGGTACAGAAGGTGCAGTACTTATGGTTGAATCAGAAGCTGACGTGCTTTCTGAAGATACTATGCTAGGTGCGGTAATGTTCGGTCACGAGCAACTTCAAACTGTTGTTAAAGCAGTGAACGAATTTGCTGCTGAAGTTGGCACTGAGAAGTGGGACTGGGCACCAGAAGCAGAAAACACTGCGCTTAAAGACAAAGTTAAAGCACTCGCTGAAGCTGAAATGACAGCGGCTTACCAGATTTCTGACAAGTTAGCGCGTAAAGACGCGGTAACTGCAGCAACTGAAAAAGCACTAGAAGCTATCCTTGCTGAAGACGAAGAGCAAGACAAAAAAGAAGTACTAGACCTGCTTCACGAACTTGAGTCTGACGTTGTACGTTCACGCATCCTTTCTGGCGCGCCACGTATTGACGGTCGTGAGCCTGCAATGATTCGTGCTCTAGACGTAGCAACTGGTATTCTTCCTCGTACTCACGGTTCTGCACTATTTACCCGTGGTGAAACACAGGCAATTGTTGCTGCTACTTTAGGTACAGAGCGTGACGCACAGATGATTGACGAGCTTCAAGGTAAGCGCGACAGCCGTTTCATGCTTCACTACAACTTCCCTCCATACTGTGTTGGTGAAACCGGTATGATTGGTTCGCCTAAGCGTCGTGAAATTGGTCACGGTCGTCTAGCGAAGCGTGGTATTCAAGCAGTAATGCCAAGTGAAGAAGAATTCCCGTACGTAGTACGTGTGGTTTCTGAAATCACAGAATCAAACGGTTCATCTTCAATGGCGTCGGTATGTGGTACTTCACTAGCGCTTATGGATGCGGGTGTTCCAATTAAAGCGTCTGTTGCGGGTATCGCAATGGGACTAGTTAAGAGTGACGACAACTTTGTTGTACTTTCAGACATCCTTGGTGACGAAGATCACCTTGGTGACATGGACTTTAAAGTAGCGGGTACTACCGACGGTATTACTGCACTTCAAATGGACATTAAGATTGAAGGTATTACTAAAGAAATCATGCAAATTGCGCTTAAACAAGCGAAAGAAGCACGTTTGCACATTCTTAAAGTAATGGACGAAGCGATTGGCGGTCACCGTGAAGAACTAAGTGAATTTGCTCCACGCATTTACACAATGAAGATTGACCAAGACAAGATCCGTGACGTTATCGGTAAAGGCGGCGCAATGATCCGTCAAATTACTGAAGAGTCTGACACTAACATCGAGATTGAAGACGACGGTACTATCAAAATCTTCGCGACAGAGCGTGCGAAAGCAGACATCGCTATTAGCAAGATTGAGCAGGTAACGGCTGAGATTGAAGTTGGTAAGACTTACAACGGTAAGATTACACGTATTGTAGACTTCGGTGCGTTTGTAGAAGTACTTCCAGGTAAAGAAGGTCTTGTTCATATTTCACAAATCGCTCACGAGCGTGTGAACAAGGTTACTGACTACCTTAAAGAAGGTGAAATGGTTGACGTTAAGGTTATGGAAATCGATCGCCAGAACCGTGTACGTTTAAGCATTAAAGAGCTTCTAGAAAAGCCTGCGCCTAAGTCTGACGACGCAGAGTAATAGCAATTAGGTTTTAAACCTAGTTAGTTATGTTTAAGTAAAAAGGGAGCTTGGCTCCCTTTTTTCGTTATAGGTTTGAAGGGGGAATGATGGGTTGAGTTTTACCCGTTAATCCACACATTTAAGCCACACATTCAAACCATAACGAAAAAGCGCTATTTTAGAGGTATTAGATTATGGATAAGCAAACGCAAACTGAAGTAGAAGCAGTGGTATTTCGCCGCTTAGTAGAACACTTAGACGCCAATAAAGACGTTCAGAACATTGACCTGATGATTTTGGCGGATTTCTGCCGCAACTGCTTGGCAAAATGGTATTCGGCCGCTGCAAGCGAGCAGGGCGCTGATATCGACTACGAAGCCGCACGTGAAGTGGTATATAAAATGCCGTATTCAGAGTGGAAGGAAAAACACCAGCTTCCTGCTACTGATGAGCAGTTGGAGAAACTGGCTGCTAGGCAGGGGAAGTAGTTTTTAGTTAGGACGACATTTGTTTTTGTGTTTTGAAAGCCAGCGAAAGCTGGCTTTTTTGTTTGGCTTGCGTGAAATACACCAAAAACACCTGCATGCCGATTTGGTGGTTTTAACTTTTGAGCAAAAAAAGACATTTTAGTTTTTACTTTATTTCTCTGGTGGTTGTGGTTTAGAGTAGTGGATGATTAAAAGGACAAGTACCCGAAAGTGGTGTGGAATAGCATGACGTTTTGGGGACGAGTAAGCTGTTAGGCGTCATTTACTTACAGCATTAAAATGCGGGTTCAGTTGTGACGTTCCAGCATCAAGGTTATTTCGCTAGGTTGTCTTTACGGCTTACTTTTTTCAGTTGTTTCAACGGCTTTAGCAACGCGCTTTTCATCAACATCGCAACGCCAACATTCAACATCACCAGCTTTCTAAACTCGCTCTTTTATCCAGCAATGCCGTTAACATCTGGCTTTTCGCACAGGGTTGTTTTATCTTAAATTCAATAATTTAAACACGCGGTCTATTTGGCTAGTGGTGGCAGCAAAGCTGCGTACTTTCAGTTGTACGCCTAACAAAACGCTCAAGCCACTCCCTCCGGTCGCTGGGACGCTAACGTGTGGGCTGACTCACTTCGTTCGGATTATAGCCCACATGCTAGCGCCCCTTAGCTTAAAGTTAGGTGTCTTGAGGTTTTTATGACTGCTAAAATTTCAGATATCGAATGGGCTGTTGAATTCGCATCCTCCGGTTTTGGAGACCATGAGGCTTATATCGACAAACAGTCAGGTGCTATTTTCTATGTGGGTGATGCCGTAGAAGAGGATATCCCTGACGATCTTTTTGAGAATAGTCGGTATATTGCTGTTCCCGATAAGCGTGATTTAGGTCTTGGCAAACGCCTAGCTATTCGTTTCATATCAGAGCATTTGCCAACTAAATTAGACAAGACCTATGATATTTTCAGTCGTAGCGGGGCGTACGGCAGGTTCAAAGAACTGTTAACCTCCGCAAACAAACTAGACGATTGGTATTCGTATGAAGAATTAGCCCTTAAAAAGGCAATTATCGAATGGTGTAATAAGTATAGTGTTAAGTTCAGCAGCGACGCCTAACAATCGCATTAAAACTCACTGCGTTCGCGTGGACATCTACCTGTGGGCTCGCGCTGCGCGCAAGTTTAGCCCACAGATAGCTGCCCTTTATGTGGGGCGTTAGATTTCAGGGTACCAAATGTTTGAGCTTCAGCGATCTTCACTCTTCTTCGAGCAGCTGGCCGCAGCGCACCCGACGATTATCCAGAACATTGAGATCGTCCATGAGAACAAGATGTCATTAGACGTTTCGTATCACCAGCCCAAGCACTTCATCTTGGGATTAAATAATTTGCTCCGAAGCTTGCTGTTCTTCGTTGAATTGTCGAATAAAAATTCACCAGACTGGCTAAAGATAGCCGTTAATTCATTTCTTCAGGCTCAGCCAGATGAGTATCAAATACTTCGCTATCTACGAAATGTCAGCGCCCATCAAAAATTAGTATTTCCAGATGAATCTTTAGTTTCAGGCCTTTACAGAATCAAGTCGACCAGAAATTACACGTTGAAGTTAGGGTTTGGAGATCACGATAAGCCAGGAAAATATGCTTGGGACCTTGCGCTCAAGGACACCTCAGAGATATTCCACGACATGCTGGCCTTTGCGAGTATTACGTTTATGGATCTTGAGCATTCGTCCATTGGCGAATGTCTAGGAATTACTCGGCGCTGGTTCTTTAAGGTTAATTTCAAAACGGATCAGAAGCGCTACAACGAAATTGTAGACGTTTACCAGCTGGTTTCCGCATTCTCTGCAAGACTTCTCGATCACGTGTGCAAAGCATACGCTGCACACCTTGGTGTGCATTATGAACACACATTCGAAGTACAGCTCGAAGATCACAATTTCATTAACACTCTGCTCGAAATTGATCTGTTTCCGGGGTTGTTCTCAGATTGGTGGGAAGACGAGTACGGTCCCTTAAATTACGGCATTCGCTCTAAAATTACCGAGAGTCGGCGACACGAGTCAAATGATGAATTCCATAAATGGGTGTACGAAAATCTCACGCCAGACATAGCGGCGTATAGAGCCCAGCTAGATCGCTTTGCATCGTTAGACGCTAAGGCCATCTTCGAAAAAGATAATATTGCTGAATTTGCATCGTTTGTGCTCACTAACCATTGGCACTACAAAAGTGTTTTTGGCGGAGGTTTAAGGGAGTCTGGTGTTTCCGCTTCCGATGTCATGCAGCTTCAACGAGCCGGGAATATCTTTGTCGAGGAATATCGCAAGGAAAAACTTTGTACCATTGCTTCAACTAAACAGCGCTTGAATGACCAGATTCATGAGATGCTTAAAAAAATAGATGATGAACAGTCCGCGAGAGCTGAAATCTAACACATATGAGCCTCCGGGCTGTCAATGAAAAAAGATAACCCTTTGACCACTATTTCAAGATCAATACCGTTGCCTTTTTAGAACTCGTTTACTTCGTCTGTCATGGCTGATGTTAGGCAAGTTGCCTACGTCAAACACATATAGAGGCTCTTATTGTTGCGCTTTTCAATTCCTTTTGTCTGGCAACGGCACTAGACATTCATCGGTTAACCTTCCTCTGTCCAATACTTAATAAGACAGTCATTCTTACATTCTTTAGAACAGAGCTAGAAAATCAGATAGCTCAGCTTAAAGCTTCTTTGTCTTACGCAAGCAAAGGCAATCAAACAGAATTAGTAGCTAAAGCACACTTACTTACTTACTTAACAAGACAGTCATCTTTTTCACCAACTAAACGGACTAAAAGTGACAGGCATGTTTCTGTATAAAGTTTTTATTTTTTTGCTTTTTATGCGTTAAAGAACTTATAAATAAAATGACAAATGGTTTTCAGGTAGTTGTGATTGACCGAGTATAGCTACGACCAAAATAAAGCCGTCTTCTATTGTAAAGTAAGCCGTGTGTTTGCCTACAGGAAAGTAAAACCCGTTTGGGTAAATTTCATCACAACTTCGACCTACAGCAGGGTTATCCGCAAGCATCTGAAATCCAGTTAGTAATGTATCTTTGTAGTTGCACCACTGCACTTCAGAGAAATTGTTAACGGAATAGCTTTTGATTTTTCGCAAATGAGCCTGAGCTAGTTTACTTATTTTGTATTTACTCTTCTGCATAACTGGTTATAAGGCGTTCAGAAAATCTTCGCCATCAACGGCATTACCTTGTGCTAGGTCTTGTTTGGCTGCTTCGAAGCAATGTTTAAGGTAGTCAGCTTTCATTGCTTCTAGCTCTTCATAATCTCTAATAGACATTACAACTACAGCATCTTTGTTGTTTTTGCTAATCTTGACTGGCTCGCGCTGGGCACTAAGAAGTAACTCACCAAAATTACGTTTGGCGTCATTTGCTGTTAATGTGTGCATGATTAATCTCCAAATCTGAAGTAAGACTAAGATTATAGTTAATCGCACGAAATGGTCAATATAATCAAATCGTGCGATTTGTGCGAAAGATAAACTTACTGATACTGATAAAAAAGACAGGCATCTTTCTGTGTGTAAGTTTCGCTCGCTATTTAACTGCAAAGCTAACCAAATAATCGCATCGCACTTTGTCGGCCTTGAACCCGTTGCTGATGTTGATTCTGCGCGTATTGCTGTAAATGAGTCACCTTGCCAGCGGCGTGCTTAAAGCAGGTTTCAAACTGTGTCGTTAAAGTTATCCAATGTTCGTGTTCAATATTGAGACGCTCTAGAATAGGGGGGAGGTTATTCTGAACCTTGCCGCGTTTATTTGGATGAAAATATCGGCTGGTTATATCTACAAGCTGTAAGTAGTCTGGAAGAGTAAAAGGTAAACCGTGTGGCATCTCTTGCCTTGGATTGCCTGCAAAAGGCATAAGTCTTTTCGGTGTTTTGCCTACCTTGGCTGCGTTAATTCGGTATTTGATACTGGTATGGTCGGATGTTTCAGGCGTTTTGGCCATCTTTGCTCGTACTGGGTTTAAATCAACATAAGCCATACAGGCGGCAAGGGCCGACTCATCCAATAGCGCTTGCGATTTAAACCGTCCTTCCCAAAAATGCCCTGTACAGCCATCCTCTTTATTAGCGGCCCTGGCAATGTATTCGTTCAGTGCACGCATAAACCAGCTGATATCAAATAGCCTTTTACGCCATACTTCAGCCGTCAACTCCACTGTTTTAATTTGGGTTTCATGTAATTCTTTACGTGAATCTGCTGACATGTAGCGCTGCGAGAGTAATGTGCCTTTGTACAGTTTATGCCAACGTTGAATCACGTCCTCTGTACTTAGTGCGTCTGCTTTCTCTTTGTTTACGTGTAATACTAGGTGCGTATGATTACTCATTACCGCATATGCACATACATCAATGGCGAACACCTCACTTAGAACATGAATACGGTCTTCTACCCATTGGCGACGATGTTCAAAGCTTCTACCGTTTTCCTCACCACATAAATAGGCACGACGAACACAGCGGGAAATACAGTGATAATAGGGCGTGTCCGATAAACTAATTTGCGACTTTCGGGCTTTAGGCATTGCATCTGTCTTACTCTGATTAACTCGTTTAGCAGTTTGAATAGAGATTTAGATTTAAGAAAGTGTACGAGGGGACAGTTTTACTTTTTCTAGTTATGCCTGTCATGTTAAGTTTTACTTTATACTTCGCTAAATACAGCTATGTATTATCCTCACTTTACGGAGAGTTAGGGTTACAAGGAAAGTATGTACAAATCTGGTCAACATGTCCTAAACAAAGGGTTAAGTCCTTTATCTAGAATATTGCTCGGTACTATTACAGGGTTGTTTGGTGTTGTTATGATCCTAATTGCACCAGAAATGAGTAAGCCAATCGGAATTTATGTGTTTGGTGCTTTCTGCTTAATCATTTTTGTAATGTGTATCACAACTGGGAAGTTACGTAATTACTTAGGTCGGGTAATTGGCTTAACGGTATTTGGGTTATCTATATGGTATTTACTAGGGCAATTAGGAAGCGGTGAGTTAATATCAAGCAAGAGATCTGAACCATCTATATTCAATGCAATATTATTCTTTTTTGCTTTTGGGTTGCCAGGTATTTGGTTTGCAATTAAAGGTAAATTTCCAATTAAAATTAACAGGTAACAACTGAGTGAGTGTAACTCTAAAAAACATCTGTTAGCATTTACTGCGTAAGCAAAACAATGGCTAAAACAGTAAAATAAGACAGGCATGTTTCGCTATTTAGGGTATGTATTTTTTGTTTGTCTTACTTTCTACTTTTACTGATATTTTAACAAGTGACGTGCTCCAATAGATTCACACAGCCAGTTAAGGGATAATTATCTCAACTGGA
>NZ_JAEFCD010000040.1 GCF_016405965.1 Alteromonas sp. IB21 | reverse complement strand
TCTAAAAAGTTGTCGGCACCACCAGATATCCCCCACTGGTTGTAGCTTTCATCATAGGTAGGTGTAAAGTTTCGCGTGCGCTCGGTGTTGGTAATACCGATAACAATCATTTCCTGCGCCATTCCAGACTGATTTAGCAGATCAAGCGTGCCAACGGTATGTGCAAAATTACGCTGACCATCTAGCAAATATAAAACGGGGTAGGTGGTGTCTTTATAGCGGGAATAGTTATTAGGTAAGTGAATAAGTAGTTCTCGCGACTCATTCAAAACTTCTGACGTTATTGTTGTAATTACGGCCTCGCCACGCACTTTGGCGTTTACGTGAAAGCTAAGGCTTAGGGTGAATATGGCGCCGATGAAAACGCAGGCAAGCTTTTGATACATTTGAAATTCCCTTTCCCGCTATCAGGCGCGAGCTTTTTATAATTTGTTTATCCTACGCTGTCATAGTCGCTCTTGCTTGTCAAAAAATCACCAAATCATTATTCGCTCATCATTAATTTTTTCGCGTTCAGGGGCTTTAGTTTTAATAAGTACGCAAATGTTTTCGCCGTGTTGCGTATACGCGAAGGAACGGACAAGGGGAACATGAAGGACAGGATCTTGATACCCTAGCTCATCAACTAGCATTTGTACTGTATCGATAGAGGGAGAATAGGACTGGTTGATTCAGGATGTGAACAAGGTGCGCCACCGCCATTTACTGCTTTGCAAACCCTTCAATTTAGGATAACTTTGATTCTGGATGTTTTTTAACCGCCTACAGGATGGCCATGTCTTTTATCACGGAGTTGAAACGTCGCAACGTTGTTAAAGTCGCCAGTGTGTATCTGATGACGGCTTGGTTAATTCTACAGGTAATTGCTGTGGTCTCTCCCTATCTTAATCTTCCAAAAGTATACGGCACCTACGTCACTGTTGCGTTAATCATTGGTTTCCCCGTCGTATGTGTTTTTGCCTGGGCCTTTGAACTCACCCCCGAGGGTATTAAAGCCACAAGTGAAGTCAGTAAGGATGAATCCATCGCCAAACAGACCGGTCACAAAATTAACCATGTACTGATGGCGCTGATTATTGTACTGGTGGTATACGTAGCGGTAGATAAACTGTGGTTATCCGCGTCACCCATAGTCGTAGAAACAGCTAAAGCCGTCGATGTTGAAGAAGAAAAATCAGTAAAAACCCTCGCGGTTTTACCCTTTTTAAATTTAAGTACCGAGCCGGATCAGGAAATCTTTGTGGATGGCTTAACCGAGGAGCTCCTCAATACTTTGGTGCGTATTCCGGAGCTTAATGTGCTCGGTCGCACTTCCAGCTTTGCTTATAAAGGCGTACAAAAAGATATTAAAGTCATCGCCGAAGAATTAGACGCCGATTACATCATCGAGGGCAGTGTACGTAAGAATCAGCAGGATTTACGCATTACCGTACAACTCATTGACGCTGCTACCGGTGCACATCTATTTTCCGATAATTTCGATCGCAAGTTAGAAAATGTGTTTGCCTTACAGGAAGAGGTTAGTGATCAGGTGGCGGCAGCGTTAAAACTGAACGTGATACACCAAGATGATCGTTATGCGGCGGCATTGAACCAATTAACTTATGTAGAAGTAGAGCAGCTTGTAAGAGCGAGGGCACTAACACATGAGTTAACCACAGATTCAATTAACCAGGCCAAGCACATATTGAACCCTTTGCTGGCAAAGTATCCCGATATCTCTGCAATTTTGGGCTTAAGCGCCTTTGTTGCCACGGTGGAAATCTCAATGACTGAAAATATTAGTCTAAATCAGGCAGAAACCATAGCATTAGCTGAGGGGGCATTGGAACTCGACCCGCTTAATCGAGACGCTTTAGTCACACTTGCTGTAATTTATGATGACTATTCACAATTAACTGATAAAGCACTACGAATTTATCAAAAAGCGATTCGCGCTTACCCTTATGATTTATATTTTATTTATGAATATTTCACTAACCTGATAGGGAATAAAACGCCTTGTGAAGAGCTTGATGGTTTTTACAACAGTCTGGAACTTGATGGATTGGAAGAAAAATACAAGAACCGCCTTCGTTACTTTACGCTGGCCTGCTCCGACCCAGAAGAAGCAGAGCGTTTCAAGTCCACTGTTACTACGGACAATGTTGAGTGGTATATGGAGTTAGTTGATCCTCTTGCGCGATACACAGCAGTAGAAAAAAGGTACCGTGACAATCCAAATCAGCGAAATGCATTTTTGCACTATTATCACCTTCAGTTACTCGGCGCTACTAATGACAGCAAGGCGGTATTTGACGGTATAGACTTGTCCAGCCAGGGTTTTTGGGCAACCTATACATACACCGTTAGCTACTTTACTGACATTGAACTACCTGAAAAAACCTGGGATGTACTGTGGCAAGCGCTAGCACAGAATAATTATTTTGCTATTTATATCGACGATGCACTTGTGCTCTTTGATATGGCGCAAAGACAGGAACAATTGGCACAACTGCGCAAGCGTATTGCAGGGCTTACACCGCCTGACGTCTCAATTGAGCAATTGGATAATTTATCCAGTTACGTCGCTATCTTAGATATATTAAGCGAACACCAAAAAGCAATTTCAATGGCCAACGAGGCTTTAGGGCTACTGGAGGAATATAAGAACCTGTATCCGCGAGAGTATGCATTTTATGGGCTTTCGATTTACGAACTAAGGCTGAATCTGACAACCAAGCAGTTTGGTATTGCAGAGCGAATACTGAATAACTACCCGGATAAATCCGAATTTGTTTGGTGGCATCTTGAACCAACACGCTATCTATATAAAGACATCGCAGACCAACCGGTAGTGCAGCAACTACTAAGCACTATAGAGCAGGAACGAAACAAACTACGTGAAGAGCTGGGTTTGCACTAGCTTTACGAACGCCAAAGCTAGAGACGTTTTACCAATGCTTCGTGCGCCGCTTTATTCTGGACCTTTAATTGAGCTAAGTTCGCTTCGATACTATCGGCCAGTGTTTTGTTTTTGACTGCTTTAATCTCCGCCGCCACGGCACGGAGTACTTCTATGGCTTCGCCCGGATCACCGTCTGCCAGTTCCAACACGGCATTGGTTAGCTTGCCCAAGCAGTATTCGCTTTTTAGGGCTTGGCCACGGATACTGCTTATTCCTTACTAAGAATGTTTATGTACTAAATTCCAGTAAAGACATTATTCATTAAATAAGCACCTACTGATAAACAAACAAGGCCTAGTGCCACCATAGGCACCATCATTGTAGCTACTACTTTCGCTGTTTCTTTACTCACTTCTTTTCTGTGTTTGCTCATGTCTAATACCTCGTTAATTTGTCGCTAAATTATAATGCTTTTTAGACAACTGTTTTTAGAGGTATGCGGCTGATTTTAAGACAATATTTTTTAATATTTGTTTGTGGTTTGTTAATAAGGGACGGGGTCCCCTAATCACTCGTCAAGCAATAGCTTTCGAACCGTTTGCTCGATAAAAAGCTGCAAATCTTGCCTGTCTTGAGCGGGTAAATAGCGGGTGTGTGCAGCAATAAATTCAGCTTTTAAATAAATGCGTTTTATTGCGGCGTTTATCCGCGCTATGTGCTTTGCCCCTTGTGGCGTTTTGGGGCATATAACATGTCCTGATACGTGGCTTGGGTTACCCGCAATGGAATAACTGCGTACTTCAACAGGTATTTTATCTCCATAGCTTAGGTAAATACTGGCAGGATAGATAAGTGCAAAATCAGATTTTCCCTTTGCAAACATCTCCATGAACCGAGAGTAATAAACATTATTTGCGACACGAAGGATTTGCTCTCTACTAACTTGCTTCAGATCTTCGTCAATCCTTTCACCGAATGAGTACTCTTCTGGCAGTACAATAAAAGCGTCGGGGTAGGTTTCCATTACTTGAGATACACTCAATAGTTGACCTTCCTTATTTAGAAGGTATTCATCTATTGGTGGCAGTGACGCCAGTTGATAAAAACGTTGTGTTTGAAAGAAGTTTAGTGGAAGCGAATAAAGATGATTTTTTTCGCGTTCGGGTGCTTTAATTTTATTGAGTACGCAAATGTTCTCGCCATGTTGCATATACGCAAACGAACGGACAAGGGGAACATGAAGAACGGGTTCAGCATACCCTAGTTCATCAACAAGCATTTGCACTGTATCGACAGAGGTTGAATAGGGCTTGTCGTCCAGATTTACCCGTTCAGTCAGAAACGCATTGTCAGCGTGGAAAGCGAATGCGTTTTTTTGCTCACCGATGCCGGTTGCATTCGCACTAGCAAATGTTATTAAAGATATAAATAGTCCAACCCTGACCAACGTCTTACTCCTTGGCAAAACCTTACTGTTACTCACTTGTAGCGAGCAATTCGTATTTTTAAATTATGTGAATGTCGAAGAGATACACACATTTTGGAATGAAACGAACTGAAAATATAGTCTTTTGTTGTATACCTTTTTAGAGGCAGAAAAAAGCCGCATTCAGCAACGTGATGCGGCTTTCCGAGCTGGGCTGAAAGACAGCCTTCTAGAGCAATTACGTTAAAGGGGTTAGCTAGAACGACCCTCACTCATAGCTGCCTGTTCAAATACCTTAACTCTCGACATATGATCACCTCCTTATCTTCGTTGCTAAAACTAAATCGAAAATAACATAGGTGGTGTTTAAGTAAAGCATAGCTTCATTAAAGAAAGTTTAGGGGCGCGCGAATAAATACACGGTGCCAATAACGTAACGAATAACAAATCAAAAGCAACAATATAAACCTGTTTAATTAAATCTACGTAACCAATGCTAACTGAAACTCTTTGCGCCATCCGTTGATGCGTAATAAACGCTTCAACGTGTCACCAGCAGTATGCAAACCCTCGAAAAGGTTAGAACGTCGATGAAAACAACAAGTCAGCATAAAACCAGCATGAGCCGAAAAGCCGCACTATTGGTTACGCTCTTTGCTACCCCATTCTTTACGTTTGCCCAGTCAGGCTCATCTGAACAAGTTGAGATGAAAGGCACTGTAGGCACTTCGGTAATGGGGAGTGTGCAGTCGACTTTCGACAACCCATGGGCCATGGCGCTTTTACCAGATGGGCACAGTTTGGTAACGGAAAAAGCTGGCATATTGTGGCTGCTTGATAAAAATCAGCATAAGCGTTTTGAAGTCAGCAATGTGCCAAACGTTACTGCACGTGGGCAGGGCGGGCTAGGTGATGTCATCATTCATCCTGACTTTGCGTCAAACAACACGATTTATATTTCCTACATTGAGCGAGACGAGAAAGACGATGCCTTCAGCGGCGCGGTAATAGAGCGCGCCACGCTTACTATTTCTGATAGCGGTGCGAAGCTGTCTGATAGAAAGCTCATTTGGCGTCAATCGCCGAAGATGACCGGCAATGGTCATTACTCTCATCGCATGGCATTTTCGCCTGACGGCCATTTGTTTATTACCTCTGGCGAGCGCCAGAAATTCACGCCGGCACAAAACATGGCGATGAACTTAGGCAAGGTGCTGCGCTTAAACGACGACGGTAGCGTGCCAAAAGATAACCCGTTTTATGGTCAAGGTAGCGTAACCGAACAGATTTGGACGTTAGGTCACCGCAACCCGCTGGGGATAGACTTTGATGAGCAAGGTAATTTATGGGCTCACGAAATGGGGCCACGCCACGGTGACGAGCTCAATTTAATCGAACGAGGTCGCAATTATGGTTACCCAACGGTGTCGCAGGGCGACCACTACTCGGGCGTAAAAATTCCCAATCACGAAGACATTCCTATTTTTAAATCGCCCGAGTTAGCGTGGGTGCCCGCTATCAGTCCGGCTGGTTTTATTATCTACAAAGGCGACAAGTTTAGCGACTGGAACGGGAATGGCTTTATCGGTGGACTGTCTTCAAAAGCGTTAGTTCGCGTTGCTTTTGGCAAAGATGATGAAGGCAAATGGAAAGTAGAAGAAGCAGAGCGTTACGAATGGGGCAAGCGCGTACGCGAAGTCGAGCAAGACGGCATGGGTAATATCTATGTGCTCGAAGATAAGGAAGGCGCGCGCTTAATTAAGCTTCAGCTCCCTGAATAATGATGAACGCCATAAAACACGCAGCGTTGAAGGTTGTAATTTCAGTTCAACACAGTGTTTTGTGGCGTTTCCAGTTTGCGATTTTACAAACATTAAATTCAGCGAGTTCATAGAGAGAGCATTATAAATCTGAATATCAATATGATACGTTGCCATTCTTAGCCAAGAATGGCTTAGCTAATACAAACCCTAGGAACCCTATGAGTCAATTCCCCCAAAACTTTAACTTTGAACGCTGTGAAGATGAGCCTATACATATTCCCGAAAGTGTCCAAAGTTACGGTTTTCTTATCGCATTCAGCTACAAGGACTTGAAAATTGAAATTGTAAGCGAGAATTGCAATTCGATTTTTGCTGACGAGATCATAGGGGAAAACTTTTTAGACATTTTATCCTCCGATTCTGATGAGCGCACGTTTCTTGAAGAGACCTTCGACAGAGTATCGGCAAGCAAGATAAGGCTGCCCATTCAACTTCATCTTAAGGGGGCGCTCTTAAAAGCAGGCGAAGAAATAGACTATTTAGCGGTAGTTTACGATTCTGGTGATCACTATGTGGTTGAGCTAGAGCCCGCTACAGAATTTAGAGACGTTTATAGCGCAGAGCAATTTATAAAGCTCTATTCAATGTCTATCGCGCCGCGCTTCAAAGAAATGACGTCGCTAGGCGAGATGGCGCGAGAAATGGTTTCGACCATTAGATATCTCACTAATATGGATAGAGTGGTTCTTTATAAATTCAATGAAGACTACTCAGGCAAGGTTATAGCGGAGGCCAAAGCAGAAGATATGGAGTCTTATCAAGATTTATATTTTCCTGCTTCAGATATTCCTAAGCAAGCCCGGGAACTTTATAAAACCAATTGGGTAAGGCTCGTTCCTGATACAGAACTTCCCCCTGCCAGGTTAGTTCCTTCTGCAGAGGAATCAGGGAGAGAGCGTTTAGATCTCTCGCGTTCGCTTTTACGAACGTTTTCGCCCATACACCTTCAATATATTAGAAACCAAGGCTTACGTGCATCGTTTTCCATATCGTTAGTTACAGATGGAGAGCTTTATGGCCTTATATCCTGCCATCATCGCGAGGCTTGCTATATTCCTCAAAACGTAAGGCTGCAATGTGAAAATTTGAGCCAATTGTTTAGCTGGCACTTGTTGGCTAAAGAAGAGGAGATTGCGAAACGCAAAAAGGATGTAACCGATAAAGCCGTTGACGCTATGCTCGACAAGATAGGCCCTGCGAACCCCATTAGTCGTGTGGTCAAAAGCGGCGAGAGGGCGTTTTTAAATGCGCTCAATAGTTCTGGGTTTGTTTACTATTCGCAGTACGAGACCATTACTCTTGGGTCAACGTTACCCATAGAGCTTATTAAAGACATCTTTTCTAAAGCGGTTAGCGAAGGCGGTTTTCCGTACACGAACGATTCGCTCTATGACGATTATCCCGAGGCGCGGGAGTATGGTATTGCAGGTATCATGATCATCCCGCTGTTTGAAAAAAAGCGGTATTTTACCGCGTGGTTTAGAAAAGAAACCCACCGAGTTCAAAAATGGATAGGTGCTGACGATGAGAAATCTGAAGATGCACCAAAAGCTGAGCGTCTTAAACCGCGCTCTGCGTTTACTATCCATACCCGCACTGTTGAAGGGCGCTCAACAGCTTTTGATAGGACTGATATTGATACCGCCAACCGCCTAAATAGAATGTTTCTTGTTTATGCGCTTGATGTACAAGAACGTATGCACATCAGTATTCAAGAGCTTGAAAAGCAAGATAACTACAGAAATGAATTTCTTGCTACATTGGCGCATGAACTGCGAAACCCATTAGGGCCGATCATGTCTGGGGCAAGCATTTTAGAAACCGTTGATGATGATAAAACACGTAAAAGAGTGACCGCTATTATTAACCGTCAAGCGGAATACATGTCCAAACTTATCAACGATTTAATGGATGTATCTCGTATTACGCGAGGCAAGGTTAAGCTAGAGTTTGAACGGTTAAGTATTCAAGATGTGCTGTCAGACTCTCTTGAAATTGTAGAACAGCAGGTAAAATCGAAGAATCACGATATAACGGTAAATTGTCTTGAAGAGGATGTGACTGTTTACGGCGATAAAGCTCGATTAAGCCAGATTTTCTCCAACATAATTCACAACGCGGCTAAATACACGAAAGAGTCAGGAAAGATAGTTGTAGATATCCGAAAAGCGGGTGTCATGATTGTCGTTTCTGTTAAAGATAATGGCATGGGCATTCCTGAAGACAGGCTGAAGGATGTGTTCAACATGTTTACTCAAATTGAAGCGCACTCTACGCATACCAAGGGTGGCCTGGGTATAGGGCTAACGCTAGTCAGTAAACTAGTGGCTTTGCATCATGGAGAGGTGTCTGTGATGAGTGAAGGCATCGATAAAGGAAGTACCTTTGAAGTGAGGTTGCCGATCTCTAAAACTGCCTATGAGCTGTCAGAAAGTACAGAAGTAGAGTCTGTTGTGCACAGCAAAAGTAAAGTGATGTTTGTAGATGACAACGCAGACCTTATCGACGCCTATTGTTTGTTGGCTGAATCGATGGGGGTTAGCGCTTTAGGAATCACGTCCCCCAAAGAAGCGACTGATGCATTCAAAGCTTTTAAACCAAACTTTGTATTTCTGGATATAGGCATGCCGGACATAGACGGTTATGAGCTGGTCAAAATGCTAAAAACGTTACCAGAGGCTGAGAATGTTAAGTTTTATTCTCAAAGCGGGTGGGGGTCTGAAAAATACGTAGAGGATTCTAAATCCGCAGGGTTCGATAAGCATTTTGTTAAGCCGTTATCCAAAGAGACTATTAAGTCTGTACTGAGTTAGTTTGGTCCCTTTGTAGTAGGGCAAATAAAGAAAAGTACTCGCAAGTGAATAACAGCCGCGAAACGGGTTATAATAGCAGGCAAACGTAATTAGGATTAAATATGAAAGTCTGTGGTATAGATTTAAAAGGTAATGAAGCAATTATTAGTTTGGTGTCGCTTGCTGATGGTTTGTTTCATTTGCCAGACTGCCGTGTGCGCCGTCTAACCCTTGCTGATACGAGTGCAAAGGGTTTAAAAAGCTTTCAAAGCACTTTCGCTAAGCTTGTTGAAGACTATAAGATTGATGCTGTGATCATTCGTCAACGCCAAACTAAAGGTAAATTCGCGGGAAGCGCTATTGGCTTTAAACTCGAAGCCGCGATTGAATTGATTGACGGGCTAGAGGTTATTGTTTTCAGTCCTACGGATATAAAAGAGGCCCTGCGAAAAAATCCATTAGCTGTGCCATTTTCAGAAACGGGCTTAAAACAGTTTCAAGAAACGGCGTTTATCACCGCTTATGCATGGCTGATGAAAAATGAATACGCCTCGCATGACGAGGATGGAAAATAAAGCCTGAGATGCAGCGTTTTATAAATAGATAGGCCTGCGCTATCGACGCAGGCTTAACCGTTTAACTTCCAGCTAGTTATTGGAATGGAGCTTTTCCTCAACCCTTGCATTCAACTCGACTAAGGCGGTAAATAGTGTTTCTAACTGTTCATCAAATGCCTTGGTAGTATGGCTTTCGTTTTGATTTATCGTGCGCTCTACAGCGCTTGCTAATTCCGCTAGAGCGTAAGCACCAATGTACTTGAGGGCGGTAACATAGATATGTACTACTCTTACAATAGTCGTGTAGTCTTTTTCATCTATGGCTTTGCGAAGCGCGTCTAGCTCACCGTTTAAAGCAGCAAAATCTCTTAATAAATCACGATATAACGCTTCATCGTTAAGGAGCGTTTGCATCGCTTGATGTTTATCGATGAAGTCCAGCGGGGTGGGCGCGGGTAAAGGCTCCTGAATAACTACAGCAGCTGCCGTCGTTTCCTGCTTGTTAAGTATTTCGACGAGAACATCAAAAAAGCGATTTGGATCCACGGGTTTATTAATATGGCCGTCCATCCCGGCTTCTAAACTTTTATCAATATCTTGCTGCATGGCGTGGGCCGTCATCGCAATAATAGGTATGCGAAGTTGCAGTTCCTGTCTAATTCGCTGCGTTGCCGTTAGCCCGTCCATTATTGGCATTTGAATATCCATTAATACCACGTCAAACGAACTGTCATTGCGAAGCGCATTAAATGCTTCTAAGCCATTATTTACCACTTCAATTGTCGCATGGGTGTCTGCTAATAACCCAAGCGCCACTTTTTGGTTAAGCGCGTTATCTTCCGCAAAAAGTATTTTCGTGCCGCGTAAATTGGGTACAGGCGCCGCATCTGCTGGTAAGGATTTAGTATTGACGTTTAAGCAAAGCTCTTGCAGCTTATCTACAAGTTCACTTGTGCTAAATGGCTTTTTAATGAAGGTACTAATGCCAAGCTGTTTGGCTTGTTGGCGCATATTGGGTGACTCAAACGCATAAAGCATAATGACTTTAGGCGGCTTGACCGCTACTTCTTGATTCATGATGGCGGCCACTTCTAAGCCATCAATATCTGGCATATTCCAATCTAGAATAAGTATGTCGTATGGAGTATTTTCGTTAGTGGCTGTTCGAATTTTTGCCACCGCTTCTTTTCCGCCCGCAGCAATGTCTGCTTTGATATTACAAACAGAAAGCGCTTCGGATATAGCGTCTCGTGAAGCACTTATGTCATCAGCAATCAACACCTTCAACGCGGCAAGCTGATTTGAAGGGGACACAATTTGATTTGAAGGGTCGGCGTTTACAAGTACGGTGAAGTGAAAGCTTGCGCCTCTACCAATTTGGCTTTCAACCCAAATTTCACCGCCCATTAACGAGGCCAGTTGCTTGCAAATAGCCAGGCCTAAACCGGTACCGCCGTAGCGTCTGGAAATAGATTCGTCACCCTGATTAAATGGCTGGAACAATTGCGCCTTTTGCTTAGTAGTTAGTCCAATGCCGGTATCTTTTACTTCAAACTCAAGTTGAATATCATCACCGTTTTGTGCGCACCGAATGCTCACTGACACCAGCCCATCTTCAGTAAACTTAATTGCATTACTAACCAGGTTGCTCAAAATTTGCTGTATGCGAAGCGGGTCACCTACCAGGTTTACTGGTACGTCACGAGAAATGTGTTGAATGAGTTCTATATGCTTTTCTTCTGCGCGAGCTTGGTGAAGACGGATAGTTTGATTAACCAGTGAATCTAAGTTAAACGGCGTAGACTCAATGTCTAATTTGCCCGCTTCTATCTTTGAAAAGTCGAGTATGTCGTTAATAACGCTAAGCAGCGTGTGCGACGCCCCTTCTATTTGAATGAGGTTGGTTTGTTGTTCTTTATCTTCCGCCGCACGTTGAGACAGTTTAGTTAACCCAATTATAGCGTTCAAAGGCGTACGAATTTCGTGACTCATGCGTGCGAGAAAGTCAGATTTTGCTTGCGTCGCCTTCTGTAAGTCTTGGGTGAGCCAATCTAACTTCTTGCGCTGGTGACGCGTTCTAAGCCATAGACCCAGTACTAAAATTAGTGAAAGAATAACCACACCTATAAAATACAGTTGGTAGGTGTTTTTCTTTTTTTGGATAAGATTGCGCTGCTCTTTTAGCAGGTTATCTTTTTCTAGCAGTTTTATCGTCTCTTCTTTTTCAGAGATAGCAAGCCGAACCCGGTTAAGTGCTAATAACCTCGATTGTTGCTCATTAAAGCCTTCTTTGTACGCTTCTTTATATTGCTTTGCATATTGTAACGCTGATACCAAGTTCCCTTTTTCTTCATGCAGCGTGATTAATTGCTCCAATACATCAAGCAGCAGCACCTTATCATTTTGAATGATGTCCTTGCTCAGCCCTGCTTCTAGCTCATTAATAGCAAGGTCTAATTCGCCACGCTGTGTATAAATCATTGCTAAGTGGATAAGGTGCGAACCTTCGCTATAGCGAAATCCTACTTGCCGGTCTGCTTCTGAGGCTTGATTTAGTCTTTTAAGTGCCTCGTTAAGATTGCCTTCTGCTATGTGTAGTTCAGACATAGCGCCATAAACAATGCCAATAAAGGGGTAATCGACTTCTTTGAGAAGGCTTTCGGCTAGCAACAAACTCACTTTGGCATCTTGATATTTGCCCAGTGCTCGTTGCGCATAACCTTGGTAAAAATAGGCTATACCCTCATCTTGCTTATTTTTAAATCGTTGGGCAGACGCGAGATATTGATGCCCAAACGTTAACATCAATTCGTAATTTTTGAGCGACATGTATACGTTGCCCATCGCGCTGTAGACAAGTAAAACCCGGTCGCTTTCTTCTTTGTTGAATATATCCAGAGCTCGGTGCATGGCTTCCAAGGCATTTGCATGCTCGCCAGACAGATCTAAAATTAGACCCTCTAATCGGTACGATTCGGCAAGGGCAGTAGCGTTATCGATTGCGTTAGCACGTTTTCTGGCTAATAAAAGTGCCTCATATGCCGAGACGTAATCTTGTTTTAGTATGAAGTAGTAGGCTTTGATATTTAAGAAGTGCGCTTTACCTTTTTCATCGGGATTGACCGTGAAAAACTGGTCTAATTGAGAAAATGTTTTCTCAACTGACGGGTCATTTTCCCGTACACGCGCTTTTAGCCCCTTTAGTAATTCTAGGGAGTGTGAAGCACTATTTGATTCATTATTGAACGCATAGGTAGGTTGTACCATTGCTATCGCAATAATACTCACCAATACGCTGATTAAGTGCTTCATTGCCAATGCTTACTAACTAATAATTGATGACGCGGATTGTTTTACTGGAGTCGTCGAATCGCTTAGAGAGTTCATCCCACTTTTTATCTGCAATTATTTGCACTTCATCCTCAGGTAAACCATAGTTCTTAGCGGTTGCCACTGGGTCTTTTTTATAGGCTTCCAAAAGCTTGCTGTTCGTGTCGAGTTCAACCAAGAAATCTTCAATAGATTTAGCCATTTAATTGTCCTTTTTAATTTATACTTGGGTTTCTATAGTTAATAACTTGTTGTTCTGTTAAACCGAGCTTTGCAAGGCGATCTTGACGATATACTGGCATGCCGAGGGAGGGAACAACAAGGGTTGAAATAAGTGTGGGTTTCGCGTGCTTAAGTTCGCAAAGCAATACTTTTTGTATTTTCGGTTCACAAATGGGTAATGTCGCCGCTTCGTAGATAATAAGTTCATGATCGTCTGGGTAATGCTCAGCCAAAATATCGGCTAACATGATAAGCCCAGACTGACTATGGTTGGCATTTAGCACGCTTAACGTGGCCTCGCCAGCCAAGCCTATCTGCCAGATTATCTGTGTCATATAAGGGTCTATGCGATAGTCGCGAAATAAAAACTGCGAAGCTTCATAAGACTGACAGCCATAGCGCGATGGGTCTATGCCCAAATCTGCAATTAAGCAGTCCTCAGCAGATACCCCAGGAAGCATGTGAGCGTTAAGGCCAAGTGCTTTTACCCTGCGGATTGCCTCGTGAGACGGGGTAACAAAAACACCGGGGTGCCCGTAAAAGGCTGCACACACATTTTGTCCACTAGTTACCGCTTCTACGATACGCTCAGCCATTTGAGAGTAGGTGACCGCGCGAGATTTACCTTCTTCATAAAGGTCATCTAAGGACACGCTATTCGGGTTCAAACTAGATACCACATGTTCGCCAACCTTATTCATGATACCCATAAATACAATGTCAGCATTTTCTATGTGGCTTTTAGCTGCTAGCGTCATTTGGCCGGCAACACTGATGCCTGTGCCGACAATAACTAGCGAGCCCTGTTTGGAATTTTCTTTTCCCTGAAGTGGCGCCATCTTTCCTTTACTGTTTGTTCAATCAATATTCAACCTCACTATAAATTAGTTCTTGCCTATTTACTATGCTGTAAAAAGACTATCTACACGGCTAATCATTTCTTAAGTAAATTATTCTTTAAACCTGATGTACTATCGACAGAGCGTTGCAATAAAAATGAAAGGAAGAGGCTTAACGTGTTTTCAATTAATGTGGAAAGAACCATAAATAAACCCATTGAAACCGTGTTTGAAATATTAAGCGACCACGGGAATTATTCACAGTTTAAAGCCATTGATGCGTCGAACGTATTAAAAGAGGGAAACGTGACTAAAAATGGAGTAGGGGCTGTTCGAGAGATTATTTCTGGCGACGCTAATCTTCATGAAGAGATAGTCTGTTTTGAACCGCCCTTTAAGTTAGGCTACAAGGTTGTGAAATCCAGCCCGCTTCCCTACGACCATGAGTTGGGAGAAATTCTCTTGGAAGACCGAGAGGGCAAAACACACGTAACGTGGCGCTCGAAAGGGCATATTTCTCTTTTTATTTTAGGCACCTTATATTTCGACAAACAAATTCAAAAGGTGGGAAGCCGTGCTTTTGGTAGTATTTTAAAATACATTGATAATATGGCCTGAAAGTACAGCACTTTTAAAAGAGTGAAAGACGCAGAGCCGAGAGTGCGATTTAGGTTATTTATCGCACCTATCTTAGCGACAATTGCTTTGCACTTTTACGCTATCGCAGAAGATACGGCCGCTTTTACATCCGCATAGCGGCAGTGTTCACAGCTCCCGAATCCTTTCACTTGTTTTACTTTGAAGCGCGTAAATAAAGGCATAGTCATGCCAGTAAGAAAACGGCAATAGATGGATGTTGTAATAGGGCCTTCAAACTTTCCTTCTAAATGGGATTGTAGTGCTGAGATAGCTTCAGCCACTTGCGTCATATTTGGCTTGGCAATAGGGGTTGAGTAACTAAGCTTAGCCACCTTTCCATTGCATACACTACAGTGCCCACATTCTTTCGGCGCTTTTGTATCATCAAAATACGCTGATAGGCTATAGCTTAAACATGTGTTGAGTTCGAAGAAGCTTACCAAGGCGGCTATGCGCTCTATTTCCTTGTGTTCGTTTTCAGCAAAATACTGCGCTAACTTATCTGCTAAGTCTTCCGAGCATAGTTGTTCGTTGTTAACGCGATAAACATCGGTAATTAAGCGCGAAGCAAGCTCAATGTGGTTATGTTCATGCAAATACTCTAACGCAGCAACCACCCTTGAGCGCTCTGCACCGTAATGTTGATAAATACTTTCAAAATCAACAACGCCCCATACTTTTTTCATATTGGAGTGCGTGAATACCGCATCTAAAAAGCGCGAACGTTCTTGTGAAAATAAACCAAGTATGGTGGCTTTGTCTGAAATAAACCGGAACTTGTATTCTGCAAAGTAGGCGTATAGCGGTCGAATAACATTTGCGAGCTCAAGCTGCACTAGCAGGGTTTTAAGGGGAAGCTGACGAATATTGCTTGTGCTCGATAAGCTGTTAATTTGGGTTTCCCACTGGTAAACATTGTTTACGCTGTCAGCTGGCGGTTGAATTTCTTGCGCAGTATCTAGCTGAATCGGTGCTTGTGATTTAATATCGTTAATTACACGCTCGATTGCGCTTTTATCGGGTGTATCCCCATACACAAAGTTCTCTATGGTGACCAATCCGTCGAGGTTCGCTAATACCGTACAGTTTGCCGCGTTGCCATCTCGCCCGCCTCTGCCAATTTCTTGGCTATAGTTTTCTAAAGATTTCGGTAGGTCGTAGTGAATAACAAAGCGAATATCCGATTTATCTATGCCCATGCCGAAGGCAATAGTCGCCACCACAACTTGAAGTTTGTTGTTCATGAAGTCTTGCTGGATATCTTGTCTGACTTCACTGTCCAGACCAGCGTGGTAAGCCTTTGCAGCAACCCCTTGCTGCTGCAAGAATTGAGCGACTTCCTCGGCGCTGTTTTGCAGTGTGACATAAACAATGCCTGCACCTTGTTGTTTCTGAATTTCTCCTAGCAAAGCTTGGTTCTTATTGGATTCGAGAACGGGGTGAACCTGTAGATTCAAGTTTGGCCGATAAAACCCCGTTTGGATAATGCTAGTAGGAGAGATATCGAAACGTGCTGCCATATCCGATTTTACTTTTTTAGTAGCGGTAGCGGTGAGTAACAATACCAGAGGAATATTGAGCTCTTTCTGATAAGCAGGGAGCTTCAAATAATCAGGGCGAAAATTATGGCCCCACTCTGAGATACAGTGGGCCTCATCGATAACCAACATACTCACCCTAACAGACTCAATGAACTGTCTAAAACGTTCGTTCTTAAAACGCTCCACAGACACCATCAAAACTTTGCATTGACCAGAGCGGACATCGTTCATCACCTGCTTGTTTTGCTCAGGTGTTAACGTGGAGTCGATACTAGCCGCTGCAATACCCTTGCTGTGCAAAAACGCTAACTGATCTTTCATCAGCGCCAACAATGGCGACACCACCAAGGTTAAATGCGGCAACTGTGTAGCAACGTACTGATAGCAAAGTGATTTACCAGAACCGGTAGGGAATATTGCCAAAGTTGAATGACCACTTAGCAGCAAATCCACCGCTTCCTTCTGGCCCTCTCGAAATGCCGAAAAACCAAATAGCTGCTGTAAGGTTGCATGGTCAGAGTGCATTAAAAAATTCCAATTAGTTAAAGGATGACTCAATAGGGCTTATTACATTTTTGAGCCAGTGGAGTGCGCTTGGCGTCTTTGGTCTTGTTATATTGTAAGGTGGTGACCAAAGCAACGATACCCAAGTAGGGTTTTGCTATCAATTACTCTTCGTAGCCCCAAGGTGTTTTGGGCAGAGCGACGGGATTGTCGAGATCAAAATCAACCTGTACTTCGCGGGCTGGGCGAATTAGACGATAGCTAAAGCGGCGAGGGTAAATCATCATCTGCCAAACGTTATCTGTAGATGCCGCTATCCCCGATCCTATAAATAACGCTTTTGAATATGCATCTGCTGGGAAAGACTGAACTTGAGCGAACCCTTCATCTAAGGTGTGACCGCCGTACATGGTTGAAGTGTGAAAGCTACCGTCTTCGTTTCTATGGTCGTGCTTCAGCATAAGCCCGGCACCCGTTTTCGTTAAAATCCATGTGCGGGATGCGTCGTTACCTACATGAAAAGGGATTTGAATTTCTGAGTCTGTACAATTTCTTATGTGCATAACAAGCGCCGCATCGCCAAATGTATTTCCCACATTGTCTTTACTCACCTTTCCCTGAAATGCTTTACCGCAATGTGTTTTTATCGCATTGAAAAAGGCGTCGTGGGTAGGAATTGAGACCAGCGGTGCATCTTTGCCAAACGCTACATTACTTATTCCAGTAAGTCCGAGAAATACATAGGCACAAAACTTTTTCATTTCTTAATTCTCTATAACGGTTAATTAGATACTTAGCAGTGTAACTCATTCATTTCGGTCATGACGTGTATAAACTATCGAAACGCATATGTATTCGAAATATAAATTTTACTGATAGTGGGGGCGTGGTAGCTTATTGCTACATTCAGCGTTTAATTTTCAGGGCGAAACAATACTATGGATAAATCAAAACAACTATTTACGCTAATCACCTCAGAAGGTGAGTTACAGGTATCGCTAAAAGAAGTGGATGTTCCAGAGCCTAAGTCACATGAAGTGATAGTTCAAATGGAAGCCTCTCCAATAAACCCATCAGATATGTGGCCCATGTTTGGCCCTGCTAGCCTTGATAAGGCAACCTTTGATGCAGATAAAAAAGCACTAGTAGCACCAGTACACAAGCCGTTGCTAAGCCGCATTAAATCGCGTCTCGATCAAACCTTGCCTATTGGCAATGAAGGCGCAGGTACGGTTGTTAAGGCGGGCGATAGTCCAGAAGCACAAGCATTAATGGGCAAAACTGTATCTATCCTTACCGGCGCAGCCTATACCAAGTTTGCCTGTGTACCTGTGCAGGCTTGTCTACCGCACCTGGATAGTACAACACCGCAACAAGCTGCATCCTCATTTGTAAATCCGCTTACAGCACTTGGCATGGTCGAAACCATGCGAATGGAAGGCCACAAGGCGCTTGTGCATACCGCTGCCGCCTCTAACTTAGGGCAAATGTTGAACAAGATTTGTCTAGAGCAGGGCGTAGAATTAGTAAATATTGTACGTAGCCAAGAGCAGGTTGATATTCTTAAAGGCATAGGCGCAAAAATTGTACTTGATTCAAGCAGCGAGAACTTCAAAGCCGAGCTATATCAAGCAATTGATAGCACTGGCGCTACGCTAGCATTCGACGCCATTGGCGGTGGTGAGCTAGTGAGCGATATTCTTACTATGATGGAAGCATCGGGCAGTAAAGACGCAAAAGGGTTCAACACCTATGGCTCTGATAGCAACAAACAGGTGTATATCTACGGTGGCTTAGATTTCTCGCCAACTATTTTAAACCGTGCTTATGGCATGACGTGGAGCATTGGTGGTTGGTTACTAATGCGTTTCTTAGGCAAGCTTGATAAGAAGCGTGTAGGCGAGCTTTACCATAAAGTGGCTACGGAAATTAACACTACGTTTGCGTCGTCTTACAGTAAAGAGTTAAGTCTAGAGGAAGCGCTTCAGCCAGAGAATGTGGCTTTGTATAATGCGAAAAAGACCGGCACGAAATACCTTATTGTGCCGAGCAAGGGCTAACCAGCGGGACGTTTAACTACGGCAATCCTAGCTTAATTGTAATCAATAGAAGGGTCTGTTGATCTTTGATGTACAAACTGCGGTTTAAAGTACATTGAAGGGCGACAGACCCTTTTTGTATTCATTATCATTCAGCTGATATTAAGCTGGAAATACGCTCAAGAAGATGTGAAGTAAACCGTAACCCAGATAAAAGGTAGTTAAGACAGCATGCCTGAAGGTCCAGAGATTCGCCGCGCTGCAGACAAAGTTGAAGCGGTAATAAAAGATATCCCTTTAGAAAAGGTAGAGTTTGGCTTAGCTCAGCTTAAACCCTACGCTAAGCAGTTAGAGGGCGAAAGAGTGTTGGGCATGGAAACCCGTGGCAAGGCGTTAATCACCCATTTCAGTAACGCGCTTTCTATGTATTCACACAACCAGCTTTACGGCGTGTGGCATACCTGTAAACGCAACGAACTGCCCGATACTAAGCGTAAGTTGAGAGTAGGGCTTCATACCAAGACGCACAGCGCTATCTTGTATAGCGCCTCTGATATTAGTATCTGGCCATCGCAAACTATTCACGAACATCCGTTTCTACAGCGGGTAGGGCCTGATGTATTAAACGGTTCGGTGACAAAGGAGATGGTATTAAAACGCTTACGTTCAAAAGCTTTTTATAACCGCGCGCTAAGCGGTTTGTATCTAGACCAGCGCTTTATGGCAGGGCTTGGCAACTATCTCCGTAGCGAAATACTGTTTGCAGCCGGCGTTCACCCTTCGCTCAAATCCTCGCAGTTAGATGATGAGCAGCTTCGCGGCTTGGCACATCACACATTAGCCATATGCAAACGCAGTTATGAAACCAGTGGCTATACTGTTTATACAGAACTACGCGAAGTACTGGAAGCAAAAGGTATTAACTTTGAAGGAACGCGGTTTATGGTGTTCGACAGAGAAGAACAGCCTTGTAGAGTCTGCGCCACTCTAATAAAACGACAGACCTACAATGGACGACGTCTCTATTGGTGCAGCCAATGCCAGGCGAAGTGAACCGGATTTTTAACGACGCGCCCGCTTCTTAACAAACATAAACACTAACAACACGCTTAAGCCAAACATTGCAATGCATAATGAGCCGATAGTGGCATCTCTAAAGCTAAAGAATTGGGCTACGGTGCCTGCGCCAATCGTGCCTAGCATCATACCTACGCGGGTGGCGTTTGAATAAAAGGCTGAAGTGAACCCGGTTAAGTCGGGCGCTTGTTGTTGCAGTAACGTCAACCCAATGCCTGCATACAAGCCGTAGAAAAGGGCGTTCAGTATTTGAAGGGTAAGTAACTCCCAACTTGACTGAGAAAAGTACACGCCGACGTAAAAACAACAGCCGAAAATAAATGCTACGGCCATGATACCTGCGGGTGGAAAGCGTCGAGCCAGTTTGGCCGCCAGTAACATAGTCGGGATTTCAAGTGCGGCCACTACACCCATCATCAGCCCGGGTAAATTTTCTGCCAACCCCAGTTCATTCATGACGTATAAGGGCATCGATGATAAATACATAACATTGCCAGCCATTCCAGCAAGTATAGCCAGCCCAACCAGCCAGAAAGGCAGCGATAGCGAGCCCTTCAAAGTAGTATTGAGTGACTGTTGATTAGCTTTTTGAGGCGGCACAACCTTTACTACAAAAAGCGTTGCAACTATCACACATGCGATAGCCACTGAAAAAGATGCTGCAAAGCCAAAATTGGCGACCAAAGTAAACGCTAGCGGCGGGCCAACCACCCAAGCAAGAGAGATGGAAGCGCGAACTTTTGAGTTGAAGGCGGCTAAGTCGATGTCTTGGTTTTTTGCCCATAGCCCTGAAACGGTCAACATCTGAGAGACTGCTCCTGCACCCACAGACATGAACAAAACGCCAGCAAGGAACACGTGCCAAAACTTATTACTAAAGATAAAGGCTATCATGGCAATGCCTACGCAAATCATGGTTAGCCCATAAAGACGATTTGCGTTAAAGCCTTTGTCAGCCAGGTGCCCTAGGTATTGACTGATCACCAACCCTGATAGCGTAACAGAAACCATGTAAATGCTTATGTATATGGGCTCAACGTTTATCTCGTCAATGAGAAAATAGCTCATAAGAGGCGTAACAAACGACGAGGTTAAGCCAGTTAAAAGGCTTAGCAACAGAAAAGGAAGTTGTGGAGAAAATGCGTAACGCGATGACATGAGACTATTAGCTCCCGAGGGCTGTTAAACGGTGTTGACCCAAACTCGTAAAGAAAAGGTCACAGCCCTTAATAACGAGGGCGCATTATAAGTGCTGCGTATCTCATGTCTATGACGAAGCTTTTATAAGCTATCTTTTAAAATTATGCTGCACTAACACTTTCGTTTAAAAAGTACATAGCCCCAGGGCGCGCTCTAAATCTAGAGAAAGCTCGAAATTTCGCTAAGCGACTTTTTTTGTTGAGCATGTGCTGGAATAGTGGCATTGGGGGAAGGGTAGCCTGCAATAATTAGCATGTAAGCCCGCTCATTATCTGGGCGCTGGCATATTTCGGTTAAAAAGTTCATAGGTTTTGGAGTGTGGGTTAAGGTTGCCAGGCCAGCGTTGTGTAACGATGTAATAAGCATGCCAACCGCAATACCTACCGACTCATGAACATAATAGTTTTGGCTTTTTTCACCCGCTTTTGTTTCACCAAATTTTTGACTGAATACAGCAATAAGCCAGGGCGCTGTTTCAAGATACGGTTTACTGGCATCTGTGCCTAAAGGCTTGAGGTCATCGAGCCACTGTTGACCAGCGCGTCCATTATAGAACCCTTGTTCGTGTGCCTCTGCTTGCTCGCGGATTTGTTGTTTTACGTGGGCAGACTGGATAGCGGCAAAATGCCAAGGTTGATGATTTGCACCGCTAGGAGCCGTACCGGCAGTGAGTATGCAGTTTTCAATGATGGTTTTATCGACCGGTCTGTCACTGAAGTGTCGAATACTATGGCGACGCTGCATGTTTTTCAAAAACTCTGCACTTCGAGCAAGCATACTGTCTTCTGGGTATTCAATAAAATCAGTAAGAGGAGAGTGGTCGTGAGGTTGCATTGGCTTTCTCTTTTTTGTTGTTTTCCTCACTTTATCTTTTTGGCCATCGTTTTCAAAATAAAACGCTACAAAAAAGCGACTCACTCAGGCAAAAGTGAATCGCTTCGATGTAATGCTTAACTGAAAGTGTAAGCAGATTAATTACGTTTGAACGGCGGGCGCGTGCCACGTCTTTGCTTGTCGTCTTCCTCTTCTAGCATTTCAAGTTGAGCGACATCATAAACTGGCATCATGGTGGTTGTTCTGCGGTAAGGAGGCTTTCCACGCATAATCACCTCTTTAACTTCAACATATTCGATAGCTTCCTGACCTACTGACTCCAACTGCGCAACGTCGTTAACCGACATGGTTACCACCTTGCGTTTAAAGGGTGGTTTACCAGAATAATCTACCACTTGCACTTCTACAGTATCATCAGAAGAAACAGGCATTGCTTGCGCGGTAAATCCAAGCGAAACGGCAGTGATGAGCGATCCCAAAACATAGCGTAATTTCATATCGTGTCCTCATATTAACATTACTACTTTGTATATTGTATGAACGAATTTGGTTCAAACAATACTGATTGGTGATAGTCATAAGCTATCAGTTTTGGTTATTAGCAGCATGTGCTAAATCAGAGGGACTAATATGCTCGGTGAGAAGCACAATATGCACCACGGTATGCCTACGTATGGTGCATAATACCCAGCGCTAGTGCACCAATAAGGTGCTTAAACGTGTGGTCATTTCGAGTAGATCGAAGAAAATCAAATAATTAACATATGGTCTTTATCTTGCTGCTCACCTACGTCTTCTTTTAAAGCGTGTGGTGTAGATAAAATGAACAGAACGGCAAAAAAAGCAGTGACGTTATCACTCTCAGTGCTGTTGATGGCATATGTAGGTTTTGTCTCACCAGCATTGGCCATAGAGCAAAGTATTCCACTCTCGCAAAGTAAAGGCGGCACCTTATATTTGGAAGCTACGCTTGAATCTAATGTGAGAGCATCGTTTTTGCTGGATACGGGGTCGAGTTTGTTAACGCTTAATCAAGCCACTTTTAACGCTATTACTCAAAATCAACCGCTACTTGCTACCAGAACGTCGGCAGCGAGAATGGCGAACGGAAAAATTCTTAAGGTATCACAGTACCAACTCAATTCAGTGCGTATTGGCAATACGTGTGAAGTAGGGCCAGTAGAGGTCGCCGTGCTTCCAAAGGGGAATAATATCCTTGGCATAAACACACTGCTGAGGGTGGCACCATTAACGATTACGGCAAACTCAGTAATACTTGCAGGATGCGAGTAGAGTAGCGCTTCGTTAAAAAAATTAGATACAAAAAAGCGAACCGAGAGGTTCGCTTTAAAAGCTGGAGTAGCGGGCTACGACTTAATCGTCACACTCGCTTACATCTCCGCCCATTTGTTCTTTCATTTTTACGCAGGCTTCGTATGCTTTCTTCGCTGCTGCGTCTTTCCATTCGCCCACTTTCTCGGCGCTTGCATCGTAAGCGTCAGATGCCATGTCTTTGCCATCTTCGTAGGCATCAGAAGCCATTTTTTTACCATCTTCATAGGCGTCTGAAGCCATCTCTTTGCCATCATCTAAGGCGTCTGAGGTCGCATCTTTTGTATCATCCCAAGAATCAGCAGCATCTTCTTTTGCTTCTTCATACGCTTCAGACGTTGTTTCGCCTGCTTTTTCCATTTCTTTTTTTACATCACTTTTCGTTTCTTCGCTAGATTCTGTACAGCCCATTAAAGACAGTAGTAATGCTAACGCCATTGCTTTAGTTTTCATTGTGAAGCTCCTTTTACTGGGATAGTGGCTTATTTAAAAGCCGGTCAACATGGTGTGTTCAATTGTTTAGTATATTGTTATATAGCGCGTGTCTTTATATAGAAATTTCACTAGCCAAATATTGAACGGTCCCAGTCTAGCTTACTTACCTCCCAAAGTGTAAGTAGACTTTATGCGGAAACGCTTATTCTTCTGGGGAATCTGTAGTAAAAATTAAATGTCGGCGCATGTCTTTTAAAACTACACCTTTTTTTAAAAGGGCTGAACTCAAACGACGCTGCCATTTTTTCAGCTCTGGTTCTGCCCGCAGCACGGCTTCTTCTGTGTCGAATTGAAAGCGTAATAGCAGGGATCCCGGAAACTGGTGATATTGAACGTCAAACCAGCACTGCAGCATTCCTTCAAGTTCGTCGCGGCCTTGCGCTTCCAACGTGTTAGCAATATCGAGTACCAACGCTTGTTGTTTTAGCTGAACAGCAGATAGCTTTTTCATTACATCTTTTTCTCAATTGCAATTTCTACACTTTCAGTAACTTCAGCGCCTTCAATAGTCAGCCACATTTGTCCATCTTGTATGGTGACCTGAATTTGCATTGAGCGCTGTACCGCGTTAGCAAGTGTAGTAGATAACGATTCTGGTAATGTAAACACTGACAAGTTTTTTCTCGTTTGCAGTTTGTTTTGTTCTTTGCTCCACCACGCATTAAAGCTGTTATCTGCGTAAGAATAAATCATCATCTGCTTGCTTTGGTTGCAGCCCTTCTTGATGCGCTGTTCAGAAGGTTGGCCCAACTCAATCCACAGTTCTATTTCATCGCTGAAACTCTTCTGCCACAAATCTGGAACGTCGTCGTCAGATAGCCCTTTGGTAAACTGCAGACGCTCATGCGCATTTACGATAAATGCGATGATTCGCAACATCATGCGCTCGTCGTTTTCTGATGGGTGACGAGCGATAGTAAGGTTGTGGTCGTTGTAATAATTGCGGTCCATATCGGTTATGGATATGTCAGCTTTAAAAATGGTCGCTTTGAGAGCCATGATGTTCCTGCTTAATTTAAATGAGGTATATTTTTTATCCTCTCGTGCTATGGCAACAGTGACATAGCAAAACTTGGCGATATAGTACCAGCAAATAAATAGTTACGCCTTAGTTGAGAGCACTGTCTTGTCTCGCGATAAAAAAGTTATTTTTGCTAACAAAGGGAGGTTTCAAACGCTAAGTGTTATAGTTAAGTTCGCGCTTTATAAAGAAGTATTGCCATGCCTATTGAAGATTTACCGTTGCTAGATTTACATCGTCACTTAGATGGGAATGTGCGCCTGCGCACAATTCTGGAACTTGGTCAGCAATTCAACATCGACTTACCTGACTATTCGTTGGAAGGATTGCGCCCACACGCACAGGTAATGAGAATTGCACCAGATCTTGTATCGTTTTTGGACAAACTTACTTGGGGTGTGAAGGTGCTAGGCGACCTTGACGCCTGCAAACGTATAGCGATTGAAAATGTTGAAGACGCGGCAAAGCAAGGGATTGACTATGCAGAACTGCGTTTTAGTCCTTACTTCATGGCTGAAAGTCACGGGCTGCCAACACAAGGTGTGGTTGAAGCCGTTATCGATGGGATAGAAAGCGCAACAAAAAAACACAATGTTAAAGTTAATCTGATTGGTATTCTGTCACGTTCTTATGGCGAAAAAGCCTGTCAGCATGAGTTAGATTCAATCTTGGCTTATAAAGAACACATCACTGCAATTGACTTGGCGGGCGATGAAAAGGGCTTCCCTGGGAGCTTGTTCGTTGAACATTTTAAGCAAGTGCAGCGCGAAGGGTTGCATGTCACAATACACGCTGGCGAGGCTGTTGGCCCAGAAAGTATTTGGCAAGCAATAAAGGACTTGGGGGCTACTCGAATAGGGCACGGCGTTAATGCCATTCACGATGAAAACCTAATGGATTATTTGCGTGACAATCGCATTGGTATTGAAAGTTGTTTAACCAGCAACATATTGACGAATACTGTAGCCACACTATCAGAACACCCAATAAAAACCTTTTTGGATCACGGGATACTCGCCTGTCTAAATACCGATGACCCCGCAGTTCAAGGTGTAGAACTCGATCATGAATTCTCCGTTGCCGCTAAACAAGCAGGCCTGACCCCTTCGCATATCAAACAAGCGCAAGAAAACGCCTTAGCAATTGCATTTCTAAGTGAAAACGAAAAAGCCGCATTAATCGACCAGCGGCGTCAGCGTAATTAAACTAACCTTCATCTAAAATATTGAAATCCAGAAAGTTAAAAGTGTTACACCAGCTTTCATTGCCTTAGTGTGACGAACACGAAAAAAGTGGGGTCAGTGTAACGACGCTGACCCCATAACTACAGTTTTATGAAGGCTCAAGCTCTACAACCAGCCTTAAGTGATTGTTTTGGGGGATTGTATGAAATGGATAGCAGGTGACTAAATACAACCTTTTCTGATCGAGTTGCACATGCAGATTTTGGCCTTTTATCTCGACAATTCGTTTCGCCGAAATTCGATAGGGATGCCAAACCCCATCTAATGTTTGAAGCTGTAGTGCATCGCCAACATTTACCTTCTCGAGAAAAGCGAAGTGTGTGTCTTTGTGGCCTCCAATAACGCTACTTTCACTGCCTAATTCGCCAGCGTTAGCATGCCTACCCGGGCCGAAGGCAAGTGCATTCCCTTGAGCCCCTTCCAGAATATACAAGTCTGTATTGCTGTTTGGGTGCACCATTCGTCCTACTGGCCACGTGTCTGCCCACTGCCAAGGCCTAACCTGACCTCCTGTTTGCAAAGTCTCGGTCCATGCTCGCTTAATTAACACCTGCGCTAACTCTGCTTTTACCGACAACCAAGCGGCATTACCAAACCCAATAGTCGCAACAACAATAAGTAACAAACTTACGAGTAATTTTGGTTTAGCCATTGTGAGTTATGCCTTTGTCTTCTTTAAAAATGCGATATTGGGCGAAGAGATAACATCGAGTTTCACCTATATTGAGCAGCATCAATAAAAATAGCGAAAGTGCGCTAGTCACAAGGTACTGGTTAATTCCGGCAGAGGTTTGTGGATAGCTAATGGCGCGCATTTGCATGCCTTGCGGCATGAGGTTTTCTACATGCTGTGGGCTAGCGTTTGTCGATTCAGGCCTTGATTCCGTTTCTTCAATGGCAACAAAGCTGGTATAAGCCGTAATGAGCTTATGGGGTATAGCTACCTTGAGTATGTCTTTTTCAACGTCCTCTTCATTCCTTCCGAGGGCTTTTTCATCCATTAACGCCGCAATTTTTTTGCGTGCCCATGCGGTAGCGATACCTGTAGTTTGAGAGGAGTTAACAAAAGGAACATTCGCTGCATTTCCGTTATTTTGGGGGGCCGCCGTTAAATATTGCGCCTCTACACTGCGCTGCCATTTATGGAGATTACCGTTTGTGTCAGTCAATGTGCCTGTAAGCACCACTTGGTTGTCTAAGCTGTTTTCGTCCCCTTTAACATTGTCGATGTGTTTTATGCTAGCAAAGTCAGGCACTTTAAAATTGATGAGTAACGGCTCACCAGCATATAAATCAGGTAAACGTTCAGGGAACACTTCAACGCTTTTATTAATCCGCATACTTTTAGGCAGGATTAGTGAAAGATTGCTTAAAACCGGACTTTCAAGCTTAGTGAACAAACGCTGCATTTTTTTTTGTATATTATTTGTGTCGTTAATAAAGACATAGCTACCGCGACCAAATTGCGCAGCGCGGGTCATGAAATAGCTGTTTGGTGCGCTGCCAATCCCCACCGTAAAAAGTCGTGCGCTACCTAGCTCCCGTTTAATCAGCGAGAAAAGTGCAGCTTCATTTCCAACCGCGCCATCGGTAATAAACACCACTTGTTTGATGAAGTTTTCCTTTGGCTCGGCTTTTAATGCCTCATGAAGCGCGTCCGCCATTTCAGTGCCGCCATTGGCGTTTAGCCTAGATATAAAGGATAGGGCAGTGTTTATATTGTGTGGCTGAGTATTTGTGGGCTGGCTGAACAACTTTGTGTAGTTAGAGCTAAACGCCACGATGTTAAATCTGTCTTTAGTGTCTAATCTTTCGATAGCCAGTTTTAACGCGGCTTTAGCATCTTCAATTGGGCGACCTCCCATAGAACCTGACGTGTCTATGACAAAGGTGACATCTCGTGGAAAGTCCTGCAGATCCTTAGGGTTTACTTGTGGTGGTGTTAGCATAACTAACGCATAGTGGTTGTTATCTACATTCTCTGCAAAATAGGCTGCCTGTGGAGTCGCGGTGTTAAGTGGGCTCCAGTGCAACCACAAATCTCTATCCATGGTTATTTGTGTGTCATCAAGTAAAACTCGGTATTGATACTTGGTGTCGTCAATAGAATGCCATTGTACTTGATGGCCTTTGCTGTAAATGGAATTTATAGCCAATCCTGCGTTAATTGTTGCCTTAAACGTAAGCTGGTTGGTGAGGTTGTTTTGAGGCAGCGTATCTATCATAAATGGGGTGATTTTATCAGCGTCACTGACTTCATTTGTGGGTAGAGCCCAGCCCGAAATAAAGGCGTTGTCGGCAGTTATATGCCTATGGCTATGAGAGCCTCGCTCACTTTTATTTTCACTATGTCTACGCTCCTCATTTGCGTCGTTTGTTTCGCTGTCGCCAGCGTATGCGTGTTCAACTAACGCTGTATCGCTCAAATCCTTTGTGGGTATGCCAGGAATGTACCGAGGGGTAAGGGTAGTAGGAAGATGAAAGCTAAATTCGCCATTTTCATATGCAACTTGCTGAATATACTGAAGCGTTACCGTTATATCTTCGCCTGGCGCTATATTCGCCACATGTTGGGTGAATAAATTCGGGCGTTGTTGCTCAGTTAAACTGGCTTTCTTTCCTGCTTTTTTAGCTGTTTCAAAAGCTTTTTTAGCTTCTGTTTTTTGCTTGATTTTGCCTCGAACAATTCTCTTGCCGATAAGCATTTCCATGCTGTTAATCGCTGCGTTTTCATTAAGAGGAAAGGTGTAAACAGCGTGCTTCCATTCATTGCTGTTATTGGTGAATTTTTGAGAATAGGTAACGTGCGCAATCATGCCATTCACCTGTAAATCTACGTCAGTTGAATGCAAAAGGGCGTGTGAAGGCTCGCCGTCCTTGCTTTGCAATATTAATTCGCCAGACTCAGCGCGACTTAGTGGGCTAACCATCAACCCAAGCAAAAAGCACAGAAATGAGACAAGAATAAGCAGTCTATGTTTGCTCGGTTGGGCCGCACGCTGCCGTTCTCGAAACCAAGGTTTATACGTACTCGGAGGATTGAAGTAGTCGCGCTTAGGTGTTTTAGAAAATAGCATAGGATAAGCTCGTTATAGATGACGATGCTTATTATTAAACGCCCTGAATAGGGCGAATTATGAACAGTGATTATGGCGAACTGGTGAAGAAAGATGGCGAAAGCGCACAGAGACTGTATCTAAGGCTAGATCTTATTCGCCAGCCATCGCGCGGCCTTTGGTTTTTACACTGGCAATGAGCATATAAATGCTGGTGGCAAGTAGGCAAGAAAACAAATAGCCCATCAGCCCTTGTGGGCCTGCTAAAAAGTTGTCGGCTACGAGAGGGCCCATTACTGAACCTACGCTGTAGCTAAACAGCATGACCTGTGTTGCGCTTATTATAAAGTTAGCGTCCAAGTTGTCGCAGGCCAAATTTATCGCCACAGGATAAAGAGCAAATATGGCCATACCCAGCAGAAACAGGCCTGCTCCTAAAGCATAAATGTTGCTGAATGCTGCGGTAAGTGTAATTGCAGCAACGCCGAACAGGCAAAACAGCGCCATGAGTAATGTGCGAACTAAATACTTTGATAAAAACGGAATTAAAGGTTGGACAGCCATCGCACCCAAAATGATAAGTGCCATTAAACTTCCCAAATCGTCATGAGCGATACCTCGGCTCGACAGCTCAAGAGGCATAAGACCGTAGATCGCACCAAGGGTTAAACCCGACACTATGCAGCCTATAATTGCAGCATGATTTAATTTTGATATTTGTTTAAACGTCAGAGAGGTACTATGCGCTGTTTCAGGCTGTTCGCTCTTGGCAAATAAAAGTACGCCAATGGCCAAAATCAACATACTGAAAATGGTAGCAAACGGCAGTGTGCCGCTTACGCCGATAGCACCGATACCTAACTGTCCTAAAGAACTGCCGCCGTACAACGCCCCCATATAGAGGCCCAAACGTTTTGCTCTGTCGGCCTTATCGCCATGTAACAGCCACGACTCGACGATAACAAATACACCCGCTACCGCTATCCCTGCCACCAATCGAGCAACAAGCCAAACCGAGGCGTGAGCAAACAAAGGCATTACCGCAACAGTCAGTACCAATACACCTAAACACAATGCGAATCCGTGCTTGTAACCAATACGAGTAACCAGCGGCTCAATACTTAAAGCGCCTACAAGTAAACCCGCATAAAAGCTACTGGCCAGCCAACTTGCGATAGCTGTGTCTAGGCCATATTGGCTAAGCATGAGGGGGATTAGGCTCATTAGGTAGCCAGACGCAACCGCGTAAAAACCTAGCGCGATAACGGGAACAGAAACGCGCGCTTTGGCCGGTGTAATAAGGTGATTGTCCAAGGTACTGCCTTACATCAAAAGAAAGAGAAGATAATTTCGCGGCGCGAATATGAGGTAATTTTTGATGCAGGTAAAATGAAAAGAAATGCTCGTAAAGATGCTAAAAATTAATTGTGAAAACGGCGCTGACCCTTGGTGTCAGCACCACAAGATAGATTGCGCAATTACTTTATGTCATTTGGCGTATGATCGGCCACGAAGGCGTTTCTTTCACCCATGGGTTTGTCTTCACCTTTTGTGCTGTCGGCTGTGGTTTGAAGCTCTATAGAGGAGTTTACTTCCGCTCCAATAAGAATGATATATGCCGTTAAGTACAGCCACATAAGCAAAATAATAATGCCCCCTACAGAACCGTAGGTTTTATTGTAGTTTCCAAATTCATTGAGATATACCGAAAAACCGTACGACGCTAACACCCACAATATTGTGGCAAATATCGAGCCTGGCGTGACCCAGCGCCATTGGGCTTCTCTTCTATGCGGGGCGTAGCGATAGAGTGCCGACAGCGCAATATTAAATAACGCTAACATTACCGGCCACGTCACCCACATGGCTTGCTCGGTACTTATTGCGTTAGACGTCATCCAGTTTATTGCTTCGGGTAAAATAGTGATGCAGGCAAGGGCTACAATGACGGTCAGGATCATAAATATGGTGCAAGTAATGCGTGCCAAAATACCCTTTAAAAAACTTCTACCCTCCGCTTCGCTATAGGTAATATTGCACGCCTTGATAAGTGCATTCGCACCTTTGCTACTACTCCATAAAGACAAAGAAAGCGTAAACAAGAAACTCCATCCTAATGCCGAGTTCGACTTTTCAGTTAAGTTGGTAAGCTGCTCTTCAATGATATATCGGCTTTCGTTGGGTACTACGTTAACAAGAAGTGCCATGTGATTTTGCAGTTCAAAAGGAGAAACCATAAGCCCGTAGAGTGCGATAGTCGAACCCAATAGCGGAAAAATGGCAAGCAAACAGTAAAAAGCTACGCCAGCTGCGATAAGAGGAATATTGTCTTTTTGAAGGCTCGTGAAAATACGTTTTATGATACTCCACCAATGTTTAAGAGAAATCTCAAAAGCTGACTTTGCGTGGTCTAATCGTTCCGTGTTCATATTTCCTCGGTTTTTCTTACGCCGCTTACTGCTTGTAAGTGTTTAATACACAAAATGTGAGAACTCGGCTTAAAAAGATTATTAGAGCAGCGCTCTTTACATAGCGCTTTTCCTTAGTACAAAGGGTAGCGATAAGCGGCGCTTCTTGGGCGTGTTGATGATGATTAAGCAACAGGCGTCTACTCTGTAAATCATTCATAACCCCTGCATTTCTGCGTAACAGTAAGTTAGGTTTTCGTTATTCCTTCCTTGTGAATATTCAATTAAAACAGTTG
>NZ_JAEFCD010000003.1 GCF_016405965.1 Alteromonas sp. IB21 | reverse complement strand
CTTGAAGTTGTCATAAAGAAATCCTCTTTATGTCAACGTATTTCAGGACGGGACACATCAAAAAAAAAAGGGGAACCTGACGGCTCCCCTTTTTCCTGGAATTTTGAGTATCCTTCTCCGCGATCCTTTGCGACTAAAATCTTCCCGATTAAAATCCGTATACGCCCCTTTCCATCTACTCTCGCGCCTTCCTGTGCGAGCTACCCATCCATGCGTAGGTCCCTTTCCCTTGCTCCTATTTTACTGCACATCCTTTATACAGTGTTCCTCATCCTGAGGCTGTCCTCATCAGGCTCCGCTGACATTCCTTTCCTTCGTCCATCAAATGCTGTACATCCTGCTACAGCTTTGCTAATACTTTAGCATGTCCCTTATTCATCCTTGGTTTGCTCGTCCATGCAAACTCAGAATCCTACTGGAGCTTTTCCTTGCCGTTGGCTCCATGCCGCCTAGCTCCTTGCTAGCATTTATCCCTATTCCTTTGCTACATCCTGTCGTGATGCCCTATCACACTAAATATCCTTAATCCTTAATATTCCTTTAATGTCCCTATCATTGCAGTTTCCTCTCTGCCTTCCTTTTCCATCCTCTCACTGCCCTATGAGAATCTTATCCTTAAGTTGTCCTATCGCTTTCCTTACTCAATCCGTGACTCGTCGTGTTTCCTTGTGACATGTATATAGTATTCCTTTCAAATATTACCGCCATGTTGAATTACAGTAATTTTAAACAGTTTTTCTTACTACTTTTGACTAGTCTTTAAAAAAGCCAATAGAATCAATACTTTTATACTTTTGTCTAAATTTTTATTGACGAATTTAGGTAAGATCACGCACAGAGTTTGTAAGAGATATCCTACAAACTCTGTCATAAATTTAACGTTACGAAAATTATGATGGCAGGAATGGTTTAAAAAACGAACAACATAAGATAGAAAAGAATCACGTGCGACGAAACATGACATCGCCGTTAACGTGAGAAAGGCTTAACTGCCCGACAACTTGATAGTTATCGTCGTTAAAAAATGAACGGTGTTTATCAATCGTAACAAATACTGATACCCCTTCGCTCTTTTCATCTTCCTCGACTACGCTGTCAATAGCACCAAGTAATATATGGCCAAGACCATGGTGTTGATAATCGGGATGAACCGCAATAAAGCTGAGCATATGAAAATTATCAGCGGGCACCAGTGACCTGACTTTTTCTTCTTTCTCCAGCATCTGTTTGGTGCCAAATAACCCCGCCGTTAGCAACATTCTTAGTCTCCAGTGCCAATATCGACCAGAGCCGAATGCTGCGTCGGGCGCTGTCAAGCAAGCAACTGCAATTAACCTGTCTTCATCAAAAAGACCGATCATAGGTTGTTCTGCTACCCAAAATGCGTTCAATTCCTCGCGTATGGCGGAACGAAGACGGTTCTCGTAACCTTCTTTCTCAGCTTGAAAAATATCTATAAATAGAGGGTCGTCTACATAAGCATTGTAGAGAATAGAGGCGGCAACTTTGAGATCGTCTACGGTTAGATATATTGCTTTGACAGTTTCTTGAAGAGGGGCTAACGCACCATCCATCGCTTCGTTACTCATAGGGGCTCCTCAAACGCAAAGTTTTTTAGTGGCTTAACCATTACAGTGAAATGAGTAATTACGATCTCTAGATTCAACAACGCTATCGACCATTTCACCTGTTCAAACTTTACCCTACGCGAAAACCCCTAAAATGTTAACTTTTTATTAACAAAATACATAAAGCAGTACGAGACGCATTAATTCTAAGAATGATTAATGCATTAAACCGTAAGCACTATCCCCCCATCCAACGAGGTTTCCATCTCTGAATACTAGCGGCGTGCATTCATCCTTCGTCGTAATACCATCACCCATGGTTTTTTGCGTTCGATAATAAAGCACGCGGTAAGTGCCATCTTGCTTTTCAAACAGTTCGTTGAAGTCTGCTACACCCATTTTTCTGAGTACACTTTCATAGCTTGTACCCTTTTCGAGGTTTGCGATGTGCTTGCGATTGTTAAACTCTCTATCTTCCCAGTCAGCGCCATAATGACTGTCTGAGCCCCCGCCGACAGATACAACACAGCCCGACAAAAGGAGTGAAGAGGCCAAAGCAGCAGAAAGAAGTATAGTTTTCATGTGAATTCCTTATTTTTATTTGTGTAGTAGTTTACAATTTTTTGATGCGACTTTTAGTGAGATATTAAAAATACAGCTTGATGCGACATGGAGCCCACACCTTCCCCTTTCAACACCGACTAAGCGCGTATAAATTGATTGAAACAAGGTAAACAAGAATAAGACCAGAATTTTATACCATTGATATTTATAGGTTTTAATAAAAAACCATAGCCAGGCGTGTTTAACAGTTAGCGAAAATGCTAATTTTTTGGTGAAATTAACCACCTTATCAAGCTAAACTAATTTAAGTTTCAACCTAACATTCTTTTATTATGAATAATTCGAACTTACAACACCTACACGCTCTGTGTCTTCAAATGCATAATGAAGGCAAAACGCCCACGGTAGGAATTTTGCGGGCAAAGGCGCCGTTTAAAGTGTCAGTAACCGAAGCGATTGAAGCCATTAAACGCTTTAACGCTAACAAACCCGCCTTGGATAGACATGAAGGAAGCGCATCGGCACCACCACATCCTGAATTACCGCCCAGTAGGAGTGACCACCTTTACGAGCGAATTGAAAATTTAGAAAAAGAAGTAGATGAGCTTAAGCGGGTTTTGCAGCAGCTGGTTAACGAAAAAAGATAACGCAACGATAAGAGCCTTTACGTTGTAATGGGCGTAAGCTGCGCTATAAACTCAGCGAGTGAAGGTGCAAGAATTTTTGTTGGTTCTCTACCTACCTGCTCAAGGGCAACTTCACCACTGTCATTTACGATCGTTAGAATAAAATCCTCTTCATCAGTAAGCCCAAAGAATAAGGTAGGAGCTTGCTTTAGCCGCTGCTTCATTAATAAGTGACCAATTAAGTTTTGCTGAAGTCGCTCAAAATCTGCTTGGTTGAATACCTGGAGCAGTTCGCAGTTACCCTGGGGGGCTTTAGCTTTTAGGTTGTCGCTGTAATAAGCAGTAAAGTAACTACAATAATCTGGATGCAGCTTCAACGACATCGCTTCTTCCACGTTATCGAAAGAGAGCTTCGGTGTTTGTACTGTTGGCTCCCATCTTACAAAATCACCATCCGATACTACTTCTTGATAGCAAGGGGATGGCCATTCGCTATCAAAAACAATCTTAAGCCCTTCGCTTTTCGCTTCTTCGACATAAGATGATACAAATTTATTTAATTGTTCTGAAATTGTTAGAGCCATTGTGACGTTACCTGCGTATTTTTGGGGTACACTATACAACTAAACAGTTAAGTCAATACAAAGGCCACGGTGCTTCGCTACTCGAACCCAGATCGATTTAGCGCAAATTTCCCTCGCCTTCTGGTAGATATATAAAAGGTTCTTATGTCGACTGACAACCCACCTAAAAAAATTATTATCTCTGCACCTGATAACCTTTCTTTGGGTAAACAGGTTGACTACGAGTTTGAATACAATCCAAGTCTATTGCAGGGTGTGCCGCGCAGCCTTAGCCGTGACACGCTAAATCTGCATGGTAACCAACTGCCATTTACAGGTATAGATACATGGACTGGCTTCGAACTTTCATGGCTAAATCCAAAGGGAAAACCCTGTGTCGCTATTTTAGAGTGCCGTGTTCCAATAACGTCAGAGAACCTAATAGAGTCAAAGTCGTTCAAACTCTACTTGAACAGTTTTAATCAAACTAAGTTTACCTCTGCCAATGACGTAAAAAACGTATTGCAGACTGATTTATCTGCATGCGCGGGACAACCAGTGGACGTAAACTTGATTTTGCCACAGCAATTTTCTGACCTGCAGTTTAAAGAGTTCGATGGCATCTTGTTGGATGAGCTAGACATAACTGCCGATGAATATTCACCTAATACACAATACCTGACTGTCGATAAAAATCGCGGAGACGTTAACGAAACACTCGTTTCTCATTTACTTAAGTCTAATTGCTTAATAACAAGTCAACCAGATTGGGCTAGTATTCAAATAAAGTATGAAGGAAAGGCGATAGCCCACGAAGGGCTCTTACAATATTTAATTAGCTTTAGACAGCACAATGAGTTTCACGAGCAGTGTGTTGAACGCATTTACAGCGACATTATGCGTAAATGTAGCCCTGACAAGTTAACTGTTTGTGCGAGATACACACGAAGAGGTGGATTGGACATAAACCCATTCCGTTCAAATTATGAAGCGCCTTATCCCAACCATCGCCAAGCACGCCAGTAGAAATAGCGGTGCGTTTACGCTCACTGGGTTAGCTGAAATTCCGCCTCTAAGCGAATTGAAATAAAGACGAGAATATGGAAGCAAAACAACTACAAACCCTAAAACAAAGTAACATGCTTCTTTGTCAGTTTATCGTGAAGCTCTCCGCTTTTTATGAGGGCTTTTCCAATAAGATAGATGCTGAGCTTAAAATATTGAGAGGGCATCTTTCCGGCACTCCTAATTTCAGCTTGGCCGCGGTAAGCATCGAAAAGTTGAACACATCGCTGCAGCATCAAGAAATAACACTGAGAAAATACGGTGTTGATACTGTTTCTTCGTTAGAGGATGCGATGAAACAACTGCAGAAAATTGTCTTTGAAGACAATGAACTCAAGGGGCTTACCACCCAAGAGCTTATTAAGCTCAATCAGCCTGTCACCGATATTTTCAGCATCTATAAGTTATACGCTAAAGCCATAGCGCTGCACCGCATTGCGCTTAACAAGGAAATGGTTGGACTATCGCCAGTCGCGATGCCTGAGCACGACGCCAAAGCCAGCGGCAACGGCCAAGTTCGGTCTATCAAAGACGATAACCCCCACTATCGCTCTATTCTGGTTGAGCTAAACCACTTAATCGCCTCTTACGCACAAAAGAAGCCTGACGACCAGCAGCTAAACGACATCAAGCAACGGCTTGATGAAGGCATGGATGAGGACCAGTTACTCAAAAGCTGCGTCGTGATTTTACGCATGATAGTGCAGGACGCGATGTCAGAGGCAAGTTTGACGGGGAAGGTTATCCAAAGCCTCCATCGTTCACTTGGTGAAGTGAGCAGTGATGTGAACACTACCATAGAAAGCAGTCAATCCCAGTTTGAACAAAGACGCGCTGGCAACGAACAACTCATTCGTCATATTAGCCATATTGAAGAGGCAGTATCTGAAAGCCAGTCTTTTGAGCGGTTGAAAGAGCAAACTCAAATCTGTGTTAAAGAGCTAGCGACTACGCTAAGCGAGCAGCAAAATAATGATCAACAAGGCCAAGAGAGATTGTTGGCCTTACTCTCGGCTATGCAATCTCGTATTGATACACTGCAGCAGCAAACCAGTGCTTATAAGAAGAAGATTGCTGAACAAGCCATGCAAAGTCGAATGGACACGCTAACTCGCTTACCTAACAGGCAAGCTTACAATGAGCGACTTGAAGCCGCATATAGCAATTTTAAAGTGAACGGCGGCTTATTGGCCGTGGCCGTTGTCGATATCGATTTTTTCAAATCTATAAACGACAGGTTTGGACACGCCGCGGGCGATAAAACGCTGCAGGTTGTTAGCAAATTTCTTAAACAAAACCTCTCAGTCAATGAATTTATCGCTAGATGGGGAGGAGAAGAGTTTGTGATGTTGCTGCCGGAAATGACAATACAAGATATTGACAAAAAACTTAACGGCATCAGAACTAAACTAGCAGCTATGCCGTTTAAGTTTAAACAAGAAAAAGTAAAGATTACCGCTTCTTTTGGCGCGACTTGCTTCGGAGAAAAGGACACCACGGAATCTGTATTTGAACGGGCCGATGAATATCTCTACAAAGCAAAACGCGACGGCCGCAATCTTGTTGTCACTGACCTAAGCGCTGGTTCATAGGAAGTAGATTTATGAAAAAGGTACAGCTTAACCCTGTTGGCTGGATGAGCCAACTCTCTCAAGTAGAGGTTGCTCGTCTTCAAGATGCCGCGAATAGCGAACTCTTCGATATGTTCAGAAATTGCTGCCTAGCAGTGTTAAACAGCGGCGTAGACGAAGACAATTTTGAAGCGCTATTCGCACCTTTTGAAAACTTTGAAATTAAACTGATTCGTCGTGAGCGAGGGGTTAAAATTGAGTTGATCAATCCCCCTGAAGTTGCCTTTGTTGATGGAAAGCTAGTGCGCGGAGTGCATGAACACTTGTTCGCAGTACTTCGCGATTTGCTTTACATGGGAAACAAGTACGCATTTCTTCATCAAACAGCCCCCGCTGAAGGCAGCGAAATTACAGACATGCTATTTGACATGCTCCGTCATGCCCAAGCACTTGAGGGCAATGATGGTGTCAATACCATCGTTTGCTGGGGCGGCCACTCCATAAATCAAACTGAGTACAAATATACGAAAGAAGTTGGCTATCAGCTCGGTCTTCGCGATATGAACATTTGCACGGGATGTGGGCCCGGAGCCATGAAAGGCCCAATGAAAGGCGCGACAATAGGTCATGCCAAACAGCGTCATAAAGCAGGGCGCTATATCGGTATTTCTGAACCGAGCATCATTGCAGCTGAGCCGCCTAACGCTATAGTAAATGAATTAATAATCATGCCTGACATTGAAAAGCGTTTAGAAGCATTCGTTCGGTTAGGGCATGGCATCGTTGTTTTCCCAGGAGGTGTAGGTACCGCAGAGGAGCTACTTTACCTACTTGGCATTCTAATGAACGAGCGTAATGCCCAACAGCCTTTCCCGTTTATATTAACCGGACCAGCGGGCAGTGAGGAGTACTTTGAAGCTATTGATGAATTTGTTGGCGCTACCTTAGGTGCTGAAGCTCAGTCAAAGTATCAAATAATCGTCAATGACCCTGAAGCAGTGGCTCGTACTTTGTGTTCAGAACTTGAAAAGGTGAAAGAGTTTAGAGGGGCAATGGGAGACGCCTTTAGTTTCAATTGGTCATTGAAAATTGAGCACGATTTTCAGCAACCCTTCATCCCAACCCATGAAAGTATGTCTGGCCTTAAACTCCATCTCGACCAAAGTAAAAGTGAGCTTGCAGCTAACTTGCGAAAAGCATTTTCCGGAATCGTGGCTGGTAACGTAAAGGCTGAGGGCATTGCGCAAATCAAAAAGCACGGACCTTTTGAACTCACCGGTGATAACACCCTGATGAAAAAGGTGGATGTATTGTTAGAGTCCTTTGTAAAGCAACACAGAATGAAATTACCAGGTAGTGCTTATGAACCCTGTTACGTTGTGAAGGATACGAACTAAAAGCACGTTATGTAAGAAGTATTTGCTTACGATTACCACTTATGTTTCCCGCGCGTTTTGCGGTACACTGGTAGAAAGAGTGTTGTCGTTAAGTGTGTGAAGCACATCGAACCCCGACTTTAAGGCTCGATCGCTTTTGCGGTAAATACAAGGTCAACAAGTCCAATATGACATCCATGCTTCCAGCATGCTTTCAAGAACAGAGAATTGAGAAGTAACGGTCATGAATACCAAGGTTATTCGTCTAATTTTAGCTGGCGTCGCGCTTTATGCGGTGTTTGTTTTTATGGTTATCGCTTTCTACCCCGATAAGCCAGAAAACATGGATTGGAAAGATCGTGAAGAATATAATCGAGTTCAGATTACTAAGCTAAAACTTGGCAGTACGCGAGAAGAAGTTCTTGCACTACTTGGGTCACCAGATATCACGGAAGCCAAGCGCCAAGGTTCGACGGCTATCCAGGTCATGTTTTTTCGAACGCAGCATGTGCGTGCAGATGGCTTAACTACGCAAGACGAATGTACCCCATTGTTGTTTGAGAACGACAAGCTAATTGCCTGGGGCGAAGGAGCCTATTCCAGTTACCAAAAAAGTTAAAAGGATGGGGAGTGGGCGATATCATTTCCACGCTTAAGCGACTTGCAAACCAGGGCGATGCTTCGCTCAATGTTGAAGAACGCATAAACCATTGGTTAAAAAGTGCCAAACGCATACTTGCTCTGGTAAATGGAAACCCGGCTATCCCTGCATCTTTGATTCATATAAATAATGATCTTCCAAAAGGCACTCAACAACTTTTACTGTTAGCATTATTTGGAAAACTTTGCCGTTTCAACGACCACTATCTGCAGCACATAATCGGGTCATTGCTCGCGACCTATTGGTTATCTGATTCTAAAAAAGATAAACGCAACATCGCTGAGGTTATTCGGTTTTTACGACAGCATAATCTGACAATTTGGTTGGATACTCTTCGCTTACAAAAAGCTTTCCAGTCTGAAAGACAAATAAACTATATCGCAGATAAAAGACTTAATATTGCTCAACGCCTTTGCTTACTGGCAGGTGTGTTTGCTTTCAAATCGGGCAAAACGGAACACACTGCCCTTTTCACGCTAATTGCACCTCGTCTTCCTGTTCAGCACAGGCATTATATAGCCTCTTTGATGCCGTTATTTGAGTATCCTCTACCAGGAGCAAAAGTCTACGCAAACGGAATCCCAGGCGTGATAGTAGATAGACAACAGAGCCATGCTTTTGTATTTACCTTGAGTAACGAAGGTACAGATGGCAAGTGGATCCCGCTCTCATCAATTCATAGCCCAGTTAAATTGTCGGTTCCATTCGAGCATTTTGTCGCTCTCTACACTGACACCGCCAAGGCGAGGTTAAGCCAGGGAGGTACGTCATTTTTGCCTTTCACCTTCGCTATGCAGCACCCCCCTAAAGCGTTACTGGGCATTATCGATTCGTTACAAAAACCTGATGTAGATATTCCGGCGCTCTGCGAGAAAATTGAGCAAGTGCCAACTTTCAATCAATTTCTGGTACATACCGCGAGCCAAGATAATAGACTCCAGCTTCCTGTAAAAAGTTTAAAGCAGGCGGTGTTAACTTACGGTATTGAGCGTGTTGGCGATATGCTTGTACAGTTCGCATTATTAGAAAGGTTGACGCAAAATCACTTTCCCCTCATGGCTATGTGCAAACAAGTCACCCTACTCGCTTGCTCATTTGCCAGCCACTTTGCTCAAGTAGCCAGTACAAAATTTTCGCCTCAGTCAGCCGCATTAAGCATGACGTTTGTTTGCTCGCCGCTTTTTACGTTACCTGGCTTCAAAGTGGCCCAGTCGCTTCCCGTTGATAAAACTAAAAACGTAACCGTCAACAGCGCATTCAAGGTAAAATCAAGCACACCTTGGCTTGCAATAGCCTCTGAACTCGCTGGAAGTTGGCATCAAAGCTCGACATGGCGCGCCGTTATTCACCAATGCAACAAGTCAACCAGCGATGTACCTAAGTCGTTGCAAAAAGAACAAGCCATTATTCTGCTTGGGTTTTCATTAGCAAAATCATGTTTGCTGACTCAGGACTTCTACACATTACTAAAAAATATCGAAGTAAAAACCATATTGCGTATTTTAAGTTTAGACGAAGAAGAAGTGCTAAAAGCACTCGATGCTAACGCACACTTACTTTACTGCCCTCTTTCCATTTAGTTTTTAGCCTTCCAGTCCTGTAAGACACCTTTCGGCCTTGCAGTTGGTTTAAATTTATCTTTACGAATGGCTATAACTTGCGCCGGCTATCGTATAAAATACAGCAACTTTTGCAGTGCTTTACCGTTTTTCCCTACAATTTCAATTATAATAAATTAAGCAAGCAGAATTTGGCCCGTACTGTGCCAAAAAAACCAAACAAACCTAACGATTTTGACAACAGAATTACCAGAGGATCCCTCCACATGACTCAGCAACGTATTACAGTCATTCGCGGTGACGGCATAGGCCCGGACATTATCGATGCAACCACAAAAATTCTAGATAAGGTTGGCTGTGACTTTGCCTACGACTATGCCGACGCAGGTTTAGTCGCACTGGAAGAACATGGCGAGCTTCTACCTCAAGAAACATTAGATTTAATCGCAAAAAACAAGGTTGCACTTAAAGGCCCACTCACTACACCTGTGGGTGAAGGTTTCACCTCGATTAACGTAAGTCTTCGCAAGCAGTTTAAGCTTTATGCGAACCTACGTCCTGTAATTTCTTTTAAAGGCACCAAAGCACGTTACGAAGACATTGATATCATTACTGTTCGTGAAAACACGCAAGGTATGTATTCAGGTCTTGGCCAAGTTGTGTCTGAAGACGGCAACGAAGCTGAAGCGATGAGTAAGATTACCCGTGACGGCGCTGAAAAAATCGTAACATTCGCCTATGAACTAGCCCGTCGCGAAGGTCGCAAAAAGGTAACAGCAGTTCACAAAGCTAACATCCTTAAGTCAACGTCAGGTCTTTTCCTTAAAGTTGCACGTGAAGTTGGTGAGCGCTACCCAGACATCGAATCGGCTGAGATGATTGTTGATAATTGCTGTATGCAGCTTGTTATGAATCCGCACCAGTTCGACGTAATTGTGACTACCAACCTGTTCGGTGATATTTTATCAGACCTGTGCGCGGGTCTTGTGGGTGGTCTTGGTATGGCGCCTGGCGCAAACATCGGTGAAGACTGTGCAATTTTTGAAGCGGTTCATGGCTCTGCTCCAGATATCGCTGGTAAAAACCTAGCTAACCCAACGTCAGTTATCCTGGCTGCAGCGCAAATGCTTGAGTACCTAAACATGGGTGACAAAGCTGAAAAAATTCGCACAGCATTGAAAGACGTTATTGAGTCAGGAGATCGAACCACCCGCGACCTTGGTGGCGAAGCAGGTACTGTTGAATTTACACAGGCACTTTTAGATCGTTTATAAGTGACTCTGCTTTCAAAAAAGTAATACTAAAAACGGGCTTGATAGCCCGTTTTTTGTTTTTCCATTCCAGTTCACGCCTCACAAACTGTACTAAAACTGGACTTCCGCTTTCGTCATTCCTATTTATTATCTCAATTGTACCTCGTCAGCGTGCCGGACTTTATAATTTACTTGGCCTAGCAGTAGTGAAAGCTTGATAAGGATTAAAAAAGTTCAGCCATGCATTTGACCATAAAACGTCAGTGCGCTTTGAGTACATAAATCACATACCAAACAGCTAAAACATAGCATCATTAAAGGCGAAAATGTTTTTAGCATTGCATACAAGGAAAGATGATGAAAAAGTTAATATCAGGTTTACTCGTACTTTCAGCTTTAGCCCTTCAAGCACCGGCAGTTAACGCTCAGGACTTGAGTGGAGAAAGCAGTAATGGAAGCGAAACTGCACGCCTACAGCAGCGAATAGATTTAAACTCAGCCACCATTGAGCAACTGGTAACCTTACCGGGTGTGGGACAATCTAAAGCGAAAGCCATAATTGAATATCGCGAAGAAGTAGGCCCATTTCTCGAAGTCGCGCAACTTACCCAAGTAAAAGGCATTGGTGAAAAAATGTTAAGTAAAATAGAAAGCTTTGTGATGGTGAAATAGGTAGCTTGCTCGAAAGTTTAAAGCCTTCTAGTCAATAAAAATGCGCCTTAAAGGCGCATTTTATAAACTAGTGACAATTGTGAGTGTAGACTTGATTTATAATTGAGCCTTAGCACTCACCCACATTATTTTATTACAGAAGCCAGATACTCTTTGAACTCAGCGCCAAGTGACGGGTGACGAAGTGCATACTCAACGTTAGCTTTCATATAGCCTAGTTTGCTTCCACAATCATGGCTCTTACCTTTCATGTAATAAGCGTCTACTTGTTCAAGTTTCATTAACGCGTCAATGGCGTCAGTAAGCTGTACCTCATCACCTGCACCTGGTGGAGTAAACTCTAGCAGGTCCCAAATCTTCTCGGATAACACGTATCTACCTACTACCGCTAGGTCAGATGGCGCTTCATCAAGAGGTGGCTTTTCTACCATTTTATGGATCTTAGCTGACTGCCCCTGCGTTATTGCTGCGCCGTCAAGATCGGCAATACCGAATTTCGAGATTTCCTCTTCTGGCACTTGCTCCACCATTACTTGACTTACGCGGCTAGTATTAAACTTAGCGACCATATCGGCAAGGTTATCTTTTTTCGGATTACTTGCAGCATCATCGATAATAACGTCTGGTAAGACTACAGCAAATGGCGCATCACCGATAAGTGGGCGAGCGCAAAGTACCGCGTGACCCAAACCATTCGCAACCCCCTGACGAATATGCATAATCGTCACGTCTTTCGGACAAATCGACTGAACTTCTTCTAAAAGCTGACGTTTAACACGTTTTTCTAACGTAGCCTCAAGTTCAAACGAAGTATCAAAGTGATTTTCAATACTGTTCTTACTTGCGTGTGTTACAAGGATAATTTCTTTAAGTCCTGCAGCAACACATTCACTTACTACATACTGTATTAACGGCTTATCCACCACTGGAAGCATTTCCTTAGGAATTGCTTTTGTTGCTGGAAGCATTCGCGTTCCAAGTCCAGCCACAGGGATTACCGCTTTTTTTACCTGACTCATAGTTAATATTCCTTTTTTAAAATCCTAATTTCACGCTTAAGACAACACATCATTGTCATTTGGCGTCTCAAGCAAAAATCTGTTTGCATTAATTCTTTTATATATCTGAAACTAATGCAATCGATGTTCCAATTACCGTTTTAGAGCATTCATGTATTGATCGTGGGCAAAACCGCGCAAATCTCGATTTAATAGCACCATTAGTGGGATTAATAATACTTAATGCACCAAATTAGTGAAAGCATGCATAAGATTATTTTACGCAGCAGCAGGGGCGTTAACCTATGTGTTGCTTTTGACTAACGCTTTTATTACTCGTTACTTTCTTCAACTACTGCCGTTTTGTCTTGCGTCCAAAGACCCTGTGCGATGAAGAGCGCCATCTTTAAACCCAGCGCGCATGAAGCAGCCCCTTTCTTTACCTTCATCAAAACAATACCGGTTAACAATGTACCTAAGTGGTATTGCAAAAACATGACGAAGTTTCCAATAAAGAGGGACATAGGGACGACGGGCTAAAATGAGCACGTTACGAAATTGATAGTAAAGTCGAATAGGTGCCCCTTGCTTAAAAGTGACACCACACACTTTTATTCGATTGTCCCCTTGCCGATGAGGCATGCAGGCGCTAAGCGACTGGTAAATTACCATGCCCTTTGCTCTAGCACGCCAGCACCATTCATGATCAACGCCATCGATGAACAGCGCGTTCTCTTTTCCCCCCACCTTTTTAAAAGCGCGATGAGAAATCAGCATACCTGAAGCTATAATTTGTTTGACCTGTTTAAGCGAATCGGAAACCTGCTTACCTTTTTGCAGCACGCCCTGTTCGACACAATCCGAGAACTGACAATGAATAGAAGGACCTATCGCTGCGATTGGGCATGATTTTTCAAGTGCCAAAAACTGTGATAGCAATTCACGAGCGATAACCGGCGAAAAGAAACTATCTTGATCGAGCAAAAACGCGTATTCAACGCCATGGTCAAAAAGCGCCTCTAGGCCAACGTTTTGAGCCTTTGCTATACCAACATTTTCTGGAAAATGGATATACTTTACCTGAGAGGAGGCGAAACTTTGAGTACGCACTGGGGAGTTATCGACCAGCACTACATCCCACTCTGATGACGGGAAAGCTTCGAGGATTCCACTCACGTGATTAACGTCTGGATTAAACAATACAATGACGATACCAGTAATCAATGTTTACCAAACCTTTCTAATAAGTGCCTATCCAGTTTGTAGGCAAGCTTAACCACTTTCCCCGGCATTAGACGTAATGACAGTACGCCACAGGCATATATAAAATTGTAGGGTGAAAACTGTCTGAGCTTGGTAATCGCATATAGACGAGCCTTAAATTCATTAAGTGACTTACTTAAACCTCGGCGTTTGTAAAAATTGTTTACTCGCCTAAATTTGAGCAGTCTGTCTTTTAAGTTTCTAAATACGTATCCTTTCGACGCCAACGTTATCCATAGAAAGTAGTCTTGCGTGTTAAGCAGCTCACCGTCATAGCGATGGCCGTCCGTAAAGACATTAAACCTGATTACGACAGTAGGATGATTTAGCGAGCAGCGGCGAGGCAATATACGCACTATTTGTCGGTGGGAAGCAGGCATTACACGTGCACCTACTTTATCACCACTTTCGTTAATCTCGGTTAGTGCAGACCCTAAGATAGATATATTACTATGCTTCTTTAAATACGTGATTTGGCGCAGCAATCGATGCTCTTCAGATACATCGTCAGCATCCATCCTTACGAAAAAAGAGGGAGTAAACTGCATAGCGAACTCAATAGCAGAGTTCATACTGCTCGCTAAACCGATATTATGACTGTTTTGCCCTATAATCACCCTATCATCGCTCGCTGCGGCTTCATTAAGCGCGTCTGTAATAACTTGCGGAACAGGCCCATCCACCACAATCATGAACAAAAAATCAGTGTAGGTTTGCGCTAAAATACTCTCTACCGCTTCGCTGATCCAGCTTGTATTATCAGCTTGATAAACCGCCATGGCTACAATCGATTCAACATGCTGTTTTTTATTTTTATTGTGGAGAATAGAGAATTGATTTATCAAGTATTTTTACCAGCAAAATAAGTAACGAAGAAAATAAAAGCGCTAATGAATGCGCTTTTACTTGAGATATGTTACAGAGATTTTATCCAGACGGCTACGGTTTTACTAATCTAAGCTATTAGACGCTTAACGAAACGAAGTACGCTCCAGATGTGCTGGATTACAAGACTGTAAACAATTAGCAAGCTAATAAAGCCCCAGAACATTATTGCTTCTGTTACTTGATAAACTTCACCAAGAATACCTATGAGGCAGTAGCACGCACTTAAAATTAGGATTGCCACCAGTGACTTCCTACTGCTTAGTCCAGCTCGCATGAAAATATTGTGAAGGTGTTGGCGATCCGGTTTAAGCATAGATTGACCTTTTCGCGCCCGACGATACATGATCGCAGCCATATCCATCAGAGGCAATCCCACCAACCATACGGCGGTAATCGGTCTAAATGCGGCTGCTTCTCCTTGGGTATGGTCCACGAGCAGCCAAACAATAGTAAGACCGACAAACATGCTCCCTGCATCACCCATGAAAATCTTATTTCCTCTGAAACCTTTCCAACTTAAATTAAAGGCGAGGAATGGAACGATAGCGGCTACGATAATAAGGGGTTCCATTATGGACGCGCCGTTCCCTGTAAAAATTAGAAAGCCAGAAACCGTGAGCAAAATGACTAGACTCATTCCACCTGCCAAGCCATCGATACCGTCTATCATGTTGAACGCGTTGATAACGCCGACAACACAAATAATGGTAAAGAAATAACCGCCAAACCCAAGCAACACGTCACCTGAACCAAAAATATTGCCTAACGACGTAATGTAGTTTTGAGCACTCCAAGCCATGATTGCCGCAACACCAAATTGACACATCAAACGGCCTTTTGCACTCAAATCAAAGCGGTCATCTAACATACCGAGTAAAACAATAAACGCAGAAGCAGTGAAAAACAAAGGATTGTTTTTCATCCAAACATCTGTCGCAACACTTGCCACTAGCACGGCCATAAATATTGCGACACCTCCGGTTAGAGGCACGATACCAGCATGGCGTTTGCGCGCAGAAGGTTGATCGACTAAACCAAATTGATGTGCCAATGGCGTCATCACTACTAAAAGAATTAGCGCAACAAAAAATGCAGTAAACAGTGGAACAAACTGCAAATACGTTAGCATAAAAGACACGACCTCTCGTCACCGACGCAGAAAACGTGTTTCGCTTTCATATCGATCAGTGCATTCAAAAACATCATTAAAAACTTAAACCTTGCTTCCATTTTTTTACAACTTCCATTTCTACCAGTGCGACGAGGGCGTTTTTTTAAATTGTGGATAGAAAACTTTGTAATGATATAAAACATTTGGTTGAGTAACCACCTTAATCATAAAAATACCCCCTAAAAACAGCCTTTTTTTATATTTAAAATCGCCGAACTCAAGCCATTTGCTGTAAAAGCACATTTGCTAACCCAATTATGAAAAGGTTATCCAAGTTGAGGCTGTCGCCATCTCATTGACGACTAACTTATTAGCTTACACGTTAACAATCATATGGACGCGATTCGAATGCTTTAAACTATGTAGCAATTGAGACGGCAAACATGCTTTTTTCAAAACTTATGTTATTCTAGCGCGAAATTGCTATATGGATATGAAAGCTAATGTTCAAACACTTCACACGTTTTATGTTGCCGTTCGCAATTATTGTGTTCGGTTCCGGGTGCACAAACTCCCCCACAGTTACCAAAGCTGACATTCCTTTGGTGCATTCTTCGCTCGCCTACTCGCTTGCACCAGACAAAGAGCTTGCAATAAATATTCCAAAAGCTAATGTATATTTCGATTCTAAAACTTCATTTTCAATACGTTTTGACGGCAGTGAGTACACTGCGATTAAACATTATGTCTCGGCAACAGGCAATAAATGTATTCGCTTTTCTTTACAAGAAGGTGAAATCAGCGCTTCTGCAACACAGAAAAAAATAACCACTTGCCAGCGTGATGGGCAATGGCGAGTGATTTCTCCTCTGGTTGCTTCTACTAATGCGTAAGGTGAATAAGTAAATGAAGTTTATGGACATCGGAACAATTATTAAAAGCATTTCTTTCGTCGCTTACACTGGGCTGTTTTGCAGCTTATCTATCAGCAGTTCACTTGCACAAAGCGTAGAACAGTTACAACAACTTAGAGAAAGGGCGCAACAGTCTCAAAATAGTACAACGGCACAATCAGTTTCCCCTCTTAGTATATCAACGCAGCGTACGTTACCTGGCGCAACGAGTTCGGCGAGCGCGATGGGCCAGTTTTCAACACAACCAAGAAATGGCGTCAATCTTCCTGGTGAGCCTACAATTGATACCGTTTTTCCAGCGCAAGCGCCTATGGAAAACCCGCCCTTTGCCGCTAATTTGTTTATCGGTGGCTTTGAGTCAGAGCGCAGTTCTGGTTTAAACGACAATTACTTAATTGCACCTGGGGATAAGATTTCGATTTGGCTTTGGGGCGCAGTAAACTTCTCTGATGTGGTTACCGTTGATAACCAAGGGAACATATTTATTCCGAATATTGGTCCAGTTCGCATAGCAAACACGCCGGCAGGTAGCGTAAATCAAACGGTGACCGCCAAAATCAGACAAGTCTACACAAACGACGTTAATGTATACGTGAACCTGCTGACATCGACGCCAGTTTCAATGTATGTTTCAGGTCCAGTTCTAAGACCAGGTCAGTATGCTGGCCTTGCTTCAGACAGCGTCCTCTATTACTTAAAACGCGCTGGAGGTATAGACTTTCAGCGGGGTAGTTTCAGACAAATAGATATTGTAAGAGACGGAAAAGTCGTCGCTTCAGCAGATTTATATGCATTTTTCAGAAACGGTAAGCTCCCTGAAATTTCATTCAAAGATGGAGATACCATTTTAGTGCACCCAATAGGCAACACTATTGTTGTTGAAACCGGCGCTCGCAATAGCTTTACCTTCGAATTTTCAAACGAAGAACTCAACGGCGATGTAGTCAACTACTTTGCACGTCCGGGAGAATCTGCCTCTCATGCCTCTGTTTCAGGTATTCGCAACAATAAGCAGTTCGCACGATATTTAAGTGTTGAAGATTTCGCTTCTCTTGAGTTGAGGGCTGGCGATACAGTGGAGTATATTGCCGACCACGAACCACAAATCTATCGTATCAATGTAGCGGGTGCCTTTGCAGGCGCTTCGCAAGTAATGGTAGATAAAGGCGCGCGACTTATCGATGTGCTTGACCATATTGAAGCTGACACAACGCTTTCCGACACTCAGAACATTTACCTTCTAAGGGAAAGTGTAGCAATAAAGCAAAAAGAGATTATTGAGGAAGGGTTACGACGTCTTGAGCGCAGTATGTTCACCGCACCAATCAGTTCAACAGGTGAAGGGGCTATTCGTGCACAAGAAGCGCAACTCGTTGCTGACTTTATTGCTCGTGCGCGCCAAGTTGAGCCTCAAGGAAGAGTGGTAGTTTCAGAAAATGGTGAAATTGCGAATATTCTACTTGAGCCTAACGATACGATTGTAATTCCAGAGGTGACAGATTTGGTTCACGTGGGTGGCGAAGTATTGCTTCCACAATCGGTGGTGTTTAACCCAGACGCGACCACAGAGGACTATGTAGCATGGGCTGGCGGTTTTACCGAACGAGCTGAAGATGAACGCATACTAATTGTTCGTAAAAACGGTAACGTTACTTTTACCAGTATTAACGATTCGTTTCTATCTAGCAATGACAGCAAGCTAGAGCCGGGTGATCAGATTATTGTTTTGCCAACGATCGACACTAAGCTACTTCAAGCTGTTAAAGATATCACGCAAATCGTTTACCAGATTGCAATTGCAGCTAACGTAGCCACAAACTAGCATGGTAACGTTTAAAGACCAGCTTTACGCATGGCGAGGCGTGATTTTCGCGCTTTTCCTGCGTGAGCTTCAAAGCAAATTTAACGATAAGTTTGGGCTGGGATGGGCATTCCTGGAGCCGTTTGCCTTTATATTTGCATTATCGTATTTACGAGGGCTAATAAGTGGCGATGACATTCACTCTATCCCTCTCTTTTTGTTTATGATGATTGGAATGGTGGGTCTACAATCCCTTACTACGTGTTTACAATCTGTATCAACCTCTGTCCGTCGGAATAAACCTCTTTACGCATTTAGGCAAGTACAGCCTATTTCAGCAATACTCACCGCCGGCTTTCTAGAGTTTTCCGTTAAAGTGGTAGTTGTGGCTTTGCTAAGCCTCGCACTTTATTTAATGGGCGAAACATTTACCGTCAATGACCCACTTTTATTGATATGTCTGTTCCTTCTTTTGTGGGTATTTTCCATATCCATCGGGATGATTTTTGCCATTGCCGCCGCTTTTGTTCCGGAAGTAGATAAAATTAAATCAATGTTGACCCGCCCGTTGATGTTTATCTCATGCGTATTTTTTAGCCTACAAGATTTGCCCGAAGAGTACTGGCCATATTTGACGTGGAACCCTTTGGTACACTTTAACGAACTTGCTCGATATGCTTGTTTTGAATCTTATGGCACTAAAGGGGTGTCGCTAAATTTTGTTATTGAAATAACTATCGCATTCCTATTCTTAAGCCTATCGATGTACCACATCACCTGGAAGAAGGTGTTATCTCGATGATAAAAATAGAGAATTTAACCAAGAGTTACCCCAGTAAAATGGGACCTCAATACATATTCAAAAACCTGAATTTTGATTTTCCTACCGAAAATAATGTTGCTATTTTAGGTAAGAATGGCGCGGGTAAATCAACACTTTTTCGAATGCTGGCTAAAAGTGAATACCCGGATAGAGGGCGTGTTTTGACAAATAAGGCGATGTCTTGGCCCGTTGCGCTTCAAACTGGCGTGCATCCTCAAATGACCGGACGTGAAAACACGCGTTTTGTTGGACGAATTAACAACGTTAGTTCCCTTCCTGATTATGAAGAGAAAGTACAAGAGTTCGCTGAACTGGGAAAGCGCTTTGATCTTCCGGTTCGTACTTACTCTTCAGGCATGAGGGCGAAATTAGTCTTTGCGTGCTGCATGAATATCAATTTTGATATTTACCTTATTGATGAAGCGACATCGGTTGGCGACCCACTATTTAGAAAAAAGGCACGTTTATCACTTAAAGAAAAAAGTGAGGAAGCGGGCGTAATCATGGTAAGCCATGAGCTTGATCAAATCCGGGAATTTTGTACATCCGCTGTCATCATTGACGACGGCAAACTCACTTATTATCACGATCTCGAAGAAGGCATCGACGTTTATACGCAGGATGCAGACAATAAGAAATCACTTAAATAGGTTCAAAACACAGTGGAAAAATCTCTTACACAGCTCAATGCCCTTCTCAGCAAGCACAAAACACTTATCCTCGTTTTACCTTGGGTTCTGTATGCCTTGTACCTCGTTGTTTGGGCAGCGCCTCAATATGAAAGTAAAAGTCAGTTAATAGTAAAATCCAGCGATGGCGGGAGCAGTTTCGACCCATCATCTCTTCTCATGGCCGCGGGCGTTTCAGGTGGCTCAGGTGGAACTGAAAGTCAGCTAGTTGAGGCCTACATTCAATCCGCAGATATGATCAAGTATCTTGATGAAACGATAGGACTTCGCGAGCACTATATGTCTGATAAAGCAGATATGTTTAGCGGCCTTTCTTCTTCGCATAAACAGGAAGATTTTTACAAGTTTTATCTTGACCATATTGAAGTGAGCGTAGACTCCGCGTCGTCTGTAATTAGCTTGCGTACACGGGCATTCGACGCTGAATATGCAAAAATAATTAACCAAGCCATTGTGGATAAGGCAGAAGAGTTCATTAACAACATCAACAATGACTTGGCTAAATCGAAACTCACTTTTGCTAAAGGTGAACACGAAATTGTTGAGCAAAAGCTACAGCAGGCCAAAACAGAAATTTTAAGCTTCCAATCCAAGTACAATGTACTTGACCCTTCAGCCGAAGGCGCAGCTTTCCAGCAAATCGCATTTTCCCTTCAGGCAACGCTTGCACAAAAGAAGGCTGAGCTAAGTACAATGTCGACCATGATGTCTGATGCCGCACCAGAAATTATCAATATAAAGCGAGACATAGCGGCACTTCAAAGGGAAGTCGAGAAGCAGAAAGAGCGTATTAGTACGGCTGAAGGTGAAAGTGAGGCTTTATCTGTTAGCGAGCTCATGGCACGATACAGCAATCTTCAGGTTCAGCTACAGCTCGCAATTCAAGCGTACTCTTCATCGCTTATTACACTGGAAAACGCGCGCGTCGAGGCATACCAAAAGCTCCAACATTTGGTAACCGTAGAATCGCCTACCCTTCCAGATGACAACGCTTATCCGACGGTTATTTACAACCTCGTATTATTCGGTGTATCGCTATTGCTTATTTACGGCATCATACGCATTGTCGTTGCCACTATCCGTGAGCTTTAGTGCTCCCACCTGTCTAGCAAACCAATAGTTCAATCGACTAAGTCGTTCAATACTTAGTCGATTGACACTGCTTTAGTGAAGTTTGTCGCCCAAATCTTGTGTCTTTAAGCAAGCTCTAGTATAAGAAGCTATCCGCCTTACGGACTATAATCAAAGAGCCTATCCTATAAGTGCTCTACAATAACAACCATAAGCAATATGGAATTAAAATATAATTATGAAACCATCTAACGATACTAGCTTTTTCGGCCATCCAGGGGGCCTAAGAACGCTATTCTTTACAGAAATGTGGGAGCGCATGAGTTACTACGGTATGCGCGCGCTACTTGTTCTTTTCATGACAGCGAGCCTACAAACCCAAGGCTTGGGTTTTACTGTTGCAACTGCTGGCGCTATCTACGGTCTATACACAGGTGCGGTGTACTTTTTAGGCCTACCGGGTGGTTGGTTAGCTGACCGCTTAATTGGTGGTAAAAGCGCCGTGTGGTATGGCGGTATTATCATCTTCGCAGGCCACGTTGTACTTGCTATAGACTTACAAAACCTATTTTTTGTTGGCCTTATCCTTGTTGCTTCAGGTACAGGCTTGCTTAAACCCAACATCTCGGCGATGGTTGGTCAGCAATATGGCGATGACGATGGCCGTCGTGACAGTGGATACGCGCTCTACTACATGGGTATTAATATAGGTTCACTCATCGCATACCTTGTCACTGGTTACTTACAAGAGAACTGGGGATGGCACTACGCGTTTGGTGCTGCTGCTATTGGTATGGCTATTGGCTTAATTCAATATTACTTTAGTAATCGTTCGCTATCGGCTGACTCTGTCGCACCAGCAAACCCATATCAAGGTGCGGCTAAGCAGCGCGCTTGGATGGGCGTATGGGCCGTTGTCGCGCTTGCAGTTGTTGTAATTGTGCTTGCGCACATGGGCACCATTGTTATCGAGCCTGTCGCTCTTGCTCAACAAGTTGCCGTTGTATTTACCGTTATTTTCTTCGCTTACTTTGGTTTTATTTATTTCAAAGGTCAGTTGAGCGACAACGAGAAAAAGCGCATGTGGGCGCTATTTTTAGTGTGCGTTGCATCAGCCTGTTTCTGGTCTGGTTTCGAGCAAGCAGGTTCCTCATTGAACCTATTCGCACAGAACTATACAGACCGCGTACTTGAAAGCGGCTCGCTAATTACATCCCTATTCGGTATGGACGCAATTCCAACCGTCTGGTTCCAACTATCGAACTCGCTATTTATTATCATCTTGTCGCCTTTCTTCGCGGCACTTTGGATTAACCTTGCTAAGCGAATGATTGACCCGTCTTACACCATTAAGTGTGCAGTAGGTATCGTAATTATGGCGTCGGGTTTCTTAGTGATGTTTATGGCGTCACAATACGCTGCCCAGGGGCTTAAAGTGGCACCTATGTGGCTAGTTACTACTTACTTCTTACATACGGTTGGTGAGCTTTGTTTAAGCCCAGTCGCACTAAGCGCTGTAAGTAAACTGTCGCCCAAGCGTTTTGCAGGCCAAATGATGGGGGTATTCGTACTGACTTACTCTATCGGTAACATTATTGCTGGTCTGTTGTCAGGTAACTTCGACCCTGAAAACGTAGAGCAAATGCCAGATCTGTATCTTCAAATTGCCCTATTTAGCATTGCCATTGCTATCGTGATTGGCTTAATGAGCTTTAAATCTCGTTTCTGGGAAAAAGCAGGTATTGAAGAAAAAGCGTAATTCGTTGCTCGCATGTTTTAAGTGCTGAACAATTACCCTACAATAACCGCCGCAACGTAACGTTCCGGCGGTTTTTTTATTTAAGGTTTTCGTATTAAAGGCTGTGAGTAAACCTATGAAGTTTTATTTTTCTACTAGAAACATTCCTGCCTTACAGGGTCTTCCACTTGCAGAGCGCGTAAAGTTGCTCGACCAGGCGGCAAAACGACTCTCTGTTCCAGAAAAAACGCTGCTCAATGTTCTTAAATTACTCGTTATTGTTCCTGTGTTTGTGCTAATTCTACAAACCGCATCAAATTGGACATCGTTACTTTGGGCTTTTGTGGTATTTTTAGTTTACCCATTGGTTATAAAACCTATTCAATATTCCATATGCGCAAAGTACATCGCGCAACCGTCTAGCAAGGAGAATGCATGAAAACCATCTTAGTTACTGGTGGTGCGGGCTATATAGGTAGCCACACGGTTTTACAGTTACTTGAACAAAATTACGGCGTAGTCGTGCTGGATAACTTAGCTAATTCAAGTGCTGAATCGCTTCGTCGCGTAGAAACGTTAACAGGCAAGTCAGTTACTTTTGTTCAAGGTGATATCCGCGACACCGCTGTGCTTGATGATATTTTCAGCGAACATAACATTTTTGCCGTCATTCATTTTGCAGGGTTAAAAGCCGTAGGCGAATCTGTGCAAAAGCCTCTTTCCTACTATGAAAACAACGTGTACGGCACGCTGACACTGTGCAAAGCCATGCAGAAGCATAATGTAAAGAACATTGTGTTTAGCTCGTCCGCTACGGTTTACGGCGACCCAGCATCACTACCGCTACGTGAAGACATGGCAACAGGGCAACCAACTAACCCTTACGGTATGTCTAAGCTGATGGTAGAGCATATGCTCAGCGATCTTTATGTGTCGGATAGCGACTGGAACATTGTATTGCTTCGCTATTTTAACCCGGTGGGTGCACATGAGTCTGGCCAAATCGGCGAAGATCCTAATGGCATTCCAAACAACTTGATGCCGTATATCTCTCAGGTAGCTACCGGTAAGCTAGAGCAACTGAGCGTATTTGGTGATGACTACGATACCGTTGATGGTACAGGTGTACGCGATTATATCCACGTTGTAGACCTTGCCAACGGTCACTTAAAAGCGCTCGATCGCTTAAACCTTAACATGGGTTTAGATAAATACAACCTAGGTACAGGCCAAGGCTATTCTGTAATCGAAATGATTAAGGCTTTTGAAAAAGGCTCGGGTAAAACCGTACCTTATAAGATTGCACCGCGCAGAAGTGGCGACGTTGCGGCCTGTTATGCTGACCCGACTAAAGCTGCTACAGAACTCAACTGGCATGCTGAAAAAGGTTTAGAGGACATGTGTGCAGATACTTGGAACTGGCAGTCTCAAAACCCGATGGGCTATCCAAAGGATTAATTAACCAGTACACAGGTTGTGCCACTAGGCATATTTCACATGCTATAAATAAAAATGCCATGCGAACAAGCATGGCATTTTTGTATTGGGTGTTGCAGATAATAAGCTCACGGAGCCCTAAATAATGAGTACTTTTAGGCTACCTGCTCTATCAGAGGAGTGTTTATTTACCGTCTTTCCCTTCGCGGTCCTTTCCTAGTCGCTTAGATTTCTCACTTTCTTCGCCCAACTTTCCTTTTAGTTCAGTGGTTTCGTCAGTCGTATCCTCTGTAGCTTCTTGATTCAACTCTTCCGCCGGTTCTTCATAGCCGTCAAACTCACTGCCTTCTAACATAGCCTCAAAGTCAGCAAAGTCATCGAGTTGATCATCATCTATCGCTTTATCACCGCTTTTTCCATCGGTAACGCGAAATTCCAAGTTTTCAAAATAAGCATTCTTTACAAAAGCATAATCATCTACAGACTGCTCTAGCTGCGCTTCTTGGTCTAATAGCTGCGCTCTCGCTTCAAGAAGAGAAAAACCAATACGAGCTAAGTTAACAGAACCTTCAAGCAGAGACATTGGAAACGCAAAACCGTCCACATAATCACCGGTAAAACTGCGAGGATCACTGGGGCCTAAAAATGGAAGCATTAAGAAAGGCCCTGTATCTAAGCCCCATACTGCTAACGTTTCACCAAACTGCTCACGTTTACGCTCTATCCCAATTTTCGATGCGACATCGAAAGTGCCAACTAGGCCCACTGTAGTGTTAATCAGGAAGCGGGCTAGGCTGTCTAGGCCATCATCCACTTTACCTTGAAAAATATTATTCAAAAAATTAGCAGGCTCTTGCAGGTTATCTGTGATGTTCACTAACCCTGTACGTGCAGGCTGAGGCATAACCGTCACATAAGTAACTGTTATAGGGCGTAAAATATACGCATCTAATACATCCCAGTTAAAATCCCAAATTTCACGGTTGACAGGTTCAAACGGGTCGCGTGGGTCGGACGTATCTACTACCGCAGCATTAGCACCCGCCCCTTCAGCTTGCTCTTGAGTATGGTTGCTCGCACAACCACCTAGAAAACTTGCGGCTACAATCAACCCGATAACGAGTGACTTAGACAACTCCATACTTATAATTCCTTATCAATAATAATACGTAGTGAAGAGAGTTCGTTGGCGGTCACACTTGCATTCACACTACCCTGCCACTCTCCTTGTGAAACGGCCACATTACCGTCTTCAGAGAGCCTTGCTGTCACTACCACATCAGACAGTGTTGCAAGTGTAAACTGTGGCATCATGGCATTCTCTGTTGTTAATGTTACGGAAATGGGAAAGTCATTTATAGGCAACTTAACCACTGCAGCCGGCATTCTATTATCCGAGTTAGCGTCTTGAGCGAAAACAACCAAAAAGCCGTCTTTGGGGGCATATTCGCTGGCTTCTTCAGATAAGTTAACAGTAACCTCAAAGCCAGTATCTCCCCCACTGTTTTTATTTTCGCCACTGGTAGCCTGTGGCTGCTCAGTATTTTGTAACGCAGCCATCTCACTTGTATTACCTTCCAATTCTTGAATACGGGCAACTAAGCGCTGCGCCATATCGCTATCTGCAGGTAACTTACCTTCGACCTGCTGATAAAAACGCCGGGTATTATCAAGGTCACCAAGTTGAGCAGACACCACTGCCATCATGAGGGCAAGGTTATCATTCTGAGGATTATCGCTAAGCAAGCTCAATAAAATCGACTGTGCTCGCTCCAAGTTGTTGACATCTCCGGTAGTCATCAACGCTTGAGCGAGGGTAATACGATTAGCAGAATTAGAAGGCGCTAAATTAACCGCTCTATCAATCGCTTCAATCGCCTGTACTTCTTGGCCTATGCTCAGCATTAACCTGCCAAAATACATCCAGCCTGTGTCGTCTGAGGGCTCTTCGCGCAGTCGCTGACGTATCGCAAGTGCAAGGCTTGCAATATCTTGCTGGGTTAAATTGTTAGCGTTGCCGCTCGCCAACTGCTGGCTCAGCTCTGGTAATGTTTCAATAGCCTTGTTCGCTCTAACCACGCCTTCCATTTGATTGACCTGCGAATACACAATCACGCCACAAACGATGGCCAGTATGCCACCTATCGCAAGAGGGAGGGCTGCATTGCCCGTCTTGTGTGATTGAAACGCGCTTTCATCTACCAAGGCCAATTTAAGTTCGTCAACTGCTTGGCGCTTATCATGCTCACTGATAAGCCCTTCAGTGACTTCCCTGTCTAATTCTGCTAAACGCTGCTTAACAATTTGGGTATTGCTTAAACTGTCTTGTTTTGCATGGTTTTTGTTGCGTAACCAAGGAAAAGCAATAATTAGAAGAACAAGCGTGATTAAGCCTGAAACAATAATATAAAACTCAGACCAACTCATTCTTTCTCTCGCTCCAACATTTCATCTGCTTTGGCTAGCTTCGCGGCCATATCCACTGGTGGCGCAATCGATTTGCGTCTAACCACCACAATTAGGGCAATAAAAATAAATAATACCGGGCCTGCCCAAAGCCACAGCGTAGCTGCCGTGACAGGCGGTTGGTAATGCACAAAGTCGCCATAGCGAGATTTCATAAAATCAATGACTTCTTGTTCAGATTTGCCCTGTTTCAATAGCGCGTAGACTTTTCGACGCATATCGTGCGCTATCATGGCATCGCTATCAGCAATATTCTGGTTCTGACACATAGGGCAGCGTAGCTCAGCAGTAAGCGTTAAAAAGCTCTCACGCTGTGCGGGTGTATCGAATGAAAACTTATCTTCAGCCGCGTTAACCGTAAAGACACTCAATACAAACATGAACACCAAAATGTTTAGCACAGTGGATTTCAAGATGGCATTGTTGATAGTTCGGCTCTTCTTACTCTCAATTGCAACATTGGCGTTGACCGGCACGTAACTGTAATGCATCACATTTTTCGCTAGCATTATTACTCGCCCTCCTGCGCATTCATGTTATTGCTCATCACAGCCTCAACATCTACTTCTTTTTGTTCACCCTCATTACCAGACGCTTCTGCCACCAGCTTTTTATAAAGCGGCCCCACTTTCGAGTTCCAAACCCGTTCGTTAATATCACCTACATGATGCATACGAATGATGCCATCAGCGTCTATAACAAAATGCTCAGGCGCACCGGTCACCCCCAGATCCAGCGACGTATCGCGGTACACATCGAAAATATTGTACGCGTACGGGTTGCCATAGCGACTGAGCATTTCTGTCACTTCTTGCTGAACCCGGCTTAGTGTTTTTGTGCCGAAGTCTGGGTCTAAGTCCTGGTCGAAATACAAACCCACAATGTGAACATCTTGCTCATTTTTAAGCTGAGTAAGATAAGGCATCTCAACGGCGCATGTGACACACCATACTCCCCAAACATTCAATATGGTTACCTTTCCTTTTAAATCATCAGGGGTATAGGTAACATCTGGCTGCATTAAATCTGGTAGTGAAAATGCTGGCAGAGTTTTATCCTGCACCTGAGAATCTAACTCTCGTGGGTCTGAAAAAAGCCCTTTGAATAGAAAGATTACCAGCAAAGAAAACAGCACTAATGGAATGGCAACAAGTGGTGCTTTTTTCATTATGCGTTTCCTTTCACTGAACTATTAGATACACCGCCTGTAAGTGATGCTTGACCATTAGCTGACGATACTTTTACGTCATCTTTACCGCCAAATACTCGTTTTATCTTTTTCACTTTCGCCATGCGGTAACGCTTGTCGCTAATGGAAAAGATGCCGCCTATGGCCATGGCTACTGCCCCTGCCCAAAGCCAAACAACAAATGGCTTAATATAAATACGAATAGCCCAGGCGCCATTATCTAAAGGTTCACCCATCGCAATAAACAGGTCTCTAGCTGGGTTGGAGTGAATGGCCGCTTCTGTCATTGGCATACGCTGTACGATATATAAACGCTTTTCAGGCTCTAGGTGCGCAACCAATTCTCCGTTTTTATAAACGTCGAAAACGCCTTTATCCGCTTCAAAGTTGGGACCTTGCACCTTGCGCACATCTCTAAAACTGAAGTCATATCCGCCAAGGGAAACCGTATCGCCGATGTCCATACGAATATCTCTTTCCATTTCATAGTTCGAGACAAGCGTAATTCCGATAATGCAGATAGCAAAGCCCACATGGCCTAGCACCATGCCCCAATGGCTTGGGGTCAGCTTACGCAGTTTCGCCATAACCGATGCATTTTCGGTGCTACCTGATGGCATCGCCGATACACGCTGCATCACTTCTTGTACCGTCGTGACCAATATCCAAAACACCAACACCATGCCCAGCATACCCATATAGGTGGGTTCATCGTAGGCAAAGTTCACCAGCACACCTGCGCTTAGCGCAATACCGCCTGCGACTAATAGTTGTTTTTGCAGTTCACTGGCTTTCTGCTGTTTCCAACGCGTAAGCGGACCAAGCCCTAACATCAATACAAACGGCACTATCAATAACGTAAACATTTGATTGAAGAAAGGTGCACCCACTGAAATACTACCCAAGCCGAGCTCTTTGTGAACAAGGGGCAGCAAAGTACCCAGCAGGACAACGAGGGTAGCGGCACATAAAAAGACATTATTGCCCATTAATAGCACTTCGCGAGAAAACGCTTGATAGCGACCAGGGCTTTTAAGCGATGACGCACGCAGAGCGTAAAGTAACAATCCAAAGCCACTAAGCACAATGAGTATGCCCAAAATGAAAAGGCCACGGGTTGGATCGCTTGCGAATGAATGAACCGACACAATTACGCCAGAGCGCACTAAAAAAGTACCCAATAAACTTAGACTAAATGCAGCAATAGCCAGAAGTACCGTCCACGACTTAAACGCTTTTCGTTTTTCAGTTACCGCTAAGGAATGCATGAGAGCCGTTCCAACTAGCCAAGGCATAAACGATGCGTTTTCTACTGGATCCCAGAACCACCAGCCGCCCCAACCGAGTTCGTAGTATGCCCACCAGCTGCCAAGCGCAATACCTACCGTTAGAAACGCCCAAGCAGAAATAACCCAAGGTCGAGACCAGCGTGCCCATGTCGAGTCTAGTTGCCCTGAAATCAACGCTGATATAGCAAAAGCAAAGGCTACTGCGAACCCCACATAACCCATATAAAGCATTGGCGGATGAATGATCATGCCAAAATCTTGTAGCAATGGATTGAGATCTCGCCCGTCGACTGGGAAAAATGGCAACATGCTGTCGAAGGGGTTCGAGGTGAGGAGCATGAAAAGATAGAACCCAATACCCACCATGCCGAGCACAGACAGTACCCTTGCAACCATAGCAAGTGGAATACCCTTGCTGAATATCGCCACTGCTACTGTCCAAATTGAAAGCATCAGTACCCATAGCAGAAAAGAGCCCTCGTGGCCGCCCCATACCGCTGTGATTTTATAATAGATGGGAAGCCGACTATTTGAGTGCTGTGCCACATAAGCCACGCTAAAGTCGTCAGTAACAAAAGCGTAGGTTAAGCAAACATAAGCAATAAGCGTGAATAGAAACAGCCCAATTGCCAATGGCTTTGCGGTTGCCATCAGCGTTTCATGCTGACGATGCGCACCCCACAGGGGATAAACCGCCAATAAAATAGACAAAACTAACGCAAGGGTTAGCGCAATATTTCCAATTTCAGGGACCATGATTATTTGCCCCCAGCGCTATTTGGCGTCTCGTAGCTTGGCATATTTTCAGGCTTCACGTGCTTAATGCCCTTCATCTTCTCAGCGAGCTCTGGGGGCATGTACTCTTCGTCATGCTTCGCCAGCACTTCCTGCGCTTTAATCGCGCCTGCGTCTGTGAGTACGCCAGTGGCCACAATACCCTGCCCCTCCCGAAACAAATCAGGAAGAATGCCATTGTAGGTTACCGTTACTTTTGGGCCTGTATCGATAAGATCAAAACTCACCGCCAAGCTTTCTTGATCCCGTTTTACACTACCAGGTACCACCATGCCGCCTATGCGAAGGCGCTGACCCACTTGCGGCTTTTGGCCATTTTTGCCTTCAATGATTTCACTAGGCGTATAGAAAAGGTCAATACTGTCGTTTAGGGCGTAAAGCATCAGTCCAATTGCGCTTACTATTAAAAAACCGATAATTCCCACTACGGCTAGTCGCTGCTTTCGTCTCGGGTTCATGCAACTCTCACTTCGAAAAAACTAATAAACGATAAAAACGCAAGTTAAGGCTATGTACACTTACCACGTCAATACTATGTACTGGCTTGCTGTTGTTTTCGCGCTTTTTTTATACGCGCTTTGCGCTCTTGCTCCACTACAACCTGCTTTAAGAGGTGGCGGTGCTTAATAAAACTCTGAATAGCAATAATGCCCATGGCCACAAAAGTAACGCCAAACGACAGCCATACGTAAAACCCATAGCCACCCATATTGATAAAAGCGGCAAACGATTCAAACTGCATACTAATTGCCCTCCGTCATATTTTGGTTGGCTGCTCTTCTTTGCTGTGTATTGGCTAGCTGCTCCTTAGCAAGAGTTTGAACCCAAGGCCTATGCATTTCCCGTAATACTATTTCATTGCGTAGACGCACTGTGGTCACCGCACCAATAAACAAAGCAAAACCTAAAAGGTTAATTAACAGCGGCCACAGCATCTCTGGCGCAATTGACGGGTTGTCGAATTTACTGATGGTGGCCCCTTGATGCAAAGTGTTCCACCATTCTACCGAATAATGAATAATAGGGATGTTTACCACACCTACAAGTGCCATCACGCCTGCCGCTTTACCTGCTTGCTGCTTGTCTTCAAATGCGCCATAAAGGGCAATAACCCCCATATACAAAAACAATAAAATAAGCTCCGAGGTAAGACGTGCATCCCACACCCACCACGCGCCCCACATGGGCTTCCCCCAAGCTGCACCGGTAAAGAGCGCTATAAATGTCATTACTGCGCCAATTGGGGCCATGGCAATCATACTCATATAGGCTGTGCGCCACTGCCACACCATACCTACTAAGGCTGCTATTGCCATAGCAACATAGGTCCCCATCGACAAGATAGCGCTAGGCACATGAATATAGATGATTCGAAATGAATCTCCTTGTTGATAATCTTGAGGCGCGAATGCGAGCCCCCATACGGTGCCTATGCTCAAACAAAGTAATGCACCAGCCCAAAACCAAGGCTGTAATGTTAAACAAAGCTGATATGCTCGCTCTGTTTTAGCGTAAGGGTGTAACCACTTCCACATTAGTTTTGACTCACTTTTAAAGAATACGCTATGGCAAACGGCGCTAACGCTGTGGCCAGTAAAAGCATGGCGGCGATAATAGCAAGTTGCGCGTGATAAGGTAATTGCAGTGCGGCAGAATCCACAGCCGACGTGGCAAATATCAGTAACGGAATAAAGACGGGGATAAGTAGCAATGCCAACAGTACTCCGCCTTTTTGTAATCCTACGGTTAGCCCTACCGCAATGGCACCAATTAAAGAAAGTAATGGCGTGCCCAGCAACAAAGTCAATACAAGCGCGATATACATATCGACCGTTAAATTTAAAAACACGGCTAGCAGCGGCGACAACAGCAACAGAGGAACAAAACTAACCAGCCAATGAGCAGCAACTTTTACCGCGCTCACAGCGGGTAATGCCATACCCGAAAGTATGTATTGCTCGAGTGAACCATCCTGAAAGTCATCGCGAAAGAGCCTTTCCATCGCCATTAAAGAAGACAAAATCGCAGCAATCCAAATCACCCCAGGCCCAATACGCTGAAGGGTGTCGGGAGACGGGCTTACGCCTAGAGGAAACAAGGTCACCACCATGAGTAAAAACATCAGTGGCTGCACCAATTCCGCTTTTTGCTTAAACGCAATTTGCATGTCACGTTTAAATATTCCGTGATAGAGCGACATCAGAACCGGTACTCCAAATCAAATACACAGTGTTTACCGGCAGTTTCAGATAATGGCTGATGAGAAGTAGTAACAATGAGACCGCCCTTGGCAACATGATCTTTCATACTTGATTCAAGCATGTGGACCCCTTTTACATCTAGCGCGGTAAAAGGCTCATCGAGTATCCAAACCTTGGCAGGCTTTAACCACAATCGTGAAAGCGCTACGCGACGCTGTTGCCCTGCAGATAGATATCGAACAGGTATGTCTTCAAGCCCAACTAGACCTACTTTCTCCAACACGTCATAAAGCACATTAACGTCCACAGACACCTTGTGCTGGGCCAACCAAAAAGACAAATTATCCAAAGCAGAAAGGCTACCGTTAGTGCCGCTTTTGTGACCAAGATAAAAAAGGTCTCGGTAGTAGCCTGATTTATCTACTGATATGTCTCTTCCGTTGTGTAAAACTGTTCCTGCATCGGGTGCACTCAGACCAGTGAGAATGCGAAGTAAGCTGGTTTTTCCTGCACCATTAGGACCGCGCAAATACAGCAACTCACCAGTATTTACCACTAGTGAAAGCCCTTCAAAAAGGGTTCTGTCTCGTTTGCTGCACGTTAATCCGCACGCCTCTAACACTGCCTAGGCACTCCAACTTAAAAAAAAGGTTCTGAAAAATGGCGCTAGTCTACCACATGAACGCTTTTTCGCAGTCGCGAATTCCGATTAAATATGATTTACTTCAACGACAAAGGCGTTTTTCCTGAAGCAATTCTCACTTGAGGATGAATTCTTTCGCTGTACATATTTACGCGCTTTTTTTGTTGCGGAACAGCTCTCAAGCGCTTTGCTATACTTAAATTAGTAAGGAAAAGTGCGACCGTGCCGATATTTTAATTATGACAACTCCATTATCATCACTATTGGCAGCAGCCCTGAGTCAGTCAACTGGCCCTTCTGCACCTGCCCCCGCATCCTTACAATTAAGTGAAAACGCTGACGTAGCTAATCAAGGCGGCCGTCGAAATACGACTCCTGTTATTACCAATCCTACTCTGACGCAGGCTGCCTCAATCGATAATGCTGCGAAAGTAATAATTGAACGATTACCTGAGCGGGTACTATCTATAAGCACATCATCAAACACCGCTCAGTCAGTCTCAGCGCAAATGCTTAACGTCGTTTTACCCGCAGAGGTAAGCGCCAAAATTTCAAAGCAAGCGATGAATAACACACAGCTTGCTCTTTTGCCCCAAAGCTCTGGTTCCCATGACTCACACCGCTCTGAAAAAATACCGCAAGAGCAGTCTAACACCCCATCTGCCTTGCTGCTCTCAACCAGTCTACTTCAAAAAAGTGTGTCGTTGTCTGCATCAGATAAAGCGGAATTGCTTAAAGCTGTAGCTCAGGCGCTTGCTGCAAATACCGCAGCAGTAACGCTTAAAGGTCAGCTGTCACTCTCCACTAAAAATGAAAGCTTTGGACAACTCATGCTTGCTATCTCAAAAGACCAATTCGTTGCGCTTACTGATATCAACACGGAAAACGTTGATAGCAGTACCAAGGCGGCGCTTCAAAAGTTGATTGGTCGACAGGTAGTACTTGGGCTAAGTCGAGGAAGCAACGGCAATATCGTCTTGCAAATTTCCCAAGCTCATTCTATTGCAAACAATAGCGCCAATACTGATAGTCGTGCTCAGAGTACACTCGCAACCAGCAGCACAAGCAAAACCGCTATCGTCACGCAAAAAAATGTGAGCACCAACTTGCAATTTACGCTCATTGAACACGCACTTAAGCAAGGTGGAATAGCGATAGAGCACAGCGCCAAAAACTCTACACGCCTTAATGCGCTGTTTGAAAATCCAAACACGAACTCAAATGTATTAAAAGCTATTTCTGCGCTGACGTTGACTGATAGCAAGCTGGCAATACGCACAGCACAACACAGTGCATTAATGCAAATAAGCTTACCTAAAAACAGCGTATCTCCATTTTCTCTTCCTGCTTTGACTCACAATCAAGTAAATAAACTCACTCTTTCACAACTACCCAACGCAATAGCGAAAGAAGCGGAAAGCAGGGTGGGAAATCGTGTTGCCGATGCGTCGCCGTCCTTGCAAAACCTGCGAAGTGAAGCACCGACACTACTTAAGGGTAGTGATGTTCACAATGCCATCACTACCCTCTCTCGGATATTGCTCAGTCAAACGGGCAGCACTAATAAGGCGCTAAGCGAGCTGATCGCCATTGTGGAGAACGGGAAACTAACGACAAACGCCGGCGTATCAAACGCTTTAGATGCTCAGCATGTTGATAAAATCCTCCAGCATTTAAAAGGCCTGGACGTACTCAACGCAAAGCCTTCTCAAATTAGAGTATCTACGACCGACTTTGTTGGGCCGCCCAAACCCACTAATGAGCAACTGGCCTCTGCGCTCAAAAGTACCACGTCACAAACTAAGGATACTGTTCATGGCGAAACACTCGCCACGCAGAGTAACGTGGTAAAAGACAACGCAGGCAAATCTTCTCTTTTGGCACTCGCTCAGGCGTTAAGTACGCAGACTAAAGGCTTATCGAGCGGCTTACTTTCCAATATTATTCAGCAATTAACCGCCTTGCAAAATAAGTCAGTAGGCGCGCTTCCCCCTATTTCTGATACAAGCTTGTCCTTCGCTAGTCCAAAAGGAAATGAAGGCCCAGTTGGTGAAACCTTAACTGCTAACGAAGAAATCAAAGCGCTGTCAAAAAAAGTAGCAAACGATATGAGCGAACAAGGTTTATCACAACGTTTGCAGCAGCTCATATCTACCCAAGCGCTTGTTACCACGCCTGTAAGCTTAACCTCACCAGCAAACTCATCTAGCTTCGTTCAAGGGCTTGTTGCTATGGTCCAACTAGCATTAGCTGGCCGTGCAATGCAAAGACAGCCGAGCTTAAAAGCACAAATAGATGCGCCAGACTCCATTGTTTCAAAAACATTAGCGAATATGGGTATCACTTCACAGCCTAGCCGCATTAGCCAAGATATGAATCAGTTAGACGGTCGACAGCAGTTACTCTCTCATCTTAAAACCTTACTTATTAGCCACCAGCAAAATAAAATAGCCAACGTCGACAGCCGTATTCAAGGGCAAGACAGTTTTTACTATGTACTACCGTCGCTTTCACAGCATCAGACGCCGCCAGAACTTCTGATAAAGCGAGAGCAAGGTGGGCAAAACCATAAACAAGAACAAGCCGGCCAGCGTTCTCTGTGGAACGTTACAATGAAACTAAACATTGGTGATAGCGGGCAGGTATTGGCGAAGTCTAAAATTGATAAAAATACAATAACGTTAGACTTGTATGCATCGAACGATGAAATATTGAGGCGAATTGGAGATACGCTGCCCTACTTGCAGCGGCGCCTCACTTCACTCGGGCTCGTCGTTGAAAACACCAGCTACCAACGGGGACATATACCTGACACGCTCAATTCCCGTCCCCACCAAATTTTTGAAACGCGGGTTTAAGCGGGTAATTTATGACTGACTCACAAAAAACAAAGCGTGCCATTGGTCTTAAGTACGAGGGGGGAGACAAGAAAAATGCACCGAAAGTCGTCGCCAAAGGCTATGGAGATTTAGCCGAGGCAATTATTGCCATGGCTGAGGAAACTGGGATATTGATTCACGAAGATCCCTATTTAAGCGAAGTGCTCGCGACACTGGACGTAGGGCAAAATATCCCTGAGTCACTTTATTATGTTATTGCAGAACTTCTTGCTTATTCTTACGTGTTGCAAGGGAAAATTCCTCCTGGGTGGGAAGGCATTATTAAACGTGTAGATTTTGAAGTGTGAAGGAAAAGCCCAATGATTTATTTATCCTGCCTAAATTTTTTTAATAAGAGAATGGCTAATTGCAAAGCACTTCACTTAGCGCCATTTCTTCCTAATATGAAAGAGCTCGCTTTAGGCGAGCTCTTATCCAGGCCCTTTAACTTTCTTGAATCTACCTAAACAGCACTTTTTCTTTGTTAAACCAATGGATACAGAAGAAAATCAGCCCTGTCGCGATTACCGCTGTTGAGGTAAAAATACCAAACAGCGCAAAGTAATCCATGGTGCCTTTAAACAGCTCTTTCATCGCAAGGGCCACGTTAGTGAGCGGCACCCACACCCAGCCACCTTTAAGCTCTACGCCTGGCATCATTGCGATAATGACAGGGAAGATAACTACCATAATGAGCGAACCCATGTAGCTTTGGGCTTCTTTAAAAGAACGGGCATAAATAGATAGCGATAATAATACAGCTGCAAATACTGCCACCACAGGCACTAACATTAAAAAGATCAATAAGAAGTCTACAAGACCAATCATAGACATTATCTTTACCACAAATTCAACGGCCATGCCTTGCGATAGCACCAGCCCCCACATTGCCATAGAGGAAACCGTTATAAGCGCTGTTACAATACCTGCTGCTGCCACCGTAAAGAATTTACCTAGTACGAGTTTGTGGCGATCCATCGGTGAAATAAGCAAGGTTTCTAAAGTGCCTCTTTCTTTTTCACCTGCTCCTAAGTCTGCTGCAGGGGCCATTGCTCCTTGTAAACACAGTATAAAGATGAAGTAAGGCAGCATGCCTCCAAGTCGTTCACCCCATACCTCGCGATCGTCAGCAACGTTCTGCTTTTCAATTTTAATAGGTTGCAATAGTGCTTCCTGTTGTGTTTCATCAAGATTAAGCTGAGCAAAAGCCGTCTGCTGAAATGCATCGGTATACTCATCAATAATTTCAGAAACACGCCCCATGACTTTATTTAGGCCTGCATCGTTGAGATAAAGGGCAATCTTATGCTGACCTGAATTCAAAACATCACTGTCAAAGGTTTCAGGGATAACCAAAACGAAGTCTAGGGTCTCGTTCTTAATGAGTTTGGCATAGTCAGTCTCATTGCCTATTGGAACTGATTCAAACTTATCAGAGGCACTATTAAAGGACTGCACAATTGCAGGTGCATAAGCCTCACCAACGATTGCGTATTTCAGCACTTCGTTTTCCGCTTTATCTGCTGCAGAGCTCATAAAGAAAAAGGCCACGCCAAAAATGGCTGGAAACAATAGAAGCGGTAGACCAATCATGAATATGATGGTTTTCTTATCGCGTAATAGCTCTTTGAATTCCTTTTTAAAGATTAACCACATTGCCCATCTCCTTAACATCCATTGAGAGTGTTTTTAGAAAGCTCTTATGCATTTGCCCGCCAGATACTTCATTACCAGACAACGCGCTAAATGCTGCAAGCGAATCGTTAAACACGGTTTCGCCTTGGTTAATAACCGTTACCTTGTCGCAAAGCGCTTGGACCTCGTCGAGATGGTGAGTTGAAAAAATCACCGGCGTACCTTTATCCTTAAGACGCTGAATGAACTCCATTACTGTACTGGTCGCCATGATATCAAGTCCCGTGGTAGGCTCATCGAGAACCACCAATTCAGGCTCGTGAATAACCGCACGCGCAATAGACACTTTTTGTTTCATGCCTGACGAGAAATTTTCAGCACGTCTATCAAGGAAGGTTTGCATATCTAACAAATCAGCTAACTCCTCAATACGGGCATTAATCACATTTTTTGAAATGCCATGCAATTCCCCGAAGTAACTAATATTTTCTCGACCGCTTAAACGACCGTACAGACCTGTAGAACTGGAAAGAAAACCAATCTTCTTTCGCGCAATATTTGGGTTAGACAGCACGTCTTCACCACCAATTAGCACTTTACCACTGTCTGGTTTAAGTGCCGTTGAAAGCATGCGTAATGTTGTGGTTTTACCCGCTCCGTTAGGACCAAGCAGTCCTAGAACCTGCCCCTTGTCGCAAGTAAACGACACGTCCCTTACTGATTGGAAATAACGACCTTTTAAACGGGGGTCCTTCTTCTCTTGTTCGCTAAGCTTTTTCGGGTTTTCCACCGTAAAGCGTTTGGCGAGACCTGATATTTCAATCATTCCCTTTCCTCTTCTTTCAGTTAAACAGTTAACTGTTCGTTATTGTTGTGGGCTTTTTTGCACAAAAAGCAAAGTACGCCTTATTTATTTTTATAGTCTGCACGTACCGAAATTTATTACAGCATTCCTTCTTTTTTTTAGTAGTACAAGTTTCAAGCTTATAATAAATGTTAGTAAATATGTCTTACAAAATAATACAGACATGAGGCATAAAAAAACCCACCATGAGGTGGGTTTCTTAAAAACTAACGCGCTGATTTTATTCAGGAAGCACGTCGTCTTCTTGCGGAGCAACCACTTCTTCAGCTTTCACTGTCTTAGGAAGCAATAGCTCTTGGCGAATTTTTGTTTCAATCTCGTTCGCAATTTCAGGATTTTCTTTAAGGAACTTCATTACATTCGCTTTACCTTGACCAATGCGGTCGCCGTTGTAGCTGTACCAAGCGCCAGCTTTATCAACAAGCTTTTGCTTAACACCTAGGTCGATGAGTTCTGCTTCCTTACTGATACCTTCGCCGTAGCGGATCATGAATTCGGCTTGCTTAAACGGAGGTGCAACTTTGTTCTTCACTACCTTCACGCGGGTTTCGTTACCTACTACCTCATCGCCTTCTTTGACAGCACCGATACGGCGAATGTCTAAGCGCACTGAAGAGTAGAACTTAAGCGCATTACCACCGGTAGTGGTTTCTGGGTTACCGAACATTACACCAATCTTCATACGGATTTGGTTAATGAAGATACACAAAGTATTTGAACGCTTAATGTTACCTGTAAGCTTACGCAATGCTTGTGACATGAGACGCGCTTGAAGACCAACGTGAGAATCACCCATGTCGCCTTCAATTTCCGCTTTCGGTGTAAGCGCAGCGACGGAGTCAACAATAACCACATCTACCGCACCAGAGCGTACCAACATGTCGCAAATTTCTAGCGCTTGCTCACCAGTATCAGGCTGAGAAACTAATAGTTCGTCAATGTTTACGCCTAGCTTTTCAGCGTATACTGGGTCTAGGGCGTGTTCAGCATCAACGAAGGCACAGGTCTTACCTTTTTTCTGCGCTTCAGCAATAACTTGCAGTGTAAGCGTGGTTTTACCTGATGATTCAGGGCCATAAATTTCTACCACACGACCACACGGTAAACCGCCTATACCTAGGGCGATATCAATGGTAAGTGAGCCAGTAGAAATCGCTTCAATATCCATGGCTTGGTTGTCGCCTAAGCGCATGATAGCGCCTTTACCAAATTGCTTCTCAATTTGGCCTACTGCGGCAGTTAAAGCTTTTGATTTGTTATCGTCCACGTATATATCCTCTAGGATTTGCGGTTAAATTCTGTTTTGACATCGCCTATTCGTTTAATGACGGTATCAAATAATGATCACATTCTATACTGTACAAGCATACAGTTTCAACCAGTGTTTTTAATTTTCACTCAACATTTTAACCAAGTGAGTGATAGCAAAGGTAATAGCATGCTGGCGTACTTCGTGGCGATTGCCGCTGAATACTTGTTTAATTTGCGCCTCGCGCTCGCCGCACAAAAAGCCAAACCAAACGGTTCCCACTGGCTTCTCTTCTGTGCCTCCGCCAGGCCCAGCAACACCGCTAACGGTTACAACTAGTTGCGCCCCACTGTTGCGGCGCACGCCAGCCGCCATTTCTTTTACCGTTTGCTTCGAAACAGCCCCATATTCAACAAGCGATTGTTCGGTTACGCCAAGCACGTTTTGCTTTGCATCATTTGAATACGTCACCCACGATTGATTAAACCAATCAGAGCTGCCAGCCACACTGGTAAAGGCAAAAGCTATCCCCCCGCCTGTACAAGACTCAGCACTAGACACGGTCCAGCCTTTTGCCTTTAGTGCGTCACCTAATACCTGCACCTGAGCAGATAATGCGCTATCAAGTATCAAAGGGGTGGCGTTTACTGTCGAATCAGTTGAAAATGTTGAGCTCATTTGGATATACCTAATTACACCTGTTGTGCTTTATCAGATCTTCGCTTGATCTTAGTGGGCGTGAGTTTATCATTTATTCTCCTCAACAGGCATTAAACCCAGCAACAAAATCGCAGAGGCTTTTTTTGGAATCACATACTCCCATGATGCGCCAATACCTGACTATTAAGGCGCAGCATCCGAATATTCTATTGTTCTATCGCATGGGCGACTTCTACGAGTTGTTTTATGACGATGCGAAAAAAGCTGCGGAATTACTGGATATATCGCTAACGGCCAGAGGTAAGTCCGGCGGTGAACCTATCCCGATGGCCGGTGTTCCCTATCACGCGGTAGAGAGTTACCTGTCACGCCTTGTAAAAATGGGAGAGTCGGTAGCCATTTGCGAGCAGGTAGGCGACCCTGCAACCAGTAAAGGTCCTGTTGAACGCGCAGTACAACGTATTGTTACGCCTGGTACAGTTACCGACGAAGCACTTTTGGAAGAGCGCCGCGATAACATTCTTGCCGCGGTATGCGGTCATAGCATGCATTATGGTTTGGCAACGTTGGACGTTACCAGCGGTCGCTTTGTTATTTTTGAGAGCGATAGCGATGAAGGCCTATTAGCTGAAATACAGCGAGTAAACCCTGCGGAACTGCTTTATCCAGAAGGGTTTGAAAGTTTACCACTTATAGAAAACCGCAAAGGGCTAAGACGCCGCCCTGAATGGGAATTCGACATTGATACTGCCACAGAGCAGTTAAACGCTCAGTTCGAAACTAAAACATTAGAAGGTTTTGGTATAAAAGGCGTAACAAAAGGACTGGGCGCCGCGGGCTGTGTTTTACAATATGTAAAGGATACCCAGCGCACGGCTCTGCCGCATATACGCCGCATTCAGACGGAACAGCAAGACAGTCGCGTACAGCTAGATGCGGCCACGCGCCGAAATTTAGAACTTACCCATAATTTGTCTGGCGGACAGGAAAATACCCTGTTCAGCGTGATGGATACTACCACCACGGCCATGGGCAGCCGTATGCTTCAGCGAATCATTCACTCGCCGCTGACCGACCAGCATGAACTCCACAGCCGCTTAGATGCTGTTGAAACTTTCATTAATGATGACCCTCAAGATATTCGCACCGCGTTAAAGCACATTGGCGATATAGAACGTATTATGGCGCGTTTAGCCCTTCGCTCTGCGCGACCACGTGACTTTGCACGCCTAAAAAATGCGTTTAACGCACTGCCAGATTTACAATATGCTTTAGCTCGGTTCGATACAGGGCAAATCAGAAGCATTAGCGAAACTATTGGCACTTACCCCGAACTCCAAGCCCTGTTAAACGAAGCCATTATCGATAACCCTCCTGTAGTTATACGGGACGGTGGCGTGATTGCAGAGGGCTACAACGCAGAGCTTGATGAACTGCGCAAGCTATCGCAAGGCGCAACTGACTATCTAGACGCCATGGAGCAGCGGGAGCGAGAACGCACGGGAATTTCTACGCTGAAAGTGGGCTATAACCGAGTGCACGGTTTTTTCATTGAAATTAGCCGAGCGAACAGTGCTCTGGCACCTGCAGAATATATTCGCAGACAAACGCTTAAAAACACCGAGCGCTACATAACGCCAGAACTTAAAGAACACGAAGATAAAGTGCTTAGCAGCCAAGGCGCTGCGCTTGCTCTTGAAAAGCAGCTTTATGAAGCCTTGTTTGACAATTTTGCGCCATACCTCAACAATTTGATTGAAACCGCTGCAGCGCTAGCTAAGCTTGACGTGCTGTGCTGTTTTGCAGAACGAGCTGCCTCCCTTGACTGGCATCGCCCACATTTAAGTCAAGAATGTGCACTTACCTATGATGCCGGTCGCCATCCTGTGGTTGAGAACGTGATGAAAGACCCCTTCATTGCCAACCCACTGCAACTTGATAGCGAACGCCGCATGCTGATCATAACCGGCCCGAACATGGGTGGTAAGTCAACCTACATGCGTCAAACCGCACTCATTGCTTTGTTGGCCTGTATCGGAAGCTTTGTGCCTGCTGAAAACGCTCACATAGGTAAGCTCGACCGTATTTTCACCCGTATTGGCGCCTCGGACGACCTTGCCTCTGGCCGCTCTACTTTTATGGTTGAGATGACAGAAACGGCGAACATTCTTAATAACGCTACCGAAAATTCACTGGTGTTAATGGATGAAATAGGCCGTGGCACGAGTACTTATGATGGTTTATCACTAGCGTGGGCCTGCGCGAGTTACTTGGCGAAGCAGCTTAACGCTTATACGCTTTTTGCCACGCATTACTTCGAACTTACTGAACTGCCAGAAACGCAAAATGGCGTCGTAAACGTGCACTTAGATGCGATGGAGTTTGAAGATACCATACGCTTTATGCATACCGTTTCTGAGGGCGCTGCTAGCAAGAGCTTTGGTTTACAAGTAGCTCAGCTTGCTGGCGTCCCTAAAGCGGTGATAAAAGCAGCCCAACAAAAGCTGGCCGTATTGGAATCGTCTCACCTTATGATAAATGGCGAAAGCGAGTCAGAAGGCGCGCAAGGCAAGCCAACGGCTCCAATGAGTAAGCCGAAAACCTCTGACAGCAGCGGGTCTAAAGCTAAAGGCCAAGCGGAGATGCTTTTTCCAGACAAACCACACCCCGTGGTAGAAGCTCTTGAAAACTTATCACCCGATGAGTTGTCACCGCGCCAAGCGCTTGACCTGATTTACACACTCAAGCGCTTAAGCCAATCGTAAAATTGTGCATCATGTGGGCAAATTGATTGTCTGCCCACATGAATTTGCGTATACTATCGCCCCGTCCAAAGTGTAGCTGGTTTTGTTCTAAACTCGGCCTATATTTATCATACAACCCAAACGTTCTAGGTTTCGCATGACAAATTATATTTTCGTCACCGGTGGTGTAGTTTCATCGCTAGGTAAAGGTATTGCTGCAGCATCGTTAGCCGCAATTCTGGAAGCTCGCGGTCTCACCGTTACCATGTTAAAGCTCGATCCTTATATCAACGTCGATCCTGGCACAATGAGCCCTATTCAGCATGGTGAAGTATTTGTTACCGATGACGGCGCTGAGACCGACCTTGATTTAGGCCATTACGAGCGTTTTATTCGCACCCGCATGACTAAGCGCAACAACTTCACTACCGGTCGTGTATATGAAGAAGTACTGAAGCGTGAGCGTCGCGGTGACTACTTAGGAGCTACCATTCAGGTTATCCCACACATTACCAATGAAATTAAGCGCCGCGTTATCGAAGGTGCTGAAGGTCATGATGTGGCTATTGTTGAAGTGGGCGGAACCGTAGGTGACATCGAGTCACAACCTTTCTTAGAAGCTATTCGTCAGCTTGGTACTGAAGTGGGCCGTGAACGCGCTATGTTCATGCACTTAACACTTGTGCCTTACATGCCTGCATCGGGTGAAGTAAAAACTAAGCCTACGCAGCACTCAGTGAAAGAGCTTCGCTCTATTGGTATTCAACCAGACATCCTTGTTTGTCGTTCGGTAGGTGCACTGCCGGCCAGTGAGCGCTCTAAAATTGCGCTTTTCACTAATGTTGCTGACAAAGCCGTTATCTCTTTGAAGGACGTAGACAGTATCTACCGTATTCCTGCCGCACTTAAAGCTCAGGGTATGGATCAGTTGGTTGTTGACCGCTTCGGTCTTGAGTGTGAAGAAGCCGACTTATCTGAGTGGGAACAAGTGCTTTACGCTGAGTCAAACCCTACGGCTGAAGTAAACATTGGTATGGTAGGCAAGTATGTAGAGCTACCTGACGCCTATAAGTCTGTTAATGAAGCGCTCAAACACGCGGGACTTAAAAACCGCCTAACTGTGAATATCCACCATATTGATTCACAAGATGTAGAAAGCAAAGGTACCCAAATTCTAGAGCAGTTAGATGCTATCTTGGTACCTGGCGGCTTTGGCGAACGCGGCATTGAAGGTAAAATTGCGGCAGCCCGTTATGCCCGTGAGAATAAAGTCCCTTATCTTGGCATTTGCTTGGGTATGCAGGTAGCGCTTATCGAATACGCACGTAATGTTGCCGGCATGGAAAACGCGAACAGCACAGAGTTCGACCCTGAAACGCCTTACCCAGTTGTTGGCCTTATTACCGAGTGGTTAGACGCTGCGGGTACGACCGAAGTGCGCACTGAAACATCAGACCTTGGCGGTACCATGCGTTTAGGTAGCCAGCTTTGCCACCTTATTGAAGGGACAAAAGTACACGAGATGTACGGCAACGCTGAGATCTACGAGCGCCACCGTCACCGTTACGAAGTGAACAATAACCTGCGCGACCAAATAGAAGCGGCAGGATTAAAGGTAAGTGGTTTGTCCACTGACAAGCGACTTGTAGAAGTAGTGGAAATCCCTGATCATCCATGGTTCATTGCGGGCCAATTCCACCCTGAGTTCACATCAACGCCTCGGGATGGACACCCTTTATTTACTGGCTTCGTTGCTGCGGCAGGAAAATACCAGAAAGAAAATCACTAATTTCTAATAAAAGGGGCGCTCTCTCCCGTTGCGCCCCATTCAATTGTTGAGGAAAAAACATGGCGAAAATTAGTCGCATTATCGGACGCGAAATCTTAGATTCACGCGGTAACCCTACTGTAGAAGCAGATGTATATTTAGAATCAGGCGTAATGGGCCGAGCTGCAGCACCATCTGGTGCCTCTACGGGTAGCCGCGAAGCGCTAGAGCTACGCGACGGCGACAAGTCTCGTTACCTAGGTAAAGGTGTAACAAAGGCAGTTGCAGCAGTTAACGATACCATCGCGCCAGCACTTATCGGCAAAGACGCTTTAGCCCAAGCTGATATCGACGGCATCATGATTGACCTTGATGGCACAGAAAACAAAGAAACGCTAGGTGCGAACGCTATCCTTGCAGTTTCACTTGCCGTAGCAAAAGCAGCAGCCGCTGAAAAAGGCGTAGCGCTTTACGAGCACATCGCAGACCTAAACGGCACGTCTGGTCAATACTCAATGCCAGTACCTATGATGAACATCATCAACGGTGGTGAGCACGCTGACAACAACGTAGACATTCAAGAGTTCATGGTACAGCCAGTGGGCGCGACGAGCTTCAAAGAAGCACTACGCATGGGTGCAGAAATCTTCCACGCACTTAAGAAAGTACTTTCTGCAAAAGGCCTTAACACAGCGGTTGGCGACGAAGGTGGTTTTGCGCCTAACTTAAGCTCAAATGCTGAAGCACTAGCGGTTATCGTAGAAGCTGTTGAAAATGCTGGCTACAAAATGAATGAAGACATCACGCTAGCGCTTGACTGTGCGGCGTCCGAATTCTACAAAGAAGGCAAATACGTACTATCTGGCGAAGACAAGAGCTTCGATTCAGAAGCGTTCGGCGACTACCTTGCAGACCTTTCTGCACAGTACCCAATTGTATCTATTGAAGACGGCCTAGACGAAAGCGACTGGGACGGCTGGGCGAGCCTAACTAAGAAGATTGGTGACAAAGTACAGCTAGTTGGCGACGACTTGTTTGTAACTAATACCAAAATCCTTAAGCGCGGTATTGATAACGGCATTGGCAACTCAATCCTTATCAAGTTCAACCAAATCGGTTCACTGACTGAAACCCTTAACGCGATTAAAATGGCGAAAGATGCTGGCTTTACCGCGGTTATCTCTCACCGTTCTGGTGAAACAGAAGACGCCACCATTGCTGACCTTGCCGTAGGTACAGCGGCTGGCCAAATCAAGACGGGTTCACTATGTCGTTCTGACCGTGTTGCTAAGTACAACCAATTACTTCGTATTGAAGAAGCACTAGGTGACGCTGCAACTTACAAAGGCCGTAGCGAAATCAAAGGCCAGTAAGTTACCCCTATTAAAATGATGAAAGGCCGCTTAATATAGCGGCTTTTTTTGTCTGTTTTTCACGCTGTTTAATTAAACCGTGTAGCATCAAACGCTGAATCTTGGTAGTGTTAAATGACTCTAGACAGGCATTTGATAACCCTAATGGCTCCAGGCGACGAACTTTCCCACTCTACTACCAACACTCAAGTTGGCTTTTTTAGTGACGCTGGTGAACTAGGTGGAAGCCACCCTCAATTTAATGAAATATGTACTGCCTTGTACGAAAGGGAAGTTATCTCTCTCGCACACAGTCAAATAACGAACCTTTCTTTACTTAAGCGTCGAATGGGCGGCCTGCCCTATCACGTTAAAGCCATTGCTCGATATATGGTAAATAACGAGGCTTTATCTAACCCATCGCCGCTAAGAGTGGATACACACAATGGTAGTTGGTATGCCAAGCAATCGGCCAAATGCCCCGGTATTAATCATTTAGATGATTCAGAAAAACGGGAATCCTGGTATCGAAAAAATGCCAAGTACGGCCTTGTTGTCCCCGTTCTGGTTTTAAATATTGAAGGTACGCACATTGAACTCGATTCTATTGATATGGTTAATCAAGACAATACGCAGCTTCATTTAAACAAAAACGGATGGTTTGCTAATACAGGTGAATGTATTCACTCCACTACACAGCGAGACGATGACTCTGCTTCAACGGCGCTTTCTGTGGAGCGTAAAATATTACTGCGGCCTTCAAAGGCTATAGTAACCGCAGCATGCTGTGGCCACGCGTGGAGCTTCAAGTCAAAGCGTTCACCTCGTGCATTAACCCTTCGCGAAATGCGCTTGTCGACGCAATTAAACTGGAAGAATTTCACGTTAAATCCAAAAGACCAATAAATATGCACTAATTGAGAATAAAAACTCAAAATGCCGAAAACAGAAATTTTATATTTTTTAGTAGAAACATCCTACCTAAAGAGAAAAAAGCAACAAAATCTCTAAGACCCTAAGCTCTCCACCTTAAAATCACCTTTCACTCAAATCCCGATTAGGATAAATATCCTAAATAATTAAAAGATAGCTTTTATACACGAAAAATATACTCATTATTGTAAACAATGGTTGACCTCTTCATGCCACATGGGTACATTGTCGCTATCAACTTGGTCAGCAAAGAAACAACAGCAAATGCATACTCGTTTTCTTCTTCTATCTCTACTCCTTATGGCAGCCAGACTGCACGGGTAGATTGCGACCAGCGATTTAATTTCACAAAAACCCGTGCCAAGCACGGGTTTTTTTTTAACTATTCAACTGAGAGAGCGTCATGACAAATCAAGTGAAAATCTTTGATACCACATTGCGAGACGGTGAGCAGGCCTTACCTGCAAGCCTAAGTGCCAAAGAGAAATTACAGATTGCGCTGGCGCTCGAGCGTTTAGGTGTAGATATCATAGAAGCAGGTTTCCCTGTTTCGTCACCGGGTGATTTCCGTTCGGTACAAATGATTGCCAAAGAAGTTAAAAACTCTATCGTTTGTGGTTTATCTCGTGCGTTACCGGGCGATATTGATGCCTGTGGTCAGGCGTTAAGTGTGGCAGAGCAATTCCGTATTCACACCTTTATCGCCACCTCCGAAATTCACGTAGGTGCTAAGCTTCGCAAATCACAAGACGAAATCGTCGAGATGGCAGTGAACGCGGTAAAACACGCCAGACAATACACTGACGATGTGGAGTTCTCGTGTGAAGATGCAGGCCGTACTCATATTGATTACTTGTGCCGTATGGTTGAAGCCGCTATTAATGCCGGTGCGACAACTGTTAACATCCCCGATACGGTGGGCTACACCACACCTACTGAGTTCGGTGGAATCATCCAGCAGTTGTTCAACCGCGTTCCAAACATTGACAAAGCAACCATTTCCGTACACTGCCACAACGACTTAGGCTTAGCCGTCGCAAATTCATTGGCTGCGGTTGAACAAGGTGCAAGACAGGTCGAATGTACGATTAACGGAATTGGAGAACGTGCAGGTAACGCATCACTTGAAGAGATTGCCATGATCTTACAAACCCGTAAGAACATGTTGGGCTTCGACACTAATATCAACTCTACCGAAATTTCACGTACTTCAAAGTTAGTCAGCCAGCTTTGTAATATGCCCGTTCAGGCTAACAAAGCGATTGTTGGCGCGAACGCGTTTAGCCACTCATCTGGTATTCACCAAGACGGTGTCTTAAAAGCGCAAAATACCTATGAAATCATGACACCAGAAAGTGTGGGCATTAATAAGAACAATCTTAACCTAACGTCACGTTCTGGACGCCATGTTATTAAACACCGATTAACAGAACTTGGCTACAAAGCTGAAGACTATGATTTAGAGGCGGTATACGACGCATTCTTGAAGTTAGCAGATAAAAAAGGCCAAGTGTACGACTACGACCTTGAAGCCTTGTTGTTCTTCGATAAACAGAAACACGACCAGGCACATTTCCAGTTGCTTTATCTTCAAGCTAACTCTGGACGTGAAATCATTCCAAGCGCCACCGTTAAAATGAAAGTGGGCACTGAAGAGATTACCCAGTCTAGTATTGGAAACGGCCCGGTAGATGCGGCTTATAAGGCCATCATGTCTATACTAGGTCACGAAGATTTAGAAGTTGTCGACTTTAAATTAGATTCAAAAGGTGAAGGTGCCGACGCTTTGGCGCAAGTGAGCGTTATCGCTACCTATAAAGGCCGTCGTTTCCATGGAATCGGCTTGGCTACAGATATTGTGGAAGCCGGCGTTAAAGCCCTTATCTTTGTATTAAACAACACATATTTAGCCGATCAAATTGATCAGCAAAAAAATCAACAAGAACGCGTTGCAGGAGTATAAATGAGCCAGTATTCAATTGCCGTATTAGCCGGAGACGGTATCGGCCCAGAAGTTATGCAGGAAGCCAATAAGGTTTTAGATGCTGTTGAAAAGAAATTTAACGTCACCCTGAACCGCACTGCATATCCTGTGGGTGGCTATGCCATTGATACTGAAGGTGAAGCGTTGCCCTCTAAAACTTTACTTGGCTGTGAGCAAGCCGATGCGATTTTGTTTGGCAGTATCGGCGGCCCTAAGTGGGACACATTGCCACTAGAACAACGTCCAGAACGCGCGGCATTATTAACCCTTCGCAGCCATTTTGACTTGTTCAGTAACTTACGACCTGCGCGTATTTATCCTGGTCTTGAGAGCCTGTCTCCGCTTCGCGAAGATATCGCAAAATCAGGCGTAGACGTTCTAGTTGTGCGCGAACTAACCAGCGGCATTTACTTTGGTCAGCCAAAGGGCCGCGAAGGTGAAGGCGAAGAAGAGTTCGCGTATGACACCATGCGCTATAGCAAACGCGAAATTCGCCGTATTGCTATTGCAGCGTTTGAAGCAGCACAAAAGCGTCGCGGCAAAGTGACGTCAGTAGACAAAGCCAATGTACTGGTAACCAGCCGTTTATGGCGTGAAATTGCAGAAGAAGTAGCGAAAGATTATCCGGATGTAGAGCTGGACCATATATACATCGACAACGCCACCATGCAAATCATGAAGAACCCAGCACAGTTCGATGTAATGCTATGTTCAAACTTATTCGGCGATATCGTTTCTGATGAATGCGCCATGATGACAGGCTCTATGGGCTTGTTGCCATCTGCCAGCATGAACGAAGAAGGCTTTGGCCTTTATGAGCCAGCAGGCGGTTCGGCCCCTGATATTGCTGGCCAAGGCATTGCAAACCCTATCGCACAAATTTTATCAGCCGCCATGATGCTGCGTTTTAGCATGAACTTAGGTGATGCCGCAGACGCCATCGAAAAAGCGGTTGTGGCAACACTAGAAGCAGGTGTACTTACAGGCGAGTTACTTCCTTCTGACAAACGCAGCCAAGCGGCAAGTACGTCGCAAGTCGGCGATGAAATCGTTAAACAATTAATGGCGCAGGAGTAAAAACACCTCATGGCCAAGACCTTATATGACAAAGTGTGGCAAGCCCACATTATCGACCAAATTGGTGAAGACAGCTTAATTTATATCGATCGCCATTTAATTCATGAAGTGACGTCACCTCAGGCATTTGCTGGCCTTAACGAAAAAGGCCGTAAAGTACGTCGCCCTGATCGCACTGTTGGCACCATGGATCACAGCATATCAACCCGTTCACTGGCAATCGACGCATGTGGACCAGCTAACGCGCTTCAACTACAAACCTTAGCGACCAACTGTGAAGAACACGGTATTCAGCTATTTCCAGTGGGTCACCAAAAGCAAGGTATCGTGCACGTAATGGGCCCTGAATTGGGCTTGATCCAGCCGGGTATGACGGTGGTATGTGGTGATTCACACACAGCTACCCACGGTGCATTTGGCGCGCTGGCGTTTGGTATTGGTACCTCTCAGGTAGAGCACGTACTGGCTACGCAAACCCTTAAGCAAAGCCGCGCGAAGAGCATGCTTATCAACGTAAATGGTAAGCTTCCTGTTGGCATCACCGCAAAAGACATAATCCTTGCCATTATTGGGAAGATTGGCCATGCCGGCGCTACCGGTCATGTCATTGAATACGCGGGTGAAGCTATTCGCGGTTTAAGCATGGAAGAGCGCATGACGGTGTGTAACATGAGTATTGAAGCTGGCGCGAAAGCCGGTCTTGTTACACCGGACGAGAAAACCTTTGCTTACCTTGAAGGCCGAGAATACGCGCCTAAAGGCCAAGACTGGGAAGACGCAGTCGCTTACTGGAAAACCCTGTACACCGAAGAGGGCGCTACCTTTGACACTGTAGTTGAACTTGAAGCGGCAGATATTGCTCCTCAGGTTACTTGGGGTACAAACCCAGGCCAGGTTATTGGCGTAAACACACCTGTACCTGCACCTGAAGATTTCAGCGACCCGATTGAGAAAGAAAGTGCAGTGAAAGCATTAGCCTATATGGGCTTGAAACCCGGCGAAAAGCTAGCTGACGTTTCAGTAAACCACGTATTTATCGGCTCTTGTACCAACGGACGAATTGAAGATATGCGCGCCGCTGCACAAATTGCTAAGCGCGGTAAGGTCGCAGATTCGGTTACCGCCATCGTGGTACCAGGCTCGGGTGCGGTTAAACGTCAGGCGGAAGAAGAAGGGTTAGATAAAATCTTTATCGACGCTGGCTTTGAATGGCGTTTACCAGGCTGTTCTATGTGCCTTGGTATGAACGATGACAAATTGGTGGCGGGCGATAGATGTGCTTCTACCAGTAACCGTAACTTTGAAGGCCGTCAAGGCCGTGGGGCACGCACACACTTAGTTAGCCCAGCCATGGCAGCGGCTGCAGCGATTACTGGTCGCTTTGCTGACGTTAGAGATTATCAGGAGTAAGTTATGTCTGAACAAGGTTTTACACAACACACAGGCATCGCAGCGCCTCTTGATCAAGCCAATGTCGATACTGACCAAATCATTCCAAAGCAGTTTTTAACGGGTGTAACCCGTGCTGGTTACGGTAAGCACCTCTTTCACGACTGGCGCTATTTAGATTTGGAAGAAAAAGAGCCAAACCCGGCGTTTGCATTGAATAAGCCAGAACACAAAGGCGCCAGTATTTTGCTAGCTCGCGAAAACTTTGGTTGTGGTTCAAGCCGTGAACACGCGCCGTGGGCACTTGCCGACTTTGGTTTTAAAACGGTTATTGCCACCAGCTTTGCCGACATTTTTTACGGAAACTGTATTAACAACCAGTTAGTACCAGTGGCGTTATCTAGCGCGCAAATGGACGCAGTGTTTGCTGCGGTAAAAGCTAATCCTGCGGTTAACATAACCGTAGACTTACCCGCTCAAACTGTAAGCTTTGACGAAACTAGCTTTAGCTTTGAAATAGCGGAACATCATAAAAATAACCTAATCAAGGGGTTGGACGCGATAGGGCAAACGCTCGAGCTAACCAACGCAATTGAAGCATTTGAAAAAAACCAGCCAGCGTGGTTATAAAATAGGGTTTCAAACTCTTTCATAAGCAAAGTTCAAAAAGAGCGCTGAAATAGCGCTCTTTTTTGTTTCAACCGTGCGGCCCCCGATAGCTCGCCGTATCTTACAGACGGCCAGTCGATAGAACGTTGAACTAAAACTTATATTCACTATTATTTATACGAAAGATGCGTAAACACCTCACTTTTTCTATTGGAATATCGTACTATTCGTTTCTATTGTAGTAGATGGTTTTGGCAGTAATATGCCTCACAGGAGAGATAATGCTAGAGCAGGTGCCTATTGATGAATTGCAGCCGGGAATGTACGTCAATCAAGTGCTTGAACAGACTGGCTCGCTCAGAATGCGCTCTAAAGGTATTGTGAAGACCCAAGCCATTATCGATAGCCTTAAATCAAAAGGTATCTTACGCGTAGAGGTGGACCTTACAAAGTCAAAGCACAGCACAAAAGAAAATAAGCCAGAACAACCTGTTGAATCAGAAGTCCCTAAACCCAAAGCTAAGCCTGTGGGACGTGATTCCATCAACCAAGCAAACGACCTCTATAGCAGCGCACTCTCTATACAAAGTAATTTTTTAAAGTCGCTTAAAAACGGAGCGGTAAAAGACTTATCTCCCATGGAGTCACTGTCACATAGTCTTATCGAAAGTGTTTTTGACAATAAAGATGCGCTTAGCTGTCTTACCATGATCAAAGACACAGACCAATATCTTCTTGAACACAGCATCAACTGTAGCGTGCTAAGCGGTATATTTTGCGAATTTCTTGGTTACGACAGAGATATTATCGAACAAGTAAGCTTAGGTACTCTACTGATGGACATCGGAATGTCTTCGCTTCCAGATGAAATTCGCAACGGTAAAGGCGAGTTCGCCCAAGGCGACTGGGAAGTAATGAAGACTCATGTGCAAATAGGCGTTGACCTCGTCGAGCAATGTGGGGACATATCCGACTTATCCCTGCGGATAATCGAAGAGCATCACGAGCGCATAGATGGAAGCGGCTATCCAAGAGGCTTAGTTGGCGAAGAAATTTCTGAGTATGCCCGTATTGCGGCTATTGTTGATGCCTATGATGCAATGACATCTAACCGTTCACATAAAGAGAGTATTACTCCGACTCAAGCACTTAAGCGCCTGACTGCAGCAGAGAATTTAGATCAAGACTTGGTCAAACAATTCATTCAATGTATTGGTGTACATCCGGTTGGCTCGCTGGTCAGGCTTAAAAGCGGCAAGCTTGGTATTGTAAGTAAGATAAACCCCAAAGATCCGGTAAGCCCCCACGTTATGACGTTTTACAGTGTTACTTCTCAACACTTCAATGAGGTTAAGCGCATTGATTTAAGCTTGTATGAGGATGAGATTGTTTCAGGCGTGCGGCCAGAAGAGTTTAGCTTGAACTTGCCTAAGTTTTTCAGAGATGTTTTTGTAAACCAGATACCAATATGAAATATCAGTAAGGGGTCTATACCAAAGCCCTGATGACGTCTCTCCTTGAGGTTAAATTCATCACTGAGCGGAAAAAAAAGCCTGATTTTGAAAGTGCATTGAATCAGGCTTTATTTGTCTTTTAGCATCGCGCATTTAAAACGGGTGTTAGTTTTCTATCCGATATAAGCCATTACCAATCTGTCAGCGCTGCCATGGTAAAAAGCTCATCTTCAAATGAAAGTACCACGCGCTGGGCTTCAATATTTACTATTTGCACCCTATCGGCAATCCAATCCCCCTCGCCGACCTGACGTCCGTTGACCCTCACCCATCGGTCTGCGGGACGAGACGCATACATATGAGCACTGAAGTTCATCGATGGAAGCCTTGTTAGTAAACGAACGGGTAACTGATCAACACGAGGAATATCGTCTTTTACCGTTACTGTATTTTCTCTTGGTTGCTCGTTATCTTGCGCTTTTGTATCAAGCGCCTCAACAGCCGCGTTAAAGCGGGCCATCAGCTCTGGAGAAACAGATACATCTGATTGAGAGGCACCTTCATTTAGCACCTTTCCTTCATAATCCTGTGAAACTGCACCTGGCGGTTGGCCCGTTTGCTGAGTTTGTTCATAGCCACTGTTAAAAGCAGGGTTTGTGGCTTGTGCAGGGTTATTTACATCATTCACACTGCCACGCTGGTTGTTCCCTGCAATAAAATCTTCGCTCGCTGTGTCTCGCTGATTATAAGTCACACCGTTAGCCGAATTGTTGTTTTGCCCTAACTGGGTTTGTGCATTCGCTACATCATTAGCACTATTTCCCTGACCTGTATTCTGGCTATTTAATTGGGTTTCTGAAGCAGCATTCACCTCATTAACCAGCTCGATATTTTCATTGCGGCCGCCTTGTGCCGCGATCTGTTCAGGGGCAGATGAGGCGGTTTTGCTTTTATCCGTATTTTTGTTCGTGACATTCTCACTAATAAGGGATTGCGATACTAATAACGGCCACCAACGCTCAGTCGTCGCAGCTGAAAAACCAATACACAAACCGACAAGGATAACGACAGCAAACAGCCCAAATTGCTTGGTATACAGCTTCCATGCCGATGGTAACCCTTCCACCGTTGGTAAAAATAAACTGCGATTAAACTGCTCATTAAGCGATTTATCAAACTTAGCGGTAGTGTCGTGCTCACCACGCAGTAGCGCTTGAGTTTGGGTCCTGTGGCGCGTTGCCGCAGGGGCAATTTCAACGGTTTGTTCAGGGTCTATTTCAACTTCCTGTACGCCCATCTCAGACAGCCCTTGAACCATGGCATCACTGGTCACCAAGCCCGACTTTCTTATTTTTACTGGCCCGTTCTGTTTAGTTATTTGAACTATCACCATGCCAGGCGTTAAGCTTTCAATGGCAACGATATTAGACATACAAACTCCCTAGCCCGTAACCACAACACACCGCCAATGCAAACGCCATCATCAAGTACCACTTGCGCTGACTCTGTACTCGCTGACTTACTACATCCTCACCTAAGATTTGCTCTGCCGCGGCCAAGAAAATTGGCTTTTGCACAACCGCATGCTGCTTAGTGAAAGATAAGGTTAATGCCCGATCGCACAGCAAATTAATTACTCTTGGAATTCCTCCGGTAATTTGATGCACCGCGCGTAACGTAGACTTACTGAAAATACTGATATCACCTTCGGCAACGCTTAAGCGATGTGCTATATAAGCGCTTACTTCTGGTGCAGTTAAAGGAAGTAAGTGATAACGAGCGGTTATGCGCTGTGCAAGCTGGCGTAATTCATTGCGTTTTAACAACTGTTGCAGTTCAGGCTGACCAATTAGCACTACCTTCAACAGTTTTTCTCGATTCGTTTCAAGGTTAGTTAATAGACGAAGCTGCTCAAGCACTTCTGGCATCAAATGCTGTGCTTCATCGACCATCAAAACCGTATTTACACCAGACTGATGGTTTTCTGCCAGCTTAGACAAAATAAGATCGGTAAAATACTTTAGGCTCGCTTTTTCAGGCGTGTACGGCAATCCTAATTCATCACAAACCGTTGCCAACAACTCAAGGGCTGACAGCGTAGGGTTTAGGATCATGGCTACCTGCGTATTATCTGGTAGTTGCTGTAATAACTTTCGTGAAACCGTTGTTTTTCCTGTACCCACCTCGCCTGTGAGCATCACAAAACCGCCACTTTCCCTAAGACCAAAGGTTAAATGAGCTAACGCCTCTTTGTGCCTTGGGCTCATATACAAATAATCGGGGTTAGGCGCAATCGAAAAAGGATTGTCATTTAACCCGAAATAGTTCAAATACATGGTTGCTGAAGCGCCTATCTGTTTTTATTTTGACAGCGATTAAACTACCAGAGGCAACCATGAAGTGAAAGCGCATAACGATGTGGCTACGAATTTTATTTGTAACATTGCTATACTGCGCAACTATTAGCGTGGATGTATTGATTTTTGTAACACGCCCAAAGTCGATACTCTCCAAATTGAAAAGCATTATTGACTAACAAATCATTGGAATAGCATGCAGTTATATCTCGTTGGTGGCGCAGTGCGTGACGCACTATTAAACAGAAAAGTTGTAGAACGCGACTATGTCGTGGTGGGCGCCACACCAGAAGAAATGATTAGCCAAGGTTTTACCCAAGTGGGCAAAGACTTCCCTGTGTTTTTACACCCCAAAACACAGGAAGAATATGCCCTTGCTCGCACAGAACGTAAGTCAGGAAAAGGTTACACCGGATTTGTGTGCGATGCGTCAAATACTGTAACGTTAGAGGAAGACCTGCTGCGCCGAGACCTTACCGTTAACGCCATAGCGCAAGACAACCTAGGAAAACTCATCGACCCTTACGGCGGCCAAAAAGATTTAGAGAACCGCCTACTTCGCCACGTTTCTGAAGCTTTCAGCGAAGACCCTTTACGCGTATTTCGCGTTGCTCGATTTGCCACCCGTTATGCCTATTTAGGCTTTACTATCGCCAGTGAAACCATGGCACTTATGCAATCAATGGCAGATAGCGGCGAGTTAAGTACGCTAAGCGCAGAGCGTGTATGGCAAGAAACAAAACGTAGCCTTCTAGAGAAAACCCCGCACGTTTTTTTCAGCGTGTTAGACGAGGCTCACGGCCTTAATGACTGGTTTACTGAACTTAAAAGTAACTTAGATACTGCTTTGGCAACGTTAAAAACGGCGGTGGAGCTAGAAAAGGCTGCAAGTAAAAACCTCGTTAAAAATACTGATTCAGAAACCGCTAGGCTGATAACAAGATTCACAGCCCTGCTTTCTCACCTTAATGAAGAGGACGCAAAGCGTCTTTGCAGCCGACTAAAAGTGCAGAACCAAGTCAGTGAAATCGTTATCCTTACCTGCAAATTTAAAAACTTTCTTCTAGACACACAGAACTCGCCCGCAGATTTACTTACCTTATTCAATGGCTGTGATGCATGGCGAAGAGAGGAACGTTTTACTTTATTACTCAGCGCTTTCGCGCCTCATGCTCGTAACAAGGGCGTTGATTGGCAACACCAACAGAAGCGCATCGAAGATGCGTTGGCAGCCGCCAAACAAGTGAATGTGCAAGACATCATTGCCACGGGCGTAAAAGGCCCCGAAATAAAAGACGCGCTAAATCAAACAAAGCTTGCTGCTATTGCTTCGCTTAGTGAGTAAATAAACTCGCCTGTTCGTTAATAAAGCAAGCCAGTAAGAGTCAGAATATATTTTTACAATGCGTTTTTGCTTAGCGACTCTGCCCACTGTCTTTGCGCAGTGTTTGCGAATTTAACGCCACTTTTTCTCTATGTTTTGATGTAGCAATGCTACAATACACCCCATTCATTTAGAGCGTTTTTTATACTATGACTTTCGAAGAACTCGAATTAGACGAAGCACTGTGTCACGCAGTTGCCGATATGGGGTTTGAAACTCCAACTAGCATTCAAGAACTCGTGATCCCTCATGCGTTAGACGGGCGAGATATTCTGGCCTCTGCACCAACGGGAACGGGAAAAACCGCAGCATTCTTATTGTCTGCGTGCCAGTTTTTACTCGACTATCCGCGTAAACAGCCTGGCGCCACGCGTATTCTAATTTTAACGCCCACCCGTGAACTTGCACTACAGGTTCACGAACAAGCCGTTGCCATTACCAAGCACACGCAAATTGTGTGCGGCGTAATCACTGGTGGTATTAACTATGGCACCGATAAAGAAACCTTAAGCAAAAACCTTGATATCCTTGTAGCCACGCCTGGGCGTTTGCTTGAGCATATCGAGAAAGAAGCCGCGGATTGCCGTGACATTGAGTGTTTAATTCTTGATGAAGCTGACCGCATGTTGGATATGGGTTTCTCGACTGTGGTTAACCAGATTGCCGCTGAGGCGCGCTGGCGCAAGCAGAACCTTCTGTTCTCAGCCACGCTTGAAGGCAAAGGCGTTAAGACATTCGCGCATGACATTCTCAACAACCCAGAAGTGATTGAAGCGAACCCGTCACGCAAAGAAAAGAACAAAATTCATCAGTGGTACCACCTTGCTGATGACATGAACCACAAGCTAGCCTTGCTAGTGAATATTTTAAAGCAGGAAGCGACGACGTCAGCAGTTGTGTTTGTAAAAACCCGCGATCGTCTTCAAATGCTAAAAGACTTATTAGCCTCAAAAGACATCCCGGTATGCTGGCTACAGGGCGAAATGCCACAAGACAAACGTATTGCGGCGCTAGCCCGTTTCAAAAGTGGTGAAGTACCTATCTTGTTGGCAACGGATGTGGCTGCCCGTGGTATCGATGTACCTAACGTAAGCCATGTTATTAACTTTGACATGCCGCGCAAAGCCGACGTTTACGTGCACCGCATTGGCAGAACTGGCCGCGCTGGCGCCAAAGGTACCGCAATATCCTTGGTTGAAGCCCACGACTTTGACATGGTGGCCAAAGTTGCTCGTTATATGGGCGAACCGCTTAAGGCTCGCGTCATTGACGAGCTACGCCCTAAAAACAAAACGCCTAAAATTGGCCCGAAAAAGAAAAAAGTGAAGGCTAAAGACAAAGCTAAAGCCAAGGCAAAAGCTAAGCCTAAGAAGAAAAAGTAAAACTCGAGCACGTTGAGGGTGAGTGGTGCGATGGCCGAAGGTTGGGAGTGGCTTTCGCAAACACGCGGTAAACATATCCATGTGCGTTCCGCTGCCGCATCCCTGCGGCAGAGGGTATGCTCAAACCACTCCCAACCTTCGTCCTGAATAGCCTCAAATACTCGATTAATGTATTCGAGCTTGTTTCAGGAGCAGAGAAAAAATGAGGAGTCTGGCACAATGAAATTCCCAGAAAAAATTGTTCTAGCCACGGGTAATCAAGGCAAGGTGCGTGAGTTTGCATCCTTATTTGCAGATTACGGTGTAGACGTTGTGGCGCAAAAAGAATTAGGTGTATCTGATGTACCAGAAACGGGTACAACATTCGTTGAAAATGCCATTATTAAAGCGCGTAATGCGGCACAAGTAACAGGCCTCCCCGCTATTGCTGACGACTCAGGCTTAGTGGTTGATGCCCTTGGCGGTGCACCCGGTATTTATTCAGCCCGCTATGCTGGCGCGGATGCTACGGACGATACCAACATCGATAAGCTATTAGCCGCCCTTAATGGCGAGACCCAGCGTAAAGCTCACTTTTTCTGTACATTGGTATTTATGCGCCATGCCGACGACCCAGTACCATTAGTAAGCCAAGGTAAGTGGCAAGGAGAAATTTTAACGGCTCGCTCTGGTAACGACGGTTTTGGTTACGACCCAGTATTTCACGTGCCAACTCACGGCTGTACAGCGGCAGAACTGGAGAAAGCCGAAAAGAACCGTATTAGCCATCGCGGCAACGCCCTTGCGATTTTGCTTGAGAATATGAGAGCGACGTTTGCGTAATCCTCCACTAAGCCTGTACATCCATATTCCTTGGTGTGTTCAAAAGTGTCCGTACTGCGACTTCAACTCTCACGGACTGAAGTCTGATTTGCCCGAGAAAGAATACGTGGCGCACTTGTTGGACGATTTAGCCATTGATGCCAAACGTATTGGCGACCGCCCTGTTGAGACAATCTTTATTGGGGGTGGCACGCCCAGTTTGTTTTCAAGCGAGGCCATGGCCGACATATTGAACGGCGTTAAGCAGCGAGTTAACTTAAGCGACACTGCTGAAATAACCATGGAAGCCAATCCAGGTACGGTTGAAGCCGGTAAGTTTGCAGGCTTTTATCAGGCAGGTGTAAACCGAATATCGGTGGGCATTCAAAGTTTTCAGCCTAAGCATTTAAAAGTACTCGGTCGAATTCATAATGAAAACCAGGCTGAAAATGCGGCAAAACAAGCACACAGTGCGGGACTACCCACATTTAATTTAGATCTTATGCATGGTCTACCCGAACAAAGCGTAGAGAATGCCATGGCAGACCTGAAGCAGGGCATCGAATTAGACCCGTATCACTTATCATGGTATCAGCTTACTATCGAGCCAAATACGCCTTTCTATTCAAAGCCTCCTGAGCTACCGGATGACGATATCCTTTGGGAAATACAAGAGAAAGGCCACAGCCTTCTAGAGCGTGCAGGCTATCATCAGTATGAGATTTCAGGTTATGCCAAAGCAGGGCATCAGTGTCGTCATAACCTCAATTACTGGCGCTTTGGCGACTACTTAGGCATTGGCTGTGGTGCTCATGGTAAAATTACCGACGCTACAAACGGTACAATCCATCGTACAGTGAAGGTAAAACACCCCAGGGGCTACATGGAAATCAGCCGCCCGTATTTAGATACGCAGACGCAAGTTTGTGCTGAAGATCTGCCCTTTGAGTTCTTTATGAACAGGTTTCGTTTGGTGGAGCCTTGTCCAATACGTGACTTCAGCGACTTTACGGGTATCGGAATAAGCGATGATGTAGAGCATGCGTTGTCTGACGCTCATCAGCAAGGACTGCTTTCTATTTCGGACAGCCACTGGCAGGTTACCGCAAAGGGCCGCAGGTATTTAAACTCACTACTCTCGTGCTTTGTATAATGTCTATTAGGCACGTCAGCATGATAATACAAAGCCTGCGATATGCAGGCTTTGTATTATCTGAACGATAAATATTGGCTGGCGAAAAACGAGTTTGGCTTAGGTTTAATTCGTCTCGCTTTCATGCAGCGTAATAATATTGTATTGCTTGAAGGCCGGTACGTTTGCTCGAAGGTTTTCTTCAGCCACATCAAGCCTTTTCAACTTCTCGCAAAACCACTCTGCTTTTTTGCGCAGGGTTGTTGCCTTATCGCCAACGTCGAGCTGCTCCCCTACATTGTTGAGTTGCCGTGTAATTTCAGCCACCTTTTCCTGGTTTACTTCTCCACTGCCGGTATTAATACCACTGATGGCAGAAAGTATACCGCCAACAGAAGTGGAAATGGCTTCCTCAAGCTGAGCTTCAATTTCACTATCCACAAACTCATCAACGCTTTCTAAGGATCCGGGGCCTATAAAGTAATGATTACTTGCGTGTCTAAATTTGTCTTTTACGCGATTTTGAGCCCGCTTCATCGCGGCATTTAAACGCTCATAACTATCGTGGTCGCTACCAACTAAGCCCAAATAAACATGTTCAATAGTATCAATAGCAAGGTCGACACCTTCCGTTGCCAAAATGATCATTTTCGGCACTACATAATGCAACCCTGATGCATATTCTTGTAGCCATTGCCGCTCTTGTTCGTTCAGTGTCTGCCAGCGGCCGCCAATGAACAATTGGTCTTGACCGTTAATCTGAACCACAGTTCGGGTTTTATCCATGACACGAAGCTGCTGGTCGTTAACCGCAATACCATAGGCAAAATCTATATTGCAGGTATATTCAGCCTGCGCTGACGTGCTAAGTCCAGCGAGTAGACAAATTGTGAGAAAGCCTGCCTTTGGGCGCGATATCATTTTCATACTGTCATTGTGGCTAGCTTACTGCGAAATAAAAAGCCATCATGAGTCTAACGTGCTAAAAATCAGGTTGAACATGTCGAGAACATCTACCCGCGAGTATCATAACAAGCGCGAGAGTGACAAAACATTTTCGTGAGACACCTTGCGGGCTAACCTGAAAAAAGAAAGCACGCATTATAAAGCGTGCTTTAGTGATAAAAAGTCTTAGCGCAAGATAGTAAACGAAAGGCTAAAGCCTAATTATCTCGCATGTTTTCTACCTTTACTCGTTAGTGAAGGTTCGAACTAGACGCACGTAAATAAAGCGGTCTTTTTCTTTTATAGAATGACTCGCGTTAAAAAATGCGACAACCCACGCGCGGTCAGGATCATCCGCCGATGGCGTTGATGTCCAAAAATCATCTGGCGGCGTGGCGGGGAAAAGAGAGCTATTTATTGCAGGGCGAACACAATCTCGCTCTGTAATTGTTGCTAATTCTTTGACGTTGGGTAACCGCCACCCCAGCAAGTCCTCATTGCTGGCTTCGTGCGCCAATTTCAACGCTTGCTGCCAAGTATACTTCACCGCTTCGCCACTGCACGTCGAGCCGTTCCAAGTTTGCCCTTCAGCACAACGCCTCCATACTAGGTCAGTAGTAGTGTCTAGCAAAGTACTCGTTGTCACTGCCTCAAAGTTATCATTGGGGGTGGTTTCTAAACCGTCCGACAAACACTCCTGAGCAAACGTTGATATCGATACACAAGTAAAAAGCGTCGAAATCAATAGGGTTTTAATTGACGACAGTACTTTGCTTGTAAGTGCCGTTTCTTTCATTAGGTTATTCATCACTATCTCCCTGCTCGTACAAGACGCACTCGGCCAGCTGTTGATTTATTAAGAAAGTTATCAACCCCAGAATCGAAGTCTAATGCCCACGCATTTTGAGCATCGTCACTGTTTACGCCATCTGCACTTGGCACTGATGTCCAATACCACAAAGGCACTGAGGAAATCTCACCGGTGTTAGGGAAATAATCTTCATCAATAGCAACACCAGCAGCAATGCCTAGGTGCATCAGTGAGAAAAGTTCATGGTGAGTAGGCAAGCGCCAATCGTAAAAACCGCATAAACCTTGCGCATTTACGGCTTGAACATAGGCTGAAGTATTGCAATTAGTCAATAAGCACGTGCCATTAGCGCCCGTTTCGTCACCTTCAAAGCCGCCGTTTACCTCATTGCTAAACCACGAGTAAGTGAAGTCTTTATCTTGAAATGTACCGTCGTCGGTTTTTACTTCCCATACTAATCCGGTGACGTTGTCGCGTACACAAGACCAGGTATCAGCGTCGGCATCCTGCTCATCACCATTTGCGTTTAAGCGGGTGAAATCAAAGCCTGCTTTTCCGCGACCGGCTTTTTCAATCAATCCATTTTGCTCTACAACATCCGCCCCTCTTTGTCCGTCCTGACCTGGGAATTCATTTTGCTGCGCTTGTGTTAACGCATTATCCGTCGCTTGCTGTAAAAAACCAGTATCGTTGATAAGCGGCGTAGGCATCGGGCGAACTTGAACGTTTATCGTATCTTCAACACTGTTGCCATTAGCGTCAGTTACTGTCAGCGTATAGGCAACCACTGTAGAAGTTGAAACCGCAGGCGCGATAGCAAAGGTTGAACGTGAGTCGCTGTCGTCGACAGGACGGCCTACTGTTGAGCCCGCTGGAACGTTGTTACTTCTTTCCCATCTATAGGTGAGAGGCATAGCATTAGGCACGCTGGTGCTCGCTTCTCCTTCAAGTATTACTATCTCACCGCTAAACACACCTTGAGAAACACCCGCACTTACCGTTGGTAGCGTATCCGTTTCTGACTGCACAACAATGGTAACCGTTTGAGTATCGGACGCCCCTTCACTGTCTGTGACCGCTAACTCGAAAGACAGTGACTGCTCTTCGTTTGCTATTGGCGTAACAATGGTCAGCGTCGGCAGGTTTGTCTCAACACCTGTAATCACATTAATACCGGCAGTTTGTGACCACGTATAATCAGCCACTGCTTCATCTGTGGCGTCTGGGTCTCTACTCGCGGTGCCATCAAAGATAACTTCTACATTACTAGGAAACGTATTTTGAGGAAGGTCATCTCTTTGTGGAACAGTAATGCTCGCTTGCGGAGGGATATTGACTGGGGCAATGGTTATTACGGTAAAGTCGCTCGCTGTATTACCGCTTTGATCGTTAACCGAAACCGTGATTGTGTACTGCGTTGCACTGTTTACCAGTGGCGCAACAAAGCTCGCGGTAGAAACGCTGGTGTCGTCGTGAGCAATAGATAATGATGGGGAAGCACTCCAATTGTAGGTGTATGCTCCGTCGCCTCCGCTGACCTGCGCACTCAATGCGTAAGTAACACCCTCGGTTACCGTGGCGTCTGGACCAGCGTTGACAACGAGGTTTCCGGCGCCGCCATTAGCGTTATCGCCATCACCGCCGCCTCCGCCGCAAGCAGTCAAAATAATTATGCCTGCGATAAAAAATAAACTTCGGCCTAAAGCGCCAGAAAACCTATCTGAAACTGAAAACACGTTTAATTGCATACATACTCCCACCGTAATGTGCACTACGCTAAACACAGTGTCTGGTAAAAACTTGATGTAGGTTGTGTCGCTGATTAGCCGTTTGTCGCTAACGCGCAAAGTGTGCAGCGGTTATGAGAAGCGTCTTTTTGCTTCTTGCGCTTCAGACATGGTGACTTGGAGTGCCTCAAGCTGCTTTTTACCTACCGCTACGTCAGTCATGTCATAAATCATCATACTGATATAATCCACTTTGCCCGTCGCCGAGGTCAGTGGAGAAAGTGTAAGGTTCTGATACATGAACGATTCACTTCCTGTAATCGGCCGATAATTCGGAAACTTGAATAAATAGGGGCGCTGTTCCCATGTCATGAAAGCGCGAGTTTTTAAGTCGAAGACCGGCTTAGCTTTTTTAGTAAACCAATCTTGCTTAATAGAGGGGAATAGCGAAAATAAAGATTTATCCCTTACTTCGCTAGGTAGAAGACCGCTATGACTCTCCATAAAGCCATTCCAGACTTTAACAGTAAAGCTTCTGTCTAAGACAACGATCCCTACATCAACGGTCTGGAGCATGTCCATCATCCAATGAAACTCTAATAACTCATCTAAATGTTGGCTCATCAAAAATCCTCCAACAAGTGGGCAAGTTTAGAATTCATCATTTTCATCGATTCTTCGGTAAATAGCAGTATCAAATCACACTGCACATTGTATCCTTCCAAGCCGTAACTCAATTCTATGGCAAGCGTACGCTTCCATTTAATCTGGTTCATGGCGATAATCTCAGTAATAGCCCGGTGTTGCCCTAAAACGATAGGGTGGCCTTGACTAAAATTAATGTCCATTTGGTTTGCCAAACCTGTTAAGCACGTACCAATAAGTATGCTCGCGGCATCCATTAAAAGCTCTAACTGAAGCTGATCGTCAACTTCTCCTTCGACGTTGAGTATTTTTGCCACATCATCAAAACTCGAATCGCTCAGAATACATAGGGCTTCACCACTGACTCCAGGACCTAAAAAGCCTTGGCATACAGCGGTAACTTGTTCGTGACTTTCGATATCCGAAAGCATCATATGAAGCTCAGAAACTTCAATGAGGTTTACATTGGGTATCGGGAGCTCCACAAACACGTTCATGGTACGGGCGAGATGGTCGCCAGCCTGCCCCATCGCGATATTAGTGATTTCTTGATAGCAATCTCTTATATCAGGGTCGAGGGGAGATGCTTCTAACTGCAACTCTTCGTCATTATGAAGAATGTTATATTTATCTAAGACTTCTGCTAACGTTTTAGGATCGACAGGCTTTCTAATAAAGTCCAAAGCACCTAGGGATGTCACACGTTCATGGGCTTCTGGTTGAATATCTCCAGACACCACAATTACTTTTGTTTTTAACCCTTTTTCTCGTATTGCCTCGAGCGTGCCGTACCCGTCGAGAACAGGCATATTAAGGTCGAGCAACAAAAGATCACCCTTCCCTTCAGCAAGAGCCTTGAGGGCATCATCCCCATCCTTCGCAAAGTGCACGGCAACATCCCAATCTTGAGGGAGGCATTTTGCCACTTGCTTTCGCGCAACCAACGAGTCGTCACAAACGAGTACAGAAAACATTAAGTTCTTTTACCACCTAGCTTTTGAAACCAACAGACGCTGATATTTTGTAGCAATCTAAACTATATCGGCAATGCAGCTTTGAACTGAAGCCTCGATTTGCGGCTAAACAAGTTTAACGTCAGCATCGCTATCTTTATACATCTGCTCTCATGCATATATTGATACGAAACACCTCACTAAGGAATAGCACTTTTGGAGAATATTGCCAGCGAGTTTTGCATCATCACAGCCATGCCTGCCTTTTTCCCTGCTTCAAGCGTTAGGCATACGAACACTTCTTGGCTTAAATGAATAAGCCGACAACGACGGGTAAAGCTAACGCGGTAAAAATACCGTTCACACACAAGCCTAATGTTGCCATAGCTGCTACATCGTCTCCCATTTGGATTGCCTTTGCCGTGCCAATAGCGTGGGCGACGGTACCTAGCGCTATACCTTGGGCTTGACGGTCTCTCACATTAAATAGGGCAAACATACTTGAAGCCATGACAGCCCCAACGATACCGGTAACGATAACAAAAACCGCCGCCAGCGCAGGGATCCCACCTATCTGTGCACTAGACTCCATCGCTAAGGGCGTCGTTATAGATTTGGCGAGCATGGTAAACTGTATGGCACTAGGCGTATCGAATATAAAAAGCGTTAACCACGCCGAAACAGGGGCTAGTACGCCGCCAAAAATGATACTCACCAGCAAGCGCCAACCATAGTGCCTTAACTTTTGCCATTGACGATAAATAGGCAAGGCAAGCGCTACTGTGACAGGCCCTAACAACCAATGCAGTAACGAGGCAGCACGTTGATAATCAGAAACGTGCGTGTTTGAACAATAAAGCCCTATAGACACTAATAGCGCGGTGATAAGAATTGGGTGTGCAGCAGGGTGGCCACGGCATGTTTTATTGGCCCACAGCGCTGTCATGTAACTGATGATAGAAACGCTAAGCCAGAACAAACCACGATAGCTTAATGTGTTATACAACGCCTCAATCATCTGTATCGCCGTTATTCTTAACGTTAGCCACATCACCGCTTTCTTTAGCATTAAAAAGCCGCTGAGAGAGCCACGCCGTAATGCCCAAGCTAAACGACGTCGCCACGACAATAGCAATCACAATAGCCAACGCATTCGTTTTTATATCCCCCCAATACACGGTCACACCTAATACCGCAGGGATAAAAAGTAATGACATATGCTTTAAAGGAAACGTTACTGCGCGCGCTACATGAGGTTCAAGCCGTGGGAAGCAAAATAAAGCTCCAAGCAGTATAAAAAGCCCTAACAGAGGGCCGGGGATAGAAAGGGATGCTGCGGTTACTATTAAAAGGCCAAGATAATAAGCAGCAAAGACTAAGGCCGCTCCTACCATCGTGTCTCTGACATTTCGCACGCATACTCCCTACCGTGACTTGTCTACAACGTTAATCAATGTAGTGTAACCAGAAGCGTATTTAACCGCTAGCAGTACGATAGTCTTATATGAACAATTAGCCGCAAGCGTTAGCTTTATGAATAGCCTGCATCTTTCTGCCAAAACTGATAATAATATTTGTTGGTAATTTTGAAGGCCTCTCCACTTTGCATCACAACTTGCTGCTGACTGCACTTTTGCTCTACATGAGCGACGTGAATTGCATTAACGGCGACTGAGCGATTGCACCGCCTAAAGTAACGCCCTCCCAGTCGTTTAAGTAAGTCACATAAGGTGGTGCGAACAACATAGTTTTCCGACAAGGTTTGAACACACATATAATCCCCCGCAGCCTCAATCCATTTAATATCTTCAGGATTCAAACAACACCATCCGTTTTCAGCCCGGATCCCTACTACATCCGGCTGAGCGCTTTTAAAGAGTTGCAGCCTTAAACTTGCTAGCAGAGCGGGTTCAGAGACACCGTACTGATTACATAAACCTTTAATAAGTTTTGAAAATTGAAAATCTCGCTCGTAGCAACGATATTTGTTTTTCACACATTCAATGGCCTGTAAAACCTGTACTTCTTCTAATGGGATCTTCACAAAGCCTGATGCATTGTACGAAAAAGCTAACAAGGCCTCTTCGTCTCGCCTACCTACGGCTAACCAATATCTTGATGCTAAATTTCTACTTGACCGAGCAACCGAGTAAAACCCTATGGCATTAGGGTACTTTTCAGCTAGGGCCAAACAATGGCCAACCGAATCTGCGCTATAAATATGACTGAATGGACCATGTTTTTTCAGTATTTCACAAAGCGCGCTTTGCATAGAAATAGATTGTAAGAATACCAGTGCGATCATATGCGTTCCCTTGCAGGTGCGAACAGTACTAGTAGCAACAACTCTTAATTCTAACTTTCAAAAAAGTCATGATTAAAAAAGTAAAAAATAAGACGCTTAAAAAAGGGCTACGTCTTACATAGCCCAACGGTTAGGTTAATCGATAATTGCTCAACGTTTTGCAGTTAAAACACGTAGGCTCGCGTTGATACGGCGAGCAATATGCTGCGCGTTGACATCCGCACCATTCGCCACGGCAAAAGTAATCATATCCTGCCCATTACACACCAAGCCGGAGTGCAGGTTTTTCATATTAAGGCCTGTGGCTTTAACTGCTCGGTGCAGCTTCAAGCGATTGTCACTTTTCACCGCTTCGCACACTGCAATTAAATCTTTTTCTAGCTCCTGAGGGTAGGAAGCTGCGCTGGCAGCAGTAACGGTTAATGACAGAGTCATTCCAATTAAAGCAAGTTGGGTAACACGGCGTGACATAAACATAACAAGTTCCTCTGATAGTATTCGGCAACGCGGTGACGACCTCTATAAGCCCCGCATCATTAAACTAGTGAAACTTTATGAAAACTACGCGATAAAAACGTTAAAACACCGCTATATGAGATGTTGCGACAAGCGCACAAAAGTGGAGGTTTAACCATCGGTCTAAACAGTTGTTAATCGAACTTAACACACACTTTGCAACATTATCGATAACGCGTAAAAAGAATAGCATTCGGGTGTAGGGAAAAGTCTGACGTTTGTTGAAGTGAAAATTATGACGTGTAGCGAAGTGAAGCTTAAAATCTGACACTGCAATAACCTTGAACCTAGCCTGAAGAAAATGCTGAACCGGTTCGAGCTGCTATAAGGCAAAAAAAACGGGGGCTACTCGCCCCCGTCTTGATGCGCAATAACATTACGCTTAATGTTTGATATATGCTAAAAGATACTGTCTTGGTGAATTTTGATAAACATACTCGTACCGACTTTTGAGTAGTCAACTTTGTATTCTTTGCCATTTAATGTTTGTATAAAAACTAACGTTTTTTCGTCGCCAAAGACTTCGCTAGTGGTAACGTCTACCAATTCCATATCCAACGCTTTGGCTTCGCGTTTGTTATCTGGAATTCGACCTTCATACTGCTTAATACCTTTATAGGTTACAAGTATCGGAGGATTTTCATCTCCGTTTGTAACCAATAAGTCAAGCTTTCTGATTTTATGAATGATGGTATTTCGACCACTCGTAATGAAAGGTTTTTCAGTCATTTTCGTCTCCGCGACTTTTTACCTGCTTTTTTTATTATTAACGTAACTTGTAAGTACCAAAGTCTACCACGAAGTTAATAATCAACACATAGGCATTTAATTGATGTATTTTCGGAGTATAAACTAGTCATACAGAGCAATAAACGGCTATTTTTCGCCCTTCGTATAATTTTCTATAAACGTAACGCCGTCAGTTTCCTACTGCCACTTTATCCACGGTCTGTGCACCAAATTCTGAATCAGCTTGTCACATGGCGTAATTTCAGACGATGCGAACACACAGCTTGGCGCTTCGTTAATTGGAACTTGTGCGACAATATTGGACACTGAAACTTCTAAGTCTAAATCGGTATCGAGCTGAGTCATTGGCAAGATGAATTCTACGCGATTTGTAAAAGCACAAGAGCTCTCTGGAGGCGTACTTTCAGATTCCGACTCACACCCTGCGCTTCCCAAATGATAAGACCATTCATGGGTCTCTTCTCCATTTTTGGACACATCGAGTTTAAGAAACATGTGACCGTTACGTTGATTGAAAAACATCGAAGAATCGTTCAATGGGGATGGCTGAGTTGATGGATTATCATGATTAATATCAAATGGTAACCCCATGGTAAAACGGAGGTTAGTTGATAATTTCAGAAGTTGTTCAGATACATCCAATACTATTTTGCTGTTAGCGTCATCGGGGTTAACGCACTTATTATGAAACTTCAATAAAGCTTCATTCGGCGTCTGCCACTGAGTTTGTTTAAACTTCACCCGTTGCCATTTTCCGTCGATGCGAAGCTCAGGCTTACTAAGATAAAAACCAAAATAGTCTATATTCCAGCGTTGCTGGCCTATGCTCATGATCATGGGGCAAGCGCCAGTATCCACACCTACTAATTTAAAAGGAATTTCACCGGGCTCTCTTCCTTTAAAATTTATTACATCACACCCAGCTAGCGAGAAGAGCACAGCTATGAATAGAGAAGATATGACGGGCGCGCAAAAAGACTTTTTCATCTTATTATTTACTTCCTGTGATCAGCGAGCAGTTGGAAAAGAATACCGCGTTATCTGTTAATTAAGGTGGACCATACAATATCGCTTTATGAGTTCTGCTTATAAAAACCGACTACGGCATTGTGTACTTCGTTACAGAATACCATTATTAACCCCAATAAAGTGAACTCACTGAGTAATTCAAACCACCGAGTGAACAAAAATAAAGCAAACAAATCACAAACCCCTAACCTAGGCGTGACAAGGTAGCTAAAACTGCTTATACTTGCGTTCGTTTTTTATCGTTATCTAAAACAGTAATAAAACGCATCTTCAAATGGCCCTATAGCTCAGTTGGTTAGAGCATCCGACTCATAATCGGCAGGTCCCCTGTTCAAGTCAGGGTGGGGCCACCATTTTTTCATTCCAAAACATTCTATAACGTTAAAAATCCTTTTAAAAACAAAGCCTAACGCCCAACTCTCGCTTCACTCAGTGTCGAGGACATTCGATTAAAATCGGTGGTTAATGTAACATCGAATGTAACATCACCTTTTTAACTTGTTCAGCGGTGTTACATTAAATGGCTAAGACAACGAAGCAACTCACAGATACAGAAGTAAAAACAGCTAAGGCTAAAGCGAAAGAGTATAACCTTTCAGACGGAAAAGGCCTTGCGCTTCGTGTTAAGCCCACCAGCACAAAAACATGGATATTTAACTACCAACACCCCATTTCGAAAAAGCGTAATAATTTAGGGTTTGGCGCATACCCCGATGTAACATTGGCAAGAGCAAGAGAAAAGCGCGCAGAGGCAAGGCGCTTGCTAGACCTAGGCATTGACCCAAAAGCACACTTTCAAGAGCAGCTTAAAATTAAACAGGATGAATTAGCCTGTACATTTGAAGTGATCACAAATGAATGGTTTCAACTTAAGCTTTCAAAAGTGAAAAAAGCAACCGCAGACAAACACATGGAAATGTTACGAAACCATGTATTACCAAAACTAGGCTCTGTATCAGTCAAAAATATAAAGCCAGTAGAAGTGATTAACATATTGCGGCCTATTGAAGCTAAAGGCAGTTTAGAAACGGTTAAGCGCTTGTGCAGGGTGATAAATGAGATAATGGTACTTGCGTTAAATAGCGGCAAGATTGAAAACAACCCCATTGCGCACATATCGAAAAACTTTGTCACACCAACTCCTAAAAAAATGGCAACCATAAGCCCCAACCGCTTGCCTGAGTTAATGCAAAATCTAACGAACCATAACCTTATGATTGTTACTCGATTACTCGTTGAATGGCAGCTACACACCATGACGCGCCCTAGTGAGACAGCAAAAGCCAAATGGGAAGAAATCGATTTAGAGAATAAGGTTTGGGTAATTCCAGCAGAACGCATGAAGCGAAACCGTGAGCATATTGTTCCTTTAACACCTCAAACACTGGCACTAATAGATAGACTCAAAGCTTTGCGAGGAAGTAGCGAATATTTATTCCCAAGTCATAGAGGGCGAAATAGACATGCTAATGTACAAACTGCAAATATGGCGCTTAAGAGAATAGGTTTTAAAGGTGAGCTTGTATCACATGGCCTTAGAGCGTTGGCAAGCACGGCTCTAAACGAGCAGAGGTTTGATTCTGAGTTAATCGAGGTATGTTTAGCGCATGTTGACAAGGATAGCGTGAGAAACGCTTATAACCGTTCTGATTACCTAGAGCGCAGGCGAGTAATTATGGAATGGTGGTCTGCTCATATTGAACAGGCAGCCACAGGCAACATGAGCCTGGCAAATAGCAGCAAGACACTCAGAGTAATTTACGGATAGAGCAACATAAAAGGTTTCACTTAGCCTAGGGTAGCTCCCGAACCGCCAGAACCCTACTGGCTTGGCTAAGTGGATTATTTAGGGGCTTATTGGGATAAGCATTGTAATGAATAGGTATATCGATGGCTGGATATGCGAAGAGGCTGTTTGCTTTGTAGTAGGCAACTATGAATCTATCGCTCATATTGAGAGTATTATAGAAAATACACCGGTCGACACCGCTTTTGATGGTGATTCCTTTCCTGACTGGACAAAAGAGGAAGCGAACGAACTTGCTAAGGCAGAAAAAGCATTGCCGCTTGCACGGGAACTATTAGAAGCACTGTATCACTCTGTGGAAATAGCGATCGAGCATTTCAATTATTTAGAGAAATGTGAGCACGCTAACCATGGTCATATCTTGCCAGAGGATTTGATATTTGAGCAACCATCAGAGTTCACCGAAATTGAGCTATACAGATACACCCCAGACACTCCGTTAAACGAAGTAAAAATTAAAAAGAGAAGCTTCGCTATATGGCTATACAAGCTAGGGGAACGCTCAATGTCTGAAAAGGCTTACCCAGAGTTAAATGTTAGCGAGACTTTAAAGGAGAGTCAAAGCAACAATACAAGTCTAGAGGAGATCTCAAAACTATTCACATTTAAAACTAATGAAACACTCTTGGGCTTTGATGAAGAACAAATCCCAGACAATATTTACTTGGCATTGTCACTCTATAAACAAGCATGGCATGAACTCCCGAATGATATGTGTAAACCTTTAAAAACTGATTTGGAGAAATTGCTGAGAGATCGAGGTATAGAGAACAATGCTCTAATTAGCTCGATAATCAAGGTTTCTACCCCCGAAGGAGTCACACTAGGAGGTAAGCAACATCCATCATTGAAGCCTTGGCAACCAATAGAGAAAAGAAAAGTATAACCTTTCCTATTGCCACCAAACATCCTTATGAGAAAGAGGGCTTGAGCGTTGGTACACTACCAAAGTCAAAGTTGGTAGTGTTGCCAGACCTATCAACTTACAAAAAACTTTATGGTTTTATCGTAATCGTCAACTCAACACACATAGGCGAATAATGATGAACACAGAAGTTAATCCAATAACCCAACTGCAACAAACGTCCTCACAATTCAGTACCACTGTTTTGCGTAGAAAAGAAGTTCGAGACAAAACAGGCTTAAGCAATACTAGCTTACATGAGCGCATTCACGACAAGACAATGCCACCACCGTTTAGTCTTGGTGGGCGCTCTGTGGGTTTCTTTGAGCATGAAGTATCAGCCGTATTAATGGCGCGCGCAGCAGGCCAAGACGATACACAAATTAAGGCGTTAGTATCGTTGCTGGTGGACAAACGCAAAGAGTTTGCTAGTTCATTCATTCAACGTATTTCAGCATAACGGAGGGCCGACGATGAATAAGCGCACTTTGCCCCGCCAAGAACAAAATACACCCCATAGTATTGCATCCAGCACCTTAAGAGACCGACAAAAGATAGTCGAGCAATTAAGGAAAGCTAAGACTAACACGATTTATTTTAGAGAAAAACTTGGGCTTATAAGCCCCGCCCCTCGCATTAAAGAATTAAGAGAGCGCGGTTTTATTATTGCAACAACTCCCATCAAAGCCAGGTCACAGGATGGGCGTTTACATAGAAACGTCGCTGAATATTGCTTAATAAGCGAGCCAACCACCAGCAGTGGCGAATGCAATAAAGGTTAAGGGTTCGTTATGGCTAACAATGACAGGCAAAAGAATAAGGGCCGCTTTGCTGGCGTTCCTCTAGCGGTCATGGATAACCCAAGTTATATAAGCTTGAGCTTTAGCGCAAGAGCACTGCTTTATGAGATTGCAAAGCAATACACTAAACATAACAACGGTAAACTATGCGCTATACCTGAACAACTTGAAAGCAGAGGTTTTAAATCCGCCACCACGGTATATAAAGCTACTAAGGAGTTGATAAAGAATGAGTTGATTTTAGTAAGCAAAACGAACCCTAAAGGCTCAAGAAAGCCTTACTACTATGCGCTAACGTGGCAACCTATAGATAGCATTGCTGGCTTCAATATGGACATAGAACCAACAAAAACACCACCACGGAAATTCTCATTAGAGAACGGTGCAAAATTAGCAGCTTAAATTTTTTAACCCACAAATTTTGGTGTTGTAGTGGCTCTACATACGTAAATTTTGATGTTGTTGCAGTTATACAACTTCATTTTTTGATGTCGTATAAAAAGCCACTTCTATTTTTAGGGCGCTTAAGCGGAAGTGTTTGCTAACATACAACATCATTTTTTAACTATCTATATATATAACCATACCTTACACGCAATAAGCATTTTATAACCAACGAAGATACAGTATGAAAAGAGGGTAAATACAATGCGCGGCAGAAATTGGGGAAGGTTTAACCGACTAAAAAACAGTTAAAATCAAACAACGGAGAAACATGATGGCCACTACACATAAAGACCTATCAATTCACTTAGAACGCGCTGCAAGTCTAGCCAAGGTATGCGCAATTGCGTTGGAAAAGGGCCAAGGTAGTTTTGAGCAAGGTGATATTAACGGCGCTATAGAGCTTCTGTTTAACGAGATAGATTCAGCTTATGCCTGCGATTTAGACTTACAAAATGAGAACAGTTATGGCGCACAGCGCTCAAGAGCATCATAATGCCTTCACAAGCCGTTTGATTCATTGAAACGGCTCTGGAAGCCCCAGCGCGAATGGATGCGCTACTAACTAGGGCTAACGCTGCTTGATGAATGAAGAAACCTCTTCTTGCTTTGAAACTAGACAATAAAAGCTTTACCCTCTATAAAATACAAAAGGATTTATTAAGAAGGAAAAGACATGGATGTATGTAAGCTCTTCGTTTGTATTACTTTGTTTGTGTTAACATTGACTAGTTGCGTCTCACCAGTCAATCTAGGGTACGAACACTACAAACAAGGTAACTATCAGCTAGCCATAAATACTTGGCTGCCAGAGGCTAGAAGCGGTGACGCTGACGCCCAGCATAATATGGGCGTTTTATTCGAGCATGGGCAAGGTGTAAAGCATTCGTATGAAGAAGCCGCTAACTGGTACGTTTTAGCCGCAAAGCAAGGGCGGGTTGATTCTATGGTAGCGCTCGCTAATGTTCAGATGAAACTGAATTATCGTGAGAGTGCAATAAGTTGGTATCAGCTTGCTGCCAGATGGAACCACCAAAAAGCACGAAGCGCCCTTTCTCGGCTTGGTGAATATGTACCATCTTCTGACCTACACCAACAACAGTTGAAACAACAGCAAGAGAATGATTATTTAATGGGATTGGCGATAACAGGAATTGCCAGCGCATTGACGGGTTATTATCAAGCGCCTACTCCGACTAATCAGTACACCCCTCCGACTCAAACTTTTTCAGGCAGCACCAGTGAATCTAACAATAGAGGTTGCCTTAGCGATTACTCATGCCCTTATGGGCAGAAATGTATAAAAGAGCCCTACTCAACGAGAGGTGTATGTGCGGTACCAGTGAATAATTATGGAACACCTGCTTACACACCCCCCTCTAGTGATAGCATCAACATACGGTCATATAATGATGCTCAATGTCAGACCAATATGGACTGCCCTATATTTTTCCGTTGTGACCAAGAATTAAAGGTCTGCTTCAAATAATAATTCTTCAGTATGAAGTAGCGTTTATGCGTTGATAAGTTCACAAATCAACGGCTTTTTGGGATAACTTTAGGATAACTGGGCTAGAGTACAGAACGTAAATTGCTTTTGGAGCTGCTAAGATTATAGCATTATAAAATTAAGGCTGGTGGATTATGGAAGATGATAAAGACGATGACTTCATGTGTATGCGCGTTGGGGGTGGGAAAACAATCGCTACTTACAAAGGCGTTACCGTAGTTGCATCAAGGCGCAGTGAAAAAGTGAAATGCCAGAACAAAGAAGCAGCAAAGCCTGAGTCACTGTGGCGCAGACTAATAAGACGCTTGTTCTAAACTTGGTAGGTTCTATGGAAGAAACCACACAGGCCATTACATCAATAGACAGGGCAGAGGTTATTTTATGCAATCTATTGGCCTTGTCTATCCCAGACAATGACGAGAGAGGTCCGATAAGAGTCCCGTCACTAGATGTTATTGTCTCTCTAGAAACAGCGGTAAGTTTGCTCAGAGAGGCGCAAGAATCAATATCAATGTTGAGTAGTGACCAAGGATAAGAAAACGGTAAGGGTGATGAAAGGGCGAGGCTACTAGCCTGATCCAAACCAACACTAACAAAGCACTAACCTGATAAAACCTAACACTCTAGAACTTGTCAAAACTTGACATTGAAACACTAACGCAATCCGATAACACTCCTACTCAATAAAACTCAATATCTATAAAGAGCTTCAGAAAACTTTATTCATGATAAACATTTAGTAGCTTTACAAGTAGTAAATATAAAGCCTTCGAGCTTGCTTTTCTATAGCACAATTTGATAGGTTAAATATCCAACAACAAAACAGGGATTGTTTCCAATGGGGTTAGTACAAAACTTTTGGGGTGTGTTTTTTTTATTTGCACCCGCGATTTACTTAGGAATTAACGAAGATTGGAAAGTAGGAGGTCTGGCTTTCTGTGCAACACTGTTCCTTTCATGGGTTCTTGGCTTACTCTTTCTTAGGCTTGCTGTTGATAAGGCTTCGTTAGAGATATTGACTTTATGGGGATGGGTTAAGCCACTCTTTATAGCGTTCGCAGTAATACAGTTTTTTTCTAGTTAGAACAAAATGGCATCTTTCCAGCGAGAACCCCATGTAACACTGAATGTAACACCACCAACAAAAGCAAAAAACATTATCAAATAAAATCAAGATATTACCACCCTTATTCAGGTGAGGGTGGGCCACCATTTTCTTCACGAAGCAGTGTCCAAATTCATTATTTTTGACCAACGTTAATCAACATTGTTTCACCGATAACGTATTAGCTTCTATAGCAATTAGCCTTTATTGAAACTGTCACATCACCTCTGTAGCATTTGCCTTACTCATTACTTAAATACTGGTTAGTCATTTAATGAAGTCGTCAATGCCTTCCAATACCTTCTATCTGCTAACTGGCACCTTCATCATACTTTCTATATTGGGCCAAGTTTCCACGAGTATTTATAGCCCATTTTTTTACGATTTAGCGGTAATGTATAACAGTCGCGTTGGCGTTATAGAAAAGAGCATTGCTATTTTTCTTGTCGCCTTCTCTATGTCACAGCTTGTCTTTGGTATCGTCTGCGATTATGTCAACAAGCAAAAACTTTTGCTGTGCGGCATTTTGGTGTTCGGCGCAGGAACGATTATGCTAGTTTTCGCCGACACTGAAAAAACCTTTCTTATTGGGCGTATCATCCAAGGCCTTGGCGGCGGTGTAGGTGTGTCTGTGTCCCGCGGTTTATCGAGGCAGATATTTTCTGAACAACAGCTAAATACCTCACTCTCGTTAACTAATATTGCATTCGCTGTTGCCCCTGCCATCGCTCCACTCGTGGGCACGATGATTGGTGAGTCTTTCAGTACTACTGCCATCTTTTACTTCGTTTTGATGATGGGTGCGGTAGCGCTTTTACTGCTTTTATCGGTAATGTCTACCGTTGCGCAATATATTCCTTCTAGCTCAAAAAATGTATTAAGCGAGACACTAGTTCTTATCAAAGCATCAATTATAAAAATTGCCGCGGTAGGTATGGCGAGCGGGCTTCTTTATGGCATTGTGTTTAGCTTTATCACGGCCGCGCCCTCTATGGTGATGGAGCAGTTCGGTTTAAGTAAAACAATGTTTTCAATCTACTCGCTATTTGCAACCCTATCCTTCGTATTAGGCAGCGTGATGAATATTCGTTTGGTAGCCACTCCTGTGTTGCAGAAGTTTCGACTATCCAGCCTATCTATATTCGTGCTGTCGCTTGTATTTTGGTTTCTCGCTGTGCAGCTGAACCTAAATGCTTTAGCAATAGTATTGGGGTTCAGCTACATTGTTTTCTTTTTTATTGGCATAGCAATGCCGTGCAGTGTCACTATTATTCTTGGTTTTTCTGGTACCTCTGCTGGCTTTTTAGCAGCATTGACCGGCTTTTTTCATCTTACAGGAGCTGCGATTGGTGCTTACGCGGTAACCCTTTTTAAAATAGATCCTACAGCTTCTTTTGCCTACACCACATCCGCACTGAGCCTTGCTAGTATCCTTATCTGTTTATCATTGAAAAAAGAATAACTACACCCGTAAAAATTTTCTTGCCCTCACGAGTACCTGTTTCAAAGTGTTTATTCGTTATCATTTGATTTCCTAAATTGATCCCCATATTGATGTTGCTTCCAAAAGTGGTTGGAAGTTATGATTGTTAAAAGGATATTAGAAACAATGAAACGTACTATTATCGCCAGTATTCTTGGCGCGCTCTCTTTAAATGCTTTCGCAGCTTCGCCTTCTTATGACTTCGTTAAAGCTGGATATGTACAAGCAGACATTGAAGACGCAGGCGACTTCGAGCCAACGGGCTTTCAAATTCAAGGCTTTAAATCTCTGAACGAAAGCGTATATCTTACTGGTCGTTACGGTCAGCTTGGTGAAGATGTTGCTGGGGTTGATATCGATTTAGATTATGCTTCAGCTGGTATTGGTTACCGTTATGGATTAACCGCTAATACAGACTTTTTTGGCGAAGTTACTTATGAGTACGTCAATTTAGATGTAGAACTAGACGGCATTTCTGGTGAAGACGATAACGGTTACGGCGTTACCGCAGGTATTCGTTCAATGCTTACTGAGCAATTCGAATTGCGCGGTGCTATTCGTTATATCGACATTGAAGAAGATGATACTGCCTTTGAAATTGGCGCAGACTATTTCTTTACGCCGCAGTTTTCATTCGGAGCAACTTATGTCATCGCTGATGATGTAGACCTGCTAGGTGTTTCAGCACGCTACACTTTCTAATTCGCTAGCAGTAGGAAAGAGTAAACGCATTAAAGCCACGTTTTTAAACGTGGCTTTTTTATGCTCAGCGGTTATTAACTCTCATCGATGACATAATTCGGTACGAATCGGTAATTCACAAAGCGCTACGTTGACGTCATTACCTCTGCTCAGCCTTGCGGCCTTCCTTGCTCATGTGCTGTCGACAAGAAATTAGCGGCGCCTTCCTGCTCAATATTGACGGCAGTAATTGGGAATGGAATGACAATACCCTCTTCGTCAAAACGCTTTTTCAGCATTTTGATAAACGCGCTTTTGATAAAGAATCGATTAAAGTATTCACGGGTTCTCAACATCACCGTTAAATTTATGCTTGAGTTATCAAAGGTATGAAACAACACAAAGGGTTTAAAGGTATCTACCCCGTACTCATGCTCTTTTAAAATAGTATTGGCAACGTCTAAACATACCTTTTCCACGTGATCTAAATCTGAACTGTAGTGCACGCCGACCTCGACCGGCACCGACAATTCCCGCTCAGGATAGTAATAGTTAATTAACTTCGAGTTAGATAACTTACTGTTAGGCATAATAACAATATTATTGGGCAGCATTCTGACCCACGTTGAGCGCCATCCTATTTTTTCAACAAACCCTTGCTCCCCTGAATCTAATTCTATGAAATCACCGATGCGAATAGGCTTATCCATAACAAGTTGAATGCCTGAGAAGAAGTTTTCTAACGTGGGTTGAAGTGCTAAGGCTACCGCTAAAGAGGTGATACCCAGCGACGCCACCACAGGCGTTACCGACACCCCCATGGTGCTTAAAATAATGAGAATGGCTAATATGGCAAATACAGCACGTACAGCACCACCTGCGATAGCACTGGTATTTTTCACAATAGTCGACTGATCACGATAGCGTTTCAGTGAATAAGTAACAAATCTCTCGAAAAAGAGAACTAGCGTGATTATCAATCCAGCATCAATGGCCGTATCAAGCGCTTTTATAGACGCTTCGCTTTCAACCCCAAAGATCGCAATGATGCTTTTAACTAACTGTGCAAGAATAATTAAAATTAGTAGGTTTAAAGGCGCGTTTAAAGACAGTACGAGCACCCGATATATATCTGACATACTGCTTGTTTCTGAACGCGCCTTTGCCTTCAAACGCACCAATATGAGTCGCTTGATGGCGAAAAGCACAATAACAACACCAACTAGCCCCAGTATCGCAACTGTTTGCTCGTTATCGAAAATACTGATGTTGTTCACTGGTGAGGGCTCCTATCAAGGTGTTGTGCTTTTCATGAACTAATGTTTACGCAAGACTTACACCAAATGTTCTTTAGGAGTGAGAACTAATCTGTCGTTGATATTCTTTGGTAAGCCAATCGGAGGCCGTATTACGGTTGGTAAAAAAGGAATATTCCAATTGCTTAAGCTCTGGAATTCGCTGAAACATCATCCCTTTGATCACTGGCCCTTTATACACATAAGCCTTGGCGACCAAACCGAATTCAGGCAGACGATTAATAATGCGTTTTACAATATCGAAAGCTTCTGGCGTAGCACCTTCTACACTACTGATGTCAGCGAGCAGCGCAAAAGGCTGATTGTTTAGGCTCATAACTAATGAAAAAAGTGCTTTTTGATACTCTTCAGCGCTTTTCTGATTAAAAATGCCATGCAGTTCCGACACAACAATGCCGTTATCATAATTAATAAAAGAAGTGCTTAAATACTTTTGCATAGTCGAAACGAAACCTACTACCGTGGTTTAATAGTAGACCAAATTTTGTCTAATGGAACCGTACATTAGCAGTGAGTGGTTCGACCTCAACAGTTGTTATGATCGCTTTAAAGCTATAAGTTTTTCGTCATTGGGGAACTGCACTAATGCCTCTGTTAAAATCGTGTCGGCCTTTGCACTTGCACCGCTTTTCCTCAAAGCCAATATATAGTTGTGAACATAAGCATTTTGCGTTTTCCCCGCGTTGTAGCCTTTTTCAAACCAACGTACGGCTTCATCTTCATCAGCAGAAAGATAGTGATTTGCAACTAAAAAATAACTCAACCAATAATCTGGCCATTGATTTGTCGCAGTTTCTAAGAAAGCTAATGCCTGCTCTTTATCGCCAACTTTTAGCATATCGTAGGCAGCGCTTACATACGTAAATGGCGTCATCTCAGACGACGTTACTCCAGGAGGTACAGGCGTCAAATACCAATAATTTTCCCTCCCCCACGTTCTTTCAAACAATTCTAGAGACATTTCATGGTTTGGCGTTACACCAGTATGTAATGTTACTGAGCCTTTCTCACTATCGAATCCGATAACAACGGCATAATGCCATTGAGGGAGTAGCTGTATAGATAAATTCTGGAAAACGACAACCGGTATGTCGTCTTTAACAAACTGCAGTAAAGAAGAAAGTGTTCCGCGTTCAGTGTATGGCAAAAGACCATACTGACGCGTGGCCGTAACCATTTCTAGTTGTAAACTTCCTTCCTTGTTTGGAATAAACAACTTAGGTGCTATTTCGTCTGGAGAAACATTTCTTCCGTAATATCCAAACACCTCAGATAACGTAGTAGGCCCACAGTAATACTGCTCCTGTGGAAAAAATGGAACTGTGTGAATAGTATGAGATTCAGGTAAGGAGGCAAGCCCCTCTTGTCGTAACTGATCAGCTTGCGGGGTAGACTGGCAACCAGTCAAAATAAGAAAAAGTGAAAAGCCTGCAAGATAGCAGGCTTTCTTAATAATGCCATTCATTCAATTAGCTGTTCACTGGGCGAATAAACGGATATACATCGGTTACACCAACTAGGTCTAAAATAGCAATCACTGCAAGGACAGTAAGTACCGCCCCAACAATCCCGCCCGCAGGCGCTTGGTTTATTTCATCGTTTAGCTGTGCAATCTCGCTATCTGTCATAGCATTAATTCTAGCAATAGCATCATTGCTATCAACGCCCAAACTAATCAGTTTGCTCTGTACATCAGAGCGATTAACCATGTTAATCAGCTGGGTTTTATTATACTGAGCAACTTGAGTTTGCATAACGGCATCTGAACTAATTGCCTCTGCGTGCACGCTGCCAGACATTAAAACCGTTGCTGAAAAGCAACCAATTGCGATTTTTTTCAAGTACTTCATAGGTTTTCCTTTTTAAAAATGCCCAGTTTTATTTTTCATTGTGTTAACTGCGTCATTGGTGCAGTTAACGCACGGTTCCATAAAACTTCGCACTGACTTCACAGGCGCGATTGCGTTCTGCGTTTTCATCTCAATTTAAGTTAGTAGCAAATTTTAGACCGTGCCATTAAGTGCGTTCTTTTTTTATTTTCTCGCCTCAATAAAGCCTTGTATTTAACGGCTTGGCTATCGCGTATTCTCAAGCTCAGCCGTTATTAAAAAATCTACCGTTAGAATAAATCTAAAGCTGCTTACTCAAGCAATGGGTAAAATTTTTACGTTTATGCATTATTTTCCTATGTGCTTATGTATCGTGATGCGCAGTGAAAATGGAGTATGCAACTTTGTATCGCCAAGGGAACTAAAAACTGTTCAAAATTCCCTCGACATGTCGCCTCCAATTCCTTATAGTGCGCGCGCTTTTAAATATTAGCGACTCTACTGATCGCTAATATCTCTTCTCATCGTTTTACCCCTGGATACCTGTTTTGATTACCACCGCAAACATTACAATGCAGTTTGGCTCTAAGCCATTATTTGAAAATATTTCCGCAAAGTTCGGCAATGGCAACCGATACGGCCTTATCGGCGCGAACGGTTGTGGCAAGTCGACCTTTATGAAAATTCTAAGCGGTAAGCTTACCCCCTCCTCCGGCAATGTCTCTTTGTCTCCCGGCACTAAGCTGGGTATTCTGAGTCAGGACCAATTTGCATTTGAAGAATTCAGCGTTGTCGATACCGTGATCATGGGCGACCGCGAGCTTTGGGAAGTTAAACAAGAGCGTGACGCCATTTATAGCAAAGCGGATATGAGCGAAGAAGACGGCATGCGAGTTGCCGATCTTGAAACCCAATTTGCAGAGATGGACGGTTACACTGCCGAAGCGCGCGCAGGCGATATCCTAAACTCTGCGGGCATAGACGAAAGCTATCATTTCGGTTTGATGAAAGAAGTCGCGCCAGGCAAGAAAGTGCGCGTGCTTTTAGCGCAAGCCCTGTTTGCTGAACCAGACATTCTGCTTCTTGACGAACCGACCAACAACTTGGATATCTACACCATCAGTTGGTTGGCAGACGAACTTAACAAACGTAAGTCGACCATGCTTATCATTTCGCATGACAGGCACTTTCTTAATTCTGTATGTACCCATATGGCTGATATCGACTATGGTGAACTGCGTGTATATCCGGGTAACTACGATGATTACATCGAAGCTGCCATGCTAGTTCAAGAGCAGCTTCACGCTGAAAATGCGAAGAAGTCAGCTGAAATTGAAGAGCTACAGAGCTTCGTAGCGCGCTTCTCTGCCAACGCTTCAAAAGCCAAGCAAGCGACGTCTCGTGCGCGTCGCCTTGAGAAAATTGAACTCGCGGAAGTGAAAGCGTCTAGCCGCCGCAAGCCATATATTGTCTTCAAGCAACACAAAAAGCTTCACCGCCTTGCTATCACCCTTGAAAAGTTAGGCCATAGCTATCCAGGCCTTCCGCTTTTTGATGATGCGAACCTGCTTCTGGAAGCCGGTCAGCGTTTGGCTATTATTGGTGAAAACGGCGCTGGAAAAACTACGCTGCTAAAATGTTTAGTTAACGACATTGAACCCACCTCAGGTAGTTTTAAATGGGCAGAAAATGCTGCCATTGGCTACATTCCACAGGATAACGCCAAGTACTTTGCAGAAGATATCACAATGTTTGAGTGGATGAGCCAATGGCGCAGCCCTAAGCATGATGACCTTCAAATCAAAGGCATGTTAGGCCGTTTGTTGTTCACGTCTGACGATTTTAACAAGCGCGTTCAGGTGTGCTCTGGTGGTGAAAAGAACCGGTTGTTGTTCGGCAAATTAATGCTTGAAGACATTAACGTGTTAGTTATGGATGAGCCTACTAACCACATGGATATGGAATCGATTGAAGCCTTGAACAATGCCCTTTATAAATTTGACGGTACTGTTATTTTTGTAAGCCACGACCGCGAGTTTGTTTCATCGCTAGCGACGCAAATTATCGAAATCAAGGATAAGCAGCTTAATCATTTCGACGGTAATTATGAAGAGTTCTTAGCGCATAAAGAGAACGCGTAGGGGCTTTTACAACAAGGTGACGATACAAGCCGCCGCCAGTTCAAAATTTAAGGGGCACGTGATTCATACACGTGCCCTTTTTCGAAGCTAACGCTGTATCCAAATACACTTTCAATGCCCTATTGGCGAGAAAGATTCATACTAACCTTTTTAGCTAGCCCTTCGAAGTAATCAACAATTGTACTTCTGATCGGCGCCAATTCTTTATTGGTGACGTCATCGAAATCAACGGGCGTTTCGAATTCTTCAATACGCTTATTTTTAAATTCATCATCGTTATACTGGGCAAAGTCAGGAAGTGCCGAAAGCTCTATCGGCTCGTCTAAACCCTCGATACTTACATCGAAACTCGCTGAAGCAACATAGTAATCCGTTCCTAAAAAGCTTCGAGTGAAAAGGCCGAAACCATTACTTTTGTGTTCAGAACACCCATAAGTACCGCACTCTGTTATGGCAACGGTTGGCGCTTCTTTGATAACTATAATGCGAGTTATACCCTTATCTAAAAGCGACTTTCTCATCGACGCTAAATTGTTGTTAAAGACCATATTTCCATCTTCGCTCTTTACGAAATCAAGCGTTCCTGTACTTTGAACGGTAGATGAAATATCAAGTACATCAAACCGATTGCCTTGCTCTATTGCTTTTTCAAATATAGTAAAAACCGTGTCATGCAGCTGCCAGTCATAATTATATTCTTTCGTGAAGTTGTTGAACTTGGTTGAACCAATATGCGTGTGGGTGGGGAATTTTTTAGCATTGATCACAAGCCCTATAATGGGCTTTTGCGCATCGACAGTCTCTCCATTGTCTTCATTATCAGTACCTTCGACGTCTTTAACCGGCGTTTTATCGTCTGATTTTATTGCCTCTTCGCGGTTAGGCTGAGGAGGTATGCGCGTTTGAGAGTCTATTTCTCTTTTTGAAACACATCCTGATACAAGCGCTAATACCGTTATAAATATGCTCAACTTTGTCACAAACTTCATTTCACTTCCTTATTTCAAAGCTCATCAATTTAATACTCTTTTTTGATTTAAAAGACCATTTTTCTGCCACTAAGGGTTTATGACCATTTCCAGCATTGTGGTTCGGAACAAGTACGCGGTTGAGGTACTAGTTTTCACCTCTTTTTGGATTAGTGGTTCACATTATATTGGAAGCGAGTTATTTGCCGCTTATTAAAAAGGCATAGGAGCGTATAAATCTCACTGTAATAAATGCTCGCCATACTTATCGGATTGGAACGCCGATAACATGCCCGAGTGTATCGATAGCCAAGTTTTTCTAATACGTATTGGGGAATAGAATGCTCTTATCACACAGTAAGCAATTTTTATTTGTGCATATTGCTAAAACTGGAGGTACCAGCGTGCGCGCTGCGCTTTCAAAGTATCGATGGGGCCATCGCTATGCGCTACCTCAATTTATTTGTAATAAAATGAGCCAGCTTACGGGGCACAAAATTGCAAGTCGCTTTCCTCGGCATTCGCGTATCGTCGCTGCTAAAGAGATGCTGCCTGAAGATTACTTCAATCAACTTTATAAGTTTGCCATTGTAAGAAATCCATGGGATTTACAGGTGAGTTCTTTTCATCATATAAAACGCGAACGCCCGGCTGTGATGCAAGGGCGAGACGACTTTGAAAGCTTTATGAAATGGAAGTTTGATAAAGAACGCCCTTATCAGTACCACATAGATACCTCGCTTCAGCTTCAAACTGATTATCTTGTGGACCTCAGTGGACATTTACTTACCGATTTTATCGGGCATTACGAACAGCTAGAGAATGACTTTAAACATATATGCACACATTTAGCGCTTTCCACTCAAACACTTCCCCATAAAAGAAAGGCTGAAAACAGAGAAGATTACCGCCGTTACTACAACGATGAATTAATTGAGCGAGTTTCAGATCATTTCGCCAAAGACATAGCGTTATTAAAATACGCTTTCGAATAGGTACGTGAAGGAAAACGCACACAACAATGAAACATGTACTTAAATACGTGCGGCATATTGATCGAAGCTTGAGCCTGAACTGTATTGTTTTAAAAAAGGAAATGTAACCATGAAATTCTCTTCGTATTTAGGCATAGCAAGCCTGTCTTCATCATTATTACTATCCGCGGCCGCCTTTGCTCAACAACCGCCAAATGCACAACAGCCTCAAGGCTGGATGTGGGGCTTTGGCGTGGCGGCGTCTCAAGACGTGTATACCGATTTCGACAACCGTATTGTTCCAATACCTATCATTGGCTACACGGGCGAAAAACTTCGCGTATACGGCCCCTTTGTGGGCTATCAACTCTTCCAGCAAGACGGTTTTACGCTAGACGCCCAACTTGTGCCTGTTTTTGCAGGCTATGAAGAAGACGACAGTGCAGTTTTTAACGGCATGGAAAACAGAGATTTTAGCTACGCCGCTGGCATAGGGCTTAATTACAATACCGGTAGCTGGATTTATTCACTTTCCACCAACGCGGATATATTAGGCAAGTTTGACGGGTATCAAGCATCAGCCCGCATTGGCAAGCAGTTTAGAATAGACCAGTATATGATAGAGCCATCCATAGGCGTAAACTACCAAGATAGTAGCTATGTAGATTACTACTACGGCGTTCGCCCAGAAGAAGCCACTGCATTTCGCAGCGCTTATAATGGTGATGGGGCCTTGAATACTGAAATTCGTATTGCAGTGTCTACACGGCAGTTCTTCAAAGGCATGACGCGCTTAGAGCTAGGTGCGACATTCTTTGACGACAGTATTAGCGACAGCCCATTAACCGATGATGACACATCACTTAATGCAATGCTGGTATACACCCGCTTCTTCTAGTTCGTATTAGAGTCTCCTATGACTTACTGGTCATCAGCTAGCAATAATGTATCTTGATTGGCAATAGGGTATCCAATGTAAGCGACATTCAAAGGTTGTATACCACCATGCCTTCTAGTGAGAGCATGGTGGTAGTACCTAGAACAACAAGTAGCAGGTATCGCTGACAAAACCACAATGTCAGTGCAATTTGTTAAATTAGACGGGCTTTTTAAACGCGAGCGTTTCCCATAGCGGCACGGTAGACAAGCTATGTTTGTAGCTGCCCGATGTTTCTTTGGTGCTGTAAGACAGATAAATCAGTGTTTTTGAATCGGCATCGTAAATTCTTCTAAGCTTCATGTTTTTGAAAAACACGCTTTTTGATTTTTTGAAGATCACTTCACCTGAATCAGATTTATCAATAGCCTCTAGCATTTCAGCGGTAATGGGGCCAGTTTGTCTGCACGCGATAGAACTGTCTGACGGGTCTGACAAATCCAGGTTCGCTTCAATACTTGAAATATGACAGGTTACGCCAGTCACTACAGGGTCTTGAAGCGCGTCAATTTTAATATCTTTTGTAGTAAAAAGCCCTAGCGATACATCGCCCACTTCACTGTCGCTACAGCCCGCTAAAGTAAATACTGAAGCAGCGAGTAAACCCAATAGGGAGCTTTTCACAAAAGTGCCATTCATAGAAGTACGAACCTCTTGCGAATTGAACCAACGTCCATTTGTTTTCATACTTTTCCCACCGTTACCTTATTTATGATCTGCATTGTGTTTACTCGAAATACCAAGCTTGGATCATTCTAGCCTAACAGGTTTAACTGTGTCTTATCCATAAGGTCGCATTGCTTAATCAGTTGCTTTGCTTTTTCAATGTCCGGCGCGAAATAGCGATCTTTATCGTAAAACGGTACTTGATCTCTTAATAGCTGCATCAGCACCTGCAGCTTTTCGCTTGTTGCAAGCGGCTTTCTGAAACCTACTCCCTGACAGGCCGCCAACCATTCAATGGCCAATATACCTGCTACGTTATCAAAGATATCTCTTAACCTTCGCGCCGCAAACGTTGCCATGGATACATGGTCTTCTTGATTCGCCGACGTTGGCAAAGAATCGATTGATGCAGGGTGCGCCAAGGTTTTATTCTCGCTAGCGAGTGCCGCACAGGTTACTTGAGCAATCATGAACCCTGAATTTACTCCGCCATTTTCAACGAGAAACGGCGGTAGGCCGCTCAAATGGGTATCTATCATAAGCGACATTCTGCGCTCTGATAGCGCGCCAATTTCAGAAAGTGCAATTGCTAACATATCTGCCGCCATCGCCACAGTTTCTGCATGAAAATTTCCGCCGGATAAAATATCTCCCGCTGGCGTGGCAGTATCGCTGCCACTTTCAACGAAGACCAGAGGGTTGTCGCTAACACCATTGGCTTCAACCTCTAGAATATCTTTGGCATAGCGCATTTGCTGTAAACAGGCGCCCATAACCTGTGGCTGACAACGCAAAGAGTAAGGGTCTTGTACCTTTTCACATCGCTGGTGAGAATTTCCAATTTCTGATGTATCAAGAAGAAATCTAAAGGCGGCAGCCACATCGCACTGACTCTTATGACCGCGAACTTCATGGATCCGTGCATCGAACGGCACGCGAGAACCAAGAGCCGCCTCCACTGTTAGCGCACCAATGCCAATAGCACTATGAAGGGCATTTTCGGTATAAAACAATCCTTGAAGCGCAAACGCTGTCGACGCTTGCGTACCGTTTAGTAACGCCAATCCTTCTTTAGGCGCAAGGGCAATAGGCTGCATACCTGCTATTTCGAGTGCTTTAGCCGCACTAATTCGCGATCCTTTGAAAAAGGCTTCCCCCTCTCCTAGCAGCACCACGCTCATATGGGCTAGCGGTGCGAGGTCTCCACTGGCCCCGACCGAACCTTTTTCAGGAATGGCGGGATAAACCTGTGCATTAAACAAAGTAATCAGCGCTTCTATTACACTTAACCGAATGCCTGAATACCCCCTGGCCAAAGAGTTAATTTTTAATAACATGAGCAGGCGGACAGTATCTTCTTGCATAAAATCGCCCGTACCGGCCGCATGCGATAACACGATACTGCGCTGTAATAACTCCAACTCATCAACATTAATACGCGTATTAGCCAACAAACCAAAGCCCGTATTGATGCCATAAACAGTTCGGTTCTCTTTAATAACATTGAGTACAACTTGCTCGGCGGCGTTTATAGCGGGTATTGCACTTTCATCCAGCGACAAGTGGATATGATTTCTATGCACTTCTCTTAATTGCTCAAGGGTCAATGTGCCTGGTACAAGGTTTAACTGCTTAACGCCAGCGCTATCAGTAAAGAAAGACGAATGTGACATGATTATGCCTCCCCGCCTGAACGTTTGTCAGACCTTTTATCTGAAGCTTTAACTGCGTGTTGATTTAGACCTGTACCACTCCCTTCCTGAGTGCTACCGGCACAATCTATCATAGGAAGGTCGAGGTTGTTCGCAGCAGCGCAGTCTTTCGCTATGTCGTAGCCTGCATCGGCATGACGCATCACGCCTGTGGCAGGATCATTATGGAGTACTCGTGCTATACGCTCGGCCGCTTCATCACTGCCGTCACAAACAATTACAACGCCCGAATGCTGGCTGAAGCCCATTCCTACACCACCACCATGATGAAGGCTCACCCAGGTTGCGCCACCCGCAGTGTTTAACAGGGCGTTTAGTAGCGGCCAGTCTGAAACAGCATCTGACCCATCAAGCATGGCCTCGGTTTCTCTATTCGGTGAAGCCACTGAGCCCGAATCAAGGTGATCCCGACCAATCACGACTGGCGCGCTAAGCTCACCACTTCGAACCATTTCATTAAATGCTAACCCTAGCTTTTGGCGTTCTCCTAGTCCCACCCAGCAAATACGCGCGGGAAGCCCCTGGAACTGAATACGTTCTTTAGCCATATCTAGCCAGTTATGTAAATGCGCATTATCGGGTATAAGCTCTTTAACCTTGGCATCAGTTTTATAAATATCTTCAGGATCACCGGACAACGCCGCCCATCTAAAAGGCCCTATGCCCTGACAAAAAAGCGGTCGAATATAGGCAGGAACAAACCCCGGAAAATCGAACGCTTGTTCAATGCCCTCTTCTAGTGCCATTTGCCTGATGTTATTACCGTAATCGAGGGTGGCGGCACCAGCTTGTTGGAAACCAAGCATGGCTTTAACTTGCAGCGCCATCGACTGTTTTGCTTGTTTAACAACACACGCCTCATCTTTTTTACGCTGCGCTTCGGCTTGATCAAGCGACCATCCCACCGGCAGATATCCGTTAAGCGGGTCGTGGGCACTGGTTTGATCGGTGACTACGTCAGGGATGATCCCTTTTGCTAGCATATCGGGAAATACTTCAGCAGCATTGCCGAGCAAGCCAATTGATACTGGTTTACCTTCTTGTTTGGCTTCCTCAAGTAGTTGCATGGCTTCTTCTAACGAATGCGCCTTTTTGTCCAAATAGCCCGTGCGAATTCTGAAATCTATGCGAGTTTCATCCACCTCCACAGCTACCATTGAAAAACCCGCCATGGTTGCAGCTAAAGGCTGTGCTCCGCCCATACCGCCCAAGCCACCAGTCAAAATCCAGCGCCCTTCAGCCCTGCCTTCAAAATGTGTTTTCGCCACACTTACAAAGGTTTCATACGTGCCTTGAACAATGCCCTGCGAGCCAATGTAAATCCACGACCCTGCCGTCATTTGCCCGTACATCATCAAACCCGCTTTATCTAGCGCGTTAAAGTGCTCCCAGTTTGCCCAGTGAGGGACAAGGTTAGAGTTAGCTATAAGTACTCGCGGCGCATTTTCATGAGTGGGAAATACGCCAACCGGTTTGCCTGATTGAATAAGTAGCGTTTCGTCGGTATTTAAGCGCTTGAGTACTTCAACAATTTTATCGTACGACGCCCAATCACGGGCAGCTCGACCAATACCGCCGTAAACCACCAAGTTTTGTGGATGTTCTGCCACTTCCGGATCCAAATTATTCATTAACATGCGAAGCGGAGCTTCGGTTTGCCAGCTCTTCGCATTGAGCTTACTGCCTCTTGGGGCACGAATATTTCTTGTAGGGTCGAGGCGTTTCATAAACTTCTCCTAGGCATATTTTTTGACTTGCCAATTTATATTTTTATTAGGAAGTATCTGTTTTAAAAAGTAGCGAGTTATTGGCGCTCGCGGCGCAGTAATACTTAAAACTCTAGGTGTCCTCCCAGACGGTATCGACTACCTGGGTGATAGAGAACGGCGTAGCTCACGACAGCACTTGATGTGTTTTTTGCGCTCGTCTTAGCCGATAGCGACTCGCCGCTGTTACTTAAATGGTTATTTACCGCATTTGGCACTCGAGAGAATGTCCGTCGTGTAATTTTAAGGCATGGTTCTTTGGGCTTGATTAATAGCGCCTGCGCAATATCTTTTTCAACAACCACCGCCTCTACACTGTTATCTGCTTGAGAAAGCGGCGCGACTTGGTTCAGATAAAAGTTTGCGGTTTGCGCTTTAAAGTCTTTATTTAAGTAATCGTCTATCCATGCGGGGTTAACCCACCTGTCCTCGTACTGAACAGGTAAGTTATTCTCGCAATGTACAATAATGCTGTGAAACACGGGAGCACCTACATCGACGGCCAAGCGCTGGGAAATGGCATCACTGGCGGGCGCGGTTTCCAATACTAAAATTTCGTTGGTATAACGGTGGCCCCGCTGCTCAATTTCATCGCGAATACTTTTAATTTCTAGCATTGAGCTCATAGGGCGACTATCCGACACAAAAGTGCCGATCCCTTGGCTACGCATCAAAATGCCTTCGTCCACCATTTCACTTAGTGCTCTTCGCGCAGTCATCCGGCTAACACTGTGTTGTTGCGCTAGCTGATTTTCCGAGGGCACCTGACTGCCTGGCTTCATGTCACCGTTTTCAATGGCATCTAAAATTGCCGCTTTAATTACCCTGTATCGAGGTTGCATATCGTGGAGTCACAACTAAATTGTTAATAGTATGCTAACAGCATACTTGTATATACAAGTACGCACAAGTACACTAACTTCAAAATTACACTACGTTCGGTAGTGACTCTGGATAGAGCTAAACAAAGAATTAGACAGAGAGTTAAGCAAAGAGCGACTTAGAGTGGATCACGTTATGGGTTATCAGTACGACACGCTTATTTACAATGTTCGCATTGCATCTATGCAAGACAACGGCTTGCCTTATGGCGAACTACCGCCACATGCTATTGCCATAACAGCCGGCAAAATTGCTGCGTTAATCCCCTGCGATGATTCACTGGGCGAAGTACTTAAGCAAGCCAATACCGTCGTAGACGCCACTACCCTAATTCCACAAAGTGAAGGAGGTAAAGCTAAACTTCCCTGGCTTTTGCCTGGTTTTATAGATTGTCATACTCATTTAGTTTACGGCGGTAACCGCGCTGAAGAATTTGAAATGCGTTTACAGGGTGCAAGCTATGTGGACATTGCACAACGAGGCGGTGGCATTAAAGGTACCGTTGAAAAAACGCGAGGCTCTGACGAACAAACTCTGCTTCACACTGCGATAAAGCGAGCAAAGCGACTGTGCGAAGAAGGTGTTACCACCATTGAAGTCAAATCAGGTTACGGGCTGGATTTAGACACTGAAGTGCGCATGTTGCGCGTGGCTAAATCCCTTGAGCAGCACCTTCCTGTGAGTATTCAAACCACCTATTTAGGCGCTCACGCCCTACCAAACGAATACGCTGAGGACCCAGACGGGTATATCAATTTTATTTGTGAAGAGGCACTTCCTCACATTGCTTCGCAAAACTTAGCTGATGCCGTTGATGTATTTTGTGAAACCATCGGTTTTTCTACTTCACAAACAGAACGTGTATTTAGCAGTGCGCAAAAGCATGGTCTGCCAATTAAAGCTCATGTAGAGCAGCTTAGCGACAGCAAAGGCGCAGTTCTAGCAGCTAAGTACGGCGCACTATCGGTAGATCATATCGAATATTTAGCTGACTGCGATATTCCTTTACTTGCACAAAGTTGCACCGTTGCCGTGCTGTTACCGGGCGCATTTTATTATTTAAGCGAAGTGCAAAAGCCGCCGGTAGGTGCCCTAAGGGCGCACAATGTGCCCATGGCCTTAGCGACTGACTTTAATCCAGGTAGTTCGCCGTTAGCCTCTATCCTTACCGCGATAAATATGGGGTGTGTGCTGTTTCAACTGACGCCAGAAGAAGCGCTACGCGGCGCTACGATGCACGCGGCGAGTGCACTCGGGCTGCACGACCGAGGTGTTATTGAAGCAGGCAAGCTTGCTGACTTAACGCTTTGGGATATCGAAACGCCCGCTGAGCTTGCCTATTGTATTAATGGCCACCGCCCTGTGGCGGTTTATAAGGAAGGTAAACATGTTTGAATGGGAAGGCAGAGTAGACAGTGAAAATGGAAATGAAGGTCTGCGCTGGCATCAAAAAGTCAGCGAAATCGAGGCAGGCGGCGAAACTGCGTTAGCCGACTTCGTTACCCTTGTTGGTTTTGAAAGTGATTTGGGTGTGGCATTTAACAAAGGCCGCGTAGGTGCAGCTGCTGGTCCAAACGCTATTCGCCATGTGCTTGCAAACTTGCCTTGGCACTGGCCAGGCAAATCATTGGCGGATTTAGGGAATGTTACCGCCCAAGATAACTTAGCCCAAGCACAAACCCAATATGCCGAAACCATCAGCTATGCCCTCAAGCAAAATGACGGATTAGTCATTGGACTGGGAGGGGGACATGAAATCGCATGGGGTAGTTATCAAGGGCTTTTCAAGGCTAAATCCCCAAATGTCCGCATTGGTATCATTAATTTCGACGCCCACTTCGACCTAAGAAAACCATCTCCAAACAGCAGTTCAGGTACGCCATTTAGGCAAGTGTACGAGCATTGTCAGCTTCACGACATACCGTTTCATTACACTTGCTTGGGCGTATCTAAAGCAGCCAATACACCGGCGCTATTTAACTTTGCTAATGCGTCTAACACCCGTTATTTAACCGATGTGGCGTTAAATGATGAGTCGCTGTGTATGCAGCGAATAGATGAACTGCTATCTCCGATGCTAAAAGACATTGATGCGCTTTATGTCACCATATGTTTAGATGCATTCCAAGCAGCACAAGCACCTGGCGTTAGCGCGCCCAGTGCGTTGGGAATTTCCCCCACGCTTGTTATCAACACACTGCACTTTTTAGCACAGCAACAAAGTACTTACGGGTATCAGTGGAGACTGTGTGACGTTGCAGAAATGAACCCCAATTATGATATTGATAGCCGCACAGCAAAACTGGCTGCACGGCTAATTTTTGAAGCGGTAGATGCAATAAGTTCGCACACTTAACATGTTTAACGCTTTTACGTTTACTTACCGTTTGCCCTTTCACACGCAGCGGCGGTAAACAGAACGTCGGTGGAGCTGTTGAGTGCTGTTTCGGCAGAGTCTTGCAGTACGCCAACAATAAAGCCCACCGCAACTACCTGCATAGCCACTTCATTAGGTATATTAAACAGGCTACAAGCAAGCGGAATAAGCAGTAGCGAACCACCTGCAACGCCTGAACTTCCGCATGCCGATACTGCTGCGATAACGCTTAACAGCACAGCGGTGGGAAAATCTACGGAAATACCTAAAGTGTTAACCGCAGCTAGCGTTAACACGGTAATTGTGATCGCAGCCCCAGCCATATTAATGGTCGCGCCTAACGGGATAGATACCGAATAGGTGTCCTCATCAAGCTTTAAGCGTTTGCATAGCGCCATGTTTACCGGAATATTCGCCGCAGAGCTACGGGTGAAAAATGCCGTAATGCCGCTTTCTTTTAAGCATTTAAACACCAGAGGGTACGGATTCTTTTTCGTTGCCAAAAATACCAACAACGGATTAGTCACAAGGGCGATAAATAGCATCGCGCCAATAAGTACCGTTAGTAAATGAGAGTAGCCAAGTAATGCTTCAAAGCCCGTTGTGGCAATGGTATTGGCTACCAAACCGAAAATACCGAAGGGCGCGAGTTTGATAACAAAACCCACTACGGTTGTTACGCTATCTGCCATATTTTGCAGCAGCGCTTTCGTTGCGTCACTAGCATGACGAAGACCTAAACCTAGACCTACAGCCCAAGTCAGAATGCCAATATAGTTTCCGTTTACTAGCGCATTTACGGGGTTATCTACCATGTTGTAAAGCAACGTGGTAAGGACTTCCGAGACCCCTTTCGGCGCAGCTTGGCTAATGTCTGAGGTGACTAAGCTTAAACTTGTGGGAAATGCAAAGCTTGCCAATACGGCGGTAAGCGCGGCCAGTAACGTGCCTATAAGGTAAAGCACAAGCACCGGTTTTATAAAAGTTTGTTCGTTTTGCTTATGGTTGGCTATGGACGCCATGACTAAAACGAAAACCAAAAGTGGCGCTATGGCTTTAAGGGCTTTTACAAATAAGTTACCCAACAGCCCTGCTGATTGGGCAGCCGATGGCGAAAAACTCGCTATCGCAATACCACATACGATACCAATGATTATTTGCAGTACCAAACTGCCATTCATGTAGCGCTGAAACAGGCTCGGGCGTGACGTTGAATCCATAAATGTTGGTCCATTATTATTTTGCTGACATTATTTTGACGACGCACCATAAAGTATTACGCCCAACAAATGAACCTGTTTAGCCTTAGTTACTCGCAAATTACCGTATGCTTGCCGTTTATAAGAATTTACATTAAAGCGGTGACTAGCTACCCCACCGCGTAAGGTTTTTCTAGTGCACTTAAGCCCACACCGTTGCGTTTAATCACTTTAAGCTGAGTAGGAATACGTTCTTTCATGGCTTCAATATGGCTGATCACACCAATCATTTTTCCACTGGCATTTAAGTTGTCTAGTGCATCAAGGGCCACATCTAAGGTTTCAGCATCCAAGGTTCCAAAGCCTTCATCTAAAAACAGTGAATCGATACTGGTTTTGTGACTGACCAGGTCAGATAACGCCAATGCCAGCGCGAGGCTCACTAAGAAACTCTCTCCGCCAGACAAGGTTTTGGTATCTCTCACTACGTCACCTTGCCAGGTGTCTAATACACTTAAACCTAACCCTTCGTTTTCTTTTCGCATTAGCTGGTAGCGACCGTGTAATTTATCAAGCTGCTGATTAGCAAGCTGCACTAAGTTGTCCAAAGTAAGCCCTTGGGCAAAACGCCTGAACTTATCGCCGCTTGCCGAACCAATTAACGAGTGCAGGTAAGTAATATCATCGTAGTAGGCTTCGAACTCGGCCATCTCGTCCACAAGCTGCTGCTGTTTTTCTCGTGCTCGGTTATTGGCGCTTAACTGCTGTTCAATTTGCCCTAAAGAAGATAATAGCGTGTCACGCTGCTGAGCTTGCTGGGTAATTTTCCTATCGAGCCACTGTGCACCGTGCTCTTCTAACTCGCTCTGCCACTGCGCTGCATTAGCATGGGCTTTTAGCGATTGTTGGGTAGCTAGCGCGTTTTCTAGTTTAAGGTCAGCCTGTTGTTTTTGCTGAGTTAATCGCTTTTGTAGTTCAAGCAAGGTGTTGCGGGTATCTTCGTCTAAAAGCGCATTGCTGAACGCTTGCTCATCGGCAAATGGACTGCTCGCCAACTGGCGGTTAAAGTGCTCTGTTGCCTCTGAAAGTGCCTGCTCTTTTTCGCGCATTTGCTCATCAAGCTGAGCAATTTCTGCTTCTAACCGAGACAACATAGTATCCGTTTGGTGCAGGCGAGATTGGCATTCACTCAGGTTTTGCTCGGCCTGTACTTGGGCGGCGCTTGCTTTACTCCGCGCTTCTGCAATATTACCTTCAGGGAATATGGTTAAACGCGAGTCTCGCAGCGCCTTTAGGCTATTATCTAGCTGCATAAGCTCTTCGGATACGCCCTTAAGCTGGTTCCCAGCACTTTCGATATCGCGATTGAGTACAAGCAAAGTGCTACCCACCTCTTGCAGCTCACTTTTAAGTTTGCCGTGCAGCTGATGATTGTGTTTATAGGTTTTAAGCGCTTCGGCTTTTTCATTTAACCACTTAGCAATACCATCAATAGGCATGTTGTGAACTTCAGCACCGTGCGCCGTCATGGTCTCTCGAAGTGTTACAATACTTTCGTTAACACCGTTAGTTTTATTCTCTAACTCTACATTGCGTTCGGTGATTTGTTTTTCCAATGTTTCGCGCTGCTGCATTGTAACTGCAAGTTCTGACTGCTTGCCTTGTAATGCCTGTTGCGCTTCATTTTTAGCCTGCAGTGCGGCGTTTAAGGCTTGCTCGCACTCTTCTATGCGGGTTAACTGGGCGCCAATGTCATCAAGCCGTTTTTTAAACTGCTCGGTAAACTGAGCAACGCTTTGCGATATATTTATGTCGACCTGTTCAAAGCTCGGTATATCAGCACTAAGTAAGCTTGAAACCTGCTGCCACGTTGCAAACAACGCTTCTCGTTGCGCAATTGCATGTTCTAGCTGCTTATTAACCTGAGTAAGGGTCAATTCAGTGTGTGTAACGCTTTCTTTTGCCTGCGCGCCTTTCTGCTCAATATCATCTAACTGCTGCTTTAAGCTATCTCGCTTTTGAATAGTTTCAGGCACATCAATGGTTACGCTAGACGTGGTGTGCTCGTTAGCCCCGCACACAGGGCACGGTTCGCCACTTTTTAGCTGAGCGCGAAGATGGGCTACTTCAGCATCTAGGGCAATAAGCGCCTCAACGTCTTTTAGACTACTGCGAGTTTGCTTGTAAGCGTCGACTAAGGCTTGTCGGTCAGATTGCTGCTGTTCTAACTGTTTCGCTAAACCTTCCTTTTGCGAACTTAGCGACACCTTGTCTTCACCGAGTGCTAAATATTGCTGTTGAACGTGTGCCGCTTGCACTAGGTTGTCCCAGTGGCGAAGCTTATTATCGCGCTCTTGCTGAAGACTCGCTTTGCTGGTAGCGCTGGCCGTACTGGAATCAGATAGCGCATCACACAACGAGGCATCAAGCGCCTTCTCGCACGTGGTAACTTGCGCGTTTTTAGCATCAAAAGTTCGCGTTAGCGTGCTCAACGTCTCATTTGTTTTTGCGATAACGTCATCAAGCGATGAAAGCGCGTGACGATCATTTTTTACGCTTTGTGTCAGTGTTTCTAATTGCTTCTGATCATGTTCAATATAGCGCGCCGTTTCACTCCAGCCGCTGATAAACTCTGCTATACCGCTCAGTGAATGGTGTTCATTTAAGTAGGCTTCCAGTTCATCGAGTTTTGTCTTGTTGTCTACCGAAGCATTTTCAATTTTTGTGCGCTTTAGTGTTAGCGCGTTTATTGAGCTCGTTAAATTCGCGACATGTTCGTTTGCTTTTTGTTGAGCGGCGGTGTTCTGCGCTATTTTGTTATCCAGCGGAACAACCTGCTCGTTTATACGCTTCTCAAGCTCACTACTTTGCTGCTTTTTATGAAGTAGCGCTTTTTCAGCTTTACTCACTTCCGAACTAAGCTGTGCTTTTTGCGTTTTTAAATCGGGAAGCTGAGCTGTCTTTTCACCAAGCTTTTCTTTGTACCGTGTTAGGTCTTGCTGCAACCCGTTTCTCTGTAAGAACGGCAGACGAAGTTTTTCAGCGGGCTCACTTTGGGTTAGAAGATTAAGTTCTTGCTTTGCCTCATTGATGGCGTTATTCGAAGCCTGCTGTGCTTCATTGGCTTCTTTAATCGCTAACTCATTGGCGTTAAACGCATGCTGCCACTGCTGCTGCTTTTGCAGTTCAGCAAGTGTTTGATTAAACGCTGCGACTTGGCTTTTGGTTTGGGCTTGCTCTTCTTCAAGCTGGGTAATTTGCTCGTCGCTTAGCAAAGTTACGCCTTCTAATTTTATCGCGAATTCTTTTTTCTTTTGTTTAGCATCGCTAAATTGCTGATGTACTACCTGTGATATCTGACCATAAATTTCGGTGCCGGTTAGCTCTTCTAAAAGTTCAGCCCGGTCGGACTCATTAGCATTTAAAAAAGCAGCAAAGTCGCCTTGCGACAACATCATAGACTTAGTAAAGCGGGCAAAATTAAGGCCGGTCAGCTTCTCTATTTCTTCACTTTTTGGTCTAACCTGAGTAGCCAATACCTTGCCGCTTTCCACTTCCGCAAGCTCAACATCGGCACTTTGCAGGTTACCGTCTACTTTTCCTCTGGCGCGGCGCATACTCCAAAACGCGCGGTACGCTTTACCCTTAATATCAAACTCAACTTCCGCCAAACACTCCGCCGTGCCGCGGGTCATGATGTCGTTGTTTGACGTTGAAATTGGCCCTAAGCGAGGGGTTTGGTGATAAAGCGCTAAGCAAATTGCATCGAGCAGCGTAGTTTTACCCGCCCCCGTTGGGCCTGTAATAGCAAACAGGCCATTGTCGATAAACGGCGATTGGGTGAAATCTATCTTCCACTCCCCTTTCAGGGCGTTTAAGTTTTTAAGGCGTAAGGTCAATATTCTCATTGTACTATTCACCTTTTCCTTTGTGATCTTGCTTATGAACCCTGTCTTGATCTTGCTCCGACTCGCCTGTGCTTGTAGGTGAGACGTCGCTTTCATTCTGAGAAGAGGCTTTATCGCTATTATACCCTGCTGTGTTTGATTTCGATGTCTCACCTAACACTTCAGCATCTTCATCATTGATATGCACCCGCTCTACCGCTTCATTGAACAGCTGCCTTATCCGGTTTATGCGTGAAAGCGTCTTCTCTGAACCGGGATCTTCAGCGACGTCGGCGCAGCTTTCATTTTCTGATACTGCATCTTCAGTTTCACGGCTCGGGTCATCGTTTATGGCCTCCAATGCCAAACGCGCTTCAAATACCTCGTTTACCGACAGTTCGCTTAGCTGCACGTTTTGCTTTTCCGTTAAGCTATTTACCGTGCGCTTACGCTTGCGTTTTAATTGCAAAATTTCAGCGTTTTTATCCTCTAATAAGCTCTGAATACGCTGCTGCAAATCAGTTAAATAGTCTTCTGTTTCAACCTCAATACACAGCCAAACGGGATCTTTAGCACTAAAAGTTTGTTCAGTTGCGCTATGGGCTTGGTCGGCTGCGCTAAGGGCTTTATCCTTTGTGCTCATAGCTTTATCGCTAGCCAAAGGCGCTGATTTGGTATTTACGTCATCATCTATTTGGGAAGCAAACCTTATGGCCTCGCTCTTATTAATGGCCTCCTCAATTGCTTTTAAGTCGCCTTTTATCACTTCCATAGCCTGGAAGCGGGGCACTGGAAGCGTTGAAATGATTGGTGTTGTACTTTCAGAATCAAACGATACTAGCACCACTTGTTTTTGCGTGTTTAATTCGTCAAAGCTTAGCGGTATAGGCGAGCCTGAATAGCGAATATGCTCTGTTTTTGCCACTTTTTGTGGCCTATGGATATGGCCTAATGCGATATAGTCAGCGGGCGGAAACCCAGTGGCATCAAAACCTTCAAGGGTGCCAATGTAAATGTCACGCACACTTTCAGACTGACTCACGCCTAAGGCGGTTAAGTGCCCTGTGGCAATGATAGGAATGGCTGCGCTATTTTCACTGCCTTCTTTCCCTTGTTCTTCTTCCAACGAAGTACGCAGGGATAAGGCCTCATTATACAGCGACGCATAGTGCTGCTTTATCGCATCGCCTAGCGCTTGGCGCTTATCGGTCGCGCTCTGCCCTGCTTCACTTATCAGAACGTCACGCGGGCGAATAAAAGGTACGGCACACAGTACCGCTCTGGGCTGTCCTTTGCGGTCATTAAGTGCGATCACTTGTTCACTTAATTCGCCATAGGTACTGGCTATCACATGGCTATTTAAGTATTTCAGTAGCGCCTTGCTTTCATTGAGCACCGACACCGAGTCGTGATTTCCCCCCAGTACCACCAATGTACACTGCTTGCTTTGTAGCTCACCGATAAACGCATGGTATAGCTCTCTGGCATAGCTAGGCGGCGTGCCCGTGTCAAACACATCGCCCGCGACAATAATCGCATCTATTTGATGCGCTACTACTTGTTGAAGAAGCCATTTGAGGAAAGCAGCATGTTCTTCTTTGCGACTTTTCGTAAAAAAACTCTGACCTAAGTGCCAGTCAGATGTATGCAATATTTTCATGTAGAAGTGAACCAGGCTTGTTACATTGGAGATAGAGGTGCGCAATCAGTGCTATGCGGCTGTTGCTATGGTGTGTAAATGAAGTTCTACACACCTTAAAGCAACTATAGAGATATTGTGGTTTTATGACAATGGTTTGCATGCATTGTGCAATACGTAAAACAAGCAGCATATGCCAATACTGTGAAGATCTGCGGGCTTAAATTTCTAACCAAAACATGGCATTCGTTCGGCAAAGCGTTTATCAAACAGGCTGATAAATATTGTCCCAGTAATCATCGAGTATCTTCACGGCATCGTTAAGCTCCCGAGCAATGAAAAAATCGCCGCTTCGTTCAACTAGCTCCATGTCCACCAATTTATCAATGGCATCGGTAACGTCGAAGTCGAGAGCACAATCGAGCTCCTCTAAAAAGTACGTTTCTATCACGCTATCAAGCGTCGCTAATGTCATTCCACCAGCAGCAACTTCATGCTCTGCTTGCGCCGCGCAAAATGCAGCATCGCCTTCGGCGGAGGCTTTGCTGCATTTAAGTAGAAAAGTGTAAGCCAACAAGGCTTCTTTGCAGTCCTCTTCTTCTGCTGCATCAATTAACGTATGAAACACGCCTGCGTTGTTATCTAAGTTTTTAAAATACAGATTGTCCGACAAGGCCTTCATAAAGCGTATCTTTCGGTTTTTAAACTTTGTCCACTCCTTGAAGATAAAGCTGCCAAATACCCCCATACCAACGCCAAAAGTAATGAGACTTTGCTTGGTCAGTTCCACCTCGTCGTCTTTAAAGCCCAGCCAAAACGCGAGAAATGACGCCATAAGTAGTAGCGACGCGCCTAATTTAGTGACTAACACAACGGTGCCGCCAATTGCAGCCGATGCACTAATAATTAACTTATCAAGCGGGCGCATTTTTACTTCGCTGTTGGGAAACAGCATTTCTAGGTCAGCTTTAGGTACGTTTTGAAAAAGCTTTACTATGGTTGAACCAGGTTTAAACGTTAATGGCTTTTGCCCTTTTTGTTTAAAGTAGGCTTCATCTTTAAAGGTGATATACACGGCTACTTTGTCGTAATTGGTAAACGACACCTGCTTTTTGCGTAAACCGAAAAATGTTCGTACTGTTTCAGTTTTTACTGACTCACCTCGTCGATAAAACACCACATTCTCAAAATCGTCGAAACTAACAGCAAGGCGTACTTTAAACAGAGATTCTTCTTTAAGTGCAGCTTCTAAGTCTTCATCTGTGACTTTTTCAAAATTAGCGGCGTTTAATAAGTTTGCAAAACCATTCGCAAATGCTTTCTGATTTTGTTTACGCACAGTTTCGCTTGAGACGTGCAGGTCACGAGTATCTTTATTCGGGTCGAAATGACTGTAACTGTTTTTCAATGTTTCCAGTTGCTCGTGGTACTGGTAATGAATACGATTCACTAACAAGGTCGAAAAAGTACGAAAGCAGGCGGACTCTTGCGCAAGCAAATTTTCACACAACGTAGCGACGTCGCACTTGCGAAAAGGGATAAATCGTTCTAACGGCATGAAGTGTTCTTATGAGTTTTTTGCTTTTTATAGGGCGCAGATAATCACTCTTGAGAAAGGAAAAAACAACCACCCTTGTCTAATTTAAGCCCAATGGATAAGCCGCGATTGCATGCTTTATCGACAAACAACGTAATTTCGTAACACATAAAACGCTCGACTTAGCTCATTAGACTTATAAAAAAAATGGTCTTCGCTTACAATGCGCTGATGACTTATCCCATTCCTGCCAAACAGGTTGAAACCCTGTACGAAATTAAAAAAAGCAAATTCATTGCTTGCGCCGGCTTTGCTAATTCTCGAGAAAGTGCCATGGCACTTTTAGACAGCGTTAAACAACAATACCCAGATGCCAGACACCATTGCTGGGCTTATGTCTTTGGGGCTCCCCACTCGCCAATTAGTGCAGCAATGGCTGATGACGGAGAGCCTAGCGGCACCGCAGGTAAACCCATATTAAATGTACTCCAGCACAAAGATATCGGCGATATTATGGTAATTGTTACGCGCTACTTTGGCGGCATAAAATTAGGGGCTGGTGGTCTTGTTAGAGCGTACTCTGCGGCGGCCCAGCAAGCTATCGATGCCCTTGAAGTACGAGAAGAATTAAAGCTTGAAACGGTTACGGTTAACATTGATTTTAAACACGAACAGTTTGTACGACATTTAGTTGAAGAGGCCCAAGGCAATATCGCAAGCTGTGATTACGCTAGCAGCGTAAATATGCAAGTTGCACTACCATTACCGGCAATAGATGGTTTTAAAAAACAGATGGCGCCAATTGCCTATTCCATTTCGCATTCAGACGATTAGATTTCAAAATAATCTTTATTCAGATCGCCCAACTGAACACTCGTTCAAAACTTCTCGCATATTTTGCGCAATAAGCGCGAAGCTTTGAAAGCGACAAAAAAAGCAGCTCCTTTGAGCTGCTTATATTTAACTGAACTATGTTTTTTGTAGCGCGATTGTATCGCTTATTCTACGTAGCCTTGATTGGCTTTCACAGTAAGTGGATGGTACCCCGGTTTCGCTTCTTCAAAGGCGCGCTTCGCAAACGCCTTGCCGTCGGGCGTTTTCGATAGCTCACGATACAGCGGCTTAACCAGCTTATTGCGCCCTATCGACACCAAGTAGCTATACAAACGCTCAAACGCAGGCTGATAGTTATTCTCTACTGCAATCATTAGCCAGCTATGGGCAATCTCATTGTTTTTAGTGGAGGTGAGTGAAAACGCTGAATCTAGCTCTGCCAGCTGCGCTTCACTGAGTGATTCAGGCATATTGTTTAAGAAGTAGAGCCACTCGTGTACCGTCCATTGTGCTGTTTTGATATCAGCAGCGTTTGTTTCACCAGACAACCAAGCACTGCGCGTCTCATCGATTTTAGTAAATGCATCAGACTCAGGATGTGGTGCGCCTTCAGGAATACCTGGCTCAAAAATCCATGTGTGAATGCGATCAGCGTCCAGCTCATTTGGATATTGTTTCAGCAAGGTATCATCTAAATAAGCAATAAAAGTGTCAGTGGTGATGCTCTTAAAGGCAAAGTCTTTGAAGTACTGCATTAAAAACGCATCAAAGTTCTCGCGCCCAATTTTTTGCTCAATTTCACGTAAGAATAGCGCGCCTTTTTCGTATGGAATATTAGAAAATACGTCGTCCGGATTACGACCGCGAAGGTCTATCGCAAGGATTTCATCATTTTCATCTAGGGCCGCAACGTCGTTCTCTAAATCTTGATAACCTAATACTGCTTCTTTTTTAAAGCGGTCATGACCATAGATCATTTCCATAATGCGGTAGGTTAAATAGGTCGTAAAACCCTCGTTTAACCACAAATCGCGCCATGTAGCGTTAGTAACCGTATTTCCAGACCAGCTGTGTGCTAGTTCATGGGCAATTAATGAAACCAAGCTTTTATCACCCGCGATAACCGTTGGCGTGATAAACGATAGTCGAGGATTCTCCATACCCCCGAACGGAAACGAAGGAGGCAAGATAAGCAGATCATAGCGATCCCACTGGTAAGGTCCGTAGTTCTCTTCTGTTACTTCGAGCATCGCTTCGGTATCTTCAAATTCTTTCGCAGCACTTTCAAGAAGTGCTGGCTCTGCATAAACACCAGTGCGCTCACCCATAGCTTTAAACTCTAAGTCACCTATTGCCAATGCAATAAGATAAGAGGGGATTGGCTGCGGCATAGTGAATTCATATTCGCCGTCACGTTCTGTGGCTGGGTCGTTCGACGCACTCATCACCGCCAACAAGGCTTCTGGTGTTTTAATGGTAGCGTCATACGTTACGCGCACCTGGGGCGAGTCTTGAAGCGGAATAAAGCTTCGTGCGTGAACCGCTTGCGCCTGTGTGAACAAAAACGGATGCTGTTTACCTGCCGTTTGAGCTGGTGTTAACCACTGCACGCCCGAAGCCTCCGGTGAAGTTGAATACGCAACCGTTACTGAGTTTGCAGCGCTCGGTAAGGTAATAGAAAGAGGCGTGCCTAAATCAGGATCAGCCTCTCCCATTTCAAAGGGAACATTCTCACCATCGACAGTCACACGTTGAATGTCTAACGCACGTGTATCTAATATCAATGTGTCGTTTTCAGGTTTTACGCGTTCAATGTCTAACGTTACGCTGCCAATAAGCTGCTTAGACTCAAAGTTTGCGGTGAGATCTAAACTTAGGTGAGTAACACGAACTTCGTTGGGGTTTGCAAACGAGTGATAGTCTACGCCAGAAGCGATGGATGCATTGGTATGTTTTTCTAAGTGGGCATTTGCTGCTTCAGCGTTTGAACCCGATTCTACCTTAGCGGCTTTATCTTCATCTGCCTTCGCTGTGTCTACACTTTTATTATCACTGCACGCAAATAAAACAGGCGCACAAATAAATGTAGCCAGCAGTCCGTATTTTTTCATATAACTTCCTAAAGGATTATTGATACGTTAATAGTGTATCAAGCCCCATTACGACTGGCGACTCAAATGCGAAGAGCGGTGTTGCACCTGCGCTATATTTCGAAAACGCTATAGTAAAAGAGCGCGATATTGCGCAAACAGCATTGCAAAGCGTGATTTGTCGATTCAATACCAGGTTGTCGTGAATGTTCTTATGTAAACTCACGCTATGTCTTTAACAAGTGACACGGTTAATGTGGATAGTTACGCCCACTTTGGCAGGCGTAACTGCTGAACCGCTGTGAATTGATTAGGCTAGATTGATATCTACTTCAATATTACCGCGTGTTGCATTTGAGTATGGACATACTTGATGCGCAGTATCGACCAAGCTTTGCGCTTGTGCTTGCTCCATATCGCCTAAATCTACCGTCAGTTTAACCGCAATAGCAAAGCCTTGTTCAATAGGACCAATTGACACATCACCTGTAACACTAATGTCGTCAGCTAACTTTATTTTTTGCGCCGCGGCCACGTGTTTCAGTGCACCAATAAAACACGCCGAATAGCCTGCAGCAAACATCTGTTCTGGGTTAGTGCCTTCTCCACCTGCGCCACCCAGCGCTTTAGGGGTAGATAACTTAAGATCTAGATTCCCGTCACTTGATTTCGCCGTACCTTCTCGGCCGCCAGTTGCGGTTGCAGTTCCGGTATAAACGACTTGTTGAAGCTTATGCATAGTTGCTCTCTTAATTATCCAGTTAATTTATTTTGCATGCAAAATAAATTAACACCTAACCAACTTGCGGATCAAGTGTTTTGTATGCAAAATATTAGCCTTAGTAAAAAGGCAACATCGTTAAAGGTTATAGCGTTATGTCAGAATTATTGAAGTTGGAAAATCAGCTTTGTCATCGGTTTTATACGCTATCGAACGCGTTTACTCGCGCTTACCGGCCACTTCTTAAAGCGCTCGATATCACCTACCCGCAATATGTAACCTTGATGGCCTTGTGGGAAACTGACAACGTTACTATTGCCGAGCTTCTTGATAAGACCGCCATCGATGGTGGCGCTATGTCGCTAATACTTAAAAAGTTAGAAGACAAAGGCTTTTTAATGATTACCAAAGATAAAACCGACAAGCGAGTTAAGCGCGTACAGCTCACAAAGGCGGGAGAAGAAAAGAAAGCCCTAGCCGAAGACGTCCCCGCTCAGATGCTTTGCAAGCTGGACGGTATGACTACTGAAGAAAGCCGCACATTACGTGATCTTCTCGATAAATTAGGCGGCTGTTTTGAGAACGCAGAGCGTAAGTCGGTGTAGAGAGTGTAACTAGTTTGTCATCACAAGACCTGTCAATATCTGTTATTATTTAACTTCAGCGAACATGTGTGCGCTGTAAGTACGTCAATACTATACTCTCACCTGCAAGAGCTCTCACCTGCAAGAGCTCTCACCTGCACGTGCTCTCATCTGCACATGTTATGGGGTGTTACAGAAAACACTAGGTGGAGAGGTTCGCATATTTTTAAAGTAAAAAAGGAGCTGAGATGACACAAGAAGAAACACAGACAAAAAGTATCCCAGCAAAAGCTTATTCTGTTCTGGAAGAATGGATAAACAGCATTACCCACGGACTTGGGCTTATTGCGGCAGTTATCGGTTTAGTGTTCATGGTGTATCGCGCCGACAATCCTCTTGCGTTAACTACAGCCGTAATTTACGGGTCTACATTAATTTTAATGTTTCTAAGTTCAACCCTCTATCACGCTATCTCACATGACAAAGCAAAGGGCTGGCTAAAGCTATTCGACCACAGTGCAATATATTTACTGATAGCGGGTACTTACACACCTTTACTGCTTGTTTCGATTGGTGGCGCGTTAGGTATTACCATGACCGCTGTTATTTGGTGCTTGGCAATTGGTGGGGTCGCTTTTAAATTGGTGGCGCAACATCGCTTTCCTAAAGTCTCGGTCATGACCTATTTATTGATGGGATGGATAGCGCTAGGTCTTATTTATCCGCTATACCTTGCTCTTCCTGGTGCGGGCCTCTGGCTATTGATAGCAGGAGGTTTGTGTTTTAGCTTAGGCGTGTGCTTTTATGTGGCGAAAAAGGTAAAGTACACACATGCAATTTGGCACCTGTTCGTTATAGGCGGATGCAGCTGCCATTATTTTTCTATTTATTATTTTGTATTTTGATAACAGGCCCTTAGAAGCGCAGATATGCAAGCATTTGATACGAAAGATGACAGTCCCAAAACTTCACCTAAGATTGCATGGTTTTCTTTGCGTGCAGGGAAAATATGCCTGGGCAAAAAACCTGTAGAAAATGACTTTAAACAACTCAAATCACTTGGCGTTACCCATATTGCTACGGTGCAAACCAGTGAAGAAAACGCCCCTATTATTCGCGATAATTCTACAGCTGCGGGCATAGACTGGCTATGGGTACCCTTCATGCATCCGTCATCTGAGTCTCCGACTGAAGATGTACATCTTCATCAATATCTTCACGAGCTATCTCAAATGCTAAGCGAGGGAGCAAAAATATATTTGCACTGCGACGGCTCTCAACACCGCTGTAGTCTTTTGTTTTATGCACTCTGTCATTACTGCCGTATTCCATCAAATAGTGCTTACAGCGCACTCCATAGCTTCGGCGCAAGCGCAGCGAACAACCTGCTAAGGTCAGAGCTTTCCTGGGCTGCAGAATTGGGGCATGTAGCTCCGAAAATGTAACTCTTTCCTTGCTAAGTCGCTTTTTTAGTAAAGATTCAAAGTAAAACGTCTGCATTTCAGGCAACGGCTCTCTCAAGTGACAAACAAAAAAGCGGCTGCCATGTTTCGGGTCAACCGCTTTTAATCAGGCTAAGAAACCGTCTAAATATCTTTGCTATTTCAACGTTGGAATAGGCAAAAGTGGCGAAATAATTTCACCGATACGGCGAAATAGCTGCATTCGGGTTGTGCCAGAACGCCATACCAACCCAATCTCTCTAAAACCTTGGTCTTCTGCTGGAAAGCTTTTCAAGCCGGTATGCTCAAGAATAGACTGATTAATGGCAAGTTCTGGCAAAAAGGTATAGCCCATTTTACTGTTTGCCAACTGAACCAGCGTATGCAGACTACTTGCGGCAACACTACTTATTTGATCACTGTGCTGAAGATTACATGCACTCACCGCATGGCCTGTCATACAATGCTCTTGTTGAAGCAAAAATATACTTTTTTTAGGTAGGCCTGAAATATCAACAGGATTTGGCAGCTGCGCCGCCATGTCTTTGTGCGCTATCAAATGAAAAGGGTCATGACCCAACACCATCTGCTTACACCCCGGTGTCTCCATAGGAAGCGCTAAGATTAACAAATCCAGTCTTCCGTCAGTTAGCTGCTGAAGTAACTTCTCTGTGGTGTCTTCCTGCATCTCTAAATTAATATCGGGAAGAAAGGCAGAAAATGCTCCCATCATGCCTTCGAAAAGAAAAGGAGCAATAGTGGGAATGACACCAAGCTTCAGGGTTCCTCGCTGCCAGTTCCCTGCGTTTTGAGCGTACTCTACCAACTCTCCTGCTTCCTGCAGTAACACCTTACTGCGTTCAACAATGTCTAAACCTAAAGATGTAAACACAAAGGTCTTATGCTCACGTTCCAGTAACTGGCTTCCAAAATGCTCTTCTAAGTTTTGAATGGCCGTACTCAACGTTGATTGGCTAACATTACAACGCTGGGCTGCGCGGTGAAAATGCTGTTCCTGATAAAGCGTTACCAAATAGTGTAGGTGCTTTAGATTTGGCCATTTCATCGGCTTCTCTCTATTCTTTAAAGGGATTAAAAGATAATGAATTAATCTAACATAAAGATTACAAACAGCCTAGACGTCCGCAATATTTATGTTTGGGGTTCGCGCTTTGTTGTTGCAATAAAACCATATCCAGCCCCAATGATTAAGAAGGTTTTAAGAAATCTTTATCTCTTCTCTGGAAAGCATGAATAAGTAGCGTTAGGATTAAAAAAGAGTAACCTTCGCAACATATTCTTTAACAGCTGCGTAGACGCACTCTCGTCATTTTTCAGCCATAGCGCGAGTACCTATTGAGGGCAATATGAAAGGACATTATAAGAATATTTTATGTGTATTGAGCGACGCTCATCGACAGGATGATACTGTGGCACAGGCACTTCATATCGCCAAAGCACATCAGGCCTCGCTCACGATAATGCTCTCTTTAGAGGCCTTGCCGCCAAATGCCAGTATGGTAATGGAGTCGTTTTCATACATCGATTCTCAACAGTCTATGGAAACGCAAGCTAAACATTGGCTTAAAGAGCAAGCTGAAAATTGGGGTGAACAATATGATGTTTCTACCGCAGTAACAGTAGGTCAGCCTTTAATTGATGTTGTGCACTATGTTATTCGTAATGATATCGACTTAGTTATAAAAAGAGCTGAAGAAAGTTTTCTAGATAAGCTATTTGGCAGTCTCGATATGCGGCTTTTTCGTAAATGCCCCTGCCCTGTCTGGATAATAAATCACAAGCCTCGTAGCCAATATAAAAACGTAGTAGCGGCGCTTGATTTAAACTATCACTATCCAACTCATGAGGTTTCCATCAGGCGAGACCTGAATAGAGATATACTGCAACATGCCGCGCAAATAGCATTACTCGAATTTGCTCAACTGCATATTGTCCACGTGTTCGATGCTGTGCCAGAAAACATTGCAAGGGACGGATTTATTACCGTAGACAACGACAGAATGGAAACGGACCTTGCCAAAATACATTCTGAACGAGAAGAAGAGCTAGAGAGATTACTAACAGAATTGTCAAACGAGCTGGATGAGAATGTTTGGGAGTATTTAAACCCTCAAAAACATATAGTACATGGCTATCCAAGAAGGGAGATCGCCGCTACCACTACGTCACTTGATACAGACATCATTGTAATGGGAACGGTAGCGAGACTGGGCGTTCCTGGGTATATCATGGGCAGTACAGCTGAAGAAACCATCCACCAGTTAAAATGTGCAGTGGTAGGTGTTAAACCGAGAGGCTTCGAGAGCCCCATATCGGCAGAGTAACGTAAACGTTGACCTGTGAAAAAACAAAAAGCCGCATCAATATGCGGCTTTTTTGATACCAATTAATAGGCAGCCTACTTTGCGATTAGGCCACGCCGAAGGAGGCTTTCAGAATAAAGAAGAAAATAATTGAAAGGATTGCGCCAGCAGGCAAAGTAACAATCCATGACACAACGATATTTCTTACAATCCCTAGGTTAAGCGCCGATACACCGCGAGCTAGACCCACACCTAATACCGCTCCAACAAGCGTTTGGGTGGTTGAAATAGGCAGGCCTGTACCCGATGCAATAACTACCGTACATGCTGCTGCCAATTCTGCGGCAAAACCACGGCTAGGTGTTAAATGAGTAATACCTTGGCCAATCGTTTTTATAACCCGATGGCCAAATAGTGCTAGACCCGCAACAATACCCAAGCCACCAAGGGGCAGGATCCACGGTGCAAGCGTTGTACTTGAATTAATTTCACCGCCACTGGTTACTACACTCACCACAGCAGCTAGAGGGCCAATTGCATTCGCCACGTCATTCGAACCGTGGGCAAACGCCATACAACAGGCGGTAACTACCATGAGAAGTGCAAATACTTTCTCTACGTTTGCTGCCTGCAAGTCTGCATCTTCAGAGCCGCTGAACTTCATACGTCCGATAAACCATTTGCCCAAAAACCCTAGTGCTACAGCAATCCCTACTGCCAATAGATAACCGTTGACTGCACTTAGCTCTAAACCAACGTGTTTAAGGCCTTTTTTAATAGTAACCAGCGACATGACAAAGCCAGCTAATGCCATGTAGAAGGGTACGTAACGTTTAGCATTCGCAAACGGAGAAGCAGTTTGGAAGATGAGCTTGTGAGCACTCATAAAAATAAGATAGGCAATGACGCCTGATATAGCAGGTGTGACTACCCAACTACCTACAATGCCACCCACTTTATCCCATGACACTGCATCCATACTGACGCCAGTTGCAGTAAAGCCGATGATGGCACCAATGATGGAGTGCGTTGTAGATACAGGCCAACCTAACCATGACGCTACCGCTAGCCAGATTCCAGCTGCAAGTAGAGACGAGATCATACCTAATACAAGGTATTCGGGTATGTCTATAAAATAGGTAGAGTCGATAATCCCTTTTCGAATGGTAGACGTTACTTCGCCACCTGCTAGGTAGGCGCCAGCAAACTCAAATATCATTGCAATGATAATGGCTTGTTTAATTGTTAAAGCTTTAGAACCTACTGACGTACCCATTGCGTTGGCAACGTCGTTTGCTCCAATACCCCATGCCATGACGAAACCAACGCCGGCGGCAAGGATTATAAGAATGAGGCCATAACTTTCAAAAAATTCCACGGATAATCGCTCCCGATCTAAACGCGATTTAGGCTGGACGCTACTTGAGTAAGTAGCATGATCTCTTCGCCCCTAAGGCTAGAGAAAGAAGTTAAAGACAAATTGTGTTTTATCATAAGGTTCGATTAAATTTTGCACGATCTGTTCTTGGCTGCGGCGCATGATAACGTAATCATGTTAGAAGCCATAGCGAAAATCATCGAAAAACGATAAAAGTATGTGGAATTAATTGAATGCGATGATAAATCCACCAAATATTTCAGTTTTATGACAGATAAATTTCACTTATTTCGGTCTTCTAACATTGTTAAGCAAAATCGCACTGACCATTTGGACAGGATTACATCAAATCTTCTAATTTTTGCTGCATATTTTCCAGCGGCGTATGCCTTACATCGGTGCCACGGGTAAGATAGATAACATACTCACAGACGTTTTTACATCTATCGCCAATTCGCTCTAACGATCGCATTGCCCACAGAACATCTAGCCAATCCTGCATATCGTCGGTGCTTTTTTGCATTTCGGATGTCGTGTAAGACAACAGCCTCTTATATTCACTGTCAATACGATTGTCCTGGTCATACACTTCTAACGCCGCCGCTTCGTCCTGACGAGCGAAAGCGTCGAACGTGCCTCGCATCATGGCTGCCACTCTCTCACCAATAAGTAACATACTGCTTTTGATAGTATCTGAGCTTGGCAATTTATTGCGGGTTACTAACTTGGCAATACGCTCTATTTCGTCGCCCATTCGTTCAATATCGGTAATGGCTTTAGAAATAGTCATGATTAAACGCAAGTCGCTAGCTGTGGGGTGACGTTTCGCAATAATACGTAAGCACTCTTCGTCAATTTGAATTTCCATAGAATTAATTTTCAAATCGTTTAACACCACTTTTTCGGCCAGTGCGGCATGATTGTGCTTCACTGCTTTTAGCGTGTCTACCAACTGTTGCTCTACTTCACCTCCCATGGTTAATACCGAGTTACGCAGATTCTCTAACTCAATATTAAACGTTCCCGAGATATGGGTATTTAATGCTACTTGTCGCATGATAATCTCTCCTGACGCTATAGCACTTGATGCGCCACAGCAAAACGAAGTTTTGTTGCGCGCTGCACAAGGTAAGTGTGGGATATATGGATGATTAGATTAACCATAGCGCCCAGTAATATAATCTTCTGTCTGCTTTTTTTCAGGCATGGTGAATAGCGTGTCACTGTCTGCATACTCTATCAATCTGCCCTGATGGAAGAAGGCCGTATAGTCGCTCACACGAGACGCTTGCTGCATGTTGTGGGTCACTATAATGATGGTGCACTGCTTTTTTAGCGAATCCATAAGTTCTTCGATAAATAGAGTAGTAAGCGGATCCAGCGCTGAAGTGGGTTCATCAAGCAGCAGAATATCAGGCTTTAACGCTAGCGCCCGCGCAATAACCAAACGCTGCTGCTGACCACCAGATAGAACATGGGCAGATTCGAACAGGCGATCTTTAACTTCATCCCAAAGCGCCGCTTGTTTAAGTGCACTTTCAACAGCATCATCTAAATGACGGCGCACTTTGACGCCTTGCAGTTTCAACCCATAGCAAACGTTTTCATAAATACTCATAGGAAACGGGTTTGGCCGCTGAAAAACCATGCCCACATTCGTTCTGAGACGGGACACATTTATTTTTCGACTATTAATGTTTCTGCCATCGATTATGATTTCACCGTTGTACTTACAGCCATCATACAAGTCGTTAAGGCGGTTGAAACAGCTAATAAGCGTAGATTTACCACAGCCACTTTGACCTATTAAAGCCGTTATTTTGTTTTTGGGTATTCGCATGCTGATGTCATTCAACACATGCTTATTACCAAACCACAGATTGAGGTTTCTCACCTCTACTGCGGTTTGTTCTGCACTAATGTCGTCAACGTTTAGTGTATTGTGTTCGAACAACTTCAACATGTTATCAAAACCTGTAATTATCCTGTGATATAGCGTTTGCGCAGACGTGCTCTTAGTAACACAGCCAATATATTTAAGATGAATACAACAATAAGTAAAAGTAAACAGGCTGCAAACATCATACTTGCGCTTTTTCCATCAGTCTGGCTGTGGAAGGCGCCATCATATATAAGAACGCCAAGATGCATAAACTGTCTGTCTAGGTGTAAATAGGGAAATTCACCATCTATCGGTAAAGCAGGGGCAAATTTAACGGCACCAACTAACATTAGAGGAGCAACTTCTCCGGCAGCTCTCGCAATGGCGAGTATTACGCCAGTCATAATACCAGGCGATGCTATAGGTAAAACTGTGCGAACAATGGTCTCAAATTTCGTTGCGCCCAAAGCATAGCTTCCTGTTTTCAAACCTTCCGGCACCCTGCGTAAACCCTCTTCGGTCGCCACGATCACAACAGGCAGCGTTAAAATAGCCATTGTTAGTGCAGCCCAGAAAATACCAGGGCTCCCCATCGTGGGGGATGGCAGTGCGTCACTGAAAAGCAGTTCGTCTATACTGCCCCCTAGCGTGTAAACGAAAAAGCCTAATCCAAATACGCCGTAAACGATAGAGGGAACACCAGCCATATTGCTTACACTCACGCGTATGGTGGTCGTCAGAGCTGAATGGGGTGCATACTCACTCAAGTATATCGCAGCTAATACGCCAAAAGGCGTAACTATAATCGTCATTAGAAACACCATCAGTACCGTACCAAATAGTGCCGGGAATACCCCGCCTGATGTATTAGCTTGTTTAGGAGAGTCACTGAGAAATACACCAATTTCTGAAAACACGACCTTCCATTTTTCGAACGTGCTTAGTCGACTCACAAAGTCCACGCTCTGAATATCTGACATTGGAATGACAAAAGCAGACTTATCGGCAAACGTAACCCATAACTCATATTCCTCTCTCGTCGATTCTAACGCCTCTACCCGTTTCTGATATTCAGTAAACGAGGCAACAAGCTTTTCTCTAGCAGGGGCATCCTCATCAACATCCCGTTTATCAAATTGTGAAAGGGCTTCGTGAATAGGCGCAAGTTTTTGCGTGTTTAGCTCTTCAATTTGCGCAGTAATCAGGGCGACTTCATCCATTACTGCGTTTATTTTTTCAAGCCCCTGAGCGGGCTTTGAGGGTACGATAATATATTCGGGAGTGGCGAGTACTCTTCTTCCATCTTGGAATTTTATCTCCGCGCTTTCTGGTGCTAGGTTCACGCGACCTACCTGATCTTTGGTAAGTTGCTTCTGGGAGCCATACGGATACTGACTATCAGAGTACTTTAGCCTAACGTCTTTGCCCGAAGGCTCCTCAAAAACGTTGGCGAATACGGTGAAAGCGGTGCCATCAGGGTGTTTTCCCGCCACCATATAAATCGGCTCAGGCCAAAAATAGGCCATTCCTCGCATTCCAATAAGAATGAGCACGCTCACTAGTGCAATGAGCAAAAGACTCGTAAAAAAGGCGGTTAAGCTAATAACAAAAGACTGGCGTTGAACCGCGTTCAAACCGAATGATTGGCGACTAAACATGATACTGTCTGCTCCTTAGTCGCTGTCGTAAAAGCTCTGCAATTGTATTCACCATAAATGTAAATAGGAATAGTATACAGGCCGTAAAGAACAAAATTTGATAATGGGCAGAGGTTACTTCAGCCTCTGGAAGTTCGATAGCTAAATTAGCAGTAAGCGCTCGCAAACCTTCAATTAATCCCCAGCTTGATATGGGGGTATTCCCGGTGACCATAAGCACTATCATGGTTTCGCCGAATGCGCGACCGAACCCCAACATTATCGCCGCCACAATACCTGGTAGTGCAACGTGTAACACAACGTGCAAAAGGGTTTGTAATCGGGTAGCGCCTAGGGCAAAAGAAGCATGTTTCAGGTCTGTCGGAACGCCATTTATAGCATCTTCAGCAAGTGAATATATGCTGGGCGATATCGCCACCCCCAACGCTAGCGCCACCACAATGGTTGTTTTGCCAATGGGGCTGTTTGACTCAGACGCTAATGTGAAGCCATCGACGCCAATTAACGACGACACGATAGACGGCGCAAACTCTACGCTTATAAATCCCAATACAAACACGCCACCCAACGCAAACAAAAGTTCAGCACCATGCCTGAATCGTTTAGGAAGATAGTCAGCCACCGGTCGCTGTACGAGCGCTACCGCGATTAGCACAAAAGGAATAACAATAAGAAAGAAGGCAAAGGAAAAGAGAAATTGCTCAGCTTTTGGCGATAGCCAAATAGCGGCAATGAAGCCAATTAACACACTGGGAATAGCTTCTAGCAGTTCAATAGCAGGCTTGACCATATTACGCAGGCGACTTTTGGCAAAAAATGCCGTGTAAATTGCTGCGCCTATCGCCACGGGAATTGCAATAAGTAATGCAAGAAGAGAGGCTTTAATACTGCCTATAAGAAGCGGCGTTAAACTGAATTTTGCTTCTTGATAGTCTGATGCGCTAGTGGTTTGCCAAACCGTATTCTCGGTCTCATATCCTTCATAGTGCTGAGGCTCAAAAAGCGACGCCCACGTTGTTATTCCACTTAAATGCTTTCCTTCCCATACCGAAACTATATTGTCAGAAAACCCGTACAACTTATCGCCGTACCAAATTATATTGGCGACAGAACGATTAAATTTTTGCACCGACACCACATCACCCGAAACACGGTTGACGAGCAGTAACCTTCCTTTGCTCGTCAATACTGCCACTAGGTTAATACTGGCATGCTCCGCCACGTCTAACACTCTTTCATCCACTAAAGGAATTTGGTAGGTCGGTTCGAAGGTCAGCCCCTTTTCACTTTTGCTTATTACCCACCGAGTAAGGGTTCTAGCGTTACTGTTCACTAAAAAGAAAGTGCGACCTTTGGCAAGAGGGAAGACAGTTGGCTCATCAAGCGCTAAGCCAATGTCACCAGCTATGGGCAGCATTGTGGCGTCATTATCACGTAATCTGTTGAGGAATATCCCATCGTCAAACTGAAGCAGCACGCTTTCACTGCCAGGCAACAAGACAGAACGCTCAATATTGTTAAAACGTTTATCGATGAACGTGGTTGGCTGCTGTCGATTAATCCATCGTATAAATAGGCTATTTCCACGTGAAATCGATACCACTGCCCATTTAGAAGACAGCGCAAAGTTCCACTCATCACGCGCATTCCATTCCTCTTTAGGCAGGGCAAAGCTCATTACATGGGCTTGCCCTGCCAAGGCAGAATGTACCTTTGTATCAGCGCCTTCATTAGCACTCAAAATAAACGACCGAACGGGCAACACCCTCACTTGTGCACTTAAAGAGATATCTACAATGTAGTTTTCACCCATCGTATTTTGCGTAGACAACACATGTCCACATGGACGAATGTAGTCATGCATGCTAACTAAATTAGCGTTATCTAGTTGCTTTAATCCTAATCGACAGTTTTGTTTTTGCACTAGCAGAGGCTGACCATTAATGAAGTCGCCAGCAATAACAATGCGTTCGTTTTCGGGTATTTGATATGAGGCAATAAGATTTAGGCTGGGACGATATGCTAAAGGTAGAGCTTGAATAATCAGGTGAGTCACAAGAATAACAAGAGTCAGTAAAACAAGACCGCCGAAGCCCGTTACTATATAGCGTGCACGCCTATCACTACGCTGGCGTTTTTTGTTGATGCTGTTGCTATCGAAAGTCATGCGGTTGTTTAGTAGTTCTTATTTTCGAAATTCTTCATTTTTCAGAAGAATAACCCTAAATTGCACTGGTGAGCAGTGTAAGTTTTGTTATGCTAATAGCAAGTGAAAGTTTATAGCATTACCTTCGCGCAACTGACTCGGCGCCTATGGTATTACCCTACGGAAAGACGATCAAAAGTTTTTCTCTACCAGCCCCATAAGGAGCATAAAATGCAGTCATTGGTTATAAGTATTATGGGTAAAGATAAGCCTGGCCTAGTAGATACACTAGCTAAGTGTATCTATAAACATGAAGGCAACTGGCAGGGCTCAAGTTTTGCGCATATGGCAGGTATGTTTACTGGCTTTGTAGAAGTGCATGTAACAGACGACCACAAGCAGCACTTAATTGATGCGTTAGATGCTATAACGGATTTATCAGTACAATCGGTGGCAGTGGCAAGTGAACAAAATAATAACAACACAAAACTCACCGTTGATGTAATGGGTAACGATAAAACAGGTATCGTTCAGGAACTCACTACAGTACTCAATCAATTCAACTTAAATATTCTAACCTTTGCATCTCATTGCGAAAGTGCCCCTAATTGGGGAAGTCTCATATTTAAAGCTAAAGCAGAAATTGCAGTGCCCGAAGACTTCGACGATGGTGCGTTGCAAGATGCATTAGAATCACTCGCTAACGACTTAGTTGTAGACATTACAGCAAAACGTTAATGCGACCAGAAAATTGTTATTCGCTTTTCAATAATTAACAATCCAAAGTATTGCGCATTAGAAAGGTAACGGAATCACCGCAGCGAACCTGTGTTTCTCGCACAAGGGGCGTTTTGTCACAGTAATGTCACCGACTGATGGCAGTCTTTGACCATTTTTATGAACGTGAATTGAGACATTATGGATAACGACGTTTTATATTATCCCAAAGAATTAAGCTGGCTTGCATTTAATGAACGTGTGCTACAGGAAGCCGCTGATAAAAATAACCCTGCTATAGAGCGAATTCGCTTTCTTGGCATTTATTCTAACAACCTTGATGAATTCTATCGCGTTCGCGCAGCCGACGTGAAGCGCCAGATAACCATTGCGCAAAATGATGACAATGAAGAAGAGGCCGAGCGATTAATCGGCTTGATGGCACAAATACAAAAAAAAGTAGTACATCTTTCTGAAAAATTTGATCAAATTCATAAAGACGTGGTGAAAGCGCTCGCTCGTTACAACATCCATATTCTTAGAAAAGATGACCTGGATGACTATCAAAAACAGTGGGTTCGCAATTTCTTCGTAAACAAGGCACTTCGCCACATTGCCCCTATTTTAATTGACAAGAAAACCGACTTACTCAGCCGTCTGAACGGCACATCGGTATATCTTTATGTTGCGCTGAGAAGAAAGGACCGCACCCCAAGATTTGCTGTGATCCAGGTACCGACAACTGAAATGTCGCGTTTCATGTTAATACCGCCACAAAAGAGCAAAAAGAAGAAGAGCATCATCATGCTTGATGACATGATTCAGCTCTGTATTGAAGATATATTTCGCGGTTTTGTTAAGTTTGATGAAATCGAAGCCTTCTCGTTCAAAATGACACGTGACGCCGAATACTCGATTAACGAAGAGATTGACGAAAGCTTTGTTGAGAAGATGTCTGAAAGTATGAAGCAGCGTTTAATTGCTGAACCTGTGCGGGTGATTTACGACACTGACATGCCAGAGGATATGCAGTCTGATCTGCGCAAACGCTTAAAAATCACTAAACTTGATACTATGCATGCTGCTGGGCACTACCGCAACTTTAAAGACTTTATTGGCTTTCCAAACGTGGGCCGAGAGTACTTAGAGCATGCACCGCTGCCCGCTATCGACAGTAAAGCTTTTTCAAAATACAACACAGTATTCGATGCAATTACGGCCCGGGATATTTTGCTCTATTACCCCTATCACCGCTTTTTGCACTTCACTGAGTTTTTGCGTCAGGCAGCCTTCGACCCGAATGTCAAAACCATACGCATCAATATATATCGTGTCGCCAGTAATTCACGCATTGTAAACTCGTTGATTGACGCGGTGGACAACGGTAAGAAAGTAACGGTTGTAGTAGAACTGCGCGCGCGCTTTGATGAAGAGGCCAACATTGAGTGGTCTAAACGTATGACAGACGCGGGTATACGCGTAGTGCTTGGTGTACCTACCCTTAAAATTCACTCTAAACTTTGCATTGTGACCCGTGAAGAACGGGGAAGCTTGGTGAATTATGCGCATTTTGGTACAGGTAACTTTAACGAGAAAACCGCTAAAATTTATACCGATTACAGCTTGTTTACCCGTAATCAAGAATTGGCAGATGAAGGCGTCGCGGTATTTGACCTTATTCAATACCCTTACAGACGCTATAAATTCCAGCATCTTCAAATATCGCCATTAAACGCAAGAACTAAAATTCAGTCTTTGATTCGTCAAGAAATTCAGCATTTAAACCAAGGGCAGAAAGCTCAAATCACGTTCAAGATTAACAATCTTGTTGATAAAGAACTTATCGATGATTTGTATCGCGCAAGCCAGGCTGGCGTGAAGATTCGCGGTATTGTTCGCGGTATGTGCTCACTAAATCCTGGGATAAAAGGAATAAGTGAAAACATCGAAATTATCTCTATTGTTGATAGGTTCCTTGAACACCCTCGCGTAATGATTTTTGAGGGCGGCGGCGAAAGAAAAGTATACATTTCATCGGCCGACTGGATGACTCGGAATATGGATAACCGCATCGAAGTAGGTTGCCCCGTTTACGATAAAGGCCTTCAACAGCGTATTGTTGATATAATGGAGCTTCAATTTAAAGACACCCTTAAAGCACGAGTGATTGACAAGGATCAGAGCAACAAGTACGTTCGCAGGGGTAACCGTAAAAAACTTCGCTCTCAGATAGAGATTTATGACTACCTGAAGAAGCTTGAAGACACTTTGTAGGATAAAAAATTAATACATGACCCAGCATGAATCCGTTTTTAATGATGTGGAAACCCGTGAGGTAAATAAAGTTGCGGCGTTAGATATTGGCTCTAACAGTTTCCACTTAGTCGTCGCTCGCATTGTTGCTGGGTCTGTGCAGATTTTGCATAGAGTTAAACAAAAGGTTCGTTTGGCCGAAGGTCTTAATGAAGACGACATTCTGTCTAATGAGGCAATGGAGCGCGGGCTCGCCATGCTGAAAGTAGTCGCTGAGAGCCTTAAGGGTTTTGAACCAGACTCAGTGCGGATTGTGGCGACCCACACGCTGCGCAGGGCGCGAAACGCTCGCGATTTTATTAATGCAGCAAAAGACATTCTTCCCTACCCTATTGAGGTCATCTCCGGGGTAGAAGAAGCGCGCCTTATTTACTCAGGTGTGGCGCATACCAATCACGCGGACGGTCAGCAGTTGGTAATAGACATCGGTGGTGGTTCTACCGAGTTTGTAATTGGCGAAGGCTTCACCCCCTTACTTTGTCGTAGCCTTCAAATGGGCTGCGTTAGCTATACCAAACGCTTCTTCTCAGATGGTGAACTAAAAGCCAAAGCGTTTGATCGCGCCATTACCGCGGCACAACAAGAACTTGAATTAATCGACAACAAATATCGCAGACTGGGTTGGGTTCAGTGTATCGGTACGTCAGGTACCATTCGTTCGCTATTCACCCTTTGTCAGCAAGACAGACCAAATGGCCATGATATCCCGGTAACGCTCAAAAGCTTGCGCAATTTAATGAAGCAGTTCATTAGCGCAGGACATGTAGACAAACTCAGTTACCCTGATTTAAGTGAAGATCGCCGCGTAGTTATTGCTGGTGGCCTCGCTATTCTAATCGCCGTATTTAAAGCGCTGGAAATTGAAGGCTTGGTTTATTCTCCAGCAGCCTTGCGTGAAGGCGTACTCTATCAGATGGAAGATGAGTTGCACCACGCAGATATTCGCGGCAGAACCGCCAGTAGCTTAGCCACTCGCTATGATGTAGATACCTCACAAGCCACCATGGTTTTAAATACAACGCTAACGCTATTTCGCGAGGTTGAAAAAGCGTGGAAGCTTAAAGGCCGTGATTTTAAAAGCATGCTTGGGTGGGCTGCGCTTCTTCATGAAGTCGGCATGCAAATTAACTCTCGCGGCATTCAAAAACACAGCGCCTATATACTTGGCAATACGGATATGCCAGGGTTTACGCAAGAACAACAGTTATTACTAGCCACATTGGTCAGATTTCACAGAAAGAAAATTCGCATCAATGAACTACCTTCGTTCAACTTGTTCGATGAGCAATCGGTAAAACGCTTAATCGCTTTGCTGCGCTTAGGTGTGTTGCTGAACATCAAACGCCAGGAAGGCTTTGTTCCAGAACTTTTAGTGAATGTGGAAAAGAGCGAACTTACCATTACCTTCCCTGATGGTTGGTTAGATGAAAAACCTATTATCTCTGCTGATCTACTGCGAGAAAGCCATTACTGGAAAGCCCTTGATTTAAAACTGACTATTGTTCCTGATATCGAGCAATTGCACCCCACTGCGGAATAGAAAAACACCGACAATCACAATAGCGTTTTAGATGTTAAAAGTGAACGCTTGATAGGTTCGAATACTAAAAAATGGGGCCTTAGCCAATCCATCGGCGCATTAGCCCCATTTACTGTTATCCTGCCTTATCTAATGCCTCATTAGAGTAATTACTTGGCTTCGACGTGCGTGTTCTGTGACTGCGCGCTGTCGTACTTTTTAAACCACGCCAGAATGTTTTCAACCTTACCAATCATTCTTGAAGGTTTTGATGCGATACCGTGGGGTGACTCAGGTACTCTTACCAGTACGGTATCGACCTTTTGAAGCTTCAACGCTTGATAAAACTGCTCAGTCTCAGACATGGGCGTACGCTTATCCTCCACACCGGTAATCAACATAGTTGGTGTCGTTACATTTCCTACTAGCGACAAAGGCGAGCGCTTCCAGTAATGCTCTACGTTATCCCAAGGCTTGCCAGGAAACTGAAAAGGTATTTGATACAGGCCTGAATCAGCGGTCAATACCTTCGACAACCAGTTAATAACCGGTTTAGCAACCACAGCGGCTTTAAATCGGTCGGTGAGGCCGATTGCATAAGCTGACGCAATACCACCTGCTGAACCACCTGTGATAAACAAGCGCTCTGGGTCAGCTATTCCCTTTTCTATTAACGCGTCTACACCAGACATATGATCAGAAAAGTCATATTCCGAGCTATACTTCCCTTGAAGTAATAATGCAAAGCGTTCGCCGTAACCCGTACTTCCTCGATGATTGTCGTAAAAAACCACGTAGCCTTCTGCCGCCATGCGCTGAAGCTCAGCGGTAAATACTGGTCCGTAAGCTAAATTTGGCCCACCGTGAATTTCCAAAATGAGCGGGTAGGTTTTCGTGCTTTCATAGTTTGGCGGCAGAATGTACCAACCTTGAATTTCTTCTCCATCAATAGAAGACTGATAGACAATTTCTTTAACTTCACCCAACTGCTTGTGGTCTAAAACGTCTTCATTTAGTGCGGTAAGCTGGCGCTCGTTTTTAGTCGTAACAAATAGATCCGCAGGACGATCGGTTCGTCCTTTGGTGTATGCCACTACATCACCCACCGCATGATAGGTACCAAACACATAAGGACGACCGAGTGTAGTGCCACCTAAACCGCTAGCCACTGTTTTCACTTTGCCCGACAAAGCGACCACATCAACTTGCGCTAGGCCGCGTACCGATTGCTGAAAATAGATATGCTTATTATTTTTCCAATGAAAGTTAGATACCGAGTTATCTATGTCTTTTGTTAAGTTTTGAGCGTCAGTACCGTCGCTCTTCATCACATACAAATAGCTATTTTTGTACATCACTTTTTCGTCATCGCGGTACGCATAGGCAATATGCTTTCCGTCAGGCGATACCACCGGCGATGACTCAAGGCCTTTTTCGCTAGTCAGCTGCGCGATATTTCCCATCATATCAACAGAGAAGATATCACCCTCTACAGGCTCATATTCCCAATTATCACTGCGGTTGGCAGAGAAATAGATTTTATCGCCGTCTGGAGAAAAGCTTAAACCTCCGTTGTGATGATAGTTACCTGACGTGAGCTGTCGTGCCGTACCTGCTTCAGAGGGTACGATAAAAACATGTGTATAGGCGGGTTCAAGGATGCCACGCCCATCGGCTTGATAGCGAGCCTTGGTAATATATTGAAAGCTAGGCGACCACTTTGCTCCCTCAGGCTTTTTAGGCATCTTAACGTCTAGCGGCTTTTCTTTGGCATCTACGCTCATGGTGAAAGCAATGTGCTTACCATCTGGCGACCATGTAATGTTGCTTGGGCTTGAGGTCACATTTGTGACGAGTGCTGTTTGTCCTGTATCCATCCACCGTACATAAAGCTGAGGTTTACCTTCTTCATTAGAAAGGTAAGCCAAACGACTACCGTCTGATGACCAGCGAATAGAATAGTAATTTTTTTTAGATGACAGTAACGGGCGATGAGATTTGCCATCCACAGACGCTAGCCAGACGTTGGCGCGGCTACTGTCTGACATGATGTCATTCGAGCGACGTACATAGGCGATATTTTTACCGTTTGGCGATACCTGAACTTCGCTCACGTATTCCAAATTGAAAATATCTTCAGATTGAAAATGGTGGTTACTGTCGATAGCAGCAGATTCTGCTTCTGTGTCTGCCAATACGGTAGCGGGCTGGGTTAACGTGCCTAGGCTAAGTAGTACAGCCCACATCGCCTGCCGTGTGCTTGTAGACAGGTACCTATGATTTCTAATAAAAGACATATCTCACCTTAATTTATTTGTTTTTTTCCGTTCTTTTTATAGGGTGTTCACGTTGACGTGATGCGTTTTACATTCCCATACTACAAAATAAATTTAGCGAATTAAGATTAAACGTTGAGCGACATTGTTCAAGCGATTAGGCGCAATTGAGAGATGCATTGCAAATCGCCGAATAGTTCGTTGAATCTTAGCAGTAAGGTGCTAAATTTTAAGTAAGGCTTGAAGGGACAACGCTATGCACTTTTTTACCCGTTTTGACTTTACACGCTAAAAGCGAGTACCGAGTGGCGTTTTGCCCCCCTTAAAGCAAGGATATAACTCGCCTTAATATTCAGATAAAGGCAAAATGAAAAAAGGAGAGCTCACGCTCTCCTTAGATTGATGATAAAAGGGTCAATTACGCCTTAGACGCTTGATAGATACCTTCAATCGCAGTATCCAGTGTTGCTTCAAACTCTTCTTGAGATTGCTGCGCAGAAACGCCTTCGGTTAATGCACGAGAGAAGCTCGCAATCATGCCTTGGTTTTCAGCAAGCTTAGCATTTGCTTCGTCACGGCTGTAGCCGCCTGATAACGCAACAACTTTAAGTACACGAGGGTGATCGACAAGTTCTTTATAGAAATTTGCTTCTGTTGGCAGCGTTAGCTTAAGCATGACTTCTTGACCTTCGTTTAGCAGATTAAGCTGCGTTAAAATCTCTAGCTTAAGTAGCGCTTCGGCTTCGGCTTTTTGCGGGCTGTGAATATCAACCTCTGGCTCGATAATAGGAACAAGACCAGCCGCTAAAATTTGCTTGCCTACTTCAAATTGCTGAGCAACAACGTCCTTAATGCCTTGGTGATTGGCCAGCTTTACTACGCTGCGCATCTTAGTACCAAACACGTCCTGCGCTACGGCTTTTGCTAACAGTGCATCAAGACCTGGCATGGGCTTCATTACCTGCACGCCGTTACTTTCTTCAGCTAACCCTTTATCAACCTTTAAGAAAGGAATAACACGCTTTTTCTGCCACAAGAAATGTGAAGTAGGCATGCCTTCAATTTCTCTATCAAGGGTGTTTTCAAACAAGATTGCGCCAAGCACGCGCTCGCCGCTAAAAGGAGCGCTGGTGATAATGCGCGTACGCATTTCGTGAACAAGATTAAACATCTCTTCGTCTGAGCTGTATTCAGACTCTTCGATGCCGTATAAGCGTAACGCTTTAGGGGTACTACCGCCGCTTTGGTCTAACGCTGCAATAAAACCGGTTTGCGTCTTCAGTTTATCCAGCATTGCCTGCTGAGCTTGTGATGCCATTGCAACACTCCTTTTATATATTACTGCCTTAATAGACAGGTGTAGGGTTTATTGTTATACCAATTCTATTAACGATCTGTTCTTCTCAGACACGGCGTGCCGACATCTCAGGTAAACACATCTGTAATAAAGTTGTTATTTATGCCTGCGTACTTCACTGTTTCGCAGGTGTAATCGTTTCCGATTAAACGGTCACGCTCAAAAATGCTGTTACTAAGCGTGACACATAATGGGGCAACATTTGCACTAGGCCTTAGCTAGATTGCGCTGCTTTGCACTTTATTGCGCTCTCTTTAGCTATAGGGCGCTGCGTTTTTATGCAGCGCTTAGGCTTATTTATTTTTTTCTTCTAGTACCGCTACCGCTGGTAGTGTTTTACCTTCCAAGAACTCTAGGAACGCGCCACCACCTGTTGAAATATAAGAAACCTTATCGGCAATTCCGTATTTATCAACTGCTGCTAGTGTATCACCACCCCCTGCGATTGAGAATGCGTCGCTTGCCGCAATCGCTTCAGACAGTGCTTTCGTACCGGCACTGAACTGTTCAAATTCAAATACGCCTACAGGGCCATTCCATACGATAGTACCTGCGTTTTTAATAATGTCTTCTAACGCCTTGGATGAATCAGGGCCGATATCAAAAATCATATCGTCGTCAGCAACGTCACTCACTACTTTTAGGGTAGCTTCGGTATTCTCATCAAACGCCTTGCCCACTACTACGTCAGTTGGCACTGGGATATTACCGCCATTCGCTTGCGCTTCATTCATCAACTGCGTGGCTTGCTCGGTTAAATCCATTTCTACCAACGACTTACCTACATTGTGCCCCTGCGCAGCAATAAAGGTATTGGCGATACCGCCGCCTACAATGAGCTGGTCAACTTTTTCAGCCAGCGTTTTTAATACGGTAAGTTTAGTCGATACTTTAGAGCCACCAACAATCGCAACCATTGGGCGCTTTGGGTTATCCAACGCTTTACCTAATGCATCTAATTCTGCAGCAAGTAATGGGCCAGCACAGGCTTTTGGTGCGAATTTAGCAACGCCATGGGTAGATGCTTGTGCGCGGTGAGCCGTGCCAAAGGCATCCATCACAAAAATATCGCAAAGTGCGGCGTACTGTTTAGATAACGCTTCGTCGTCTTTCTTTTCGCCCTTATTAAAACGGACGTTTTCAAGAATGACTAATTCGCCATCTGCAAGCTCAACACCGTCTAGATAGTCTTTAACTAGCTTCACAGGCACGTCGAGGGCGTCATTAAGATAATCAACAACAGGTTGAAGAGAGAATTCGTCTGCAGGCTCGCCTTCTGTAGGACGGCCAAGATGAGACATCACCATAACGGCCGCACCTGCGTCTAGAGCGGCTTTAATGGTGGGTATAGATGCTTTGATACGGGCATCAGAGGTAACTTTGCCGTCTTTTACCGGCACGTTTAGGTCTTGTCTAATTAGTACGCGCTGACCGTTTAAGGCCATGTCGCTCATGCTTGGAATTGCCATTGTCTTTCCTATGTTAATTTAAATTCAGTAGAGCGTGCGTTTAAAAGCACGCTCAAATTAACTGTGAAAGCTGCGCGGGCTGTGCTACCAGCCCTGGCAGCATCAATGCGTTATTTTGCGTCGAACATCACTTTTGCTGTGTCGAGCATACGGTTTGCAAAACCCCATTCGTTGTCACACCACACCAGCGTTTTTACTAGTTGCTTATGACTGACTCTTGTCTGTGTACCATCTACAATACACGAGTGGGGGTCGTGATTGAAATCTACCGACACCAAAGGCTCTTCGGTGTAATCGAGTATGCCTTGTAATCGCCCTGCTTTCGCATTGCGAAGGGCTTGGTTAACTTGCTCAATGGTTACCTTAGATTGAAGGGTAACGCTTAAGTCCATGGCAGTAACATTGATAGTAGGCACGCGAACGGCAATAGCTTCAAACTTACCCGCAAACTTAGGCAGAATGCGCTCTATACCCGCAGCAAGACGTGTATCAACAGGTATAATTGACTGACTGGCCGCGCGGGTTCTGCGCAAATCTTCGTGATAAGCATCGATAACCTGCTGGTCGTGCATAGATGCGTGAATGGTTGTGATCGTACCACTTTCAACACCGAATGCCGCATCTAGCGCTTGGATGACAGGAACAATGCAGTTTGTGGTGCACGAACCGTTAGAGACTAATTTTTGTTCACTGGTCAACGTGTCTTCGTTGGTACCAAAAATGACCGTATTGTCTAAATCTGGTGAACCGGGTGAAGAGAAAAGTACTTTGCCAGCGCCTGCATCTAAATGCGCTTGCCCCGACGCTCTGTCATCAAACTTTCCCGTACACTCAAGCACAATATCTACGCCTAAGTCTCTCCACGGAAGGTCTTTAATATCACTTATCGCAAGCAAAGCAATATCATCACCCGCTACATTTAGCGTATTGTTTTCTAAGGCCACATCAAAACGGAACCGCCCGTGGGCGGTGTCGTATTTAAGTAAATGTGCAATGCCTTCGGGTTTAGCAATGTCGTTAATGGCCACCACGTTGAATTCGTTATTGCGCCCACTTTCATAGAGCGCGCGCAATACGTTACGACCAATACGACCAAACCCATTTATGGCAATATTTACCATAGGCTTATCAATTACCTCTTACAGAGACAGTGCAGCCTCTACTACAGCGTCAGTGGTAATGTTGAAGTGCTTAAACAGGTCGCCTGCAGGTGCAGACTCACCAAAGGTATCCATACCTACGATAGCGCCGTTAAAGCCAACGTACTTGTACCAGCTGTCTTTTGACAAGGCTTCTACCGCTACGCGCTTAACAACACTAGACGGCAGTACGCTTTCTCGGTAATCAGCCGACTGACGATCAAAAACATCAGTAGATGGCATAGATACTACGCGAACCGCTTTACCTTGCTCGGTCAATTTTTCTGCCGCTTCAACAGCTAGCTGCACTTCAGAACCCGTACCAATAAGAATAAGCTCAGGCGTACCTTCACAATCTTTCAGTACGTAACCGCCTTTCGCAATATTAGCCACTTGCTCAGCCGTTCTCTCTTGCTGCGCTAAACCTTGGCGTGTGAAAATTAGGGTTGTTGGGCCGTCAGTGCGCTCAATGGCAGACTTCCACGACACGGCAGATTCAACTTGGTCACACGGACGCCAGTTATCAAGGTTAGGTGTTGCACGTAGCGCAACCACCTGCTCTACTGGCTGGTGGGTTGGGCCGTCTTCACCCAGACCAATCGAGTCGTGGGTATAAACGAAAATAGCAGGCTGCTTCATTAGTGCGGCCATGCGTACCGCGTTACGCGCATATTCCATAAACATTAGGAAGGTTGCGCCATAGGCTTTAAAGCCACCGTGAAGGGCAATACCGTTCATCATGGCAGACATACCAAACTCACGCACACCGTAGTAAATGTAGTTACCTGATGCATCGTTCGCTTCAACACCTTTGCTGCCTTCCCAAATAGTCAGGTTAGAACCTGCAAGGTCGGCAGAGCCACCTAATAGCTCAGGTAGCAGCGGACCAAATGCGTTTAGCGCATTTTGCGACGCTTTACGCGAAGCAATGTTTTGTGGGTTAGCTTGAAGATCAGCGATGATTGCGTCTGCTTTGTCACTGAAATCTGCTGGCAACTCGCCATTTACGCGGCGTTTGAACTCGGCAGCAAGTTCTGGGTAGGCGGCTTCGTATGCTGCAAAAGCATCGTTCCACGCGCTTTCCGCTTTTGAACCTTTGTTTTTGCCATCCCAAGCAGCGTAAATATCGTCTGGAATCTCAAACGCGCCGTGGCTCCAGCCAAGCTTCTCGCGAGTAGCAACGATTTCATCATCGCCAAGCGGTGCACCGTGGCAAGACTCAGTACCTTCTTTATTTGGCGAACCAAAACCAATGGTGGTTTTGCAGCAAATAAGTGTAGGCTGCGCGGTGTTCGCTTGGGCTTTTTCGATTGCGGTTTTAACTTGCTCAGCATCGTGACCGTCAACACCTTCAATCACTTCCCAGCCGTAGCTCTTGAAGCGCGCTGGTGTGTCGTCGGTGAACCAACCTTCTACTTCACCGTCAATTGAAATGCCGTTGTCGTCCCAAAATGCGATGAGCTTACCAAGACCAAGCGTACCGGCTAGTGAACACGTCTCGTGTGAGATACCTTCCATCAAGCAGCCGTCGCCTAAGAATGCATAGGTGTGGTGATCAACAATAGTGTGACCGTCTTTGTTGAATTGTGCTGCTAGCACTTTTTCAGCAAGTGCCATACCTACCGCATTGCTAATACCCTGACCTAGCGGGCCAGTGGTGGTTTCAACACCTGGCGCATAGCCATACTCTGGGTGGCCTGGGGTTTTAGAGTGAAGCTGACGGAAGTTCTTTAACTCTTCAATAGGCAGTTCGTAGCCTGAAAGGTGAAGCAAAGAATACAACAGCATCGAGCCGTGACCATTTGAAAGTACGAAGCGATCGCGGTTAGCCCAAGACGGGTTAGCAGGATTGTGTGATAAGAAATCACCCCATAGTACCTGCGCGATGTCAGCCATCCCCATTGGGGCGCCTGGGTGACCTGATTTAGCTTGTTGAACAGCATCCATGCTTAGTGCACGGATAGCATTGGCGAGTTCACGACGAGAGGGCATGTTGTCTCCTGATTTATTTTGTATCTTTTGTTTCGTATCTTAGCGGGCTAGACGAGCGTAGAGGTAAGGCGTTCGCTCCACTTCTTTATACGAATGAATGTGGCATTATTCTTACCTATGCCACCTAACAGTTCAATGGGTTTTCATTGCCAATAGTGAAAGTAATAGTAAAAAATGGTCTATACGCTCACCAATGCGTATTAGCTCGGTAATGAAAACCCTCTTATCTTTGCCTAAGTCTTTTTATTTTATAGAAATAACCCTAATACTGATCGGGTTATGTCAACATTTCGTAACAAAGAGACTTTTAGACGTCTAGAAGTAAAGACTGGTATTTATAACTTGTTTTAGTACAATATACGACTATTTTGATAATTTAACGCTTACGGAGCATTTATGGCCACGCATTTATTCACATCCGAGTCAGTGTCTGAAGGACATCCGGACAAAATTGCTGATCAGATCTCAGATGCGGTTCTTGACGCTATTTTAGAACAAGATCCTCGCGCTCGGGTGGCCTGCGAAACGTATGTAAAAACCGGTATGGTTTTAGTAGGTGGTGAAGTAACCACTTCAGCGTGGGTAGACATTGAAGAGCTTACCCGCAACACCGTAAAAGAAATCGGCTATACCCATTCAGATATGGGCTTTGATGCTGACTCATGTGCGGTATTAAATGCCATTGGTAAACAGTCTCCTGACATCAATCAAGGCGTTGATAGAGCAAGCCTTGAAGAGCAAGGTGCAGGTGACCAAGGCTTAATGTTTGGTTACGCCAGCGATGAAACAGACGTTTTGATGCCGGCACCTATTACGTACTCTCACCGTCTTGTGCAAAAGCAAGCCGAAGTACGCAAGTCTGGTAAGCTAGACTGGTTACGCCCGGACGCAAAAAGCCAAATTACCTTCAAGTACGAAAACGACAAGCCTGTGGGTATTGACGCTGTTGTACTTTCAACGCAGCACTGTGATTCAGTAAGCACTGAAACGGTTCGCGAAGCGGTAATGGAAGAAATCATCAAGCCAGTGCTACCAAGTGAATGGATTGATGGCAATACACGTTTTCACATTAACCCCACGGGCCGATTTGTTATTGGTGGTCCAATGGGCGACTGCGGCCTAACAGGTCGTAAAATCATTGTAGACACTTATGGTGGTATGGCTCGACACGGCGGTGGCGCGTTCTCGGGTAAAGATCCATCTAAAGTAGACCGCAGCGCAGCCTACGCAGGCCGGTATGTTGCTAAGAATATTGTTGCAGCAGGCCTTGCCAAGCGCTGTGAGATTCAAGTGTCTTACGCCATTGGTGTAGCAGAGCCGACATCTATCAGCATCGATACCTTTGGTACAGGTGTGGTAGATGAGAAAACATTAGTAGCGCTTGTACGTGAACACTTCGACCTGCGCCCTTACGGCCTCATACAAATGCTTGACCTTGAGCGTCCCATTTATCGCCCAACCGCAGCATATGGGCACTTTGGTCGTGACGAGTTCCCGTGGGAAGCAACAGATAAGGCGGAAGCACTAAAAGCGTCTTTATAAAAGTTAGTAGGCCTATGGCCCTTAAGAGAAACGCTGCCGAATTACATTTCAAATCGGCGGCGTTTTTTTATGTCTCGTTGATAAGTCGCTTAAAACAACATAGGGAATAAAAACTCACACTTTCTATTTTCAAGCTTTAGTATTTAGCCTATGATTAAAAAACGTCCGCTTGTTTATTGATAACACCGCTTGTCGATAACGTTTTACGCATGAAGTGACAATATAAACTTAGGTTCTTCTATGAATGTCGTTACCGGTCTATCCCTTGTTTTTTGCATCGCACTAGCGTTGGTAACAATGCCGGTATCTGCACAAACCTCTGACGAGCATTTCAGCCCTATTCAATTTAAAAGTAAACAACTTGCACGATGGCAGCTTAACAGTATGTATCGCGTTCAATCCATTACAGAAACCCATTATTACGACAGCAGTTTTACCTATCCGGCGGGTTCACAAGGCATGATTAGCGCCAGTCGACGCTTTGATACTTGGGTACCACAAAAACTTTACGCAACCTATAAAACCAATAACACCGCTTTTCAACATTACGCTGAATGGCTCTATCTGCCCCATGATGAGGGGACATTTACCCGTTTAGGCTGGCTACTTGGCGGTGGAGAAGGATTGAACATGGCTGTTGAAATTGAACACAGGCAGGTGGGAGAAGAGGAAAACATGGCGTTATCGCTAGGTGTAAATTACCTCTTTTGAACCGCGAACTATGCCTTTGTAAGCTCGAGGGTTTTTGCATAGGTTTGCTGTATAATCATTGCATCTGAACTGGCTCTGTGTCGCTTGACGTCGAGCTGAGCGTCTAACCGATTTTTTACTTCATGCCACTTCCCCATTTGCTCTTCGCTCAAAATATAGTCAAGCGCCCTACATGTAAACGACATCTCTACCTGAGCAGCAGCGAACAATTTAATCAGCCACGGGTTGTCCACTACCCAGCCATCGCTGTAAACAATCGTATTTCCCAAGAAATTGTTTAATTCCATACATACGGTTAAGGGCTCTTCTCCCCTCGCTTGTAGCATCTGCTGCGATATACCATGTAACGATTCAGCGTCTTTATCCCAATGTATCCAAGAGGCGAAAGGCCTGAGTAATTTGCACCATTTTGCACCATCATAGCGCACTACGCCTATTTCAATAGGGTAACTTGCGGCACCAAAACCACTTGCTTCAATATCAATTATTGTTGGCAAGGTTATCTTTCGCACTAGAACTCCAAACTGCTGTTTATCACTGCTTGCAACGCTGTCAAACACTATTAAATACAATGGCAAAAAATACACAGGACGTATTCACACCATAAAACTTCGTTATCCACCTGCAGATTTAACATAGAGATAACATATTACTAATAAATATTAATAGTAGAATCATGCCACATTTACTTTTCCGAGGCGCTAAACGCGGGATCACAGCGTTTTTACACGGTGATGTAATGCATCAGATTTATACTAAAGAACAATTCGATTGCGAAAAAAGTAAGCGCGCATTGCTATACACTTTTACGGTAATGAATTGAGTATTATTTTATGCGTTCAACACTTTTTATCTCGGCACTCTTTTGTCTTTTTTCTCTGATAATCGCGTATCGCGCTACCGGAGCAGAAGAATCTTTAGTTGTTGGTATTGATGCCGACTTATCCGCAGTAGCTGTAGAAGGAGGTAAAGCTATATCGCGAGGTGTCGAGCTAGCAGTAGATGAAATTAACGCTGCTGGCGGTATCCTTGGTCGAAAAATCAGAATAATAGCTAAAGACCACCGCGGAAACCCCTCTCGTGGCGTATTCAACATTGAGCAGTTTGCCAAGATGCCGAACGTGCTTGCGGTGGTCGGTGGTGTTCATACGCCCGTTGTGCTCGCTGAAATTGATATTATACACACTGAAAACATGTTGATGTTAGTGCCATGGGCCGCGGGCACCGCCATAGTAGATAATGGATATGAACCTAATAATGTGTTTCGTGTATCCGTTCGCGACGCCGAAGCAGCCTCCGTACTTATTGATCACGCAAAACAAAAAGGCCTATCAAACGTAGCGCTTGTGCTAGAACGCACCGCATGGGGCCGTTCTAACCTTGAGTCACTTAATCAGGCGGCAAATGCAAGCGGCGTTACCATTACCTCAATCCATTGGATAAACTGGCAACAAAAAGACTTCTCTGAAGACATAGCTGCCATAAAAAGTGGTGATGCAGAGGGCATTATTTTAGTCACTAATGTACCGGAAGGTGTAGTTGTGGTCGATGAAATGGCGAAGCAGAATGTCGCCTCACTACCCGTAATATCACACTGGGGCATTGCGTCAGGACAATTTATTTCAGCATTGGCTAACCCCACTGCCGGTTACGATATTTCTGTGCTCCAAACATTTCATTTCAGTCATCAGAAAAATCGCAAAGCTAAACAGCTTTTGGACGCTTACTATGGTAAATACGGACTTATAGATATACACGCTATCGGCGGCGTGACTGGCTTGGCGCATGCCTATGATTTAATTCATTTACTTGCTGCGGCTGCCGATAAAGCTGGTAGTATAGAAACGGATAAGTTGCGACAAGCTCTTGAGTCGCTAGAGAATATCGAGGGCGCAGTAAAGAACTACGATGTTCCTTTCACTGCAAAAAGGCATGACGCGCTTTGGTCAAAGGACTATTTTATGACTAAGTACAATGAGAAAGGCCACTTGGTAACGGTAGGCCAAAAATAATGTTGAATGAGCCTACGAGGTTACGCTCGCTTCTCCTCTCTAGCATGATCCCGCGACTTGCACTGTTGATAACGGTGCTATCGATTACTTTATTTGGGCTCTCTTTCCACTTCATCATAAAACAAACCGATAACCTTCAACAGCAATCGGTAGATGGACTTGAACAAGACATTAACTACATCGTTAATGATACAACTCGCCAACTCGCTGACTTAGCGGCTAATGACATCATCATCAACGCGCTAGTAGATCTCGAGCAGCGAGATAATTACCTGCCCATGTTCTTCCGGTCTCTAAATTTAACACAGGCTGAGAGCGTGGAGTTTGCACTTTTTGATTTTGCCGGACAAAAAATTATCGACAAAAACTGGAAGGCGACACTGCCAGAGACCTTAAGCAATGCTTGGCGACAGCAAACGTTAGGTTCATCCGACACCTTTTCCTCGGTATCAAAGTACGGCGTGTTAATTAGTGTGCCTGTTTTACTACAGGGCGTGGCTGAAGGCGCACTGGTGATGTACGTAGATAGTTTACAGTCTCTTTTAGCACCCTACCCGCGCTTAACCAACCAGCTTGTTACCGATAAAGAGGGTAACGTCTTGTTCAGCAGTGAACCAAGGTTAATTGCTCCTGGAACCAATTTCGCTGACTTCAAAGCCGAAGGTTATGCCACTAAACAAGCGAGTTGGACAAACCTTAATCTTTACAGCGTGAAACCCACTATTACAGCTTACAGAGAGGTCGCATGGACGGGTATAGTTTTAGTCACCATGATTGCCGGCTTTGTATTCATTATTCTGCATATGGTGACCATGACGGGCGCGTTAGCGGAAAGGACACTTTCTCAACTCTACCAAGGAATTAAGAACACCCTTAATAGCGAAGATAAGAAACCTCTTGTAGAAGGAAAACAGGTTGAGGCTAAAGAGCTCGCCGATATTCGCGATGCGTTTGATAAGCTGATATGGGACCTCACCGAAGTATCTTTGTCTAACGAACAGTTTTCTAACGTTTTAGAATCAATGGGCGACATGTTAGTCGTCGTCGATCACAATAACGACATTTTGCTTTCTAATAAACGTTTTGACGATTTTTGTGATAATCAGTACGGCAATAAGAAAAGCATCATAAAATCGATTACCCATAAACTGGCCTCGGTGCAAAATAACGAGCTTAGGCATTTTTCAGTCAAAGAAGGAAAAGACCTATATATTCAATGGACCAAAACTTCACTTTCTGATGCTAAAGGTAACATACGCGGTGATATCTTTGTGGGCAGTGACGAAACAGAGCAACGTTCCCTTGAAAGTCACGTCAAAGTGCTCACTCATGCCATGGATGAAGCTACAGTTTCCATTATTATTTCTGATATTAAACGAATTGGGCAGCCTGTTATTTATGTCAATAATGCCTTTGAAGCATTAACAGGATTTACTCGCGATGAAATCATCGGAAAGAATTGTCGAGTTTTACAAAGTGATGAAACTGACTCAGAAGCCATTAATGACATCCGCAATGCCATTGCTACTCGTGAGCCTATTGAAACTACCCTCATTAATGCTAAAAAAGACGGCACTCTTTTCTTCAACCGTTTAAATCTGACTCCCGTCAAAATAAACGGAGAAGTCACCCATTATATTGGGTTTCAACAAGACGTGACACAACAGCGACAAACCGAAAAGTACCTTGAAGAAGCAAGGGAAAAAGCGGAAGAATCTGCGCGCCTCAAATCGAGCTTTTTAGCAAGTATGAGTCATGAAATTAGAACCCCCATTCACGGCATATCCGGTGTTCTTCAATTGCTAGCGCGTTCAGAATTAAGTGAAGAACAAAAGCACTACCTGTCTCTTGCAAAATTTAGTATTCAAGGCCTGCTACATATCGTAAACGATATTCTGGATTTCTCTAAAATTGAAGCTGGCCAATTACAAATAGAAAACAATCCCTTCGATATCCTTGAATCACTTGAAAACATGCAAAGCCAATACGCTATTTTGTGCCAGGAGAAAGGGCTTGCGCTGCACTTTCACTTCGACCTTCAAGGGTTTCACGTGGTCCAAGGCGATGAAGTGCGCTTTCGACAAATACTCTCTAACCTGCTGGGTAATGCTGTTAAGTTCACCGATACCGGACACATTGAGGTAACAACAAGTATTAAACAAAGTGCTGATGATAGCCTTCGCCTTTTATGCAGCGTAAAGGACACAGGCATTGGTATTGCTCAAGATAAACAGAGCACAATCTTTGATGTTTTTACGCAAGAAGATTTGTCTACTACTAGGAAATTCGGCGGAACTGGCCTTGGCCTTTCTATCAGCAAACAGCTTTGTGAGCTCATGGGCGGAGAAATAAAGCTCGATAGCGTTAAGGGGCATGGCAGCACCTTCTCGTTTACAGTGAAACTTGAAAAAGCTGACGAAGACCTGCTTGAGCCATCTTACTCTCCATCAACCGCAAAACGAATAAAGGGCAAGAAGCACAAAGTACTCATCGTTGAAGATAATGATATAAACCAAGTTATCGTAAAGCAGCATCTGGTCAATCACACAACGCTGAGCGCCAAATCAGGATTTGAAGCGCTAGAGGCCCTCTCTAAAATGAAGGTAACGTTTGATGTTATCTTAATGGATTGTCAAATGCCTGAAATGGATGGTTTTGAAGCGACCAAGCGTATTCGAGGTGGAGAAGCGGGCGAACGATACACAGATATCCCTATCATCGCGCTAACCGCCAACGCGATGAAAGGCGATAAAGAACGTTGCGTAAGCGCCGGAATGGATGACTACTTGAGTAAACCTTTTGACGCAGAAGACCTGATTGAAAAAGTCGAATATTGGGCAAATATTGAAAAAATCACTCAACAAGTATTCTGACTCTTCATTATAAACAACCTCTTTTTCTTGGATAAGAAAAGATCATATTCTTCGGTGCCCCTGTGCGCTGCTTTTATCGGTCCCCGCCTATAGTCTTTTATAGTCGTACCAACAAAGCTATGTGGCGGCGTTGCGGCGAGTGCGCTTTAAATAAAAAGGAAACCTTAACGACTGAATTAAAAGGCAGCAGCACACAAGTACCATGCCTATCCATCCCACTGGCTTGAACACTTCACCAATCAAGAAGATAGCAAAAAGTGCAGCGACTAATGGTTCAATGAGGGTGATAAGCGTGGCTTTACTGGCTTCAGTAGTGCGAAGTCCGAAGCCAAAGAGCAAATACCCAAGGAACATAGGCACAATCGCCATGTAAAGTGAAACGCTTGCGTTAACCGTATTGGCAAACAAATTTTGACCGGTAAACCAGAGGGATGGCAGCAGAACGAGTGCTGCACAGCCGAAGAGTCCAGCCATGGCTGATTGGGAATTTGCGCCAGCGTCGATAAGTTGTTTCGCCGCCCACGAATACCCCGCATAGGTTAAACCTGCAATTAAACCTAACATAACGCCTAACACTTGGTCATGCTGTGATGTCGCTAGCGGCAACATACCTTGTGACTTACCCATTGCTAACAATCCTATTCCCAGCGCACCAACAACAAAACTAATAAACCACTTAATAGACACGGGCTTTTTACTTAGAAGATACTCCAACAGTGCAGCGAACAGAGGCGCGCTAGCAATAGACACTACAGTCCCTATGGCTACGCCAGATAGTCGCATAGCGCTGTAAAAGGTGAGCGGATAAATGGCAACACACGCACTGCCAAACATAAAGATCCGTGGCTTAGATAAAAGAATGCGCACGTCCTTTATCAGTGATTTTCTTGCACTCACGCACAGTAAGACGCCGCCTATGCCCATTGCAAATGCGCCAATAGCTAGGGGGCTGATTTCAGGTGCAAATTGAGCAGCTGTGCCTGTAGTTCCCCACAAAAAACTTGCGATAACAATCGCAAAACTCCCTTTCAATGCATTGCTTACGCTCACACCTTTCTCCACTTTACTCTCCCCGCTTACTTTTCAACTGTGATTCATGACCTGGAATTTTAGGAACATCCATTATTTGCTTCCCTCTGAAAGGTATTTACCTCTTCAACGACGTAACGCAGCTTTATAAGATCATACTGTGATTTTCCGTGTTGTATTTAGCCTAATAGACGCTTTTATTGACCGGTTAGCCGAATATTTCAAAACCCAACATCAATTAACATTATTGAAACAAGTGAAATTCATCACAATTTATACGACTAAAGTCGAAATATTTATTTCTCAATATGTGGAAATAACCGCGTTTTTTTGCCACATTACGCGCTTGCCTAATAACAAACTAGAAACAACCAAACTGGATGGACCTATGTTTAATAACAACATTGCTTTGTTTAGACGAAGCACACTTAGCGTTGCGGTATTGGGGCTACTTAGCTCCGGCGCACTCGCTCAGGACACACAGCAAGCGGATAAAGACGACTTTGAGCAGATTATCGTAACAGCGACAAAGCGCGCAGAATCCATTGAAGATATTCCTTTTTCAATTAATGCACAAACACAACGTGATTTCGAGCGCAGCGGCGCAGGAAACCTCGAAGACGTGGCAAGAAACGTGGCAAGCGTTTCTATTCAAAATTTAGGGCCGGGTCAGAGCCAAGTTTCTATGCGTGGCGTATCTGCTGGGCAAATTGTGCGCGACCAGCCTGGTGTGAAAGAACAGGTAGGCGTATACCTTGATGAAAGCGTGATCTCGCTATCATTATTTACACCGGATTTGGATCTGTTTGATCTTAACCGCATTGAAACCCTGCGCGGCCCGCAAGGTACGCTTTTTGGCTCAGGCTCTATCGGCGGTACTCTTCGCTATATCACTAACCAACCTGAATTAGATACCTTCGAGGGCAAGTTTGAAGCGAACCTTAACAGCGTAACAGATGGCGGTATGGGCGGTCATGTGAAGGGCATGGTAAACGTGCCAATTTCAGATACGGTTGCTATGCGCGCAGTGGTGTACCGCACAGACTATGCCGGTTTCATTGATGCTTTAGGTGAAAACGGCGCGTTTAACGACGACGTTAACGATGGTGACAGAACTGGCGGGCGTGTGGCATTTGTCATTGCTCCTAACGATAAACTAACCATCACGCCCCGACTTATCTTCCAAGAATTAGAAATGAATGGGTTTAATAGAGAAGAGGTATATAACGTCTTTGCAAACCCTTACACCACGACACGCCCAGCTATACAACTGGGTGAACGTGAACAATACCTACTACTAGAAGAAGGGTTCTCTGACGATACCTTAATTGCTGACGTAACCGCTGAGTATCAAGCTGATGTTGCTGACTTTACCTTTGTTTATAGCTATACCGACCGCGACATACTTGTAAGTCGAGATGCCAGCGCGCTCTCGGGCTCAGTCAGTATCGACCTAGGTTTTCCGGATGCAGCCGTCTTATTACCGTCTAATTTGTTAGACAGAACGGAAGTTGAGCAAGATACCTTTGAGCTTCGCGCCGCATCAAATGGTGATGGCGCACTAGACTGGCTGGTTGGCGCTTTTTACTCTTCTACCGAACGAGTCTACGATCAATCACTGCCTACGCCTGGGTATGATGCATTTACCGACGCTACGCTAGGTGAAGGAACGTCGGCAGCGGTTGCCAATGGCTTTGGAGCAGATTCGCCGTACAACGCTTACCTACCTTACGACTTAAAGCAACTTGCTGTATTTGGTGAAGTGAATTATCAGGTCAACGACGACTTCAAAATGACAGTTGGCTCGCGTTTTTACGATTATGAGGAAGAGCGCCAATTTATCTCTGGCGGTTTGTTTGCTAATGGCGATAACCAAACCGACGCAACAGAGTCAGACGGCTTTACTTCACGCGTCATCGGTCAGTACAGTCTGAACGAAAACGTGAATTTTAATGCTCAAGTGTCTCAAGGCTTTAGGCTTGGCGGCGTAAATGACCCGTTAAACCGCAGCCTGTGTACCGACCAAGATGAAGCCATCTTTGGTTCGTTCCAAGACTATGACGATGAAAAGCTCACTAACTATGAGATCGGCATGAAGTCGTCGGGTCGCGGATGGACGGCTAATATCTCGGCTTTCTATAACGATATCGAAGATCTTCAAGTTACCTTAGATGCAGGGTCGTGCTCGTCACGTGTATCGTTTAACGTACCAGAGGCCCATACCCAAGGTATAGAGTTTGAGCTTACCCGTCAGTTTACCGACCAACTATTCTTCTCGTTAACCGGCAGCATCATCGAAGCTGAGTTCGACTCAACGGTGGTTGATGGCGACGGTGCCGTACTTGGTGGCGTTGAAGACGGTAATCGCTTAGCGTCAGTACCTGAAGAAAGCTTTGCTATCGCATTTACCTACGATTTAGCGGAGCCCTTGTTCTCGTCAAACAGCACGTATTTCCAAGGTTCATACCAGTATGTGGGCGACCGTATTACCCAGCCTAGCGACCAAGTCGCAGGCGCGGGTATCTTCTCATCGGGTCTTGCCTTTGGCGGTGCCACTGGCGCTGAAACAACGGAATTAGATTTGTTGTTAGACGACTACGGTACGTTAAATATGAGCTTCGGTCTAACCTACGATGACTATGAAATTTTGTTGTACGCTAACAACCTTTTCGATGAAAACGCACAACTGTCGTTCGATAGAGAACGCGGTGGCCGCGCAAGACTTGGTTTCACTGTCAATCAACCGCGTACTATTGGCGCAACCTTCCGATACTTCTTCTAGTAACGAAGGATAATGTATCTCTGCCTGAAGGAATGTGCCTTCAGGTAGAGGCTTCACCTAAAAGTCACGCTGGAAAAGTGCCTCATAAGCGCACTTGATAAACGCGCTTTACAAAGCTTACTCAAAAAAGAGTGGAGTTGGCCGTAAGCCGGGTTCTGTCGTGGGCAACCATTCCTCTAGATCAGCAATCGCTCACTGATTCAAGCAACCTACCCGATCCCCATGCGGGCCACACGTTGAGGGATCCTATTTGGTCTTGCTCCGGGTGGAGTTTACCTTGCCACACTCTGTTACCAGAGGTGCGGTGCGCTCTTACCGCACCCTTTCACCCTTACCGGCATGTAAACATGCTTAGGCGGTCTTCTCTCTGCTGCACTTGTCGTCGGCTCGCGCCGCCCAGACGTTATCTGGCACCCTGCCCTTTGGAGCCCGGACTTTCCTCCCCTTTCTTACGAAAGCGGCGATTGCCTGGCCAACTCCGCGGCGCATTCTACATGAAGTGCCTTACAATAGCACCCTATTCCTACTCACTATAAAAACACTGCTCAACGGACGTTTTATCTGGCAGTTTGGTAATGATAAAAATTTGATCGCCCCTTTCTATTTTTGTGCTCCCCTTGGGTATAAGGGTTTCCTCTCCACGAGCAATCATCGCCACGACCGTGTTGTCAGGAAGGGCTAATTCACTGATGGTTTTATCTAGTGCAGGGGATGACTTAGATACCTCAATTTCGATAAGTTCGCGCTTGCTCTTGGCAACTTTTACAATTTCTAGCGTGCTAGATTCATTTACTTCATCGTCTAATACTAAGCCTAGCTTTCGCGCCGCATAAGGTAAGGTGGAACCTTGCAATAACGCTGAAATTAACACGATAAAGAACACTACATTAAAAATGAGCTCGGCGTATGGCATGCCGAATATTAGTGGAAATATCGCTAAGATAATCGGCACTGAACCACGTAACCCCACCCAAGATATAAGCAGCGACGCTTTAAAAGAGAATTTTGAAAGTAGCAAAATGGGCATCACTACCAGCGGACGCGCGATAAATATAAGCACAATTGCTATTAAGAGCCCTTCTTTCCAGCTCACAAATAGTTCGGTAGGCGTTACCAGCAAACCTAGAATAACGAACATAGCAATTTGCCCAAGCCAAGCCAATCCATCCAGAAACACAAAGGTATTGCGCTGATAGGCAAAGCGGCTGTTTCCAACAATAACCCCAGTAATGAACGTGGCGAGGAAGCCGCTTCCGTTTAGGTTTGCCGCTAAACCAAAAGACAACACGCCAAATAGCATGACAAATACGGGATAAAGGCCAATCGCCATTAAGGAAACTCGCCTAAACAGCCAAACCGCAATTCCGCCGATGGCAATGCCTACTGCAGTACCTACGCCCATTTGACTGGCAAAAAGCGTAAACAAGTCTAATGGCTGAGTGGTACTGTCTTGAATGAGTGTGATAAGACCTATGGTAAGAAATATGGCCATGGGATCGTTAGACGCACTTTCTAGCTCAAGGGTCGACTTGATCCTGGCGGGTATGCGTATACCTGCATTACGCAGCACTGAAAATACCGCTGCGGCATCGGTAGATCCCACAATTGCGCCAAGCAATAATCCTTTATAAAGCGGTAAATCGAGGATAACCATAGCCGCGATACCGGTGAGTACTGCCGTGCCAACGACACCAAAAGTAGCCAACAGAGCCGCAGGTTTCCATGCTTGGATTATGGATTTCTTAGACGTCTGTAAGCCGCCGTCGAACAGGATAAGAATTAAGGCAAACGTTCCAATGGCGTGCGCCGCGTCGGCATTATCAAAGAAAATTCTGCCAATGCCGTCCTCGCCAGCCAACATACCTACCCCAAGGAATAAAACCAAAACAGGTACGCCAAAGCGCGGAGACAATTTACTGGCAAGCACGCCTAGAATAGCGAGTACAGCACTGAGTAAAATAATGTGATCAACGGCAAACATGATACGTTCCTTATTACCCTTGATATGCACTCGCAAACTAAGGGGGTATGCGTGCGCAAATCAAAGATTCCTATTAATACTGCTACCTTACCGCGTTTTTAGAAGAATGTATTGAGATACACATGCCATGAAAAGCGCTATATAGAACGAAAAACCATGGAGAAAACAAGACGCTCCTTATGTAGTGAACTATCTATATATTAAAGTAAAGTCGCGCTTTAAATCGCATACTCAATTATGTCCATGATATGAGGATTGAAAATACATTATTCAATATTGGGAGTAACGAAATGACTGTTTAATCGGGTAATTTTTGTAATTTACACTTTTCCTAAACGCTTCTTCTTGTAAGTTTACTCAGTTGGATATAAGGTGATTTTTTATGCTGTAAACATTTATTGGCAACGGAGCCAAAGCATGACAATTACTGTAGGGATAACACACCATACTGAATACCACTATGATAAAAGTATCAGTATGTCGCCACACACCTTTCGCCTTCGACCCGCACCACACAGTCGAACGCCGATAAAGAGCTATTCTTTAAAGGTTTTTCCTGAAGACCACTTCATAAACTGGCAACAGGATCCTTTTGGCAATTACCTTGCTCGAGTCGTCTTTCCCGAAAAAACAAAGAAATTCTCGTTTACCGTCGACTTGGTCGCTGAGCTCACAGTAATTAATCCGTTTGATTTCTTTCTGGAATCATACGCAGAAACCTATCCATTTAAGTATGAGAAACGGCTTGCCCGAGACCTTGCACCTTATCTAGAGATAGAAACAGCATCTGACGCTTTTTCCACGTTAATTAATGCGCAAGTTCCAAAGGAACCCGTCGCAACGGTCGACTTTTTAGTCGCCGTAAATCAGGCGGTATACAATCTCATTGAATACGGTGTGCGCATGGAGCCTGGCGTGCAAAGTGTCGATGAAACCCTTGAGAAAAAAGGAGGGTCATGCCGAGACTCAGCCTGGTTGTCGGTACAAATGTTTAGACATCTCGGGCTTGCTTCACGATTTGTGTCTGGTTATCTGGTTCAACTAGCTCCTGATGAAAAATCGCTCGACGGCCCTAGTGGACCAGAGAAGGACTTTACCGATCTGCATGCGTGGTGTGAAGTTTACGTTCCGGGTGCAGGATGGATTGGACTTGATCCAACCTCTGGCTTATTCGCAGGAGAAGGGCATATTCCTCTGGCTTGCACTCCTGAGCCAGCGTCTGCAGCGCCTGTAACAGGCGCTATCGACAAATGTGAATCTACGTTCAGCTTTTACAATAGTGTACAACGTCTTCACGAACCGCCTCGAGTAACAAAACCTTACAGTGATGCTCAGTGGGCAGCTATTGACAGACTAGGCGATGTGATTGACCACCAGCTTAACGAAGCAGGGATCACGCTGACCATGGGCGGCGAGCCCACCTTTATCTCAATCGACGATATGGAGAGTGAGCAGTGGAACACTGCTGCTGACGGAAAAGAAAAACGCGAACTCGCGCACACATTGTTTATGAAAATGGTGGACGCTTTCAGTCAAGGTGGTTTCAGGCATTACGGTCAGGGTAAGTGGTACCCTGGTGAGCCGTTACCCCGCTGGCAATACGCAAGCTATTGGCGAAAAGACGGCATGCCTATTTGGTCAGATCAGGCTTTACTTGCCGATAAAATTAAGCCTTCTTCGGCTACAAAGCCTGACGCTGAGGCTTTTGCAAGCCACCTTTCCGTAGCGCTAGGGCTTGACGAATCTGTTGTTGTTACTGCCTATGAAGATGTGCTCTATCACTTGTGGCAAGAAGGGAGTTTACCTAAAGAGCCGTCACCCGATGCACCGGAACTACTTGATGCCATGACCCGCAAAGGCTTTTTAGCCAAACTGGAACGAGGCTTAGATAAGCCAGTAGGCTTCGTGCTTCCTCTCACTTACGACACCGGTTTTGAAGGGTGGCAAAGCAACCTTTGGTCTTTTAAACGCGGACATTGTTTTCTGCTTCCAGGCGACTCACCAATGGGATATCGCTTGCCGTTAAATAGCCTTGGTAAGCCAAAACCGATATATGAACGTGATCCTGCTGATATGACGGATTCATTGACCTCACTGAAAAAACAACGCGGTTACATAGGTGAAGAGTCAGTATCAACGGCACTTTGTATTGAAATTCGCTATGGCCAACTTTGTATTTTTATGCCGCCGGTCAGTCATTTCGAACATTACGCTTTACTGCTAAATGCTGTCGAAGAAGTAGCTGCAAAGTTACAAACCCCAGTTATTTTAGAAGGCTATACGCCACCCTACGACAGTCGGGTAGAAAAGTTCGCTGTAACACCTGACCCAGGCGTTATTGAGGTTAACGTGCATCCGGCAACAAACTGGAAAACCCTCGTCAATAACACTCATGCGCTTTATGAGATGGCTAAAACCTGTCGGCTTGGTACAGAGAAGTTTATGCTCGACGGTCGCCATGCAGGCACCGGAGGGGGTAATCATGTAACAATGGGCGGTCCAACACCGCTAGAGAGCCCCTTTCTAAAGAGGCCCGACATTCTTCGAAGCTTTATTACCTATTGGCAGCACCATCCTGGGCTGTCTTATTTATTCTCAAGTTTATTCATAGGCCCAACAAGTCAGGCCCCGCGTGTAGATGAAGCGCGCGATGAAACCCTATACGAGCTTGAAATTGCTTTTTCTCAGATCCCAGACGGCGAAGTGCCAGCGCCATGGCTAGTAGACCGTTTGCTAAGGCATTTACTCACTGATTTGACGGGGAATACCCATAGAGCTGAATTTTGTATTGATAAGCTATTTAACCCCGACTCCCCTACAGGTCGTCTAGGTATCGTTGAATTCCGCGGCTTCGAGATGCCACCCCACGCGCGAATGAGTTTAATGCAAATGCTATTACTGCGTACGCTTCTTGTTTGGTTCTGGAAGCAGCCATATAAAAAGAAACTGGTGAGATGGGGCACGGAATTGCATGACCGTTTCATGCTACCTCATTACGTAAGACAAGATATAGCTGAAGTGTGCAGTGACTTAAATGCGGCTAACTTCCCAATTAAGTTAGAGTGGTTCGAACCGTTTTTTGAATTTCGTTTCCCTCGATGCGGAAGCCGCGAAGTTGGCCAAATCAAACTGGATTTATTCAGTGCCATTGAACCTTGGCACGTGCTGGGAGAAGAAGCGACAGGAAGCGGCACAGCCCGCTATGTAGACAGTTCTTTAGAGCGGGTTCAGCTTACCGTATCGAATATGCATACCGATCGATATATTGTTTCTTGCAATGGTCGCAGACTGCCATTGAAAGAAACTAATATTCGAGGCGAGCACGTAGCTGGAGTTCGTTTCAGGGCGTGGCATCCTGCATCAGCTCTGCACCCGACCATTGGCGTGCACGCACCATTGGTGTTTGACGTATACGACACATGGGCTGGCCGTTCATTAGGTGGCTTTACCTATCACGTTAGTCATCCTGGTGGCCGCAATTTCTCGACGGTGCCCGTTAACGCGTTTGAAGCTGAAGGAAGACGCATTGCGCGTTTCTGGGATCATGGTCACACACCTTCGTTCAAATCAAAGGCTGTGCCTGAGTGGTCGCCTCATTTAGCGACCCAACATGTAGTAAACCATGAAGGTCAAAGTGACTTTGATCTCCCTTTGGAAGAATCTGAAAATGAAGAGTATCCGAATACACTGGATTTGCGTCGACCTCCTACTTTATAGTTTAGGCGATTATTAAGTTTATGAGTGAAAATTTCACCATGCCAGAATGGCTAAACAGCTATACCACTTCTAGCACGCTTCCAGATGAGAATAAGCGTCTTCTCAACACCTTATTCTCTCGTTTATCTGGCCTTAACAGCGAAGAAGTCACCTTCAGAGCAAACGAAATCCGCAGACTTATGCGAAACAGTGGCTTTGCAGATATTGATGAGCAACAAAACTGGCAACTCGATCCCTTACCCATGATGGTTTCAAGTCAAGATTGGGAAATTATTAGCCGTGGGATTGAACAGCGGATGTTGCTGTTAAATAAAGTTTTAATCGACCTTAATGGCGAACAAAGCACACTGACTCACGGTATTTTCGCAACTAAACATTTAATGCGTCACCCTTTTTATCTTGCAGACACTCATCAAGTCCCTTCACAAAATAAGGGGGTCTTTTTAAGTGCTTTCGATATTGGACAGGATGCAGATGGTGAATATTACGTACTGCATGATCATTGCCAATTTCCTCGCGGTCTTGGACTCTTACTCGAAAATCGAATTGTTGCAAGAAGAGTCATGAGTGAGGAGTTTACTGAATGTGGCGTGCTGCGAATCGCTGGCTTCTTCGAACAACTTCAACGAGCAATTTCTCAAGAAACTGCTGCATTAACCGACCCGCGCATTGTTATTTTGTGTCGAGGTCCCGATGATCAGTATTACTCTGAACAAGCCTACCTCGCGACATATATGGGTTACACTCTTGTTCGCAGTGCAGATTTAACAGTTAGAAAGGGCCAAGTTTGGCTTAAGGCACTTGATGGTTTGCGCAAAGTTGATGTTATTTTACGCTGGATTGAGGATAGGTACTTAGACTCTCTGGAACAAGTTGATTATTCAGCGTTTGGAATACCTGGGCTTATTCATGCGGTTCGGTCCCAAAACGTCGTGTTGCTGAATCCATTAGGCAATGGCGCAATACAAATACCTTCTATTCACAATAACTTACCCCGCGCGGCTAAGCATTTAATTAACGAGCCCCTTTTATTGCGCCAGCAGGAAACGTTTCCCGTTAATGCGGTGTCAGAGCAAAATTGGGCTGGCTTCGAACTGCTAAGTTATGTCGATCCTGAATTAAAGTTCGACGGCGAGAGAGATAGGGCCGCGATTGCTCAATCAATTAACCAATTTCCACCTGAAGACCTCTATTGGCGTAAAAAGTTAATACTTTCGCAGGCGCCTTTCTGGCACGAATCAAGCGTAGTGAGCAAGCCTGTAATTATGCGGTGTTACGCCCTTCTTTCACAAGGCCAAGTCTTCATATTGCCCTCTGCTATGTGTTTTACCCCTCGCGCAGTGCGCACCAATGGCAAAATGGAAATAAAAGACACATGGGTAGAAACCATCGGTCCTCCTCAGGGCCGAGCACCATCTATTCCTAAGTCTTTACAGTCAAACGCCGATTTAGCGTTAGTTGAAGGATTGCTGCCGAGCAGAACGGCCGAAAATTTGTTTTGGTTGGGCTGCGCGGTTGAACGCAGTGAGAACGTCATTCGCTTGGTCAGAGTATTTATCGACAAGTTTACCGAGCTGGCTATTTATCCAGATGAAGCGCATAGAAATGCCCTACTTCGTTTTAAAATAGGTATTGAGAATCAAGCACTCATTTACCCTTACCAGTTTTCCGCCCCACCCGATTTATCAAAACCTGGAGGGGGATTTAAAGAGCTGGTTGTTTCCCTAATTAACGGCAATCAATTCGTAGGTGGGCTCTTTAGTAGCATTAATATGGTTGTACAGAGTGCGCTTCAGGTCAGAGAGCTACTTTCTTATGACAGTCTGCGTATCATTGAAAATTTAGAAGAAGAGATCTACAACTTTACCTTAATAAACGAGCAAACTCCCACTCACCGGTTGCAAACTATTCTAGATAGACTAATTGGGCTCATCATGGCCTTCAATGGTTCTATTCAAGACAGTCTATCTAAAAGCAACGGCGCGTTTATGATTGAGATTGGGAAGCGTTTAGAACGTAGTAATCAACTCGTTTCTATGATTCAAAATCTATTGCAGTCTCCTTTTCCCGAAGCTGAGCAACAAAATGTATTAGACATTGTGCTAGTCGCACAAGTCAGCGCGATTACTCACAGGAGACGGTATCGCGCATTTCAGAGTATAGAAACCGGGTTAGAACTTCTCTTATTAGACGCAGAATACCCCCGCTCACTGGCCCATCAGATACAGAAAATTACTGAACTATGTAACAGTCTTCCGGTGAAAGCCAAACCTGGTTTCCTAAGTACTACAGAGAAGATTTTATTGCAGCTTAAAGCGAGCTTTGCCTTAGCAGACCGATATACACTAACTATGAGTAATTCCGACGCTTCATCTGGGTTAGTTTCACTGTTAGACAGCGTCACATCACATCTACAGAAGTTTAGCGAAATGATGCAGACGCAATACTTTAGCCACACCAAACCAGCGTCTCAGCTGCATTGGTCTGGTATTGGAACGCCAACCCCTCAAATTATAGAAAGTCCTACTGCTTCAGGCACCGACTCAGCCGCTGAACCTTCGAGCGACCATCATCAAGATGAGGAAGGTAAATGAAATACAAAATTCAGCACGTTACAACGTACAAGTATTCGGATAAAGTCAGCTTGACCCAAAATCATGCTCGACTCATCCCTCTCAATACACTCAATCAAAAGCGAATAAGTGCCAGTGTAACTATTATTCCAAAGCCAGATTATCAGTCTGAGTTTAAAGACTATTTTAATAACACGGTGACTGTGTTTGAAATTCCCACTTTGCATGAAGAAATGCAGGTAATTGCAAGTAGTGAAGTAGAGATTCAGGGAGCCCCCTTACAAGGGTTGTTTGCCCACAATACACAATGGGAAACCGTTCGGGATCAGATTCGCTACCCGACCGATAAGACGATGTTAACCGCACAATACTTCAGTATTCCAACGCGTCTTACCCAAGCGAATAAGTCGATACACGAATACACCCTTACCTCATTTAAACCTAATCGTCCTATTGTGGAATCTTGCGACGAGTTGATGGATCGTATTTTCAACGATTTTACTTTCGACCCGTCTTTTTCCACGGTTAATACCCCTGTCAGCCATGTATTTGAACACAAGCGAGGGGTCTGTCAGGACTATGCACACCTTACGCTAACTTGCTTACGTAGTATCGGGCTCGCTGCTCGCTATGTAAGTGGGTATATCGAAACCATCCCACCGCCGGGACAGGAAAAGCTTACTGGCGCTGACGCCACCCACGCTTGGGTTGCGCTCTTTGTGCCAGGCTCTGGTTGGATTGACTATGACCCAACCAACAATTTGAAACCCTATGACCAGCACGTTACGTTAGCTGTTGGACGAGATTTTGCAGATATCACTCCACTTAAAGGCATTATGTTTGGTGGAGGAAATCAGGTTTTAGATGTTTCAGTGGATATGAATCGGGGATAATAAGGAGTGAAGTTTGAGTAACCAAAAGCAAAGTCAGTCAACATCAAATACGGTAGATTTAAAGCACTGCAATTTTTCCGAATTTTATGACGAACTGATAGATGAGAATGGGGTGGCACGTCCGCATGGGGCTCCATTGATAGATTATTTGTCCCAACTGTCTGAAGAAGAACTTAAAAATGCGCAAAACGCTGCCGAGTTAGTTGTTAAAGAGATGGGAATAACCTTTACTGTCTATGGTGAGGGTAGTTCTATAGACAGAGCATGGCCCATTGATATTATTCCTCGCATTATTTCCAACAAGGAATGGCAGCATGTAGAGAAAGGGCTCAAGCAAAGGGTCAAAGCGCTCAATATGTTTATTGACGATCTCTACCATGAGCAAAACATTATAAAAGATGGCGTTTTTCCAAAGGCCTTAATCGATAAGTCGGTTAATTTCCGTAAACAATGCATCGGCATTTCTCCTCCTAACGGCATATGGGCCCATATTTGCGGTTCTGATCTTGTCAGAGATAAGGATGGCACTATTTACGTACTCGAAGACAACCTGCGCGTACCTTCGGGCGTATCTTATATGTTAGAAAATCGCTCTGTGCTTAAGCGTGTTTTTCCTGATATGTTCGAAAAGATGGATATTCTCCCTGTTAACGACTATCCCTCGCAATTATTCGATATGCTTTCAAGCTTGTCTCCTCAGCAGGAGGAAAAACCTGAAGTCGTGGTTTTAACACCAGGGATCTATAACTCTGCCTATTTTGAACACTGTTATCTTGCGCAAGAAATGGGTTGCGAATTAGTAGAAGGCAGCGACTTAACGGTAGAAAAAGACGATTGCGTCTATATGAAAACCATTAAGGGGCTGCGCCGCGTCGATGTTATTTATCGACGTATTGATGACATGTTTATAGACCCAGAAGTATTTGATCCAACTTCAATGCTAGGCGTTCCAGGGATAATGCGTGCGTGGAGTAAAGGAAATGTCACCTTAGTTAACGCGCCTGGTGCTGGGGTCGCAGATGATAAAGTGGTGTATACCTATGTTCCTGATTTCATCCGCTATTATTTGGATGAAGAGATCATACTTCCCAACGTAAAAACCTATCGATGCTACGAACCTGAAGATTTGAAATATGTAGAGGCTAATATAGACAAGTTAGTTATTAAGCCCGCGAATGAATCGGGTGGTTACGGCTTGCTAATAGGTCCAAAGTCTACAAAAAAACAACAGCAAGAAACACTCGCTCAAATAAAAGCCGATCCTCGAAACTGGATTGCACAACCTACGCTAAATCTATCAACGGTTCCCACTCTCGACAGCGGAATTATCGAAGGACGTCACGTAGATTTACGCCCTTTTGTACTGTCATCAGGGACCAGCACCTACGTAACGACCGGCGGTCTGACACGAGTGGCACTGGTAAAAGGTTCTCTCGTGGTTAATTCATCACAAGGTGGTGGTAGTAAAGATACTTGGATTGTGGATTAGGGAGAGATTGTCATGTTATCAAGAGTTGCAGAAACGCTTTATTGGACTGCTAGATATATCGAGCGCGCGGAAAACCTTGCCCGCCTCATCAATGTAAATAATCTTTTGCTGATGGATTTGCCCAAAGGTTTCTCCCCTGGTTGGGAACCCCTATTAGATATTACTGGCAATCGAAAAGGCTTTGAGTCTGTGTATACAGATTTTAGTGAGAGAAATATTCTTAAATTTTTAACGGTGGATAGCAAAAACCCCTCATCCATCCTTAGTTCGCTTCAGTATGCAAGAGACAATGCACGTACCATCAGAGACGTTATCCCACGTGAAATTTGGGAGACGCTGAATGCATTGCACTTATCGGTAAAAGAAAATAGCAGCAGTTTTTTAAACAAGCGTGAACGTTTTGCTAGTTTGAAGCAGGTAATTAACCAGTGCTTGCTTATCTACGGCACTATGGATGCAAGTCTAAGTCACGATGAAGGCTATTTCTTCTGGCGATTTGGCGCGACCTTAGAACGTGCAGATATGACATCAAGAATTATTGACGTACGTTCTGCCACACTCACAGAGGACATGAGCGACTTACCTTTCGAGAACATATTGTGGATGAGTGTTCTGCGGTCGTTGAGTGGATATCAAATGTACCGACAAAAAATGGGGGTGCGGATACGCCCTGGCGACGTACTGCTCTTTATGTTGCACAGTAAAGAATTCCCTCGTAGCGTGATGTTTTGTTTGAACAAGCTGAAAAGCTTATTTTTAAACTTACCCGACAGTAAAGCAATCATCGAACATATCGATCACAGCATTGAAGATCTAGAGAAACAATCTGTGGCGACACTGAGAGGGCGAGCGCTTCACAATTATATTGACGAGTTACAAATCGACTTTGCTGATATTCATCAAGAGTTATCGCAACAGTATTTTTTACATTAGTCAGCACGTTATCAGATATTCCGCGCTAATAAGTGGTGAGTTACGTTAAGTAAATTCAAACCAATTCAGAAAAATAGACAATACCGTAAGGCCCGTTTTATAACGGGCTTTACTAAGTTAAAGCCATCAATATTGAAACAGGAATTTCGCGACTCCGCTCACTTCCTTTTTGGGTAAGCCTTTACGCAACATGTTTTGCATTATACTTTTTGACCATACAAGGTTTCTGTAAGTCTTTTATAATGCAATACGCTACCATTTATTTTTCGAACATCACGTTGATACTTGTTGAACTGTAAGTGAGAGTTAGAACGACTTTTACAACCATAACCTTTCTATTTGTTTAATCTGGTTCACGTCATTGTCGAAGATGAGTACTAGAACGTTTGTTAGCTATGTAATTCACGATAAAGCGTTACAGCATGTCGGTTTTTTTAGTTTGTTAATCAGAGTTTTACACAACTCAAAATAAAAGTTTCAGCTATTTTTCTTACTGTGAAAACGGGAATGACTTTGACAGAAACAACTCAGCCTCGACAAACTACTGCTGGGCAGCAAGAAATGATGGCAGTCCGTCAAAGCAGACGCTACACCTTATGCCATGTCCTCACCATTATCGGCGTTATTTTTTTATGTGCGTTAGGCATTTTTAGTTTATACGATGGGTCAATTTTGCTGGGCAGCGTGCTGCTTATCAATGCCGTCGTTGGTGTAATAAATCTTTATGTTCTCAAGCGCTCTAATAATGTCGAGCGAGCCGCTGTCATTCTAAGCGCTATTTTGTTTGTTTTAACAATGAGCCTTCTTATCACCGGAGGAAAAGATAATACGGGCATGCTATGGATTTACCCCATTGCTGCGATAAATCTCTTTATTAATCGCTTTTGGCCTGCAGTGGTGGTGTTTGGTATTTTCAGCGTGACCAGTATTTTGCTGTTATTTACGCCTTTGTCAGCCGTATTAATGACAAGTTACACCCTTGTTGAATCTCTCCGTTTTGTGCTTACCACACTCGCTCTTAATGTGATATGTCTTGCTGCGTTACGATCAGAAGAGCGGTCGTATCAAACCATTATGCAGCTTCACGACGATGATATCCGCCAAATGGCTTATTACGATACATTGACGGGTCTGCCAAATCGCTGGAACTCAAAAAAGGACACGCCCTTGTGAACAAGATTTTTCTGTTTTCCTTATTACTTATTTCATCAACCGTTTTTGCTGACAGCGGTTCGCGCTTGATTGCCTCAGGGGGAATTACTGGCTTTGAAGGCACGGCTGGTGGAGGAATTACTCCATGGGCATTTATCGGTGGCTACACCAGTAAGGAAGAAATCAGTTATTCAGCAAACCTTCAGTACTTAAACTTGAACGATTACACCCTGAAAACTGCAGGTTTAGGAATAAGCCTATTTGACCGTATTGAACTAAGCTTTCAACGACAACGTTTAGATATATCATCAGGGCTAACAAGCAATGTATTCGCCTTGCTCACCGATGGCGCTATTACGAACGCTAACAGCGCAACTATCGAGCAAGACATCGTTGGCGCAAAAGTTAAAATCTTCGGTGATGGTGTTTTTACTCAAAACGATTGGCTCCCCCAACTTGCCATCGGTGCCCAGTACAAAAAAAATAGAGACTTTGATAGCTCTCTGTCTCTTCCCGATGGTTCTGTACCACTTCCTGAAATCGGTGTTCCCCTTCTATTAGGCGCAAAAAACGACAGCGGTACTGATGTTTACTTATCTGCGACTAAGCTGTGGTTGGGCTACCCATCGGGGTATAACTTACTTACCAATTTAACCGCACGGTACACGAGAGCCAATGTGTTTGGTTTACTTGGTTTTGGTTCAGAAGGCGATGATAGTGCAAAACTTGAGTGGGAAGGCTCCTTAGCGGTTTTAATCAGTCCCACTACCGCAATAGGCACAGAGTTCAGAACGCAAACCAATCGACTGGGCGGATTGGCTGAAGAAGACACCGTGGTAGACGCCTTCATCGCTTACTTTCCTAATAAATCGATGTCAATCACTGCCGCCTACGTTGATTTGGGTAATTTACCCTTGCAAGAAAGCTCCTCAGGTTTTTATTTAACAGTAAATGGTAACTTTTAATAAGGCTAGGAGCATATAATGATGTCATCCTTTCTTCGCACAATCACAGCTACATTGATAGCGTTTGTCGTTTTAGGCTGTACAAGCACGCCTAAGCAGAGCCTTTATGACGAAATTGGCGGTCACCAAACATTAAATACCATTTATGGCGTCGCCATTACCCGTATTTACACCGACCCAGTAATTGGTCACTATTTTAAAGGGGTTCCCAAGAAGCATTTAAGAGATCAACTTGTATTGCAAACATGTGAGCTTATTGGCGGGCCTTGTGAATACGACGGTAAGAGCATGATAGAGTCACACAAAGGGCTAGGTATAAAAGAACGAGAGTTCTATATATTGGTTGAATACGTGCAGGGGGCAATGCGTGATGTAGGCCTGACTTATCAACAAGAAAATCGTATTTTGAAACAGTTAGCGCCGATAAAATACGAAACCATATACCTCTGAGAATAAACGGCTTTGACTAAACACCCAATGTAGACCTGTGCTAGTTTGCGTTAAACGAGCTGCTCATCTATTTGAAGTAAAAAACCCTCGAATTATCGAGGGTTCTAGTCGTCTGTATTGCGTCTTTAAATTAGCTCGGCGTAACAGCGTTGTGATAAACATCCTGCACATCGTCACAGTCGTTGAGCATGTCCATGAATTTTTCAAACATCGGCATGTCTTCTTCACTAATCTCAGTTTCAGTCTGAGGCATCCAGCTCATTTCTTCCGCAATGAAAGTAATGTCCGGATAAGCTTCGGTTAGCGCTGTTTTTACTTGATAGAATTCAGTATGTGGCGCATAAACCGTAACTTTACCGTCTTCAACTTCAACGTCGGTTACGTCTACGTCTGCTTCCATCAAGACTTCTAAAATAGCGTCTTCGTCGTCGCCTTCGAACTGAAACACGGCTTGGTGATCGAACATATGCGATACTGCACCTTGTGCACCAAGCTTGGCGTTAGTTTTAGTAAAGCAGTTACGTACTTCGGTAATAGTGCGGTTCGCGTTGTCAGACAAACAGTCAACAATAACCATGCAGTTACCTGGGCCAAAACCTTCATAGCGCATAGGCTGAAAGTCTTCACCAGCGCCACCAGCCGCTTTATCAATCGCTTTTTCAATAACGTGGCTTGGCACTTGGTCTTTCTTCGCTTTTTCCATTAGGCGGCGAAGTGAAAGGTTGGTGTCTGGATCAGCACCACCATTTTTCGCACATACGTAAATTTCTTTACCGTACTTAGAATAAACTTTAGTTTTTTGGCCGGCAGTTTTTGCCATGGCGTTTTTACGTACTTCGAATGCTCTTCCCATCTTAAAATTCTCTTTCTCGCAATAAAAACGTAGCGTTGGGTTTTATCGGGCTACCGCGCCGCTCTGCCTAATATGGCAGGGTTGCTGAACAATGATGCTTGAACAAGCGACACAGAAAAAATTGGGCGAAATTCTACCTTAATTTTCATGCAATACCAATGCGAACACACAGGTAAGCTCGGCTACTCAAAAAAAGTATCGCATTGAATTCTCCAGCCACGCTGCTAATAATTGCTAATGCATGTATTTTTGAACTAGGGTAAATGCTCAGTTGCCAAATAGTCGTGAGACTGCATTTCCTTTAACCGACTAAGGCATCGTCTAAACTCAAAGTTAAGCAATCCCTCTGTATATAAGTTTTCTAGCGCTACCTCTGCCGAAATAATCAGCTTTACGTTTCGCTCGTAGAACTCATCCACCATGGCAATAAAGCGACGCGCTACATCATCGTTGTGCTGCCCCATCTCTTTAACATTGGCTAGCAAGACAGAGTGGTAACATCGACTCAGTTCAATGTAGTCACTTTGGCTTCGTGGACCCCCGCATAGATTTTGAAAATCAATCATTAATACCCCGTCAGCATTGCGAAGGGTGCTAATCTTTCGATTGTTTACTTCAATATCTTCGCCCTGCGAACCTTCTTCAGGAGCAAGTTGCGCAAAGTAGCTATGTAAGTTCTCCGTTGCTTCGTCATCTAGCGGGTAATGATAGATTTCTGCTTGTTCCAATGTACGTAGGCGATAGTCAATACCGCTGTCCACATTAACGACTCGAGTATTCTGATTAAGTAAATCGATAGCAGGTAAAAAGCGTGCGCGCTGAAGGCCATTTTTATATAGGTCGTCCGGAACAATGTTAGACGTCGCTACCAGCACGATTCCATGGCCAAAGAGCTCTTCCATTAGCGTACCTAAAATCATGGCATCGGTAATATCCGACACGAAAAATTCGTCAAAGCATATGACTTTGGCCTCTTTTGCTAGCTTTGCCGCTACCAATTTTAAGGGGTCTTGAGCGTTTTTAAGCTGCTTGAGTTCGTCGTGAACGCGGTACATAAAACGGTGAAAATGCACCCGCATTTTCTTTTCAAAAGGCAGGCATTCAAAAAAAGTATCGACAAGATACGTTTTACCCCGCCCTACTCCGCCATAAAAATAAATGCCTTGAATTCCCGGCTTGATATGGCCTCTCCCAAATGCCGCTTTTAACTTAACCCGCCACGTTGTTTTCTTTTCAGGCTGAGTCAGTTCATCAAACAAACGTTGAAGTTCTTTCACTGCATTTTCTTGCGCTGCGTCGTAATGAAAATCAGACGACTGAAGATCTAGCTGATATTTTTCCCATGGCGTCATCGCCGAATTCACTCCGTACAAAAGTCAATAGTGGCGCTTGCTGCACCGACCTGCTTGAATTTCTCAATTATGACCTTAATTTTAATGGAAATCACGGTAGAATCTCACATTGAAATTCGACATACACTGAATAAATGTGACTATGTATGCGCTTTTCGGGTTTGACCTTGCTATATTCAGCTTATGGTCGAAAGCAGCTTTTAGATCGTACAACAAAAGGTCGGCTGCGCGATGTAGATTTATTCGGAGAATATAATGGAATTGTTAGTATCTCTTGCTTTATTAGTTGTTGGTTTGATTATTGGCTTTTTTGTAGGTCGCTTTTTTCAGCAAAAGCAGGGCGCAGGCAGTGCTGCACAGACTGAGAAGCAAGTTAAAGAGATCCTTGCACAGCAGGCACAGCATCACATTCATCAAACTCGTCAGAGTTTAGAAAGCATTGAAAGCCAGTGCGAAACGCTAAAGCAACAAATTGACGAGTACGAAACACTGCTTGAGCAAGGCAGTGAAGAAGAAGGCAGCAAAGTCCCGTTCTACGGGGAGCAAGCCACAACCTATTTACGTAATAATCTAAAAGGTTCAGATAAGTCTAAAGTTAACCGTGTTTCTGACACACAGCCAAAAGACTTCGCAAACTCAGGTTCTGGGTTGTTCGTCGGTGGCTCTGCGCAAAATAACGCAGAAAAACAGTAACATCGGGAACTTTATCACGACCTCGGACTCTTTTAGTGAAACCATGCTATGTCGCATATAACATGAAGGAGTGTAAGCGAACATGAAAATGTCTTTCCGCCATTGTTTATTGGCGTCTGCCGTTGTTGTAAGTTCACTGGGCTTTACTGCTAGCACACAGGCGGCGTTACCGTTCTTTTCAGATAAAAAAGATGAAGTCCCCTCTTTAGCGCCCATGCTGGAGGAGGCGACGCCTGCCGTAGTAAGTATTGCGGTAGAAGGTACGCAAACTTCTACGCAGCGTGTACCAGAAATGTTTCGCTACTTCTTTGGTGCACCGCAAGAGCAAGTTCAAGAACGTCCTTTCCGAGGTCTGGGTTCTGGGGTCATTATCGATGCGGTCAAAGGTTACGTGGTAACTAATAACCACGTCGTTGATAACGCAGATGAAATCACCGTCAAATTAACAGATGGGCGTGAGTTTAAAGCGAAGAAGCTGGGGTCAGATGAACAAAGCGATATCGCGCTCCTGAAAATTGACCCAGACGATTTAAAAGCCCTGCCTTTAGCCGACTCAGATGCCCTGCGTGTGGGTGACTTTGTGGTTGCAATTGGTAACCCATTTGGTCTATCACAAACCGTTACCTCCGGTATCGTTAGCGCATTAGGTCGTTCAGGTTTAAACATTGGCGGGTATGAAGATTTCATTCAAACTGACGCCGCAATCAACCGAGGTAACTCGGGCGGTGCACTGGTTAACCTACGTGGCGAACTCGTTGGAATTAACACCGCTATTTTTGGCCCTAACGGCGGAAACGTTGGCATTGGCTTTGCCATTCCAGCAAACATGATGAAGAGTTTAGTTGATCAGATTGCTGAATTTGGAGAAGTAAGGCGTGGCCTGTTAGGTATTCTTGGTAGTGATATCGATGCGGGTCTTGCTGAAGCAATGAACGCTGAGGTCAATATCGGGGCGTTCGTTAGTGAAGTGCAACCTGATTCAGCAGCAGAAAAAGGTGGAATTCAAGCGGGTGACATCATTACCGCAATAAACGGACGTAAACTTCACAGCTTCCAAGAACTGCGCGCTAAAATTGCGAGCATGGGGGCCGGCGCTGAAGTTGAGCTTACCGTTATGCGCAAAGGTAAGAAAATGAAGGTAGATGTGGTGCTAGATGATGCTGCAGATACCACAGTTACTGCGGCTCAAATACACCCAGCGCTAGAGGGTGCAACGCTCGCAAACGGTACTGATGACGCGGGTAATGCCGGTGTTGTAGTGTCCGATATAGAACGGGGAGCACCAGCAGCACGAATTGGCTTACAAGCTGAAGACGTGATCATAGGCGTAAACCGAGTTCGTACATCTACTGTGGCTGAGTTCAGAAATGCGCTAGATGAGGCGAAAGGTGTTATCGCGCTCAACGTGAAGCGCGGCAACTCAACGCTATATTTAGTCATTAGGCAATAGCATTTAAACTAGTTTGGCTTTATTAAGAATAGAAAACGGCGCTCACTGAAGCGCCGTTTTTATTTATATCTATAGGGTATGGGAAACGTGAACAGCTTGTCGCTACGCTTTGAAAGAAAAATATTAACGCAAATTCAATTGCACTAAATTTGCTTTTCATTACGGTAGTTTATTCAATTAAGTGATATCCTTTACGCCAAGAATGACAATCTAAAAACGTTGCGCTTTTTATTTATGATGTCGTACCGCAAAGGTGGTGCGTATGGAGTAAGTGCGACAGAAAACAATAAGTGTGACTTGTGACTGGCCGCTCAATAATAAATTTCTTACTAAAATCTGTTCTTCTCGGCGTTGCCGTGGCAGCGTTGCTTTTGATTTTTGTTCCAGAACTTCGCCAAGGTAAAGGGCTGGCTCAAGGCTTTTTCACTAATGCATCTGTGAGTGCTAACCGTGAAACCTATTTCACCGCGCTCAGCCGCTCTGCACCAGCAGTCGTTAATATTTATAGCGTTAGCATTGAAAATGGTTCCGGGCTATTTAGAAACCAATCTCGCGGACGAACTAACCTAGGCTCTGGCGTGATCATGACTGAAAATGGTTACCTGCTTACGTGTCACCACGTGGTTGCCGACGCCGACAGCATTTACGTGGCAGTACAAGATGGTCGTATTCTTGAAGCACAAATTATAGGTACTGACCCCCTTACCGACCTTGCTGTTTTAAAAGTTACCGCCGACAACCTTCATATAATCCCTCAAGTCTCAGAGCCAGATATTCATGTAGGTGATGTGGTAATGGCTATCGGTAACCCGTTTGACTTAGGTCAGACAATCACGCAGGGTATTGTAAGTAGAGCTGGACGTAACGGACTTTCTAACTATGTAGATTTCATCCAGACTGACGCGGTATTAAACCAAGGCAATTCCGGCGGAGCATTAGTAGATAGCAACGGAATTCTCTTGGGTATTACTAATGCCAACTTCCAAGTTCTTGATTCAAATAACCGCGTTCGCAATGTAGACGGAATTAACTTTGCGGTGCCTTACGAACTTGCCAAGCGAGTGATGGATGAAATTATTAGTAATGGCCGTGTGATACGAGGTCAACTCGGCTTCGTAGGTGGTGAAAATCGCAACCGACCGGGCATTGATGTGTCGGCGGTAGCAAAAGGCAGCCCCGCAGATATCGCTGGCATTCGTCCCGGCGACATCATAGTAGCCATTGACGGAGTTCGATTAGAAAGCGCGTCTAAAACGTTAGATATGATTGCTGAAACCGAGCCGGGTACAAAGCTTGAAATCGAGCTTAGCCGAGACGGCACCTCTTTAACGTTAACAGCCACGGTTGGAGAGCTTCGCGCGAGTCAGTAGAGGCCCATGGTTGGAGTAATTTGATTCGAGAGAATGACACTACCGCTTTAAAATAAAGAGTAGATCTCTTAAACAAGAAAAGCGCCTAGTGGCGCTTTTCTACTCAGAATGACAGCTTAACGCTTATTCTTTTACTCGGTCGATATTCGCCCCTAAGCCTCGCAGCTTTTCTTCAATAGCTTCGTAACCGCGGTCAAGGTGATAAATACGATTCACATGCGTTTCACCTTCTGCAATGAGACCAGCAATCACTAAGCTAGCTGACGCGCGAAGGTCGGTCGCCATGACTGGCGCACCTTTTAGCTTTGAACTGCCTTTAGACACCGCAGAATTAGCCTCTAGTGCTATCTCAGCCCCCATGCGCTGTAGTTCAGGTACATGCATAAAGCGATTTTCGAAAATTGTCTCAGTAATAACACCCGTGCCTTCTGCGACACAGTTTAACGTCACAAACTGGGCCTGCATATCGGTAGGAAAAGCTGGGTGAGGTGCGGTTTTTACTCTGACTGCCTGTGGCTTTCGCCCTTCCATGTCGAGTTCAATCCAGTCTTCACCGATTGTAATTTTCGCACCGGCCTGCTCTAGCTTGTCTAACACGGCATCTAAGGTATCAGGTGCGGCATGAGTACAGCGAACCTTTCCGCCGGTAACCGCTGCAGCAACAAGGAAGGTTCCCGTTTCGATACGATCAGGCAGCACGGCATAGTCACAGCCGTTTAGCGTTTCCACACCTTCAACAGTAATTTTGTCACTTCCGGCACCGCTAATTTTTGCGCCCATTTGAATAAGGCAATTTGCTAAATCTACAATTTCAGGCTCGCGCGCAGCATTTTCTAGCACCGTCGTACCGTCCGCAAGCGCCGCAGCCATAAGCAAGTTTTCCGTCGCGCCAACACTTACCATATCCATGAAGATGCGCGCGCCTTTTAAGCGTCCGTCAACTTCAGCACGAATATAGCCTTCATCAACTTCAATTTTAGCACCCATTTTTTCAAGGCCTGTTAAATGAAGGTTGACGGGGCGAGCACCAATAGCACAGCCGCCAGGTAAAGACACATTCGCCTTCCCTTGCTTGGCAAGTAAAGGGCCTAAAACTAAGATAGACGCTCGCATTGTGCGCACTAAATCATAGGATGCCGTCACACTCTCAAGCGTACTCGCATCAATAACGATATCGTTAGGTGCAGGTTGCGCGATTTCAACGCCCAGCTCGCGCAACAGCGCTGTGGTTGTATTGATATCGCGAAGGCGGGGAACATTCGTATAACGACAAGGGGAGTCAGTAAGCAGGCTTGTCATCAACAATGGTAGAGCCGCATTTTTAGCCCCCGAAATACGAACCGTGCCGTTGAGCGCTGGGCCCTTTTTAATTACAAGTTTATCCACGAGCGGCGCCTATTATTGAGGGATATTGAACTGGCGCTCGCGCTCCCAGTCTTTAACCGAAAACGTCTTGATTGTGATTGCATGCATACTGCCATCTGCAATCTTATCAGCTAATGGCGCATACACTGCCTGCTGACGCTTCACGCGGCTCATTTCATTAAACGCATCGCTGACAGCAATGATATTAAAATGCGACCCCTCTCCTTTCACATGCACTTCGTGAAGGTCTAAGGCATCTTTCAAGATTTTTTCAATTTCAGACAATTCCATAACTTACTTCTTAATCCGCTAACTGGTGTTTATTCTACTGGTAAAAAGCTATCTGCATTGCTGATTTTTGCAAGCTTTTGAAGCTTTTCCGGCATTTTATTGAGGGTTATGCTAACACCATTTTGCTCTGCATCCCTAACCGCATTGATAAGCCATGCCAAACCTGCACTATCTGCACGTTCAACATCGCTCAAATCTACAGAGCAACGTTTGTTCTGCAGCAAGGTGCCTCGCTCGCTACTGCTCAGGCTTTCCCAAAAATTTTTCGACAAAGTGTCACGGTCTAGTTGACCGTGAACAATCACATTACCTTTGTCATTTATCTCAAAAAGGCTCACTCAGCCTCTCCCTCAATTTCAATCGGCTCACCTTGCTTTAATTCAACTGGCTTACCAATTTTATCGCGCATTAAAGCAATTACTGAATCAATGCCTTCTTGACGAAGAATTGATTCGAATTCGCTACGCTTACTGTTTAACATGCTAATACCTTCGGCGACCATGTCGTAAGCTTTCCACTCGTTCGTTTTGCTGTCTTTACGTACTTTAAACGCAATTTTAATCTCTGGGCGACTAGGATCTTGTACAACAGCACGCACCGTCACTGATTTTTTATCATCAAAAGATGACTCAGGCTCGAATATCACTTCTTGGTTATCGTAATACCCCATAGCAACCGCATAAGAGGTGATCAGATACTGTCGGAATACACTGATGTATTCGCCCATTTTCTCCTGAGGCACCGATTTAAAGTGTTTACCCAACACCATAAATGCCGCAAATTTATAATCTATATGAGGGACCAGTTCTTCTTCCATGATCGTACGAAGCATCTCTGGATCGGCTTTGATAGCCTCCTGATTAGCCTTAATACGTTCAAACGTACGATTCGCAACATCCTGCACCAATTCATACGGATTTTGCTCATTGACTTCTTGCGCATTCACTACGCTCGTTATCGACATCATAAAGATGCCAATGGCTGCTATAATCTTTTTCAAAATTTTATCTCCTAACTTCAAACTCTGTTTAGCAGACCTGATTACCGTCAAATTAGTTTCATCAAGTTGCTGTAATTCATTGGTAACTGTATGCAGTGCAAGCAATATAATGGGCAATGATTAGTTTTCGTCACTGCCGCGGTTAAACAAGAACTGGCCAATCAAATCTTCAAGAACCAGCGCTGACTTCGTATCTTGTAGGTAATCGCCATCTTGTAAATTTGCCACACCGTCAAACGAAAAACCCGGTTGAAAACCCACGTACTGCTCGCCTAATAAGCCTGAAGTTAAAATAGATACTGAACTGGTTTCAGGAAAGCCGTTATATTCGTTAAGGATAGATAGCTCCACCACAGGAGTGAAATCTTCCTGATCCAAAGAAATTGACGACACACGACCAACCGTGACACCACCTACTTTTACTGCAGATCTTGGCTTCAACCCGCCGATGTTGTCGAACTTTGCATATAACGTGTAGGTGTCACCTTCGGTCGCTACCGTTTGGTTTGCCACTTTAAGTGCTAATAATAACAACGCACCTATTGTAAGCATGACAAACACACCAACCATCACTTCCGTTTTATACTTACTCATTCCTAACCCCTACTCGATACCAAACATAAGGGCGGTAAGCACGAAGTCCAGCCCTAATACTGCTAATGATGAATAGACCACTGTTTCAGTAGTCGCTTTGCTGATCCCTTCCGATGTTGGAATAGAATCGTAACCTTTAAATATGGCAATCCACGTCACAACCAAGGCAAACACGAGGCTTTTTATTACGCCGTTTATGACGTCTTGGTTCCAATCTACGGTAGATTGCATGATTGACCAGTAGCTGCCCGCATCAACGCCTAACCAATCCACGCCGACTAAATGGCCGCCTAGAATACCAATAGCACTGAAAATAATAGCGAGCATTGGCATGGCAATCATTCCTGCCCAAAAACGGGGTGCAACAATACGCCTAAGCGGATCGACTGCCATCATTTCTAAGCTACTTAATTGCTCGGTGGCTTTCATTAAGCCTATTTCTGCCGTCAACGCAGAGCCCGCGCGTCCCGCAAACAATAATGCGGTAACAACCGGGCCCAGTTCCCGCAGTAGCGACAGAGCCACCATAGGACCTAAGCTTCCCTCAGCGCCATAATCAACCAAAATGGTATACCCTTGAAGGGCCATTACCATACCGATAAACAAGCCAGAAACCATGATAATTAATAGCGATTGCACGCCTACAACATAGAGTTGCTTAATCACCAACGGGATGTTTTTAACGCGGGGAACCGCCACTAGCGCGCCGAATAGCATTAAGGTGGCACGTCCTATTGAGGTTATTTTAGCGATAGTTTTTGCACCGACTGACTGGAAGTACTTCATTTATCGCCTCCCAAAAAGCTCGTTTTTAAATCAGGTGCCGGGTAATGAAATGGAACCGGCCCATCAGCTTTACCTTTTAAAAACTGTTGAACGAGTTCAGAATCACTGTCTTTAATTTCTTGGGCCGTGCCCTCACCTATCACACGCTTATCAGCCAAAATATAAATATAATCAGCAATGGTGAGTACTTCAGTCACGTCATGAGTAACAACAATACTTGTTAAGCTAAGCGCATCGTTAAGTTCACGAATAAGCTTAACCAAGACGCCCATAGAAATAGGGTCTTGGCCTGCAAAGGGCTCGTCATACATGATTAAATCAGGATCAAGCGCTATCGCTCTTGCAAGTGCAGCTCTGCGCGCCATACCACCGGATAATTCGCTTGGCATGAGTTGAGCCGCGCCACGCAATCCTACGGCCTGTAGCTTTAAAGCGACAATAGTCGCAATAATATCTTCCGACAACTTGGTATGCTCGCGAAGCGGAAACGCAACATTGTCGAATACGCTCATGTCGGTAAAAAGTGCGCCGCTTTGAAACAGCATACTCATTCTTCGGCGCGTGTTGTAAAGGGACTTTCTCGACATAGAAACAATCGAGTCACCATCGAATCTCACGTCGCCTTCATCTGGTGTTAACTGCCCACCAATAAGGCGTAGCAGTGTGGTTTTACCTATACCACTAGGCCCCATCACCGCAGTAATCTTGCCTTTAGGCACTTTAAGCGAAATACCGTCATATATAACGCGGTCAGCACGCTTAAAAGTTAGGTTATCTACTTCAACTAAATGATCCATAATGACTTAAATGTCGACCCCTGACGATAGAGAGTGGCTGTAATAATTTCATCTACACTGCATTTTTAAACGAGCAAATGAATGCGTTGCCTCGAGTATTCAATTTCCATGCCTTTAGCATTTTTACTACAAATGTATACTCTTCAGTGTACTTTAAGAACACATAATACCAATAAAGTTTACTCGGCAGTGTAGTTTCTTAACGCGGTTTGCAAAAACATCTAATTGGGCGGTGTAATTTAGTGTCATTGTACGCTTTTTCAAGCCCCTCGCAAAAGTCAAAAAGTTACAAGTTATGTTCGATTAAGACGAATGTAAGGTCAGGCTGGCGCAAGCGCACTCCTTTTATAAAACAACAAGTCGAAAGTGAAAGAGCACATCTATCGTATTTGATAGTTTGTTAATGGAAACTGAATACCTGCATGCAGTATTGTTGCTACCGCTGCCAATCAAAGGTAATGAACGAGAGCTAATTTGTCGATTTACCCTTCATTTAACACACGTTTTTACCATTTCGCAGCTTTTGATAAAAATAAAGTAATGCGAGCATAGGCAAATGGCACTCTTTTTGCGACAATCTAGCGAAATACTCTTTATTACAGGTTGTTGTGCTTTTAAACATCGTCATTTTTCTCATTGGGCTGATTGTACTTAGTTGGAGCGCTGACCGTTTTGTTTATGGTGCTTCAGCGCTAGCGAAGAACATCGGTATTTCTCCCATGATGATCGGCTTAACGATTGTCGCTATGGGTTCTTCTGCGCCTGAGATTGTGGTATCCGCCATTGCTTCTGTAAATGGTAATATGAATACCGCTGTAGGAAACGCGCTGGGCTCGAACATCACCAATGTCGCGCTTGTCCTTGGCATAACAGCATTGGTAAAGCCGCTGCTTGTCTCATCAACAACCTTAAAGCGCGAACTTCCGGCACTTCTTATTATCTCGCTCATCGCTATCGGCTTTTTGTTTGACGGCGAACTGAAGTCTTACGAGGGCATTATCTTACTTGCTCTGTTCATTTTTGTACTGGCCATGATGGCGTGGCTGTCGCTACAAGTAGACAAAGAAGATCCTTTAATAGCTGAAACAGCTGACGAAATACCTAAAGGGGTTTCAAATACATCTGCACTTATTTGGATTGGTGTGGGTCTGATTGTTTTGCCCCTGAGTGCGCATTTTTTGGTGAACTCCGCAGTAGAAATTGCAAGATATATGGGAATTTCTGACTTGGTGATTGGCTTAACCATTATTGCTTTTGGCACCAGCCTTCCAGAATTGGCAGCAAGCGTTGCCGGCGTATTAAAAGGTGAGGATGATTTAGCCCTTGGTAATATTATTGGCTCTAATATCTTCAACCTGCTTGCCGTACTTGGAATGCCGGGTTTAATAGCGCCAGGCTTGTTAGATCCAGATGTCTATAATCGAGATATGTATGTAATGCTTGGGCTAACGCTACTTCTGTTCTTGTTCAGCTTTGATTTAATCGGTAAGCGTACAATATCAAGAACGAATGGACTTATACTTCTTGCTTGTTTCATCGGCTACCAATTCTGGCTGTTCGGATAATCATGAATACACAAACTCAGAAGAACTATATCGACTCAGCAAAGCGTGTCATCGACATTGAAACGCACGCTATAGCGAACCTTGCACAACGTTTAAACGACAATTTTATTGCAGCATGCGATATTCTTTACAATTGTAATGGAAAAGTTGTCGTTAGCGGAATGGGAAAATCTGGGCATATTGGAAACAAAATCGCTGCCACACTTGCGAGCACTGGCACCCCCGCTTTTTTCATGCACCCCGGTGAAGCCAATCATGGCGACTTGGGGATGCTGAGTAAGGGAGATGTTTTATTAGCGATTTCTAATTCTGGTGAGACAAACGAACTGGTTAATTTGCTGCCTGTCGTTAAGCGACTGGGCATTCAAGTGGTGGCAATGACAAACAGCGCGACAAGCTCATTAGGGCAACACGCAGATGTAGTACTCGATATAAGTGTGGATAAAGAAGCCTGTTCATTAGGCCTTGCCCCTACATCAAGCACCACGGCCACCTTGGTCATGGGTGACGCTCTCGCTGTAGCCCTTCTCGATCAAAAAGGCTTCACGTCTGATGACTTCGCACTGTCGCACCCGGGAGGAAGTCTAGGAAGAAAGCTGCTGCTTAAAGTGCATGACATCATGCTCACTGGAAGCGATATTCCGCTTGTTAGTGTGAACGCTTCAGTGGCTGACGCGCTTCTTGAAATCTCCAAGAAAGGCCTCGGGATGACAGGCGTTATCGCCCCTGACGGCACACTTACCGGGGTATTCACTGACGGTGATTTACGTCGAATTTTAGATGCACGTATTGACATACATGGTGCCTCGGTTGAAAGCGTTATGACAAAAGGTGGCAAAACAACTTCTTCTGAGCAACTCGCTGTAGAAGCGCTTAACCTGATGGAAACCCATAAAATAAGCGCGCTAATGGTAACAGATTCTCAGCGCAAGCCCGTGGGGGCCTTTAATATGCATATGCTACTCAAAGCGGGAGTGCTATAAATGCCAGCAACCTTATACACAGATGTGGATGACACCCTTTTTACTCAACTAACAAACATCAAATTATTGGTATGTGATGTGGACGGGGTGTTTTCAGACGGCCGAATTTATTTAGGTAACGCGGGTGAAGAACTAAAAGCTTTCCATACGCGTGATGGTTACGGCGTTAAAGCCTTGATAAGCCATGGCGTTGATGTTGCTGTTATTACAGGTCGTCGTTCAGCCATTGTTGAAAACAGAATGAAAGCGTTAAATGTTGCACACATCATTCAGGGTGAGGAAAACAAGGCCGAGGCTCTGCGCGCACTAATGGAAAATCTCGAACTAAATGCCGATGACGTGGCAGCCGTTGGCGATGATATGCCTGACACAGGTATGTTTAAGCATGTAGCGGTCAAGATTGCGGTTGCCGATGCGCACCCTTTTGTCGCTAAACAAGCCAACTGGATTACCACGCTTCCTGGGGGATTTGGTGCGGTTCGTGAAATATCGGACACCATTTTACAAGCCAAGGGCGTGGCGAATGATATATTCGGGGCAAGTGTATGAGCCAATTTGGCTTTAATCGCTTGGGGTTGAGTATATCCGCGCTTTTTATTCTGGCGATGTTGATGTATGTACCAACGTGGATGGAAGAGGAGCCAGAAGCGCAGAGCAGCGGTGAAAATGACGCGCTGAAACCCACTTATAAAGCGAAAAATTTAACCACGACCCTCTATAATCAAGAGGGAGAGCTGAACCATCAGGTTTTTGCAGAATCGATGGAACATTATGACCAATTAGGTTTTGTCCTATTTCAGCAACCTAAGTATACCCTTTATACCGAAAACGCAACTTCTCCTTGGGTTGTTACGGCTAAAGAAGGCACACTCTATAACAACGAACTTATTCAGTTGGAAAATCGGGTTGTTATTGAGAACCAAACGAGCGATGACTTTGTCCAAAGCTTATCAACCGAATATATTCAAATAAATTTGGACACCAAACAGATGACATCTGACCAACCCGTTGAAATACAAGGTACTCAATATGTTATTTTGAGCAATGGGTTTAACGCGAATTTACGCACACAAGAATACGAGCTTTTAGATCATGTACAAACCACTTATTCCCCTAGCAACTAGCCTTTTTCTTGCCATCGCTAGCGGTGCGGTGCTCGCAAGTGAAGATGACTTTTCGCAGCCTATTAAAATAGGTTCAAACACCCAGTTTATTGATGGGAAAAACAAGACGGCGCTGTATAAAGAAGATGTCCTCATCACACAGGGTTCACTGCTGATTGAAGCGGACGAAGTTGAAGTTATTGCCAGTGAAGGTAGCGGTCGCGAAATTTTTATCGCCAGAGGCAAGCCTGCCAGCTACTCTCAAACCTTAGAAGACGGCACGTCGGTGTCGGCAAAAGCCAATGAAATCCGTTATGAAGTTATCAACCGCACCATTTCTCTTACTGGTAATGCTGAACTTCAGCAGGACACGAGTAAAGTACAAGGTGACAACATTACATTTGATATGATAACCGAGCAATTGCTTGCTACTGGCGGCGCGGGTAAGGACGGTGAGGGTCGAGTGACCACGGTTTTCACACCTGAAACCATTCGCAAAACATCGTCTAAGAAAGACAAAAAAGAAAACGAGGGCAATGAATAACCATGGCAACTTTGAGCGCAACCCACCTTGCTAAGGCTTATAAGTCTCGTCAAGTAGTGAGAGACGTCAGCCTTTCCGTCTCGACAGGGCAAATTGTTGGCCTACTTGGGCCAAACGGCGCTGGTAAGACCACTACGTTTTACATGATTGTAGGCTTAGTGCCGCTGGACAAAGGCAAGATTGAAATTGACGAAAACGAGCTCACTCATCAACCTATGCACGAGCGGGCACGCCGCGGAATTGGCTATCTTCCGCAAGAAGCGTCAATATTTAGAAAGTTGACCGTGCACGAAAATATCATGGCGATATTGCAAACCCGTAAAGATTTAAATTCACAGCTGCAAGAAGAAGAAGCTGACGCACTACTTGATGAATTTAATATTAACCATATACGTAATAGTGCAGGTATGAGTTTGTCGGGTGGTGAGCGACGTCGCGTGGAAATAGCGCGGGCTTTAGCAGCAAATCCACAATTTATTTTATTAGACGAGCCATTCGCTGGTGTTGATCCAATATCAGTTAATGATATAAAGAAGATAATACAACATCTTCGTGATAGAGGAATTGGTATCCTTATCACTGACCACAACGTACGAGAAACATTGGATGTTTGCGAAAAAGCGTACATTGTGAGTCATGGCGAGCTTATTGCGCAAGGAACGGCGGAACAGGTTTTAAGTAATCAAAAAGTAAGGGATGTATACCTAGGCGAACAATTCAGGCTATAGTTAATGTAACCTAATTGTCATTTTTCAATTTCGCTCTGGTATATTCAATTTAGAGCATTTAAATAAGACGTAGATGAAACCATCTTTACAGCTAAAATTTAGCCAACAACTTACCATGACGCCTCAGCTTCAGCAGGCGATTAAACTGCTGCAGCTTTCTACTCTTGATCTTCAGCAGGAGATTCAAGAGGCGCTCGACTCTAACCCTTTGTTGGAAGTTGAAGAAGGTAATGACGAGCCTCAGTTAGAAAGAAACAATATCGATAATGATGATGGCGCATCGGAAGCTTCGGCTACTGCATCTAGCGATACCTTAGAAGCCGGTGACGCGTTAGAGAAAAACGATCTTCCTGACGAGTTGCCGATCGACAGTACATGGGACGAATACTACTCCGCGTCTTCAGCGCCCGCGCCTGGCCCATCAAGTGATGATGAGCAAATTTTCCAAGGCGAAACCACTGATGATATCCAAGAACACCTTTCTTGGCAGATGCGCCTTACCCACTTCTCGGAAACTGACCGTGCTATTGCAACCGCCATTATCGATTCGATTGATGAATCAGGCTATCTAACCGTCTCTCTTGAAGAAATTCTCGATGCAGTGAACGATGACGATTTGGAAGAGCCCATTGAAATGGACGAAGTAGAATGTGTATTAAAGCGCATTCAAATGTTCGACCCCATTGGTTCTGGCTCACGTACGCCCCAAGAATGTTTGATGGTTCAGCTTCGCCAATTTTCCGAAGACACACCGTGGCTCGCTGAAGCGAAACAGCTTATTGAAGAATATTCTGACCTTCTTAGTAGCAAAGACTACCGCACGTTAATGCGAAAGAGTCGCTTGAAGGAAGATCAACTGCGTGAGGCCATGCGTTTGCTTCAAACCTTGAATCCTCGCCCAGGTAGTGCTTTAGTTACTAAAGAGCCTGAATACGTTATTCCTGACGTTTCAGTAGCCAAAAAGAACGGCCGTTGGGTGGTAGAGTTAAACCCCGACAGCCTGCCTAAGTTAAGCGTTAACCAGCAGTACGCTGCAATGAGTCGCCGTGCAAAGAACAGTAGCGACTCTCAATTCATCCGCTCACATATGCAAGAGGCTAAGTGGTTTATCAAAAGCCTGGAATCACGCAATGAAACCTTGATGAAGGTGGCCAATTGTATTGTGCAGCAGCAAATGGGCTTTTTCGAGCACGGCCCGGAAATGATGAAACCAATGGTGCTAAACGATGTCGCAGAAATGGTAGATATGCACGAATCGACTATTTCTCGTGTGACGACGCAAAAATACATGCACACGCCACGTGGAATTTTTGAACTGAAATATTTCTTTTCAAGCCATGTAGCGACGGAGTCTGGTGGTGAGTGTTCATCTACCGCAATTCGAGCATTGATCAAAAAGCTGGTGGCCGCTGAAAATGTGAGCAAGCCGCTAAGTGATAGCAAGATTGCTTCATTGTTGGCCGAGCAAGGTATAAAAGTCGCTCGGCGGACAATAGCAAAATACCGGGAATCGTTATCGATCCCGCCGTCGAACCAACGCAAAAGCCTTATTTAAACGGGCTCTATTATATAAGGAAGACGAAATATGCAAATCAACCTTACTGGTCATCATGTCGAAATCACCGACTCTTTGCGTAATTATGTCGATACGAAGTTCAGCAAACTTGAACGTCACTTTGATCACATTTCTAATGTGCATGTCATCCTGAACGTTGAAAAATTAAATCAAAAAGCCGAAGCGACTGTTCATTTAAGTGGCGCAGAAGTATTCGCATCCTCAGAAAACACCGACATGTATGCGGCGATTGACAGCATGGTTGATAAACTCGACCGGCAGGTAATCAAGCATAAGGAAAAACTGAAAAAACATTAGTAGTTAATTAAGCATGGACATACAAGCCATCGTAAGTCTGGACCGCACTGAATGTGCGGTTCAGTGTAATAGTAAAAAACGAATTCTTGAGATAATCGCAGATATTGCCGCCAAAAATAATGAGAACATCGACTCGGCGACGGTCCTAAGTAGCTTAATGTCTCGAGAGCGGATGGGAAGTACAGGTATCGGTAACGGTATTGCCTTGCCTCACGGACGTTTGGCGAATCTTGAAAAAGTAATCGCGATTATTGTTACATGCACACCAGCAATAGATTTTGATGCTTTAGATGAAAAGCCGGTAGATATATTTTTTGCTTTGCTGGTCCCTGAAGAGCAAACCGAGGGACATTTACAAACATTAGCAACCGTAGCCGGTAAATTAAGTGACAAAGAGACGATAAAAGCGATACGCCGCGCGTCTACGAGCGACGAGATACTTTCCGCATTATGCTAATGTTTTATGCTTAGTCACTCTTAGGTGACTTCGTTATTTTGATCGTCAACGCGAATAAGATTAAACCAGTTTATAAGGGAGATATGAGGTGAAGCTGATTATAATCAGTGGTCGTTCGGGTTCTGGTAAATCTGTGGCGCTGCGTGCACTTGAAGATTTAGGCTATTACTGTGTTGACAACATTCCGGTTAATTTGCTCCCTACTCTCACTCATACGGTAGTTGATGAATATGATCAGGTTGCGGTGAGTATTGATGTCAGAAATTTACCTAAGAACCCTGATGACTTAGTCGAGATACTTGACTACCTGCCCTCATCGTGGTCGATGACTATTGTTTACATAGACGCAAGTGACGACGTACTGGTAAAACGTTTTAGCGAAACCCGTCGTCTTCACCCTCTTGCTAAACTTAACAAATCACTTTTTGAAGCAATTAAAGCCGAATCCGCACTACTTGCCCCTATTGTAGAAAGAGCCGACCTGTATTTAGATACCGATAAGTTAACAATACATCAACTCGCTGAGTTAATCCGAGAGCGTATACTTGGCAAAAAAAGCTCTCGCCTTGTGTTGGTATTTGAGTCATTTGGCTTCAAACACGGTATTCCAAAGGACGCCGACTATGTGTTTGACGCGCGCTTTTTGCCAAATCCTCATTGGGAGCCCGACCTTAAACACCTTACGGGCCTTGATGCACCTGTAGAAGTCTTCTTAGGCTCACAACCCGTTGTTACAAAGTTCATTTGGCAAATTCAAAACCTGATAACCACATGGCTGCCTCATTTAGAACGCAACAACCGAAGCTATGTTACCGTCGCAATAGGGTGTACAGGCGGGCAGCATCGCTCGGTATACATCGCTCAGGCATTATCGAAAACCTTCGGCGAAATTCATCCCGATGTTCAAATTCGCCATCGAGAGTTAAACTAGTAATGACGATTAAAAAAACGCTCACGATTGTTAACAAACTGGGTCTGCATGCCAGGGCCGCAACGCAGCTTGTTAAACTGGCAAATCAATTTGATGCCAAGATTATTTTAAAAAAAGGGGACAAGGAGGCTGACGCAAGCAGTGTTCTAGGGTTAATGATGCTTGAAAGTCATCAAGGGGAGCAAGTTGATGTCGTTGTTGACGGTGTTGATGCCGCAGACGCGCTTGCTGCGATTGAGCAATTAATAGAAGGCAGGTTTAACGAAGACGAGTAGTTCACGTCCAATTGGTTATTTAACATACTTTCAGTCTAGTATTTTTCAAATCTTGTGCAAAAGCTACGCAATTGTCATGACAGGATCATTATAATTGCGATATTCTACGGCCACTTAGGCGTTAACGCCGTCACCGTTTATTTTCACCCTGTAGGAATGACGCCTTATGGCAGAAGCGCTTGTTTCTAAATACGTACAAACTCAGCTACGCGCACTCAACGCTGCGTTAGTTAACGGGCAATTTGTATCTGTACGTAAGCTTCTGCTCGAATTACCCCCATCTGATGTTGCCCATATACTTGAGTCGAGCCCCAGCAGAACCCGTGACGAGCTTTGGGAGTTGATTGATAGCGACTTCCATGGCGATATTTTAGAAGAACTTTCTGACGATGTTCGAAATGGTATCATTTCCAAGATGCTTCCGGCCAACGTGGTGGACGCACTTGAGGAGATGGACACCGATGACTTAGCCGAAACGCTAAGCAGCCTTCCTGAGCCTGTACTTGCCGACATTCTCGATTCAATGGATGCACAAGACAGATTACGCGCAGAGCAAGCGCTGTCTTATGGTGAAGAAACCGCTGGCTTCATCATGAACACGGATACCATTACCTTGCGTCCTGATGTCACGATTGATGTTGTCCTACGCTATATCCGCTTAAAGGGCGAACTTCCGGAAAACACAGATACTTTCTATGTGGTTAATAGAACGGATAATTTAGTAGGTATTATTCCTGTCGCCCGCTTGCTCACAGCTGACACGGATGACAAAGTTTCCGATGTGATGGATGAGGAATCAGAAGCCATTCCGGTAAACATGCCAGATGATGAAGTCGCGAGTTTATTTGAGCGCTATAACTGGCTATCAGCCCCTGTCGTAGACGAAAAAAATCGCCTTGTCGGGCGAATTACCATCGATGACGTGGTAGATATTATTCGTGAAGATGCCGAACACTCAATGATGAGTATGGCGGGTTTAGATGACGATGAAGATACTTTCGCTCCGGTTATGCAAAGTACAAAACGTCGTTCAGTGTGGCTCGCCGTTAACTTAGTTACAGCACTTATGGCTGCAATGGTCAGCGATTTATTTGAGGCCACACTTAGCCAAATGGCTGTACTAGCAATCTTAAACACCATAGTACCAAGCATGGGAGGCGTAGCCGGTAATCAAACGTTAACCCTTGTCATTCGTGGTATGGCTTTGGGCCACGTTAACGCCAACAACTCTCGGTGGTTGATAAGCAAAGAAATATCCATCGGCTTCTTAAACGGTGCAATCTGGGCGGTGCTGATTGCCTCTGTTATTGCGCTATGGAAACAAGACTACATGCTAGGTGTTATTATTGCCTTTGCTATGATGGTGAACATGATTGCGGCTGCTTTGGCGGGTGCGACCCTACCTATGATCATGAAACGCTTAAAAATAGATCCTGCATTAGCAGGTAGCGTAATCCTGACTACCATCACTGATGTTGTAGGTATTTTTGCCTTCTTGGGTACCGCTACCCTTTTCCTTATCTAACCTTTCAGCGAAATACAATTTACGCACTGAGTGCTTTGTCGACGTAGCCGGTTAAATTTAACTTGTATCCTACACCCCACACGGTTTCAACAAGCTGTGCACCGTTATCTATACTAGCTACATTATCTAACTTATTACGCAATCGATTGATGTGGGTGTTAACGGTATGCTCATACCCTTCATGGTTATATCCCCATACGTCACTCAATAACTGATTGCGCGAAAAAACCTGATTTGGGTGACGGCAGAAGTAGTTAATAAGGGTAAACTCTCTAGCAGTTAACGATAGGGCTTGTCCGTTTAACGTAACGCTGTGATAGCGTAAATCAACTTTAAAGGGCCCAGCTTGAATGCTGTTGTCAGCGTTTTTTTGAAGGCTTGTGTCAAGGCTTGGCATACTCCTTCTCATATGCGAACGAATTCGAGCAACAAACACACGCTCGTTGAATGCGCCTCCAAGGTAATCATCGACGCCCACTTCAAAATAATCCGCTTCATCAGCACTCACGTTAGTTACTTGCTGACCGTCAACGGCCATAATCCAACTGTCTGGGTTTTGTAATACCAAACGTTCAATACGGTCTAAGCAAGACTGTTGCGCGTGGGACTGTGCGATGACGAGTGAATAGTGCTGAGCATCAAGTAATGACAGTGCAGCTTGATAATTTGAAACCACGTCATGCAAGAATCCGTGCTTGCTCAAGCTTTGCGTAATGATTTGCTGAAACTGATTGTCACTATAGATTACAAGGATCATAGCTAGCTCCTATTTTGCCCTTAATAATCAAGACCGGAGGTTGCTTAAAATTATTCCACTTTCTATTAAAAAATTGTTCATTCTACTTTAGTACTTCGTTTTTAAGACGACAGATATCTGTGTCCTTTTTGTAATACTTCTGTGATGAATTGCGCATTTTGCTGACCTACATTCTATGCGCTTTTAAGTCAAAACAAGGACAAAAAAATGAAATTCACCAAACTTGCTAGCGCTACCCTGCTGTCGTTAGCCGCGGCTTCATTCAGCCACGCAGTGACTGTCGATGTTGAAATTACCAATTTAACGCAGGCACAAAGTTTTACCCCTCGTCTGGTTATTGCCCATGACGACACGGTAGATGCGTTTGAAGTGGGTCAGCCTGCATCAACTGCATTAGCGTGGCTTGCAGAGGCCGGCGTTATCGACGATGAACAAAATGCAGATTCAAGTGGCGCTAACTTTGAAGCGCTTCTTGGCCCTGTAGACACGGATAATGGCTCTAATACATGGCACCGTTTTGGTGGTCTTCTTGCGCCTAGTGCGACACTTAGCTATCCGTTCGATACTATGGACAAGCCATACCTTTCGTTATTGGCGATGTTGATCCCAACTAACGATGCATTTGTTGGTATGGATAGTATAGAAATCCCCACAGAGCCTGGCACTTATACTTACTATCTTAATGCCTATGATGCAGGTACAGAGTTAAATGATGAGTTGAACAGTGCACGCACTGATGTAGTTGAAGCGGGTACAGGCAACGCGTTAGGTGGCTATGGTCTACCTGGAGTAGCTGGTGGTGGTGCCCCAACTCGTATTGTTGATTTGGGTACCGGTGGTACAGGTGTAGGTGCACAAGTTGTTAACGGGGAAGTTGAAGATGGTGAAGACGGCCCGGTTCATATTCACAGAAACGCGCTAGGTGATACTGATAACGCTGGCGGCGCTAGCGACCTTGATTCTACGGTACACCGCTGGTTGAACCCTGTTGCACGTGTTGTTATTACGGTTCCTGCGTCGTAAGGAGCGTTAGAATGAAAAATCCAATTGTAAAACTCAGTACGCTGCTAATCCTCTCTGCACTAGTCAGTGCGTGTGGCGATGATGGCGATACAGGACCCCAAGGGCCTGCTGGTCCGCAAGGCGAAACGGGTGTCGATGGCACAGATGGACAAGACGGCGCAGATGGCCAAGACGGTGTTAACGGTAATTCCGCAGTATATACCGTCCAAATTACCAATCTTACCTATGCACAGCCGTTTGCCCCAGCAGCCATTGTTCTTCATGAATCAGGCTACCACGCTTTTGCAGAGGGCGAAGCTGCGAGCATGGGCATAGAAGTCATGGCCGAAGGCGGTAACCCAGCTATGGTGATTGAAGAGGCGATGGACTCTACCGACTTCTTAGATGCGCAGAACTCGGGTGGAATTTTAGGACCTAAAACGAGTAGTGACATGTTCACCTTGGTGGTTCCTGAACTCGATGCTGACGATTTACGTTTAACGGTAACCACAATGCTGGTAAACACCAACGATGCCTTCACAGGGCTAAATGCAGCCGATGTTAGCAATATGTCGGTGGGTGACAGTAAAACCTTTATGACAGTAACATGGGACGCTGGAACAGAGGCAAATACTGAAACCGCAGCAACCATGCCTGGGCCAGCAGCGGGTGCAGCAGGTGGCGGCGGCGAGGCTGCGGGTTATGATCCAGTAAGAGACGATTTAGCGGATGTTGTGCGTTTGCATACAGGTGTTACTACCAATGCTAATGCAACCGATCCCAGCCGTGAAGGTTTAACGACTTCGGTATTAACTGAAGGGCATCGCTTTGATTTTCCGACAAGCAGAGTTGTGATCACGCGAACACGCTAAGTGTCATTAGTTTGCTTAGCAGATTACGACATTTGTGTATGACAAGGGCGCCCTCGCACTACGTGCTATGGGTGCTTTTCTATAGATAGACATTGCGAAACAGAAAAGTAACGATGCAATGAGCTGGCTTCAACATAATGTTGAAACCAGACTACATCGATTTATTTGATCACCTTAAGGGTAGGCTTACCTTTTTTAGGTGGCACGGGTGCATCTGCTTTGTCTGCTGCATCTGCGTCTTCAAGTGACGTAGGGCCACTTTGAGGCTGTGGTGCATCAGACTCCTGCTGCTGACGCTCCTCTTGTGCACGCGCGATATCCTCTTCTGTGGCAAACACAGTTCCGGCACCATTCTCACGAGCATATATCGCCATTACCGCTTCGCAGGGCATGCTTAAACGACGTGGTTGTCCACCAAATCGCGCTTGAAATGACAAACCTTCCACATCAAGCGAGAAATTCACACACGCACTTGGCGATACATTCAAAACGATTTGACCATCTTTAACGAACTCTTGTGGTACTTCTACAAGCTCATTGGTTGCATCGACAACAATGTAAGGCGTTAAGTCGTTATCAACAATCCACTCATAAAACGCCCTAAGCAAATAGGGCTGGTTTGACGTCATAGATGTCATAGCGGGTTGTGGATCTCACGCTCTTGGTCAGTCAAAGACGCTTTAAACGAACTGCGAGAGAAAATGCGATTCATATAAGCGTTAATTTCTTTGCTGCCTGCACCGTTAAGCTCGATACCAAGTGCTGGTAAACGCCATAGTAGCGGAGCAAGGTAGCAGTCGACTAAACTAAACTCTTCGCTCATGAAGTAAGGCATTTCACCAAACACAGGTGCTAGTGATAACAATGCTTCACGCAGTTCATTTCGTGCTGCCTCAACATCACCCTCACCACGGAAAATGCGCGCAGCCAGTGAGTACCAGTCTTGCTCAATGCGGTGCATCATCAGACGGCTTTGACCGCGTGATACAGGATAAACAGGCATTAGAGGTGGATGTGGAAAGCGCTCATCAAGGTATTCCATGATGATGTGAGACTTATAAAGTACAAGTTCACGGTCAACTAGGGTTGGAACAGTACCGTAAGGGTTTAGCTCCAACAGATCTTCAGACAGGTTGCTAGGATCTGTGAAGCTGATTTCAACACCCACACCTTTTTCTGCCAACACAATACGTGCCTGGTGGCTGTAAATATCAATTGTGTCAGAGAACAACGTCATAATAGAACGTTTATTCGCGGCTACGGCCATTCAATTTCCTCCGTCGAGAAACAAGTTTATGCTTACAAACGGTAAGCTTATTACGTTAATTCGTGCTACCTGAAAGCGCTTGTCTTAGACGCTTTCAGGTAGCACGAATAAATACCAAAAAAGGGGGCGAGACGCCCCCTTTTCATATTATACATAAATCTGTGCGATTAGTGCACTTCTCGCCAGTATTCTTTCTTCAGTAAGTAAACAAATACAAACAATACTGCGATAAAGATAAGTACCCACTTACCAATTTTGTGAGATTCAAGTTTTGAAGGCTCACCCGTGTACTCAAGGAAGTTCACGATATCGGCAACGGCTTGGTCGTATTCGTCAGGAGACATGGCGCCAGTGCCATCTGACTTGATGCCTACATAACGCTTAACCATTTCACCATCAACCATTTGCTCTTCGTAAGTACGAGTAGGCGTACCTTGAAGTGGCTGAAGTACGTGTGGCATGCCCACTTCTGGGAATACAGTGTTGTTCACACCAAACGGGCGGCTCTCATCTACATAAAAAGAGCGCAGATAGGTGTAAATCCAATCTTCACCACGAACGCGAGCAACTAGCGTAAGATCTGGTGGCGCAGCACCAAACCAACCTGCAGCTGCCTCTTCAGGCATGGCACGAGTGATATAGTCAGCCACCTTTTCACCCGTAAACTGGAGATACTCTTGACCAAGTTCATCAGGAATACCCAAGTCTTGGAATGAACGCTGATAGCGCTGATACTTCATAGAGTGACAGCCCAAGCAGTAGTTCATAAACAATTGAGCACCGCGCTGTAAAGATGCCTTATCGGTTAAATCGATAGGCGCCTTGTCCAAGTGCACGTTTCCACCTGCCGCAAGCGCTACGCCAGGTAGGAAGAAGGCTAAAAAGCACATCATTTTTTTCATTTAGGAATCCTCTCTGGCACAGGTTTAGTGTTTTCGTTTTTGCTGTACAAGAACAGTGCAATGAAGAAACCGAAGTACATGATGGTCGCAACCTGCGACGCTACAATTTTCCAGTTTTCTTGTGGCGTACCACCTAGATAACCCAGGAAGATAAACACAATTGCAAACACGATTAGGTTCACTTTGTGCAAGCCACAGCGATAGCGCCATGATTTAACGCGACCACGGTCAACCCAAGGTAGAGCAAATAGCGCAGCAATCGCACCGAACATTGCTAGTACACCGAACAACTTGTCAGGTACCGCTTTCAAAATCGCATAGAACGGCGTGAAGTACCACACTGGGAAGATGTGCTCAGGTGTCTTCAGCGGGTTAGCAATTTCAAAGTTAGGATGTTCCAAGAACTTACCGCCCATTTCTGGCGCGAAGAACAGTACATAAGTAAATAGTGCTAGGAACACACAGAACGCCACAAGGTCTTTAAGCACGATGTGTGGGAAGAACGGTAACACGTCATCAGCGATGTCGTATTTGCTTGTGTAGTACTCGTGGATTTCATATTTAGTCTTTTCAGACTCAGGTAGTGAACCTTTCTTGTGTTTAATCGCAACACCGTCTGGGTTGTTAGAACCCACTTCGTGAAGTGCGATAATGTGAAGGAACACAAGGATAACAATAACCAAAGGCAGTGCAATTACGTGAAGTGCAAAGAAACGGTTAAGTGTAGCGCCAGAGATAACATAGTCACCCTGTAACCAAACAACAAGGTCAGGACCTACCACAGGGATTGCGCCGAATAGCGAAACGATTACCTGAGCACCCCAATAAGACATTTGTCCCCATGGTAGTACATAGCCCATGAATGCTTCCGCCATAAGCGCTAGGTAGATAAACATACCGAACACCCATAGAAGTTCACGAGGCTTCTGATAAGAACCGTAAATCATGCCACGGAACATGTGCATGTATACAACAATAAAGAATGCCGATGCGCCAGTACTGTGCATATAGCGGATGATCCAACCGTAGTCGATCTCACGCATGATGTACTCAACAGAGGCAAAAGCGCCTTCTGAAGAAGGAACGAAGTTCATGGTTAACCAAATACCAGTAACAATTTGGTTTACCAAAACAATAGTAGCTAGGAATCCGAACACATACCAAAAGTTCATGTTCTTTGGCGCTGGGTATTGAATAGCGTGCATGTTTGCAACGCGCATCAATGGGATGCGGTCTTCAATCCAACCTAGAAAAGCGTTCATAATAATTAAGCCTCCGCTTCTGAACCAATGATGATATTTGTATCATCAACGAACTGATAAGGCGGCACTACTAGGTTTAAAGGTGCCGGTACGTTCTGGAATACACGTCCCGCCATATCAAACTTAGAACCGTGGCACGGGCAGAAGAAACCGTCAGGCACACCTTCAACGTATTCTTCAAACGCGCCATCTTTAAGGTGCTGTGGAGAACAACCTAGGTGCGTACAAATACCCACTAGAATCAAGTATTCTTCTTTCATTGAACGAAAACGGTTTTGAGCAAAAGTTGGTTGCTGCTCAGCTTCAGAGTTAGGATCTTTCAGCTTATCTTCGTGTGCGCTTAATTCTTCAAGAATTTCTGGCGTACGACGAACAATCCAAACTGGCTTGCTTCGCCACATCACACGTACTAATTGTCCAGGCTCAATCCCGCTGATATCTACTTCAACGTCAGCACCAGCGGCTTTCGCTTTGGCGCTTGGATTCCAGGACGCAATAAAAGGCACAGCAGCACCAACAACACCTACACCACCAACTACCGACGTGGCAACGGTCAAGAACCGACGACGAGTGTTGTTTTCTGGCTGGTTTTCGTTGTGTGCAGACTCTGTTGCATCTACAGATACATTGCTCATCCACATTTCTCCAGGTTTGGATAATTATGATGTGTAACCCAAGCTTATACTGGTTTTGTCACGCTTGAGTCATGCATCATATGGCTTGTCATGATAGCGACGCTACAGCAAAATTTTGCTGGTTTACGAAGTCACGAAAGTTTTCAAAATTTTCGACCGCAAATGATAAAAGAAAAGCCCTTATAAACACAAGGTTTTACTGATATTTAACCGATAATTTAATTCAAATGGTGAGTGTAGGTCTAGTAACGTAAATCGCTAAAATCAAGGTTTTGAAGGATATTTGATAGGATAAGGCGTAGAAATTAAACCTTTGTTATAAAAATACTCGCGACAGCAAAAATAAAAAACCCGGCGTAAGCCGGGTTTTTGCAATACAAAAAGCGTAAAAAATTAACGCTTTGAGAATTGTGGACGCTTACGCGCTTTGTGAAGACCCACTTTCTTACGTTCAACGCGACGTGCGTCACGAGTAACGAAGCCAGCTTTACGTAGCGCTGGGCGTAGTGCTTCATCATACTCCATAAGAGCACGAGTAAGACCGTGACGGATTGCGCCCGCTTGACCGTTAGAACCACCACCTTTAACAGTGACGTAAACGTCAAACTTTTCAGTCATTTCAACAAGTTCAAGTGGCTGACGAACAACCATGCACTCTGTTTCACGACCAAAGTACTCGTCAAGAGCGCGTTGGTTTACTTTAATGCTACCTGTGCCTGGACGTAGGAACACACGAGCAGTAGAACTTTTGCGGCGGCCTGTGCCGTAGTATTGAGTATCTGCCATGTTAATAGCTCCTTAAATGTCCAAAACTTGTGGTTGCTGTGCTGCGTGAGAGTGTTCTGCACCAGCGTAAACTTTCATTTTACGGAACATTGCGCGACCTAGAGGGCCTTTTGGCAACATGCCTTTAACTGCTTTTTCAAGAACCATTTCTGGCTTGTGAGCAATTAGTTTTTCAAAGTTTGTCTCTTTAAGACCACCTGGGTAACCAGAGTGCGCATAGTACATTTTGTCTTGCGCTTTACGGCCTGTTACCGCAACCTTTTCAGCATTGATTACGATGATGTAATCACCAGTGTCCACGTGAGGTGTGTACTCTGGCTTGTGCTTGCCACGAAGGCGTAGTGCGATTTCAGAAGCCAAACGGCCTAGAGTTTTGTCTGTGGCGTCTACCACATACCAGTCACGTTGTACCGTTTCTGGCTTAGCAACAAAAGTTTTCATTTTCAAATTCACCCGAATAATATCGTCGTTACTGATTTCTGAACACCAGAAATCACCTTAAAATCAACGCAAAGACCCCTTCGAGCCGGCTGATTCTTCCACCTTCCCAAAGGTGGGCGTAACTGGGCAGGGCGCGAATTATACAGGAATTGACATAAATGCGAACCCCTAAGAATAAAAAATATGGATAAAATTTGGTCATGGAAAAATCACATAAAAATCTATGACCGCTTTAACCATTCTACTTAGCGTTGACGAGACAACAGTTGAGCACTAATCAGTGTTTAACGTTCGCAGAAACGGGAAGTAAGTAAAGATAGCTGGCTAACTAACAAATAAGCTTTCGTAACTTTCACTAAAACAGTAACTTGTCTGCCCGCACAATAGAGTTCTTAAGGTTTTCTTAAGTTTTCTGGTATACACTTTTACGGATCTCATATCGTCGAGCGTTTGAATGCGAATATTATTGGTTGAGGATGACAGGCCTTTATCTGATGCGTTAGCCTTGTCCCTTAAAAATGCAAACTATGCTGTTGACTGCGTTTATACAGGTGCAGACGCAATGACAACCCTTAGTATCGGGCAAACCGATATCGTTGTTCTTGATTTAGGCTTACCCGATACAGATGGTTTGAATGTGCTTAAATCGATACGCAAAAAGAATGCGACACTCCCGGTATTAATTCTTACTGCACGAGATAAAGTATCCGATAAAATCTCTGGGTTAGACGCAGGTGCTGATGATTATTTACCAAAACCGTTTGAAATTGATGAACTACTCGCCAGATTACGCGTTCTTGAACGCCGCCTAGGTACGGCTTCTCAAACAATTATTACGATTAAAAATGTGAGTCTTGATACCGCACACCACACGTTGACAATCGATAATGAGACCATCCACTTACCGAGACGGGAGCTTATGGTACTTAAAGCGCTTGTAGAAAATGCCGGGCGCGTATTGAGCAAAAATCAACTTGAAAACAAACTTTATGAATGGGGCGAAGAAGTAGCAAGTAACACAATAGAGGTTCATGTGAGTCATTTGCGAAAAAAAATGCCTGATAATTTTATCAAAACCATTCGCGGCGTGGGTTACTGTATATCTAAATCGGGGGAATGAGTTGTCGTCTATTCGCCGTTTTCTAATCCTTACACTGATCAGTGCTCTCGTATTGGTAATTTTTAGCGCAGCCCTTCATGGATATCGCGCGACTCTAAATATCTCAAGTGCACTTTTAGACGACGAATTGATTGAACTCTCCCACGCCATTGCTTACTTCGATAGTAATCAACAGGAAGAAGAGCATGAACTGTTGTTTCAGATTTGGAAGAGGGGCGAACTAATAAGCACCTCTTCGGCTGAACTCACTACCCCCATAGTCGCCTTCACACCTGGTTTTTCTGAAGTTAATGCGTTAGGTACTCGTTGGAGAGTGCTCGCTAACTACAAGGCACAGACAGACACCTGGTACATGGTCGCCCAGCCGGTAAGCAACCGCTTTATGCTTACCGATTCACTCACCGTAGCGGCCATTACCCCTTTCATATTGAGTGTGCCTTTGCTCGCTCTTATTCTGTTCTTTGGCATAACATGGGGCTTGTCACCTTTAAAACATTTATCTAGGTTGCTAGCAAAGCGAAAAGGAAACGACTTTTCTGTCATTGCACTGCACAGAGAACCAAGTGAACTTACACCTGTGGTTTCCACACTGAATACCATGTTCAATCGTCTTAACGCTGCATTTGAGCGTGAACAACAGTTTGCTTCCAATGCGGCGCACGAACTTAGAACGCCTTTAAGTGTTATGAAAATCAATATTCACAACATCGCAAACGAATTGGGCGAAAAGGGTGAAGCACTTAAAACACTTAAGGCTGATACTGACAGAATGATCCACGCAGTAAACCAGTTTCTCTTGCTAACGCGAACAAGCCCAGAGACCTTTGTTGAACAACGAGAGCCTATTAATGTGCACCATGTCGCTCAAGAGGTTATTAGTGATCTTTATGGAAAAATAGAAAATAAAGCACAGGAAATTGCGCTGGAAGGAGATGAGGTTTGGCTTCAAAGCTCGCAGTTTATGCTATATACACTGCTTCAGAATTTGGTAAGTAATGCGAGTAACTATTCGCCTAAAAATGCGCAAATTTTAATTAAAGTAGAATCTCATCACCGTGGGGTCTCATTAAGTGTATGCGATTCGGGCCCGGGCATTCCTGCTGATCAACGACCTGAGGTTATAAAACGGTTTCAGAGGGGGCCTACGAGCAAACCCACTTCGGGGAGTGGACTAGGTCTCGCAATTGTTGCGCAAGTTGTTGCTTTACATAATGCAGAACTGACACTGCACGAAAGCTCGATGGGCGGTTTAGAAGTAAGGGTGAATTTTTCAAATGACTTCGTACTTTAAGTCATCCCTTGCCTTTGCCTTTGCCTTTTTTGCCTGCCACGCACCAAGTGCCTGGGCGCTACCTGAGGTTGTAGTTGAAATTAAATCACATTTGTTTTACCCCCAAGAAGTCACTGTTCCAGCTGGGCAAAAGGTAAAACTTACTTTTATCAACTTTGACAATACACCAGAGGAAATCGATAGCTTCTCTTTAAACAGAGAGAAAGTGATATTTGCAAATAGCAGAGGCACCATATTTATCGGACCGCTCACACCAGGAGAATACCCCTTCTTCGGAGAATTTCATCCCAACACCGCAGTGGGTAAAGTAGTAGTGAAAAGCGCAGAGGACAATCAATATGCTCATTAATACTGTTGTGCTTTTTCTGCGTGATACGTTACCTATTTTCTTACTTATTAGCGTGCTGTTAGCCCTACCTCGCGTTTCCGCGGTCACTCTCTTATGGCGTTTGTTTGCGCTTATATTTATCGCATTATTGACCTATCCAAAGCTGGGCGTGGTGTCAGAATTTTACGAAGGCGCAGGATTTGAACTTCTTAAGACGTTATTATTTTTTATTGCGTGGATTGGCATGTGCTTTCTCGCGTCATCCGGCACATCGAGCTCATCATTGCTTAGCATTGGAATCTCGCTGCTCGTATTGGGCATTGGATTACCCAATTCGCTGCACTTTCTAGTTTACTTCATCTCTGAACTGACGAGAAACAGCGATAGCACCTTGCTATTTCTGGGAACCACTATTGGGCTTGGTATAAGCATCAGTATTGCTATCTTGCTCAATATTTTTCTCACTCAATTTGTTAGTTTAAAAACAACGCATTTCTTTGTTTCTGTTTTTGTTGCAGCGCAGGCAGCCAATATCGCTTTATTATTGGAGCAAACCGATACGTTTCCCTCGCCAAACCAACTTTGGGATAGCAGCGAAATTGTGAGCGATAACAGCGAATACGGGCACTTGCTTAACGCGCTTGTTGGCTATGAAGCCACGCCCTCTTTAAGTTATATCGTTGTCTTTTTGATTGCTTTGATTGTCCCTAATCTCATCACCTTTTTGTGTATAAGACAAAGGTCTACCCCTCTCAAGGAGGCCGCATGTTAAAACGTGCTTTTTTCTCCTTAATCACGTTTTTGTTACTGTTTGCCAGTCAGGTACGCGCAGATAACTTTACCGTCGATAAGGTATATCATCCTTACGTTCTGCCGTTTGAGCGAGAATTCGAATGGCGCCTAACATCGAGACAAAACGACGATGGAAATGTGCTAATGCAACGTTTTTCATTCGGCCACGCACTTTCCGAATTTTTAATTTTAGAGGCCTATGTGGTAGGAGCACGTGATGAGAATGAAGATTTTGGCGTAGAGGGTTACGAATTAGAACTACGTTGGATGATGACCGAACAGGGACAGTATTGGGCTGACTGGGGCACATTGTTTGAGCTTGAAAAACAACACAATACTGATGACTGGGAAGTAAAGGCTGGCTTGCTGACTGAAAAAGAGTTTGGTCAATTTAGCCTTACCACCAACATTACCGTCGTTTATGAATGGGGCGAAACGGTTGCTAACGAATGGGAAAGCGAATTTAAAGCCAAGTTTAGATACCGCTGGCTTCCCGAAATACAGCCTGGCGTTGAAGTTTATGTTGCTGAGGATTTTATTGGCGTAGGTCCAGCTTTCATGGGCATAAAGCGTTATGACAGACAGAAGCAGCTAAAGTGGGAACTGGGCTTTATAGCTGGACTAAACGGTGACAGTAAAGATCACACACTTCGCATGTCGTTGGAATACGAATTCTAGTGTAAGTTTGTACTTTAGCGCCCAACTTAAGCTTCTCTTAAGGTTCGACTTATAAAGTGCACGTCATTCGATGATTTACCAAATATTCTTATGCGCCAGTTTGACGTCAGTGTTGTTTTACCTGCTAAAAATGAAGCCAAAAACCTTTCTGCTTTGTTGCTAGAAATTTCAGAGGTGGTCCCTAATGCAACAACAGAAATTATTGTTGTAGATGATGGTAGCAGCGACGAATCTCTATCCTTACTGCGTAACCTTTCAAGCACCTTGCCGGTAAGTTGTCGGGTCATCGTCCACCCTATGAGCTGCGGTCAAAGCACGTCCGTTTTTCACGGTGTTTTGCAGGCAAAAGGAAAGTGGATCATCACCCTTGATGCTGATGGGCAAAACGATCCTGCTGATATACCGCGACTTATTCGCGCAGCTAAAGAAACTAACGCAGCGCACTTCTGCGTTATCGGACATCGTAAGAAGCGAAAAGATACCCCGTGGAAGCGATTTCAGTCTAAAGTTGCCAATCGTGTTCGCCAGTGGATCCTACAAGACGACACACCAGACACGGGCTGTGGCTTGAAGCTACTCCCAAGAAGCACCTTTTTACTTTTACCCTACTTTGACCATATGCACCGATATATTCCCGCTTTAACTAAAAGGCTTGGGGGAAAGGTGGTATGTGTATCGGTCAATCATCGCGCGCGTTTAGAAGGTAAATCAAATTACACAGCATGGAATCGTGGCTGGGCAGGGGCCATCGATATGCTTGGCGTCAGATGGCTAATGTACAGAAACAAGCTTAATCACATTGTCAGCGGAATGGGTCATGAAGACTAATGTTCGCCGCCTCAAAAGCGTCATACAGTTTTTAATTGGTGCAGCTAGCATCGCGCTTATCTGCTATTTGTCGCTTGAGGTCACAGGTGAAGTATGGAAACACGGTGATGATACAGATTGGTTGAATGCCTATATTTCAAATTTAAATTGGCAGTCGCTGAGTGTGATTTTAAGTGGCTGTGTTGTGCTTTTAACTATGGGTTTTCCTCGTCAGGCAGTCAGCTTTTTTTGCGGAGTGGGCTTTGGCGCATGGCAGGGAGGATTAATTGCTTTGTTGCTAACGGTATTGTCTGCATGTATCGCCTACGCATTAGCAAATGGCCCTCTGCGCTCACTCGCTGTCCGTCTTTTAGGTTCAAAGTTAAAACCAGTTGAAAACAAACTGGCCAAGCGAAGTTTTCGCAATGTGTTAATTGTTCGTTTATTCCCTGTAGGCTCTAACTTAATCACAAATGCTGTCGCAGGTGTGCTAAGCGTTCCGTTTGTCCCGTTTATTCTTGCAAGTGCAATCGGTTTTGCGCCTCAAACTTTTTTGTTTACTTTACTTGGAAGCGGTTCTCGCTTTGTCAGTTCCCTTGAACAGCCTTTACAAATAGGTGGCTTGATCATAAGCCTTCTTCTACTTCTATCCTTATCAGGCATTTCTTGTAGGAGTGAGCCGTCGTGAGGCTTGTGCTTAACTTAAATAATCATGCATCAACCCTGTTCTTTTTCGCCTGTGCTCTGATATTGATAGGTTTAGGCTTCAGAGATGCTTGGCCACCCGATGAGCCTCGATTCGCCTTAGTCGCAAAAGAGATGGTGAACAGCGGACAGTGGCTTGTGCCCATGCGCGGTGGCGAAATTTATCCGGACAAGCCTCCTGTGTTTATGTGGTGTATTGCCTTCTTTTACCTTATAACGGGTAGCTTGAAGGTGGCTATGCTCCTGCCTAACGCAATCGCAAGCCTTGTCACTTTGGGGCTAACCTACAACCTATCGCTAAAACTTGCCAGCGAAAAAGCGGCAATGTTGAGTATGCTCGCACTTCTACTTAGCCCCCAGTTCCTCATTCAAGCCAAATTTGCTCAAATCGATGCCCTTGTCGCCTGTTTTGTTTGGATTGGCGTCTGCGGGTTCATTCAGCACTTCTACGTGCGTGTTAGTTGGCGATGGTACTTTACAGCATGGATCTTAATGGGGCTTGGCATCATAACGAAAGGCGTTGGCTTTTTACCTATTCTTTTGTTTATTCCCATTGCGTTTTTCGCATTTACTAGCGGCTTACATCGCGGCCAGTGGTCATTGCGTATGTTGTTTGGCCCCTTAATCATGCTATCGGTTGTGGCGATGTGGCTTGCACCTCTGCTTTATCTTGGCTTGATAAAACAAGAGCCTCAAATTCAACAATACTTGTCGAACATTTTATTTAAACAAACAGCTGAGCGTTATGCCAATGCATGGCACCACATAGAGCCTTGGTATTACTATATTGTTGAAGTTATTCCTGTATTTTGGATCACGCCAGTTGCCATACTGCTATCAAAAGCTAAATGGTTAAGAAATGTGCTTACTCAAAATCCCGCTTACTCATCATTGTTGATATGGGTAATATTAGTCGTCATTTTCTTTAGTATCAGCCCAGGTAAACGTGGTGTTTATGTTCTACCGGCACTGCCAGCGTTGAGCATGATTGCAGGTCTGGTACTTGCAAATTCAACTGTATCAAGAGGGTTAGCGCTGTTTTCGCGTGCAGTAACTTCGTTAATCTCTGGCGCTTTATTGATTGCTGGCTTAGCACTGCTGTTTCACGAGCCCATCGCCAGCAAGTTGATTACGCGCTTTGACAGCGACAGCGAAACCCTCGTTCGTTTAAGTATGTTATTACTCGTACTCGGTTTCGCTGGGCTTTGTACTCATATTGTCTATTATCTTTACAATAAAAATCGCAATGCAGTGGAGGGGAAATCACTTGCCTACCAATTACTTTCATGGCTTTTCATTTTAACTGTAATCCCTTCCACATTCGGAGCATGGCTGCTCAATGACTACCGTACTCCCCGTATAGTCCTTCAAAATGCAGAAAGCCAAATAGATAATATGTTGACGAAGGATTCAACTGCCTTCGAGGTAGGGATAGTCAGCTTTAAAGAACAGTATTTGCTTTTTTCACCCTTTCAAATGACTCATTTTGGTTACCATATCCCTAAAGAGCTAGAAAACGGTACAGCGTGGGCTTGGCTAACTGATACTTCCGAGCCTTCGCGCGGGCTAACAAAAGCTTCAGGCCAGCGGATTAGCCCCCCAATACCTCAACGCTTTTTGTTAGTTCCAAATGACTACAAGTTTCAATGTGTAGACTTGTCACAAGCAACTTCACTGGGCATAGCCCACCGTGACGAATGGTTATTGCTTCCTGCCAGTGCTGCAAACGCTACCTGTGATTTACCGACTAACGGCCCAGTTTTTAACAGCTATAAAGGCTCAAGCAATTAAATGGCTTGGGCGTTCTTAACATTAACCTTTATAAAAATTTTTCACACTTAAGGTTCTCTTAAGGTCTCGCGTTAATACTCTTAACATCGCAAAACCAATGAGCATGTTTATGAGTTACGTTTTAGCTTCTGTTCCAACCCAGGTTGCTGGTAAGCAATCTGCGATTGTCTCAAAGGAAAAGCCCGCTATAACCTTTATCGCAGCGAAACATGGACATAATGCCCGTCGCCGCATTGAAGCGTTTATAGTAAGTGGTTTTAAAGCTCGCTATAACGCACGAGTGACTTCTTTTATGCCTATGCTGTTTGCTCTCGAAGCTAATGGAGTTAAAGCCGCCGCAGGCGCAAGATTTGCCGCCTATGATGGTCAGTATAATTCTCTTTTTATAGAGCAATACCTTAACACTTCGGTAGAAACTGCCCTCACCTTACAAGGGATAACCGTAAACAGAGCGCATATTGCTGAAGTTGGTAACCTTTTTAGCAGTGCATCGCGCTATACCCTTCCCTTATTATTTGCCCTGTTCTTCGTTTTAAAACGATGTGGTAGCAAATACCTGGTTTTCAGTGCGACTTCACAACTCACCGCTTTACTCTTGGGCGCGGGTATTCAGCTCCTCCCCCTTGTTAGAGCTGATGTATCAAAACTTAAAGGAAATAGCGATGACTGGGGTACCTACTATGATACCGCTCCTCAGGTTACTGCCCTGTCGCTAAATCACGTAACCCAACACATCATTGGATGCCCTGAACTTAATGCTCATTACCAAAGAGCAATTGAGCTTATTTCCGCAAATGTGGATGCGTTAACGCAAAGTATGTGCACCAAAAAGGAAACGGCGTATGTTGCTTAATCAGTATATAAATGGGCACGATGATGATATTGCGCTGAAGTGCAATGACAGTTCAATGACTTACCGCGCCCTTTTCAGCGCCGTCGAGAACCTCGCAAGCTGGATAACTCACCACAATGCCGAGAGGATAGGCATTGCCTTTGACAATAGTTTTGCATGGGTGATTGCTGATTTAGCCTGCCAACAGGTTGATGTCTGCTGTGTTCCCGTTCCACTATTTTTTAGCGCTTCCCAACAAGAACATGTATTGGATGAGAGCCAGTGTCACTTTTTGTTGACCAATAGCGGTGGCGAACTAAGTGAATGGAGTGAGTCTCCGACAGTTATTGATAGCGAAAACGACATTGTCGCTCATCCGCTCAAACATGACGCTCGTGTATGTATGCCTTTAGGTACTAACAAAATAACCTTTACTTCGGGCTCTACGGGTTCACCGAAAGGCGTATGCCTGTCAACTGAATCACAATGGAAAGTTGCCTATTCTATTGACCGTGCTGTTCAACCGGAAATAGTTAACCACCTATGTTTGCTGCCATTGTCTACCCTACTTGAGAATATTGCCGGCGTTTACGCCCCTCTATACCACGGCGGCACGGTTTATTTAGCCACAGCATCTGAGCGCGGATTTCAAGGGAGCAAACTCGTCAACCCAAATGCACTGCTGTCACTGATAGACCGCGTTCAACCAACGTCTGTTATCTTGGTTCCCGACTTGCTCATGGTGCTAGTACAGGCATGTAATCAGGGCTGGACACCGCCTTCATCACTAATGTTCATTGCTGTTGGCGGTGCGCATGTATCGCCCGCTTTGCTGGCGCAAGCTCAAGCGAAGGGACTACCAGTATTTGAAGGTTATGGCTTATCTGAAGCGGTATCAGTATCAACATTGAACACGCCCAATTGCAATACGATGGGCAGTGCCGGAAAAACGCTAGGTCATAATCAACTGCACATCGAAGAGGGTGAAATTGTAGTTACAGGTAACCACTTTCTGGGCTATCTGAATCAACCTTCCTCATTCTATCCGACCCAGGTCAGAACCGGCGATTTAGGCTTTTTTTCTGACAACACACTCACGCTTAATGGGCGTATAAAGAACATAATGGTGAACAGCTTTGGTAGAAATGTATCGCCGGAGTGGATTGAATCATTGTTACTGGGAACAGGACTGTTTAGACAGGCTTTGGTGTATTGTGAAGCTAGACCCTACTGTGTTGCGCTCCTCGTACCCGCTTCCAATACTATTTCTAATACACAAATTCAAAGCGCCGTTGCACTTATCAATAAGCAGTTACCTGACTATGCGCAAGTTGTTAATTTCACCACCATCGGTCCTTGCACGCCAGAAAACCAACTGCTTACCCCAACGGGAAAGATGAAACGTGACGCAATAATCGCACGCTACGCGACTGATTTAGACTTGCTCTACCAGAGCCTAGACCAACACCTGTACAGCGCTCAAAGCACAATACCATCTTCTTCTCAATTTGTTATCAAGGAATAATTTATGAATTTCTATCAGCAACTTCAAAGTAACACCGAGCATGCCAGACAGACATTCTTACAGGCGCCGATTATACAACGCTGCTTTAACGGTGATTTTAACCTAAACGACTATATTGCCTTTCTTCAACAGGCCTATCATCACGTTAAGTTTACTGTTCCACTGCTTATGGCTACAGGTGCCAAACTCAACGAAGATAAGGAATGGCTAAGAGAAGCAATTGGTGAATACATTGAAGAAGAAATGGGTCACCAGGAGTGGATCCTTAACGACCTTGCAGCCTGTGGCGTTGATAAAGAAAAGGCGAGGAATAGTCAGCCTGCACCCGCCACCGAATTAATGGTTGCCTATGCTTTTGATGCAATAGCACGCAAAAGTCCACTGTATTTCTTCGGCATGGTATTCGTTTTAGAGGGCACAAGTATTGCGCTTGCCGACGCCGCTGCAAAACAAATCAAAGACAAGTTATCACTGCCTAAATCAGCGTTTAAATACCTTACCTCTCACGGTGCGCTAGACCAAGAGCACATTGTTTTCTTTGAAGGGCTTATGAACAAAATTACCGACCCCAAAGAGCAACAAATGATCATTCACAGCGCGAACATGTTTTATCGCTTATACGGAGATATCTTTCGCGAATTAACACCCGAACACGGCTTGGAACAGGTTGCTTAAATTCAAGGGTGTACCTCTGGTGCTTATCTCCTGAGGTAAACGGCTAACACGTTAAGGTAAATACAATGAATATTGAGTGGCGTAATCAAGTGGTGCTTCTTACAGGTGCTACTGGCGGTATTGGTAAAGCAATAGCCAACGCGCTTGATGAAAAAGGCGCGCACATTATCCTAACTGGCAGAAGTAAGGCGAAGCTCGAACAGCTGCAACAAAATTTAACCCTTCATCATACCGCCGTTGTGGCTGACATTACGTCAGATGAAGGCAGAGATAGAGTAGTAAGTGCCTGCCAACGACTTCCTTTAAGTATTCTGGTTAACAATGCCGGCATTACCTATGTTGGCGAGTTTGTGGGCACCCCTATCGAGTCGATTGTGTCGACAAATATGCTGGCACCCATGCTACTAACCCAACGCCTGCTGCCGTTACTAGAACGTAGACCGTCTGCGCACATTGTGAATGTAGGCTCTGCTTTTGGAGGTATCGGTTTTGCTGCGCACGGAACCTACTGCGCAACTAAATTCGCGTTGAAAGGCTGGACGGAAGCCATGCACAGAGAATTCAGCGATAGCAAAATTAAATTTCATTATCTAGCGCCGCGTGCAACGCGCACCGACATAAACGACCAACGCGCTATTGCGCTAAACGACGCATTAGGCAACCAGACAGATGAGCCTGATGTAGTAGCACAAGCATTTATTAAACAGTTAGAAAACAATTTGCCAAGAGTGGCGCTAGGACGTGCTGAACGCTTTTTTGCCAAACTTAACGCGCTAGTTCCCAGTGTTGTTGACAACGCGTTGGCAAAAAAACTTCCAATAATTAAACGCTATGCCTTTCAAAAATCGCAATCACAAGACAAACAAACCAGCGCTCAAAACGATACCCGCCTGGGTAATAAGCTGATTTAACACGAGGACATTACTATGAAGAAATTAACCACGCTCAGCACCACGGTAATTCTAGGACTCGGTCTGGCATTAAGTCATACGGCTATGGCTCAAGCTAACGAGGTCACAGAAAGTACAGCGCCGACATCTGCCTTAAGTGAAACAGCAACTAACCCGTTAAAGACACTTCAGCATCAGTGGGCACATATTAACTATGAACTTGATGATGCAGAAAAGGAAAAAGCATTCGTCGCCCTTATTAATACCGCTAAATCTTTCGTTAAGGCAGAACCCAACAACCCTGAACTATTGATTTGGCAAGGCATAATTCAATCCAGTACAGCCGGTGCCAAGGGCGGACTTGGTGCTCTGGACTACGCAAAGGATGCGCGTAAGAGTTTTGAACAAGCAATGCGATTGGACGAAAACGCACTCTCTGGCTCTGCGATGACCAGTCTAGGTGTGCTGTATCATAAACTTCCGGGCTGGCCTATTAGTTTCGGTAGCGACAAAAAAGCTGAGAAATTGCTAAAGCATGCGCTTGAAATAAACCCTGACGGAATAGATCCCAACTATTTCTACGCAGAGTATCTATTCGATAACGGTAAATATGACGAAGCCATTAAATTCGCCAAAAAGGCACAGGTTGCTCCAAGTCGTGCAGATCGCCCTCTTGCAGACTTAGGTCGCAAAAAAGAAATCGCTTTACTGGAAGCTAAAATAGCGAGAAAAAGTTAGTTGGCAGAGCCTAACTGTTCAAGATATTAGCGGTAGAAAGGTGTATTAGGCGCCTTTCTTCGCTTAATTAATTTACATAGGCTACGTTTATCTTAATGTATAAATTGTAAACAGTTCTCATATGAGATCGGCGCTCCTATTATGGAAGAAAAAAGGAGTGGCCTAATGCCTAAAATCCCACGTTCTTCAGACAACGACTATACCCATGATATGAGCCAGACCCGCCGTGAGTTTATTGCCCGCGAGACAGGCACTCAGTTAAACCACTTAGGGCACTACTCCATTCCGCCTGAAACCTTATCAGGCAACATAGAAAACTTTGCCGGCGTTGCACAGGTACCTATTGGCTTTGCGGGCCCAATGTTAGTAAACGGAGAGCACGCAAAGGGAGAGTTTTACGTTCCGATGGCGACGACAGAAGGCACGCTAACAGCCAGCTACAGCAGAGGTATGCGCTTAACGAGAGAGGCAGGCGGTATTACTACGACGGTTATTGATGATGCTATGCAGCGAGCACCTATGTTCGCGTTTAGCAATGCCAGAGAGGCTTTAGCCTTTGGTAAGTGGGTAGAGCAAAATTTCAGTGCAATTAAACAAGCCTGCGATAGCACCACCAGCGTGGGCAGATTAAGAGATATTGAGCAGTATGCAGCCTCTAAACTGCGCTGGCTTAGGTTTAATTTCACCTGCGGCGATGCTGCTGGTCAGAACATGGTAAGTAAAGCCACAAAAGCGGGTTGCGATTGGATACAAGCAAACTATGCAAACGCTATCGACCATTTCGTGCTGGCCGCAAACCTTGATACCGATAAAAAGCATTCTCACCTTAATTCTTTGCGCACCCGAGGAAAACGGGTGGTAGCTGAAGTTACGCTGCCAAAGCAACTAATGACAGACATAATGCACTGTCCTCCAGAGGCACTATTTAAGCAGCGCCAATATTCAAATATGGGCGCACTGATGGCAGGTAGCGTTAACAATGGCGCTCATTTCGCTAACGGCATTACCGCCATGTTTATCGCTTGCGGGCAAGACGTTGCCAACGTGGCTGAGTCGTCAGCAGGCTTTACCTACGCTGAAATTACGCCAAATGGCGACTATTACTTTTCGGTCACTATTCCGTCGTTAATCGTTGCCACGTATGGTGGCGGTACAGGCCTGGCAACCCAAAACGAATGTTTAAGTGTGCTTGGATGCACAGAAAGAGGCAGCGTAAATAAGTTTGCTGAAATTGTTGCTGCAACCGTGTTGTGTGGCGATCTGTCTTTGGGTTCTGCTGTGGTGGCCGATGAATGGGTAAGTAGCCACGAACGACTGGGTAGAAATCGCTAGACCCTTTAAGTTTCTCACAGGGCTATCATCTTCAAATAAGACAAAGACTACTCAAGTAAAGCGTTACTGAATGTCTTTGACGATACTAAATAACTGAAATACTGGGGCGTGTTACCACAAAGTACGCGCCCACTCCCATAAACAGACCAATGCCTATGTAGGCAGGAATGGGCATAGATGCAAACAGGCAAACAAAAATAAAGCTTAAAAGCATACTACAGCAGGCAATGCATTTTACCTTTTTCGATATTGCACCATGCTTTCGCCATGCAACAAGACCTGGGCCGTATTTGGGATGCTGAATTAACCAGTTCTCTAAGCGCGGTGAGGACTTCGTAAAACAGAAAAGGGCACCTATCAAAAATACCGTGGTTGGCATTACGGGTAAGAAGGCACCTACAATGCCTAAGAGCGTTAAGAACAATCCCAGCGTTGAATACAGTACTTTTTTCATAAAACAATTACGCCCAATCTAATCCAACTCCTTGGTAAGTGCCGTTGACTAACACCGGTTAAACACCCTTCCAATGTACCATTTTTATACACAGATTTTAGACATAACGGACCTAAACGGCCTTGTCTGAAATCAAAACTACTTTATAAACATAAGCCAAAATGGGAAAGTTTCCATCTACATTGGTCTAATTCATGGGCCATGAATTTTCGGTTAGGCAAATTTACTGATGAGCTTATTATTGAGGAATGTTTTTAGTTCGCAAAACCTGCTAATCACGCAGAAAACGACGACTTTTTGACCTGCTGCCACAAAGCTTCCATTTCATCTAAGGTCAATGCGTCAAGCGTCTCGCCTTGCTCTGCCGCCAGGCGCTCTACATCTTTAAAACGGTTAGCAAACTTGTTACTCGCGTTTCGAAGCGCAGTGTCAGCATCTACTTTGCAATGCCTTGCTAGATTAACCATGGCAAAGAGTGCATCGCCAATTTCTTCTTCTATGGCATTTTGATTATCGTGAAGCGCTTCGTCATTGGTAGTGATGTTTACATGCTTCGAAGCCTCTTCGGCAGCGGTTTCAGCCCGCTGCTTGTGATCCAACTCTTGCTGAATCTCTTCCACTTCCTCTCGCACTTTATCAATTACAGGTGCGGCATCAGGCCAGTCAAAACCAACCTTTGCACAGGCTTTTTGCAGCTTTTGTGCGTACATCAGTGCAGGCATTCCTTTGGGGACACTATCAAGAATACTGGTTTCTACAGCTTGACCACTTTGCTCTGAACGCTGCTTTTTTAGCTGCTTTTCTTGGGCTTTAATCGCATCCCACTGTGCGTTTAAGGCAGTGTCGCTGAGTGTTGCTCGCTGAAGCGCTTCGCCTTCCTTTTCACTGTCTTTTCCATCATCGACAGACTGCGCGCCAAAAACATGCGGGTGGCGACGCACTAGCTTATCACTTATGCTTTGCGCTACATCGTCAAAAGAAAATGCGCTAGACTCACTGGCAATCTGCGCATAGAACACAACTTGAAACAGCAAGTCACCCAATTCATCCTTAATCTCGCGCATATCACCGGTGGCAATAGCGTCAGCCACCTCGTAGGCTTCTTCGATGGTGTAGCGAGTTAGACTTTCCATGGTTTGTTTTACATCCCAAGGACAACCAGATTTCGGGTCGCGCAGCTGCGCCATTATGTCGAGCAGCCGCTGCATTTCGCTAAGCTTAGCTTTGTTTGCGTTTTGCATCAGTCACGCCTTTGAGCTGTCGCAATCGAGTTAGCACTTTTGATACCGTGTCGAGATCATGAACTTCTATCGAAATAGTGATTAGCGCCGTTTGTCTGTTTTTGTCACTTAAGCTGTTTACACCTAATAACGGCACGTTTTCGTTCGCCAACACCGTAGTGATGTCGCGCAACAGCCCTGTTCTATCGTGACAAAATATATCAATGCCTGTCTCAAAGCCCACTTTTAGTTCTTCAGACCAATTTACTTCTATCTGACGCTCAGGGTGCTGAGATAACAAGTGCTGCAGCTGATCGCAGTTTTCCTTATGAACGCTTACACCACGGCCTTGGGTGATATATCCCAAAATAGCTTCGCCGGGCACAGGCTTACAGCAATTGGCCAATTGGCTCATTAGGTGACCCACGCCTTGCACGACCACCGCATCTTTTTTGCCTGTGCCAGTTGCTGTCTTTCGCGTTTTGACCTTCGGGCTTATCTCAGGCTCTGGGGCTGGAGGCTCTTGCAAATGATGAATAAAGTTAATCACCTGCATAACGCGCACATCGCCCGCGCCTACAGCAGTATATAAATCGTCAAGCGTTTGCAGATTAAACTTCTCGAAAGCTTCATGTGGCACTTTGGCGGGTAAATGGGCCCGCTGTAATTCACGCTCTAAAAGCTCTTTACCCGCAGCAAGGTTTTTATCCCTGTCCTGCTTTTTAAAGTACGAGTGAATAGTGGCACGCGCCCGTGAGGAATGGACGTAGCCAAGGCCAGGATGCATCCAATCTCGACTGGGGTTGGGCTCTTTGCCCGTTAACACTTCTATCTGGTCACCACTTTGCAGCAAATAAGTGAAAGGAACTATGCGCCCGTTCACTTTTGCCCCAATGCATCGATGACCTACATTACTGTGAATATAGTAAGCAAAATCAAGGGGGGTGGCACCTTGAGGAAGGTCAATCACATCCCCTTTTGGAGTGAACACGTACACTCTATCATCGAACACCTGGCTACGAAGTTCTTCAACCAAATCGCCAGATTCTGCCACTTCTTCTTGCCACGCCAGTATGCGACGTAACCAGTTTATGCGCTCGTCATAGCCCGACTGTTTACCGGTACTGCCTTCTTTGTATTTCCAGTGCGCGGCTACGCCAAGTTCTGCATCCTGATGCATTTTCTGCGTGCGAATTTGAATCTCAACAGACTTGCCTTCAGGCCCAACAATAACCGTATGAATAGACTGATAACCGTTGGGCTTAGGTGTGGCTATATAATCGTCAAACTCGTTGGGCAAATGCTTGTAGCTGGCGTGAACGGTACCTAACGCTGCGTAACAGTCTTGAAGCCGCTCTGCAATAATACGTACTGCCCGTATGTCAAAAAGCTGCTCAAAGGTAAGGCGCTTTTTCTGCATTTTTTTCCAAATGCTGAAAATGTGCTTGGGACGACCATAAACGTCGGCGCGGATCTCCTCGCTATCTAATAAGCTCTGCAAGTCGCCTACAATAGTCTCTATGTACTCGGCGCGCTCTCTGCGCTTGCCGTCAAGTTGCTGTGCAATTTGTTTGTAGGTAATAGGGTGCAGATAACGAAACGCGAGGTCTTCAAGCTCCCATTTCAGCTGACCTATGCCTAAACGGTTAGCCAATGGCGCATAGATACTAGCGCACTCCCGAGCCACCATAACACGAGTTTCTTCGTCGGCTTTTTTAACCTGTTGCAATGCACAAATGCGCTCAGCCATTTTAATGACAACGGCGCGCACGTCTTCTACCATCGCAAGAAGCATGCGACGTATACTGTCTATGTGCTGCTCATCTGACTTTTGAGCAAAACCAGAGCCATTTACTTTACGCGCATGTAACGACTTAATGGCATCCATGCGGCGAACGCCAACAATAAGGTCGCGAATCTCTGCGCCAAACTCTTCATATATATCGTCTTCACTTAAGGCGTGTTGTTCACAATAAGGAAAAACAAGCGCAGCCTGCAGCGTTGCGTCATCCATATTTAGTTGACACAAAATCTCAACCATTTCCTGACCAATCAATAGTCGCTCAGGTATAGAAGACACTGCACTTAGCTTTTCTTTTGTTTCTGCATTAAGCTCTAGGCTGTCTAACCACGCATCAAAGGGCGGTCGCTCTGCTTCGTGGACCTTTCTTGTCGATACCATATCCTTTACTCGTTATTGCTGCTTTTGCGTAAACAAGGCCATCATCTCCATGTGATGGGTGAAGGGGAACATTTCTACTGCGCCCGCCTTTTCCATTTCATAACCTCCGTCTAACAACACCTTTGCATCTCTTGAAAACGTACGTGGATTGCAAGAAACATACACTATCGTTTTTGGTAGTGCTTTTACAAGCGCGTGACAAACAGTCAACGCCCCTTCTCGTGAAGGGTCGAGCAATACCTTATCAAAGCCTTGTTGCAATGAAGCCTCGACGTTGGTCTTATCGGCTAAATCTAAATGCAGCCACTCAACATTTTCAATGCCCTGTTGCTGTGCATTGTCTTTAGCGCGGCGCACCATCTCGGCCACCCCCTCCACCGCTTGAACCTTTGCACCCGATTTAGCAATGGGTAGGGTGAAATTGCCGAGCCCGCTAAACCAATCAGCTATACGCTCGTCAGGCTGAGGACTTAGCCAGTCTATTGCTTGGTTAATCATTTTTTCATTAACCACGTTATTTATTTGAATAAAGTCGTTAGCACTGGGTGAAATTGAGCAACTATTTACCGTATTCATAACAATATCAGTATGATTACCCACACTGCGAATTTGCCCTTGCTTATTCTCAAGTTTTAATTCGATATTATGGTCGCCAACAGAGGAATTTTCGCTCACTAATGCGCTCACCGCATCAATAAGCTCAGCCTCAAGGGCTTTAGTGTGTTTAAGAACGAGGTGTGAGGTATTATCACCCGCGATAAGACTAATGTGTCCGATATGGCGAGCAGACTCGAACCCTGTCAGCGCGTCTCGCAACGGGCCAATGAGTGTAGAAAGCGGGTCAACCAAGATAGGGCATGTTTCTACATTGACAACCTTGTTGCTACTGGATCCGCGAAAACCCAACTTAATTTGGTCAGGGTTGCGAGCATCTATTGCCAATCTTGCCTTTCTGCGATATTGAGGGCGTGGCCCTACTAACGGTGATTGCCAAACGTCCGATTTCATAGACAATTGACGTTCCATCATCACTTTTAGGGCAAGATCACGTTGCGCAAGGGCAGCGTCCGGCTTTATGTGCTGTAGCTGACACCCGCCACATGCATCAAACACAGAGCAAAAAGGTGCTTGTCTTGCTTCACTTGGCGTGTGAATTTTTTTCGCTTTGGCGTTTATGACGTTCTTTTTGCTAGATAACACCTCTATATCACAGGTTTCTCCTACAAGAGCGCCTTCAACAAACAGCATAGGGTTGCCACGCACCACGCCGTTACCCATCCAATCTAGATCATCAATGGTAACCGTATCAGTTTCTTGGCTTGCGCTGTTTTTCGCTGTTTTCTTATCTTTCCCAAATCGCAGACCAGCGACCTGCGCGTTTGCACTGACACTCCCTTTTTTTGAAGCACCATTTTGAGTACGAGACGCTTTGTCTTTTTGCTTACTGCGCGACTGTTTGAAAAGGTTTGCCAAGTGAGACTCCGGTTACCTGTATATATAGCTGGATATTGCTAGGCCTTTCGACCTTAAATGTAAATTTGCCGCTGATGCTTCCTGCGAACGTTAATAGTGACAGTTAGCATAATTGCTGACGTCTAGCTTTCTAAAAAAGGCAGCTTGTATTTACGCGGTTTCGAGTATAACGGTGGCAACGGCATAATGCTTCTCATCTGAGATACTGATTGCACTGCGTGTTATACCTCGCGCTTCGCATATTGATGCAAACTCTCCAGAAAAGTGTAGCTCTGGTGCACCTAGGTCGTTATTGCGCACTTCAATATGTTGCCAACTGACACCGTTGCCAATGCCAGTACCTAAGGCCTTAACCGCCGCTTCTTTTGCAGCAAAACGTTTGGCTAAAAAGCGTACTGGCGTGCTGTGCTCACTGAACTGCTGCAGTTCAGCAGCCGTAAGCACTCGCTTGGCCAAACGTTCATTGGCACCATCGCCTTTTCCAAGACGTGCAATCTCTACAATATCCGTTCCCAACCCAGCAATAGCCACTGTTTTTCTTACCTTTATTAAATACCCGCTCGGGCTTCAAGCATAAGCTTACGCATATCGGCAACGGCAGTGTGAAGACCATCAAACGCCGCGCGCGCAATAATCGCGTGACCAATGTTAAGTTCTATTAGCTGAGGAATAGCCGCAATAGGTTTAACATTGTGATAGTGTAAGCCATGGCCCGCATTAACTTTCAGACCTAAGCTGTCGGCGTACTCAATTCCTTCAACTAAACGGGCTAGCTCTTTACGCTGCTCTTCTTCGCTGGTGGCCTCTGCATATTGGCCAGTGTGAATCTCAATAAAAGGCGCATTACATGCGGCAGCGGCGTCAATTTGTGCTTTATCTGCATCGATGAATAAAGACACTAGGATGTTGGCATTAGCAAGTCTTTCACAGGCCGCTTTGATGTTGTCGAAATTGCCTGCGACATCAAGCCCACCTTCGGTGGTCAGTTCTTCGCGCTTTTCAGGCACTAAACAACAAAAGACCGGCTTCACTTCTTCGGCAATGGCTAGCATCTCATCAGTTACTGCCATTTCTAAATTCAAACGGGTATTGATAGTTTGCGCCAAAATTCGAACGTCACGGTCTTTTATATGGCGGCGATCTTCACGTAAATGAACCGTTATGCCGTCTGCGCCCGCGCGCTCTGCGATATCAGCAGCGTGCACTGGATCTGGATAATGTGTACCGCGCGCATTGCGAAGCGTTGCGATATGGTCGATGTTAACGCCTAATAAAATCGTGCTCATTTCACCACCTAGCGTAAGAGAACGAAGAAGCACTCTTCGTATCTATTAAGTTGATTTAACGGCGTAATACGCCTTTCTAACGTGTAGCAATTGTAACAAAGTTTTCAATGTACGGGGCTGTTTAAGCACTTGAGTTAAGAGAAAATAATTTTCGCTCAGATGAACGTTGCGTAACCCTATCGCCATCCCATTGTACGGCTCAACGTGGCTTTGCTATAAAGAGTTCCCGACTTTTCAGCGGCTTGTCACCAATAAGCGGTTTTAGTAAATCACGACAAAGCACTTTTGCCACTTTCTTGCTGAGCGGGGTAAATTCGCCCTGCGACAAACTGAGCAACGCTTGCCCGGGTAACCCGCGCATTCTACCTGCGCCAGCCCCATCCTCTGGCAATCTAATAAATCCTGCATCCATCTGAAAATGGTAGTTTCCGCTTTCCACTATCGGCATCTCGTATTCCACGTCTGTGGTAAAATCGGGCAATAACCCCATTTCATCAAGCAATGCAAATTCAAACTGCCTCAGGGTAACTTCTATATCGCTTTCATCACGTAATGCTAACAGTGCATTTTCATACGCATTGTGCACACCATCGCTAGCAAGGCCTGCAGGCATTATGCGGTTAGTTAATTCATTGACATACATGGCACAAAACAGGGCGGTACCCGCAAGATTTATGGAGGGCGAGACACTTTCAACGTGTCGCAAGTTTTTAAGCTCTGATTTGCCGCTAAGCTGCAAACGAAGGTGCTGAAAAGGTTGAAGCAGACTTTTTTTATCTGACTTGCTGTTCTTTACGCCTTTCGCAACCGCACTAACCCGCCCTTCTTCCAGAGTGAAAAAATCAACAATATAGCTGGTTTCCCTGTAAGGGCGTCTATGCAACACATAGGCATTTAACCATTCGTTGTTCATTATTTCTCACTGTGTTTTATCGGCATACG
>NZ_JAEFCD010000039.1 GCF_016405965.1 Alteromonas sp. IB21 | reverse complement strand
CTTCAAAGTGCTTTTCAAACAACCGATAAGTCTTGTCAACGTATTTGCAGGATCTATACAAGTAGTCGGGGTCGAGCGGCACGTCTAGTAGAGCAGGAATCAAGTGGTGCTTATGTAGTGGATTTTTGCAACGAGTCATATTGTAAACTGAAACATGGGGCCACATGCTATGCGCCACTTGGCTAAAGGGCGTGTAAGCAAAATTATAAAGGTCTTCGCAATCTGCCTCTTGCGCCATTTTCCTACAATTTAAATTCGACCACGTTCCAACATCCACTTCGACAAAAAATTCATTGCGTTGTGAATTAATCCAATGCTCTCTAAACTCTATCATTTGTTGAAGATCTTCTTTGTCTTCTTGATATTCCTCCTTTTCTAACAGGAGCTTGTAGTGTTCGATAAGTAACTTTGCTTCACCCAGACCATGCATAATGTATTTATGGGGTCGCTCTTCCAAATCATCCATCATCCACGCAAGCGTGATATATAAATCGGTCATAGAGCGTAAGAATAATGGTGCAGAATGTCCGTTCCATGTTGAGGGAGCTTGAGCCAACTCGATGGAGAGAGTAATTTGTCGAGATAAAAGACCACCAATGGCAGATAATGCCTCCAGTTTATCCGCGGGAATTTTAACTTTAGTCCAAACTTCATCGAAACTGTCCACTAGGTAATCGACGTAGCCACTTACTAATTCTTCAATATCCATTGTCGCATCCATCTAAATCAAAAGCCTCATTCCAAAAAGTCTCTGGCCAATTGTTTTCAGGAACCCCTATTTCTTTCAAAAAAGAAGCTGCTGCAAATCCGTTGATATGAGCGCGAGCAAAACTTGCAACACGCTTTGCATCATCAGACTCTGGCGCTTTGAATATTGCATTGAAGTCAGGCAAGTCGATATGAGCAGAAATTTTCATTCGCCCAGATATTATCTCTGCGTAAACCGCAGTAACCTGAACTTTGGTCGCTTTTGATGACAGTCTATCCAAAAGCGCCTCTACATCCTCTTTCAGCATTTCAATGGCATCTTCACGGTCAACACCATACTGGTGCTCAGAAAAAAGAAACGCTAATGGATAGCTCTTTAATAAGTGATACTGATGTTCGAGATTACTTAAAACGTCGTTGAAATATGGTTTCGTTCTTAATGTCTCATACAATTCATTCTTTTTTGAATCTGACAGAGTTGTATAGCTACCCATGTATTGAAGCGGCGCAATTTTTTCACCCTCAAAGCAGTTATACGCAGTATCAATAAAATCAACAATGACTTTAGTTGCATTCCTATCGCCAAGACGAAGATATAATGACGACATCCAAATTAAGCACGGAAGCCGGTCGTTTACAAACGATGTTTCTCTCATCTTGTCGATTTGCATTAAAGGGGGGATGAACTTTTTGCCCACTTTTTTATGATCTTTTAACACCTTTCCTTGGTGGTTACTTTTTTTCATTCTTTTTTTCTACTTCACTTAAGTGATTTTGCAGGGAGCGGATATCTCAGCTCTACATTCTTCGTATGAATTTCACGTTGATCTCGCCTGATATCATGAAAATACCAAATATTAAATTTTCGCTCATAGTCCCAAGTGTCGTGTTTGAGCGAGTCCCAGCCTAAATATGATGCAATATGATTCGCCATATCTCGCTTTCTATCAGAGGTTACTTTTCCTTGAAACGCGCTCATAACTGCTCCCAACAGAAAGTCAGCCAGCTGTATTTGCTGAGAATCTTTTGAGTCTTTAGTCACAACTGTTTGAATCAGAGCATCACCGCCTAATTCTTGTTTTAGGATATTGTTAGCGATTGTATGAAACGCTTCGTCAGCCTTATTGTATCGCGACGGTAATGGGTCGACTTCGACTCGAAATTCTGATAACTGATTAGGATGTGCTTTTTTAACTGCTTTTATTTTTGAAGAAATAAGAGTTGTGAAGTGTTTTCGCATTGCAAGGTCGTAGTCACCGTCATGAAATGATTTATCTACCAATCCTTTTCTAATAACTATGCAATGAAAAGCCAGCCACGCGTGTTTGAAAAATACATCGGCAAGCTCTTTGTAAAAATCAATGTTATTTTTCTGATGAGCACGTTGCCATTTAATTTCGTTTGTATATCGATACTTTTCCCTAAGATTTCTGATGATACGAACAAAATCGCCGCGACGTTGGTACTTCATCCACAAGGAACCAAAACCGTAGTATACCTGCCCATCTATACCAGATTCGTCACAGGCAATATGCCAAATTAGCTTTCCTTTTGCCATTTATACACGCCTCCGTATGCATAATCATATTAAACAATGCAACATATAGTATTAGCAAGTTTAACTTTTAGTCAGGTAGGCGATGTTGTGAAAATTTGGACCTATTGACCCGTTAAGCGCTGATTGCACCAAACATTCCTGAACGACCGGAGTACGTACAATGCCGCCCCTCATACTTAAGCTTCCAACCAACTAAGCCTTTTCATTGCCTTGGCAGAAAGGCTGATTTCCAACCTTAGAATGCAAATAGCCGTTTCATTTAACCTAGCTGGTAGTACTTGTATTAACCGTAAAATTGAAGATATAGTAAAAAGGAACAGTAAATTCGTGCTCTTAGTTTGCGCTTGAAAACGCTTATTTTTAGTGACCAAACCTTGTTTAAAGCGCGAATAAAACAAATTACTTGTCGGAGTGCTTCACTGGTAACCCAGTAAGCTGAGACCGCGAAAGTGGGATCCGTAGAACCTGATCAGGCTAATACCTGCGAAGGGAACAAGAAAATGCAATGCACACAGTGCTTATAATAATCACAGCACTGTGGCTCGTTGGTGTAATAAAGCGAGTGATGCAAACGTTAGGATAGGTTAAGCGTAGAAAGCGAGCGCAGACAGCGGCGCAAGCGTCTAGGCTAAAGCAACGGTAACGCTCATCACACAATTGTTATTACCCTCGAGTTGAAAGCCGGGGTTAAAACCTTAACCCTCACACATTGTATTCTCCTTCACTCCTGACAAGCATTTTTAAACCTAAACGTAAAAGGCCAAAATGCTATGTCGAACAGACGCGAACAGCGCCAACAAGCGCAACAATTCATCAATGAGCTAGCGGGCGAAGCTTACCCCAATTCCACACGCCATTACGAAAGCGGAAGTCGAGATGACATCCGCGTTGCCATGCGCCTTATTCATCAGCACGACAGCTTAGTCGGTGGCACCGAAGAAAACCCTATTTTAACACCAAACCCGCCGATTCCGGTGTACGACACATCAGGCCCTTACGGCGACCCGAAGGAAACTATTGACGTGCACAAAGGCTTAGCGCCTTTGCGCAAAGCCTGGATTGAAGAGCGTGGTGATACGCGCGAACTTGATGGTGTTTCATCACACTTTGCTAAAGCGCGTGAAAACGACATTTTTACCGAAGACTTTCGCTTTATACGCAACCGCAAACCGTTAAAAGCGAAAGCGGGCAAAAACGTTACGCAACTACACTACGCCAGACAGGGCATTATTACCCCTGAAATGGAATACATTGCCATTCGCGAAAATATGGGTCGCCAAGCAATTAAAGATGCCGAACTTACGCAGCAACACAAAGGCGAACACTTTGGCGCAAATTTACCCGATACGATAACCCCTGAATTTGTGCGACAAGAAGTAGCCGCAGGGCGCGCCATTATTCCGTGCAACATTAACCACCCTGAGCTAGAGCCAATGATTATTGGCCGCAACTTCTTGGTGAAAATTAACGCCAACATTGGTAACTCAGCGGTGACCTCTTCCATTGAAGAAGAGGTAGAAAAGCTGGTGTGGTCGACCCGCTGGGGCGCTGACACCATCATGGATTTATCCACCGGCAGAAACATTCACGAAACCCGCGAGTGGCTTCTGCGAAATAGTCCGGTTCCACTTGGCACCGTGCCCATTTATCAGGCCCTTGAGAAAGTAAACGGCGTTGCCGAGGACCTCACATGGGAGATGTTTAAAGACACGCTTATCGAGCAGGCCGAGCAAGGGGTGGATTATTTCACCATTCATGCTGGTGTACTGCTTGAGTACGTTCACCTTACTGCAAAACGAGTCACCGGTATTGTATCCCGCGGCGGGTCAATTATGGCGAAATGGTGCTTAAGTCACCACCAGCAAAGCTTCTTATACGAGCATTTTCGCGATATCTGTGAAATTTGCGCCAAGTATGACGTGGCCTTGTCGTTAGGTGATGGCCTGCGTCCAGGCAGCGTTGCCGATGCTAACGACGACGCACAGTTCTCTGAGTTACGAACTCTTGGTGAGCTAACTAAAATTGCATGGGAATACGATGTTCAGGTAATGATTGAAGGCCCCGGGCATGTGCCAATGCATATGATTAAAGCGAACATGGAAGAGCAGCTTAAGCACTGTCATGAAGCGCCCTTCTATACCCTTGGCCCCCTAACTACCGATATCGCACCGGGCTACGACCACTTCACATCCGGCATTGGTGCCGCCATGATTGGTTGGTTTGGCTGCGCTATGCTCTGCTATGTAACACCTAAAGAGCACTTAGGCCTACCCAATAAAGAGGATGTAAAACAAGGCTTAATTACCTATAAAATTGCCGCTCATGCCGCTGATTTAGCCAAAGGTCACCCAGGCGCACAAATTCGCGACAACGCCATGTCGAAAGCGCGCTTTGAATTTAGATGGGAAGATCAGTTCAACTTAGCGTTAGACCCGCATACCGCTCGTGCCTATCACGATGAAACCCTTCCTCAGGCTTCAGGCAAAGTTGCTCACTTCTGCTCTATGTGCGGCCCTAAGTTCTGCAGCATGAAAATTTCTCAGGAAGTACGGGATGTCGCTAAGCAGGCGGAAAACCAAGCCCATGCCCAAGCCTTAGGAAAGGAAAAAGAAAAGGAAAAAGGCATGAAAGACATGGCAAACGCGTTCAATAGATCGGGCGCCGAGCTTTATCATACCGCCGACAGTAAGGTTGAATTACCATGACAGAGAACGCCTTTCAGCAGCCTGTGGTTAAACAGCCGGTTGTATGGTGTATAGGCGGCATAGATTCTAGTGGCGGCGCGGGTATTACCCGCGATGCCATTACCCTTGCCGACTTAAAGGTTCACGCCTGCGTCATTACTACGCAGGCCACGGTTCAGTCGAATACGGTGATGCTAAGCAAAGAAAGCATGACCGCCTCGGCGCTGAATCAGCAGTGGCAGGTGCTAAGTGAAAGTGCGCAAGCTAGCGCTATAAAAATTGGCGCTATTGCTAACGATGAGCAAGCGTTATTGCTGTGTGCGCGCATTCAATCTATGGTTATCCCACGACCGTTTGTAGTGTGGGACCCGGTACTGCGCACATCATCAGGTGGAAAGTTAAGTGAGCTCTCTGAACCAGTGGTAGAAGCACTTTTAAACACCGTAGATTTGGTTACCCCTAATACCCAAGAGCTTTCGTGGTTAACTAATCTACCAGTAAAGACCGATGATAACCTGCGCGCGGCGGCTTATCAGCTTATTGAAATCGGCGCACATTCTGTTTACGTAAAAGGAGGGCACGCAAGTTGGCAAACACACGTATGCGATACTTTTGTGAGCCCAACACAAACTATACAGTTCACTCAGCCAAGAAAAGACACCTGCAAGCTTCGCGGTACAGGGTGCATGTTAGCCAGTGCTATTGCTGCATTTGTTGTACATGATTACTGTATTGAAGATGCGCTCACTCTGGCCAACGCTTATGTTAGTCAGGTTAGACACGTTTCTTGTTCAAATTCAGCGCATACGCCTGCAACAGATACGTATAGAACACGCACCTATGCGCCTGCATTTGCGCGTTGCGTTGGCTTTCCACGTAATCCAGCGAGCTTCCCTTCCGTTAAATTTTCTTCTCGAGAACCACTAACAACGCAAACCTTATCATTAAAAGCAGAAAAAGCGCCTCTGCCTCAAAGCAATACTGTAGTTAGCCATTTCAACCCCCTTACACAAACTCATCTAGGTTTATACCCTGTGGTCGATAGCGTTGAGTGGATAGCGCGCTTATTACCTACCGGAGTTAACATCATTCAGCTTCGTGTAAAACAGGGAACACAAGAAGACATTCGCCAGCAGATAAAAGAGGCTATAGCACTAACAAAGCGCACACATTGCCAATTATTTATTAACGATTATTGGGAACTGGCTATTGAGCTGGGTGCTTTCGGTGTGCATTTAGGGCAAGAAGATATCGATACCGCCGATTTGCACGCCATTCGACAGGCAGGTATTAGGCTGGGTATTTCAACGCATGGCTTTGCAGAAATTCAACGAGTACGACAACTGAAGCCATCATATATCGCACTTGGGCACATATTCCCTACCAATACCAAAGAAATGCCTTCTAAACCGCAAGGCGTTGAACGTTTAGCCAAGTACGTCGAACTATGTGAAGACATTCCTACCGTTGCTATAGGTGGCATTAATTTAGCGCGCATTGCCGATGTGGCTAAAACAGGGGTTAACGGCATTGCGGTCGTCAGCGCAATTACCCAGGCCGATGACCCCTTAAACGCGTTTTATAGTTTGTCTAAGGAGGCGGGTTTTGCATAGTTGTTCAGTCACTCAGCCCACTGTTCACTCGGCCACCCACACTGCTAACCATAAAGCAGGCCAAGTATTTGAGCGCGCATTAAACAAGCAAGACATAAAGCGCTACAGCAGACAACTTATGCTGGATAGCGTTGAAGATGAAGGACAAGCAAAGTTTGCCCGTTCCCATGCAGTGGTAATTGGCCTTGGCGGATTAGGTAGCTTAGTCGCTCGATATTTAGCTGGGGCCGGTGTAGGAACCCTTACATTAGTCGACGGCGACACGGTAGACATAAGTAACCTGCAACGCCAAGTGACTTACAATGAAATGCACCTTGGCGAGCTTAAAGCAAAATCACTATATAACGAGCTACGCAAGGTTAACTCCAGACTTAACATCAAATTTAAGAGTCTTTACGCTGATAGTAAGAACTTACCAACATTAATATCTACTGCCGACTGCGTACTTGATTGTACCGATAACATCGAAACGCGGAAGCACATCAATACCGCTACTTTGCGTGCTTCTATACCACTTTTTATTGCTGCGGCGAGCGGGCTAAGCTGGCAAGCATTGAACCTACCTCAAAACAACAAACGCATTGGTTGTTACGCCTGTCTTGTTGAATACATAGACGTGCGCGAAGACTGCCTAAGCAGAGGCGTGCTGGGCCCGGTCGTGGGTATGGCCGCTTGCCATCAGGCTACACAGGCTTTGCTGTTCTTAGCTAAAGGATTTAACGCCGACATTAAATGGGGCCATTACCTAACCGGGAATGCCGACCTTGGTTCCCTTAAAAGCTTTATGTTGCCCCCCTCTTCTACTTGCGAGGTATGTCATGACCCAAATTAAAGTGAATGTGAACAATCAACCCATGAACGTGATATCGCCCATCTCGTTATACGAGCTAATTGCGCTTAAGCAGATCAACGTAGACGGCACTGCCATCGCTAAGAATGCGGCCATCGTGAGCAAACGAGACTGGTCGACAACGTATCTTAACGACAACGACACCGTTGATATCTTTACCCTAGTTGCAGGAGGCTAATATGCTAACGCTTGCAAACCATACTTTTTCATCACGCCTTTTAACCGGCACAGGAAAATTCAGTAGCGCCACCACTATGAAAAGTGCCGTGAGCGCTGCTCAAAGTAATATTGTGACCCTGGCCATGAAGCGCGTAGCGAGTAATAACGCACAAGACGAAACTTTAAAGGCACTGCGCGAACTAGAGGTTACCTTACTTCCTAATACATCAGGGGCTAAAAATGCCCAAGAGGCTGTGTTTGCTGCTGAACTTTCCTACGAAGCATTAGGTAGCCCTTGGATAAAGCTAGAAATTCACCCCGACCAGCGTTATCTATTGCCCGACCCTATCGAAACGCTAAAAGCCGCAGAGGTTTTAGTAAAAAAAGGGTTTAACGTACTGCCATACTGCGGCGCAGACCCAGTACTTTGCAAACGCTTAGAAGAAGTGGGCTGTGCAGCCGTTATGCCATTGGGAGCGCCAATTGGAAGCAATCAAGGCCTGCAAACTGCTCCTTTTTTGAAGATCATTGTTGAGCAGGCGTCGATTCCGGTAATTGTTGATGCTGGCATAGGAAAGCCCAGCGAGGCTATGGCTGCCATGGAAATGGGCGTAGATGCAGTACTGGTAAATACCGCGATCGCCACCGCCAAAAACCCTGTCGCCATGGCGGAAGCCTTTGCAAATGCGGTGGAAACGGGACGAAAAGCGTTTGAAGCTGGGCTTGGCGCAACGTTTAATCAAGCACAAGCTTCCAGCCCATTAACTGCATTTTTGGAGCCGGCGGTATGAAAGTAGCGCAAGCGCTAATACAGCAAGATTTGTCGCATTTAGCTTTATCGATAAACAGCAAAACCGCGAAAGACGTAGAGCGTGCGCTTTATGCAAATACACTATCGCTAGATGACTTTATGGCGCTGATTTCCCCCGCTGGCGCACCCTATCTTGAGGACATGGCAAATCGCGCACAGGCGCTTACTCGTTATCGCTTTGGCAATACTATGCAGCTTTTTGTGCCTTTGTACCTGTCGAACCTGTGTGCCAATGAATGTACCTACTGCGGCTTTACCATGAGCAATAAAATAAAGCGCAAAACACTATCTATAAGTGAAGTGCTTACCGAAATTGAAGCCATTAATGATATGGGGTTTTCTCAGGTGTTGCTGGTGACTGGTGAACATGAAACTAAAGTGGGCATGGACTATTTCGAACGAACCCTTAGCGCTATTCGTGACAAGGTGAGCTACCTTATGATGGAAGTGCAGCCGCTAAAAAGGGAGCAATACGAAACCCTAAAACACCAGGGGTTAGATGCTGTTTTAGTGTATCAGGAAACCTATTCGCCACAGCATTACGCCAGCTACCACACCCGGGGTAAAAAACAGGATTTTTTATGGCGCTTAGAAGCCAGCGATCGTATAGGGCAAGCCGGTATAGATAAAATAGGTATAGGTGCGCTGCTTGGTTTAGGCGACTGGCGGGTTGATAGCGCTATGACGGCTCTTCACGGCAAACTAATACAACAGCACTATTGGCAAAGCCGCGTATCTATTGCCTTTCCTAGGCTTCGAAATTGTGAGGGAAACAATACTGGCGGTAGCGCGCTTACCAATAGCAGGCTACCTAACGAACGTGACTTGCTTCAGTTGATTTGCGCCCACCGATTGTTTAATCCACAAGCTGAACTATCGCTTTCTACCCGCGAGTCGGCCGCTTTTAGAGACGGTGTAATACCTCTTGGAATAACATCTATGAGTGCAGCGTCACAAACGCAGCCAGGCGGCTACAGCGAACCCTCACAGGCATTAAATCAGTTTGATATAGACGACAACCGTTCGGTGCCAGAAGTGGTGAACGCGATTGCAGCGAGAGGATTAGAGCCCGTTTGGAAGGATTGGATGCCCTTTAAAGCCCGCGCCTAAACGTTCAACTCTGTGTGAACACATGCACGCAAAGCGCAATAAAATGGCAGCTTTGCAATCGGTTAAACGATTAGTTTTTTTAAGGCAAAATAAATAAAAAATTTGTTTTGCTTTCACGTAAAACCCTCCGTAGAATCCGCCCAAATTTTAGCCAGACATGTTACCTATGCGTCTGGCTTTTTTGTCTTATTTACCTCATATTAAAGTTATCAAAACTTAAGGGCAGTACGTTGGATACCGTTGAATTTATTCAAATTCGTAAATTTATAGTGAAGCTAGGAAAAATGCTGCACAAGTACGGTACCCCTGCGTTCCGTCTTGAAGCCTACCTTGGTGAAGTCGCCAAATATTTGGGCGTACACGCTTCATTTATTTCAACGCCCACGTCACTAACTTTTGTTATCTGGAGCGATCGTCACGAAGACGAATATAATCATGCGGCTCGTTTGCTACCTGGCGAATTAGACATGAATGCATTGTCGCTTACCGACGAACTTGCCAGCGAACTATTGTCAGGCAGATTAACATTAAGTGAAGCAGACAAACGTTTAGATGAAATAGACGCCATGGGCAGCCCTTACGGGAAATGGGTAACGGGCGTTGCCTTTGCTATGGCCACCGGCGCATTTGCCATGCTGATGGGTGCTAGCTGGAGTGAAATTGGCTGGTCGGGCGCATTGGGTATTGTAGCCTACCTATGGACCTTGTGGGCACAGCAGTCTAAACGTGTAAACTTAATGCTAGAGCCTGTTACTGCGTTCGTTGGTGGTATTCTTGCGTGCGCCATTGGCCAGTACGTTGACCCGGGCATTAACATTCCGCTGGTTGTGCTTTCATCGGTGATTGTATTTGTGCCCGGCCTTGCCCTGACTATGGGCCTTGCAGAGCTGTCATCCCGAAACATGGTGTCGGGCACCGCCCGCACTATGGACGCCATTATGCAGCTGTTTAAATTGTACTTTGGTGCGTTTCTGGGTGTGTCGTTGGGCTTTAGCGCATTTGGTGAAAACGTGTATACCCCTGCGGAATCATTGCCTTATTGGGCAACTTGGCTCGCGGTATTCCTACTGTGTATTGCCCTAGTGGCAATATTTAGAACGCGCATTAAGCACATACCTTGGGCGCTGGCAGCAGCGTTTATCGCTTACAGCGCTACAGCATGGAGCTCAGATTACATGAGCTCAGGGCTTGGCACGTTTGTGGGTGCCTTTGCGCTAGGTATTTTTGCTAACGCGTTTACTCGCATTGCTAACCAGCCAGCTACCATTGTTGCCATGCACGGGCTTATCGTGTTGGTGCCGGGGTCTAAAACCTATATTGGATTGAACTCGTTTATGACAGGTCAAGACTTCGTAAAAGCCGATCATTTAGGGCAAGAAGTGTTTCTTATCTTTATGTCGCTAGTAGCTGGGCTTATCTTTGCTAACGTGGTCGTGCCCACTAAAAAGGCGTTATAACACTGTTACAGCAGCTAATGGATTTCACGTTAAATTACGTAATGCACCGTGGGCAGTTAGGTTGCACAACGGCCATAGCGCAGCCTAACAAATGGAAAAGTAGCGCTATTTAAGCAGTTTAATTAGCGCTCGCCCTAAACGGGCGTTCAGTGCACCTGCTGCAATGGCTTCGGCCGAGTTTTCCATAAACTTGGCCGACAAACTGCCGCCAATTTGATTAGCTACTTCATCGGTAGCTAAATCAAATACGCCCTGAGCCGCAATGTTTTGTGCCAGCACTTTCAGCAACTTCCAGTTTCCCGCTGTACTTGGCCTTAGCCCATATACACGTGCCATGCGGCGAATAGTGCGAAAGCTAATCCATACTACTGCAAAGGTTTGAATAAGGTTGTTAGGGCTGATAAACGCCAGGCTCCCAGCCGTTACCGACTCTTTATTTAGCACCTTGTGGGCCTTTTCCTGCACCGGCTTTAATACCGTATCTTCGTATAGGCCAAGCCTTTCTGGACCTGTCATATCAGCTTGAAGCTGCTGTTTATAGCGAGCGAAGCAATGCGCTGCGTAAGACCCTCGGGAAAAGCGCTTGCCATGCTGGCTTAACACACGGTCTATTTTTTGTGGTGAAGTTTCATTTCGCTTATTAGCCAGCAAATTCCGGATAACGCCAGCATCTTCCATTGCCGTATTCACTTGCTTGTAGCCGCGCCACTCTCTAAAGCTTAAAAAGCTAAAGCAGCTTACAAAACCCACCAGTAACGCACCTAATACACCTGTTCCAATGGGGTGCTCAGACACGTTTGCCACAAGGGTGGTATAGGCTTCAAAAACAAAGAACCCCAATAGAGAAATAACCCCAAACCCAAGGGTTGCCGCACCTAACGAAATACCATCTTTATTCACATCTACTTCCCACACGTCTTCGGTAACTTGCTGTGGAAGCTTGGTTTCAGGCTGTGCAATATCTAAGGTTTGTGTTTTTACCTTGGGTTTGTACTGCGGTTTATTTACGGAGCCTGATTTGTGCATTGGCTCTCCATCTTGATAATCATTACCGTCATCAGCGGTTGTTTCATTTAGCTGCTCATCATACTGATCACGTTGTTGAGACGCGTATTCCGAATAAGCCGTGCCGTCTTGCTCGCCAAACCCATTATTTTTAAGCGTAGACGGGCGCGTAGGTTCTGGGCTTTCATCGAATTTATAAGGTTTATCGCTCATTCTTGTTATCCTTTGCCCAGTAAAAACTGAAGCAGTCTGTCTACGCCCTTACCCGCTAAAATACGCGCTTTAAAATCGCTGGGCACACTCGCATCAGGTACGGGGAAATGACTGCCCTCTTCCATTTCTTTCAGCGTGCTTGGAATGGGTTCAAACGTAGATTCAACATAACTGCCATCGGTGTTCTTATAGCGAATTGCATCTTCACTACTGCCATCGTCGGTCACTTGCATACTCGACACTAAAAAATGTTCAAACTGGATAGGTTTACCATCGAACCGTGCCCTGGCCCCTTCGGTAATTTGGGTAAGTAAATTGAGTAAATTAGCACGCTGACTTACTGGCACTAAATCTGACTTGGTCGCAACAAACGCCACTTTGCCTATTTGTTCTTTTTTCAGCACATTACGTGAAAACCACGTGCTTTGACCGTACACAAAAGTATCGGCCAAATGGCTTAGGGTTTCTTTTAACTGATACAAATGCTGCCTGCTATGGTTAAGCCCCTCAAACAAATCCACCAGAATAATTTGCTTATCGGTTTCTTTAAAAATGGACTGTTTTAACGGTGTTAACCATCCATGCTGAAACTTGGCAAAATGCTTATCGAATATTTTAAACCACGGGTGCGATACATCGCTGGTAATACTCGATGGTAGCGGCGTAAAACCAAACGCCTGCCAATCGAAGTCGCTCGACTCCAACAAAAAGCTGCCTGGCTGAAGTAGTGATATACCGTTCGCTTTGGCGTCAATCAGATAATCGCGATAGGCATTAACGAGTAGCTTAATGCGCTGCTCTGTAGGCTCTTGCTCGAAATCGAATTGATTAACAAACGCTTTCCACTGACTGGCAAAATACTGCTGGGGCCCGCTGCTAAGCTGCGCCCACGCAGAGTCTGACCAATGGGCGTAGGTTTTACTTAGCATAGGAATGTCGGTCACCCATTCCCCAGGGTAATCGATAAACTCAAACACTACATCGCTGTGGGGCAGTACATGGCGTTTTAGCGAGGCTGTTTCTTTAAGTCGTACTACTAGCTTAAAACCAAACGCTTCTTCGGTAGCCTTCGGCCACTGTCCGTTTTCAAGATCAGCAATGTTCTGCAAATGGGGAAAGGGTTTATAGCCTTCAATGGGCTCTATGCGCATATCTAGCACTTGAGAAGGCGGTAAATACCGCAGCAACGGCAAACAAGCATAGCCTTCTTCACTGCGGCTTTTCAGCATGGTGATAAGGCTGGTAAACAGCATAGATTTACCGCTTCGACTAAGCCCGGTAATAGTGAATCTGTGGGTTTCTTTATTAAACGCACTGCTTAACTTGTCGCCAGTTAGCGACGCCATTGCCCGAGTTTTGTCAAAAAGCGTAGCGATATTCTTTTGCATTATTCTTGTTTGCTGCCTTTGCAGTTCCTGTTCCCTTGAACCTATACCTTAAAAATAACGTTCTGAGAGCCCGGCTTTCACTTTATTGCCCTCACTTCATTATAGATATGACTTAAAGAGTAATGTGGTTATTAAGGGATAAAAGCAAGGGCAGTGCCAGCTAAGTTATCACTGTGAAATAAAAAACGGGTTGTTTATTTAATGCTCGCGGGTTTGATTAAAGAGCTTTTTCTTTATGCGATTTTTACTGGAATGCCAGTGATTCTTTGGCTTACGCGGTGCATTTTCGATAACGTGCTCAAAATCGATGTCTGATTTTTTGGTGGGAGGCACGTGGGCGCAAAAGAATGTATCAATTTGTGACTGCGCCAGTCTTTTTAAGCTTTCACGGTATTGGTTTGGGTGGCACAACGGATACGGCGGAACGAGTTCGCCCTTAACCTGCACCAGTACGTCAGCAATGTAAGCCTGCTGCGTAGAAACGTGCGCCAAGGTTAAGTCGTGGTCGGTGTGACCCGGTGTGTATATTACTTGCCAGTCAGGAAAACCAGGCAACGTTTGGTTGTCTTTAAGCGTCATGTCTGGCGCTAAAATTGGGTTATACCAAATGGGCATTCTTGGTTTGCCAATACGATTTGCCACCCACCAGGTTAACAGCAAATCGATACCGTGAGCAGTACGCCCTGCAAAACCAGCGTACCAATTGACCGCTTTAGGATGAGACGCCACTTGCGCGCCCGTGCGCTGGCGCAGTTTAACGGCACCGCCGGCGTGATCGGGGTGCATGTGGGTAACCACAATAAGCTTTAGGTCAGTTAACGGGCGGCCCATGGTTTGCGTAATGTATTTGCACACACTGTCGACATCGGCCCGGCTACAGCCATCAAGCAACAGCAAGCCATTGCTGTCTTCAACAAGATAAATATGCTGTATGTAGCCTGATAATGTATGAATTTTCATTACTGCTTCCTGTTCACCAGTACATGCGAGCTTACCGACAGTGACAATCGATATGGCTGTGCATTCGTTTTTCCACGCTCTGTTTACTGCACGTTTTTCACAAAGTATTCAATACGTTAAACGCAAGCAGCGAGTCAGCACTGCATCTAACTCGATGGCGTCAGCACTATTGATTACGCCAAATCCTATCAGAACCTATCTGGTAAGACCAGATTCAGCGAACAAGTGTAGCATTAAATCGCGAAGCCACATCAGCCCCGGCTCGCCTTCTTGCTGGCTATGCCAGTAAAGGTGCGTTTCCAGTGCAGGTATTTGATAAGGCAGCTTAGTGCTTATCAGGTTATCGTCGCTTACTGCATCGGCTACAGAACCCGGCAAGGTTAACAAAGCCTCGGTGTTAGCCACTACATCGGCAGCAGCACGATAATTCTGGCAGCGCCATAAAGAAGGCCGACTTACGCCTAATTGTTGCAGCGCAATTTCTTCTACTGACGCGCCTTTAGCGCGATTAGATACCGTAATATGACGTGCAGCCACGTACTTTTTCTTATCTAAATTCTGCGCTAAGGGGTTTTGCTTATTCATAAGCACCTTGTAGGTATCCCGACGTAATAGAGAATGGGAAATTGGTGCTGCAACGGCGCGGCCAATATCAATAACTAAGTGAAGGTTTCGGTTGGTTACATCAGCCAGCATGGTGTCACGATGTAAGCGAGTGCTTACTATTTCGATATTAGGCGCCTGTTTTTCAAGAGTAGAGAGTAAAACTGGCAACACACCTAATTCTAACGACTCTTGCATGGCGATAACAAAGCGCTGATGGCTGTGTAATGGATTGAAGTCAGCAAACTCCCCTAGCGCTTTTCGAATATCGCTCAAGGCTTTTAGAATAGCGGGCGCCAGTCTTTCGCAGGCAGCGGTAGGCAGCATACTTTGCTTTTCTTTTACAAAAAGCGGGTCGCCTAAAATATCCCGAAACCGGCGCATGGCATGGCTAACTGCCGACGGCGTAATGTGCAGCGCTTCAGCCACCCGGGTCATGTTTCTATGCTGCCAAAGGGCTTCAAACACCTTCAGCAAATTCAAATCGAGCTTTTCAAATTGTCTGTATTCAAGCATTCGCCAAGCCATGAACAATATTCATACCATTTAAGGATTATATTTCATTTCATTCACTGAGCAAGTTTCCCTAGTATGAGTCTAACGAATTAGATAAGAGATGCCCTATGGACTTTTCACATAACGACAAAACCAAAGCCTTATTAGAAAAACTTGATAACTTCATTGCTGAACATATAGCGCCAATTGAAAATGAAGTTTACGACTTTCATCATAAAGAAAATAATCACGGCGATTGGAAAAACTGGAAGCTACATCCTGGCACCGAGGCACTAAAAGCCAAAGCACGTGAAGCGGGCTTAGCAAATTTATTTCTGCCAGATGCTGAACTAGGCCAGGGCCTTACCACACTTGAATATGCGCCAATGGCTGAGCGCATGGGGAAATACTTATTTGCGCCAGAAATCTTCAACTGTAATGCGCCTGATACCGGCAACATGGAAGTGCTGTATCACTTTGGTAGCGATGCACAAAAAGAAAAATGGCTAACACCATTACTGGCTGGCGAGATCCGCTCAGTGTTTGGCATGACCGAACCTGATGTTGCATCGTCTGATGCTACCAACATGGCCGCCACCATCATCGAAGATGGTGACGACGTCGTTATTAACGGCAAGAAGTGGTGGTCGACAGGCCTAGGCCACCCTAACGCGGCATTTACGATATTCATGGGTTTATCAAACCCAGATAACGACAAGCACAGCCGCCATAGTATGGTTATAGTGCCGCTAGACACACCCGGAATTACCATTAAGCGTATGCTAGATGCGTACGGCGATTATGATGCGCCATACGGCCATGGCGAAATGCACTTTGATAATGTCCGTGTAAGTAAAGACAACATTATAATGGGTTTAGGCAAAGGGTTTGCGATAGCACAAGGTCGCTTGGGCCCGGGTCGTATCCACCACTGTATGCGCGCTATCGGTATGGCCGAAAAAGCCTTAGAGCTTGCGCTTAAACGGGGTCATGAACGGGTTGCCTTTGGTAAGCCTATTATTCGCTTAGGCGGCAACTTAGAACGTGTGGCGGATGCTCGTATGGCGATTGAGCAAGCGCGATTACTTACCCTTCACGCAGCTTGGAAGATAGATAACCTAGGCGTTAAGCACGCTATGACAGAGATTTCAGCCATTAAAGTGGTAGTGCCAAACATGCTACAAAGCGTAGTAGATATGGCACTGCAAATTCACGGCGGCGCAGGCATGTGTAGCGACTTCCCACTAGCACGCTTTGCGGCTGGCGCAAGAGCCCTTCGCCTAGCTGATGGCCCTGACGAAGTACACAAAGGCATGGTGTCTCGGTTAGAGCTTAAAAAGTATCAGTAACTAAAAGCCAAAAAAATACCGCTTCTTGTAACAAGAAGCGGTATTCAATTTTATTTATAAACTAGTTAGCTTATTATTTGGCTAAAACTGGCTTAGTAAGTATAGCGTGCCTGCACGTACCACATACCACCGTTGAATCCAAACGGGCTAGCTTCAGAATAAAGCTGACCTAAGCTTCCTGCGCTTGGGTTTTCTTCCGGGTATTCGTCAAACAAATTGTTCACACCAATAACGAGGTCTAGGTTTTCGCTGTAAGAGTATTTGGCTTCAACGTCTATCAAGATAGCCGCATCAATACCATTTACGCCGTTACCTGTGTCGTCCCAACCACCGTAGTAGTTAGCGCGAACTAGGGTGCGAAGTGCCCCTTGCGTGTGTGTCCATGAAATATTACCGCGAAGGTTTGGCAGTAAGTCTTCAATTGCAGCAACACGGCCTAACATAAGATAGGCCGCGTTTTAATTTAACGTTTAATAGTCTTTCTTGGCTTGCTCTTTACGCGCTTCGATATTCTGGTGCAACGCATCTAACTGAGCAAAGCTTTCGTACAATTCAGGGTGCGTAGCGATAAGGGCAGCCACGTGCTTAAAGGCATCTTCGCGCTGTTCCCTTGTAAGGAATACGATGTGATCATCTGTCGGAAGACGACTCATATTGAAGCCGGGGGAAGAAGAAGACATTACTGCTATTTGCGTTGCGATAGCACGAAAATCTTTCAAATAACGTGGCTCACATTGTTTTTTGGCTATCTTCGACCCTATCGGACGATGATAGCTACAAAGTACATCGTACTTTGCCGTCTCGTTGATGGTGTTATATAAATCTAAAAATTCGAAGCGTTGTTTATCAAACGCCTTTTTAAGCTGAGCAATGGTTTTCTGCCCTGTAACCTCTATTCGCTCCATGCTCTCTTTATCCGATTCTGGCTTGTCTGTTTGGGCAAGCGCAAAGCCCGACGCAGAAAGTAGCAAAACAGTGCCAAGCGCCTTAAAAACCGACGAGAGTGAAGCCATTGATGCGTGTTTCATAAAAGGTCCTTTTTTTTTGGATGTAACACTACATTAGCAATCGCCCAACTTTTAAGCAAGTCGCTTGTACTTTAGTCGATAGCAATTACATGTAGCTTTGAGCCAACTCTGTTATTTGCCATTCATTCCTCCTTCTTCACTCGCCTTAATGCGCTCATGAAGCGCATCTAATTTCATAAATCTGTCTAGCAGCTTTTGGTTGGTTGCCACTAGAGCCGCAACATGTTGATAAGCTTCTTCCCGAGTATCTTTCGTTAAAAAGCGCAGAGTGTCGTCGTTGGGCAGGCGATTAAAATCAATGCCTGGCTGAGTAGACCAGGTTTGAACCGTTAACGCCCGAAAATCAATCATGTATCTGGGTTCGCATAACTTGCGCGCAATTTGGCTGCCAATGGGCTTTTCATACTTACAGATAACATCGAATTTCGCAGTTTCATTGATACTGTTGTACAGTTCTAAGAATTCGAAGCGCTGATTATCGAATGCTCTTTTTAATTGCAGTGTGGTCTTTTCGCCGAATACTTCAATGGATTCAACGCGTTCTTTGTCGTTTTGCGCGGCTACCTGAAAGCTTACTGCTAGCGCTAGCGAAAGCGCAGCTGTTTTAATGGCACGAAGCCCGTATTTACGTGGGTTTATTGCAATTAACATCCTCGTTGTTCTACTTGTACATTTCGCAAACTAGCACCCGAACAATTTCTAGTCAAAAAAATACCGCTTCTTGTAACAAGAAGCGGTATTCAATTTTATTTATAAACTAGTTAGCTTATTATTTGGCTAAAACTGGCTTAGTAAGTATAGCGTGCCTGCACGTACCACATACCACCGTTGAATCCAAACGGACTAGCTTCAGAATAAAGCTGACCTAAGCTTCCTGCGCTTGGGTTTTCTTCCGGGTATTCGTCAAACAGGTTGTTCACACCAATAACGAGGTCTAGGTTTTCGCTGTAAGAGTATTTAGCTTCAACGTCTATCAAGATAGCCGCATCAATACCATTTACGCCGTTACCTGTGTCGTCCCAACCACCGTAGTAGTTAGCGCGAACTAGGGTGCGAAGTGCCCCTTGCGTGTGTGTCCAAGAAATATTACCGCGAAGGTTTGGCAGTAAGTCTTCAATCGCTGCAACACGGCCGTCACCAATAGGGTTAAGCGTACCTACATCGTCTACTTCGGTTTCGTTGTAGTTTGCCGCTAGTGTAATACGTGAATTACCTTCCCATAAATCGAAGCTGTAGTTACCTACAATGTCGATACCGCGAGTAGTGGTATCGAAGCTGTTCGAGAAGAAGCGGAACTGCGACAAGTCGTCTAAACCGATAAAGTCTGAACGATTGATAATACCCGACGCATCAAGCTCGGTAAGCGCTTCAGATACGGTTGCGTAGTCTGTACCGCCACCAGCGAAGTTAAGCGCATCTAGGAAGTTTACGTTAGCACCGAGTGCTACGCGGTTTTCCATTTCGATGTTGTAGAAATCGATAGTCCAGCTCATGTCTGCGATATCGATTGACGCACCGAATGAGAAGTTAACCGCTTCTTCAGGGCCTAAGTCTGGGCGACCGTTACCTTGGCTTTCAATGAAGTCAGCCGCTAGCTGACCTGCTGCCGACGACAATGGCAATGTACCTTGGTCAATTAGCACGCCGTTCACGTTTTGCGTGGTAACGTTAGTGATGCTCGCCTGACCCGCAGTTGGCGCGTGGAAGCCCGTTGAGTATGCACCGCGTAAACGGAAATCATCAGTTACGTGGAAAATACCCGCAATTTTAAAGTCGGTGGTATCGCCAAACTCGCTAAAGTCTTCACGACGCACTGCCGCTTGTAGCGTAAGTTGCTCTGTTACATCAGCTTCTAAATCGATGTAGAAAGCCGTACTGTCTTGCGAAGCACTGGTATCACGCGGGAAACCACCAAAACCGTTAGAACTAGACGAGAAGCCTTGGCTTGCTAACGGGCCTAGCGCATAAGATGCTTCATCACCCGCAAATAAATCGAACTCTTCTTTGCGGTATTCAGCGCCGAATGCCACGTTTAGATCAGACGCTAAGCCTACATCTACACCGTATACAAAGTTAAGGTTAACCAAGGTTTCAGTTTGCTCTTGGCCGCCAGGAACAAAGTCACGCGGCGTATCTGGGCCTAAAGACGCATTAATGGTGTTGTTAATAAAGAAGTCGGTACGGTTAGAGCCACGCTGTGCGCTGAAGTCGTAGCCTAAGCCGTTCCCTACTTCTAAATCGCCACGTACACCCACCGTAAACGCCATGTCTTCGTTATCGCCACCAAAGCGCGGCACAAAGCCGGTAGGAATGGTTTCAATAAACGAGAAACAGTTATCGTCGGCTTGAACCTGAGCAAGGAAAGATGGGTCAGGGAATACATTACCATTACCGCCAATTGGAATACCGTCGATACAGCTTCCACCTACACCTACGCCGTCAAGGTCGCCAACAAGCACTGAGTGAACGCCGTTTGGATCTTCTAAGCCCGTTAGAGGGTCAACCAACGGACCTGCGTATACACCGCCACGCTGGCTGCCTTCAGTAACTGGGTTACGATAGAAGAAACCACCGGTAACCGTACGTTTGCCGTAGTTACCAAACAAATAAAGCTCGGCTTTATCGCTTAGCTCGTACGCAGAGTTGATGAATACTTTATAGTCGTCTTCTACGTCTGGCTGGCCCCAATACTGCGGCACTTCATTGGTGTAAGTGTTAATAGTTGAAAAGTCTGATTGGGTTAGGTAACCCGCATCTACCATGCCTTGTACATCGTTTCGTACTACTGAACGTACCGTACCTTCAACATCGCGTATTTCACCCGTAATGTTAATAAAGCCGTCTGATCCTAGCGAGAAACCTGCGTTAGCAGAGATGGTGTAGTTGTCGCCATCGCCTTCATAAGTAGAGCCGTAGTTTGCACGGAACTCGAAGCCTTCGTTGTCATCGCGAAGTAAGAAGTTTAGTACACCTGCAATGGCGTCTGAACCGTACTGCGACGATGCACCGTCACGTAGCACTTCTACTTGCTTAAGTGCTAATGAAGGAATGGCCGAGATGTCGACACCCTGCGCACCATCAGAAATACCACCACCTAAGAAAGAGATGATAGAGCCACGGTGACGACGCTTACCGTTTACCAATACCAACACGTTATCTGGCGATAGGCCGCGCATGTTAGCTGGGCGCACGATAGTAGCAGCATCACTGATTGGCTGGGTGTTTACATCGAACGACGGAACGTTGGTACGTAACATGTCTTGTACGTCGCTTGACGAGTTCTGGCGGAACTCTTCACCCGTAATTACGTCTACCGGAACCGGAGAATCGGCCGCGGAGCGGTTGCTCATACGCGTGCCGGTTACGATGATATTTTCAAAATCTTCTGCTTTTTCCTCTGCTTCTTGTGCTAAAGCAGGCGCTGACATTGCCGCAAAAAACGGTAATGAACTTGCGATTATGGCCGAGGTTATTCGATTAAGTTTTTTTCCACTAGGGAAGTTACCTTGATCCAATGTGTTTCTCCTTCAAGACTTGTGGTTTTTAAGTTTTTAAATGTTTTTATTATTGGCGTGGGTAACACTTACCAGCATTTGTTAAAAAATTGTATAACAAAAAAACTAATAAGCATTACTAAATTAGAATAGAATAGCTAAAAAATATACATTAACGAAATAAATATCACTCATTAAGTTATATTTATATTAGCCTTTAGGATAAAGGCACCTATGAAGGAGTAGATGTGATGGGCATAGCGCCACACAAACTGGTGTGTAGCGCCAACAAAGCATTAATTAATGATTTGTAAGATTCTCAAAAACCACGTTGCCATTAACCACCGTCATTACCACGTTAGCGTTCAAAATCTCACTAGGTTCTGCGGTCATAAAGTTAGTGTCGAAAACTGAAAAGTCGGCGTATTTGCCCACTTCAATAGAGCCTGCGTCTTCTTCTTGAAACGACGCGTAGGCTGGCCAAAGGGTAAACAAGCGAAGTGCATCTTCTCGAGATAGCGATAGCTCTAGGTGCCAGCCTTTGTCTTGCGTGCCGTCTAGCCTGCTGCGGGTGATGGCAGCGCAAAATTCAATGCGCGGGTCGCCCACCTCAACAGGGGCATCTGAACCACCTACCAGCACAACGCCTTTATCCACCAGCGGCTTCCACGGGTAAGCATACGCTAAACGACTATATCCCAACCGGCTGGGCGCAAAGTTCAAATCGCCAATGGCATGGCTAGGCTGCATGGATGCCACAATGTTCATTTGCGCGAGCCTATCTTGCTGCTTAGGCGGGATAATTTGCGCATGCTCTAAACGCCAGCGTAAATCTTCGGTTTTCCATTTCGTTTTAGGTAACGCATTCCATGCCTCTTCATACCAATTCAGCGTGGAATACAATGCACGGTCGCCAATAACGTGGGTCATCACTTGGAAGCCCTGCTTTAAAGCCTGTTCGAGCACCGGCATAAGCTCGGCCTTAGTCGTACGGTTCATAAAGCCGCTGTGGTCGGCATCGCTGTAGGGCGCAAGTAACGCTGCACCGCGCGAGCCTAACGTACCGTCGATAAATACTTTTATTCCGTTTAAATAGAACAAGCCTTCTGCGAGCGTTTCAGTGCCATTTTGAATAAGTTTATCTGACTCGCTAATAGGAATTGCGATATAAACACGGTGCAGCATGGTGTCGCTGTTAGCTAGTTGCTTTAGCTGCTGGACCTCTCGCCACTTCATGCCAGCGTCGTGCGTAGCCGTCCATCCTTGTGACACGTTTACCTGCATGCCGCGCAATAAGTTATCTTTTATATACTCGTCTGACTCAGACGGTAAAATATCTCGAAAGACATCCATGGCGGTAGCCAATACATAGCCGGTAGGCGTACCATCGTTATAGCGTTCAAACTTGCCGCCTTCAGGGTCGGGCGTATCTTTGGTGACGCCAGCAAGGGCGAGAGCCTTAGAGTTAACTACGGCAGAGACGCCATCAGCGCGGGGCATGAATAACGGCTTATTTTGAGTGAACGGGTCGAGGTCGACAGCCGTTAAAAAGCGCTTTTCGTCTTGCCACTCACGTTCTATCCAGCCTCGCCCTAACACCCACTCGCCTTCAGGCACTGTGCCAGCAAAGGCTTTTATCTCTGCCACGGTAGCTTTTAACGTAGGAAGGCCGAACAAGCTCAAGGTGCGCGTGCGTTTGCCTACCCCTTCAAGATGCTGATGACTGTCGGTAAAGCCAGGGAAAAGCGTGCTGCCCTGTAAATCAATGCGTTTTTCAGCGCCGCAGTGCCACGGCGCGGCGTCAACATCTTTGCCCACAAACGCAATACGCCCGTCTTTAACTGCAACCACTTCGGCCTGCCAATTCTTATCGTCAGCCGTGTAGATAACACCGTTATGAAATACCACATCAGAACTGATGCAGGTTTCCGTCGCTTGCGCTAAACAAAAGTGAGATACACAGACTGTAGTGGCAATAAACCCTTTGAGTATTGTGCGCGATAGCGCGGTTGAAAACGTCATGTTCGCCTACTTTATTCTTCGTTGCATTTATCGGTAGATAAAAGCTAAATGCGGCCAGATAAGTGAACATGCGCTTGATAAACACACGTCATTAAAAGTCCTTTTTTATGGGGTATCAAGACACTAGCAACTGCCTTAATTTTAATCAAGGCAGTTGCTTGGTTTGCGAAAAAATAACGATGGTGTTTATTAGTTATCGAGGTTATCGGCTTCGCTGCGCGTTTTAATTCGCTCATGAAGCGCATCTAATTTCATAAAACTGTCTAGCAGCTTTTGGTTGGTTGCCACTAGAGCCGCAACATGTTGATAAGCTTCTTCCCGTGTATCTTTCGTTAAAAAGCGCAGCGTGTCGTCGTTGGGCAGGCGATTAAAATCAATGCCTGGCTGAGTAGACCAGGTTTGAACCGTTAACGCCCGAAAATCAATCATGTATCTGGGTTCGCATAACTTGCGCGCAATCTGACTGCCGGTAAATTTGCGCCATTTACAAATTACGTCGTACTGGGCATCTGTATTAACGGAATTGTATAACTCGATAAAGGCCATTTGCTGCTTTTTAAATGCGCGCTTTAATTGAGGCGTAGTTTTCTCGCCCTGCACGTCGATAGTTTCCACAGACTGCCTATCGGGTTGAGCAAATACCGTCGAATTCATGCTTAGGCTTAAAACGGCTATACCAAAGAGCAAAGATACTTTCTTCAATGATTGCATGACGTTTTCCTTAATAAGTCTCACTTTCATAACAGTAGTCATTGGTTAATTTGCAATCAAATTAATTAAGGTTAAGTCTGCGGTTTTCCATATCCATATTTTAAAACGCTGCGGAATATAAATCGTTTACACTTTTGCTCTAAAACTTTTTGTTTTAATCTCTTTATCTTAAACTTTTTACCTCAAGACTTTGGGTCCATAACGCAATAAGTACGTAAAAAGGGGCGTAATTTTTAATAAAACGCGTCGCTCTCTCGCAGTTTCTGAACCCTGTGCTATGTTTTTTTTCATAGGTAGTGTAAAGGAGATGCCCCGTGTACGGCATGATAAACAAATTTATATCCACAACAGTTATTAATCGATACGGCCAATCTGCATGGGATGAAATAAAAGCATCCTTAGGGGATTACGAATCGACCTTTTTAGAAGTGCAGCCTTATAGCGATGAAGTGACATTCGGTATTGTTGGCGCCTCTGTTGAACACCTAAACATAGACTTAGCCGTGTTTCTTCGTCAAATGGGAGAGGATTGGGTAAAAGAAACATCACAAGGTAGCTATAAAGAGATGTATTCTCTGGTTTCAGGTGGTGCATTTGAATTTATTTCAAACTTAAACAACATGCATCAGGTAATTTCGGCGCAATTGGAAGCGCTAGTGCCCCCGTCGTTTCTATGCGAGAAAAACGACGATGGCAGCATCACTATTCATTATCACTCATCACGAGACGGCCTTGAGCCTTTTGTGGAAGGCCTATTAATGGGTGTGTGCGAACACTTTAATCAGCCGGCAACAGTCTCAACCGTTAAACTGCGAGACGAAAACAACCCGTTTAGCACTTTTCGCATCGACTTTAAATGAGCTAGACAGTGCAATCACAAACGTTTCAATTAGATTTAGATGGCAAGCTCAACATCGTTGACTTTAGCAGCGCGTTTCGCAAAGTCTGCCCTGAACTAACGGTGGATGCGCCGTTTTCAGGGCTGTTCAAGCTTGTTGCGCCACAGCTGCCCTTAAGCACGCAAATTATAAAGATGTTCAACGGGCAACTCATTACCCTTTGCCCCATTGATAACCCCTCTTTTGTTTTTGGTGGCGCGTTCTACGAAGTAGATAACATTTATTGCTTCATGGGGTATCCGCAGCTAACCAACATGGGGCAGCTGTCGAAAATGAACCTGGCGTTAAACGACTTTGTGCATCACGACCCCATCAACTTCTACATTGGCACGCTTCAGCTAAAAGAAAGCATGTATCAGGAAATGATACAGCTAAATGACGAGTTAAAAGCTAGCGCAAAGCATTTAGAGCAATTAGTAGAACAGCGCACGCAGGAGCTATTGCATGCAGAGAAAATGGCGTCGCTTGGTGTGCTGGCAGCCGGTGTAGCCCACGAAATAAATAACCCGATAGGCTTTTTGTTAAGTAACTTAAATACGCTAAAAAGTTATATGGACGATATCGCCCCGCTTCTTACCAAGCTTAACAACATGCCTGACAAAGATAAGGAGCAGCTGGATACACTCACTAACATAACGGTGAACTGGGATAACATTGATTTTATATGCGACGATATTGGGCCTTTAATCGACCAAAGTATCGACGGCAGTAAACGGGTAAGTAAAACCGTGGCGGGGCTGAAAAACTTTGCCCACCCGTCAGACTCAAAACAAGAAGTCATGTCGGTTCAGCAGGCTATCGATTTAACCCTGTCGCTACTTAATAACGAGCTAAGGCACAATGTCACCCTTCACTATGAACGGGAAAACGACGTATATATCACCGGCAATTTAACCGAACTAAGCCAAGTTTTTATTAACCTTGTAATGAACGCTACCCAGGCAGTAGAAAAAGACGGCGTTATTTCAATTAAAACTGAAGAACTCGAGAATTCGGTAAAAATTTACGTCGCCGATAATGGCTGCGGTATTTCATCAGATAACCTACCCAAGCTCTTTCAGCCATTCTTTACAACAAAGGAAGTGGGCTCGGGCACAGGACTGGGTTTAGCCATTAGCCACGGCATTATTGAAAATCACAATGGCAGCATTTCCGTGGAAAGTAAGGAAGGCGTGGGTACCACGTTTACTATTGAACTACCGCTTGCTGATAGCGAAGCAATAGCAGAAAGTTAACTGGCGACGCCTTCGTCACAACCGTTAATGAATGAAGAAGGCACAATACGCCCACCGCATTACGCTTAAACACGTATTAATACGGCGGGCGTATAGCGTAATTAAAACGTATACGATGCACTTAGCTGGGCGTTAATACCCGCGCCGTAGTAACCCACAGTGTGCAGGCTGTTAATATACTTCTTATCGAAAATATTATTGATGTTCATACGTACCGTAAGGTCGTCGGTAAACGCGCGAGACGCATACACGTTACCCAAGAAATACGCGCCTTGTTTAACGTTATAATCCACATTGCTTATTTCAGACTGCCAGCGACCGCCAAAGCCCACTTCCATTTCTGGCGCTTGCGGTATTGTGTAGCCCAATTGGAAGGTAACCACATCGCGTGGCGCCCACAGGTTTGCATCAGCGCCCTGCTCGTCTTCTACATCAATATTGGTGTAAGACGCGTTAACACGCAGCGCGTCAGTTACCTGACCGGCTACTTCAATTTCGAAGCCGTTAGATTCTACCGACACACCTTCGTAGTAAAACTGCAGCGTATCTGGGTTGGTGCCTGCGTAAGCGGCTAGGTTGTCTTGCTCTGCCGTGAAGTATGCGAATGTAGTGAGTAAGCGGTCGTCGAACCACTGGGCTTTCACGCCAGCCTCGAAGTTTTGACCTTTGGTTGGGTCTAAGTACTGACCGTTAATGTCGTACTGCTCTTGCGGCTGATATACGTCTGAATAACTCACATATGCGTTTACATCTTCAGTTACCGCATAGGTAGCGCCCACATAAGGGCTGGCTTCGCTTTCTGAGTTATCGATAATGGCACCGGCGTTTTGCCCCGTACGCTCGAAATCAATGGCATTAAAACCAGCGATAATATGCATCTCATCGGTAACGCTAAAACGGGCAGAACCGAAGTAACGGGTTAGGGTTTGTTCAATGTTTGAATACTCGGAAGCCGCCAGCCACTCTGGCTCGGCAATCGCATCTAACGCATAAGGGAACGCCGGCGTTGGGCCGTATGCAGGCGTGGTTGCATAGTCAAACGCGTGAACAGACGATACGTCGTCACTAGTAGCGTGACTTACCCCAAAATTCACTTCATGCGTGCGACCAAATAATTCAAAATCACCAAATACACGGCCTTCTACTAGGTGAGAATCGCGCTCGGAATCGTAGCGGCCTGGCCAGCCAATAAGGCCTAGGCCGGTGTCTTTATCAATAGCGCCATAGGCGTAAAACAGCTTGCTCTGATCTTCAAAGTCGCGGTAGTTATAGCTAAGCAGTAGCTGCCAATTGTTATCGAACACATAGTCTAGTTCTACAAAGGCATTAGTGGTTTCGGTATCCCACTTTGTCCACTCTTGTGTGGTAGTGTCGTTAATGTCCCACTCGGCTTGGGTGCCGTCGGTATAGTTAAACATTAACCCACCCCAGGTGTTGCCGTCGGTATTAGCATCTTGATACGACAACCCAAAAGTAACTGTAGCGTTGTCGGTTAGCTGGCCGTCAATAACACCGTAAACAAAGCTGCGGTCGTTCTCTAGGCCATCTAGGTGCGACTCTTTATCTTCAACACTACCCACTACACGGGCCGCCCAGCTGCCGTCTTCGGTAAGCAGCATAGAATAGTCGCCCTGTACGCGCTTAAAGTTATAAGAGCCAATGCTTGCACCAATTTCACCGCCTTCTTCGTTGGTGGGGCGCTTGCGCACATAGTTAATGGTACCCGACGCATTACCCACACCGGTTAACAGGCCGTTGGCACCACGAATTACTTCAATTTCTTCGTAGCCATACGCTTCCACAGCACCGGTAACAATGCCCCAGTCGTTCGGCAGGCCAACACCGTCTATTTGGGTGTTTTTAATTTCAAAACCACGGGCCGTGTAGTTGGTACGGTTGGTTTCCCACTCTTCTACGTTAATACCCGGCGCTAGCTTTAGCGCATCGTTAATATTAAACGCACCAAACGACTGCATTAAGTCTTCAGAAAGAATACTTATAGACTGCGGCGTTTCGCTAATTTCCATGGTTAAACCCGTTGCACCGCGGCTAACGCGGTTTTGACGAACGCCAACAATACGAATTTTTTCTACGTCGGCTTCTTTAACGTCGTCAGTATTTGTTTGGGGTGTTTGCGCTTGTACTGATAGCGCAAGGGCAAGTGGCGTTAGTGCAAATAGGCTAGATAGTTTCATGGTTTTCTCTGTTTTTAACTTTTTCGTTAAGCGTGTTGGGTTATTTTTCGCACGCAGTATAAATTAAAGAAAACCAAATTTAAATGATAATTATTGCTATTTACATTACCGTATTCACTTTGCTAACGCTACGCCATGCTGCCAATGGTGCTTTTAAAACGCTTTAAAGCGATAAAGTAAAATATGCACCCAATAGCAAATAGCGCAATAAGTTGAGGGTACACCACACTTAGCCCGGCACCGCGATACAGTACCCCTTGCGATGCCATCACAAAGTGCGTGTTTGGCATAAGTAGCATGGTGTTTTGGATAAACTCGGGCATGCTTTCTCTTGGTGTTACCCCACCAGATAGCAACTGTAGGGGCAGTAAAACTAAAATAAGTAACAATCCGAACTGTGGCATAGATCGCGCAATGGTAGCCATGAAAATCCCCATACTCGAAACGGCGAATAATTGTAGAGCAACAGCCACCATGAAAAGCCATATTTTGCCGTTAATGGGGACGGCGAGTACCCACTGAATAATAAAATAAACAGAAAACAAAGTAGTAACCCAAACCACTACTCCCGAGGCTAATATTTTAGACAGCATAATTTCACTGTCTGAAACTGGCATAGCCAGCAGGTGCTCTATAGTCCCACGCTCTTTTTCTCTAATAAGCGCAGCCCCAGACAGAATTATGGCGATCATTGTTACCGCATTAATGAGCTCCATCACAGAGCCAAACCAAAAACCTTCTAGCGCTGGATTAAATCGGGCTCGCATGATCAACTCGACAGGGTAATCAATGTCGGATTTATAACCCTGTAAATAAGTATTCACTTCACTGGTGATTATTTCTGTGATGTAACCATTACCAGTAAACGCCTGGCTAATACGTGTTGCATCAACGTTGACCTGAACATCGGGCTGTAGCCCAGCCATAATATCTTTTTCAAATTCAGGGGGAATGGTCACAACAAAGGTATACTTGCCCGTGTCTAAATACGTGTCGGCCTCATTACTTTCAATAATATCTGGCGCTAAAAAATAAGGAGGATAAAAGGCATCTATTACCCGCTTAGACATCTGCGAATTGTCGTGATCGACAAAGGCAATGGGCGCGTTGTGCAAAGATTCAGGTACCGCAGTGGCCGCCGTGTAGATGTTTACCGTAAACACATACACAATAAGAATAAGCATGGCTGGGTCGCGCCATAAGCTCCAAAGTTCTTTTACACCTAGCTGGCCTACATTTTTAATATCCACGGTTCATCGCTCCTGTTTGCGTAACAAAACAGTGGCAAGCCACAGTGTAATTGGTATAGAAATAGCTATGGCAAACACGGCAAAGTCAAGGGTTCCAAAACCTAACCCTTTGCTAAATACTCCCCTGCTAGCAGTTAAAAAATAACTAATAGGGTGAAGCTCTCCTATTACGCGCCCTGCCCCTTCTAAGGCAGAAACCGGCGTTATCATGCCCGCAAACTGAACGGCAGGTACCATAGTGCCAATAGTGGTAAGCAAAATAGCGGCAATTTGACTGTTAGTAAAAACCGAAGCCAACAAACCAAAGCTAGTGGAAAAAGTAACAAATAACAGCGTTATAAGGCATAGCACTATCACATCCCCTTTCAGTGGGATGTCGAAAAGCCACACCGCCATAGCAACCAACAGCAAGAAGCTAACAAATGAGGTAGCGATATAAGGAAGTTGCTTACCCAACAAAAACTCTATGCGTGTAACTGGTGTAACATATAAGTTGATTATCGAACCCAGCTCTTTTTCGCGCACCACCGCCAACGACGTTAAAAGCGCAGGTATCATCAACAACAGCATGGGCATTACCGCAGGTACAATGGCCACTAAGCTGCGAACATCTGGGTTATACAAATAGCGTGATTCCACATTAATACTGCTAGTCGACTGCACTTGGCTAGCTTGTGAGGCTTGCTGCAAAAGCCATTTCAGGTGAATACCTGTTACATAACCCTGTATAGTTTCGGCCCTTGAGGGCATAGACCCATCAATCCATGCCCCTATTTCCACTTGTTCGCCTTTATGCAGTTTTTGGCTAAATTCGGGGGGAATTTCCACAGCCAATGAAAGCTCTCCGCTTTTCATTCTCCTGTCCATATCGGCATAGCTGGTAATGACTGGCTGTTCATTGAAATAGCGCGAGCCTGATAAAGCACTGCGATAGTTAAGACTAGTGGAAGTTTGATCGCGATCGAATACCGCATAGCTTAAGTCATCAACGTCCATAGTAATGCCATAGCCAATAACTACCATTAACACCATGCTGCCTAAGAACGACATGGTTAAGCGAATGGGGTCGCGGATAAGCTCAAGGGTTTCACGCGAGGCATAGCTTAACAATCGCCGTAAGCCTTTTGCACGTTTATTCGTTGGCGTGGCTTTATCTGCGCTAACACCTTCTGGTGCACTTTGCTCAGTGTTTTGTGTTTGGTTCTCAGGTGTTTGCGCTTCAACTAAATAATCGATAAACGCTTGCTCTAACGTATCGGCAGATTTAGACGCTTTTATGGCTTGCGGTGTATCGGTTACCAGCACTTCGCCTGCATGCATTAGGGAAATTCTATCGCAGCGTACTGCCTCGTTCATAAAGTGTGTAGAAATAAAAATGGTTACGCCGTCTTTTCGCGCCAGAGAAATAAGCAACTGCCAAAAGTTATCTCGGGCAACTGGATCGACGCCAGAAGTGGGTTCATCGAGTATTAACACTTCAGGTCTATGCACCATGGCCACGGCCAAAGACAGACGCTGGCGAATACCTAAAGGAAGGTCGTTAGGCAAGCTGTGCTGGTGATGACTTAATGCAAAGCGGTTAAGCATTTCGTCAACGCGCGAATTTAATACGTTGCTTGCTACTTTGAAGAGCTTGGCATGAAGCGTAAGGTTTTGCCGAACGGTTAATTCGGTATACAAAGAAAAGCTTTGCGACATATAACCTACGCGGTAGCGGGTGTTAATATCGTTAGCAACAAGAGGGCTGCCCAGCAACCACGCCTCGCCAGAGGTTTGCGGCAGCAGGCCAGTAAGCATTTTCATGGTGGTAGACTTACCACAGCCATTCGACCCTAAAAACCCGAAAATCTCTCCTTTACCAATCGTGAAGCTAACGTTATTAACTGCCGTAAAATCGCCAAACTTCATAGTAAGGTTTTTAGCTTCAATCGCGGTTTGCATATGCTCACTAGCCTTATAAGGCTGCACAACTACGCTGCGATGTTCATGCTTTGCGTCTGCCGGCAAAAGCGCAATAAATGCCGCTTCTAAATTGCTGGTTTGTGTTTCACTAAGCAGTGACTTCGGTGAGCCGCTCGCCAGTATCTCACCTGCATTTAACGCTATTAGATGATCGAACTGTTGGGCTTCATCCATATAGGCAGTCGCTACCAATACGGTAATATTTGGCTGGGTTTTGCGAATGTCTTTAATAAGCGACCAAAATTGACTTCGGGCAAGGGGGTCTACCCCTGTAGTGGGTTCGTCTAGAATAAGCAGGCGGGGATCGTGTATTAAGGCACAGCATAACCCCAGTTTTTGCTTCATACCACCCGACAACTTGCCGGCTGGGCGCGATAAAAATGGATAAAGTCCGGTTCGTTTGGTAAGGATATCTATTCGTGCACGACGCTGAGCACGATTGTGCCCAAAAAGTTTGGCAAAAAACTGTAAGTTTTCTTCTACAGACAGCGTGGGATATAAGTTTTTGCCTAAACCTTGTGGCATGTATGCAATATCAGAACATATCGCGGCGCGGTGTTTTTCATCACGCATATCGCCACCAAGAACCTGCAACTGCCCCTTTTGCATAACTCGCTCACCAGCAATAAGCGACAGCAACGTAGATTTGCCCACGCCATCAGGGCCAATTACGCCTACCGTTAGGCCCGCGGGAATAGAAAGCGCAAGATTGTGAATAGCTGTGGTGCTTTTGTAGCGAACCGTTAGCGAATTGCATTCAATAATGTTGCCCATTAGTCGACAAGCTCAGGTAGGTCGCTAGGCCATTCAGCGGTATCGTTTAGCTTTACCCATACTTCACCCGGCAACCCTGTTTTCACTTTTTCAATGTGCTGCTTTAATAAGTTTTCAGGAATTTGCGCTTTAACCCTAAACATAAGTTTTTCTCGCTCACTTTGGGTTTCAACCGACTTAGGAGTGAATTGCGCTACGTCGGCAACGTAAGAAATGGTGGCCGGAATAGCGATGTCGGGCGCGGCATCTAGCACAATAAGTGCTTCACCGCCCATAGTAAGCTTGCCCACCTGCGAAGCAGGCAAAAAGAATGTCATGTATACGTTTGTTAGGTCGACCAAACTAAGTACACGCCCACCTGCACTAACAACTTCGCCAGGCTCCACTACGCGGTATTGAATACGCCCATTACGTGGTGCTTTTAACACCATATCGTTAATTTCAGATTGGATTTGCGCAATAGTGGCATTGGCAGCGCTGACCGCTGCTTGTGCCGAGTAGTATTGCGCGCGCGAAGCTTCAATGGTGGCGTCAGCCGCTGTCAAACGAGCCTTAGCTGCATTTACCGCCGCCTTTGCGCTTTCAACATTGGTAAGGTTATCTTCTGCCAATTGTTTAGACACGGCGCCTGTTTTTGCCAATTCATTAGTACGGGCAGCATGAGCTTCAGCTGCTTTTAGCTCGGCTTTAGTTTGCAGCAGCGCGGCTTCAAGCGCTGACTTTTCACTTTGGCGCTGTGCAACAGCCATATTTGCAGCTTCTACCGCACTTTTGGCTTGCTGGTGCTGTGCCTTGGCCTGCTGAAGCTGGCTATTAATGGTGGTGGTATCAAGTTTGGCGACCACATCGCCCGCCGTTACTCTGTCTCCTTCGCTGACATAAATTTCTTCTACACGCCCTGCTACTTTTGCAGAAATGCCAATTTCAGTAGCTTCAATGCGGCCATTCCCTGACACCACATCGACATTTTCAGGGCCACTGAAAACAGTACTAAAAACCACAATTAAAAACACAACGAACATAATGGATAGAATAAACGGCGTTTTTTTCACAGTGACGCTCCCTGTGGTTTATCAATAAAGGTGAAAAGTGGCGAAAGCGCCAAGGTTAATAGCTAATGTATACTGGGTGGTGTACTTTAATCTTTGCGCTGGATCAAAATTTTGGTAGGTTGAGCGACTAGCCGAGTTTTTGGGCATGCGGTAAATTAGATTAAACAATGAAGGGACTCTGTTCATAGTGACAAAAACAATTGAACACTACAGCAAAAAAGCGCAGCACTATTACGATTTGTATAATTCGGTAGACGCCGAAAGTGTGCACAGCGATTGGAAAGCGTTTCTACAAAAATCAAAAGCAGGCACCGCACTAGATGTAGGCGCAGGCAGTGGCCGCGACGCCAACTGGCTAGCCGAACAGGGCTGGAACGTAACAGCCGCAGAGCCTGCCGGTGGGCTAAGAAACCTTGCACAAGCCAACTCGCATAACAGTGTTACATGGTGTAGCGCCAGCCTACCCGCGCTTACCGCCCTACCCCAAAAACCAAACACATACGACCTAATACTGCTTTCAGCGGTATGGATGCACTTGCCTAAATATGAAAGGCCACCCACGTTAAAAAGGTTAGCAGAATTGCTTTCAGAAAATGGAACACTATACATAAGCCTTCGGTTCGGTCCAAATGATGAAGCACGGCCCATGCACCCCGTTAGTTATGAAGAGTTAGCGACCTTAGCGGAAAGTAACGGCCTAAAGGCTCACAACTTAAACACTGTTCCTGGTAAGGACGGGTTGCAGCGTGATGATGTGAAGTGGGTTACGGTAGAAGTGGTGAAGGGATAATGACAGCTACAAATTATTTGGTTACCGGTAGAAACCAGCAATACCTTCTACATGAAATTCGCGATGCCCTTAAAAGCGCTACAAATATAGAAATAGCCGTTTCGTTTATTCGTATGTCAGGGCTAAGCCTAATCATTCAAGACATTGAAGATGCGATGAATTCAGAAATACGTGATGTTAAGTTATCGCTTTTAACTTCAGACTACATGAACATTACCGAGCCACATGCGTTAAAGCGTTTAATGCTGCTGAAGGAACGTGGCGCTGATATCCGCATTTATGAAAGTAAGCAAGCTACAAGCTTTCACCTAAAATCATATATTTTCGTCAAGAGCAGTGAAGATATATTAATTTCAGCTAGAGCGTTTGTTGGGTCTAGCAATATAAGTAAAACCGCGCTTACCGATGGTATTGAGTGGAATTACCGAATCGATTACCCAAACGATAATGATGAAGAAGCCATCGCTAGAATTGACGAAATTCGAGAGCAGTACAGCTATCTATCCACCCTGCCTCAAGTTAAGCCACTAACATACGACTTAATAGCTGATTACGAGATTAGGTACAACACAGCGAGAGTTGTTACACCAATTCAATCTGCTGCATCACTGCCGGATGAAAAAGAGCATGAAATTCCGGAGCCAAGAGAACATCAAGTAACAGCACTTGCAGCACTCAAGCAGGCTCGAGAGGACGGAATTAAGAAAGGCTTAGTGGTACTAGCAACAGGTATGGGGAAAACCTACTTAGCGGCTTTTGATTCTGTGCAGGTAAATGCTAAAAAAGTACTTTTTGTAGCACATCGAGAAGAGATCTTACTTCAAGCAGAGGCTAGCTTTCTTAAGATACACCCAAGCAAAAAGGTAGGTCGATACAGCGGAAAACAAAAGGATGAAGAATATGACTTTTTGTTTGCCTCTATACAAACCATAGGGCAATCCACTCACCTAGCGAAGTTTCCCACTGCTGCTTTCGATTACATTGTTGTAGATGAATTTCATCATGCCGCAGCAGGTGGTTATCAACGTTTACTAGAATATTTCACGCCTTCTTTTTTACTGGGATTAACCGCTACGCCCACTAGAACTGACGGTAGCGATATCCTTAAACTATGTGACAACAATCTCATATATCAGCAAGACTTGTTTGATGGTGTGAAAGCAGAGGCATTATGCCCTTTTTCTTACTTCGGCATTTTCGACAAGGAAGTGGATTACGATCACCTGCCTTGGCGTAATGGTAAGTTCGATCCTGAAAAACTTTCCAATAAACTAGCGACTAAAGGCCGTGCAAAGCATGTGCTTACTGAGTGGAAAGTAAAGTCGCAAGATATATCACTCGCTTTTTGCGTATCGCGAAAACACGCTGACTACATGGCAGATTACTTCAATCAACAAGGAATTACAGCTGCCAGCGTTCACTCAGACTCGTCACTTACGCGTAGTGAGGCATTAGAGAAGCTCAACAACGGCGATATTAAAATTTTATTCTCGGTAGACCTTTTCAACGAAGGTGTAGATTTACCGAAGATCGATACCGTATTAATGCTTAGGCCTACTGAATCAAAAATCCTTTTTTTACAACAGATGGGCCGCGGCCTTCGTAAAAGCGAAGGAAAGGATAGACTTATTATTTTAGACTTTGTGGGTAATCATCATAGCTTTTTAAACCGCCCCGAAATGCTGTTTGCCAGTATTCTCGATGGACCGCAAAACCGCAGAAAAATGGTCGACCTTGCAAAAAATGCCAATAAACTACTCCCCGACGGATGTTACGTTAATTTCGACTTAGAGTTTATCGATTTCCTTACAAGCATTTCTCAAGACGAGCTTGATACTCAATACGACAAGCTGAAGGAAACGCTAGGCAGAAGGCCTACGTACACTGAGTTTTATAAATCGGGCGCTAGCTTG
>NZ_JAEFCD010000038.1:36899-37229 GCF_016405965.1 Alteromonas sp. IB21 | reverse complement strand
CCTTAAAGCCAGCTGTCACAGAGGATAGTAAATAGCGTTAATTTGTCTTAAACTCGTGCAGTTATATCGTCAATTACTTGCCGATTATCCTGACTCAAGCGCAGCAAAACTTGCTCAGCCAAGATTAAATAGCATCTCTCAATAGAATAAAAGCGCAGATAAGTTGTACGTTATGCTGGCTTTTTGTGCAAATAAACGCGTAAGTAAAAAAAACTGCAATTTGTTGTTGCACTAAAAAAATTATAAGTATCATATGCGGCGCGTTGAGGCACCAATCTTAACGCGTTAAATTGATAAAGATACGGGTCGTTAGCTCAGTTGGTAGAGCAG
>NZ_JAEFCD010000038.1:35043-36801 GCF_016405965.1 Alteromonas sp. IB21 | reverse complement strand
AGTTGGCTTTTAACCAATTTGTCGAAGGTTCAAATCCTTCACGACCCACCACTTTATAATTTAACTGAAAAGACTTCGGGTCGTTAGCTCAGTTGGTAGAGCAGTTGGCTTTTAACCAATTTGTCGAAGGTTCAAATCCTTCACGACCCACCACTTTTCAAAATATCTTTATACTTTTATTATTTAATATCTTCATCGATACATACTTGAACCGAGAAGAAGGTTCACAAAATTGTCTGGAACAATTTTGCCCGCACGCAGTGCGACCCGAAGGGTGGTATACATGGAAGTATGGAATCAATCCTTCATGACCCACCACTTTTCTTTAGAATAATAACCGCTTCATTAATTATATTGATTTTATATGACAGAACTATGAACTGCATATACACTTTTTGACGACTTTCCCTTATAATCACTACGTTTTTTAATCGCTGTAACACTGAGTATAAAATGTCGCAAAGCAATCTAGCCGTTGAATTTGACTTTCAATTTCCTGCTAAACCTGTTCCTTTATCACAAGAACAAAAAGAGGCGTATAAATCTCGCATCAAACGATTGCTAGTAGAGAAAAATGCCGTTTTAGTAGCACATTATTATACCGACCCTGAGATTCAAGCATTAGCTGAAGAAACAGGCGGCTGTGTAGCTGATTCATTAGAAATGGCGCGTTTTGGTAATACCCATCCAGCTGACACATTATTAGTGGCTGGTGTGCGGTTTATGGGAGAAACAGCCAAAGTGCTAACCCCCAATAAAACGGTAGTAATGCCAACGTTAGAAGCAACCTGCTCGTTAGATTTAGGTTGCCCAATCAAAGAGTTTAATGAGTTTTGTGATCAACACCCTGATCGTACGGTTGTAGTTTATGCAAATACTTCAACTGCCGTTAAAGCAAGAGCCGATTGGATCGTTACTTCATCTTGTGCATTGGAAATTGTTGAACATTTAGATGAGCAAGGCGAAAAAATTCTTTGGGGACCTGATCGTCATCTAGGTAACTATATTCAAAAGCAAACTGGCGCTGACATGTTGATGTGGCAGGGTGCTTGTATCGTTCACGATGAATTCAAAACTAAAGCATTAAAAGACATGAAAGCTTTGCACCCTGATGCAGCTGTTTTAGTGCACCCAGAATCGCCAATTGAAGTGGTAGATTTAGCCGATGCTGTGGGTTCAACCAGTCAATTAATTAAAGCTGCGCAAGAAATGCCTAACAAGAAGTTTATTGTTGCTACCGACAGAGGCATTTTCTATAAAATGCAGCAGCTTTGCCCAGAAAAAGAGTTCTTTGAAGCACCAACCGCTGGAGAAGGCGCAACATGTCGTAGTTGCGCTCACTGCCCTTGGATGGCAATGAATGGCTTAAAAGCGATTGAAGAAGCGTTATTAGACGCTACAGATAAAGAAGTATTTGTTGATATGTCTTTACGTGAAGGGGCCCTTAAGTCGTTAAATCGCATGTTAGATTTTTCTGCTAGTTTAAAGCGATAAAATCAATTGGTTGGTGATAAATTAACCACCTGATTTGGTTAAACTTAAATTCTATTGCTATGTAGCGGTAATTTACCTACCATAGCGCGGCTTTTTTAGATAATGGCAGACTTTCATGGATGAAAGGATTAGGTGCCGATCATCAGGGATGTGTTTATACCCAAATGTAAAAGTTTCAATAAAATGGTGACGTGTCCGAGTGGCTGCCAAGTGGAAATACCACGCCTTGGCGTGCTCAGCCTGACACCGATAGTGAAAAAACAC
>NZ_JAEFCD010000038.1:0-34946 GCF_016405965.1 Alteromonas sp. IB21 | reverse complement strand
CACTAATAAATAAAATACTTAAAATCTAATTTATGGTGACGTGTCCGAGTGGCTGCCAAGTGGAAATACCACGCCTTGGCGTGGTCAGCCTGACACCGATAGTGAAAAAACACTAATAAATAAAATACTTAAAATCTAATTTATGGTGACGTGTCCGAGTGGCTGAAGGAGCACGCCTGGAAAGTGTGTAAAGGGCAACCTTTCGAGAGTTCGAATCTCTCCGTCACCGCCATCTATCTTCCTTTAATTAAAGGATCTTTTGACTATATTTAATTCGTTGGATCGCTATTGGATCTAAATTTAATTGATAGGTGTTTTCTGGTACTGCTTTCTTAAAGCTTTATTAGAATTGAGTTTAGCCATTTTTCATTCCTATCAGGTCTATTGTCTTCGGTAATCCAAAGTTTACTGATGGATATGTCGCTCAAGCTTGAGGTAAGTTGCTCAAGTCTCGTTTCATTTAAGTCTGTAAATGAGCGACCATCCTTTTCGCGTTGAGATTTGCCGTACTTAAATGACACGTACCAAATACCACCACTTTTTAGGGCTGTAGCTAATTTAAACATTGTATTTAGTGATCTGCTTTAATCAAACAGGACACTTTAATAATGGAATATAATCCAATTATTGAGGTGTTAAATGACAAAACGAACAAACAGAAGTTACACGGCTGAATTTAAACAAGAAGCTGTCAAATTGGTAACCGAGCAAGGCTACAGCGTACCAAAAGCAGCAGCGTCTTTAGGTATCACAGATAAGTTACTTTATCACTGGAAAGCTAAATTCGAGGCTGAGCAATCTGGAGCCAGTTTAAATGCGGATGAACGAGCAGAGCTGCTAAAACTACGTAAGGAAAATAAAGAGCTAAGGATGGAAAAAGAGATTTTAAAAAAGGCCAGCGCCCTCCTGCTAAAGGAAACCAAGTAACGTTTAAAACGATTAAGCAGTTATCTTCGGCATTTCCCGTAGTTAAGCTCTGTAAAGTGATGAAAGTAAGCCGTAGTGCTTATTACGCTTGGCTCAAACGGCCAGTCAAAATCATCACAGCAGAGCAACTGAACTTATATCGAATGGCAAAGCACTTCTTCGAGAAAAGCAGAAATAGCTTAGGTTATCGGGAGCTTAGAAAGAAGTTACGCAGAGAGGGCTTTAACGTCAGTGATTATGGCGTTCAGAAGTTAATGGCAACACTTGGCTTAGTTGTGACTCAACGAGTGGCATACAAGGTGACAACCAAACGCAAACACAGTGATGCTGTTGCTGATAACCTGTTGAACCAGAACTTTAACCCTGTTGCACCAAATCAGGTCTGGGCTGGTGATGTGACTTACTTAAGAACAGGTGAAGGCTGGATGTACTTAGCCATTGTTATGGACTTATATTCACGCCGCATCGTTGGTTGGCATATCGACAAACGAATGACGACTGACTTAGTAAGCAAAGCTATGATGAAGGCTTATAACTTGCGCCAACCGCCTAAAGGCTTAGTGTTTCACTCGGATAGAGGCTCACAATACACCAGTAAGCATTATCGTAAATTGCTAGCCAATTTCGGTATAAGAGCGAGCATGGGTGATGTTGGTGCTTGTTGGGATAATGCGGTAGTTGAAAGGTTCTTCGGCAGCTTAAAACATGATTGGCTATTGAAAATACCACAACCAACTCGTGAACATATGAGAAATGATGTAACTGCGTATATGCGCTATTACAACTTAGAGCGACTTCATACCGCTAATGGTGATCTGTCGCCAATAGAATATGAGCAAAGTTCCTTAAGAAAAGTGTCCTGATTTAGTTGCGCAGAACACGTTTGGTGCTACATTTAATGTGTACAATGACGGCTCATACCCAATGCTTAGTATTGGCTATAGATATTAGCTATTACATTAACCCAACCTTCTTTAAGCTAGAGCTCCTTTTCTTCACTTCTTCAACATAAAGCCAATTACATTTAGAAATTGGCTCAACCTATTGTTATTACAGCAGTTCTATTAAAATTGCGTGTTGGCCTATATAAATATCAAATTTAGTCACTATTTAGTTACTTGATAAATGTAATTTTTATTATACTTTTAAATTAGTTAAACGCATTTTGATGATAATTATTTAAAGGTTCTATCATTGTTTTATTCGTGTATCATTATGATAGAAAAATGATAATAATAAAATTAGTGAGTTAATACTTTCTATGACAACATCAACTAATAATGAACCTAAAACTATATTCAGTTGGGCGAGTGCCATTGCGTTAGCATTAGAGTCTGAAGGGATAGACAGCCAAGCTTTGTTTAAAAAAGCTGGCGTTGATTTAGTTACGTCATCAGAGCCAAGTTACCGTATTGAAACCGTTAAAATTACGGAAATTTTTAGGCTGGCAGTAGAAGCAACGGGCATAACAGGTTTTGGGTTGTTAGCTGGTAAAAACTTTCATCCTGGCAGCTTTCACGCGTTTGGTTATTCGTTATATGCGAGTAACAATTTAAATGACTTTTGCCAACGCATAGTACGCTATTTCCGCTTACTTAGTGATAACGGCATTCATACGTTAACTGAAACAAAAGATGATTATGTGTTGGATATTGAAATTATCAATACAGTAACTTGTGATGAAACTATTGAAGGCTGGTTAATGGCTATTGTTCAAATGTGTCGACATATTTTCCGCCCTAACTTTAACCCTTTAAAAGTTCAACTCGTAAGGGAAAAACCAGAAATTGGGGCAGAGTTATTTGAGCAGTCATTTAAATGCCCTGTTGAGTTTTCTTCCAAATTAAACGCGATACATTTTGCTAAAGAAGATATGTTTGTTCAACTGCCTGCAGCAAGTTCTGAATTGGCGCGAGTGAACGATGAAATTGTTATTCAGCATTTAGCACGTTTAGATCGCTCTGATATTGTACGCCAAGTTGAAACTAAAATTATTGAGCTATTGCCTACTGGGGAATGTAATAAAGAGCGTATTGCTTCATTATTAAATATGAGCCCGAGGAATATGCATGGCAAACTAGAACAACGCGATACTAGTTACCAAGAAATTTTAGACGACTTACGCTCACAATTAGCAATTCAATATATTGAGCAAGACTCAATGAGTATTAGTCAAATTACCTATCAACTAGGCTTTACTGATACTAGTAACTTTTCTCGTGCATTTCGTCGTTGGACGGGGCACTCACCAAGTGAATATCGAAAAGCTAAAGCTGAAAATTAAACAAATATAGTATGGGCTTTCGTTTGGAGCCCATACTTAAACTTCCAATTTTCTAAACTTGTTTATTTTAAAATCTCACTCTAATATATTGAATTTTAAACTGTTTATTGTTTTTCTAAATATACCTTCCTAACTATTCCCATACTTTTTTCCTAAACCCATACTTTTGGCTGGTTTTTTTTGCGTTTTTATTTTTTAGAGTAGAACCATCTCAAGACTTAGCGTGTTTATGGCTAACAAAATAAAAATTAGGAATTAGTGATGAGTGAAGCAAACTTACTTTTTGAAAACCGAGATGGTATTGCCTGGTTAACATTAAACCGCCCGAAAGGAATGAATGCAATCAATGGTGAAATCATTGAACTTTATGAAAAGTATATTCCTGAAATAGCTAATAATGATGAAATTAGAGCCGTTGTTATTACTGGCACTGGTGCTGCTTTTTGTGCAGGGGCAGACTTAAAAGAAGTATTGGCATCACAAAAGCTACCTCCTGGAGAGAAAGACTTTTTAGATCGATTATGTGAAAACGTATTTAATCCACTACGTGACTTTCCAAAGCCAGTAATTGCAGCGTTAAATGGTATTACTATGGCGGGCGGTCTAGAAACAGCTATGTGTGCAGATATAGTGGTGGCTGCTGAAAGTGCAGTCATTGGTGATGCTCACGCGAACTTTGGCGTATACCCTGGCGCTGGAGGGGCAGCCTTATTACCTCGAATTATCCCTCACAATGTAGCTAAGTATTTATTGTTTACTGGTGAAACTTTATCTGCACAAGAAATGAAAACATATGGCTTTGTTAACGTAGTTACAAATGATGATGAGCTACAAGATAAAACACAAAAACTTGCACTCAAAATTGCCTCAAAAAGCCCAATTGCACTTCGTCGTATGAAAGAAGTGGCTAATCAAGCTTTAGATAAATCGAGAGATGCAGCATTAGAGCATGAGCAAGTATTGTTAAGAAAGCATATGCGTTCATACGACTTTACCGAAGGCTTAACTGCGTTTTCTGAAAAACGTAAACCGCAATTTATCGGCAAATAGCAAGAGTTGCTTAATTAAGCTAATAATAGGAACCAAGAACATGAGTAATATTTATATCGCAGGTGTTGGCATGACTAAGTTTGGTCGACACATCGAACGTACATTAGAAAGTTTGACTGGCGAAGCAATTGAAAAAGCACTTGCTGATGCTGGTTGTGATAAAGACGAAATTGGAACGGCATTTTTCACTGGCTGTACTCAAGGCCATTTACATGGTCAGGGTATGGTACCCGGACAAGTTTACTTAAGTAAAAATGGTATTGAAGGTATCCCTATCTTTAATGTTGAGAATGCTTGTGCTTCAGGTAGTTCAGGTTTTTATCTAGCCAACCAAATGCTTAAATCAGGTGCATGTGATATTGCACTAGTTGTTGGCGCAGAGAAGATGAATGTAGCCGACAAAGCTAAGATGTTCTCTGTATTTGATGGTGCATGGGATGTGAGCAATCCAGAGCAAAACCTTAAAACTTTATTAAAGCCTGCTGAAGGTTTTGAAGTGCCACCAGGTACAACCTCAGAGCGCCCTTATAGTGTGTTTATGGATGTATATGCAGCTTTTTGTCGTAACCATATGAAAACATTTGGTACAACTCAAAGACAAATAGCGGCAGTGAGCGCTAAGAACCACCAGCACTCAGTTCATAATGAATTGTCGCAATTTAGAGACCCTTATACGATTGATGAAGTAATGGCAGCTCCACCAATTACTTACCCTTTAACTTTACCTATGTGTGCACCTATTTCAGACGGTGCGGCAGCGGTTGTGGTTTGTAATGAAGAAGGGCTGAAAAAATTAAATGCCGAAAAGCGCGCTGTTCGAGTACTTGCTGCTGTTATTCGCAGCGCTACTAGCCGACCAGCTGATCAGTGGGATCAGCACTGTGAGCATTTAGCGGCAAAAGAAGCCTATGAAATAGCGGGTGTTGGTCCACAAGATATGGACGTGGCTGAAGTTCATGATGCAACAGCAATGGGTGAAATTTTACATGCTGAAAACCTTGGTTTAGTTGGTTTTGGTGAAGCTGGACCAGCTGCAGAAAATGGTGACTTTACAATTGGAGGCCGCATTCCAATTAACCCATCAGGTGGCTTAGAGTCTAAAGGTCATCCGCTAGGTGCGACAGGGCTTGGTCAAATTCATGAGCTTGTTGTTCAACTTCGTGGTGAAGCCGGTGCTCGTCAGGTTGTTGGTGCTAAACATGCGGTACATGAAAACAGCGGTGGGTTAGTAGGTATTGAAGAAGGCGCTGTGTCAATTAACATTTTAGCAAAAGCTTAATTTTATTAAGTGGCTAGTATCGACCTTGTAAAAGATTAATGTAATGAGGAATAAATAATGAACTTCCAAATGACTGAAGAACAAGAAATGGCCGTTGAGTCGGTTCGTAAATTCGTACAAAACGAGATTGAACCAGAAATTAGAGCTCACGGTGAAAGCCACTTTAGCAAAGAACAATTGGTAAAGTGGAGCAGTAAATTATCTGAATTTGGCTATATCAGTGCTCCACACCCAGAAGAAAGTGGTGGCTATGGAATGGACTGGAAAACGCATCTTTTAATTTGGGAAGAAGTTGCGGTAGGTTCATTAGATCTCGCGCTTACTGGGTTAATTAACGTAGCAGGTATTGATTTGTTAATTAATAATGCTCCTCAACATATCATTGATGAGTATGTACCAGGTTTAATTTCGGGTGAGAAGTTTATTTCTATTGGTATTTCTGAACCAGATGTGGGTTCAGATGTAGCTGCTGTTAAAACTCGTGCGGTAAAAGATGGCGATGAGTGGGTTATTAATGGCGAAAAAACTTGGATTTCAAATGGCGAACATATGGATATATTCGTTTGTACCTGTAAAACAGGCGAAGGTGAATTAACGCATATTGCTATTCCTGCCGACACACCAGGTTTAGAAGTTAAGGGAATTGAAAAAATGGCGTTAAACAGCCAGTCAACTTCTCAAATTTTCCTTGCTGATGTTCGTGTGCCTGTAGCGAATACGGTTGGCAAAGAAGGTGATGGATTAAAAAATACATTGGTAACGTTTGAACGTGCTCGTTGTCATATGGCGGCTTGGGGTTATTCAATTGCTCGTCGTGCGCTGGAAGAATCTGTTAAATATAGTCAAGAGCGTACACAGCATGGCAAACAGATTGCGGGTCACCAGCTAATTGCACTTAAAATTGCTAAAATGGCAACTGAAATTGATGCGGCTCGACTATTAACTTTACGTGCTGCTGACATGATTGATAATGGTATTCGTTGTGACAAAGAGTGCTCAATGGCGAAATGGTACGGTACTGAAATAGCGGTTACTGCTTGTCGTGATGCTGTGCAAATACACGGTGGTAATGGTGTTACTAAAGAATTTATTGTTGAACGTTTAGCTCGTGAAGCGATTGTTGGACCAATTCCTGATGGGACTACAGAAATTCAGCAGTTGTTAATTGCTCGCTTGTTAACAGGTATTCAAGCATTTAAATAATTCTATCGTTGGTTACTGCAAGTTAACCAGCATGTGTATAAAAATTTGAGAGAAAGTTCATGAATTTGCAAGATAAAGTTGTTGTTATAACAGGTGGCGCTTCTGGCTTAGGTAAAGCGACAGCAGAATATTTAGTAGCAGAAAAGGGCGCTAAAGTTGCCTTGTTTGACCTAAATGAAGACGCAGGCAATGCGACCGTGGCTGAGCTTGGGGAAGATAAGGCTATCTTTTGCCAAACTGATGTAACAAGTGAAGAAAGTATAGATGCTGCGATTGCTGCTGTAATGGATAAGTTCGGTGCAATTCACGGTGACGTTAATGCGGCTGGTATTCCACTACCGTGTAAAATTTTAGATAAAGAAGGTATTGCTTCAAGCCTAAAAAAATACGCTACGGTAATTAACGTTAATTTATGTGGTGTATTTAATGTGATGGCTAAATGTGCTGAACAAATGGCAAAGAATGAGCCAGACGAAAAAGGTGAACGAGGAGTGATTATAAACATTTCATCGGGGGCAGCTTTTGAAGGGCAAATTGGTCAAAGTGCATATTCAGGTTCAAAAGCCGGAGTTAATGGTATGAATATTCCAGCTGCACGAGAATTAGCCCGTTACGGTATTCGTGTAAATTCAATTGCACCAGGTTTATTTGGTACGCCTATGGTTAAGTCGCTAGGTGAAAAAGTGGTTAATTCACTTGTAGAAATGTGTGAAGCGCCTAAACGTATGGGTGAAATGGAAGAGTTTGCACATACTTGTTCTTTCTTATTTGAAAATGGCTATATGAATGGTCGTATTGTCCGATTAGATGGCGCTACAGTGATGCAAGCTAAGTAAGTTCTTAATAAGTTATTAAAGCACCTTTAAGGTGCTTTTATACCAATTGCATTAAATATTTAGTCAGTTCAGAGCTGTGTCAGGGGAGTTAGAACAAAGCAAATTGATGCAGGTGTAGCATTCTCCACTAAAGCAATTTGTAAAGTTATTACTCTCCTGACAAGCTCCCGAAGGGCGAGTTTAAAAGGCTTATATGCTTGCGTTATTGATTTTGATAAGGGAATAACCATTACCTGCAACCAATGCCTTGCCTCTAAGCCTTTTAACTCTCGCTGAATGATCAAATATTTAATTTAATTGGTATTATAACGTGGAGAAAATGAAATGGGACCACTAAACGGTATAAAAGTTGTTGAGTTGGCTGGCTTAGGGCCATGTCCGGCAGCTGGTATGATACTAGCTGACTTTGGGGCTGAGGTTATTTTAATTGAACGTAAAACGGCTAACCCTAACGCTGGTATTGATTTAGATAGCAATAAAGATGCTTCATTTTTTAAGCGTGGTAAAAAGTCGATTGCACTAGACTTAAAAAATCCTGATGATGTTGAAACAGTATTGAAGCTTGTTGAGCAATCAGACGTGTTAATTGAAGGGTTTCGCCCAGGCATTACTGAAAAGTTGGGGCTTGGACCGGAGGTTTGTCATCAGCGCAACCCAAAACTCGTATATGGTCGTATGACTGGTTGGGGGCAAACAGGACCTTTAGCAAAAAATGCTGGCCATGACATCAACTATGTATCAATTACTGGAGCCTTGCATTATGGCGGTTTACCTGACGATGCACCATATCCAACACCAACCTTAGTGGGCGATATTGGTGGTGGCACCTTACCATTGGTCATTGGTATAACTTCAGCGCTTTTATATGCACAAAACACTGGCCAAGGGCAGGTGATTGATGCAGCTATTTGTGACGGCACCATTTATAGCATGGGGTTGTTAACCAGTATTAGGGCGCAGGGGTTGCTACGTGAAGAAAAAGGGCAAGACTTTTTCGGCGCAGGATCTCATTGGTGCAATACTTATCAATGTGCTGACGGGAAATATGTTTCAGTTCAAGCGTTAGAGCCTAATTTTTATAAAGAATTAGTTACATTGTGTGGCTTTGCTGATGATGATGACTTTGCTCAGCAGAACAATAAAAAGTTGTGGCCTCAAGCAAGAGCAAAAATGGCGGCATTTTTTGCAAGTAAAACTCAAGCACAATGCAACGATATTTTAGAAGGAACTGATGCTTGTTATGCACCTGTTTTATCTATTCCAGAAGCAGCTGAGCATGAGCATATTAAGGCGCGTGGCTGTTATACAGGTGAAGGTCAATATTTACAGCCAACACCTGCGCCTAAGTTTAGTGTTAGCCAGCCTTGTATTGGTGAAATTCCTAACGTTGGGCAACATACAGCAGAAATTTTAAATTCGCTGAACAAGTAAATACGAATACTTAACCTCGCACTGGTAAGTGCATTTCTCCTCTGTAGGCTAATTGACTTGGAATGTCCTCGCTTTTAGCCTCTTTTTATTCCTTTTAAAATTCTACATCTTCTTGTATTTGTTCTTTTGTATTAAAAGATGCCTACTTTAGAGTAAATACTTAACTGCATGTTTGCCAATTTTGACCTGATAATTGAGCTCAAAGACAGTTTACTTATAGTCATGAAATTAGAACATTATAATTATTAAGAGAGTTAGAGATGAAAGTTAATTTTAGCAGCCAATTCCAAAGTATTGTTGATAAATGGGGAGACTTGGAAGCAATAGTTAACGTAGAACGTGACCGCCGTTTTACTTATCGAGAATTTCATTTAGTAACTAATAAAATAGTGAACATGCTTTCGACGACGTTTGGCATGGAAAGAAATGATCGCTTTGTTAATATTTTAGATAACGACAACATGGCGTTATTTCATTTCCCTACTATTTTTAAATCACATTTTACTGGGGCTTTTACTAACTCACGCGATGCTATTGCTGAGCATGAATGGCAAATAGAATATTCTAAACCTAAAGTTGTATTTATAGAGAATATGCACTTAGCAACGCACTTAGAAATGCTAATTGGGCATGGCATTAAAGTGGTTTGTATGGATCCAATTCCTTCTGAGTTTGAAGGTAATGACAACCTGTTTTATTTATGGGATCTGTTAGCGCAGGTATCTGATGAAAATCCAAATATGGAGATTGATGATAGAGAGCATCAATCTATCATTCGTTTTACAGGTGGTACGACAGGTAAAGGTAAGCCAGCGGTGTATTGTGCTGATAATTGGCTAGGTTTACGCGATACTTTGTATGCGTTAGATGAAGCTTGCTTTGATACCAATACTAGAATGCAACATATTGCGCCAATTAGTCATGGTAGTGGTATGTTCTTAGTGCCTACATTCTTTAGTGGTGGTTGTAACATTACTTTAAATGAACCTGATTTGGTGAAATATTGTCAAACCATTGAGACAGAAAAATCAACTCACGCTTTTCTTGTACCAACTATACTTTATCGTATGCTTGTGATCCCAGAAGTGCAAGATGTTGACTTTTCAACCATGCAAAATATGTATTATGGCGCTGCGCCGATGAGCCCTGCAAAACTAAAACTGTTACAGAAAAAATTCGGTAATATTTTTATTCAGGCTTATGGCTCAACTGAGCATTTTGCTATCGCGCTTTCATTAAGTAAATCTGATCATTTATGTGAAAATGGTGACGATAAGCACTTGTCTTCAGCAGGTCGTGTAACTGCTGGTGTTGAAGTTGAAATTATGGACGATGATGGCGAGCCCGTAAAAAGAGGAGAAATAGGTGAGTTTTGGCTACGCTCTCGTGGTGTTTGTTTAGGCTACTTAGACAACCCTGAAAAAACAGCAGAAGAGTTTTATGACGGCTATTGGAAATCAGGTGATATGGGCTATAAAGATGAAAATGGCTATATTTACTTAGTAGATCGTAAAAAAGATATGATCATTTCTGGTGGCTTCAATATTTATGCCACTGAAGTTGAAGCGGCAATTAATGCTCATAACGCAATTTTTATGTCAGCAGTTGTTGGCATTCCTCATGAAGAATGGGGTGAGGCTGTTCATGCCGAGGTTATGCTAAGAGAAGGTGAACAGGTGTCAGAGCAAGAGCTAATTGCTTTTGTTAAAGAGTCATTAGGTAGTTATAAGTCACCAAAATCAATAGTAATTGTTGACCAATTACCACTTACTGTCGTTGGTAAGGTGTTAAGGAAAGATGTACGTAAAAAGTATTGGGAAAACTCAGACAGAGCCGTTGGCTAAGGTTTAGGGGAGAGATATTATGTCAGCCCAAGAGCAAGTGGTAGTTGAAGATCAAGCTTGTGAATTTGCATTGCAGCTGAAAAAACAGCAGCAAGCTTATTTAGCAAATCCTATGCCTTCAGCAGATGAGCGTATTGCACGATTAAAGCGTTTAAGGAAGTCTTTATTAGCCCACCAAGATGAGTTGATTGAGTCACTAAATAAAGACTTTGGTCGCCGAAGCCCTGAAGAAACTTTGTTGTTAGATGTTTTACCTAACATTAATAACATTGATTACTGCGTTAAGCGCCTTAAAAAGTGGATGAAAACTGAAACTCGCCATACGGACTTATTAGTGCGACCTGCAAAGGTTGAATTAATGTATCAACCAGTTGGTGTAGTTGGCATTATTGGTGCGTGGAATGGCCCTATAATTGTTACTTTTGGTCCCTTGGTTACCGCGCTTGCTGCCGGCAACTCTGCCATGATAAAAATGTCTGAGTTCAACCCTGAAACTAACAAAGTCGCTAAGAAAATTATTGCCGAAGCGTTTGATGATTCACTAGTGTCAATTTTTGATGGAGAAGCAGAGGCATCTGCTCGCTTTTCTGCATTACCGTTTAACCATTTAATGTTTACTGGCTCAACAGCAGTAGGTCGCCATGTTATGCGCGCAGCTTCTGCAAACTTAGTACCGGTAACTTTAGAGTTAGGTGGTAAGTGTCCAGTGATTGTTTGTCCAGATATGGACATTGACGATGCTGTAAGTCGATTTATCTATGGTAAATGTGCTAATTCAGGTCAAATTTGTTTATCACCAGATTATATATTATGTCCTGAAGGTAAAGAGCAAGCTGTAGTAGATGCATACTGTAAGCGTTTCAAAGAGATGTTTCCTGCGTTTAGCTCTACAACAGATCATTCAAGTGTTCACTCTGAACGTCATTTTCAACGTTTACAAGAAATACTATCTGATGCCAAAGCCAAAGGAGCAACAGTAATATCTGCTAACGGTCAGGAACCAGATCCAAAAACTCGTATGATGCCGACGCATTTAGTGTTGAATGCTACTGAAGATATGATTGTGATGCAGGAAGAAATTTTTGGTCCAATTTTACCAATTAAAGGCTATAAATCAGTAGAAGAAGCTGTTAGTTATATTAATCAAGGTGGTCGTCCGCTTGGTCTTTATATCATGAGCTTTGATAAAACTACACAAGACTACATTTTAAATCATACACATTCGGGTGGTGTGAGTATTAATGAAGTTGTCTCACATGCACTTTGTGACGATGTACCTTTTGGCGGTGTTGGTGATTCTGGTATTGGTCACTATCACGGTCATGAAGGTTTTAAAGCGATGAGCAAGGCGAAAACAGTGCTGAAACGTGGCAAATTTTATCCTGGAAAATTCACTGCGCCGCCGTACGATAAAGGCTTTTTGCGTCCTATTTTAAAATGGTTACTTCGTCAGTAAATCATCAACACTATTACAACAGGAATTAAAGATGTTTGATTATATTGTTATTGGTGGCGGTTCAGCTGGGGGCGTGTTAGCACATCGCTTATCAACCGATCCGAACAATAAAGTATGTTTGTTAGAAGCTGGTGGTGCTGGTAACAATAAGTTGGTTTCAACGCCAGGTGCTTTTGCTGCACTTATTCAAGACTTTAAAATAAATACCATCAACTGGCGTTATAATACATTGGCGGATAAGTCGATGAATAATCGCACACAATACCAACCACGCGGCAAAATGCTAGGTGGCTCTAGTGGTATTAACGGCATGGTGTACATTCGTGGTTGTAAGGAAGATTACGATCATTGGGAAAGCCTGGGCAACAAAGGCTGGGCTTATGATGATGTACTACCTTACTTTAAAAAAGCAGAAAACAATGAACGTGGTGAAAATAAGTACCACGGTGTTGGTGGTCCGCTAGAAGTTAGTAATGGTGATGAAAGTTTTGATGTTTATAATGGCTTTATAAAGTCAGGCCTTGAAAAAGGCTATAAAATGAATGAAGACTTTAATGGCGATTATCAAGAAGGTATTGGCTATTATCAATTTACGGTGAAAGATGGCAAACGCGCTGGCGTTAAAGCTTGTTATATAGATCCTGCAATGGAGCGCAGTAACTTAACCGTTGAAACAGGTGCTCAGGTTCAACGTATATTATTTGAAGGCAAACGAGCGGTCGGTGTTGAATATATGCAAGACGGTAAATTGGTTACCGTAAAAGCTGCAAAAGAAGTATTAGTTTGTGGCGGTACTTTTAATTCTCCGCAAATGTTGATGCTATCAGGCATAGGTCCTAAAGCAGAACTGGAAGAAAAAGGCATCGAAGTTATTCATGACTTACCAGGTGTTGGCAAAAATTTACATGATCATCCTGACGTTATTTTAGTGGTGAAAAGTAAGAAGAAGTCAGGTATAGCACTTAATCTCGTGGGAACAATTAAATCAACCATCGCTCTGTTTAAATATGCGTTAGCAGGTAAAGGGTGGTTAGCTAGTCCACCAACTGCGGCAGGTGGCTTTATTAAAACTTCACCAGAAAAAGAACGTCCAGATGCGCAATTACACGTTGTGCCGTTAGCTTACCGTGATCATTGTCGTGATTATAAAATCATGACCAAATGGGGGTATAGTGTAATTATTAATACATCAAATCCTAAAAGTCGTGGCGAGTTAACATTAAAAGACAGTAACCCGATGACTCCTCCTAACATTAAGTTAAATTTGTTATCACATCCTGATGATATGAAAGACTTAAGAGAAGGGGTGAAGCGTTTGCTTGATATACTTAATAGTGACGGCTTTAACGAGCATCGTGATTGTTTATTAAAGCCTGATGTACCGCTCAATACAGATCAAGAAATTGAAGAATACCTAAGAAGAGAAGCTTCTCACGCCTATCACCCTGTTGGCTCATGCAAAATGGGTAATGATGATATGGCTGTTGTTGATGAGCGATTACGTGTACACGGTTTAGAAGGTATTCGTGTTGTTGATGCGTCTGTTATGCCGACGGTAACCTCAGGTAATACCAACGCACCTACTATTATGATCGGTGAAAAAGCAGCAGATATGATTTTAGAAGATAACGCTTAAAACCGTGAGTTTGCTTGAACCAGCTGATTGAGAAAGCCCTATAGTTACTTTAATGAGCTATAGGGCTTTTATATTGAGTTCGTTTTAATGTCTTCGTCTTCTTGAGTTAAGAAAGATCATTAATAAAATCATCTATTGCTAATAGTACTTGTTTCGTGTGGGTCTTATGGGGCATATGACCACAGCTTTGAATAATATTCAGTTGAGCTTGACCTGTGGATTGTTCAACTATATAGCTTGGAAAAGCGACAGAGCCATATTCATCTTTTTCACCATGTAATGCTAGTACTGGACAAGTAATTTTGCTTGCTACTGTTAGTTGCCAAGTGCGAAACTCAGGGTTTAGCCAAACTTCTGTCCATGCATCTATTACCCATCGCGTTTTATCACCATGCCACTTAACTAGTTTCTCGAAATGCTGAGGTTGTTGAAAGACAGATTTTGCCTGCTCAATACCGCTAATTGTAAGATCTTCAACAAATGCTTGTGCGGCAATGGTTATAATTGATAAACATTCCTTATCTTGTGCGGCAATGTTAATAGCCATTGCACCACCAACACTATGACCAAGTACTAAATATTCTGTTAAACCTAATTTAGCCTTGATTTGAGGAAAGTAAACTAAGCCTTCTTCTTCTATAAAGTTAAGAGATGGTAATTGCTCTCTAGCGTCTGAACTCCCAAAACCAAGTCTGTCGTAGGCAATAACCTGTCTAGATAATTTAGTTGCTAGTTGAAGAGGGAAGTCTTTCCATTGATTTACTGAACCAAGTGAATCGTGTAATAGCACAATAGGCGCTTTATTTTCTATAGATTCTGGTGTCCATATTTTTACGAAAACTTTGCCGCTATTTAAATCGATGTATTGCGTTGTTATGTTCATGATCTTTATTACTTCAGTAGATAGATCAACCCTTAGGGTTAATGTTTGGTGTTTTAGGTTTTGTTATTACTTTACTATTTTTATTTAACGCCTTGAGATAGCTTTTTGAGAGCCGATCAGTTTGTTTATCTGAAGATACTGGCGAAAAAACGCTTTCAAATAATGAACTAGTTGCCGAATTTTCTTCTCTGCTGAGTTCCTTAGTTAATAGATTTATGTTGTTAGACTTAGTAACAGTGTCTAAGTAAATATAAGCCCATTTTATAAAGCTTTTGTGGTCATTGCTTTTTATCGCTTGTTTTAGCTGAGCTTTGATCTTTTTTGTTCGGTGTTTATCTTGATTTGAATTATTAGTTCTTTTTCTAATAAAAACTAAATAACCAATAAGTAAGCATAGAGCACATAATAGGTAAAAAAATATGGTTAGGTTTTTAGTTATATACAACTGAAACTGTTGCCCAACAGTAAGTGAGCCGATGGCTCCCGAATTCAACTGCGAAGTGCGACACTCGTCAATATCAAGCAGCCAATGCCATTTCTTTAAATACAATCGCTGGCTGCTTGAAGCCTAAACACTTTCTTGGTCGATAATTTATTCGCGATAGAGCGAATTCAATATCGCTATCCGTTACTGTTGTTAGATCGGTTCCTTTTTTCACATATTGCCTTAAAAGGCCGTTAGCATTCTCATTGGCTCCACGCTCCCAAGAGCTATAAGGGTGGGCAAAATACACATCAGCTTCCAACTCCTTTGCGATGGTTTCATGACCTGCAAACTCTCTCCCGTTATCTGCCGTGATGGTATGCACATGCTCCTTATAAGGCATGAGTAGCTCTATGGTTGCTTTGGTGACATCATCTGCTGACTTAGATGGCACTTTTTTTACCACGTAAAATCGTGTTTTACGCTCCAAAATAGTCACCATAGCCCCAGTGCCGTGTTTGCCTAAGACAGTGTCGATTTCCCAATCACCAAATCGCTCCTTACTGTCAACGATGCTTGGCCGAACATCGATAGAAACGGCATTCTTGATAGCGGGCGCTTTTTCTTTTTTACCGCGACGATACCGCTTGTGTCCTTGTCTCAAATGGCGATATAGCTTGCCACCCAAGCGTTTATCCTGTGCAACAAATCGGTAGATCCACTCATGGCTGACAGCGGCACCGACTTTCGTTAATACACTGGAAATTTGCTCTGGGCTCCAATCCGCTTCTAAAAGCAAGCGGATAAAATCAACACGCTCCTGTGGTATACGGTATTTACGCGCTGATGTGCGTTTTTTGATTGATAACATCTGGGCTTCGTTAGGACAATAATGTCTGCCCTTGCGGCCGCGTTTAAGCTCCCGGTATACCGTAGAGCGATGGCACTGAACAGTTTTAGCTATTTCAGAAACCGAAATTCCCCGTTCCAAAAGAGCCGAAATCTGATATCTTCTGCCCTCGGTCAACTGCTGATAATTCATGGTAGTACTGCTTGTTTCTTTGACGAGAAGAGCGTACCACTTTTAGCAGTTGGCCTCCTCTTCTACACCTTTCCATGAATGTCGCACTTATTATCTGAAATCGGGCTATTGGTTGTGAATCAAGTTGTGCATGTTTAAGGGTTTGAGCGTTATTGTCCCACCAAGCAAGTTTGATTTTTGGAATAACCACTTTTCCTTGCTGCTCAACGATATAAGTGAACTTTTGAATGCGCGTTGCAAGCTTGTTGCCTCGGTTGTTGTTGTCGATAAGCTCTGGTGTCGATAAGTAATGAGGTAAACCATGAATGGTATTGTGGTTTATTTCAGGTAGCATCATGGCAAGTAAGCCGTCTGCTTCAATGGTGATAGTGCGAGTGACAGCATCACCAGGCAATAACTGTGTTAAATCTTTATCCCAAGCTTGTTTAATAGCCAAGTGATTAGCTGCCCACCATTGGCTGTTTTCATCAAGACTATTTTGCAATTGCTTTGGTACTAAGGCGCTGAAGACTATAGGGTTAGTTAGTATGATTCCTTCAATATCACCTTGACCAATAACATGAATTTTCATGCTAACTTCAAATTCAGGAACCATATAGTTAGTTGCTTGTTGCGGAAATATCGAAAACTCTTTTTCATGCACCGTCCACCGTTTACCATTGAGGTGTTCGCTACTATTTAGGCCAAAATTACTGCGCTGGATAACAATGGCGTTATCAATTTCTGGCAAAGTGAATGTTACCGACCCTTTAAACCAAGTGGATGTTGCAATTCGCAGTTTTATCGTTACTTCTTGACCAACTATCACAGGTCTATCGTTTACAACTTCAATAGATACTTGTAGCTCATTTTGTCTGATTAAATCGTCAATAGTTGTTGCTGCATGTGCTAATGAATAAGGTAGCAGTAGCAAAAAAAGAGCAAGTAATTTAGCTTTACTCATTGCTACTCCCTAATAGTTTTTGCTTATTCACTTGTATTTGCAGTTTGTTTGCTAAAAATTTACTCGGATTTTTTTGTAGATTTTCCATCCACATTTTGGCAAGTTGCTCATTCTTTAGTATTTGTTCTGCACTGTATTGCTGAACTTCTTGCTTACGTTGATTCGTTTTTATTTGTTTACCTTTTGCCTGTTTAAATTGATCACTTGTTTCATCATCTGAACGTTCATTTTGCTCTTGTTTTTGATGTTCAGATAACGACTCTCGAGCTTTAATTATTTTTTGCACAGCCGCTAAGTTTTCAATGATTGCTTGGTTATTAGGGAAAACGGCAAGTAACGATTGATAAATAGACTCAGCAGCATAGTATTTTTCTGCATGAGCGTAGGCGTTTGCTAAACGTAATTTGGCATCATTGCTATCTATTCTTGAAAAGTATTCTATTGCGAGGTCAAAGTCTTCGTTTAGGTAATAAGAGGTGGCCTTCCACATCGTATTTTCGAATCGCTCAGCAGCGGTTTTATAATCTTTCAAATAAAAATATAGTTGTCCTTGTTGGTTAGGAGTTAACCAAAAATTAGCAAAGCTGTTTTCAGCAGCTTGGCCTTGAGTACTTGGTAGTGATAAGCAAAGTACAACAATAAAACTTGACCAGCGAATCGTCCAGCCTCGTCTAAACCACAGTAAATAAAGTAACATTGCGGGAAAAACAAGCCAATAACCGCTATCAACCCAAGGGATATGTTTGTCATTTATTGGGTTATAAAAGCTTTTGATTCTACTGACTAGTTGGTGAATGTCTTGTTTATTAATTGTTGCCGACAGATAAAAACCGTCTATTTCATCTGAAATGCGACTAAGCTTTTGATTGTTTAATGAAGGAAGCGTTAAACCTTTTGCGCTAAGCTCTTCATTCGTAGAGCCGATGCCGTAAATTAACATTTGATAGCGGTGTTGTTCAGAAAAGCGTGTTAATGCCTGTTGGCTTTGTTCGGTGATGTCATCGGTTATAAGTAAAACGGTAACGGGTGTATCGTCGCTGATGGTTGCTTGTTTTATTAAAGTTAACGCATTAGCTACAGACTTTCCTTGCTGAGGCATTATTTTGGTTGTAACAGCTGACAAGTAGTTTCTTAATATATTGTGATCGTTTGTTAACGGTAATATTGAGTGAGCACTGCCTGAATAGACAATTAAGCTGGTATAACCTTCAGGGCGTTCAGCGAGAAGATCTGATACTTTTTGTTTAGCTCGCTCAAGTCTAGAAGGCTGAATGTCAACACTATTCATGGAGTTACTGGTATCAAGCAATATGAATAGAGCAGAGCTGTCTTGTAGAAAAGGAGAAGGCTGGCGTTGCCAACTTGGGCCCATTAAAATCACGGTAATTAGCAGCATTACAACCCATGCAACAATTGAGGGAGATATTTTTCTGATACTTCCAGCTTCTGCTGTTAGTTCTTGATAAATGTGCTGAGCAAAAACCTTTTTAGCTTGCTGGTCTTCATTTTTCTTCGAGTTTTTGTTCGATAACAATAACCAGAGTATCGGGATCAACAATGCCCACCATGGCCTTAAAAAGTGAAAGTTTTGTAGTAGTTGCGAGTAAGCCAGGTCACTGATCATAGGGCACCTTAACTTTTATTCCTGAACGTATATACACTACCATACATAAATTCATAATAACTAAGGTAATCAAAGGGATATGATGCATACTTTGTTTAGGGCGAAATGATATAGAGTCATATGTTTGCGGTTCAAGTTGGGCAATATTTAGGTAAGCTTGACTAAGTTGGCTGGTGTCCATCGCATGATAAAAATTTCCACCAGTTAGCTCAGCGATGCGCTTTAAGGTTTTACTATCGAGTTTTCGCTCGCCAATCGTTGCTGGGTCGCCAAGCGCAATTGTATATATTTTAACGCCGTAGCTAGCAGCTATTTTTGCAGCGTCTATTGGTGGTACTTTGCTGCCTGCATCATTACCATCGGTCAGTAAAATAAGTACTCGGTTTTTTGTTTCACTTTCTTCAAAGTGCTTAATTGCAATACCTATGGCGTCACCAATTACCGTACTTTGGCCCGCCATTGCAATTTCAGTTTCATTGAGTAAAGTTAACCAAGTTGCATGGTCTTCACTAAAAGGCATTTGAAGGTAGGCTGCAGAGCCAAATACAATTAAACCTAAACGATCGTTTTTACGCTCCATAGCAAGAGATTTTAGCACTGACTTAACCATGGTTAGTCGGTCAACTGTATTATCACTTGCCACTTTAAAGTCAGTTGTTGCCATTGACCCTGAAGCATCAACAGCAACCATTAGATCTCTTGCTGATTTTGTTTGTACTATTGGATCTTGCAACCATTGAGGTTTTGCAGCAGCTAATACAAAAAGCAACCAAGAAATGATCAAAACAGACTTTTGTAACCGGCTTGGCTGTTGTGTTTTTGCCCCTAGCTTGGCTTTATCACCTGATATTTCGATGAGCTTATTGAAAAATGGTACTTTAACCATTTGATTTTGTTGTAGGTATTCTGGAAGAAAGCGTAGCAACAGAGGTAACGGTAGAAGAAGAAATAGCCAAGGGAATACAAATTCAAGCATTAGGTTACTTGCTCTTAACTAAGTTTAATAAGCTAAAAGGTTTTATGACGGGATTCACTCCTTCGTAAGGATGCTGCTGGATCCAAAGTTTGGTTTGTTCTATTAATGAGTGCCACTGTTTCTCTGTGCACGCTTCTTTTGGTACTTGGTATAGGTTATCACCTAATAGTTGGTGGGCATTACTATCAAATACTTGTTTTTTATTATGAGTATTTAAAAAATTAAACCAATCTTTTCCTGTTTGTCGCGCAATAATTTCACGAGGGAAAATATAAAGAGCAGTTCCTTTTATTAGCTCTGCTAGTTGATATAGTCGCGCTTGTTCGGTTAACGAAGAGTTTGCTAGTTCAGCTAAAGCCAATAGTGCACTTTTTCGATAGTGGTTATTAATTTGATAAATTAATTTTTGAATAATAAAGATTATTAACCAAGTAATAAATATTATTGCAAGGTAGCTCCACCCTGGGGCAAAAGGTAAAATTGGTAAGGTTTCTGGCATTGGAGCCTCATTAAAGTTGGTCAATGCTAAATTGCCAAAACTTTGATTGATTGTTGATGAGGCATCTAACATTAAGCTGCCCCTAGGTGTTTACGAACTTGTCCAGCAACGTTAAATTCTGTTGAAAAAGACAATAATGGAATATTGTGTTTAGCAAACGTTGTTTGCATGTTAGACAACTTCTGTTCGGTATAGTGATTAAACTTTTCTGTTAGACCTTTTTTATTAGCTGACAGTTGTAATTGGTATTCGCCATCTCCTAACACTAGGTTTTCTAGCGGGCGAATATCATGCTCTAGTTGGTCATAAACGTAACAGGCGATAATGTCGTTGTGCTGAGTTAGTTTTGCAAGGCTCGGTATTATTGATGCCTGCGGGTCAATAAAATCTGAAATAACTATTAGCAAGTAATCGTGAGTAATAAACTTTTCAGCTTTTTTGAGTAAGCCAGCCATTGAAATGGGCTTGTTGGTTTGGGCACTGTTACTGTTTATTATTTGATTAAACTTAACTATTAATGCTAAATACTGTTGAAACTTTGTATGACTTCTAGTTGGTTCACATTCAATGTAACGTTGATCTGACAATATAATAAAGCCAACACGATCACCTTCATCTAATGCCTTCCATGCAATTAACGCACTAAGTTCAGCTGCTAAAACTGACTTCATTTTCCATTGGCTGCCAAAGTGCATATTTGAACGTTGATCGACAATGATCATGACAGGTCGGTCTTTTTCTTCACAATAAAGGCGCACATAGGGCTTGCCCATACGATTAGTGACACGCCAGTCAACATTTCTTATATCGTCTCCTGGGCGATAATCTCTTAACTCGGAGAAGTCCAAACCTCTTCCCCTAATGGTAGAGCGTTTACGACCCATTAATTTACTTTTTAATGGTTGATTAGATAAAAAGCTAAAGCCATGAGCGTCGTGTTTTAAACGCATAAGTTGTTTTAGCGTTATTTGTATGCGTTCATCAATTGCTTTAACTGTTTTCATTGGCTTGGTTTATACGACAGCGACTTGCTTAATTATTTCGTTAATAACATCGTCAGAAGTTATTCCGTCAGCTTGCGCTTCATAACTTAGGTTTATTCGATGTCTGAGGACGTCACAAACTACTTGTCTAACATCATCGGGATCTACATAGTCTTTTTCATTTAAGAATGCTTGTGCTCGTGAACACCTGTCTAAAATGATACTAGCGCGAGGACTAGCGCCAACTGCTATCCAGTTTTTTAAATTGCTATTTGGGTAGCGTTCTGGTTTACGAGTCGCCATCACTATTGCGACAATGTACTTTTCTACCGCTTCACTCATGTGTATGTTTAATACTTGTTGACGAGCATCAAAAACAACACTTTGTTGTATTTTGATAGGCGCTTGTTGTTTGTTACCTTCTTCTGAGCGCACTAAACGAATTATTGATAATTCTTGTTCATCATCAGGGTAGTCGATTTGAATTTTTAGCGCGAAACGATCGATTTGTGCTTCAGGAAGAGGGTAGGTACCTTCTTGCTCTATTGGATTCTGTGTGGCCAATACCATAAATAGATCAGGTAATTGATAGCTTTTCCCCATCACAGTAACTTGTCTTTCTTCCATTGCTTCAAGCAATGCCGCTTGTACTTTTGCAGGAGCTCTATTGATTTCGTCGGCTAGAACTAATTGATTGAATATAGGCCCTTCTTTAAAGGAGAGATCAGTTTTACCATCGATATCTTGGAACATTTCTGTGCCTGTAACGTCTGATGGTAACAAGTCGGGCGTAAATTGAATACGCCCCAACTTAGCTTCAAGCACTTTAGCCAAGGTGCGAATAGAGCGGGTTTTAGCGGTACCAGGTAATCCTTCAAGCAGTACGTTGCCGTTGGTCAGCAATGCAATTATTAAGGCATTAACGAGCTTTTCTTGCCCTAAAATTGACTGGTTTACTTCTGACTGAAGCGCTTTAATTTGAGCTAATATGTTTTCGGCCATATTTATTCTTTATTGGTAATGGTGTTATTAGTTTATTTGTAATGCCAAAAGTGTGTATAAATACATGGTTTTTAATGAATTACATAACTAAGCTTTTATTTTAGTGTAGAACGAAAAAGCAAGAGCTGTATTAACTCTTGCTTTTTTTTTTGTGATTTTTATTTATATGTCACGTTTTCCCAAATTTTCATTTTTTCAACAACCGTTGAAAAGGTAAAGTCGGCTGGTGCTTGTGATGGCGGGAATTCTTTAAATGTTTGTAAGAATTTTATTACTTCTGTTGCCGCAGGAGCAACAGTAAATAAGTGATCTACCGACCATCTATCATAGCCTCCCGCATTTATTGGTGCTTCTTCATATGGATCTTGGCGTAAATTTAAAATTAAAGGTAGACGGCGTGCCACTAAAGGACAAGCCCATACTTCCCAACCCTTACATTTTTGCTCTAAGAATAATAATTTCCAGTCGCCCATTCTAATTGCAGCAACTTTGCCGCCATCGGTTGCATAAATAAAGTTTTTACGAGGCCAGTTTGTATTATCGTCAGCAGTAGTATTTTTACCTTCAATTAGTTGTGGCAATATGTTGTAACCGTCTAAATGAATTTTATATTGACGACCGTTAAATATTGCCCCTTTCTTTAACTGTTCTTTAATATTTGTATTACCTACCGCAGCCATAACCGTTGGTAACCAGTCATTATGAGCGGTTAGTTCGTTAACTATCTGACCTGATTTTATTTTATTTGGCCAACGAACCATGGCAGGTGCTCTAAAGCCACCTTCCCAAGTGGTATTTTTTTCGCCACGGAAGCGCACTGTGCCCCCATCAGGCCAAGAAAACTTTTCTGCGCCATTATCCGTTGTGTAAATAACGATTGTATTGCCACTGATGCCTAGCTCATCGAGCTTATCGAGTAATTGTCCTACGTGACGATCATGCTCTACCAAGCCGTCGCCATATAGGCCGCCACGTTTAGAGATACCTTTAACATCATCTTTTAAATGTGTCCAAATATGCATTCGAGTTGCATTAAACCATGCAAAAAATGGCTTTTTAGCTTTGTGCGCTTTTTCCATAAACTTTATGGTGGCTGCTAAAAACTCTTCGTCGGCTGTTTCCATACGCTTTTTGGTTAATGGACCTGAGTCTTCAATACGTCCATCAGCAAATGAATGAATAACGCCGCGAGGGCTAAAACGCTTCTTCATTTCCGCAGTCATGAATCGGTTATAGTCTTCATGTTCAGGCTCTTCTTCGGCATTTAAGTGATACAGGTTGCCATAAAATTCGTCAAAACCATGGTTTGTAGGTAAATGACTGTCTTGATCGCCAAAATGATTTTTACCAAACTGGGCGGTCATGTAACCTAGAGGCTTTAATAAACCTGCTAATGTAACATCATCTTCACGAGCGCCTTCTTTAGCACCAGGTAAGCCAACTTTGGTTAAGCCTGTACGCATTGGATGTTGGCCATGAATAAATGCAGAGCGACCAGCAGTACAAGAGTTTTCTGCGTAGTAATCAGTAAATATTGCGCCTTCTTTAGCAATACGGTCAATATTTGGTGTCCAGTGACCTGCTTGTCCCATGGTATAGGCGCTTAAGTTATCCATGCCTATATCATCTCCCCATATCGCTAATACATTAGGGCGTGAAGGATCTTCTGTTGCATGTACAGGAGTCGTTAAACAGAGTAACAAAGCACTGCTAGCAAGTATTTTTAATGATGTAATAATTTTCAAAATAATTGTCCGTTAATAGAGCAAAAGTTTATTCAATAGTTTGAATATGCTTGTTTTTATGAATTTTATTTAAACTACATTTATAATATTTCTATCAAGCTAAAAAGCGTATTAATAGCCGATTAAAACTATCCTAGTTTTTAACTATAGATGTTTTGATTAGGGCATGCTGGTTTTAACAAGCAAAAAAATGGTCTGTGCGGGCTATATCTAGTAAACATAAAATACTCGTTAGAAAATTACTTTATACTATGTTTCTGTTCATTAAAAAAAGAACTACAATGTATAATAATATCAATAATGTAGGGCTAGCATATGCGTATTACTTTGACGCATCTACATTACTAATTATGAATAATAGGGCGCTTTGTGCAAATTTCTGCAGCTAAATTTACTCCTAAAGTAATTACCAAACATTTAATAGAGCAGACAGAATTAGTTCAGCATTTAACTGCAAAACCGTTACGTAATGTAGCGATAGTGCAAGGGCTTGCTGGTTATGGTAAAACAACCTTACTTTTACAATACCTTGCTTGGTTACAAGCAAAAAAAGCCCGCACAATTTGGATTAATTTAGAAAAAGCTGACAATGATATATCACGTTTATTGCAAGTGGTTAGTGAAGCTAGTAATGCATCAGTATCGGGCTCGAGTAAAGTAGCTACAAAAGAAAACCCACATAATACTGACGACTTAAATGTATTGTTGTCGGCTATTGCTGATAATGAACAGCCTTTTTATCTTTTTCTTGATAATTTTGACGTAATAACAGAACCGTCAACGTTAAGTATTTTAAGTGACGCCCTTAATCATTTAAAAAGTCATCAGCAAATTATTATTGCTTCTCGCACTGCGCCAAAGCTTGCTTTGTCAAAATTGAAAATAGCAGATAACTTAATAGAGGTTTCAACATCGGAGCTAAAATTTAGCTTTGAGCAAACTAAAGTATATTTTTCTCGTTTTGGTGATATTCAACTAAATGAAGAACAAATATGCAAATTATATGAATTAACCGATGGCTGGCCTGCAGCATTAAAGCTGTCTACTTTTTTGATCAAACAACCAGAGCAACTTAGTCAACTGACGGTAGACGGAAAAGTTACCAGTGAGCTGTTTGATGATTATTTAATTGAAAACATTTTTAACCACAAATCTGCTGAACAACAAGAGTTTTTAGTAAAGACATCAATTCTGTCAGAGTTTAATTTGCCACTTTGCCAGCATTTATTAGCTGACACTTTTTCCGCTGGAAGAGCAGCGACAATGCTAAATGAAGATCTTGAAGAGTCGATATTGATTGAGTCAACCAATCAACAACAATCTTGGTTAAGTTATCACCAATTGTTTGCAAGCTTTTTAATTAAACTATTAAAACGAGATTATGCAGAACAGGTAGAGCCATTGCACGTTAAAGCGGCAAAGTGGTTTAAAGAAAATAACAGGCCAAGATTAGCAATAGAGCATGCTATAGCTGGTAATGCCAATGAACTTGCCGCTCAAATGATGGATGACTTTGCTCTACCTATGTTAAGAAAAGCGCAGTTTAATACATTAGCTGATTGGACAAATAGCATTTCTTCTGAGTTATTAAATCAACATATTAATTTGTATTTAGCAAAAACATGGGCTGATTTATTTTATAAACGCACATTATTGGTTGAGAAGGATATTTCTCAAATTAGTGAGTGGCAAAAGGCTAATAAGTTAACTAAAGAGCAGCAGCGTATTTTTACGTCTTTAAAAATATCGTTTAGCATAATGTCTGACAATAATGATGAGACGCTAAACGTAGTACAAGCATTGTTGGCTGATAATCAACCTAGTAACCATTCATTGGTTAGAATTGGTTTTTATAATATTCAAGCGTACATCCATTTAAGCCAAGCAAAATTTGAAGATGCAAGAATTGATGGTATGAATGCGTTGGCGTTAACGCAATTTATGGGTAAAAACAAATCATCAGATAATGTTTTTTTTACCGTAACTTATGCTCATGCCGTTCAAGCTTTTGCTCTATTATTGCAAGGAAAACTTAAAAGAGCACTCGCAGTAGCTGAGCAAGGGCTTAGAGATTTTTATCAGCAAGACTTTATTGAGTCAGCAAATGCTTATGGCGTACTTCCAGCGTATACAAGTTTACTATATGAAACGAATAAGTTAGATGACTGCGAAACTATTCTTACAAGAAACCTCTCGTTAATTAGGCAGTTTGCGTTACCAGAATGGTTAGCAGTAAGTTATTTATGCTTGGCGCGAATTCATTTGGCAAAAAATAATACTAATGATGCTATTAAAGTAATTGAGACACTTGAACAGATAGGTTATTCCGATCATTTACCTCGACTTTCGGCTATTGCGCGGTGGGAGCTGGTGAGGATCCACCTTAATAATGGTGAGGTCATATTAGCAAACGACATTGCTGAACGTATTAGTAGCGAAAATTTAGTGGTTAAAAAAGCGCAGTGCTCAATCGCTGCAGACAATGAGGCTGATACTATTACCAGCATTCGACTTTTGTTAGCAAACCAGCAATACAAGAAAGCGTTAAAGCAAATAGCTGATGCAATCGAGCAGTCGCAACCTAATCGCCATTATCGCATATTAAAATTAGAAGTTTTAAAAGTAGTTGCGTTAAAGCAGAGCAATGAACATAGACAAGCATTAAGGCTGCTAACTAAATTAGTAGCTCAAGGCCAAAATGAAGGGTTTGTTCGGACGTTTGTTGATGAAGGCGAAGTGATTAGCGAGCTATTAAAAGAGTTATACCAAACCTTAGATGACTATAACTCTAAACTAGCACTTTATATAGCATCTTTATTAGCCGCTTTTGGTATTGAAGCTAACGCGGCGCAATACGAAGAAGTAAATAATAGGCTAATTGAACCACTTACCAAGCGAGAAGAAGAGTTATTGCACCTCATTAATAAAGGCCATACTAATAGCAAAATTAGTGCGTTACTAAGCTTGTCAGAAAGTACAGTTAAGTGGCATTTAAGCAATTTATTTTCAAAATTAGGGGTTAAAAGAAGAAATCAAGCTACCTCAAAAGCACGAGAACTTGGTTTATTATAAATTTATTTTTGCTTAATTTGACGTCTTTTTACCTACTTGATAAAGCATTGAACGATTCTAAAGAAACTTATCAAAGCCCCAAATGTATAACGGTCTAGCTTGAATGTCGTTTTGGATATGAGCCTACAAAACTTAGTTACTTTTCTATCAAATTTTAAAACGTTAGCTATATTTAAGACAATTAAATAGCAGAATATGACCTGAATTTCGCATAAAGGACTCTACTATTGATAAAAGATAACAATAAATTTAAGTGAAATTAACAATCGGGGAAAGTTATGAGAACCAACAATGTTTTTGTAAAAAGTCGCTTAGCGGCGGCTATCGGGGTTTCATTCTTATTTTCAGGCAGCTTGTACGCAGAAGAAGCTGCTGGTGAGCAGGCTGAAAAAGCCAAAGAGAAATCTGGCTTAGAAGTCATCCAAGTAACAGCTCGTAAAAGAGTAGAGTCAGTTCAAACAGTACCTTCAAGTGTTAACGCGGTAACAGGCGAACATATGGAAGGCATGGGCGTACACAGTGTTTACGACCTTACTAAGTTTGTTCCAGGTCTTGAACAGCCACAACTAGCTAACCATTCACGTTTATCACTTCGTGGTGTTTCATCAGGTGATAACCAGTCATTTGAACAGTCTGTAGGTACATATGTAGACGGTGTATACCGTGGTCGTATGAATCAACAGCGTTCAGGTTTCTTCGATATGGAGCGTGTGGAGGTATTAAAGGGCCCACAAGTGTCACTTTACGGTAACAGCTCAGTTGGTGGTGCATTAAGCATGGCAACTAAACGACCTGAAATTGGTGATGAATTAAACGGTAAGTTCACTGTTAAATATGAAACTGAATATGAAGAATCACAAGTGTTAGGTGGTGTAAATATTCCTGTTTCTGACGAAGTTGCAGTGCGCTTGGCGGGTAAATGGCGTGATCAAGCAGGTGGGGCAGCATTTAACCATTACACAGGTAAAACTGAAAACTCATACGAAGACTCTGCTTTTCGTATTGGTGTTGTTTGGGAACCAAATGCTGACTTAAATGTATACCTTCGTCACGAACAAGCTAAATTTGAAAAGCATGGTGAAACGTTAGCTATTTATACTCACGTTAACCCAGACTTTACGCCATTAGAAAATTCACCATTAGCCGCTTTTGGTATTGGCACAGGTGATTTAAATACGGGTAATGACGATAGTATTTTTAACAATGGCCCGTCAGGTAACTACAACGACAGTGATGAAACTATGCTTGAAGTTGTATGGCAAATTAACGACAGCATGTCATTAACCTCAATTACAGCTGACAGTAACTATGATTATTATCATACGTTAGATGTTGATATGGCACCGTATAACTTTATGTCAACAAATACACCTGAAGATTACAGTCAGTTTTCTCAAGAATTGCGTTTAGATACTGAAATAAACGACCAATTAAACATTATGGCAGGCCTTTATTATCAAGATGCAGATTTTAATACAGGTTTTGATGTTGACTTTTATATGCCTCATGTAAGCACATTAATTGGTAGCCCATTAGAGTTTGGTTCATTTTCTCGTTCAAACTATTTAAGGCAGAATACTGAACAGCAAGCGATATTTACGCAATTTGACTACAATCCAACAGATAAATTGAGTTTAACGCTTGGTGTTCGTTATACCGATATTACTAAAACTGCAACACAAGGTTTAAGATTACTTGATATTGATGGTTCTACGTACGATGAAGCGCCATACCCTGAAGGTCACCCATTTGCTGGTTTAACGCCTGCATTGTTTAGTTATTGGGGGGTTTTAAAGTCTGTGGGTGCTCCGCATGAATTTCAAGATATGGTACGCGAAGAAGATCACTTAATGTTACAAGCAAGTGCTAGTTATCATTTCTCTGATGACTTTATGGGTTATGTAAATTACGCCGATGGTGCTAAAGCGGGTGGTTTTGATACGCTTTATGAAGGCCCAGTTACAGCGAGCCCTCTTGGCACATCACCTGGACCTTCAGCGGGTACGCCAGAAGATACTGAATTTAAAGATGAAAGTGTATCAGCGTGGGAAGTGGGCTTTAAGTCAGACTGGGAAACAGTTCGCTTGAATGTTGCAGCCTTTTATGGTGTTTACGACAACCTACAAACGTCGATTTTCAATGGTTCTATTGGATTTAACGTAGGTAATGCAGGTAAATCAATTCAAAAAGGTGTTGATGTAGAGTTTATCTGGCAAGCAACAGATGATCTAAAAATTACTGCAAATGCGGAATACTTAGATTTTTACTACGATGAATTCCAAGGTGCAGCGTGTAGCTTAACTGAAGTTTATAGAGGTGAGCAGGGCGCAGATGGCAAGTGTGACTGGTCTGGTGATAGCCTTGCTTGGGTGCCTGAGTTTACTGCGGTTGTAGCTGTGGAGCATATTGCAGAAGTGTTTGGTGATTATGAATTAGTTAATATGTTAAGTGTTAGCTATAAGTCTAAACATACGGTCGATTCAGATAATGAAGTAAACCTTACTCAGGATGGCTACGCTTTAGTTGACTATCGCGTCACACTAACACCAGCAGACAGCAATTGGCATGCTGCATTTACTGTAAACAACTTGTTAGATGAAGACTATGAAGTTTACCTAACTAAGATCCCATTAATTGCAGGTGCATATTCTAATGGTGTTCATCAAAGTAAACGTCGTATTAACTTCGAAGTAGGTTTTAACTTCTAAATTAAACTCGAATAATTGCTCGCAAGTTAAGGCGAAAGTAAGGTGACATTGTTACCTTACTATCGCCTTTTTTTCGCTCGTCTATTTTTGGAAAGTATAAAATGTTAAAGAATTTCAAAGAAAAAGCCCCCGAACCTCAACACCTGTTGCATGTAGGTAATAACTTATATTGGCTGCGCATTAGTATGCCATTTGCACTTGATCATATAAATATTTGGCTAATAGAAGAAGCTGATGGTTGGGTGGTAATTGATACTGGCCCGAATACATCAAAAGCCAAAGAGCAGTGGCTTGCGGTAATAAATAACCAGTTAAAAGGTAAACCAATCACTCGCATTATTTGTACTCATGGTCACCCTGATCATATTGGCTTAGTGGGTTGGCTACTTGAAGAGCTAGAGCACAAGCCTAGTTTTAGTATTTCAATGCCTGATTACAAATATTATCAAATGTTATTTTCTTGTGAGCCAAGTGTACCAAGAGATCAGCTCAATGAGTTTTATACTGGATACGGTGAAGGACAAAAACAAGTAAAGGCTTATTTTAGGAATATTGATACCTTTCGCAGTATTATTTACCCTGTAGACTCACCTTGTCAGGTATTACAAGATGAGCAAATAGTTACTTTAGGTAATCATCAATGGCGAATAGTGATGGGCTATGGCCATGCGTCGGAGCATGCATGTTTTTATTGTCAGGAATTAGATATTCTTATTGCTGGTGATCAAATATTACCGAGTATCACGCCAAATATCAGTATTTGGCCTGATGCGCCTGATGCTAACCCTATGCAATTATATTTTGATTCAGCACAGCACATATCAACAGTGATTACAGATGAAACCTTGATTTTGCCAGCACATGGTTTAGCTTTTTATGGTGGTGTTAGCCGATTAAATAAAATAGTTTATGGGCATAAAGAAAAGCTTGAACAGCTTTATCTGCATTGTAAAGAACCCAAACAAGTTAATGAAACTTATCAAGTGTTATTTAACTGTGAAGTTGACTCAGGTAATGACTTATTTGCATTTGGTGAAGCATTAGCTAGTTTGCAAATATTGGTTAAAGCGGGTCGCTTAAAAGTGACTCTTAATGAGCAAGGTGTAAAGTTATTCCAACAAGCTTAGGCTAAGTTGTGTAGAATTAATAATTTATAGATTGATAAGCTTTGCTTTGTATATGGTTAGCATTACAACCATGTAGTTAATCACATTATTTGTGTATCGGGTGTTTAAGAGCACTGGGCAATAAATTTATTTTATCTTGCGTAATAGCTAAAAAGCTTCTTTAAGTTTTGTTTTAATTTATTAATTTTAAGGGATAACTTTGCTAATTCGGTTTAAAACATCAATGGTTTTAATTTGGTGTTTCTTTGTCTTTTCATTATTTGTTAGTTTTAAAAGTGAAGCTAACAAAGACTTAAGCTGTGCTTCTTGTCATCAAACTCAAACACTAGCTTGGAAAAGCTCACACCATTTTCACTCTATGGCTGAAGTATCATCGGACTCTAATTTGGGAGATTTTACTTTAGGCAAGGTTAAGCTAAACGATGAAGAAATAAAGCTACTGATTCAAGACGACAAGTATTTAATAACTATGCCTGGAGTAGATGGAAGCCCAGTAACTAAAGAGTTACTTTATACTTTTGGTTATTACCCGCTACAACAATATATGTTTAGTGATGGAGCAGGAAAGTATCAATTTATTCCTTACGCTTGGGACAGTCGCTCAAAAGCTGAAGGTGGACAAAGGTGGTTTAACCTTTATCCTGAACTTAATGCTGAAGATGAATTTCATTGGACGCAAATGGGGCAAAACTGGAATCAAAACTGCGCCGATTGCCACAGTACAAACTTTAAGAAAGGCTTTGATTTAGAAACACTTTCATATCAGTCGAGTTATGACATCATTAATGTTAGTTGTTCCGCTTGTCATCAGGGAAGTGAGCAACATTTAACGTGGGTAAAAAATCCTGATAGTAAAATAAAAAATCCTGACAGTAATAAAAATAAATTTGGCTTTAGCCAAGATATTTCAACAAAAGTACCCGCATTTGCTACTAATGACTTAGGTAAGCTATTTCCAACAACGCGAGTGAAAAAAACACAGCAAGTGGAAGTATGTGCTCAGTGTCATAGCCGAAGATCACAACTGTCAGATCACACTGAATCAGTGCCATATCATCAGCAATATCAATCGTCATTAGTAAATACGCCTTTATATTACCCTGACGGGCAAATTTTTGATGAAGTATATGTATATGGTTCGTTCAAGCAAAGTAAAATGTATCAAAATGGTGTTACTTGTACTAATTGCCATGATCCGCATACTTTAAAGCTTAAACATGAAGGTAACGCCACCTGTACCCAATGTCATAGTGCAGAGCAGTACGATATTAGATCACATCACCAACACCTTGCTAATTCAGCTGGTTCACAATGTGTTAATTGCCATATGCCTGAAACCACTTATATGGAAGTTGATGATCGTCGTGACCATTCGTTTAAAGTTCCGCGTCCTGATTTAAGTGTCACGCTTGGTGTGCCAAATGCTTGCCAGTCTTGTCATAGTGATATAGCCAATGACCAACATGCCAAACAGTTAACAAAGTGGTTTCCTAATTCAACATATCAGAAAGAAAAAGGCTACGCTCATGCCTTTGCTTTAGCTGATAGCGGCGACTTTACCGCTATACCTGCATTAATGGCTATTGCCAATGTCCCGACAAACCCTGAACTTATTAGGGCTTCGGCTGTTTCACGTATATTTGGTGCTAGAAATAATAGAGAACTTATTGGCTTTATTAGTAAGCAGCTTAATAGTAGCGATATTATGTTGGTACTCGCTGCGATTAGAGCATCAGGGCAATTAAGTTTAATCAATCGCTCACTAAAGCTTATCCCTTTACTTACACATCAAGAAAAGCCTGTCAGAATGGCGGCAGGGCGCCAGTTGGTGGAAAACCTGGCTGATCCGACATTTGTTGGAGAAAAACGGCAACAGTTAGAAAAAGCGGTTGCAGAATACATTGAAGGACAATTGTATCAAGCTGATAGAGCGACCGCCCACGTAAATATTGGACAAGTGTATGCTTTGAAAAGAGACTTTAAACAAGCTGAAGAAGCTTTATTAACTGCGATAAAAGTAGAAGATATTTTTATGCCTGCTTATGTTTATTTAGCTGAAGTTTATCGACAACAAGGCGATGAATTCAAAGTAGAAAAAATACTAAAACAAGGGCTAGAAGTTAATAATAAAGCCGCAGATTTATATTTTCAGTTAGCGCTTTCTAAAGTGCGCCAAAAGAATAAACAAGCAGCTTTACCATTGTTTGATAAAGCGGTAGCTAATGAGGCTAGAAATCCTAGATATTTATATACTAGGGCCGTTTTATTACAAGAAAACCAGCAACTTCAAGCAGCTAAAGCTGATTATGGTTTAGCACATCAAATAGTGCCTAACAATCCAGATTATCTTTACGGGTTAGTGAGTGTTTTAATTTCGCTTAAATCGTTTGATGAAGCGTTACATTACGCTTATCAGCTTAATCAATTAGTACCTAATAATCAGCAAGTACAGCAGTTGATTCAGTTTATTAGGTATTCAAATCGCTAAAGGTATAAATAGTTTTTAATTAGTACATAAGAATAAGCTATAACTTTCGAGCAATAGCTTTTTACCTTCTAATAAGAGTTTACTCTAGTTCAGCTTGTCGTATTCAAGAAAATATAGGTATTGTCATACCGCACTTGTTGCCGTATCTCCTGAACGTAATGATGCTTTTAACGTACTTTTCGGGAGATTCCCGATAAAAACATTCGGGAATGACAGTTAGCTGAATTGAACAGTTTGTCTTTAGTTTTTATTAAATATTACGCGAAAACAATAAAGTGGTGGACGATACTGAGCTTGAACAAGTGACTTGGTGCGGGTTGTAAAGAGTAGAAGGTGCTCGCACCGCTTTTAACTGCGTACAGCAAATAACTATGGATAAAATAGATAAAAATAAAAGTAAGTGGTGGACGATACTGGGCTTTAACCAGTGACCCCCGCCTTGTAAGGGCGGTGCTCTCCCAACTGAGCTAATCGTCCATATATATCAGATAGTGATATGAATCTAAGGGTAAATGATTGGTGGACGATACTGGGCTTGAACCAGTGACCCCCGCCTTGTAAGGGCGGTGCTCTCCCAACTGAGCTAATCGTCCAATCATTTTCAGAGACATTTTGCTAAAAGCAGAAGTGGTGGACGATACTGGGCTTTATCCAGTGACTTGGTGCGGGCTTGTAAAGAGCAGAAGGTGTTTTCCCTTATTTTCTTTAGCTACGCAAGTCTTTTGTCTACCTAACACTTAAAACAAAGTGGTGGACGATACTGGGCTTGAACCAGTGACCCCCGCCTTGTAAGGGCGGTGCTCTCCCAACTGAGCTAATCGTCCGTCTCTGTGGTGGCGTATTATAGGTGGATGATTAAAACTGTCAACAAAAACAAGTGCTTTTTTTCATGTTTTTTCAGCATATTTTAATTGATTGCTCTAATTTTCAACACCCTGTTTATTTAGTGAACTTTTTAGCGGAATCTTCAGGGGTAAATAGTGTTTTATCAAACGTTGCCTGATAGAATAGCGCCAATTTTTTATTCAACTAAAATATTAGCGAAATAAAACGCTAATTTAATAGTGTACGGTGATTACTTTATGAGTCTAACAACGCGATTTGCGCCAAGCCCAACAGGGTATCTACATGTAGGCGGTGCTCGTACAGCGCTTTATAGCTGGTTATATGCAAAGAAAAATAATGGTGAATTTATTCTACGAATAGAAGACACAGATTTAGAGCGTTCAACGCAAGAGTCTGTTGACGCGATTATGGATGGCATGAATTGGTTAAATTTAGAGTGGACACAAGGGCCGTTTTTTCAAACTAAACGTTTTGATCGCTATAAAGAAGTTATTGCTCAGTTAATAGAATCGGGTAATGCTTACCGTTGTTATTGTACGCCTGAAGAAGTGGAAGCGATGCGTGAAGAAGCGCGCGCAAAAGGGGTATCGCTAATCGTTTTCCTGAGTTTATAAAAAATAGTGACTTCAGAGCCCGTT
>NZ_JAEFCD010000037.1 GCF_016405965.1 Alteromonas sp. IB21 | reverse complement strand
CATTGGTATGTGCTGTCTGAAATACGGCTCCCTCGGGTGATCATGACTATGCTTATTGGCGCGCTGTTAGCCGTATCTGGCTGCGCCATGCAGGGTCTAGTACGCAATCCGCTCGCCGACCCTGGCTTAATCGGTATTGCCGGTGGCGCGGCAGCTGCAGCAGCGCTGAGTATGACCATTGTGCCACCACTTCTTCCTGCACTTGAATCGGTATGGGTAGCCATGTGGGCTTTTGGTGGGGCACTAGTTTCTGTATGGACGGTCTTACGGTTTTCAAATGGTCCTCAAGGCGTTTCAGTAGCAGCACTTATTTTGGCAGGGGTAGCCATTAATGCGTTAACCGGAACGGTAATAGGGGCTATTAGTTACGTTGCAAGTGATGATGCGCTTCGTCAAATAAGCTACTGGACTATGGGGAGTTTAGCCGGAGCAAGCTGGACACTTTGTGGTTTGGTCGCTTTAGCGAGTTTTATTGCTATTACAGGGTTAATGAAGTCACGCAATGCCCTTAACTTACTAGCACTGGGTGAAAAAGAAGCGGCTTATATGGGACTAAATGTTACCCGCTATAAACAAAGGGTTTTATGGCTGGTGGCGTTCTCTGTGGCGCTAGCGACGGCGCTGTGCGGCATTATTGGCTTTGTTGGTTTGGTGGTGCCCCATATGTGCAGGGCAATATTTGGTGTAAACCACCAGGTACTAATACCTGCCAGTGCACTAACAGGGGCGCTATTATTGATAATCGCTGATACGCTCGCACGTACACTATTTGTACCTATGGAGATACCTATCGGTATTGTTACCTCAGCAGTAGGGGCGCCATTTTTCCTTTACTTATTGTGGCAACAACGCCGCATATTTAGTGGTGGGGTGTAGCTAATATGAAAATTGAAAGCCTAGAGCAAATCGATAATGGCAAACGGTTAAACACTGAGTTGCTTACATTAAAAGATGTTGTCATTGCCAGAGGCAAGAAGCGCTTGCTAGAGCCGTTATCGCTTTCTTTCCATACCGCTGAGTTCACCGCTATCGCCGGTGAGAACGGATGTGGTAAATCTACACTGTTAAGTATGCTTAGTGGTGTAGAAACGCCGTCTAATGGAGAACTTACACTTGGCGGGCAAGATATTCGTTCGCTAAGCGCAAACCATTTAGCGTTGCAGCGTGCTGTAATGGCACAAAGCGCTTCGACGCCTTTTGGTTTTATTGCAGATGAACTACTTCACTTAGCGCGATATCAGCATATTGAGTCGTTAGAACAAAAGAGTCGTCTGATTAATCTTGTAACTGAGCAGTTTGACATTACGCACTTGCTTGCTCGAAATATACAAACCTTGTCAGGCGGTGAAAGGCAGAGGATATTTCTGGCCAAGGCCATTCTTCAAATATTGCCAAGTGATCACAATGCGGGTTTGGAAGGCAAGCTGTTGTTGTTAGACGAACCCACCTCGGCGCTGGATTTACGGCATCAGAAACTGGTAATGCAGCAACTAGTCGCGCTACGAGAAAAAGGGCTGTGCATCGTTTGTGTAAGCCACGACCTTAATTTGATTTCCCCTTACTGCGACAGACTGATTTTACTGGGTGAAAAGCGGTGCTTAGCCGATGGACCACCAACGCAGGTACTTACTACCGATATGCTATCTCGGTGCTACCACACCCAGTTAAACTTAATCAAAAACGAACAAAAACAGCTTTTCGTAACCCATTAATTGTCGCGAAACTAGAACAACAAAAACGGAGTGAACCATGAGCATGCAATCTATTGCATTTCAAGCAAAACAGTTAAGCCGAACCCATCACAGTGGCGTATTGGGCACGCATTCAACATCAATGCCCGGGTACCCTTTTGGTTCGGTTGTACCCTACTACCTAACGCCAGCCGGAGATGCAATTATCTATATCAGCGATATCGCGCTTCACACTCGTAATATTAAAGCGAACGACAAGGTAAGCTTAACTATTTTCGATGCTACTGAAGACGATTCTCAGGCGAACGGCCGCGTTACTATTATGGGAAGTGCTGAGTTAGCTGACCAATATGCCGTGAAAGTGCAGTACTTTCGTTTGTTTCCGCAAGCTAAAAAATACGAGCAAACCCACGATTTTAACTTTTACGTTATACGCACTGAACGAGTACGTTTTATCGGTGGTTTCGGAAAAATCCATTGGGTTGATAAAGCCTATTGGAGTGTTGAAGCACAAGACTGGCATAGCGCGCCAGAGGGTATGATTAGCCATATGAACGAAGATCATCAAGACGCGATGCAGCTTATTTTGCAGCACAAAAAGGGTGTTAACGTTGAAGAGCCAATAATGCATAGCGTATTCCCAGAAGGCATGCATTGCGGTACAGAAAAGCAAACGTGGTTTGTCCCTTTTGAGGCGCTGTGTGTTTCGTCAACGGATGTACGAAAAGCGTTGGTGAAACTGACTAATGATGCACGAGAAGCGCTTAATGTGCCTAAAGCGGTTTCATAGTTATTTTTAACCCCGATATGAAGCGCGGCTAGATAAGCGTTGAGGCACAAAACGAATACCAGTCTCACCCTATCCATAAACAATTTGTTGAGTAGTGCGCTGGTTTGTGGCGCACAGTAGTAGTGCGAGACGCTGTGCGATTTTCATGAGCTAATTAGCCCGAGATGACAACGCTACTTGGATTCAATAAGCCTTATCCAGTGGTCAAATACGCCTAAATTCTCCAAAACAATTTTTACGCACATAAGAATAGGTACCGCCAACAAAACACCTATTACGCCCCACAGCCAGCCTGTGATCGCTATCCAAATAATAATAATCAACGGGTTGAGCTGCATACTTCGGCCCAAAACCGCCGGCGTGATTAATTGAGACTCAACAATATTCAACACCAAAAAGATGCCAGCTGGCAAAAACGCGCTACTTGTGAGCCCAAATTGGACAAGGCCTACAACTAATAATACAAGGCTGCTAGCAATGCCGCCTAAATAAGGTACAAAGTTCATTAAAGCCACTAATGCCCCCCACAGCAATGCATCTTCGATACCAATGTAGATAAATACCCCCCCTGTGGCTAGGCCCAAGCAGGTGTTAATAATACTGATGGTGACAATATAAGAGGAAAGCTCATGCTGAATTTGGTCAACTAAAACTAACGCACGTCTTTTGTTTGTGACTATAGGAAAGTCTCTAATGAAAACGTGAAATAGACTGGGCCCAAATACCAGTAGGAAAAATATAAGAACAAAACACGCGAGAATTTGTGCAAGTACTAATGGCGCGCTGCTAAAAAGCGTTAAGCCCATATCTATGCCATTTTGCTTAATTTTATCGGTTACCGAGTTCGATTTATCCGCTTGAGGTTCGGTCTCTGGCGGCTTTTCATCTTCACTAAACCAACTAAAGAAAGACCTTTCTTTCTCAACAGGTTCAGGTTCGATTAAGGGCTCAGTTGTGTAGCCATCTATATGGTTGCTAATTTCTTCGATCTCTTCAGATATTTCCGTGGCTATCTTGGGAAGAGACTGCATCCAACGCTCTGCGGGTTCAGCCAGTTCCAATGCTAAAAAGGTAAAAGGGGCTACCAATATTGCAATGAGAACAGCGGCGGAAATGGTGGGCGGCACGAGGAATTTTTTCGCAAAAGCCACAAGGGGACTGAGTAATAATGCTGCAAATGCAGAGAAAAAAGAGGGATAAGTAGCGATTTGGCAAGGTAGAGTGTGTAGATGACAGCAAAAATAACGAGGGTATTGAGTAACCTTGTCTGTTGAGCAATTTTGGGAAAAGACCCAGCGTACTTCCTGTTCCGTTTAGTTTGTATAGAGCCAGCGTTATCCATGTCTTAGCCTCAGCAGAGGAATATCCTCGCATAAATTTTTCTGAAATTTCACTGTCAATATTACGAAAACTTCATCATTAAAGTTCAGTCAGAGCACGTTTGTTTGACATAAAGCAGACGCCACTTCGAGCAATAAGGACCCCCCCGAATTTACTACCTATCCTTTTTCTTATTTAGCTTTTTCTGTAAACGTCTATGCTTCATTTAGAGTAATGATTGTATCGCTATTTGCATTTACGTATATCGGATTGGGCTAATGATAATCAGCTAAAAAGTCGAGTAAATTTCTATAGTAAGAAAAGTTAGGAACATTCAGCAAAACGTTAGCTATACAGCGCTTTATACTTTAGTATAAACTTTTCAGGATTATTTGAGAGCTCTATGCCCGAGCAAACGTGTAAGGCTGCATTTTCTTTTACCAACGATATTCCATTTCAAGCTCTCATAGAAAATATAACGGATGCAGTTATCTTGGCCGATGCTAAGGGGGCCGTAGTTTATGCGAACCATCAAGCGCATACTATTTTTAGGCTTCACGAGTCTAACAGCATCGATAGCTCTGTGTTTAGATTATTCCCCCAAGCGCAAGTGCCCCAAATTACTCAACAGTTTGAACACGCTCTTACGCAAGAGTCAGGAGAGCAAACAGAGATAAGTTTTGGTGTCGATCATTCATGGTTCAAAGTAGCCGTTTTTCCTGTTATGGCAGGAGTCGTCGGTTTTTCTTTTCACGATTTATCAATAAAACGCAGGTTACAAATTATTTCCCAGTCTCAGAGGGATGCCATGAGATTGGCATTATCTGGCGCTAAGCTGGAGGATGTATTGACAGTTCTGGTCAATGCTGTGGAAAAGGTCACGGATTTTCAGGCGGTCAGTGGTATATCTTTGATATCAGAAGATGGATTATCGCTCACGTGTGCAGCAGCACCTTCTATGCCGAGTGAAACGAGGCGGTATTTTGAAAATATTACGGTTGATGAACGGACGCCATTAGGAAAATGCTGTCAAATCCGTGAAGAGGTAAGCGTTCAAATAGAAGGGCAGTTGGATTTTCATGATTTTAACGCCTCCTCTCGGGCTTTGGGGCTTCAGTCATTCTGGTGCCGTCCCATTTTATCTGCAGAAAGCCGCACCGTATTGGGAACCTTTTATTTGTTTCATCGCGAGCGTTTCACGCCTTTTCCAGACGATATCGACGTTGTTAACGCGCTGTCAAAAACAGCGGCAATCATTATTGAACGCAACAATGAGAATCATGCTCGACGTGCAGCAGAATCGGCGTTATTGAAAAACGTTGAATCCTTTAATAAGCAGCGCAGGCTATATGAAACGGCCTTGTCTAATACACCAGATTTGCTCTATATCTTTGATCTCGAGGGGCACTTTACGTACGCAAATGATGCTTTGCTGCAAATGTGGGGGCTCACTTGGGACGAGGCGATTGGAAAAAACTGTTTAGAGTTGGGTTATGAACCTTGGCATGCCGAGATGCATATGCGAGAGATTCGACAGGTCATTGAAACTAAACAATCTATTCGTAGCGACGTCCCATTCAACGGTACTAACGGACGCCGCATATACGATTATATCTTCGTTCCTGTTATCGGTGAAGACGGAAATGTTGAAGCGATAGCGGGATCGACGAGAGACGTTACCGAGCGTAAACAAGCTGAAGAAATGGTGAAGCATGCTGAAGCGCGCAGACGTTTGGCGCTGGAAGCTTCACACAGCTTTGGTATTTGGGACTGGGACATTAAGCAAAACATTTTTACAGCGGATGAACGCTTGGGCGAGTTATTTAATTTAACGAGCGACGAAGCAGAGCAAGGCGTAGGGATTGAAGTACCCTCTCAATACATACATCCAGATGATGTGGAAGCGAATAATATCGCCATACAGGAAAGCATTAATAACGGAACGCCTTATAACCAGGAGTACCGCATCTTGCAAAAAGACGGCACAATCCGTTGGGCTTCATTCAGAGGGAGGGTTATTTACGACAGTGACGGCGAGCCCGAGCGCTTTCCAGGGGTAGGTGTTGATACGACAAGAGAGCGCAATGCCATAGAGGCGCTTAAAGAAGCTGATCGCAGAAAAGATGAATTTCTCGCTACGCTAGCCCACGAACTGCGTAATCCATTGGCACCTATTAGAAATGCGTTAGAAATATTACAGTCTAATGATTATAGCCAAAGTCAAAAGAGTGAGGCTTTCGGAAGAGTTGAACGTCAGGTAAATCAGATGACACGGTTAGTCGATGATCTCATGGACGTGTCACGTATCACCCGAGGAAAAATTAGAATTCACCGCGAGCCGGTGAATTTATGCGAAATCTTGGGCACGGCGATAGAAACTATTCAGCCTTTAATCGATGAAAAGCGACATACGTTAACAGTGGAAAAAATGGTTATTCCCATTTGGGTTAACGGTGATCTAATCCGGTTGTCGCAAATTTTTTCGAATATTATCAATAATGCCGCGAAGTACACGCCATCAGGTGGAAATATAGATGTTCAGATTGACACCTCAAAAGGCATGGTAACCGTTACAGTTAAAGACAATGGGGAAGGGATCCCGACCGATAAATTAAACTCAGTTTTTGACATGTTTACTCAGATTGATGGTGCCCTTGAACGATCTCAGGGCGGACTAGGCATAGGTCTTACATTAGTAAAAAAGCTTACTGAAATGCACCGTGGCAGTGTGAGCGTGCATAGTGATGGTGTAGGGAAAGGCACTGCGTTTATGGTCACATTACCTGTATTGACCGAAGTCCCGAAATTGGTAAGTAAACAGGAAAAAAGCAACAATGTTGTGGGTACTACAGCTGAAAAGCTCAAGGTGTTAATTGCGGATGACAATCAAGATGCGGCTATTACCATGGGATGGATTTTGGAGGCAAAAGGCTGTTTTGTAAAGGTTGTGGAGGACGGACCATCAGCACTAGAGGCGGTGCAGACATTTATACCTGATTTAGTCATGTTAGATATTGGTATGCCGGGAATGAATGGCTACGATTTATGTAAACTACTTCGAGAAAATAGCGCGTTAGCCAACTCAATATTTGTAGCGCAAACAGGGTGGGGACAGCCATCGCACATTCAGCGCTCGAAAGAAGTTGGATTCAACCACCATCTGGTAAAACCTTTAGATTTAAACGATCTTGAACCTATTGTTGCGCAAGCATGGCAGGTAAAAATGACGAGAAAAAATTAACTCCCGTTATGTTAACGCCATATTAGAGGCCGCAAAGACGGACAAGCCGGTAACGCTGTAGCCGTTTAAGAACAATGAGCAGTTACAAGTACTTATAATTGCATGCTTATGCAGATAAACTTGTGCAAATAGGCTTCTACGAATAAGCGTTTATAAAAAGTCTTTTACAAATACTAAGCCCGCCAGTAAAGCGGGCATGTTCATTACTAATCTAACGAAGGCCTTCAATGGCAGAGTTAAGCGGTTCGGCATCGGCGAGTTGCTCAAACCACGCTTTAATTTCACGCCCTTCTATTAAGCCAATAATGGCTCCCAATACAAAACCACGGTGCACGTTGTCGCCACCTACGTTTGTATTGGCCATAAGTGAGCGCTTAGGACTATCTACATAGCGATAGGCAAAGTATAAAATACTTGGCCACGCATCACTGATATAGCATGCAGGGGAGAACGTACGGCCCACTACTTCAATATCGCTCTTTTTCTTTGAAATTAAACTAGGCAAGTTCAGCCTACCAGAGCGCTGAGCAATATCTTCAAGAATAGCGGCAGGGTCTTCATCCTCTCTGAGCATCAGCCTATTCAGCAGTTCAACGTAGAGGTCGCAAACGTTTGCAAGTGATTCATCTGGATGGGTCAGATGAAGATGATGACGGCAAACTGCTTGAATATCTTCAAGTGAATGGCGTTGAGCTATCTGAACAATAGCAAGGGGCGTTACCGACACCAGCCCGCCAATTGACGCGGTATCGTGGGTTACTGCACCGCATTGGTTTGCAGGAATACCACGTTCAAGATTGGCAAAAAAGCCGCGGTGGTAAGACTCGGCATAAGTGTCTGGGTGTTGTGGCTCATCAGCGCGCATAAAGGCTATATAGCGCGAGAGAAATTCATCGGGTTCATAGCCCTTGAGCGCACAGGCCAATACAATCCGAGCACAATGTGCGTTGAGCGTATTCTCTCCAGCTTTCATTCCCTGATGATAATGAACGTTGTCTTTACCCCAAAACTGTCTTTTCCCTTTAAGAATGACCTCGCCTACTATTTCCCTTTGACTAGCAGACGCCCTGTTTGCACGTCCGCCTTGCTGTGTAGAGTGCAGCGACATTATGGATGAAGGATGGAACGCAGGGGCATCTTCAAATTGTTCAATACCCAGCGGAAAGGCGTTAAAAATATCGGCAGGGTTATAGTACCAGTGCACAGGCATGGCAAGGGCATCGCCGATAAACGCGTTTTTAAGCGCGGCTTTTGCGCGCTCTAGTTTCAGTGAAGACATGTTTCTCTCGCCTATGTGTTGATGCGTAGTAATGGATATTCATTTACTGACCGTTACACGTTTACGCGCTAGAACGCCAAAATGATCGTTCTTTTCCCCTCAATTGCGGCCGCATTGTGGGGATATGGGGTAGAGGACTGATAGTCAAGATAATTCGGTTTTTACACGAAGAAACGCGCTGGCGATAACCTTATGTTCGCTTTTTTTAACACGCAATGAGCGACCTAGTGTTCATCAAAAAGCGACTTATTCCGAATGTATTTTCGCATGTAGTGATACGTGATAGGTCGCAACAACCAGCTTTTAAGAGACATTAAAAATCGCCTGTGAGTGGGCGTGTTTTCATAAATTTTATCATCATGCAGCCAAAGCATTTTTCCCACATGCCAGAAGTAAAAAGGGAAGGGAGGCATGAAAGTTATCACGTCAAGATCACAGCAAATGCGATAAGTTCTATGATGTAACAAGTAATGTTTATACCATGACCGCGTTCCGACGGCGGGCTGCCCGAAAGTGACGACTCTTTTTACCGATTTCGCAAACCTTCTTTCAAAATAATCGGCCATTAGCACCGCGACGGCGCCGCCGGATGAATGGCCAATAAAAGAAAATCGCTTGCCTTGCTCGCGAAGGGGCTCTAACACTTTAACCAGAAGCTCTCTAAGCGGTAGCGCGTCATCCGAGGTTTTCGTACTTGAATACATTGGCTGAGCAAGCAATCTGGCAAAACCCCAATGTACAAAAAAACTTCTGTTTAGCTGTCGCAATCTATACGGTATAAAAAACAAATTAGCGAACCAATCTTTGAATCCTAGCGAACCACGAAAAACGATAATGACTTCTTTTTTGTTTTCAACCCACAGGATCCTTACGCTCATTCTGCCGTACTTGTCCACAAGGTGGCGTTCGTGAAAGGGGTCTAATATTTTTTGATATTGTGCGTCAGCATCAGGGTAGGCGAGTTGGCAAAGAATGGCATATCGTTCGTATTGATAGCGTTTCAGTTTCTTCATGAAAACTCGTATCGAAGCAATGTGCGTGTTTGAGGCTGAGTCTTCGCAGACCCTATCCGAGAGCTTCCTACGTTACAGGTGGTTTATTTCAGAGTTATGACGGCAAAGGGGTATTTTGCTTGAATGATATAGGCCCCTGAACAGAGAGAACAAAGCCATCTGTTTGCTCTCTAGCCAGATTGTTTTAGTCAGTTATTTCAGCGGCGACAACAGAGATTTCAACAAGTAATGCGTCGCGCGCCATATCGGCAGTAACACAAGCCCTTGCTGGCGCATAACCCTCGGGCACCCAGTTGTCCCACACCTCGTTCATCTTCGCAAAATCATCCATGGTTTTTAGATAAATAGTAGCTGACAGCATGTGCTTTCTATCGCTGCCCGCCTGAATAAGCAGGCTATCTACTTTATCTAACATGGTTTGGGTTTGATGAGTAATGTCTTGTGTTGCGTCTGCGCATACTTGCCCGCACAAATAGATAACGCCATTGTGCTTTACAATGCGACTCATGCGCTGTTTGGTTTCCATTCGTTCAATGTTCATTAATTAAAGCCTTTTACGAGGAGAGGGGGAGTTATTGTTGGGCGACTTTAATCGGTTTGTGGCGTTACTTCAATTGTTTGTCCACGGCGAATAGCGCGACCCCCTAGGCATTCTAAATAAAGTAGCTTTCTCCAAAAAGTTTAGAAACGATACCCCAACATAAAAGAAGCACTGGATTCATATTCATTATCGACTTTCTGTATATTCACTTCAAAATCTAGCGTGATGTCTTCAAAACAGTATTGATGCAGGCTAAACGATGCTACATCGATTGGGTATCACTTCCGTATTGGTTGTAGGTCCTACTTAAGTTAACCGCCAACTTACTATTCAGTTTTGTATAGGCATATAAACCAATGACGGGTTTCGCGTACACAAATGCTTCGTGCTTGCTGGCACCTGCCCCCAAAATAATGTCGCTATACACCCCTAAACCTTGCATTACTTCACGTGTAAAGCCTAAACCAACTCTGAACTCATGGTTAACGAGACAGACATATCATTTATTTTTGTCATGTCCGCTCAGAAAAACGAAGTTCTATCACACGTTGAGGCGGGGCACTGATTTATTGCGATGAAGAGTAAATCTGAAACGCCGCGTCGTTTTTGTGAAGTTTCTTAACCCGGTACATGACTTTGTCGACCAAGGCGAGTGCCGATTGGGTGCTCGGGGGCGCAGATTCAAAGGTAACGACGCCAATACTAAAGGTAACAATAATATCGTCGTTACAAAATGCCGTGTCTAAATTCTTCTTTAACTTATTAAATACAACTCTAGCGTCGGGCTGTTTTGTTTCCGGCAATAAGCACACAAACTCATCACCACCAATGCGACCGATGTAATCACTTTCTCTAAATGAAGTGGTTATAATTTTTGCTAATTTGCACAGTATATTGTCGCCTTCACCGTGCCCTTTTGAATCGTTAATTGCTTTGAAGTTATCAATATCGATATAGGCAATAGTAAAGGGGTGCTTGTAGCGCTTAGTGCGCGCGATTTCTTCTTCAAGCAGCGAAGTAAGCCCGCGAGTGTTCAGCAAACCGGTTAAATGGTCATGCTCGGCGGCTGACTCTTCAACTTTAAAAACGGCACTAAAGTTATGGATTAAAAGACTGAGAATGCTCAGTGCCGACAAGTAAACCAATGCGGTATATACCGCGTCGGTGGTTGGCAAAGCGAGTAAAGATTGGTCGTAGGAAACAAGAATGGCAAGTGATGTGAGAAACGACACCGCTATCCCTGTAAACAGGTTGCCATACCAGCTTGCGATTACCACAGGTAGTAAAAGAAGAGGCTCAAGCGAGACGGAGGTGAGAAATTGATTGTTCACCACAGTGATCACACACACAAACGTAATACAGCTCACCCATATCCACACGTGGTGCTTTGCTTCCAAAACGTTAAAGATCGTCTTCACCGTGATTATCCTTAGAAAAGTCAGGTTGTTCTTTTTCTGCAAAAGGTGATTCATTTAACAACTGGTATATTTCGCTGTCTGTGGAAAGAAGCAGTGTTGTATTTTTATTTAATAGTTTTTCATAGGCCGATAGTGTTCGCGTAAATGCATAAAAGTCACGTGATGCTGGACTTTGATTATAGGCCGCAGCATAAATGTTGGCAGCTTGGGCGTCTGCTTTTCCCCTTATCTCCTCAACTTGACGATAGGCCTCTGAACGTATGCGTTTGAGTTCGCGCTCTCTGTTGCCTCTTATTCTTGCAGACTCGCCATTGCCTTCTGAAAGAAAGCGCTCAGCAATTTGGCGGCGTTCGCTTATCATCCGGTCATAAATCTTAGGACGCACGCTCGTGTTGTAATTAATGCGTTTAAACTGAATGTCGAGTAGCTCTATGCCAAAAACCTTTATTTTCTCTGCAGCAGCTTCAAAAATCTCTTTCTCAATGACCTTTCGCCCTTTTACTATGGGCACTAAATTACCCATATTTAGTCTTTTCTCCACGTCATTAAGTAGCGCGTCTTTTTCAGGCACCCTCAGTTTTGTCGTACGTATAATCTCTATTAATTTGTGTTTAGCGACGGCATTACGGGTTTCACTTCCCAAAATATCGTCTAGTCGTGATTGCGCGCTTCTTTCATCTTTCAAGCGCAAAAAGTATTGCAGAGGCTCAACAATGCGCCAACGGGCGAACAAGTCTACTGATATGTAAAGCTTATCTTTGGTAGGCATATCGGAAGGCGGGCCATCCCACTCCAGAATGCGTTTATCGATAGCGTTGAGGGTCTGAATGAACGGTATTTTTGCATTAAGACCGGCCTCAGTTATTGGACTTCCCATTGGCTTACCAAACTGCGTAATAATGACTTGTTCAGTTTCGCTTACCGTAAAAAGTGTATGGCTTATAATCCAGCCTGCAAAAGCTAATAGAGCAAAAAAGGGCAAAATCGAAATTCGTCTTTTAGTCATTTCTTTCTTCCCCCAGCAGTACCGAACTATCAGCACTTAAATTCATAATGGGTAAGACCGACCCCTTATCACCGTCGAGTAAAAAGGTGTGCTTTATACTAGGAAGCACGCGTTCAAGGTGCTCTATATATATCCTACGCTGGGTTACTTCTGGTGCCAGTCGGTATTCAACCATAAGCGCATTGAAACGGCTCACATCTCCCTGAGCCTCATTGATACGCTGTAAACGGTAACCATCGGCTTCACGTATTCTTTGATCTTTTTCGCCTTCGGCAAGCGGGATCACTCTGTTGTATTCCCTTCTGGCTTCATTGATGAGTCGTTCTTTTTCCTGTTGTGCCTGATTCACTTCATTAAATGACGCTTGAACCGGCGAGGGCGGGTTGATGTTTTTTAGTTGTACTTGGTCGATAGCAATACCCATAGCATAGGTTTGTGCTATTTCTCTTAGCCTTTCTAACGATTGAAATTCAATGTCTTGCCTACCTATCGTTATTACTTCGTCTACCGTTCTGTCTCCCACTACTTCTCGCATGACGGATTCAGAAATGTAGCGCAGCGTTTCACTGGGGTCGCGGACTTCGAAAAGGTAATTTACAGGGTTGGCAATACGGTATTGAACCACCCACTCAATAAGCGCTGCATTTAAGTCGCCCGTTACCATTTGGGTTTCTCTTAATGCGTAGTCACCTCTTGAGCCTTGCTCTGGATTTGTTGCGGACGCAGTAGCAAACCCAAACTCTTGTTTTAACTGGCGTTTAGTAGGCACAATGTGAATGGCGTCTACGCCAAAAGGTATCTTTAGATGTAAGCCCGGTTCTTTTTGAGCATGCAGTTTGCCGAACCGTTGAACGACTGCAACAGAGTCGCTGGGCACGGTATAAAAAATATTCCATACCGCAAAAATAGTGAACAAAAGCAAGACGAAAATGATAAAGGCCTTTGGACTTCCGCCGGGCAAATGGCTTTTAAGTTTATCGAGCACTTGCTTCAGATTTTTGTCTAAATCAGGTGGGGGACCTCCGGTTTGACCGCTCCCCCAAGGGTTGTTTGGTGGGCTGTTCATCTGAATCGGCATATCGGAACTCCTTACAATTGTGGTGGTTTCCAAGCGGAGTGCTAGTCCATCGGGACCACCATAATTTCATCGGTAATGACATTGACACCCTCAATTTCTCCAACGGCATTTAACACCATTTGTTTTTGCTTTTCAGACGAAACTCTGCCAGACAGAGTGACGTCGTTATCTACCGTGTTTACGGTGATGTCATTTGCCACATTCATGCCTAATGTGTTGAGTGTCGCGCGAATCGCTTGTGCCAAATCTTCTTCTTGATACGCAGAGGGGGGCGTTTGTGTTAAAGGCGTGTCAGTGGTTGTGGAGCTTGGCACTTTGTCGCTGTCGCCTGCTTGTTGGTTGCATCCAGCCAAGGGCGTTGCTAGTACTACAACAGAAAGAAATACATGAAGTCGCGTCATTAGATATAGCCTTAAGTATAAATTCTTTCACCAATATACTCCCTGTATTTAGCTACTCTGTACGCTGCACCACATTACCTAATCTTTTATTAAAATTTTGACATGGTGCTTACCTGCTAACAGAGGGAACGCAATATTTGTGGTGAAGTTATACCTCTCTTCATCGATATAGACGGCCCACTTCTGCTTCGCATTAGGTGATGCTTTACCCTCGGCAAACGTGCCAGATGCATTGTCCGTGGTTTCGGCTCTCTTCTCGTGCCTGTCTCTTATTATCTCGTCTCTTATTACCTCTATTACATAGTATGCTCTATCTATGTCTATCGTTACGCTGTAGCGATCCCACTTTGAGGGTAACTGTGGTGTTATTTCCAACGATTTCCCTCGTTTTCTTATTCCCAATAGTGAAGAAAGCCCTGCTTGATACATTAAACCTGCGGCCCCTGTGTACCAGGTCCAGCCGCCTCTACCACAATGGGGTGGTACAGAGTAGATGTCTGCCGCCATAACGTAGGGCTCAACCTTGTATTGTGCGCAATGCGCTTCACTAAGCGCGTGATTGATAGGGTTTAGCATTGAAAAGAGTTCGAATGCCTGGTCTGTTTTTTCTTGCTGACACAGCGCCATAACTGACCAGACTGCCGCGTGGGTGTATTGCCCCCCATTTTCTCGAAAGCCTGCTGGATAGCCTTTTATGTAGCCCGGCTCTAAAATGGTTTTTTCGAAAGGAGGGGTAAACAGCAGCGCCAAGCCTAGCTCTTTTCTTACAAGGTACTGCGACGCCATTCTCATGGCTTTGTTAGCGCGTTTAGGGAGAGCGTGATTTGACAGCACTGCCCATGACTGACAAATAGCGTCAATTTTGCATTCATCGTTAAGTTGAGAGCCTAGCCAGATACCGTTATCGAAAACGGCCCTTCGGTACCATTCACCATCCCATGCATGTTGTTCGATAGCCTGAGTTAGTTCTCGCGAGGCCTGCTGCCATTGTGCTTTGTAAGGCATTAGCTTTTGCTTACAATAAGGTGACTCAAGTTCGATTAGCTGGTCAATGGCAAATAGGATAAACCAACCTAGCCACACGCTTTCTCCCGAGCCAAGCTTGCCTATTCCGTTCATACCGTCGTTCCAGTCACCGGTACCCATTAGCGGCAAGCCATGTTTACCTCTGGCAGCGAGCGCTGCGTTTATCGACAATATACAATGCTCTAGAAGGCTTGCTGTGTCATCGCTACTGCTAGGCATGAAAAAAGCGTCATGCGCAGCAATGTCAAGAAGGGGCCCTTCCAAGAAAGGGACGTGTACTTGCCAGATGTCTTGGTCTTGAGTGTGCTTTGCGTAATGGGTTGCTGCTACGACTAACCATATTCTGTCGTCAGAAATATGGGTTCTCACCCCTTGTCCTGAAAGCGGCAGCCACCAATGTTGAACATCTCCCTCTTTAAACTGCCGAGACGCGGCACGCAAAATGTGCTCGCGCACGCGCTCGGGGCTGTGCCATAGCATCGACATACCATCTTGCAGTTGGTCGCGAAATCCAAAGGCACCACTGGCCTGATAAAAGCCGCATCGCGCTAGAATTCGGCTGCTCATGGTTTGGTAGTTCAGCCAGCCATTTAGCATTAGGTTAGTTGCTTTGTCAGGGGTATCTACCTGGACATGGGTGAGTAAACGTAGCCAATATTCTTTAGTCTGGTTTAGCACAACATCAAAAATAGCGTGCTTATAGCGTTTCATTAACTTAAGGGCGTGGGCATGGCTGTTTGCATAACCAAAAACCAGCACTACGTCATGCGAGGCGTTAGGCTGCAGGGTAAACGTCGTTTGCATGGCGGAACAAATATCAAAACTATGCCCCAACCTTTTTTTCATCGGCTTATTAGAGGCTAACGCTCTGGGATTACCTGGACTTCCATATCGCCCAAGGAATTCGGTACGGTCTGTGGTCCATTCATCCAGTTCATTCTGAAGCATGACAAATGCCTGACTTTCAGAAAATTCAGTGGAGAATGGGTTGGACAGCGTAATGGCCTGAAAGTCGTGCTCGAATGAGGAGGTAATAAATGGTCCGCTTTCATACTTGTCGTTAGCGAGTACCCACTCGATATAACTGGTAATCGATAATTTTCGTTTCCGCTCTCCCGTATTTTTAATCGATAGGCGCACCAGTTTTACAGGGGCGTTTTGCACTATCGTATGAGTGGATTCTATATGAAGATGGTCGGCGTGGTGTGAAAATACACTGTAGCCCCAGCCGTGGCGCACCTGATATTCACCGCCATCTTGAATGGGCTGATTGGCTGCACTGCTCAACGCAAGTGTGTCTTCATCTCTCACATACCAGTTGTCAACGCACGGGTTACACACAGGGTCGTTGTACCAAGGGGTTAACTGGTTGTCGCGGCTATTTTTGGCCCATGTGTAGCCGTTTCCATCCTCACCAATTTGAAAACCGAAGTCGTCATTGGCGATAATATTTATCCAAGGTGCAGGAGGCGTCAGGCCGTTATTTAACTGAATAACGTACTCGTTGTTTTTGGTATCAAACCCGCCTGTGCCGTTGAAAAAAGAAAGGCTGGAAATATCGGTTTTATCTAACGGCAATGGCGGCATATATCGCGCCTGTTTTTGCACAGTTTGGTCAGCAAATGATTTATCGGGGAAATCCGTTTCAAGAAGACGGTGACATTGTGTTTCTAAATCTCCGTCGCGCGCGTTAATTACCAGTCTGGCGGCATGCATTATGGTTTTTAGCAAGTCTGTTGAAATTTGGTCGTGGCGTAACACATGCACATAGGAGTTTGCGGGGCGGGTGTGTTCATCTGAGTGGTAAACGGGCGATTGACTGCAGCGCACTGCGGTTTCAAGAGCATCGTGTAAACTGTGGAAATAGGTTGAACGCTGTTCATTGATGATCACAATATCCACATACAGCATTTTTAGTTTCCAATATTCGTGTGCACGCAACAGTTGCTCTACATGTTTTATATCCGCATTTTCACCTATGCGCATAACCACGATGGGGAGATCGCCAGATATACCCTCTTGCCATAGCAAATGCTTGATACTTTTTACTGCTAAGGGCAATGGGTTTTGGTTCGAGTAACTGGTATCTAAATAAAGCAACGATGTTGCTATTTTTTGAAAGGTCGCGGTTTCATCATTGTCTATACCAAGGTGTCTGAGTAGGAGCTGTGCTTGTGTCCATGCCATGGTTTTAGCGCGCTCAAACGAGTAGGTATCGGCGTGTTGGTCGATAAGCGATAGTAACTTTGTGCGAGAAGATGCCACTAATAACCAATAGGTTATCGTCATTTGTTTTCCCGCGGGAATATCAATGTGATGCCTCAATACAAATACCGGATCGATAACCGCGCCAACTGAGCCGCTCAGCCGGTTAAGGCTATTGTGTATTACTGCGTTTCCCTTTGCGTTGTGTATAGTATTACCTCTACCGATAAACGTCAGCCTACTCGTATCAAACTCGAACTCATTAGCTACTTGGTCGCTCACTACCGCAAAATTAGCTACCCATATTTCACGTTCCTCCGGCGCACGCTTTCGCCTTGTTGCGATAAGTGCGTTACGCTCTTTAAGTACACTTGTTTGCACAAACATTTTTGAAAAAGCGGGGTGGGCGCTATCCGTTTCCCTTGGCGCCAGCGCCAGCGAGTTGAAGGAGGTTACAACGACGCTTTTGGTAGTAAGCGATGTGTTGCTCACTTTAAGCTGACGAGCCTCGCCGTCGCTTTCACTGGTAACGACGATGTCTACACTGCTTTTAATATTACTAAGTGTTGCTTCATAACGGGCATAGTCTTCGGCAAATTCGGTCGTGTATCTTTTATGGTTTACGCGGTTTTCAGCATGTAACGGCTGTATAGTCGGCGAATAGGTTCGCTTCGACTCCACGTCGTGAACAAAGAAAAACATGCCGTCATCGTCGGTGGTGGTATCGCCATTCCAGCGAGTAATCGCGATGTTTTTCCACACGCTATAGCCACTGCCTGCTGAGGTTACCATTGCTGTATACCTGCCGTTTGACAGCAAATTCGTTTGTCTTGGACCGTTTTTCTGCGGGCTAAAAATTCGGGATGCGGGTTTAGACGATGAGAGATTTTGCGCAATGCTATCCCCCTGAGTTAAAGGACGTTTTAGTGAGACATTTCGGGGAATACGTTCTTGAAGTAGAGACTCACAGGCGCCAATCATTGGCTCGCTGTGAAATCGATTACGCATGACGCCGTTGTTGAGCGTATTGTTGATAGCGACAATGGTCATGCCCTGATGATGCGCCATATAGCTCTCAATTACGGTATGTTTAGCATTTTTTGGTTGTCTTGACGGGGTGAAATCGACGGCTTCGTAGTAACCATATGGCCCTAAACACCCTAATAATTCGAGTTGTTTAAAGTTTTTTACAGCACTGTTCGGGTCTATCATTGCGGCAAGTCCGCTTGAATAAGGGGAGACCACAATACTTTCAGCAAGTCCACGTTTAAGCCCTAAGCTAGGCACCCCAAAATTTGAATATTGATAGTTAAATTCTAAATCTCGTGCGTTGAATGCCGATTCGGAAACACCCCAAGGGACATTGAGGTGCTTGCCATAGTGACGCTGTTGAAGCACTGCCATTTGGTTGGTATTGGCAATGAGGCTGCCAAAAGGTGCTCGCATAATTAAAGAAGGCATAAGGTATTCAAACATCGAACCTGACCACGATAACAGCGCTGCGCTGAATCTAACAGGCGATGCTGTGCGGCCCAAGTGAAACCAATGCTTTGAAGGAATGTCGTTTTTAGCAATAGCAAACAGACTTGCCAAACGCGCTTCAGAGCCTAGTAAGTCATAGCAACCCGTATCTAACTCGTCTTTATCGACAGAATACCCGATACTGAGCAGGACCTTCTCTTGGTTAAATAAGAAGTGAAAATTCATGTCCATTGCATACGAGCGAGCACAAGTTGCGATGCGCTCAAGTCGTGCTTTCAGGTTACCCTGCGCAACAGATAAAACCTGTTTATCTTGGTTCGCCGCCTCTATACGACTAATTGTGCTCTGTAACCAGTAGTTGATATTCCCGTCAATTGATGATGCTTTACAAGTCAGTGAACCTAGAAGTGAACGAAGGGTTTCATCCACATTTACTAAATCATAAGCCGCATTGCTGTCTTTATCTTCCAACAAATTTAGCAAATTGAGTATTTCAACTCGGCAGTGAGAATAATGTTTTTGTTTTGGTTCAGCGGCCAGAATAGCAGCGTCTAGCAGCAGTAAATTGTCATAAAGCGCCTGTTTAATGTTCGGCTCAACACGCTGTTCTACCTGTTCTTGCCAGGCCTCCAATGTATTGGCAAGCGCAATAAGGTGCCCCGCTAAATTACCACTATCAACAGACGAAACATATTTAGGGTGTAATGGTTGAAGCGTTTGTGTGTGATACCAATTCAGTAAGTGTCCTTCATACTTTTCCAATTTGCCGAGTGTTTCCAAGGTTTTTTCAAGCTTTTCGATGGCTTCAACAAGCCCTATCCAGCCAAAATCCTTTGCACTCGCTACCGACAGTACATATAACCCGATGTTAGTAGGTGAAGTGCGGTGTGCGGTTTTCGCTTCGGGCAGCTGCTGAAAATTGTCCGGTGGCAGCATATTGTCATCAGGCGTAACAAATTCATCGAAGAAACGCCATGTTCTGCGCGCTATAAGGCGAAGTGTAGTTTGCCTGTTTTCGCTAAGGTGTAGATAGGGGCGCACATTTGGCTGACTCAACAGCCATGCCATTGCTGGGGCGAGGAGCCATAGCAGCACAAAAGGCAGTGTCGTGAAAAAATGGGCTAATGAATACAAAAAAGCCGTTATTGAAACAATCAACACTACGCCTACACTTGTGCTCATAAGCTTGTAGTAGTTTATGAGCGAGGGTTTATGCGTGCGTTCAATCTCATCAGAGGATACCCATTGTAGAAGGTGGTTTTGGGTAAACGCCATCCTTAAAAGCGTTCTTACCAATGCATCGAAAATTTTAACGCTTTTATCGGGCAGGAACGCAATAATAAAAAAACAGTTAACAACAGACAGCAGCACGTCTGATAGCCACATTTTTAAGTGCGTGATTATTCTGCCTTGGCTTCCTCGATACGAAATAAAAAGCAGCAGCAAATGAATAAGAAAAGGTGTCGCCAATATGCTAAAGACCATCGCCCATAGTAGTACGGCTTGTTGTAACGTAAAGAAAAAAGACAATATCAGCGTTGTAAAGAGACAAGGTTGTACCAGCGACCGACGTAAATTATCAATAATTTTCCATCGTCCTAGCGTGGGAATTTTACCCGTGCCATTGACTATACCTAACAGCCAAGGAAGCAGTTGCCAATCACCTCTTGTCCATCGGTGAAGACGATTAATATCGGCATGGTAACTGCGGGGGTAGGTTTCCAAAACCTCTATATCGCAAGCAAAGCCAGCCCGGGCGAATATCCCTTCAAATAGGTCATGACTCAACAGTTTGTTAGAGGGGACACGAGATTTCAGCGCACTCTCAAATGCGTCAATGTCGTAAATCCCTTTTCCGGTGTAAGACCCTTCGTCGTACAAGTCTTGATATACGTCTGAGCTACTGGACACATAGGGGTCTATTCCCCCCGGGCTTGAGAAAATGAATTGATACCAGGAGCCATTGCCATTGCTTGGCATTAAAGGCGTAACTTTAGGTTGCAAAATGCCGTGCCCTTTTACAATACGGCGCTTTATTCTGTCGAGTAGCGGTGTATTGAGCGGGTGAGCCATTTTGCCTATTAATTTTTTAATAACGCCGCGAGTTAATTGCGTATCTTCATCTAAGGTCACCACATATTTGATATATTCTGGAATGTCTATGTGATCAGAATTAACAGGCGTGAAAGTGGTATCTGTCGCTCCCCTTAAAAGTCGATTGAGTTCGTGTAACTTTCCTCTTTTTCTCTCCCACGCCATCCATGTCTGCTCGTGACGATTGAACATGCGTTTGCGGAACAACAGATAAAATCGCTTGCGATTTCGGCACCCTGGGTATTTCCTATTCAGTGCGGCAATGTTTTCACTAATTTGCTGTAAATGAATTTTGTCGCTGGATAATGCTTGGCTGGTGGCATCAACGCCATCCAATAAAAGCCCAAAACTTACGTTATCATCAATACAGGTTAAATAGTGCATTTCAAGCTGGTGAGTGAGTTTGTCGGCGCCTGCCTTGTTAGATAGTAACGACGGTATAACTACGAACGTTCTGCTGGCGTTTGGCACGCCGGTCTTTAGTGAAAGGCCGGGTAAAGGATGGGTATGTACAAAGCGCAAAATGATTTGGTTTACTATAAGCACTGACACTTCGCCGATGGGGATAAGTGCAAGCAGTGACAAGACAATTTGGAGTAACACCGAGAAATTAAAAGCAAACAGGGCAAGAATAAAAAAGACGAGTAAGAGAACACTTAACGAAATGATAAGCCCCACATAAACCTTAGTGCCGCACTCTCCTAGCGCATAGCTTATTCGCTCCATTACGGATGGTTTGTAACCAATTTCGTTTTCAAACTGACGGTGGCTATCGCCAAATAGGTGGTAGCCAGGATCGCCAATGCGACGTTTTTCTGAATCGACGGTTTCATCAATGCTCAACGCTGTAGCGCGTGCCAAGGCAGCGTCAACTATTTCACATTCGCTTAGTCCAGAACCTGAGGCTAGCCGTTCTATATGTGAGCGGTATAGATTGCGCGTGCTAAAATCCATATCTTCATAGGCACGGTAGGTGCGCAGGCGTTTATCAACATGGCTCAATTGTTCGAAAGGGACTTTCCAATCGATTTCTCCCAACAGCCTTAAACTGTTGATGATATTGCTCATGGTTTCGCTTACTACACTATGTTCCAGTGATACTTGTTGAATTATGTCGTCGACAGACTTTTTTTCCTGAGACAGTTGTTGATTAAGCCAACGAAGCAAAGGGTATTTTTTAGGGTCTTTACCGCGCAAGCGTCTTGCCAGTTGGGCTAAAAATGCAACATGTGCGCTTGGAGAGTAATTGTATAGATCCGGCGGTGTAAACGGCGGCGACGTGGTTGAGCCAATCGTTTGCACTAGTGCCTCGTCTGCCGCACTATTAGCTTGATTATGTGCAACGTGTTTATCTAACTGCGCTTTAGATAAACGGCGCAAGTTTTCAATAAGCACTATTTTGGTTATGGACGGGAGCGACCACAGCTCCACTATACTCAATATTTCTGTACGCTGATAACACGAAATAAAATGGCAAAAGCTTCCGGTAGTAAAGTGGCAGTCAGTATGTTCTATGTAGTACCACGCGATGGCTAATATTCTAGCGTAACCTGTGAACTTGCCAACGGCCAGGCGAGGAAGTTGGCGATAAGTTCGTTCTGGTAGGTCTAATGAGGCTTGCCAGATTTGTGCGTCGACCACGTGATAATTGTCGAGTAACCACTCGAGCCCTTTTGGCGCGTCTTTACTATTGCGCTTATGTGAATTGCTTTTTGATACTAGGTGTTCGAGTGTCTTTGCGTTATCTTGAAACCGTTTATAAAGTGAGGGGACTCGCAGCAATTTTGCTGTCATCTTGTGATGCTTGGCTAATGCCTCTGCATACTTCCCCAAACGTTCGGTACTATAAATATCTTTGCGAATAGGGATATTTTCCCAGGTGGTATTTGAGGTGGACGTAGAAAAAAATGTGTACGGCATAACAAACCGGCCTTTTTAGGTAATTTCACGGAACACCTAAAAAACGCATTGTTGTCTTACATCTTTGATGTGTTAAATGCATTAGGCACATGATGTATTGCCTAACTATTTAGCCTCTGGATGATGCATTTATCTGTGCGTTAAAGCACATACCTAAAAAAATCTTACTGCTTAGTTTTTTGTTACTACATCAAATAGGAAAGGCTTCCAATCTGTCAGTTTCCTTCTTGACGACTTGGTAGCATTCGCAGCACATGCGCTCTAATTTTGGGCGGTCTATAACCTTGATATGGCCTCGTTTATAAGTGATAACGCCGGCTTTTTGAAGCTTACCTGCCGCTTCGGTTACGCCTTCTCTTCTCACGCCTAACATGTTTGCTATGAGCTCTTGCGTCATGACTAAATTATTATTTGGTAAACGGTCTAGTGATAGCAAAATCCAACGGCAGAGCTGCTGCACAATAGTATGGTGTCGGTTGCACACCGCCGTTTGTGACATCTGAGTTATGAGCGATAGGGTATAGCGCAACAGTAGAACGCGGACAGCGGGATCGTGATTAAATGCATGTTTTATAGCCGTTGCAGAGAGGCGATAGGCTTCCCCTTCACTTTGCACAATTGCCCGGCTCGGTGTGCTGCCTCCGCCTAAAAATACGGCAACACCTACAATGCCTTCGTTTCCCACTACTGAAATCTCGGCTGAAGCCCCGTCAGACATTTCAAACAACAAAGACACGATGGCATCAATAGGAAAATATACATACTGCAATGCTTCGCCAGACTCGTACAGTACCTGTCCTAGCTCAAGTGGAACCAATTCTAGCTTTGTTTCACATTTATCAGGTAACACCGAGAGAAGGGCAGATAAAAGCGTGTTGTTGCATTTGATCATAGAAGTACGTTCCTTTACTAACTTGCTGTTTTCGTTATTTGAACTGCATACTCATACAGAGAAAACGAATTTTTTATTGCAATGTAAACGTTGTTTATTTTCGCTTCTGTGCGATAGCGAACAAAGAACGTACCGAATTTAGGTGAGTATAGATGAGCACGCGCTGATTATATTGATCTGGCGCATTAATAGTCTAATTACTTTGATAATAAACTGGTTTGCATTGTGGAAATAGTAAGTAAAACACCTTGGTATCAAAAGACAGTATGTGGCGTGCTTGAAGCTTTAGATTCCTCGAAAGAAGGGCTCACCGAAGAGCAAGTCGTTTTGCGCAGAGCAAAGTATGGGCGAAATGGCATTGCTACAGCTTTACCTCCAAGCCTTATCTTCCGATTTGTCTCTCAGTTCAAGAGTCTTTTGGTATTGGTACTTGTGGTAGCCGTCATTCTTACCGCTTCACTTCAGCACTGGCTAGATGCAAGCGTGATTTTTGCTGTTATTGTTGTTAATGCCTTTATCGGCGTTGTGCAAGAGGGAAAAGCGGAAAAAGCGATCGCCTCTATTCGTCACCTTCTGGCCGTAAAAGCATCGGTTATCAGAGGTAGCATTAGAACAACTATCGATGGTGAGGATGTTGTCCCTGGCGATATCGTCATTTTGGCATCTGGGGATAAAGTGCCTGCAGATCTTCGACTTATCAAAACAGAGAGTCTGCAGATTCAGGAAAGTATACTTACTGGAGAAGCGCAGGCTGTAGTGAAGAAAACTGAAGCCCTTGATGCTAAGGTTTCGATGGGAGATCGAAGCTGCATGGCTTTTAGTGGCACCACCGTTGTAGGGGGGCAGGGGGTTGGCGTTGCAGTAGCCACGGGGGCACAGACTGAAATAGGTAAAATAGGGGGGTTGCTGTCAAAAGTAGAAAAACTGACCACACCACTAACGCTAAAAATGAATGTGTTAGCCAAGTGGGTAACTGCGCTAATCATTGGTGTAGGTGCTATTTTACTTTTTGTTGGGATCTTTCTATTACAGCGCCCTTTTCTGGACGTTTTTATGGCAGTAATTGGGCTGAGCGTTGCAGCCATCCCCGAAGGATTGCCAGCAGTACTTACCATTACGCTAGCCGTAGGTGTGCAAGCTATGGCTCGGCGCAACGCCATAATCAGAGTGCTTCCTGCCATTGAAACTCTGGGGGCCGTTTCGGTTATATGTTCTGACAAAACCGGTACACTGACCCGCAATGAAATGCAGGTGACTAAAATACACACCGCGTATGCTGCGTTTGACGCAAGCGGCGAAGGTTATCAGCCTGAAGGAGAAATATGCAATAAAAGTGTACCTATCACGCTTCAACATCGCCGGGCACTTACAACCCTCGCACTGGCGTGTAATCTGTGTAACGACGCAGAACTTTATGAAAGTGAGGGACAATGGCTTCACCATGGTGATCCAATGGAAGCTGCGCTTCTGAGTTTCTCTTATAAAGTGTTAGGTTGTGCGCAATTCAATGTTCGCGATAGATGGCAACGTAAGTGTGCGATGCCATTCGATGCAAATAGCCAATACATGGCAACATTAAACGAAAATAGTCAGGGTGAGTTTGAGCTATTTGTGAAAGGGGCGCCTGAAAAAGTTATTGCATTTTGTAGCAGTCAAAAAGGTGAAAGCGCAGATGTATCTATTGATCGGTCATTCTGGTTACAAGAAGCGAATGAAATGGCCGCAAGCGGATTAAGAGTACTTGCTCTCGCTGTGTTGGATTCAACCAGTAAAAACATCAGGCTGGAACAATCCACGCCGTTAACAAACAAAGAAATTGATGGGCACCTTTGCCTACTTGGCCTTGTTGGGCTTATGGACCCACCTCGAAACGGCGTTAAAGCCGCAATAGAAGAGTGTCGCCGCGCTCAAATACAAGTAAAAATGATAACGGGCGACCATGCCGTTACGGCGCAAGCGATTGGTAAGCAATTAGGGTTGGCACGTGCCGACACAGTACTCACCGGTGAACAGATAGATGCGTTAAGCGATAATGATTTAAAAGTGAGCGTACAAAACACCGATATTTTTGCCAGAACCACACCTGAACACAAATTGCGGTTGGTAATGGCGCTACAAGCCTTAGATTTAGTGGTAGTGATGACGGGAGACGGGGTGAATGACGCCCCTTCTCTTAAGCGAGCAGATGCGGGTATCGCTATGGGGCTTAATGGCTGCGAGGCCGCCAAGGATGCGGCAGAAATTGTTTTGGCAGACGATAACTTCACATCCATCGTAGCAGCCATAGAACAAGGGCGTACCGTATACAGCAACATTAAAAAAGTAGTGAGTTGGACTCTACCGACCAATGCCGGAGAGGCGCTCACTATAATCGTAGCTTTAATTGCCGGTATGCCTTACCCCATCACTCCAGTGCAAATATTGTGGATAAATATGATCACCGCAATATCGTTAGGCATCGCACTCGCGTTTGAACCGCCCGACAAAAATATTATGGCGCAACCTCCTAGACCCAGAAACCAATCGCTTATTCAAGGCGATTTGCTGTGGCACATCGTGATGGTGGGTGTACTTTTCTTTATCGCAGTGTTTGGTGTTTATCAATTTGCGATGGCACAGAATGTCTCTGTAGAACTGGCACGTACGCAATCAATGAACATGTTAGTGGGCCTTGAAATTTTCTATTTGCTATTTATACGTCGTATGCATCTGCGGGCCTTTAAAATGAAAGGTACAAAAACAAGTAAAGCCGTATGGGTAGCCATTGTGTTGGTCATTACTGCGCAGGCTATGATTTGTCATTTTCCTTTTTTACAAGACGTTTTTGGTACGGCTTCTCCAGCATTAATCGACTATGTAACGATTTTTATAGCAGGCGCATTGTTGTGGGTATTTCTTGAAGCAGAAAAGTTAGTAAGGCAATACCTTTGATAATGGCGGCTAATTACAAAAGCTACGCTAAGGAGCAAGTGAAATGAAAAAACAAGAGAAATTCGATAAAGAAGTACACAGACAGAAAAAAGTTAAACAACACGACGTCCAAAACGCAGGTTTAATCAACTATTTGCGGATGGGGTTCGCTTCTGACTTCCCCGTAATTATGAAGCTTGGCTATGCCATGGCTATTATCTTTAGTGTGTTGATATTCTACAGCGGCTATCACTTTTTCACCGCAGACAAAGATAGCGAACTTTTTTGGGGAGTTTGTTTAGTTTTGAGCGTTAATGCCCAAATTACGGTGAAGCTCTGGATATATATGCAAACTAACCACAATATTGTTATGCACGAACTTCTCGGTATGAAAAATCTGTCTACACACCGTTAATGGTAAAATGGAGGAGACAATACATTTTGGCTCTTCTTCATTAACGGGAGAAGCAAGCAACGGATTTTGAAAAGTTTGTATTTATAATAGTTGTTTTAAATCAACTGGTTGAATCTGCAAGACTTGGCTTTGCAAATTCTTTGCATGGCATAAGCTTTCTCACTGAGCGATCACTCACTACTTTTCTAGATCAATGAACACTTTGCCGAAGCTAATTATAGATTGGCAAGGTGAGCATATTATGCACATAATATGAATGTAACGTGTGGAGGTGTTTATGAATATTACTCTCGGCTCAGAATTTGAAAAACGTATCAATGAGAAAGTAGCCTCAGGGCTTTATACTTCAGCGAGCGAAGTCATCAGAGATGGTCTTAGATTGCTTTTCGAAAAAGATGTCCTTAAGCAACAGCAGTTGGACATTTTAAGGGAAGAAGTCGGGAAAGGTTTCCAGCAATTATCTGAAGGTAAGAGATCAGATAAATCAGCATTGGACATCTTTGCTGAAGTAAGTGATCAAGTCGATGGCAAGTTATAAGCTCTCAGAACTTGCCGAAGATGATCTGAGACTAATCGCCATTAAAACTATTGAAAAGTGGGGGCAAGATCAGGCTGAAGCATACATTTTATTGCTGCATGAAGCGTTAATTAAGATTGCCAACGAGCCTAATATCGGCAGGAAAAGACCTGAGCTTTTTGATAATGCCCGCAGCTTCCCAGTTCAAAAAACATATGGTTTATTACTGGTCCTCAGCACAAGGAATTGAAGTAGCCAGAATACTGCATCAACGAATGGATGATGTATCCGCGTTTGACTTGTAAGCCAGGCACAAAAAAAACGACTTGCGTCGGTTTATGCTCACATACTAAAAGTGGTACCAGAGGCCGGGCTTGATTGGTCGCCACGCGATGGGCCTACACTCGGACGGCACAGAGTTACCCTCGGCGGATTTTGAAAAGTTAGCGTTTAAAGGGTATGTTTTAACTCATTGATATTAAATGCAATTAATTTTATTTTTCAGCCGTGATTTTTCCCGACAACAGTGGTCATATTCGCAGGTCTGAAAAATGCCTGCTAATGAAGCTCCGCTGGCTGAACGTTTTCCATCTTCTTTATATAGCGGAGGATGTTGGCTTCTATTTCACCATTAGGGTCGAGGTCCTGCCAGCTAACCGCGTCGGGGCAGGTGTCTAAAGGGTTTAGCTGCATATCGGCCCGTAATTGGCGTATACGCCTCATGCGGTAGTCATCGTGGGTAAACTTGCGGCATAATCGCTCGTTGGCTGCATCCAGTTTGGCAACCGCTTGCGCTGTGTTGCCCTGTTTAAATAACAGTTTGGCTTTGAGATACACAAAATCCCCATAACTCCAGTACGGCAATGTGCTTTCGTCTATGGCATTTAAAAAGCCTTCGGCTTTATTTAACTCGTTTTTCCATAAGTAGAGGTGGGCGCCAACGCGGTAATAGCGGTCACTTTTGTTGACATTTTCTTGTTCAAAAAAACGGGTAAGTTGTTCAAAAACGCCCAAGGCTCTATCATCTCTAAGTACGATTAACCCCTCTGCATAACTCAATTTGATTCTATTAATCCAAAAATTAGTTTCGTTGCTGGTTGCCATATATAAGGCTTCAGCTCGTTTGCACGTAGCTTCCCAGACGCTTTTACTTTTGGGCGGATGGTATTCATTAATATAGGCACAATATAAATGGCTATAACTTTTTTCATTCACATCATGCCCAAACTTCTTAGAGTAATGGATTTTCGCTTGCATAGCATGAAATGCCAGTTCTTCCTTATCGAACTCATTTAATAGATTAATTATAAATTGCAATGTTAAATTGCTACCAAATGGTGTAAGCGATTTTAGGTAGTTGTTTAAAGTAGCGTTTTCTTGTATGAGCAGGGCCAAATTTTCGTTTAAGAGATAATCTAACTTGTATAATTGTAACAATTTTTCAAAATTTGCGTTAGTGGTTGAATCGACAGTTTCTAACAGCTCCAGTAATGCGGTATATAGCTTCTTTCCGTCAAATATTGATGCTCTTAGGTGCGAAAATTTTAGTTCTAAAATAGCAGGGTGAGCTGCGCCTAAGGCTTGTTCCAGTTGGTTTAAATGTGTTGCTAAACTGGTTTGTGCTGCTTGATTGTCATCGTGGTTTGCTAGCGAAACGAGTGTTTTTAACGCCATTTTTTGCAGTTGAAGCGGCCATTTAGGCGAATAAGAAGAAAGTATGTCTTGAATATCGTCTTTAGTAATACTGCTACGTTTGCTCAGTGTGTATTCAGCTTGAATAAGTTTTTTCAGATGCGCGAAGTCCTGATTGTTATCAGTTACAACGTACACTTCTTCTAAACACTGTAGGATGCGGTATTTTGCCTCAATATACTCTGTCCATCCTTCCGTTCTTATCCAGATAAGTAGCTTTTTATACACAGGTGATGTGAGTGCTTTTTGTGCTTTGAGTGTATCAATGATGATGTTGACTTTATCGATGGCGGCATAATAGTGATTGTTCACCATGTCTTCTTCGGCTAAAAAGCGCAGGGCAACGGTGTAATAGGGTATCAAGCTTGTCTTGCCTTCGGTTATCTGGCGCAAACGTTCAGCGCGCTCAACTGCGGCTTTGTAATTCCCGAGGATCTGATAGGCCTCGGCTTGAGCCAGCATAACTGGCGCAGCCTGTTCGGGTGATAGCGCATCAATATTGATTTTTTCCGAGGTGCTTAAAATATCCCGCTGGCGCTCGACCTCGCTGTTTGTCACTTTATCCACATTGCCAAGCAGGTGTTGTACCACAGCCAGCGCGTTTTCAGATTGTTTGGCGGTATTGCTGGCGTTATATTGGCTGATTGCGGTAATACCCAGTAACACTGCCGCAATGGTGGCAGAGGCCACTTTGTATCGCTGCCGGTAGAGCCACAATTTGCTGCGGTAGGACAAATCGGGTAATACCGACACGGGCTGATGGGCAAGAAAGCGTTTAACATCGGTTTGCAGGGCATGCACAGTAAGATAGCGTTTGCCTGGCTCTGAGTGTGTAGCAGTATCAATAATACATTGTAAGGCTCTGGGGATTGCGTTGGTTGGTGTGTTGTGTGTAACCACTGCGCTGATTAACTTTCCCGCGCTGTAAATGTCTGTTGCTGTGGTCAACCGTTCGCCGGCGAGCTGTTCCGGGCTGGCAAATTTATCGGAATAGGCTGCTGCATACTGGCCAACAACAGGGCCATGATCCTGTCCCAATAAATGAGCTATACCAAAATCCACCAGGTAAAGCATACTCTCTTCATCGACTAAAATATTCTGCGGCTTAATATCCGCATGCAGTATCTGGTGACTGTGAGCATGTTGCAGGGCATCTAATACTGGCAACAATAACTTGAGTTTTTGCTCAACGGTGAGGGCTTGCTGCTGTAGCCATTCGTTTAGCGGCAGGCCTTCAACCAGTCGCATCACAATATACATCAGGTTGTCGTCGGTGCGTCCGGCATCCAGTACAGGCACAATATTGGGGTGGCTTAAGCTGGCCAGAGCCTGAGCTTCGCTATTGAGAGACCTGCCATTTTGTTGCTGGGCAAATAAAGCCGGAAAGACTTTAATCGCTACCTGTTGGTGATATTCGTTATCGGCGCGCTCGGCAAGATACACTGAGCCCATGCCGCCATGGCCAATAGATTTTACGACTTTAAACGGGCCGAAAAGCTGTCCCGGTGCTATCTCGGGGCGGGCAAGCTGATTAAAGCCCGCTTCAAACATTGCGGTAAAATTGTCTGGCATAGCGAATAACTACCTTAACTACAATTCGCGATTGAAAACGGACTAACCTTGTTAACAAATTAGCGAAATATTCATGCAACGGTTCGCATTGCCGGTGCCGTATCGCCAAGCGACTGCGAGAGCTTACGTTTTACAAACGTAAGATCTTTTTCTACTGACGATTTCGACACGGAAAAAATATCAGAAATCTCCGCAACATCGAGTCCACAAGCATACTTAAGCTGAAAGACCGATATCTGACGTTCATGACTATCACGAAGTTTGTCCATGTGATTATGCACATCTATGATCCTTTCTAACAGTGCCGTATCGGGCATGGTTAGATCTGGTTGCAGCGTTTGTGGCGTGCGCTTTTGCGACAAGGTTTTTCGGGTGTGATCAATTAAAATACTGTACACCACATTGGCAAAGTGTTTAAAAAATGCAGCTTTGGTTGATTTATCTATATGCCCGCTTTGAGCAAGGCGGATATACGCATCGTGAACCAGCGATGTGGTGTTATGGAGGGCTTCCGTCACATTGCGGAATTCATCCTGGTTATCTGAGCTTTGGGTTTTGAGGAAGTGCTTCTGGCGGATTTTATGCGCTATCTGCTTAAAGTGCTCATAACAAAAATTATAAAGCTGCTGATTGGTTTGCTGATCTTTATTTATCCACTGGATTAATAACTCGGTGACTTCCATATTAAATCCTGTCTCCTTTAATTGCTAGAAAATACTACTGTTTACAAGGTCTTGCAATAAATTTACATAGCGAGTTTTTTATACTTTAGTGTTGGATTATTAATATTTAGCTTTTTAGACAAAAATTTTTACGGCAAATTTGTTCAATTGCGTATCTGGGCTCGGTACCGAGTTTTACGTATTTTTTCTTCCTGTGTGGATAAAACACGCCCCGCTTTTGACGCTACCAAAATAAATAGCATTGCGGAGACGTGATTATTTTGTTTAGAGAAGGAAGTGATATGTTTAAACGTCAATTACTCGCGTTATCAATGCTGCTACTTACAACCCTGTCTGCGAATGCTGAGAATGATGCCAGTGTGCTGGCGGTGACGTCAGCTCCGTCAGCGCTTATTTCAGTAGAGCAATCAAAATCGACAGTTTTTAATGTCACCATGCCGAGCAAAGGGGCAATGGTTGTCACACTGTACGGGGGAGACTTAATCAATCTGGTTGAAGAAGACAGCCCCCATATTTCAAGTAAGGTTGATAAAAACAGTGCAATCATTCTTGCCTCGTCTGCCGGTACGTATGCAGTAGGCGTGACTACTAAGTGCGGCTTGAGTATGTCTATCGTGATTAACGCAGTCGACGTTGATAGCGGTAAACCTGCCAATTTTGAATTGTTCAAACCTAAAGTGGCGATTGACGGCAGTACCTGTTCCGCAGTGACTAAAGGTTAACAACGGACTTAATAGGGAGTATTACATGGAACAAGAAAAAGTCATTCAGGCTGGCGGTGATAATTCACCAGCGTCAGACACTAACGTAGCAACTGCACAAGCCTCGTTCAAACTGCTGAATAAATTTGCGATTGCAGCATTTATTTGTTTTGCACTGGGGCATTTTCTGCCCGTTGTTGAACTTAGCAGTTTAGGTGTCTCAGAAACAGTGAGTGTCGCCGATTCAATGTCGGGCGGACAAATGGTGTTGCTGCTGTTTTGTTTAACCATTGGTATTGGCGCTGCAGCAACAGGCATATTTCCGCTTGCAGCCAAAGCTATCGCGGCGTTTTTCCTGATTAGCTATGGCCTGCACATGGCCGATGCATTTGACGAAACATCGGAAATAGCAAACTCACTGGACTTGATGGGAATTGATCTATACAAATCGAGAGGATGGCATAAGCTGATAAAGTTTATCGGTATTGGTGCATACCTTTTGGTGATTGGATACCTGATGATGCTGGTAAGCCTGGTGTTGAAATCCAAAAATCGTGACGACGCGGTGCCAGCCCCTTCAATCAATACTGATGCGGCGAAACAACGTGCACAGGCAATGGTGAGTCAAAGCTCCAATGGCCTGTCTTCATTCCTCACTAACCTCAATTTACAAGTGTCAGAGATAAAAATAGCGCTCAAGCAGCACGATGCTAATAACTCAGTAACTTCAATGAAGTCCGGTGTTGAGAAGGTGAAATCAGCGGCGGATAAAAAAGAAGCCAGTTCAGGCATAGATGGTGTGTTTGAGGTGATAAAGAACCTGTTCGGTTACGCGTTTGGTTATACCTCGACGGTATTTAAGACCAACCTTACCGGAAAAGTCATTGTCGTGGTTGGCGCATTTTTATTGTATCAGTTGATTTTTTAATACAGCGAAGTCAGCTCAGATTTTTATGAACTGTGGCTTATATCGCAAAACGGTTGACCATAGTTATCGGAACGACACTTGATGTAGGCATTTTATGAAATATTCGATTGTTTGTGTTTTCACTCTTTTACTTTTATCGGGCTGCGGAGGTGGAAGTGAAAGTAACGCAGAAAAAACAGTGGTGAATAATGCTCCCGTCATTGATGCATTGGATAGCCTGACGATAAACGAACTCAGCACACAAAATTTGCAAACCACGGTTTCTGATCCAGATGGTGATAGCGTGACTTTGAGCTGGTCGCAGGTGTCGGGGAGCAGCTTAACGCTGGCGAATGTAACTGAGTCTACCGTATCGATTACTGCGCCGGAGGTGCAAGCCGATGAAGATACGGTTATTCGGCTGGTTGCTAGTGATGAGCTCGGTAGTAGCACCTCAAAAGACATTACCGTAACCATTGTCAATGTTAATAAACTACCGGTTGCCGTAGGTAGTGAAGATATCTCTACATTCGTTGGGACTGAAGTCGAGATTAGCGCTAGTGGCTCCTATGACGAAGATGGCGAGATAGTGACCTATCAATGGTCGGTGGTATCGCCCGATGGTAATACTCAAGTTCACGCATTGAATAGCCCTACATTTTCTTTTACGCCTGACATGGCTGGACAGTATGAGGTTACGCTTGTCGTTACTGATAATGATGCTGGGGAAAGTTCTGACTTGATTGTTGTTGTCGTTGAGGATGACAATCACCCACCTATTGCAGAAGCCGGTGATGATCAAAACATCATTTTGGGCTCTGGTGTGACTGTAAATGGTTCTGACTCTTATGATCCAGATGGCGATGTCATCAGTTACCAATGGACGTTGGAAACACCAACCAATAGTACTGCCGAAATTACTACGCCTGACTTAGCAGCAATTACCTTTGCGCCAGACGTTCGCGGTACTTATATCGCTTGGCTAACCGTCACTGATTCGGCAGGGCTGACAGACACAGATTCTGCCACTATTTTGACAGATACTGCTAACCTTCCTCCTGTCGCGATAATTGCAGACGTGCACGACGTCGAAATAGGCTCAATCGTTGAGTTAAATGGAAGCTCAAGTTACGATCCAGAAAACACCTCTATTTCATTCACCTGGGTTTTGTATGCACCAGACGGCAGCTCTGCGGTATTGTCTGACCCCATATCGGCAACACCTGGTTTCACTACCGATATTGAAGGTACTTATCGTGTAACACTTGTTGTGTTCGATGGTGACTTATATAGCGAGACCGTAGAAGTCCAACTTACGGCGTACATTGAAAATATTGCCCCCGTTGCTGATGCCGGAATTGATCAAACCGTTCAGCCTGGCGATACAGTGTTGCTAGACGCTAGCGCTAGTTATGATGAAAATGGTGACGTATTAACCTATGAGTGGGAATTCGTAAGCTTCCCAGACAATGATTATCCCACCCTGTTTGATGCAAATACCTCAACACCTTCGTTTATTGCAGCTGTAGAAGGGGACTACGTTGTTGCTGTTACCGTAAGTGACGGCATTACCTCAACTACAGACAATATTTTAGTTTCGGCGATTACGCAATCCATCACCATTTGGTGGATGGAAGGCGACCAAAGATCTCAATATGCCTGGCCATTTACAAGCTATGGAGGAAACCTGTCATGGTATGTGGAGGATGGTGATGAGGTCATTCTGGAAGAGCCTTACAATTTCACCGCCACTGGCAGAGATTACGTCATCAGAGTATCGGCAGTGGACAATAATGGTGTCACAACGGCATTTTTCCGTGGGCTCTATGACGGACAAGTCATTCATGCCGGTGAAACGGTTGAGTTTACCTATGGTTTCTACCGTACATATGGCGAATATGCTGATATCGAGTTCTACATAGAAGTTGAAGGGCTGGAAGATCATACCTGGTATGTGCATTACGAAAACGCGTATACCAACTAGTTCCTATTTTTGGCGAAAGCCCTGTTTAAAGGGCTTTCTGTTCAAACTGGAATACATCCGACAGTTGTTAAATATGTGTAAGGATGGTCATTTCTTACACTTTGCATTTTCATTTAAATCATTGCTTTACGCTTTGTGTTGAAGTTCAATCTTTCACAACAGCAAATCTATGATCGGCTTTGTACAACGTTGTATTACATGGAGAATTTATGTCAAAAGGATTATTTTGGGTTTCGTCTTTGAGTGTGTTTTTATTTGCCTGTGGAGGTGGAAATGAAAGTAACGCAGAAAAGACTTTTACCATTTCCACTGATGTAACTGAAGGAGGTAGTATTTCGCCTTCAACTATTGCAGCTGTTCAAGGCTCAACAAATCAATTCACCCTGGCCGCTAGTGAAGGCTATAAGCTGATGTCTGTCAGCGGGTGTGATGGCAACTTAGAGGGAAACACTTACACCACAGGCAGTATAAGTCAAGCGTGCACGGTTTCAGCGACTTATGCATTGATAGAATATTCTGTGGCTGTGGAGTCCACATCTGGGGGAAGCATTTCACCACAAAGCGTAGCGCTAACAATGGGAGAATCTGTTGAATTTTTAGCGACAGCTGATGATGGCTATTATCTAAAAAGCTTTACCGGCTGTGAGGGGACAAGGGTAGACAATACGTTTCTGATTGAAAATGTCAGTAATAATTGCACCGTAAGCGCAACTTTTAGCAAACAGAACATTCGTAAGGGATTGGCTGCACACTATTACTTCAAAGATCAGAATATTGCTGAGGCTACGTCGACAGCGGCTAACACTCAATACCTGCTTGAGGGCGCCGCCGTCCCTATCTTGCCCTTTTTTGAAAATATGACTTTCGGTAAGGAGGTTGTAGAATTTACCTATAAGGCTCTGGCAGAGCTCCCGCAACGCCAGATTGATTATGAAGGGGATGCTGCTAGTGACTATATGTCTGACATGTACTCTTATGCAGCGGCAAATTATAATTTGGAAGATTATCAGGTGTATATGATGTATACACCCAAAATAGACCACGATTTATCTATGGCTTGGACGACGCTCTCACCAAGCTCATGGCAATTAGATGATCATACCTATACCTTTTATCCACTGGTTTTAGCGGGTTACGAAGGTGTCACTGCGCCGCATTTTGCCCATGAACTGGGTCACGAGTATGGCTTCGGTCATTCAGCCGCTATCTGGTGCTCAGGTGAGATGACGGGAATTATCCCTTTATCTCTTCGTTTTCCACAATTTTGTGATGAAAATACCAAGAAAGAGTATAGCTATTTTCCCTATGGTGACTTTTACGGAATCATGGGCGGGTATCGCGGCCAGGTGAATGCGGTATGGAAAGCACAAGCCGGCTGGATCACAGAACAACAGGTCAGTATCGTTACTGATGACACTCACCTGACGATTGAGCCTTCAAACGTTAAGTCTAATGGTATAAAAGCGGGTAGTATAAACCTCAGTGAGCACGGCCATGAAAACATGTCCTACTGGGTATCTTTTTCGACAGAAGATTATCAATACTGGGACGGCAAAGACAAAACGAATGTAACACCTGACTCGGTGCAAATTCGCTTATATGTGCCGAATGCTGATGAGGTATTTCCCAATGGAATGAAGTCGCCCGAAACCTATTTATGGCATACCGGTGAAGGCGAGGAAGGCGCTGTTTTACTCCCCGGAGAATCCCTTCACGATACCGTACGAGGTATTAAATGGACTTTTGTTGAAAGGGATGATTTAACCAATCTGCCAAGAGCGGTTGTATCCATCGAACGTTCACTTATTAGTCTTAGCTACGAAGAAACACCTTCCGAACTGACAGTCACTTTTAACAATGGCAACAGTAAACCTGTTGAGATTACAAATGTCACGATAAAAGGGCAGGCATATCAAGACTTCGCTATCGAGTCAGATAAGTGTGCCAATACAACAGTTGCTGCAAATGGCACCTGCCAAATAGTGGTATCTGGTGCTGCTAAAATGTGGGAAGCCGAAGATGTTCTTGGGAATGGGGCAGTATTACTGATTGAAAACTCCGATCTATTGCGGCCGTATGCCGCAATAGAACTCAGAGATGTTGCCCATCCTAATCTAGTAGAGTAACTCAACATATCAATGGCGGCTTAATGTCGCCATTTTTTGTTTGCCCTAAGTGGCTACCCTAAGTCGGCCGCTCAACACAGACACGACCGAGGCACCAATAATATTCCTCAGCCAACCAGGCAAACCAGGCAGCGTAAAATTACTGTAAAAAAACAGGTCTAACACATCTGTCACTAGCGCCTCGCTTTTCGCGAGGCTTGCATCTGCGGCTGAGCAGCAAGCAAACGAGTTGGATCTAAAGCAAAGAAATGGCTTTAACACCATGGAAAATAAGCAATCTTTATTTACTTAATTGTATTTTAGGTTATGTTTACGTTTCCGAATTAGGTGACGATACAGGCTAGTTAACCATCGTCACAATAAAAGAGTATGCAATGGATATGCGTGAGGCTTTTTACCATTCCTCATTTTCCCTTGCTAGAGGCATGTTGATCGTTGTGGTGCACCTACGTACTTGATTCGACCAAAACAACCCGTTAAACCCTGCCACATTTTATAACTTAATTTGCAAACAAGTAGTCGCACTATGAGCTTATATGAACACTTCGAAAATCTGTATCGCCTGGATGCCAGTCAACAACAAACTTATATCAATGCCCTCAACGATGCAGCACTGCAAAAAGAACTCACAGCACTAATGGCTGCCTGCCCTGAATCAATAACAGCGATATTTGAGAACGGGCTCAGAAATGCGACGGGCGTTACAGACTACGAAGAGCTTATCGGCACAACTATCGGCAATTACACGTTAACGGAGTTGCTCAACGTGGGGGGAATGGGGGCGGTATATAAGGGTTCGCGGTCGGATGGAGAGTTTGAGTTAACGGCAGCCATCAAGATCATCCCCGCCTCACTGAAAACGGCTAATAGCCTTGCACCGAATATTGAAGCGCAATCGCTCGCCAATTTGAATCATCCGCACATTGTGCACATTCTGGATGCGGGTAAAACAGATAGCGGCTTATTATTTATTGTGATGTCATTTATTGAAGGCATAACCATTGATGAGTTTTGTCAGCGGGAACAACCGAACGAGACTACAAAGCTGACCATGTTTCTGCAAATTCTTGATGCAATCTGCCATGCCCACAATAGTCAGATTCTGCATAGGGATTTAAAGCCTCACAACATCATGGTTGACCAAGACCAGCAGATTAAAGTGGTTGATTTTGGTATAGCCAGACTAATTTCGCAAAACCAGTCCGACACAACAAACCTCTATCTGCGTGCTGTATCCTTTAACTATTGCTCACCCGAACACATGGATGGAAGGCCAGTGACGTCGACCTCCGATATTTTCAGTTTGGGGCGGGTCTTATTTCAATTATTGACCCAGCAGGTCCCCAACCATTTTGAATTTAATGAACAGTTGGAAAACGCTAATTTGTCACGGGTACTTACCAGTATCATCAGAAAAGCTACCAGTCTGAATGCGTCAGAACGCTACCAGACCACCATCGAAATGAAGCAGGATATTCTGGCTTACTTAAACAAGCGGCCAGTTGTTGCATACCCGAGTAAAACATTGGACACGTTCAACTGGTGTTACCGCAATGTAAAATCCATCGGCATTGCTGCGGTATTTTTTATTGTGGTGATTGCTGCCAGCTTGCAGTTGCACAAGAAATCATTGGAGTCGCAGCAACAACAGGTTATTGCAGATACAAATCTGAAGCTTGCTGAAACAATGTTAAAACAGGTTGATATTACCAATGACACTGAATTCGACCGCCAGATATCGATCATCGAATCCGCCAAATCTATCGATATTTCAATACTGCCAAACCACCAAAAGACTCGGTTGCTGCTAGCGATGGCGCAAGCCTATAAAGCGATTGGCGATTACCCTCAGTTTGATGAGTATACCCAAAAACTCAACGAGCACCTTGCGGCAGTGGGTGACCAATCTGTAAATCGCTTGATTGGGCTACGAATGAGTATTGAAAATGATGTGTTATTTCAACGCTTTCAAAGCGCAGTGGAGAAAACTAAACGGTTAAGTGCAGACGTTG
>NZ_JAEFCD010000036.1 GCF_016405965.1 Alteromonas sp. IB21 | reverse complement strand
GTAGACGGGGCTTGGGCCGCAGGCACATGAAATTAAATTCGTGGGGATCCCTCAGACTCTGACCCCAATATTCAAAGTAATACACATTGCTCCCATTAATTGCATTGAAGTAAATAAAGTTCTACTACCAACTGCTTATAGAAATTAGATCGAGATCAGACTACATTTGAAAGATGTTAAATCAATGTTAAGTGCGTTTGATGAAGTATTTATTGATGGCGGCTATCGCTGGGTTAAGCAGTTTGGCGGCACATTGGGTCACTGATAATAATTGGATAGCTTCTGGCATTACTTTTGTCAGTGCTCTAGTTGGGGCGTATTTTGTTTATAGCGTGTCTGATAAAAAGGTAATAGAAAATGACAGCGCATCAATAAAGTTAGATGTAACTAATCTTAAAAATAACGATGCTACGAAGGTGAGTCATGCTGTAAGTAACATTGCTATAGGCGGCGCCTCTATTTCGTTTTTCCTCGAACAATTATCAAAAGCCTTTAATGAACAGGTCGCAAATATTGGTGAAATGAGCGGGCGACTTCAGCACTTAGAAACTTCATCAAGCTCGTTAGATGAGCTTGCAAAGAATGCCTATGCATCAATGAGTGAGTCTGACGAAAAAACACAATTAGGTAGTTCGTCTTTAAAAGAAGTGTTGAAGCAGCAACAGCAGCTCGTAAAGAATATAAATGCGTCCTCAGAAGCATTAACTATTTTAAAAAGTAGGGCTGAGGGTATCAGTACTATTACCAATACAATTAATCAGTTGGCCGATCAAACAAATATGCTGGCGTTAAATGCCGCTATTGAAGCGGCAAGAGCGGGTGAACAGGGAAGAGGCTTCGCCGTTGTTGCGGATGAGGTAAGAGAATTAGCAAAAAAAACAACAGATGCCACATCAGGAATTGAAAGCTTGCTGAAAGATATGAACACGAGCAGTCAAGCCGCGGTCGAGACAATGCAAACTGTGCTTAATTCTAGTGACGATATGAATGTGCAGTTACAAGAAAGTGAAAATGCCATCTCTCATTCAAGCTCATTATCTACGCAAGCTCGCGAATCAATGGGCGCTATGCAAGGCATGGTAGAGAGTAATACTGAACACAGTGCAGGTATTAGTGCCAATATATTACAGCTACATAGCACGACGGAAAATCTAGAGCGAGATCTCAATGATGTAGCAACACGAGCGCTCGCGTTGAGCAGCCAAGCAGAAGATATATTCAGACTGTTGGAGAGTTTCGATGTAAACGACAGGAATAGTGAGGTAAGGGATATCGCGATATCAACAGCAGAAAAAATAGGTAAGCGCTTCGAACAAGCAATATCAAACGGTGAGATATCCGAGTCACAATTGTTTAGTTTTGATTATACACCGATGCCAAACACCAACCCCGAGAAGCACACTACTCCTTTTGATAGCTTCACTGACAAGGCGCTTCCTGAGTTGCAGGAGCCCATATTAGATAATTACATCTATATTATTTACGCTGGAGCAGTAGATAAGAATGGCTATTTTCCTACTCACAATAAAAAGTTTAGCCAGCCCCTTACCGGTGATTACGAAACCGACTTAGCGAATAATCGCACGAAACGTATATTTAGCGATAAAACGGGAAGTCGTTGTGGTAGTAATACCTCTACTTTTTTACTCCAGACATATAAACGGGATACCGGTGAGATAATGCACGATCTATCAGCGCCTATTTATGTTAAAGGTAAGCACTGGGGCGGGTTTCGTATCGGTTATAAAGCACAAGAGTTATAATCTTTTTAGATTTACGACTGTAAGGTTAATTCACCTATGTTTGCCTAAGTGACTGAGTTATGTGTCGGAACACTTGTTTGAAAAATAATACTCATCTAATGAATATCCTTGCTCTGCCATTGTGGGTTGGCATATTTTTAAGAAAAGAGACCTTTCTTCATCACTCCATTCCGCACTCGCTAAGCTTTTAATCGGACGAATAGATAAATTCTTTGTTTCCGGTTTGTTTGTTGAGAACTTTTCAGAAATTTTAACTTCCAATTTAATATCAAGGCCTAACAAACAAGCAAGCTTTGAGGCTGCAGAGCGAGGACTATTAGCGATGTGATACTGGTCTAACTCTACATACCAATTTCGTGTTTTAAGGATGCTTGACATCTTGAGCTTGATGGCTGTCCATTCTGAAAAACACTTGACCCATCCTTCAAGGTGTTGCTGAAAACTCATTGTTGGGAACTTGTCCATTCTTGAAATAACATTTTCAATGGCTCTTCTTTTACAAAATACTATTTTTGCTTTTGGAAAAGCATAAAGTGCTAGATCAAGCATTGAGATCATTAATTTCCCGGGGGTTTTATCGATGAAAAATGAATTCATGTATGTAGTTGAGAAGGCGCCTCTTATTAGTTTAATTAGTTCTGCTTTTACGTAGCTTTTAGGAAAGGAAGAAAGAGCCATCCCATTAATTTGGCTTGCTCTACTGTTATAGAAGTTTTTATTCAGTTGCGTCTCTATGTCGGCAAATGCTGTAATAATATGTGTCTCACTAGAGTGTTTTGAATGGAGAACTTCTCGTAGAGTATTAGCCGCTATAGACGTACCAGAGCGAGGAGAACCAACTACAAAAACTGGGGTTGGCAATCTATCTACGAACTGAATACAACCGTAAATTAGAATTTCTGCAGCACTTTCTAGACTTGTAACTTTGAAGTGAATATCTTTACGCTCACTGTTTAGCGGAATTCTAATTAGTCCTTCGTTTATCGCAACCGTTTTAATAGCCCATTTCTCTGAATAAATGTGAAGGTTTAAATCGACATCCTTATCATGATTAATCTGACAAGAGAAGAAATGTTCAGCAGATTCAACACCGATGAGTGGTTTTTCTATAAAGTCCTCTGTAATGTTTGGACTGTCGATCTCGATAAAATAAGCTATTGAATTCAAATGAAGCTCTTTTTTATGGCTGTTCAATAATCGTATGATAAATGAAGAAAAAAGACAAAACTACAATGCGATAACAAGATATGCCATAGCTTGTTAGAACGTTAATCAATGGGATTTTGAAAATTAGAATGCAAAACAATAGTTACAGGAAACTTAACTGCTTTGATACGTACCAAAAGATTGAAGAGGCTGTCGCAAATAAGACCCCAATGTCTTTAATTCGTTTGGGAGATGGTGAAGGTGCATTGATGGGATATCCTGAAATAACGAATAGAAATGCCATCAACAGGAGTTTTAAAGTATGGTTTGGAAGTAAGGTAGTTAGTGATGAGGAAGCTAATTTCATCGCAGACCGCATACGAAACGCAGTAAAAAATGCTGATATAGTGGGTATACCTCGGGATAAGCAAATTCTAAGGCATCCCTATTATCAAGCTGTTTTTGACTCATTACAACATTATGATTTAGTGAATGAAAAACAAATTTTTACAGATGCCGCAATTCATCGCTATCTACAATTTTGTCTCCTATTCAGGAAGCTATTAAATGGAGAAAAGTTTTTAGGTTTAATAACACCTAGAGATGTTTGCGAGGAACTGAGACAAAATTTTCACGTTAAAAATATAAAGCATCACCCTATCCAGGGTGAGGCTAGGTTTGCTGGGGATCAGTTAACGCCGCATTTTCCTGAAGGCTTTTTACAAACTTCAGAAAACATTGACCCTCCCTATAGAGGTGCAATTTATCTAGTTGGTGCTGGGGGACTCGGAAAAGTATACTGCCAAATAATTAAAGAAAGAGGAGGAATAGCGCTAGACGTAGGCGCGCTCTTCGACGCATGGGCAGAAGTTAAGTCGAGGCTTGTCCATCCCGCGCACAGTATATTATGTTACAAGGAAATCCCTTCAATTTCATGCGAAGAGGCATTCACACGATTTAATGATTTGTGCGATCATTTCTCTCTAGACACAGAGAGACTGGACATCTCTAAGTACAAAGCACACAGAAATACCATGTGGTAATATACTTTGATAGCTATTTAACTGGAAACCGCGTGAGTAAGAAACTAGTTTTTCATATAGGTCATGGTAAGACGGGCACTTCGTCCATACAAAAGTACCTGATGTCTCATTCAAAAACTGAAGAGAGTGATTTTTTATATCCTGAGACAACGAGAGATGAGAGTGACGCTCATCATCGACTCTTCAACGCAACACCTGATGAATACAAATCACTTTATTATGAAATTGAAAATGCCTCACAAAAAAATATCGTAGTAAGTTCTGAGTCTGGCTTACCAAATATGCGAAACTTTTCGGAGCGTGGAGATTACAAATATCAATTCTTTCAAGCTTTGTCGAACATAGCAGACGTTTATGTGGTGTACTATGTTCGGAATCATTTTGAAATAATAGAGTCAGCGTTTTTACAATACTTGCAGATGAACAACTCTTCTTTATATGACGCGCTGAACTCTGGTAATTCCGAAATGATATTAAGTGCAAGAAAGCTTTTAGTTAAGTTATATTTTAACGATGATATAAAGCCACAGGATTGGTTAAAGACAGCGCCAACGAGGCAGTTTGATTATTCAGCAAATTTGTCTGAGTTTTGGTGTGATATTTATGGCCGCCAATCGATGCTAACCAAAGTTTACAACAAACGTGTATTAGCAGAGGGAGACATAATAAGTGACTTCAAACGTTTACTCCCGTTTGGCTTTGCCTCTAAAGAGTCTTTGTTAAAGTCAAAAGCTGAGAATATTACGACAGTTTATAACTTTTTCCCTCGCCTTTTTCTCATCGATGAAGATGTGCGTACTCGTATAAAAAACACCTTTAAAAAGAGCGCGGTTGACTACGCAAAGTCGTATTTGAAAGATGATGAGGCAGAGCTTTTTCTAGATGGTTTCGATTAGATAGATTTAAAAGGGCTATACAAGGGGGGACACCTTGTTAAGCAAATTTGAGAGCACTCAGTTAATTAAGGATGAGCAGTAAACACTAGATAACGCTTTTGTCCTGTAGATATGCGTGATAGAGAAGAATATGCAACGACATGTGCAAATGGTATTATTACATTTCATGATTGGTTCAAGCTTCCAGGACACTTATAGTCAGTAATCATCTACTTGCTGGGGTTCAGCCATGAACCTTTTTCCATTACCAAACTTGAAATATATCTGAAGTTTTCAATGAACAACATACCTGCTTCAATGCTTAGCGCACCAGAAAAAACTATCCTTTCTTTTCCCAATATCGAAGCATCGAAGTTTATAAAGCTCATAGCGGATTGTACTTTAGACAACGTTAGTCTGAACCTTAACACAAGCCCGCAAAACTTTGTTGCCGGTTTGAAACCGGCTAATTACGTAAATGTCGGGATTGTGTTAGCAGACCCTGCAACACGCCTATGGAAAGCGTTCTGTGCTTTTAAAAGCGACCCTTCTTTTCAGCAGAGTTTTGGAGAGTTTTATAGAGATAAGAATAGAATTGAACTCTACTACCGTACATTTAAAAACATGCCTATTGAAAAAATTGGCTTTGTAGGCATATATGAAGCCTTTTATCATTCAATTTTACTCAGTGAGCAGTGGCATTTGTCTCAGCTCACACGCATCCAGTACGGGCATTTACTACAAAGCGAATTTGCATATAACAATGGCGACACCTTAAATAAATTACTCGGTGAAGAAACACTCAGTGAAATAAGAGAGCTCTACGCTAATGATTATATGATTTATAGCGAAGCTAAGCGCGTCTTCAATAAAAGGTGGGAGCGTTATTCTAAAAGGGCGGCTATGAATGTTCATGAAGGCAAGCAAATTTATGTCCATGTCGGACCACCTAAGACGGGTACATCAGCACTTCAGTCGTGGCTCAATAGGTCTACACAATCTCTCGAAAAATTAGGTATATTCTATCCTCCTCATAAGATTGATAAAAATGGTGTTAGTTCTGGAAACTTCGAAAATTTTGTTACATTTGCTGAAGATGGAAAGGGTTTTTTTGATGATGACAAAGCTACCGCTATTATTAACAAGTTTAATGAAAGCAATTTCAGAACATTACTTATTTCATCGGAGCACTTTTTTTATTACTTGTTGTGGTTTTTTAGTCGGTTACCGTCGTCGAAATATATTTTTTATATAAGACACCCCATTTCAAGTTTGGAGTCAGGCTTTCATCAAGAAGTAAAGCGGCATGGCAGAACCGCTGATTTCTCAGTTCCCCAAAAAATAACTTTTACTAATTTGTCTATTATATCGAATTTAGCTCGGGCATTTGGAGTTGACATCGTATATCGCTATTATGGAGACAAGTCGTTCGAGGGAGGGTCGCTTTACAGTGACTTCAGCTGCTGTTTTGAAGAGTTTATTCCGCCGCCCAAGTTGGAAAAGCGCTTGAACACTCAATATTCTGCTGGCGCGCTACAATTGATGCGCTTCGCAAACACTTTTGCAGAGAAATGGCTGTTACGTGAACTTGATTTCTTTTTGCAAAAAGAAAGCGAAAATAGAGAAAATTTTTCCCTTCTATCTTCAAGCGATGTGGCAGAACTAAAACATGCGCTTAAAGAAAGCGCAATGAAGGTTCTCTCTGCAGAAAAAAACTTGGATGAAAACAAATTTAACGCCTTACTTGCGAGTTTCGATCATTTGCCGTTTTACAATGAAAGTGAAACTGTCAAAGATCTTAAGTTTGTTTTGGATAGGCTGAAAAATAAGCGTTTAGATTTGGCCCTGGCCTTAAATAAACAAATTTCACATAAAGCACATGATATAGATGATTCTAGGTTATATAAAATCATACGTTCTCATACGGCTCCCAGTGCTTATGAGTATTACAAGAATAAATTAAATGAAATTTTGCCTAAGTTACTTCGACGTCTGAAAAATAAGTAACCTAGACATATAGCTTAAGTATTTTTTGTAGCTCTTGTTGTTCTTTTTTAAGTGAATACTTTCTTACAATTCTTTGTCCAATATATTTTTTTACAGTGGATACAGAGTGGTGTGAGCTTAACGCGCGTAAAATGGCGCTTTTTATATCATCGACTTCATAATCAGGAATAATTAAGTTAGCGCATGGGTGATAATATTCATTGTTGGCTATGCAATAGGGAACTACAGCGAAATTACTATAGTGCATGGCTTCCAAACTAGGAAGAAAAAAACCTTCTGAAATATTGGGAAGTGCCAAAGTCACTCTTGAAGAAGACATTGCGCTTAGTACGTCTATCCTTTCTTTTTTTGCGTCATGAAGTATTGTTTTTATGCCTTTGCCATTGGCCCATTCTAAAATTTCATGGCCAAGTTCTGGTTGCTTGCTAGCGAGAATGTATAAATCAGAACTTTTTCGGTTTTTTAGGTGTGGTAAATAGATCCCCATATTAATAGTGTGACAAGGGCCATTGGCAAAAGGAAGTATTGCATTTTTCACTGAGTTAGAGACGCATAGTCTTACCGCTGGTTTTTCTAGATATTCGAAAAGTGGGAGTTGTCTATCAGCATGGCGAACATGCTGAATTAGATTAAAGATGTTATTGTGTTTAGCGCCTGAGTCCATGTAAGCTTTCCAGTCCATGCCTGCCAGCATAACTATGTCTGCATCTTGAGGCTTGTAGTGTTCTTGGAAAGTGACATTTTCCAAGTTTTTAAAAAGGTCTGGACACGTGCTTGCTTCGCCTTCAGTGAAAAGCAGCGGCTGGTAGTTGCTCGCTATAAAATGGTGAATGTAATCTTTTACCTTCTGATGACCGCCAGTATAACTGTAATATTTTCGATAAAATGAAACTGTTTTTTTTTCCATGAAAAAATAAAGCCAAAGCCTTAGCAAAATGAATCTAGAATTTAAATTATACAGAAATACTACCCCAAATAGCACGCTGTCATAACATGTCACACAATACTTTTCCGTTACCCAACCTTTTTATTCCTGGCGTCCAAAAAGCCGGAACAACAGCTTTAGCTTCTTTTTTATCTCAGCATGAAGACATTTGCTTGGTTGATAACAAAGAAGCTCACGTTTTTGATGCTCCTGAGCTTTTGAGAACTAAAGATAAAAAAGCATTTATCGAACAGGCATACATGCGTAAGCTGGGACATTATAAAGGTGAACGCTATATTTTAGACGCGACACCAATAACTATGCTGCATCCAACATTTGTTAAAGAGTGTGCTGGGGCATGCCCCAACGCAATGCATGTTGTAATGCTAAGAGATCCTGTCGAGCGTGCAATTTCGCATTACGCTATGTCTAAGAAGAAAGGTCGAGAAGACCTTGAGCCACTAGCTGCGTTTTGGAGCGAGCGCCAGCGAATGATTGGTTTTTACGAGAACCTTCCAACAAGCGAATTTAAAAGTGAGTACCGCGACCATTCTTATTTGATAAGAGGAAGATATAAGCGGCAATTGAGAACGCTTTATCGGTTCTTTCCCAAAAACAATGTTAAGGTCATTACTCAAGAATGCTTATTGAACAAGCATACTGAAACCCTTGAAGATATATTCGACTTTCTATCGCTTCCACAACAGACCATAAAAGATGAAAGAGTTTTCGCTTCAAATCAATCTGTTCATGTGCCTAGATGGGCGAGAATGTTAATGTATTTTTATTTTTTAGTCTCAGATAGGTAGCGGGGGAATACATCGACCACAGACTGTGGCCGATGTAATTACAATTGTTAGTCTTCAATAACCACTTCTGTTTTCCACGACGAATCAGGTTGAATCGACTCTTTTAATAGTAAGTTAAGAGTGTCAATTTCAAACCCAGCAAGTGACTCTGTCGCATTGCTTGCACTTGTATTATTTGACATGCCTAAAACGGTATTAAGCGGTGCTGCTAATGGAATGTCAGTAGTCTTACTACCGAAATAAAAGCGTGCGTAGCTGTCATCAGCAGATAGTTTAGCCACCCAACTGCCAGAGCTTGGACGTCGAATAGCGATATCGGCTTTACCGTCACCATCGTAGTCTGCGACAACAGGAATATCATCACTGAGGGACCCGAAGAAGGTGCGTTCAATAACGCCATCAGAAGAGCGTTTAATGAACCAGAATCCGCTATCAGGGCGACGAATAGCAATATCGGCCTTGCCGTCACCGTCATAGTCGGCGGGTACTGGAATATCGGTAGACTGAGAGCCAAACAATATGCGGTCTATCTCACCAGTGCTTGAATACTTAATAATGAACTGGCCAGCGTCTTGTCTGCGCACCGCAATGTCGGCTTTACCATCGCCATCGTAATCGGCGACAGCAGGAATATCAGACGCATTGGTACCAAAGGTTTCACGCATAATGTCACCGGTTGTGGTGTAATTGATAAACCATTGACCAGAAGAAGGACGACGAATAGCAATATCATCTATACCGTCACCATCGTAATCGGCAATAACCGGAATGTCTTCATCTTGCGAGCCGAAGAAAATACGGTTAATGCTGTCGTCAGACGACGTACGTGCAATAAACTGTTTTACAGACGGACGACGAATAGCAAGGTCGGTAGTACCGTCCCCATCAAAGTCACCAGCAAGGGGAATGTCACTGCCTTGTGAGCCAAAGAACGCACGCATAATAGCGCCATCTGAAGAACGCGCTACAATAAATTGTCCAATTTCAGGGCGTCGAATAACAATATCTGAAATGCCGTCGCCGTCGTAGTCGTAAGGGGTACGCGCTTCTTTATCAACTGGCACGGGTGAAGTGTCTTCACCATCAGGAATACCGTCGTTATCAGAGTCACTGTCGTTAGGGTAGCTACCCAGTGTAAACTCTTCAAAGTTAGTTAAGCCGTCACCGTCTAGGTCTTCATTGCGGTCGGCACTGTTTAAATGATTCAGCGAGAACGATTCTTCATAGTAATCAGGCATGCCGTCGTTGTCGTCATCGGTATCAGGCCCGTCTTCAATGCCATCGCCATCTGCATCGCCACCGAACCCACCGTTGGCGTATTCTTGAGTGTATTTGCTTAAATCGGTTAATTTAATATAGTTAAGGCGTGGGCGTATAAAATAACCCGCTTCACCTGATCCATCGTCATCACGAAGGCTACGTTCTAAAACTATTCCGTAACCATCTTGAGTAAAAGTGATAGGATCCCAATAACGCTCTCTAAAGGTTTCATAGTTATCGCCAACATAACGCATAGTGAGTCTGGCATTGTTCATTTCCCACTCCCAAGTGTCAGGGTTAGGTAAAATGATACTGTCGAAATCTCTGCCGTCGCCGGGGCCGTCATTACAGCCCACACCACGATGCATAGAAAAATCGTCGATATTGAAGATATGCCCCCAAAGGCTAAAACACTCTAGTTGCCCTTCGTCATAATACTGACCAGCATATCGTCCATTTGTATAAGCAATTTGTGCGAATGGAAAGTGAGTATGAATACCTCGCGCAAAGCGCTCATAGGTGTCGGTTTTCTTCACTAAGTTTGACATGAAAGTAAAGCTATTCGTTTCGCTTTCGACAGTGATTAACGTCAGTATTTGTTGGGATGTTTCTGATATGGGCTGATAGGTTAGGATTTTATCTTCGTACATTAGCTGAACTAAATTGTCAGTGACATTGACGTCAGCTGAAATTGCAAACTCTACTGATGGTGTTTTTGTATCATCAAAGTTTACGATGTCATATGCAATGCCTGGGTAGTCAGAACCAAACGCAACTTCAAGGTCGGTATAAATTGGAATCGCCCACTCCCCAGTAAATAACTCCTTAGCATTTACGCTACTAGTTCCAAAACCCTCAATATAATGGCGGAAGTCATTGTCCCCATAAATTAGTGGAGAAACGTTAACTGTGGGTGCAGTGCTTCCTTGCCAACCACCTTCGATGTTGTCGATTATATGTTGGTCAATAACTAGTTGCTCTGCTTTGGATACAGTAACAATAGTATAAAGTTTATCAGCATCATTTATGGCTTGAATCTCAACGGCTGTATCTAGATGGTTTACTCGCAGTTGAGGGTTGTAGATGAGGCCCTGATCATTCGCCGCTATCAATTGGTCAGCAACTAGGTCGCCCCATTTGTTTCTAAATTCGTCAGAGTTCCAGTTAAGAACCGGAAAAGTTTCCATTGTGAATTGTTGTTCGCTAGGAAACTCAATGAAAGCTGATTCACCATCAATTATCAACTTTCCTTGCTTCGTCCACGCATTAGTTGGTGACACCGAAGAAAATTTCCAGTCGCTTTCAGATACTTTTTCCAGTGTAAAACTTGGATTAATACCGAAACCTTCAGCAGCTTGCGTAGTTGTGTAGAACCGCTCATCTGAGTTAATGAAATCTTCTATCGAGGACGCATTAGCAAATGGAGTTAGAATTGCCAGTGCGTAAAGCCCAGTTGTTAGGCTAGCATTTACTTTCATTATGTATCCTTTTTCCTTTTTTATTATAAGGATATGCGACAACTTTTTCGTCACAACAACTATCCCTGTTCATACTCAATACTAATTCTTTAAAGCTCTTTTCACCAATTATCTAACGTGAAATTATATCCAAAATATAAAAGGCTGTTTATTTTAAAGTGGGGGGGGTGAGGTTGATATTACCTGAAGAATAGCCGCTTGAAAAAGCGGCTATTCTGTTAACTTAGCCCTTTACAGGCCTATGTCTGGATTGGTTACCTCTTCTGTGAGCCAATTCTCTTCACCGCGAATTGCTTCTTTAATTAGCGTTTCGCTTCTATCAATTTCAAACCCAGCAAGCGACTCTGTTGCACTGGTCGCGCTTGTATAATTTGACATACCTAAAACGGTATTAAGCGGCGCTGCCAACGGAATGTCGGTGGCTTTACTGCCAAAGAAGAGGCGCGTGTAGCTGCCATCTGACGACTGTTTAACTACCCAGGTTCCCGAAGCAGGGCGGCGAATAGCGATATCGGCTTTACCGTCACCATCGTAATCAGCCACAACAGGAATATCATCTTCCTGTGAGCCGAAGAAAGTGCGTTCAATAACGCCATCAGTAGAGCGTTTCACGAACCAGAATCCGCTTTCAGGGCGACGAATAGCAATATCGGCCTTGCCGTCACCGTCATAGTCGGCGGGTACTGGGATATCGGTGGCCTCTGAACCAAAGAAGATGCGGTCTATCTCACCAGTGCTTGAATACTTAACAATGAACTGGCCTGCATCTTGTCGGCGTACAGCAATATCCGCTTTACCATCGCCATCGTAATCGGCCACGGCAGGAATATCAGACGTACTCGTACCAAAGGTTTCACGCATAATGTCACCTGTGGAGCTGTACTTAATAAACCACTGTCCGCTAGAAGGGCGGCGAATGGCAATATCATCAACACCATCACCGTCGTAATCGGCAATAACCGGAATGTCTTCATCTTGAGAGCCGAAGAAAATACGGTTAATGCTGTCGTCAGAAGACGTACGGGAAATAAACTGTTTTACCGAAGGGCGTCGAATAGCAAGGTCTGTTGTGCCATCGCCATCAAAGTCACCGGCTAGGGGAATATCACTACCTAGTGAGCCAAAGAACGCACGCATAATGGCACCATCAGACGAGCGAGCCACAAGAAACTGGCCAATCTCAGGGCGGCGAATAACAATATCTGAAATGCCATCGCCGTCGTAATCAAACGAGGTACGCGGCTCATTATCTCTTGGCACTGGTGAAGTGTCTTCACCATCAGGAATGCCGTCGTTATCAGAGTCAGTGTCGTTAGGATAGGTACCCAACGTAAACTCTTCAAAGTTAGTTAAGCCGTCACCGTCTAGGTCTTCATCGCGGTCGGCACTGTTCAAATGGTTAAGCGAGAACGATTCTTCATAGTAATCAGGCATGCCGTCGTTGTCGTCATCGGTATCAGGCCCGTCTTCAATGCCGTCGCCGTCTGCATCGCCGCCAAAGCCACCGTTGGCGTATGCTTCGGTATATTGGCTAACGTCGACCAGTTTTATCATGTTGGCTCTAGGAGTTAGCGCGTAGCCATTGGGGGGAGCACCTTCATAGTTTGCAGCATATTCCCAATACTCTAAAATAATCGTGTAGCCTTGCTCATTGGTTTGTATTGGTACCCATGTTTGCTTATTTAGCTCGGTATATGGTTGATTATTTTCAAATTCGATAATGTCATTGCTGATCTGCCATTGCCATCCTTCTGTTCCGCTGATGAATGGGTTTCTATCAATTACATTTTTTTCGCCAGTAAGACGCTCTGTACATAGAGTCCACTTCATAGAGCCGTCTGAAAGAAATTCATAACCTACCATCCATTCGCAAGCTATTTGGTCTCCGTCAAACCGTTCCTCTATTCCCATACCTAAGTGTGAGGTTTGCACAAAAGGAAACTGGCTTGATAGGGCGTTCGTAAATGCTTCGGTATTCTCGAGTAGTTTGTAACCAGCGGCCACAAATTTAAATGTTTCCTCACTTGTTTCTACTTCTACGTAAAAAACATAGTGATTATCTGTATATGAGATAGGTGAATAACGAACTGAAGTATCATTGTAAGTCAATAAAATACTTTGTGATGAAGTTTGAACATTAATTGAAATATCAAACAAATGCGAGCTATGAACAGGAGATGAGAGATCTATTAGTTCATGACTAAGCTCGCGACGTTTACCGAGCCCATATAAATCAGAGTCGATATATAGTGGAAGCAACCATTTATCTAATAAGTGCTGACTGTTTTTAAAAGCAGTGTGTTCGACTGTTTCTATTTGAGTTTCTGTTACTTCATTGGCGAAGTAAGTAGGTTTCGCAATACGCGCTGGACCAGGCCAGCCACCAGCAAAATCGTCAAAAACGCGCTGGGGAATGACCAACTCAATTTCATAGTATCCAGAGGTATATAATTTATTGTCTTCTTCGAAAATGCGGGATGAAACATACAACATATTTTCTATAAAAGATGTACTTTGTAACAAACCCTGTTGGTGTGCTTGTTGTAATAATGATGCTATTTCTTCATCCCACTGTTCGGCAAATAGAGGAGAATAAATATCAAATGATGTATTCGATACTACAACATTTTGTGATTCATCAACCGAAAATGTAATCTCTTCACTATTTTTGCTAATTGTTACGGGAAACTGTTTTTTGAACGACGCATCGGTATCGTAGGCGACGTAGACGGTTCCGCGATTATTGTCTTCTGGAATCATTACGCTATAACTTTCTTTGGCAAAGCCCTGAACGGGGGTAGCGCTAAATGAAACAGGAGAGTTTCCTTGTAGTTTCTCAAACGTTTCGTCTAGAAGTGGGCTAGCCATTGAATAAGACGATAACATAAATAGCAAAGCTGGAAATGCTTTCTTCAGCATAAACGGTCCTTGTTAAAGTGTGGCGGTTTACTTATTAGTAAACATAGCTCAATGTTTACTAATAAGTAAATGTTGAATATAGGAAATTTGCTTTCTAACGAGAGATTAGCCGTCACCGTCAGGCGCTCCGATTTAACGTTTATCAAGCTATCTATAACAGCAACTGTTTGATTCGAACTGGCTGCGCCAATTAACGCAATCCAACATACTTGTAAACGTTGAGGTCGTTAGCTACAACAAGCTTACGACGGGGTGTACATGTGGCTAAAAGCTGTTGTATTTACCATACTTTTATTACTTAAATAACATTGGTATGCATATTTATAACTGGGTATTTAAAAGTAAGTTAACAAAGCTATATAATTGCTGCTAACTTCAGCAAGTTAATACCTCTAAACAACATCAATAAGGGACTACGAATGAAGACTTGGATGAGGTTAATGAGCTTGGTATTTATTTTAAGTACGCAAGCCGTTGCTAGCGATATTGAGCTTGTTTCTGATATCAACAAAGCAAGCCATATCAAACGTGCTATGCATTTGCATGGCGATAGTTTTTATTTTTCCTATCCAGTTTACGACGAACGTTCAAATTTATTTGTAGATCGCGCGTTCAAGTTTGATCTATCCGATGGCCACCATGAGTTGGTTGAATTGTTTAGGGGAGAGAACGGCCTTTTTATCGACCCAACTCCTTACCTATTCGATGAGGACAGAGTGTTCAAGATAAGAGGGCTCACTTATTCCAGTCTGTACCAGCCAGTAGAAAATGGATACATCTATGGAATCTCGGGCTATTGGGATCAGCCTTTCGAGGATTGGGGGGGGATATCGAGAATAAATATTGATACTGGTTTGCATGAAGTCTTGCATTTATTTGATGATGAAAGCGGCGGTTTTCTCTTCATGACCGAAACGCTTGCTGTAAACGGAAAAATCTATTTCAACGGGTGCAAAAGAGCGGTTACTTGCGATCAGTCTTTCAGTACGTATTTGTTCAGCTATGACATTATGGATAATACGATTACGCAGATTGATTTTCAGAGTAGCGACACACAATATGTAAACTCTTTAACATTGTTAAAAAATAAAATTTATTTCTCAGATGGCCAAGCATTGTGGGAGCTAGACTTCTCGACTAAAGAAGAGACGGTGAGAAAGGTAACTTATTCAGACGGGCTATCGCCGGAAAGCCTAGTTGTGATGAATGACAAATTATACTTTTGGGCAGATGGAGAGAAAGGCAGGGCAATATTTGCCTATGATCCCGCTAACGGAAGAATTACAGAACTTCCATTTTCGACAGATATTGGAAGACGTTCTCCAACTCTCACCCCTGTTAACGATAAATTAATCTTTTCGACTACCGGTGGAAATAGTCCCCCACATCAAATGTGGGTGTTAGATGTTAATACGAAACAATATTCTCATGTTTTTGACCTAAACCAAGGCATTATTTTTGGTGATTATCTAACCCTAGAAGTGGTTGGTAGTCGTGTTTATTTCCCGCATGACGACGGTATCTCTGGAACAGAACTGTACTTTTACGATTCTGAAAGTAAAAAAGTATCTTTAGTGACTGATTTACGAGTGGGCCCAGAGAATGCTTTTAGAGAGAAATCATCAGGTGGTAGAGTTATATATGGCTACAATGATGAGGTTTATTTCTACGCTAGCGATGGGCATTCAGGCGAAGAGTTATGGCGTTATAATCCAGTCAATAAGGAAATCATCCAAGTAACGAAGGGCTATGATGAAAATGACGGAAGTAACCCTAGAGAGATGTTTTTGTATCAAGAAAAGTTAATAGCGCTGGTTAATTACGAAGATGACTCAACGTTATGGATGTTCGACAAAAAAACTCAAGAAAATAAGATTCTCACTTACAGTGACACGGGTAAAATAGTCTCTGTAGATAGGTATCACCCTATTTTTCAAGGGGATAGACTTTATGTGCGTACTTTCGAAGGTGCGTTTGAAGTAGACATGGCTACTTTTACAATCTCTTCTGACAGTACTGAGATTTATACACAAACGTATGAATTCGATGATGAGTTGTACGTATTCAATTATAGACCAACGTCACAAACTGCCTTAGCTACGTTATCTCGCTTAGATGAAGAGACTAATACGCTACAAAAAATTTATTTTGGAGCTGAAGGGGAATCCGAATTAACTGCACGTAACATAGCAGTTGGGAAAGACGCCTTGATTTTTAGTGTGGTTGTCAATTCGAACGAAGACCTTTATACCCCTAGGCGAACTACCAAGTACTATCGATTAAATAAAGGGGCATCCGCCCCAGTTTTATTTTATTCAATAGAAAATGAAGGCGTCGTTTCTCGGTCTCGAATTACTTATAGAGGGAGTGATTTTGTAATCTTGGTATTTGAGACACCTATCGATACGGGAGACATTTACAACCCGGATAGCATATATGAATACTCACTCTATAACATAACTACAAACTCAATAACTGAACTTGAATTGGGCGATGGCATAAAATCCATTTCTACTGGGCTAAATAGGAAGACTGGAGAGGTAGGTCACATATTTTTATATGAGGCTTATTATGATGATGACACTTATCGCCAACGCTATATCGACTTGCGCGATATGCAAGATAGGCCAATAGATACGCTAATACCAGAAACTGACGCTAACTCTGTAAACGTTCTTGAAATTATCAATAGTGAAATATTTTTTGCAGTTGAAAGAAATAGCGGAAAGACAATATGGAAGTACGATGTTGAAACAGAGGAGGCGAAGCAATTAGGTGCTGAAGAGTTAGGCTTGATAAGTGAATTTATTGAATACCAAAACTCACTCTATTTCTACGCGACCTATCCAAATCAGGCTTATGAAGGCGATATCTTCAGATACAACCACGTGAGTGAAATACTTGAACGTGTACCCGCATTTAAAGATGGAATTGCAAGAATAACGGAAATATTAGAGCCCTTTGTCATTGATGGCGTTTTATATTTTCAGGCTAAAAATGAAAATGGTGGCTACCTGTCTAGTATGCAATTATGGGCATATGAAGAAAGTTCTGAGTCGTTGTGGAGATTAAGCGATAATGTAAGGGCTAACAATACTATGTACATCAATGACTCAGCAAAAGTTTACGGTGAGAGAATTTATTTAGCTTTAGAATTCGATGGTGTTGGCGTAGAGCTAGGGCGGATAAAGCCCAAAAGTGAGTGGGCACAACCAGTCTTTACAGGGGGGCAGAGTGCAGCTGCTGTAGCATTCGATTATGACGGTGACGGTATCGCAGACATTGCCGTTCGTCGCCCTTCGAGCGGGATGCAGTTTGTTAAACGCTCGGTTGACGGGGCGATTAATAGAGTGTTTTTTGGTAGCTCAGATACAGATATCCCTGTTTCTGGTGACTTTGATGGTGACAAAATTGCAGATATTGCCGTTTATCGAGCAGGTATTGGTCAATGGCTCATAAAACGCTCAAGTGACGGTAATATAGATAGAGTGACCTTCGGAAACCAAAGTGGCGACATCCCAGTTCCAGCAGACTATGATGGGGATGGAATTACTGATATTGCTATACGGAGAGCTTCAACCGGTCAGTGGTTAATTCGTCAATCAAGCTCTCCATCAAATATTCAGCGTATTTTTTTTGGTGCTAATGTCGACGATATTCCGGTACCTGCAGATTACGATGGCGACGGAGTCGATGACATTGCAATAAGGCGCCCATCAACAGGACATTGGGTTTACCGACTTTCTTCAAGCAACAGCATAGTAAGAACATATTTTGGTGGAGAGGCAAGTGACATTCCGCTTCCGGGTGACTATGACGGAGATGGCATTGCAGATCTTGCTGTAAGACGGCCAGATTCTGGCTTTTGGTTCATCCGCTACAGCAGTGATAGCAGTATTTTTCGTATATTTTTTGGTTCAATGGAAGATGATATTCCGATGCCAGCTGATTACGATGGTGATGGAAGGGATGACCTAGCATTCAGACGTTCATCAACGGGTCAGAATATTGTTGCCGAAAGTGGCAGTAATTACGTCTTTTCTAGGTTGTTTTTTGGAAGCCAAAAAGAAGATATCCCCCTTGCTGCGCCTGTATTTTATCGTATGGAAATGGCTGGTGTTTATTCGGATGTAAACTATCTCACTGGAGCATCTAGCTTAACAAGCTTTGCACTATTATTTAGCGCTGATTCCAAGCAAAAGTTGCAAATAGAAACCCCTCAGCCTTTTACAAGTTCAAGTTCATTAACTGATTATCCAGAATTTGAGAAAATTAAGCCTTCAGAGTTTGAAGTCGGGCGGCCTGAAGTGTTAGAAACTGAAAGTGAGTTTTATTGATGGGTATTTAACTCACTTCGTTGCGTCGTGCTCAACATACCAACTAGTGAAGTGACTTGTTGCCTAACTTTAGCTGCTAATGCTGTGTCCTGCATGAGCAAACATTTAAATAAATAGCCGAGTAACAAAAAGTGGCGCCGATTAACCAGCGCCACTTTTTACGTTATTGATTTTGCAATACAAGATGGTGCTTAAACTGGCAAGGCCGCCACACTAATAGCACGTTATTCAACAAACAGTGAACTGACTCGCCAATCCCTTTCTTCACTAATTGCAGCGATAGTATCTTGTAGTGCAAGAGACGAATCTTCGCCTTTCCCGTATATACCGCAATCTTGACATTCGCAAAGGTATGCCGAATTTTTAAGTTTGTACAAGTTTAAAGCGTTTTCACCGCACTGAGGGCATAGCTCTACACTTTTCAAATAAGGTTTTTTCGCAGCTTCATCCGCTTCAATTTGTTTTTGTCGAGCTTTTGCTATCAATGCAAAAGCCTCTGCATTCATTGATTGTAAGACCTTTTCCCGTTGTTCTTTAACATTTTTATGTGAGGTGGAGCCTTGTGGCGCCTCTTCTGGAAAATCTTCGAAGTAATCTGACCATTCACCCATTATCTACCTTCCTTGTTGGTTTTAAAGTACCGTTATAGTTTACTTTGATGGATTAAAATTTAAGCAGATGCGTACACATGAAACACGGACTTTGCAATATCAACATCGACTCGAGCAATCTGCCGCATGGCCTTCTCCTAATTTGAATATGGGTAACTCACCATCACTATATTGACCAAAAAAAGGACAATAATTTAAGTTGAGGAGGAGTCCATCCCATTGGACACGTTTTTCTCATTGCTTTATGCAGTATTGCATCGCTTCAGAAGTTGACAATTGTGAGCGATATTAAACTCGTTCTAACTCTTCAATATTAACTAAAGAGCAGAGAGTGTCGTTTACAATTGTGGCTTTACCATCGAATCGTTTTTCGTAGGTTTCTTTTGAGTCCAATAAATTTAATGCAAGTCTATTTCTTTGTGAGACTAATTCAGCTAGGACCTTTTCGTCGTCTATATCGAAAAATGGTATGAGCTTGTTGTAAGCATGCTCTTTTAGCTCACTCAAAGGCTTATTGTGGAAATGAACATATGATAGTGCTGTAACTTTCGTTTCCTTTGATATGGTTTCACCTTTATGAAAGCCATGGTCGAGAGAAGAAATTGTATTTGCAGTGAAAAAAGTCTTTTCTCCCTTTTGTTCATAGAATTTGTCTTTGCAATGTGGTTTATTGTTGAAAAAAGTTGTGACTTTAAGCGCTGCTTCGGAGAACTTGTACATATTAAGTTCTGTGTATATCTCGTCCCTAGATAGCGTAAAGTTACAAAACTCGTTTTCAGATGTTTTAAGAGATATAAATTCATCGCAATCTAATGGAATAAAAAAGTCGTAGTAGTCTAGCGCCTCTAATTCTTTTATTAATTTTTGGAAAATAACGCCCTTTCTTCTAAAGTCGGCTGAGCTTTGATGAGAGAAGTCTACGTGAATACCAAAATTGTTAGACAGACTTGCTAGGTAATTTGTTACTTTTGAATTTGTACTTCCATTGTCAAAAATGTATAAATTAGACGAACCAAAAAGCTCACTATAATACTCGACCCAAGGCTTAAGTAGACTTTCTTCATTCCTTTGCATCATTAAACAGGCTACACGAGGCTGTCCTTTTCTGGAGACTATATCGGGTTTAGAGGCGAAGTGTGTATTATGAATTAAGAAAATTTGGTGAAACAACTCATCTTTTGACATCAATTCGCGTCGATACTCTTTGGTATCCTCAATGTTGCGCAAATGTTCTGAATACTGATTTGACATTGCGGTTGAAAAAACATGACTTATTGTCGGGGGTAGAGGGGGGGCGGTGCTTAAGGTATCGTTTTGAGGCTTGCTCGGCGCCGAACTAATTACCTTTCTTCTGAGTATTCTATCGATGTTGCTATTTATTAGGACATCATTTGGGTAGACCAGAAGAGTTTTATGAAGAATACATCCATTTTTATTATTGGCATTAGTGTCGAAACTACAATTAGTTATATTTGCGTTAGCACCTATAATTACTAAACCCATACCATTAAGGTTAAAAGAGACATCTGATAATTTCGCGTTATTGCAAATAACAACAAGATTCCTAGAATTTTTCCCTTTGAAACTAACGTTTTTCAATTCAACACTATCTCCACAAACGACTGAAACAGTTCCCTCATGGTTATTTTGCACCGACTCCAGTCTACAGCGCTCGCCTACGCCTAAGATAGAGAAGCATTGCTTAAAAATTTCCTTGACGCTTTTTAATGAAAATGCGCCTGCCGTATCTCGTGTAAACTTTCTGAAATTGATTCCTTGATAATTGGGAAGCGCAGAGGCTATATCATATCCATGGACAACGGCTGTCATAGCTTGAGCTAAAAGTGTTACTTTATCTTCTTGACCTGTGTCGAGGCCATCAAAGATCCAGCGGGCTTTCCGTGCTGCGATAGTAAGAGGTGAAGAGTCGAAATGAGTTTTTGAGTCTTGCATAAAATTCCTTTTTATTTAAAGTGCATAATTATGTTTGGTGTCCTAGTTTTTTGAACTCACTGGCTTTCACAATTAAAGTTCGACGAGAGTTTTTACTTAGAAATAGTATTCTTTAAAAAAAAGCTGCTTTATTTAAAAGGTGGTGCGCTGGTTGTTGTAGATTAAATGCGCCCAAAACCCGCTCAATAGCATGCATAACAGTTCCATCAATTTGTCCTTCCTCTGCAGGAAAATCGTCTATGCACCATTCATGCTCTGTTATTGCGCTTAGCTGGCTCGGCTTATACCAGAACATACTTCCAGCAGGAAAGTCATTTATTACATCTGGAAGAGAGATGCCCAGCCGATTCGCAAGCGCAGTTGCAATATCCTTATTCTTCCCCCAATTAATATCATGTTTTAAAACGGGGTGATATGGTGCGGTCAGTATTGCCAGTTCGGACGTGGAATTAAATCGTTCAATGACTTCGTTAACTACGTTATTTGTTCCCAACAGGCACCATAGAAGTTGTAATCGCCAGCCATATAGTGCGCTATCGTGGTTTGATGACTTTGTGTGAAGCTTCAAAACGATATCACAATCGCTAAGCGCTGGTGCTGCGTGTATTAGCCAAGGAGCAATATCCCTACCTTTGTTTTCACATGCTTTTATAATGGCACCACCGGGAAGTATTTGTTCAACATACGTTTTATTTTCTAATGTGCATGTGCAAACCAGTTTTATTGGCCGGTTGATGTTTGCTAAAAAACTAAGGATTTCTGGTAGTAAGGAAGGGTAGAATACGTGTATGTGAACCCCTATCGATGCTGAGTCACTACATTTTACGTTGGTGAGGTGTGCTACTTGATTATCATCTACTGGCACATCTCCAAGTAACTCAGTTTCTATAACAACATCACTCCAATATCGAGAAAAGTGAGCAAGTAGATAATCGAGTAAACATTCACCCGGTAGGCGATTTAGCTGGGATAATGCAGAAGATAGCCAGGCTTTAATATTTTTAGTAACAAAAGCGCTTTTAACTACATACTCATCTAAAGCCAAGCCAGCTTGCTTGTTAGATGACATAAGTTCAACAACACGCTGGTAGTCACTAATTATTTGCAAAAATCTATTATCATCGCCTTGCGACTTATCGCTTTTATTAGCGGCTTCTTCCAGTCTTTTAATCGCCGACTTTATCGCAGGTTTCGTGTCGTCAAGTTCTATGGCTTTATTTATAAGGTTTTGTGCTTCTTCTACATTACCTTGCAATGTTTCAACATCGGCAAGTCTTGCGATAAATGTAGAATTAGTTGGGTCAAGTTCTTTTGCTTTTACATAGCATTTGCGCGCCGTGCCAAAAAGTCTCTTTTGCAGATAAACGTCGCCCAAGTTCATCCATCGCCAAGGGGCAGGGTGGTTATTAATTGCTCGTTGCATGGCTATTTCAGCGATATTGAGCTGCCGCTTTCGCATAGCCAACTCAAAAATTGCCTGAAGATCGCTATTATTGAGCTCACCTCTATCTATTAATTGTTCCCACTTTACATACGGTAACGATGTGGTGGGAAGTTGATTTATAAGCTCTATTGCTTCATCTACAGTAAAGCCTTCAAGCTTTATAGGGGCGGTTGGTTGAAGTGCTATAGCAGCGCTTATATTTTCTTGGCTCGCTAAAAATTGTTTGGCTAAGTCAATTTGCTTGCTTAACGTAATCGTTTGCCGGCTTTTACTTGAACCAAACGCTTCGTATAATTGTGATTCAAGCGCCTCACATTGATTATAAACATCAGGCGATATCATATTCATGGCCGAAGCAGGTATCTGCTTTTGTAGAAGGCCTTCAGAAAATGACTTTTCAGTATCAAATAGCGTCAGTGGTAGGCCCTTTTCAGATACACGTTGCATGAATGTATCGCTTCTTACTAATAAGTCTTCCAGTGGTATAAGCAGTGTTTTTTCTGGCGCTTTCTCATACTGAGATAAGATAAGTTTTGCTGATGCTGCCCACATTTTTGCAGCTAAGTCTGGCGTTTGCCAGAATAGAAAGTCTTCTGGCCTAGTAGTTACCTCGGCAGTAGTATTCAATAGCTTTCTGCTGTGGCGTTTTAACAGCGAAGATACGCTGTATTTCCAGCCTCTAAATACGAGAAGAAAGAGTATGTTGCCTTCGAAGGCTTCTTCCCATGCGTTTAAGAAGTAAAGTGCTCTGGGATCTTTTGCACCAAAGAAACTTTCTCTTAGTGATTCACGGTGTTCTGCGTAATCTTTTAACCTGCGGCTTAAAAAAGCAGGTGGTTCGATAGCTTTGTCGAAAGTGGTCTGCCAATCTAACCCCTGTGAACCCAAAATTTTGTCATGAAGTTCTACAAGGGGTAAATCTTCGAAATGCCCGTTCTGATTGTCAAAACTTGCCCCCATCAACTGGTGGCCCATATTAACTCCATTGGAATAGAGTGTTTGAGCCACAAGTGATGTGCCGCTGCGATGAAAGCCGCTTATAAACAGAAAAGGTAATTCGCTTTGCATAAAGTTGCTACTTTATGAGAGCCTTAAAATGACGCGATGGTGTGAGACCGTTTTGAACAACAAAATCATGTGTTTGCTGCGCCAGAGATAATCTGTTCTCATCATATTTATCCCAATCCCAGCTTTTCACAATATCGATCAATTGCTCCAGCGAAGGCGCTTTTTGAAACTCACGAGCTGACATTGTAGGAATATGCATGGTTTCACACAGTTCTCTAGTTCGAGAGTCTATATGAAGTACTACACTAGGGACACCCGCTTGAATACCAAGTTGGCAACCGTGAATGCGAGTACCTACAACAAAATCAACTTTACTGATGTCACTAAACCACTGTGGGATTGAAACATACGTACTTGCGTATAGTTTTAGCCAATTTTTCATTTGTTCTGTCGATAAAGCTGGGAAAAATCGACTTCGAACAACTTCAATTTCTTCATCGCTCAAATCGTCATACCAACCTTCAGCTAGGCAAATAAGGTTTTTAGGGTGTTGAACTATGTAGCGACCTTTGAAGTCATTAAGCAGAGAAATAAGATATTGCTCTGCTTTTACTAAATTTGGTATAGCGGGGTTACCTGCAGTAACTGCAATCCCATTGCTAAGCGTTTCTATAGAAAGTGACGCCGCGCGCTTTTTTAATGTTTGCCCAAGTGTTTTATTGGCACTTAAAAAATGTGATGGGCAGCCCAGTGGCACCGCTTTATCGCCAACCCCAAGTTTTTTAAAAACTTGATGGGTCAACTTTCCGCGTACCGACACGTTGGGAACATCAGAACTGTTACACAGGTTTACGAGCCACTCTTTTGATGTTTCTGGTACTGCGTCAAAGGCAGACTCAAAATCTTCATCAAGTTGAAACTGAGCACCTAGCCCCATTACTGTTTTATGTACAGAAACGCCGTCTAATTTTGGTCCTGATTTCTTTAAATCTGTATGTCTTCCAATGTTATTCGCCATTGGAATAAGCAAGTCGTGCCCATCGGCATTAATGCTATCTGCTGGTGTAGCCCAGCGAACATCGGTCCCAGCTAACTCAATTAGAGATTCTAGTGCAAAATTAAATAACAAGTTACCGGTATTGCTCGATGCTGCTTCGTAAAGCGTTTTGTAAGAATACACAAGCTTGTTATTGCCTGACCCCAACCCCATTAATTTTGCCACTTAGTTCGTCTCCTTCGATATTGCCAGCTTTTCTATCGCTTCGCTTACAGGTAGTCCGTTGTCAGTTAAAAACTGTTTATAATTCACTGCATTTTTGCTTCGAATGTCATCATAGTTTACTGCGTCACTCTGCTCCCATCGACAAGACTTAATAAGCTCTTCAGCTGTCATATTTTCAACATCTTTATATTTCACGGTAGGGATACCAGTTGTAACAGACAACTCTTCTGTACGAGAGTCAATACTAATAACTTTTCCAGGAACACCAGCTTGAATAGGCAGTGCTACTCCATGGTAACGTGGCCCAATTGCTAGAGTGAAGTGCTTCGAGTAGTGCATCCAGTTTTGCGCGTCTGCAAATAAAACAGAAAAGCTTTCAAACCACGCTTTAATATGTTCCCAGTCGCCTATACGCGAGTACACATTCTCTAAGCGCTTAATTTGGTCTTGCGTAATCCCTTCTGTTTCACCTAGAGCAAGTTGAATCAAAGCTTGGGGATGTTGGAGAATATAGTCGCCACGATAGTTTTCTACAATCTCAGTTAACGTATTCTCTAGAGTCGCAGACGGATGCCAAGGATTACCGGCAGCAGTCATAATCCTATCGAATTTTGTTCTTTGCTGATGAGCCAAACATTTTTGTCCTAAGTCCAACTCTGTTGAAATAAATTGAGAAGGGCATCCAAAAGGCGATGACTCAACACCATAGTGGGCTAACACTTCAGTCGAAAAAGTACCTCTTGTGATAATGTTTGATTTAGTGTCATCAGGTCTGAGTGATTTCGTTAGCGTTAAAAACTCTCTACTTCCTTCAGGAATATCAGGCATAGTACCTATGGCTTCACTCTGGGCGCCTAAGCCAATAAATACCGTTGGAAGATCAAAGTGCCTCAGTCTGTCTGCCCAGCCTGACAAGTCGACGTGAGCACCAATTTGGTTGGCGCAGCAGATAACAAGCATATCATAGTATCTATTAACAGCTTCTGGGTTATCACCCCAGTTGACCACGCCGAACTCGTCGCCAAGAATATTCTTAATGCCTTGCACGAACGCCACATTTCCGGTATTTCCACCGGTTGCTTCCATCCAGCTGTCTGTATCGGCAGTAGCCATTTTTTTTGCTACGAACTCATCAATTTTGATAAGGTTGGTAATTACACCAATTTTCATTCTATTTCCTATCTACAACACTATACTTCTTGGTTGTTGCATAGTTGATTTATAAACTTTAAATGCTGATCAATAGCAGGCTGTTCGTTGGCCAACTTTGCATGCCAATAATCGAACACTTCAGGCTCTATTGCTTTAACGATGGTTGATGCAAGAGAGGCGGCGCTTCGTGCTTCAAAGGTAAGTCCTGCTATCCCATCAATTTTTTCTTTCATTCCACCAATATTAGAACCGATTAATGGGCGGCCGAGGTGAATAGCCTCTTGAATTACCACCGGTGAGTTTTCCCACCAAATAGACGGAATTACAACCCAATCGCATTCTGCCATTCGGCTGGGAAGCTGTTCTGATTCATAGGGACCCCGTAAGTCTACTATGTCGGCCACATCATCGAGTAGTGCTTCAACCTTTTCTTTGAATTCACTCGTTTGAATATCTAAATTAGCACCGTGAATATCAAGTTGAATTTGTTCTTTCACTTCTTCAGGTAGCAAAGAAATAGCTTTTAACAAAATATCTAGCCCTTTGTAAGGGTTTACTTGACCAAAAAAAGCCAGCTTGGTGCGTTTTTCACCATGGTTTAACACTCTTGGCTTTGCTGGCTCAAGGTTCGGTAACACGTTCTCAATTACGTGCACTTTTTCTGCAGGTAGCCCCCATTCAACATAACGTTTCGCTAAAAAGTCACTGGGTGATACGAACTCGTCGACGTAAGAAAACTGGTCAAGGACATAATTTTTTCTTAAGAAAAAGTCACCAGGTGAGTGACTTGGAAAGCATTTGTGACAATCGGCAGGAAGTGCCTTGTTACATAATTTAAGTGTTTCTCTCTTAACCATCTGACCATTATGCATGCACATCGCCATAAATTCATGCAGAGTAAATACTATCTTGGCTTTAGGCGCTGCTTTACGGATAGCAGGGAACAGCTCGATACCCATATGAGCATAATGATGGAGATGAACAACATCTGGAGAAAATTGCGCAATAAGCTCGTTTAAATCGGTGAACAGCGGTTTAAGATGACTTGTACTTAAATTAAACCAATCTGACATGCCTGTGTGAAACAAAACTTCTTCACCACGGCTTGAGAATGTAGAGCCGCCATGAGACGCACCGTCTGTTCTTGCTATGTATAGACAATTGTAACCTTGTTCCTTGAGTAATTTATACAGGTTCCAAGAGGCAACTTCAGCGCCACCTTTGCTCAGTTCAGGATGGCCGTGTGAGATAAATATTATTTTTTTCATTTTCTTACAGCTTCTCTTCCATTGCGCTTAACTTACTCTTCCACTTTTTGTTGTACTTGATGGCGTTAATTACTGTGATATTGTGTTTCCAGCGGCCAGGCTCTACCAAGTTTTGAGATTGACGTTCTAAGTGATAAAGCTCGACATCACGTCTTATTACATTGGTTTTGCCTATTTCTTCAATTTTAAGGCAAAGGTCTGAATCTTCAAAGTCACCTAAAATATACATGGGGTCGAACCCACCCACAGCTTCGAAGTCCGATTTCTTTATCATCCAACAAGCTGCGGTAAGTAGTGTGCACGGTGATTCGTTCTCAGTAAAAGGAGCGAGTTGCAGTGGCCATCCTTTTCGAGGGTGATCATTAAAGAGTAAACCCGGGTACTCGCTAACGGTCATTGGCGCCATTCCATCATGCTGTAACGTTTCGTCCTCGAACAATAGTCTAGAACCTACGATGCCCACATCGTCTTTTTCTGCACTTTCTAACAGCTTTTCAAGCCATTGATGAGTTTTGGGTAGAATGTCTGAATTCAATAGCAGTAATGTATCGCCCTTTGCGTGCTCTACTCCAATGTTGTTGGCCCTTCCAAAACCTACATTTTTTCCTAGCATTAGCACGGAAAATGGCATTGTAACGATTTGAGACATTTCCCTAGCTAATTTTGTTGTTTCGTTAACTAGCTTCGGGTCGTCTAACACGTAGATTACTTCAACCAGCGTTTTATCTAAAAATCGCTCGAAGTTGGATAGTTGATAGCGCATAAAATCAATGCGCCCGTATAGTGGTATCACCATGGATACTTTAGGGGTCGATGGTGCAGTTCCGAAATCAAGTCTACGTACACTAGGCTTGATATTAGCGGAATACATTTTATCCAGTATAGGTATAAACATGTCAGCTTTTGCTAATTGAGATGGACTGTGAGCTTGCCAAGCGTTTAGTAATCGCTGGGCATTAATCATAGGCTCTTTTTTAGCATTGAATACTTGATGCGTTGATATTTCTTTGTTTTCGCCTTCAAGTTCAAATGTTAATGTCAATTCTTTAGCTGAATTTAAAAGCAAAGTACTGTCATACTTTGCAACGAGCAGAAGACCAGAATTTATAGTGTTCGTTTTTTCACTAGCGAAAGCGTTTACTACGTCCTGTCTTGTATAGCGTATAATTGTAGTATCAATAAGCTTTGCTTTTTTGACATTCGCTTCAAGTCTCTGAGCTTTACCTCCATCAAGCAACCAGCCTGCAACATAGAGGTAGTTATCGATGAACAATGCGTACTCGAAAGAGCCTTTAGTGTCACTTGAAGCAACTTTATCGAAATCTATTGTTGTGCTGTCAATTCCCTTGACCGGCTGGATTTCCCCTCTAAGAGTGAGAGCAACTTTGATGTCATTGCCATCAGTACAACTTGCAACGAACTGAATTTCACTAATGTCGAGAGAGGTATTGCAAACCAATTGAAAGCCTTTGGCTGCTTTGCCAGTTGCTGCTACAACGTCAGGCCTTTCTATATTTGTAACGTCTGATGCGATAGGGGAGCCAGCTTGCTCTATTATGCCGACACGTTTTACGCTATTGGTAGCGTACCAGCCGACGATACAATAGCCAGAAGATGTCCTAGCCACGCTGTCTATAACATAAGGCTTCGGAGATTCTTTGCCGAGTAGTCTTTTTGCTACGTTTTTTATTTTGTTCACGCTGTTCCCTTTGCTAGCGACTTAATAGAAGTTATTTATCTCGAAATATACCACATGGCTTAAACATCATCTATTGCTTGGAGGCGCAAACTTCTTCAAGCCTATGTGAAATATCATTGATGCTGTAGTGTTCGGAGGAGAGTGACTCTGAATTGGTAGAGATTACGGATTCAAGTTGGTCGATAGTTTTCTTGTCGTAACTGCGCTTAATATTCTTTATTTCAACAGTCGGCTTTTCAGTAAAGCCAAACGCATTAGCTAGTATGGCGCCTTGAGTATCAACAATGTCTTCGTACTTCAAAACTCGACTTGCAAAGTTCTGATACTGCGTTATAAACCACTCGTAAATTATTACCTGACGTTCAGAGACGCGTGATGTTGCTTCAAGTTTTTGCTTGAGTTCGTTGTTAAAGCGCTCTCCGCCAGGAATTCGTCCACGATTGACAGGTAAGTCAACATTCATCCAAGACAAGAATACATCTACCGGATTCCTAATTATTGATACTACTTGATAATACTGAATAGCCAGCGGTAACAGTGCGGCAAACAGCGCGTTTTGTTTTATGATCAAGTTAGCTGTTTCAATTTGGGGTGGTAGTGCAAGCAACCCTCGTCTGGCCCGTAACCTTCGTAGCTCACCGGTATGTTTTTCTTGTATTGGATTGTCTAAGATGAGTGAGGCAGTACTGCCGTGCTCGAAGGGTTCTCCTCTCACAAGCTTCCCTTCAATACTATCGATTTGGTGTTTAACTTCAATAATCGCGTGTTCAGGCGTAATACTAGTCAGTTTATTAGGGCTCAGAGGCTCGTGAAGAGCAATCACGTTGTGAAGCGAGTTAAGTATCTTACAAGAAAGGGTGGTGCCGGAACGAGGTATTCCGGTGAGTAAGTATTTTTTCATATTGTGTCTGAGTTAAAATAAAAAAACCTCGCCGAAGCGAGGTTTTTTAATACGTTTTAACCTATTAGTCTAGGCTGCTAGGCGTTTTTTCGTTTAGGTAGTTAGTTGTTTCGCCAACTACGCTGTTCGCGTTAAGTACTTCTGTATCTGTCGCGCCAGTATTCATGTTAACAGTCTGGATCATAACTTGGATGTCATCATCTTTACCGTCAATATAAAGTTTAGCAGCAGAACGTGTACGAGTTGCAACACCGTTTGTTACGTTATCAAGGATGTTAGAACCGCGTAGGATACGAGTAGTACCAGCAGCTACTGAACCAGAAGCTTGTGAACCGCCAGTTGCAGTGAAGCCTTCTTCAGCGATGAATTCAACAACATAGCTAGCATCTGTTGGACCATCGTTTACGATAACAACGCGCTGGTTGTAGTCACTTAGGTTAGTTAGGTAAGGAACCTCTACAGTGATTGTATCGTAGTGGATGTAACCAAGACCGTCAGTGTATGGTGAGCCCATGCCACCGTCAGTTTGATCCCAATTGTATGTAGCACTTGGAGTTACAGTGTCCCATACTAGGGTAGTTGTGTAGTTACCTTTACGGATACGGTTGTTAGCGTACGGCTGTTCTGCACCTGAACCGTTGTCAACGATAACGTCGTCACGAGTAGGATCTAGGTTAGAAACGTCAACGCAAAGTGCGTAGTCAGTAGTTTCAAGAACTGTTTGATCACCAGCGAAAGACATTGTGATAGTGTTCATCGCAGTGTTCATTGTATACGTACGTGAAGTTTCGGTAGTACCGTCAGCACATGCCGCCGCTGCAGTAGTTGCGATTTCGTGAACAGTCCAAGTACCGAACGAGAAATCACCGTTAAATGTAAGTACTGGGTCTGCGCCTACGATATCTGCGCCGTCTAATACACCACCGTCTAGGTTAAAGAAACCAGTTCTTGCTAGAAGATCAACGTCAACTTCACCAACGTTTGCCGTTTCTGCAGAAACTGAAGCACCGTCCCACGCTACTACAGAATCAACTGCCGCAGCATCACCGAGGAAACGAGTAAACTCTGTGTCTACAGACGCAGTGTTGTCGTTCTCGTTAGCGAACTCACCAGTAACACCAGCACCGAATGTTGCTAATACAGCAGATTCGTTTTTAAGCGTTTCACTTGTGTCAGTTAGGCTAGCATTACCTAGCGTGAACGCGTCAACAGCGTCTTCGTACAAGCGGTAGTGAACGATTGTGTCAACATCAGTTGGTAGGTTGTAAGCAGCTACTTGCAGCTCTACCTGTAGGTCTGAAGCGATATCTTCGTTTACCAACGGTTGGTCTTCAAATGCAGTTAGTTCGAAGATAACGAAAGACTCGCCATCACCGCCAACAGCAACTGTTGCTTGAGGCTGTGAAGTTCCAAGATTAGAGAATGAAAGCGTAGGCTGCGCAGCGAAAGTAGCACCGCCCTCAAGGTCGTAACGTAGGTATTTTGAAGTACCTTCTGAGATGGTAAAACCAACCTCAGTTGTTACGTACGTAGGCGTACCTTCAATGTTCTCAACTAGAACAGGGTTTTGACCCCATGCTAGTTCTTGAGCGTAATTTGCTGCAACTGGAGCAGCTGCGTCTAGATCGACGGCTGCAACAGCAACGTTAGACATAGCTGCAGCGATAGCCGCGGCTAAGATTTTTTTATTTAACATGCTTAACTCCTGCAAGAGTAACTATAGTTTTAAATGTCATGGCTTACGCCACCTAGTCCTTAGTGACACAATGCACCAGACTGCGTGTATAAAGCTACATCACGAAGCTTTTGTGATCAACTTTTTATTCGCAATTGTTATTTTTACGTGTCATGTAGTGAATCACGACTGCTTCCTGCAATTCTATACACAACATAACATCTTCATTTTACAGATATATTACTGTGTGTAAAATACATTTTTAGCGTGATTTTTATTCAAAAAGTCAGTCGTGTATTAGGTGCCTCGAGTATTTGATGTTGCTTACAGTTAGTTTATATAGCTGCTATCGGCAAATTCTCACGTATCAGAGGGGGTAAAATTCCGTCGCCACGCGTCAACATTACTCGTTTTTTTATCTCTCCCTCCAAGCTATAAATGAGTATAAAGCGATTGCTTGGATTAAAGCTCACAAAGTCATCTTGCATGGAGCCTAAGTCACGAATACTCGCTGCTGCACTAAATTGATTGGCAAACCACCTTCCGTTTTCTCTACTACGAAGCACAGAATCAGCTTCGCTCGGCCATAGCAAACGTAATAAATTTTCAGGCATTGCGTTTATATTTATTGAAGGTCGACGAGATAAACTGCATTGTGTAAGCATGGCTGGATAAACTTTTAAAAGTGACTCCCAATTCATAACATTATTTAGCTCGGTACATGTTTGAAGAAGGTAATTTGTTGGAGGGAGCATTTTGCTAGAATCATATTCATTAAGCTCTGCACCGGCCGGTTCTTTGCGGTTGTCTGCGTCAGAATAGTCAATTAACGCATCGAGTAGCTTGCGTTGCTCAATCCCATTAATGCCGTATGCCATTAACCAGCGCTCTTTCCAAAAGTTATTTGAGGTATTGACAGGAATAAGCCCTTGTTCGTCTTGCAAACTATACAATACCTGGCTCGTGTTATTTACTTTTCTGTACGTGCCGTCAACTCTCAGCTCGTCCCCAATAACTTGGTGCATCCAGTCTACGCCCGATCTCATGGCACCTTTCTCGGAGGTTCCTTGGCTAATACCTACGCGCGTGGAGCGCTGGGTTGCTACCAAGTATCCAATATTATTCATATGCGATACTATGTTGACTTCTTCTTGAAAAGCAGCTTTCGCTTGTGCTGCAAGGTCTAACCTAGTCTCTATAATGCGCGTTGCAGCCATTAATAATGAAGTTAAAATTAGCAGGACTACAATAACGGTAACCAATGCTGCACCGTTTTGCCGGTTTGAAAGTCTAGTATTCATACGCACCAAAGTACTTGAGTTCAGGTGGGTAATACGCTTCAGTATCTCGGTGTAATTCGCTCTCTGTCCAAACCTCACCACTTTGCGTGATTATTCTAATCGCTTTTGGCAGTTTTCCTGCGTAGGAAAAGGTATTTTCCCATGTCCCACTGTGTAAATAACGAAAAGTAGCGCCTGGGGGAATTGTAGCAATAACAACCTCGTCGCCGTTGGATGAAAATGATAACTCGGTTCGTGACTCAATGGATCTTATGAGCCAAGTAACATTTTGAGGTGTATTAGAACGATCGTTTGGTACCGAGAATGTTACAAATGAAACGCTTTTTTCTGCCCCCTGAAGAGTGACAGAGTGAGGATGAGAATGAAGCGCATTCGCAAAACTCTCATTAAACCAAACTTTAGGTAGTTCTAAGGCATTTATTTTTAGCTGCCTTGTGTTTAATCTCTCAAAATTTGACCATGTAGTAGAAAGTCCGCTGACAAGTAAAGTTGTAGTTAAACTTAGGATAACCATAACGACGAGAACTTCGATAAGTGTAAAACCTTTAGCTTTCATTCGGGAAAAATCTATCGTCTATGTAATTTTTATCTCGCCACTGGTGAAGATAATCAAAGCTGAAGTTTGTCATTTGGCTCTCGTTTTCTGCAATTACCTTTACCTCTATTGTGAATAATGCAACGACCCATGCGGGTTGTCTTCGGATATATTCTTCTGTGGAAATGCGCTTTATCGAAGCTTTCCAAGCAAACTCTAGTCCCCGCTGAGAGTATGAACCCTCTCTTACTTCTTCGAGCTTTTGTTGACTTAGGTGAGTTAAAAAAGACTCAAAAGCATCGGGTAGAATTAAATTTCGTTCAATTTTTTTTGTAGCGGTTGCGGCTACACCAAACCATTCCCATGTCACAGCGAAAATAGTAGATAAAATAACTAAAGCGACAAGCGATTCAATGAGTGTAAAGCCGCCAGCTTTTTTATTAACGTTACTCTTTCGATACGTCACAGTTTGGCTCTGAAATTGGATAAGTGTAACTTTTGCCATCTATGGTAATTGCCATCTGGCTTCCTTTACAGTAGCCGTTAGGCATAACAACAAGCGGGGGAGTAAATGTAATAGTTACGTCACTTTGTTCGACGTTCGGTAACAAATCCTCCCCTGTTTCATATACATATGTTTGGGTATTAAGACGTGCTTTTAAAGGTAACGTGGCCAACATAGCTATTATTTCATCCCTTTGAGTCGCAGCTTTTCTGCTGTCTAGCCAAGAAAACGCATTAGGAGCAACCAGCCCCGTTAACATCCCCAATATAAGCAATACGACCAAAAGCTCAATAAGCGTAAATCCAGAGTGCGAATTATTCCTGAACATATCCTACATCTGCGTTTAAGTCTTCCCCGCCAGACTTTCCGTCGGCTCCGTAGCTATAAAGGTAGAAGCCTTGAGGAGCTGAACTATCTTTTAGATAGACATAAGGGTTGTTCCACGGATCTAAGGGGAGTTCTTCCTCTAGGTACGGGCCGTCCCAATAATTTTTATCTGCAGCTGGCGCCGTCGAGAGAGCCTCAAGTGAACTCGGATAAGTCCCCACATCTAACCTATAAGTTTGGAGTGCCATTTTCAGCATTTTCACTTGCGTTTCGGCAGTTCTCACTTTTGAACTGTCTACTTTCCCGAAAAATTGAGGGCCTACAAGACCTGCAAGTAACCCGAGAATTACCAATACAACTAACAGTTCGATCATCGTAAAACCGTGTACGTGTCTTTTCACAATAGTTCCTTAACTTTCTTATAATTAAATTGCTATATCTGTAGATGACGTTATCGCCAGAACAATGCCTAAAATCATAATCCCTATCATCACACCTACGACAAGGATCGCAACGGGCTCAACCAATGTCAGTACTTGCTTCATTTTACGTTTACACGCCTCATCATGAAGCTTTGCAACCGCGGTCATCATCTGAGCCAACCTGCCGGTTTTGTCTCCTACAGATATGAGATTGAGTGATGTTCCAGGCACGAGATTTGTTTGAGATAGCGCCTCAGTTAACGATGTCCCGGATTGTACATCTCCTATTAATTGTTTCGCTTTAACACGTCTTTTCTCAAAATTGCTCGACTCTGCCGAAAGCTTTAGTGCTGTCACTAGATTTACCTTCGCTTCCAACATTGCACCACACAAAGATGCCCACCGAGCGGTATCTTGTTCTGACAACCAAGGGCCAATGACAGGTAGTTCAAGCGCTAAGTTTAACGTGGCAATACGCACTTTGCTGTTCATAAAAATACCCGCTACGCAGAGTATCAGCACAATTATAGTGCCAAGCACTAGCACTGGGTTTTCATTCACCGCTGCACCAGATTTTAATACAAGCCATGCTAACGTTGGAAGTTCTTTTCCCTCTTCAAGCATGTGTGAAAATTTTGGTACAACGGCAAAAAAAATGATTAGCATAGCTGCTATGCCAGAACCGATAAGCACTAATGGGTAGGTGAGAGCACTTTTAAAATCGTTCCGTAATGCTTGCTCGTAGTTGAGCTGCTCTGAGGCATTTTTTAAAGCCTGCGCTAAGTTTCCACTCAGTTCTCCTGAACTAGCTAGATGTTTTACATAAGGCGGGAAGGGGAGTTTTGACTCTTCAATAGCCTGTGAAAAGCTACTCCCACCTTCAATAAGGCTCGTAATTTTTTTGAAGCCTTTGGCCAATCCAGGATGTTCTTTGTTTCGTGCCAATGCTGCTACTGCATCCACCAAGGGCACGCCAGATTCGCATAGGGTAGAAAGCTCTTGAAGAGGTAAAACAAGGTCTGATGCAGATACTTTCTTACTGCCAATCTGAAGATTTTCGTTCGGCGTTAGCTTGTAAACCTCAATTCGCATTTTAGTGAGTGATCGTATGGCCTCTTGTTCTGAAGAAGCATCTATATCACCACTTACTTCGCTTTGTGTTGATGTATCAATTCCAGAATAGACGTACTTCACTCTTCATCTCCAGATGTAGAGCATACACGAAGCACTTCTTCAATCGTTGTCATGCCTTTAGCTGCTTTTAACAGACCGTCTTCGAACAATGAGCGAAACCCTTGAGCCCTGGCTAGCTCTCTGATGCTAGTGACATCACTTTCTTTTGAAATTAACTCTCTTATCTCAGGAGTCACAGCAACTAATTCATAGATTCCGACACGGCCTTTGTACCCTTTTCCATGACAGCTAGAACAACCAACAGGCTTTTTCCAAGTTGGCGCTTCTACTTGGCTCAATACTTCCTTTAAACGAGGGTCTGAGGCAAGAAATTCAGGTGCCGCTGAATTGACGCTACAATCTTGGCAAAGCTTTCTTACTAAACGCTGAGCTTGAACGCCTTGAATTGTTGCCGCGGTTAGATAGGGTTCAACCCCAATATCAGAAAGGCGGGGAAATACGGAGCTTGCATCGTTAGTATGGAGGGTAGACAACACTAGGTGGCCGGTAAGAGAAGATTGTATTGAAATATCAGCTGTTTCTTTATCCCGGATTTCACCCACCATTATGATGTCTGGATCTTGACGCAGGAAGGTGCGAAGTGCCCTCGCGAATGTGTAACCAATATCAGAGCGCGCCTGAACTTGAGTAATCCCATCTAGCTGATACTCTACAGGGTCCTCAACAGTTAGGATCTTTTCTTCCCCGGTTTTAATGTCCGATAGTAAACCGTAAAGCGTTGTTGATTTACCTGAACCTGTAGGCCCTGTCACCAAAATTATACCATTACTCAGTTTGCCCCACTTACGGATAAGCGTAAGGTGGTCATCTTCAAAGCCTAAGTATTCAAGCGAGAGCTTATCGCGCTTTTTTGGTAATAGGCGCATTACTATCGACTCACCATGAACATCTGGAGCCGTTGAGACACGAACATCGAACTCTCTTTTTCCTGCACGAGTGCTAAATCGACCATCTTGTGGCAGTCGCCTTTCAGCTATGTCGAGTTCGGACAGTAGCTTAATTCTAGAAGCTATGGCAGAAAATCTCGAAGCAGGTTGCTGCATGAACTCTGTAAGTTTGCCGTCTACCCTGAATCGAACTGTCATTTTTTTCTCACCAGCTTCAATATGTATATCTGACGCTTCTGAATATATGGCTCGCTCAACAATACTATTTACTAAATTTATTACAGGCGCTTCTTCCGCTAGCGCTGCAATGTCTGTCGTGGAGCTGCCAAAAAGCTCCGAAACCGCCCTTTCTTGCGCTATGCTGTCTTCTATGGTTGCAGCCATCGCAGGGGTGAGCAAAATAGGTTTGAGCTCAACATCCCCCTTAAAGCTAAGGTTTATCACATTCCAGGCATTAAACGAACTCGGTTTATCTGTATAAACCAGAGCTGTGTTATCTTCTTTTACGATAAAAAAATGATTTTCAATACACCAATCTATATTTAATTCATACTCTTTTGTCGTAATTAGCACACGCTCTGCAGCCGGGCATGACTCGACTTTATTTACTAAAGGCCACTCAAGCTCTTTCGCAATATTTTCATATAAAAAATCATCACCAACGAAACCTAATCGAGAAATGGCGGTCAACTCATCCGACGATAAATCTTCGGCTGTATTTTTAACCTGATGAAACTGACGTTCATCTATTTCCGAAGTATTTAAAAGTTTTTTCAGAATTAGTTGGTCAAGATTTACGGGAATGTGGATTGACATAATGACTGCGAAATTTCCGATATAAATAGTTGTCTAAAAGACGAAAAGCTCTGCTTCAGGGTATATCCAAAAGTAGAGTGTATGGTAAACTAACTCAGAGCTTTAAGCTAGATGAGAGAGATTAGGTTGACAATAATTGCGCTAAATAATTCCAAGTGGGTTTCGAAATTTCTCGATTTGATAGAGAATACTTTTTGGGGTGAGGAGTCAAGCATAGATGGCACAACCAATACTATTTTCTTGTCTAAACCCTATCCTTCGGGCCTGCGTGGCACGAATTTAGATAATTGGGTTGATTTACAGAAAAGGCATCTGAACCCCTTTAACAATGGTAATACTCATGTCTTTAGGGGTGCTAATAATCTATGCCTTTGGTTTTCTAAACAAGAATTGGAAGGCACCCCTGAAACTGCGCTTCAAGCTCCATTACCAGACGGTCTTCATTACGTCAAAGGAAAGACGTTTTTGTACAGACAGCGATGGAAAGATGAGGAAATGCTGGTTTGTGAGACGTTATCGTATCTCCCCGACGGAGCACACTTTTCTTCTTTGGCAGATTTTGAAGAGAAAGGGAGAGCTTGGGCACACCAGAGAAAAATTGATCAATTGTCGATAACTCCAGCCTTTTGGGCGTGTATTGTTCTTGTTGTTTTTTTAATGATTTTTGCTTTTCTCGGCGGTGCACAACTAGCAAATCTAAGAACAAGCTCAACGTTGAAGTCTGAAGAGATACTGATTCAAGATAAGCTAGGGGGTAAACTGGCACTTCAAGACAGGGTTCAGCGCGCACAAGCTGCAAAAAACGGAATAATTCAATGGTCCTTAGCAAATGCCTCTTTACCTACAAGCTTAGCTACAGTGATAGATAATGTTGTTGAGCAAACCGAATGGCATGCTGATGCTATTGACTGGCAAGGACATAAGCTGATAGTGGTATTGAGAACGTCTGAATTAGACATCGCTGCGTTAGTTGCGAATTTGGAAAGTTCCGGTGCATTTGATACCGTATCGATAAGGCCAAACAGTCGCGCTGGTACATGGAATTTAGAGGTTAAAGTAAAAGATGCGTGAGCAATTTATGTCAAGCCGTCTTTACCTTGAAGTAAAGGCAAATCCAAGGTTACAGTGGATGTTGCTCGTCGTTGCAGTAATCTTACTTGCCAGTCTTTCTAAAAGTATTTTCGATAGCATCTCTGAAGAAAAGTCAGCAGTTGGACAACAGTTTGTCATGGTTGAAAAGCTAAAGGATGCCGCGAACAAAAATGTCGATGTAGATGAATTAGAGGCACTAGAAGCGGAAGTTGCTAATTTAACAAGCAATATACCAAGTTCAGTGAGCGTAAATGTAGCCGAGGCCGAAGCATTGAAAGTGGGCGCTGAAACTTTTGCGACTTCCGTAGTTTCTTCTCGTATCTCACTGGTCGGGAGTGAGTCCATATTCATCGGTGAGTCAGAATACTGGCAAGTAAGAATTCAAGTTACAGGGCGTTTACCCGAAAAGTCGCTTATCTCTTTCTTAAGCAATTTTGACGGAGAGAAGACGAATATAAGGTTAAACTCCCTTGAATATATTCCTCAATCTGGGGATAGAATTAGTGCTGTCGTCGATTATTTGTATAAAAAGGCTGTGTGATGAAAAAGCTTGCAGTATTGGTACCGGCAGTTTTTGTTGTTATCTTCATGGCATCATATTTAACTTATTCTTCTTATTCGAAGCCCCAGTCTCAGTCAAATGGCGAGTCTGCAACTGTTGAGCAAAATACTGACGTTAATGCAGACTGGCAAGCGAGTTTTAAGAAAGTTAGTGATTACTTTACTCCACCTCCAAAAGAGAAGCCCAAGACTAAACCTAAAAGAAAAGAGCGAGTATGGTCGATAAAAGACGGTACTCTAGTGGGGGTGGTTACTGAACCATCCGCAAAGGCTTTAATTGTCGTTCGTAATCAGCCAAATATACGTGAAGTCCCTTTAGGTGAGGGGTGGCTTGCTCCTTGGCGTCTTCAGCGGGCGGAAAACGATAACGTGTTATGGGTAAATCAAAAAACGAAAGAAGAATTCACTCAATATTTGTTTAAATAGTACTTAATGGGATATCAGCCAAGGTATGTGTAATTTAATAGAAGCGTCTTCGCTTCGTAGCTGTGTAAAAATAGTGTCTGTTTCTCTAGCAGTTGTTGTACTTGCGAGTTGTGCAAACTTGCGAGGACCTGCATACAAATTAGCACAAGAAGACGATGCCTCGTTCGGCAAACCGTTAAGAGAACCCAAAGAAGTTAATACTGATTTTTTTAACGCTGCAAATGAAGAAGATGAAGACCCAAGTTCAAAAGAACTAACAGTTATTCGTCCTCCCTCTATGCCAATAGAGAAAGCGGTAGAAGAGGCAGAAAAACTCGTTGTTCCCAAATTAAAATCATCTAACATCAATAAGCAGTCTTACAACAATTTGCCAATCCCTGCTTTTATTAATGAAATCTATGGGAATCAACTTGGTTTAAACTATGTCATTCAGCCTGCGTTACAAAAGGCGCCTGATCTCGTTACGCTAAGAGTCAGTGGTACTATGAACGAAAAGGATTTTTACGTCCTTGCCACGAAAACGTTGATGCGTTACGGAGTTACCACATACTTATCAGATGGTGTTTTAATATTCGATTATTCCTCGCAGGCTTCGGACGATGCCCCTATCTTGATGACAGGGAACGCACTGCCTGAAGTACCGGCAGGTAATCGGCCGGTGTTTTTTATCTATCCTTTAAAAAGCCTTAAAACTGCGCAGGTTAGGAGTCTGTTGTACAAGTTGTTTTCACGGTCGGGCGCAAAAATCGAAGAAGACATTGAACGTAATGCACTAATAATATCAGGAAAAGAACAACAGGTGCTTGCTATTGTAGAAGCAGCCAAGTTATTGGATGTTCCAAGTATGGAGGGAATGAGTAGCGTTATTCTTCAACCATCAATAAATACGCCGACAGAGCTTGCTGATACGTTAACAGATATCTTGAAAACAGAAGGTTTTGCGGTACAAGAACGTTCTGGTGGGGCGCCGATAAAGCTTTTACCTCTAACGAGCGTGGGCCAACTTGCTGTTTTCGCCTCTACCTCTGAAATTTTAGACCATATTGTCGATTGGGCGAAAAAACTTGAAAAAGAGCGTGAGGAAGATGTTGAAAATGGCTTGTTTGATTATCAGGTTCAAAGTACTCAAGCTAGCCATATTGTAGAGTTGTTGAATCAATTGGGAGTTGGTGGTTCGAATGGAATTCAAGGAAGTGCTGGCGGAGACGGTCAACGAACAAGAGCCTCAACTGGAAGGTACGCGGTTGATGAACAGCTTAACACAATATTGTTTAGTGGTAGCGGCAAGGATTGGGTTACTGCACTTAAAATGATTAAACGCTTAGATAAGCCAGCGCCTTCGGTAATGATAGAAGTGATATTGGCAGAAGTAAGCTTAGAGGAAAAAGAAGAATCTGCTATTGAGTGGTTTGTTGATAGAGCTATTGGTGCTTACGATGCTGTCGCTTCTACAGATGGCGCCCTTGGTGTTACCGGCGGCGGACTGAGTTTGAACTTTTCGCGCGGGGACCAAACTCGAGCCGCATTAAATTTCTTGTACGAGAATAGTCGCTCTAAAATTCGTTCAAGACCTAGGGTTATGGTTAAAAGTGGGCAAGAAGCATCGATTGATGTAGGTGACCGCGTGCCGACTATCACGTCGAACGTGCAAAGTACTAATTCATCTAACGCTCAAATCGTCCAACAAGTTACTTATCAGGATACTGGGGTATTGTTAGATATCAAACCTACTGTTCACGCGACAGGGTTTGTAGACATTGAAATTTCTCAGGAGTTAAGTGAAGCTTTGTCTACTAGCTCTAGCAGTATTAATTCTCCTACGATCAGAACAAGAAATATTACGACCACATTGACATTGCGTGATGGAGGCTCTGTACTTATTGGCGGTCTGATTCGGTCAAACGACGGTGATGGCGAAGTTGGTGTTCCCGTCCTTGGCAAGCTACCAGGTATCGGCCGCCTGTTTAGAGGGGAGAATATGGAGCAGACAAGAACTGAATTAATGGTGATGATTATTCCTTATATTCTTAACTCACCGGAAGAAGCTGAATCGTTAGTTGACGAGCTACAAATTGAAAGGATGAGAGTGATTAATAGTCACGAATAAATGCAGAGTTGGTCATTATCTCTATAAACGGAGGAGAAGTGCTCTTCTCCTCCGTTTATTTATGGGTTTTGTAATATCCTTTCAGCATTAGGGCTGTATTCTAAAAATAGGGCTTGCTGTTCCGCCGGAAGGCAGCCGATTTTATGAGCTCCAAAGCTATTGCACTTGAATACATGTTGTGTTCCAAACTTAAGCATCATCTCTTTGCTTGCCACTTTAGCCTTCATTACTGATAGGTAGAACGCGAAAAAAGTATCCTCTGCGCCAGGCCAGTTTGCCGCGTTAAATCTATTGAGGCACTCGTAGTGAGCTTTCCAGTCTCGGAAACTTAAACCACCATTCCCACCTTCCGCATAAACGCCTACCGGTCTTTCGCAGGGCCACCATGAGCCAATGTAATCAAAAGAGTAAAAATCCGAAAGCGTGTATGTTGAATGAACACAAAAAGCAGCATCACATTGAAAAAATAAAACTTTATACCTTGTTTTTAGCTGATCCCAGAAGCAGTGAGATAAAAGTAGGCGGTTGTAGTCTGACGGCGGTAATATATCGGTGGCAAGAGGGGATAAAAATAGCTTCCTTTCTTTGATATAACTCGCGAAATAATTGTTTAGCTGTTCGCCATTACTAGGACCGTGGAAAAGTTGCACAGGAATTTTAAGATACTTCAAGGCTTCTTCAACGACAGGAATTAAGTTTGGATGGTTTCTAGATTCGACTATTACCCCCAATACATCAAAAAGCTCCAACTCTCCCGAGGGGGCTGTGCATGGAAGTATCGACTTAATGTGACTATCTGAAGATATATGTTTTCGTCGGACAGATAACGACTGGTGTAAGTCTTTGGAAAAAGTTAACCAGTCGCTATTGTTCAATATACTATTTAAATAGTGAAGTGATTCCGGCTTGAGAAACAACCCTTACCCCTTTGTTTTCGGAAGAACGTTAGTTAAATGATGAATACAGATACTAACAAATGATACCATTACACCACTGATTAAGACATTCACAAGAAATTCGCATAGGGAGAAAATGCGTGTCAGGTAGTAAAAACATTTATATTTTTGTTATTGTTTCTCTCTTGGTCACCGCCGTTGGTTACTATGGTGCCTTAGAGGTTCCATTCTATTTAGATGATAGAAGTTCAATTACTCACAATGTTAACTTTCAAAATGCAAGTATTACCTCGCTTTTTGAAGCATATGGTATGCGCTTTGTAGGTTATCTCACATTGTGGTTAAATTACATGTATGCTGAAGAGGCGGTTGTAAGCTATCACTTAGTTAATGTAGCTATCCACTTGATAAACGGCTTTTTGGTATTCGGCCTTACGAGAAAGCTTCTTGAACTCTCGACGTTGGATATCTCTGAAAATGGAACTATGCTGCTAAGTGGATTGGCAGCACTGATATTCCTTTCTCATCCCTTAAACTCGCAAGCAGTTGTTTACGTCGTTCAGCGATTAGCTTCTCTGGTTACAATGTTCTACCTTGGTGCTGTTCTCTTGTACCTTTGTGCAAGAACATCTAGTGATGCCGCAAAAAGAAATCTCTATTTTGGGTTATGCGTTCTTGTATCCTGTTTAGCTTTATTCACAAAACAGAATGCAGTGACGATACCTGTTGCCCTCGTGCTAATAGAAGTGATTGTTTTCAGGTCAATTCGTTTGCGATATCCATTAATTTTCTTAACAACCATTGTTGTTATTTTTTTTACTGGCCTTGCTTTTTCTGGTGAAGGTAGCGTTTTTCATCAAGTCGATGCTCTAACTAGGGAAAGTAACGACATAAGTCGTTTAGAATATTTACTCGTTCAGTCTTCAATAATTACCGTTTACATCCAGAAATTCTTTTTGCCCATGAATTTGCATCTGGATTATGGGTTAACTTTGGCGTCTTTTTCGTCTTTTCAGAAAGTTGGAGCATTAATTGTGCATTTGCTGATATTAATCAGTGCACTCGCTTTTAGGAATAAAACCCCACTATTATCTTTAGGTATATTGCTTTTCTATACATTCCACTCTGTGGAATCTGGGTTTATTCCGATTACTGATCTAGCCTTTGAGCACAGAAGCTACCTCCCAAATTTTGCTCTTGTACTTTGTTTAGTATCAGTATGTGGTTTGGTTACTTCAAAGAAGAAAATCGATAGTTTAGTAAAAGCATGGTTCATTATTCCGGCAGCTATCGTAGTGTTGGGTTTAACAAGCATTACTCACGCTAGAGTTAGTGAGTGGAAAGACCCAAAGATTTTCTATGAAAAAGAGCTTGAACGGAGCCCGAATAATGTTAGAACTATGCATAATTTTGCTGAGTATCTTATACGGGAAGGTAATTTAGATAATGACAAGGTAAAAGCTGGTTTATTACTCGATAGAATGTATGAGAACAGCGATGGTAAGTTAGATGGTGTAATGGTTAACACTCATCTTGTTTACTTAATGGGGACAAAAGAATATAGAAAAGCCGCGAAGCTTGGTGAGAGCTTGCTCTTACAACCGTTACATCCAGTAACACTTTCGCTCGTTAAAGAAAATCTAGGTGTGATTTTTACAACTCTGGGTGATTACAAAAAGGCAATCACCTATTTCAGAACTTCTCATCCTCTAGACAACCTTAAGCCAAGCAGCAGAATAGCTTACGCGTTTGCGTTATATAAAGAACGTAAGAAAAAACAAGCATTGGATGTTGCAGAAAGCATACTGGTGATAGACCCTAATAACAGTAAAGCGAAAGAACTTATAGCGATCATAAAGAGTTAAAAATACCGGAGTCAGAGTAATTGCTCTGACTCCAGTACTATTCATAAAGCTAATTGAGAGCCTAAGAGAGCATGTTCTCTAGTATCTATTTTAAATTCGAAACCACATGAGCAGAACGCTTAAAAAGTCTGAAGGCCAATCCACATACTACTTATTTGCGTGTTTACACTTTTATTTAAAGATTCCTTCCCCTACCATTAGCGGATTGTTCGCAGTTCGTAAAATTCTATGCCTTCATTACAAACTTACAGCACATTCGGCCTTGCCGCTTATTGTGATTCTATTCAGTCGTTTACCGATGTTGCTTCATTTCTGTCTGTTTTCAATACTTCTAAAAATGATAAAAACGCCATTTACATATTAGGAGGTGGAAGCAATTCCATTTTTACCAATGACTTTGATGGAACAGTACTAGTTAACGAAATTAAAGGTATTAGTCATTTCGATACTGAAGCTCACCATTACTTAAGAGTAGGTGCTGGCGAAAACTGGCATGACTTTGTAACCCTCTGTATGAAAGAGAAGTGGTATGGGTTTGAGAACTTAGCGTTAATACCTGGTTCGGTTGGCGCTTGCCCCATTCAGAATATTGGCGCCTATGGGGTAGAGGTGAATAGATTAATCGATAAGGTAGAATGCGTATTTCTTGAAGCCGGCGAACAGGTATTACTAAGTAATGAAGACTGCCAATTTGGTTATAGAGATAGCGTGTTTAAACATGCGCTCGCAAACAAAGTACTGATCACTCATGTGAATTTTAAACTACCGAAACATTACGAACTTGAAACCAGTTACGGTGAGTTAGCTGCACTTTCTGAGCCTACCCCAGAAAAGGTGTATAGTAAGGTAATAGAAATTAGAAAGAGCAAACTTCCAAATCCTGATGAGCTAGGTAATGCAGGAAGCTTCTTCAAAAACCCAGTCGTGCCAAAAGCGTTGTATGAAGCTATTGCACAGAAATACGATTCAGTGCCACATTTTGTGGTGAGCGGAAGTACTGAATTGCCAGCACTTCAACAACAAATAAAAATACCGGCAGCTTGGCTTATCGACCAAGCAGGTTTTAAAGGCAAGACTTTGAATAAAGTAAGATGCCACCCTACACAGCCATTGGTGCTTACTAACTTAGGTGGAGCCACCGGAGGGGACGTGATAACCATGGCAAAAGATATCATAGCAAGCGTACAGGGTAAGTTTGGTATACAGCTTGAGCCAGAAGTGCGCTTATTAGGAAGCAAAGGACTTATTTCGCTATGAGACAAGCATCAAAAGCTATAAGAAAACATATACTGGCTTTGTTGTCTGACGGTCACTTTCACTCTGGTGAAACTATTGCCCAGCAAGTGGGTCTTTCACGTACCGCTGTAGCAGGTCATATATCTCAACTTGCCGATTGGGGGTTAGATGTATTTAAAGTTAAAGGTAAAGGTTACCGTTTAGAACGAGGTTTTCCATTGTTAAGCGCCGACAGCATTAAACGCCATTTAGGCAATACAAAGCGTGCAGTTATTGATGTGGAGTCAGTGTTACCGTCTACCAATACAGAAATGAAAAAACGTATTGCGAGTAAACGAGAAGACCTTGAAAACGGCGATGTGGTTTTCGCTGAAATTCAAACTGACGGGCGGGGCCGTCACGGTCGAACTTGGCTAGCCCCGGTTGGCGGAAGTTTAACTTTTTCTATGTATTGGTCTTTTCCTGATGGTTATCAGAGCATGGCGGGTCTTTCTTTGTTGGTAGGGCTAGCCGTTTGCGACGCGTTAAAAGAATTTGGTGTAGAAGATGCCGAATTAAAGTGGCCGAATGACATTTATCTGCAAGGCAAAAAACTTGCGGGTGTACTTATTGAGGTAGAAGGGCAGATAGGGGCTACCGCCCATAGTGTTATCGGCATTGGCTTAAATGTTTGTGTACCGGATAACCAATACGATGTGGGTCAGCCCCATAGCGATCTCGCTTCTTACTTAGGCACTATTCCCGATAGAAACGAACTAGCAGCAGAAATTATTAAATCGCTGTGGTCTTATTTACCTAAATTTACTCAACAAGGTTTTGGGCCATTTACTGCATATTGGGAAGCCCTCGACTTATACGCTGATAAACGCATTGTTTTGCAAATGGGCGAGAAGCGTTTCTCCGGTATTGATAGGGGCGTGGACGCCAGCGGCGCACTACTCGTTGAAACGCAGGACGGTATTACACGATTCCACGGTGGCGAAGTTAGCCTGAGGGGCAATTAGTGTTTCGTTTCATGGTTGAACGGCGACGATTTTGAAAATTTCGCTATGAACGCACTTCGTAGCTGGCCATGATGCTTTCTATAAAATATTTTATCCGTTCGTTTTACGCATTGCGTTGCGATTGAAACTAAAAAATATGAACAACATTGAAGAAAACCACGTCATTTTGGTGGATATTGGTAACACCCGAATAAAATATTCACTGCTTTGTCACGCTGAAGAAGAGCCAAATGCATGTGAAGATGCCATATCTCTTTTCTCTTTTATCGATTCGCAGAAAAATATTTCTCATTTATACATCGCCTCGGTGAGAAACCAGGAACTGGTTGATGAAATTTCCAGCATGTGTCATGAGCGAAACATTATTTTTGTAGAAAAACACACAGAGAAAGAAGCTTTCGGCATAAAAAATAGTTACGCGAATGTTCAAAAAATGGGCGTTGACCGATGGCTTGCCATGATCTGCGCTGCAGAAAAATCAAAAAAAGCATTTTTTGTGATGGATGTGGGTACGGCAATAACGGTAGATTTTGTTGTAGATGGTCAACATTTAGGCGGTTGGATCGTGCCTGGTTTTCAAGTTATGCGTAATGCACTGGTGGCATCTACTAAAAAAGTGTTCGCGAATGACGAAATTCCGACCACCTTTGGGGTAGGGACCGACACAGAAGATTGTGTGGCAACAGGGTGTCATGCTGCCCTATATGGTGTTTATTTGAGCGCGGTTGATTACATATCAAGCAAACAAACCGATTTTGACATAATTTTAGGGGGTGGAGACAAAAAAGTGTTTGCATTCTTAAAATCTGCTGATAACATGCGCCTCGCTCATTTGGTGATGCAGGGTCTTGCCCGCTACGCTCGAAGTGAACTTTTAAAGTGAACATCGACGTAAGTTTTTGATTAGTTGAAAAATTGGTCAAAAAAGAAAATTGAAAAATTTTCAAAAAGACACTTGCACAGAGTTAAACAATACTCTAGAATGCGCACCCACTTGATGTAGTGCCGACTTAGCTCAGTTGGTAGAGCAACTGACTTGTAATCAGTAGGTCGCCAGTTCGATTCCGGCAGTCGGCACCATCAATCTGGAGGGGTACCCAAGCGGTCAACGGGAGCAGACTGTAAATCTGCCGGCTCAGCCTTCGCAGGTTCGAATCCTGCCCCCTCCACCACTTTCTCTATGAGGTGGCCAGAGAATTAGGATTGCGGGCATCGTATAATGGCTATTACCTCAGCCTTCCAAGCTGATGATGCGGGTTCGATTCCCGCTGCCCGCTCCAAATCAGTGCTGATATAGCTCAGTTGGTAGAGCGCACCCTTGGTAAGGGTGAGGTCGGCAGTTCAAATCTGCCTATCAGCACCAGTTTATTTCTCCCCAGCTCATGTAAAAAACTCTAAATTTTTTAATGTAACTTTGCTGGGATAATAGAAATGGCAAAAGAAAAGTTTGAACGTACGAAACCCCACGTAAACGTGGGTACAAT
>NZ_JAEFCD010000035.1 GCF_016405965.1 Alteromonas sp. IB21 | reverse complement strand
TCTCTGTTGGAGAGAGTGGATAAATTTGGTCAATTAATTAATGCAATTGGTATAATAGTGCTATCAGAGCGGTTTGATTGCGTAAATTGAGAAGTATCTGTTACTGCCCCTGGTGAAGATTGAACGCCGTTTATTTCACTGAAAAAGACAAATTCAGACAAATTGGGCACGTCAAAATATTTTGCTTGTTGTGTATTGTCTGACAGGAGGTCACCAAGCACTATGGTTGTGCCGTCCTCTTCAATTATCTCGTTTTCTTTGCTTACAGCAATGTACGCTGTGGTTTCAAGAGAGGACGATAATGCATTATTAGATTGTTGTCGAACGGCAGTAAAACCAGAGCTGGTGGTTTCAGAGGCTTTGGTTAGTTCATAGCTATTAGCGTTACCTTCATTTTGTTGTGTTTGCTGTTCTAATAGTAATAATGGCCTTGAAAGAAACTCTGTTGTGAATTGGTGTTGAAACTCCCCTGGCGAGCTATTAATAGTGCCAATTTCTATCACACTTCCTCCAATAGTGTGTACACCTCGTTGAGCAATTAAAAAGCTTGCGTTTACTGAGGTATCTGGAGCATTTGCTGAATCCCAATCTACTCTTGCTTGAAACGATCCTTTGTTCGTGCCATTACCGCTTACAATATTTTTTATATTAAACGTATAGTCTTCATAAAGCATGCTGTTGTTTTCAACAATTACATTCATCGAAGAAAATATGGCGGCATCCGAAAAAGAGCTATCAAATTCAAAGGTCTGCCATTGATTAGTTAGGGTTTGATCCTTTAATAGCGCAATTGGCCCAGCAAAAGCGAATAAAGGTAAAATAGCTAGAAAAGATAAAGCAACACGTTTGGTATTTTTTATTTTCATTTCTATTGATACATGCAATAACGTTTAGTTGGCTGTTTCAAGCAATATAAGTGCCCTTAGCGTAACCCTTAGATTTAACTAAATTTAATTTTCAAAAAAACGCTAGAATAAAAAAAATGTAAATTAGCCTGACACAGATCTAAATACGCTAGAGCAGCTATCTTACTGTCAGAGCGTTTTACATAAATTACTGGCTTCTCGCCACTTTCATGCCATGTATCAGATTTCAAAGACATTATTTAAAAGGTGTAATTCTTGCTTCTGAAAACTAAGGTTACTCTCTCGTAATTTATTCTGCTCTTTTTAACTATACACTTGATAACGCAGTAGGTTTTTGTTGCGTATATAGCGGTCTCCAATAAAAGCATATTCAAGTTTTTGAACAAACATTGCCCGGAACGAAAAACTAGAGAACATTGCTATGACGCACAAAAATTCAATACTGTTAAAAATAACTTTTATCACTTTACTGTTATCGTCATTCGCGGCTTATGGTGGTCTTCGAACCGTCACTGTAGACTGGTCCAACTATTGTGCTGCAGGTTCAGAGCACTCAACCAGCGATTGCGTATTTAATGTGAAATACGATGATTCAGCAACAAGCGCCTCACTATACACTGACGGCGCTAATGGAGTGGGAGAATTCGGTTACGGCGATGACGTATGGGTAGCTAATGTTATCGCGCCTGGTGCTTCTTTCATAAGCCAAGGAATTGTCGACTTAAGTACTTTTTATAATGTTATTGAGTCACAAGTAAGAGCGGAAAACCCATCTGATAGCACAGTATATAATTTTAATACGATAAATAGCGCCTTGCTAACTGACACCTATTCATATGTCTATAACGATAGCACCGGACTAAATTTGAGGTTGAAAAAAGATAGTTTCAGCTTCGAGTTCAATTTCGATAGTTTGTTGGGTAGTTACGAGGTTTTAGACGTAAATGGTAACACAGTGCTTGATAGAGGCCTGAATCTCGATAGACGAGGAACGGTGATTAGTTATCAAGGAGAAATCATATTTGCCCCTTCACCGGGAGAGCCGACACCGCCACCTGCTACAATACCCGAAACCAACCCGCCAGCCCCAGTTTCTGAACCAGAGCCGTCAATCATTAGTGCATCGACACCTCCTATTGGCGGTTTGTTTTTGGGCGCTTTAATTTTAATTTTATCAATTCGAACATGTATTCAATAACGTCTTATTAGATTAAGCTTAATTCTAATTACTAAAAGTAAATGGTATTTGCTATGCGGCGTGAGCACTTAATTGAAAATAGCTCATAACTACCGAAAGTTGTAGCGTGTCAGATATATTTACAACTAAAGACTAATGGCTGGGTTGGTAGATTTAAATTGTTGAAATTAAAATGAAAAATAAACTGGCACTTAATGTGCATTAAAAGTGAATAAGTGTGGTTAGATATATAGTTTGATGCGAAAAATAGTCAACGCAAGCGTTACGATAGATAGTCAGGCAGCATCAAAATAAGCAACTCTTTTGAGGATAAAAAAATGTTTAAAAAATTACTGTTCAGCTTTTTGCTCATCGCCTCATCTGGCGCGGCAAACGCAGCGTTGATTACACAATCGGATAGTGTTACTCGCCAATCCACCAACTTCAGCACTTCTTTAATATTCGATTTGTTCGACCTTGGTCCTAACTTCGAGCTTACAAAAGTGAGTTTTTCAATTGACGGTGATGTATTTGGTTCAGCGGAGATTGAAAGCCGAGATGCTTCGGCTTCTACAATTGATATTTCGATATCGGTTGAACTTACTCTATTTGATACATCTAACGCGCCATTAGTTATTTCGATCCCACTTTTTACACAGCAATTTGAAGCGACAGCTTATGACGGAACAAATGATGCTGGAGGGACTTCGGGCATAACATACACGGGCTTAACTGCTTCTCAATTTGTAAGTGAGTCTTACACCGATGCGTTAACACTAAGTGCATTTACTGGCACTGGTACTGTAAGCTTAGGGTTTGGCGCAAAGGGTACTTCTACAGCTTCTGGGTCTGGTAATCTTGCAACCTTTTTTGAAACAGAAGCCAGCGGCGATGTTGAAGTAATTTATGAGTACCGTGCGCGAGAAGTTTCTGAGCCGTCAATGGTGGCTTTGTTTGGTTTGGGCTTAATTGCTCTAGGCAGTTTAAGAAGAATTAAAAAGTAGAAGCCGCTGAATAAAATACTTTTTTACAAAGCGCCATTCGTGGCGCTTTTTTTATTGCAAAAACTTTAGCCGATATCGCTGGATATAATCACGAGGTAACATCGCTCCAAGAATACGCCGAAGCAGTCTGAGGTAATGAAGGCTATCAACACGCTCTATCTAGGGCGAATATTTTTTCTTCTCACCCTGAGAAAAATTCATCAATTAGCTACCGCAAGTGCACCTGCTTTGGTGTCGAATAATTATACATTTTTGATTGTTTTTTGGTAAACGTCTGGCAATCCCACCTAACGCTTCGCAAATTGCCATGGTAGTAGTTGCTCGATATCGGCGTTGGGCCGACTGAGTTCATCAAGGCAAATCATCATATACTCGAACACATTGAGGTCGTTGGCCTTTGCCGTTTCGATAATGCTGTAGAGCACTGCGCTGGCGTTTGCGCCCGTGGCAGTTTGGCTAAACAGCCAATTCTTCCTGCCTATCACGAACGGTTTAATCGCGCGCTCAGCGCGATTGTTATCGATACTTAGTTGGCCGTCGAATGTATAACGCGCTAGCTTTTCCCATTGGTTCAAGCAGTATTGTATCGCTTCACCTAATTTGGTTTTCGGTAGTACTTGCTGGACTGATTTCGTTAGCCACGTATGGAACTGATTGAGTAACGGCAGGCTCTTTTCTTGCCTGGTGAGGTAACGCACTTCCACCGTTTTATCTTTTAATTGAGTTTCGATGCGGTAGAGCTTTTGGATGTGATTCAGAGCCCAATCTGCTTTGCCACTGCCTTTTTTACCTGCGCCTTTTTTGGCTTCCATGAACTTACGGCGTGCATGTGCCCAACAACCAATGAGTGTGGCTTGCGTTTGCTCATAGCCTTGATAGCCATCTACTTGCAGGTAGCCGTTATATCCATCAAGGAAGTCTACTGCGCATTGCCCAGCGCGACTATTGTGATAATCGTACAACACGATATTGGGTATCTCTGCATCAGAGATATTACCGTTAGGAGAGTCTGCGCCACTGGTGTATAGCCACATGTAGCTTGTCGCTTTCTCAGACTCAACAACTTTCAACGTGGTTTCATCCGCCGCGATAACAGGTTGTTTTAGCAGATGTTGATGAAGCTGTTCATAAAGCGGTTTAAACAGCTCAGCGCAGCGGATTATCCAATCAGCCATGGTTTTACGGCTTAGCTCGATACCATGCTGTTTAAACATCGCTTCTTGGCGATAAAGCGGTAACCCATACTGATATTTGCTGGTGATGATTTGACTTAATAAGCTTGGCGTTGCGTAGCCTTTTGGAATCACGCTGTGAGGTACGGGCGCTTGTTTAATCGTGTTGCTGATACCGTTCTTTTCACAGGTACGGCACGCATATTTAGGGCGAACATGCTCAATCACTTTGACCTGAGCTGGGATAAACTGAAGCTTCTCTGACTTATCTTCACCAATGCGATGTAAGTCGCCGGAGCAACAGCCACAGATTTTTTCTTCATCAGTAAGGTCGTGAACGATAACTTCACGAGGCAGGTCTTTCGGTAGCGGTTTACGTACAGGCTTTTTACGAGTGTAGCTAATCGCTTCTTCAGCTGTTTCAGTTTCAGCCTCAACAACCAACTCTTCCGCTTCATTGAACAACTCACCTTGCCCAGAGTGGCCTTCGGTGCTTTTTCCAAACTGCTTGTGCTGGGCAACACGGAACTGTTCTTCTAAATAGGCAATCCGCGCGCTCTTCTCTTCAAGAAGCGCTTCAAGTTCAGCGATGCGGGATTGGTATTCTTTCTCGTTCATACCACTATTATCCCGTATTAAGCTGCTGATTACCTTACATTATTAAGACTATTTCGTGATCGTTAATCGCTACTTATGATCACAGGTTATAAGCCGGATGCGTTGTAGTGCAACGGCTGATGGCCTATGACATCGTAGCCCGATAACAGCCATTGTAGCTGTTGTTCACTCATATGCATCTGTTTTAAGTTCGCATCGACAGGCCACTTAAAACGATACTTCTCGAGGCGTTTATACCAGAGTGCGAAGCCCGTTTTATCCCAATAGAGTATTTTGACCTTATCGCGCTTTTTGTTGCAGAAGACGAACAGTGCATCGCGAAACGGATTAAGGCCCATATCCTGCTCAACCACGACAATCAAGCCGTTAATCGATTTACGGAAGTCGACGATATCCATGTACAGGTAAATATCAGCAGGCTCTACGAACATCTTCATTCGGCCAATGCCTTCATCACGGTAGCAACCCAGTGAGGATTAGTATTTGTTGGCACGGTAAGTTGAGCATTTCCAAGTTGCAGAAGAAGTTCGCTATCGGTTTCTTCTGTGTATGACTCAACCTTCGTGACTTCACGCTTCACCTGAACAAACTTGCTGCTTGTTCGCTGTAACCGAATATCACGACGCCTGGTGTAGTAAGTTTGAACATTAATCTGCTGTTGGCGACAAAACTCCACCGCGGTGAGTCCACTTTGCTTTTGTTGTTCAAATATATTGAGCCAGTCTTGGATGTCTCTTCGTTGATGTTGCTGCATGGTCATTCTCCTTAGCAAAAAAGAACACCATGCCGTAGCTGACTTATAAATTGAATGTGGGGATTACCGGACGGACACGTTTTTTGTATTCTACTCGCTAATCAACTGAAATTTCGATAAAAAAATGTTGGTTCGAGTTTTGCTAAATCTTTAACTTAAAGCACCTTTAAACATACATTATAAACTATAGGGAAATTTCAGTATGTTTTTAAAAAAAACACTCGTTTGTTGTACCTTCTGCCTTTTTATCGACATAGCTGCTGCAAGACCTATTGAAATCTTAATTAATGGAGATTTTGAGACAGGCGATCTAACGGGTTGGAGTCAGTTGTTGCCAAGTGCGCCTTCTATTGAGTGGGGCGTAACATCTGGGGCTGCGATAGGCTCATACTCTTTAGCGTCTTCGGACGGAACTCGTTTTGCTTCCCCTTGGGTAGAAGGGCCAAACCCTTCAGTCACTACACTTTTTCAAATTGTTGACTTAAATGCACTTCAGATTGACCTGACAAACACTTTCACATTTGGTGCCGAAGCCATATTTGCAGAAGATAAAATTTCTTTGGGATATCAGCTATTTGATAGTAACCAACAGTTACTTTTTACTAATACTCTATTTTCGGGGAGTGGGGGCGCTAGCCCTAATACTACTCGCATCTCTCAGTCATTTTCGTTTGTTACTGGTACGCAGTATATTAGCTTTTTTGCAACAGGTGAATTGCTCAGCGGATCATATATAGATTCTGGTTTTGACCAAGCATCGATATTAGCGCACCTCAAGCCACAGGCTTCAGTAACTTCACCCAAGTACGTCAACTTTCTGTTGCTCTCACTAGTTTTATTCTTAAATATTAGGCAACTGAGAAAAACGAAGGGTTCTATCTCATAGCTCGATTGTTCGCCTGAAAGCCAAGGGCTAAAATCACCATAGACAGCGCAGTATTTGCTGGTGCTTGTAATGGAAAGTCTACAGATATATGAATGGCCATGCCAATAATAGCCATTAGGCACCCAAACGCTGTACCTTTCATTAGTGTGTTTCTTCGTTGTCTTATCGCTTTTATGCAGCTTACAGCGGAGAGTAGGGGAACCATAAACAATAAAATCGTGGCTGGTATTCCAGCCTCTACAGCAAACTGCAAATAGTCATTATGAGCATGATCGTAAAATGCTTTTATCTCTTCCCCCTGGTATTTGGGAAAAATGCCATAGAAACTACCCATTCCAGAGCCTGTTAACGCAAAGTCTTGCAAAAGCGGAATGCTATCTCTTATTACTTCATCTCTGGTTTCTTGTGAGAGGCTTGTTTGTTCTAAACGAGTTTTTACCTTATCAAGCCCAAACCATGCACTTAAAATAAACATGTCTATTATAAACATGCTAATAATTAATATGCTGAGCCCTTTCGTTCGTTTTTTTATTAAAAACAGGCTGAGTAAACCTACGACCGACATGGAGACAAAAAACGCGGTATTGCCCATTCTAGAACGCGACATTACCAAGGCGATCACCATTATCGCCAGAGCTATTCGTACTAGTGCTTTTCCGTGGAGAAGCGTTTCTAGGAAGTTTCGTAACTTTTGAGTTGTTCGAGATGCACTTTTTTGAGCAAGCAGAGTGCTTACCAAAAATCCCACTCCCATACTTAAGCAAAGCATAAGGTAGTTAGCGTAATGGTTTTTGTAAACAAAAGTGCCAGTGGCCATACCGCGTATTGGTAACCCAAAAACTAAGCTGTTGTCTAGCCTAAAAAGAATTTCTAGCGCGCCATATGTTGCTTGAAAAACACCAATTACTACAACAGCTAGTAGCATAGTACGTATCCTTTGAGCTGAATTGCAAAGAAGTAGCGTACACACAAAAAGTGATATATAAGAAATAGTCTTATAAAGTGAAATAGTCGACTGGGCGCTATCTATTGATAACGTGGCGTAATGTGCGTTTCCCAAGGTATACATGTGTTCAAAGGCTTTATCAAAGGCACTAGCGCCAGAATAAGAAGCGTTATAAAGCGATACGGCTTCTGGCGACAGGTACTGCAGCAGCCAAAGGGGCATGGGAATTATTTGTATAACGCTATAGACGAAAAATAGAAAAAGAAGTGTTAATGGTATCTTATGCTTTAGCAAAACCTGCTTTAGGTTACCTGCGTTTACATAAACGCTAGCAAACAATAAAAAATAACATGCTATGTTCATTAACCCCCAGGCCCAAGGGCGATTACTTGCTAAGGGAATAGGTAGCCAAAATAGAAGTGCTAGTAAGCAAAAAAAAGGGGCCTTTCCTTGTGGCGAATTCTTGGTGTACTTCATATTGTATTACAGCAGTATACGTATTTTAGTCAGTGTAAATTAAAAAAAGAGCAGGCACAAAAAAGGCCTTTGTTAAGGCCTTTAAATATGAACTTAATATTTTATAGCTTTGCTAACTAGTTGCCTGACGCTGCTGCGCCACCACCACCGCCGCCACCAGCACCAGTTCCAAACCCGATTGGGCCTGTTGCACTGGCACCTGCCGCAGTTTGGAACAAGTTGCCTTGGTTAGTTTCAGCCAGCATTGGTGAAAACGCTTCAAAAAGCGTTGTGCCCATGTCGGTTGTAACACCTGCCTGGGTAGACGCAGTAGTAAGTGCTGCATCTGTGGCTTCTTGACCGCTAGCTACTGATTCAATGAAGAACGCCTGAGCTTCAGCTGGAAGCGATGCTAATGCTACTTTTTGCGTTTCTGTTAACTCGGTGCTGCCTTCAGCCAGAAGAGCCTGTACCGCACTAGCGGTGTCTTCAGATTGTGCGACAACCTGAGCAATTCTTGCTTCAACGCTGTTGTCTTCCGATGACGTATCTTGCGCAAATGAAAGCGAAGAAACGCTAAGAAGCATTACAGCAATAAACGATAAATACTTGCGCATAAATCCTCCGGTAAAAAAATTAGGTGACGCGTAAACACAACGCCTATGAAACTACTGGTTTAAGAATATCACTCTCTGTAAACATTGCATAGTGCAAATAATAAACGAAATGTAATTGCCAATCAGGTAGACTCAATCCACTTAGTAGGTGCGCTTACCATGTACCCTTGTATACAATCTACGAATAATTCTTGCAAAGTTTGTGCCTCAATTTCCTCTTCAACCAGCTCGGCAATAACGATAATGTTTAAACCGTGGGCAATATTAACCAGCGAACGAACGAAGAACTGGTTATCTTCCATTTTGTGAATATTTCGCGTAAAGCTTCCATCTAATTTAATGTAATTAGGTCTTAGCTTTCTTAAGTGTGCAAATGCCGCAATGCTAGAGCCCACGCGCTCTATAGTGAGTTTAGCGCCAAGGCTACGCAGCGCTTTAGCCAAATAATGAGTATTTTCTGGCGCGTTTTGTAAACACACCTCTTGGATTTCTACCACTAAATGTTCTGCCGATTCAGGCGCCTTTTTCACAAGTTCTAAGAATTTGTCTATGTAAATGCGCTCTGCCAGAGTTAATGGAGACAGATTAATTGCCACTGTTTCAGCCCCATCAGCACTTAAAAGTGTCAGTATTTTTTTCAATATTACTGTGTCTAATTCACCGGCGTAGTGTAAATGTTGCGATTCAGCAATAAGTTGCGACATTGGAAGATATTCTTGTTCATTTTCTCCCCTAAATCGTGCATAGCATTCCGAGTATACTAAGTTATTGTCAAAATCTTTAACAGGTTGGCGAACTATATCTACTGCGTTGTCGCGAATTATGCGATTAAACTGTTTACGCCATTCACTTTGACTAATACGTGTTTCTAGTTCACTGGCCAGCTGCCAACGTTTTGTGGTGTTTTTAGCTGACGTTAGTGCGGCGTCTGCATTTTCCAATAATTGCTGCTTATTACTGAACTCGTTAAATTTTGCCGCGCCTATATGGGCGAAACCATGGGTATACATAGGTAGCGATTGAGCAGAAAACTCTTCAGACAAGTCATTTAAAAAATCACAGCAGCGAGTTTCGTTAACGCCCTCCAGTAGAACAACAAAGTCACCCCCTCGCACGCGGTAAATTTCAGCCGATAATGCCGCGCCTTTGCTTTTAACGATGTGTGCCAGCGTGTTTATATAAATGTCGGCGGTTTGCGCCCCTTCATTTTGGTTTACGTCACCCAGGCTAGATAACCGTATGATCACCAAGTAACCGGTAGGCGCCATCTCTTTATCCGCAAACAATCTAGCTAGCCGATTATCAAGTGCTAGCTTATTACCTAAATTTGTTAGTGAATCTACATAGGCGCTTTGGTAATAGCTTTGCGCCTGTGCGGTAAGTTCGTTGTGCTGCTTGTTTAAAATACTGGCCATTTTGTTAATGGCGCGAACCATTAAGTTGAGCTCTTCAGTGCGCGGCACATCCTCTATTTCGCTGAAGTCACGGGCACTAATTCGCTCCGACGCGCGAACTACCGCAGAAACCGGGGTAAGAATAATGCGAAGTACCGCATACAGCAAAGCACTGCCCACTATGAAAAGTAACAATGTAAATCTAAACGTACTTTGGGCGTTCTCCCACAGTTGCGCATAGCCTTTACCAGGGTGAGACGTTACTGTCATTACGCCAGCAATGCTCCAACCAGAATTGATTTCTGATTCACTAGTAGGTGGGTTTAATGGAAATAAATCTCTAAACCAGTTTGGTACCCCTTGAGGAGTAGGCGGGTTTTCTTTTTCTAACAAAACGGTATTTTCGGTGTTTCGAAGTTCAATACGTTGATAATAACCACTATCGAAAATAGCGTTAACCATAGTCTCAACAATAGGTAAGCTGTTTTCATCGCCCACATAAGGCGATATGGATAACCCTAACGAGGTGGCCGTGTCTTGAGAGTGAGAAGACAGCTGGCTTTCAACATACGCACGAAAACTGTTTACATTTATGTACACAGTGCCAAAAAAAACCAACAGCAACACAAAAAGAAAACCAAGGCTAAATTGCTTTGTGAGTGACATGTTCTTACCTATTATTATTAAAAGTCCCGCTCTATGCGGCTGGTTAAGTCGTCCCACATTTTATGGCGTGAGTCACCAAGTTTTGTTCCGCGCCCTTGTGCTTTTGCTTTATATAAGCCCTCACCATTGAAGCTGTAAACAGGGCGAAGGTCTGGGCGTTTGTTTGCGGGAAGAATACGAGGGTTTATATTATCAAGAATAAGAGGAATTGCATTAGGTTCTGGGTAATAGGCCAATACCATATGGGCTTGATTTTGACGAAGGGCGGTAACAAACATCATGCGTAATTTGCTGTCGGGAATGCCTAAAGCGCGTAAAGAAAAATATTTAGCAATTACATAGTCTTCGCAATCACCGCCGTTGGTACCCAGCATTTCAACAGGTGTAGCCCAATAATCGGGCTTGCCCCAGTGTTTTATATCTGTGTAGTATGGGATTTCGTTGAAAAAGTTATTTATTTCGTATAAAGATTCTAAATCTTCTCTATCTGATTTTCTGTTTATGAAGTTTATCCAAGAAACGATCTTATTGGCATTTTTGTTGCCAAACTTGTTTGTGAGACTCCTCAATTTTTCAGTACTGAGAAATAGCTTCGTCTTTTCTGGGTTAGAATTACTAGGTAGACAAACTAAGAGCAATAAAACAAAAGGTAAGTATTTGAACTTGTTCAGTTGGCATCTCGCTACTAGAAAAGCTTCTACAGGACTATAGCATTTCACTATATATCCCCCAAATATTTTGTGCAAAGTAGTGTATAAAAGGCATAAACAATAATAGTATACCTAAAACTAGATATTTAAAATCTATTCTTACTGTGTAACGTTCGAAACCTTCTAGCTTAGTTTGCTGGAGGAACATACAGGGATTGAAGTATATGAGAAAGATATTTATTGGTGGATGTGATCGCAGTGGTACTACGTTTTTAGCGAGCTTACTGGGAAGTGCTAAGGGGTCAGTGGTAACTCCTGAATCATTGTTTAAGGACACTAGCTTGAAACTGGAGGATGAATTCAAAAGTATTTGTGATGATTGGCGATTTAAAACGTGGGAAATATCTCCTCCAACGGACTATAGTAGTATCGAAACTTTCATGGAAAGTTGCGTTATGAAATATGCAAAGAGTAAAAATATAGAAACGCCTACAGTTTGGATAGATCATTCTCCCAATAATCTGGAAAATTACTCAAAACTTACACACGCCTTTGATAATACTACTTTCATACACATTATTCGTAATCCTTATGATGTAATCAATTCTATAGTACCTCTTGAATGGGGGCCAAACACATCATTTTTTGCGACAATATTTTGGTTAAAGAAAGTAGCTTCTGGACTTGCAGTATCTGAAAAAGACAATGTGATCACCGTCAAATACGAGTCACTTCTAAAGGACGATAGATTTACTGTTTTGGATGGGTTAATGAAGAGTCTTTATTTGACTTCGAATTGTGATAGTAACGAATCTGTTAACTATTTCCTTCCGGATTTCACAAAAGAACAACATCAGTATATTGGAAAATCCAAGCCGAAAGAAGTCAAGAAAAATAATCTTAATAAATATGATTATTATATCATCAATAAACTTGTAGGTAAGGTTATAAAAAATTTAGGTTACAAGGTGAAGGAACATGATGTTTCGATTATTCTATTAGTATTATTTATAATTTATTCTTTTTTTAAGGAAGTCTTGTTTCGCTTTTTTATTAATCCTAAAAAATATAAGAAAAAGAGAGAAAATCTATATGAATCTAAGGGTTAATGATACTTGGAAGCTAGTTATTTTAATAATTCTCTTTGTATCAATTTCTTCATCTTTCGTGAATGTCAGAAGGCTTGATGGATTTACTATTGCAGCTCCTTTGATTGAATTAGGATTTTTTAAGAACTTAGTTCCTATGCTAGGACTTATTTTTATATTTTTTCCTTTATTATACAATGGGACAAAATTTAACGTTGAAAAAAAAGAAAGAGGATTGTTTTTTTCACTTTTGGTTTTTTCAATGTCTCCCTTTCTGTCGTCGTTTTTAGGAACTACTACGAATTTTGATGCTCGAATATTCCTTTATCCTATTTGTGTGTTAGTGGTATTTAAATACGCTCCACCAAATAATTTTGTATTAATGAATTTTGTACACAGGTTATTAAATGTCTATATTGCGATCAACTATATAGTAATAATTTTCGCTTCAAATTGGGCGTTGCAAAAAGGATATACAATTGGATGGTTTGATGCGATCCAAGTAAGGTTATACGGCGTAAGTGGGCATCCGAATAATCTTTCTTCACTCTTACTACTCTATATATTTCTTACACTTTCTATGAGTTGGATATCGAGCTCAAAAAAGATTTTTTTCTTAATTTCGGCTTTCATATTAATTATTCTTTGTCAATCAAAAACTATACTTTTGATTCTTTTTGTTTGTTTGACATACTTTTCCGTTTTAAAATATCAGGAAAAAGTTACTGCTAAAGAAAAATCTTTTTTTAAGTTTATAACAATATTTTTTACTATAATTTTTCTAGTGTTTTTTGTTAGTTCCATTGGTGAAATAGATAGTATTTTGAAGGGATTTTTAGGTGAAGCGCGATACAATAGGTTATCAACGCTTACTGGCCGCGCTATTATTTGGCAAGTTACAATCGAAGAGTTAATTAAGAACCCGATTTTTGGCTACGGTCCAGGACTATATGATAATCCAGAGTTGTTTCAAAAAAGACTAGGATTTACACCTAGTCATGCTCATAACCAAATTTTCCAAACTCTTGGTGAAACTGGCTTTCTGGGTTTAGTTCTATTTCTGGTTGTGTGGTTCAATTTTGGAAGAGCTTCATTTTCAAGTAGAAATAGCAACAGTATTGTGAAAGTACTCTTCTTAGCCATGACTATACGACTAATTACGCAGTCAGTACTTCGCAGTGGATTCGATGAAATATTTTTATTTCAAATTATTTTTGTTTTTATATTGAGGGCGACTCTTCGTGGAGAACCAGAAAATAAAAGTGCTAAGTATTCACAATAAGTACAAAATTAGAGGTGGTGAAGACAAATCTACAGAGTCAGAAAGAGATTTGCTGGCCGAAAACGGGGTAGAAGTTTACACTATAGATGAAAGTAATAACAAAATAACAGGCATTAGAAGTATTATCTATTTTATAATGTCTTTTTTTAATGTTTTTTATTACTTAAAAGTAAGAAGGATAATTATCGAAAAATCTATTGACGTAGTTCATGTTCAGAATTTTTTTCCTATTATCAGTCCTAGTGTTTTTTTTGCAGCTAGTAAATTGAATGTACCTACGTTAATGACTATAAGAAACTATAGACTGTTTTGCTCGAATGCCCTATTTTTTAGAGATAACAAAGTGTGCAGAAAATGTGAAAAGAAGAAGTTTAACTTTTACGCAATTAAGTACAAGTGTTACAGGGAGTCGCGGCTGCAATCTATATACATCTCCCTTTTGTTTTGGTTTTATGACTCAATTGGAGCATGGAGTAAAGTAGATAGATTTATTCTACTAACAGAATTTCAGCGCGAGATGTTTTTACAAAATGGGTTTAAAGATAAACAATTATCTGTCAAAGGAAATTTTGTTTCAGATTATCCCAGCTACGATGATTTAAAGCTGAATCAAGCTTTATATGTCGGTAGGCTTTCTGAAGAAAAAGGGGTCTTAAAACTGATTGATATTTGGAAGAAACAGTCTTTAGCTAATAAATCAAAAATGACACTTGTGTTGGCTGGAGAAGGACCTCTTTACGATAAAATAAAGTCAGAAACACAAAATGAAAAATTCATTAAGGTGATTGGGCAAGTTGAATATGAAACTGTTTATAAGCTTATGGCAGAATCAGTAGTGCTTATGTTTACCTCCAATTGGTTTGAGGGAATGCCGAGAACGATTATAGAAAGCTTTGCATGTGGTACGCCCGTGATTTCATCAGATCTTGGTGCTATGACTACAATGATAGAAGATGGCATTACAGGGTATAAATATAAAAATGAAAAAGAACTTGAAAAATATGTAGATTTACTGATGAAAAATAGTGAACTATTTCGTTCTATGAAGAAAAATTGTTTTAAAGAGTTTCACAGTAAGTACGAAAAAACGAATAATGCAAAAATTCTTATTAAACTCTATAAAGAGTTAATTGAGGAAAAAAAGGATGATTGATCTAAGAATTCTCAAAATGAGGGTAAACCTTTCCAATATTAAAGAAGTTACAGATCGCATAGTTTTTCTATGTAAAAATAAAATAGGCTCTTATGTTTGTGTATCTAATGTTCATATGTGCATGGAAGTTTATGACTCCCCTGAGTTTGAGCGTATCGTTAATAGTTCTGATTTAACAGTAACCGATGGAAAACCTATTTACCTAATCGCTCGAATCAAAAGTATTTTTCGTGGCAGAGATAGTTTACATAGTTTCTCACAGGTTCGTGGTGAAGATCTTGTATATAATATATGTAAACACGCAAATAGCAGTAAAGATATTAAAGTTGGTTTCTACGGTGGTTTTAATAATGATGTTTTAAAATTAGTTACTGAAAAGCTAACGAAATTATATCCAGGCCTTCAAATAGTATTCGAATACTCTCCTCCTTTTAGGTCGAAAGCGACTTTGGAAAGCGAAGAAATTATAGAAAGGATAAATGCGTCGGGAACAAATATCCTTTTTGTTGGACTAGGTTGCCCAAAGCAGGAAAGCTGGATGTATTTACATAGAGACAAAATTAAGTGTTGTTCTATTGGAGTAGGAGCTGCATTTGACTTTATTTCGGGTTCTAAACAACAAGCGCCTAATATTTTTAAAGCTTTGTATCTTGAATGGTTTTTTCGTTTACTATGCGAACCGAAGAGACTTTGGAAAAGATATTTGATTTTAAACCCTAGATTCATAATGTTAAATATTTTATCAATGTTTAACATTGCTAAATAAAATGAATAAATTTTACGCTATAGTAATTGCACTATTTGCTAGAACTTCAGTTATCACTATTATGTTCTTATTAACAGTTGTGATAACAAATAAACTAAATAAATCAGAAGCAGGGGTTTTTTTATATTGCTTAGCAATAATCACCTTTATGAGCGTATTCTTTCGCTTTGGTTTCGATAACGTAATTATAAAGGAGTTTTCGGGTAAAAGTATTTTAACTAAAACCATTAGAAGAGCAAAAGTATTAAACTCATCCGCGGCCTTATCTATATTTCTATTGATTGTTTCATTGTTAGTTTTGAGCGTCTTATGGTTTCCGCTTCCAGTTAAGAAAGACTTAATTTTTATATCCTTAATTATATCTTTTCTTTTATCAATGTCTGTAATAATTGGAACGCTTTTTCAAGCGCGAAATAACATAATTACAGCAACGTTCTTAAATGGCTTCTTACCTAATTTTTTGTTTATAGTTTTTTTATTGGTGTTCCCGAGCTTAGATGCCTTTGGTTCTTTGAAGCTTTATCTCTTAGCGAGTTCTATAGCAGTTGTAATTAGTTTCATTCTTTATTTTAGTAAATTTGAATTGTTCGGCATAGAATATGTCTCGTTTATTGGCCATAAAAAGAGCGTTAAAACAGCATTTTATTTATGGCAAGTAGCTTTGTCCCAACAATTGATAATATGGTCTGGCCAGTTAATCTCAGGTTTCTATCTAGCGAATCAGGACTTGGCTCTTATCGCTGTTTGTCAAAGAATTTCACTGCTTATTAGTTTTGTTCTTGTAGCAGTCAATTTTGTACTTTCACCCATATATGCTTCGTATTTTAACAACGATGAAACTGCAAAAGCTTTGATGCTTTATAAAAGGTCTGTAATATTCTTAGGCTTAGCAGGTATACCAATATTTTTATCAGTATTTTTTCTATTTGATTACTATAAAACCTTTTTTGGTGAGACACTTGAAGATAGCAATTCCAAGTTGATACTTTTAATTCTTTGTTGTGGACAAATTATTAATTTAGTTACAGGTAGTGTTGGTTATATTTTGAGTTTATCGGGTAATGAAAAGAAATTGCGGAATGCACTTTTTATTACTGTTTTCGCTAGTTTACCTGTCTATATGGTTTTAATACCAATTTATGGTATCTACGGTTCCGCTCTATCAACAGCACTAGCAATTGCTCTTCAAAATATTTTGTCAGTGTTTTTCCTTCGGTACTCGTTTAACAAATAATGTAATTGGGCTGGTGAACTATAGTGAAGTTTATATTTAACTTAAAATTCATAATATTATTTTGTTTAGTTCGGCCATGTCTTGCTCTTGATATTTATATTGATGTAGATAGTAGTGATACAGGTGATGGTAGTTTCGACACTCCATTTAATGATATCCATAGTGCATTGGAGTACGTCGCAAACGAAGTTAAAGAAAAGAATATTCGAATAATATTTAGAGCAGGAAGATATGAATTATCAAAGCCAGTAACATTGACACCAAAAATTTTAAAAGATGTTGAAACTATTATTTTTAAGACTTTCGAAAATGAAAAAGTCATCATTACAGGGTCGACACTTCTCAATCGCTGGGAGGTCTATGATAAATATAAACGGATTGTAAGGCACAAAATCGATTTTGAGTCTCCAGCGATGATGCTCTATATCGACAGCATGTTTGCAACAAGAGCAAGAGAGCCTAATAAACTTTCAGAAAAATCGTTTGGTCCTTATTTCCCTCTTACTGGTGTCCATGGTGATGGTTATATGATTTCCAAATCGTTGTGGGATTCATATGCACCCGAAAATATGGAAGGTTTACAACTAATAGTTAAATCTCACTGGATACACCATAATGCCACATATTCAAACCACAAAGAAATGGGAGAAAATGTAATTTTTCTACCTAAACACAAGGAAGAATTACTTTTCTTCAATAAGAATAACGAATTTTATGACAAATCTTATTTTTATTTTGAAGGTGCTTTTAAATTCCTAAACGAAGAGGGGGAGTGGTATTTAGATTACAAGGACGGGTTTATTTACTATAAGCTGAAAGCTAATCAAAACACCAAAGATTTAGTAGGCGAAATACCTAAACTCGAAACTCTATTTTTTATTGAAGGGAATCGTTTACGTAATTTAAGTAATATTGAATTCAGAGGTTTTAAGTTTACTGGCACGGGGTGGGCTAAGCCTTTTACCAAAGGTGGTGCTTATACTCAATTCGCTCAACCTTACGGAAAATCAAAAGAAGAAGTGCGCTCAGATAACGTTCCTCCAGGACTTATATTCGTCAAAAATGTTAAGAATCTAAGAATCACAGACAATACCTTTACTATGATAGGAGCTACTGCGATAAAAATACATAGTAATGCGGACGATCTAATTATTAGTAGAAATGTATTTTCAGTAATGGGAGCAAATGCGATAGAGATTGACAGTCATTCGTCGAAAAATCCAGATAAGTCACTAAAAAGTAGTGGAGTGATAATAGCGGAAAATATCATTACCAGTACAGGCAATGTAGTCACAAACGGTGGTGCAATCCTTTTACATTACGTAAGCAATTCACTAGTAGAAAAGAATACGATATGTAACTTGCCTTATTCTGGAATCCAAGTAGGTAACCAACCGAAAGGCTATAACGATACAGGCACTTTTGGTAATGTTATAAAAAATAATCACATTTTCAATGTTATGCAGTTGCATGACGATGGTGGAGCTATTTATACATTAGGCGGAAATCAGGAAGGAACAATCATCGAGCAAAACTATATTCATGATATTGAGAGGAGTAAGTGGGCTGGAAATTGGTATGTTGACGCGATATATCTAGATAACTTCACACAATTCATTACGGTAAAAGATAATGTGATAAAGAATTCTAATATAGGAGGAGAAAGAAATAATTCTAAAAACAACATATTTGTAAATAACGGTAGAGATATAAAAGAAGCACAAGTAGTAATAGCTAACGCGGGTGCACCGTCTGAGCTACTTGAGAAGTCTCGTATATGTGAATTGTCAAATGGTTCTGATTAGTATTTCAAAAAGAATATTATAACCGTTCCTGATACAGAGTGACATATCCATTTTAGAAGTTCTTCGTTTAGGCTTGATTTAAAGGCGATTTTTTTGCTAAAAGTGCCCAATTGTAATATTGAGTATCTAATCCCTGAAAGATGCTGAAGCTGTCCTATTGGATGTATTGGTGGCATTTTTACTTTATGGGTTGGCAATATAGCAAAATGCATAAAGTAAAGTTCTATAGAACAAGCAGATATCTTAGGGGGACGATAAAGCTTGAAAAGCGCTAGACCTTTACATTTTTAATAAGTTAAGTGGTAACCTAAGCCTAGGTTTGAGGACTTACTTAGAGCATAACACACAAATAATTTTCTTAAACTCCAACTAAAGCTTGAATGTTTAAAACGATTCCTAACATACAGCCTAGAAAAATACTAAACACCCCTTAGGTATGAGTGTAAATCCTAAGGAGTGTTGGTGTTAATAGAAACTTAGCTACGAGTTTTAAACCCTCTTACCGCTAATATACCCATTGAGCATAGCAGTAAGTATAAGACGTTCGGCGCAGAAGCCGGCACCGTCACAGAAGAGGCGGAAGCGAAAATTTCATAGCTAACAAAGTCTTCTCCTCCATCTGGACTATAGTTCACACCTGAACCGTTCTGCCAGGAAATGTTGAGTATACCGTCAGAAATAAAGCTAGACCAAAGCGCATCACTGATGTTAACGGTACCAACTATAGTGTAATCTATAGTGCCAGCATTATTTGTTACACTTAGACCAGGAGTTTGAGCACTCCAATCCGCTAATAAAATACCATCTATAAAAAATCTGAAGCTCTCATTTACAGATTGAGAATAATCACCTTTAATAACGTAATTTATAAAGGCGTTTGTATTCAAATTCGTCGCAACGCTAGCAGATGTACTAAACGATGACCCTGTGGTAGTGAAAAACGTCGTATTCGACGTGATTAGCGCAGCGTTCGCGCTCAGAGAAGCCAAAGAAACTAATAAAACTAATACATATTTCATATTAAAAACTCAATTGGTTACGAAGTTACTATACTAACTAAAGCTATTATTGTGCCACATTTTAAAAGTTCATTTAAAACAGTATCATAGGGTTGTCATGTCTGGGGTTTGAAGAGTGGTTGTAAAAAATATCGACAACGCTCATGCAAAGATATGAGTCAAATCTTATACGGTATATTAAGCTTAAATGAAATCTATTTAAATTGTACAAAGTTTTCAAAAATAAACAGTTTATTTATGAGGTATTATAGAGTTATCTTAATAAAAATACGAAAAAATGGGTTTTTAAAGGGATATGAAAATTTTAGTAACTGGAGCTGCTGGATTCATTGGAGCAGAGGTTTGTAATACTGTTTTGTCACATGGTCATAGAGTCGTTGGTATTGACAATATCAATGATTATTATGATATCAACCTAAAAGAAGCGCGGCTTCAACGTATTGAAAATTCGATCAATAGCGATAACTTTACTTTCCAAAAGATCGGAATAGAAGATAGGGTAAGCGTCGAAACACTATTCAATCAACACAAGTTCGATAAAGTTATACACCTTGCGGCACAAGCTGGCGTAAGGTATTCAATTGAAAATCCACATGCATATGTTGATTCTAATTTAGTTGGTTTCGTAAATATTCTTGAGGGCTGTCGGCATCACAATGTACAGCACTTAGTTTATGCTTCTTCAAGCTCAGTCTATGGTGCAAATGAAACAATGCCATTTGTAGAAAGCGATAACGTAGATCATCCTGTAAGTTTGTATGCGGCATCAAAAAAAGCAAATGAATTAATGGCGCATACTTATAGCCACTTATATAATTTACCTACTACAGGACTTCGCTTCTTCACAGTCTATGGTCCATGGGGTCGACCCGATATGGCGCTTTTTAAATTTACTAAAGCAATTTTAGAAGGCGATGAAATTCAAGTTTATAATTATGGCGATCACTACAGAGATTTTACATATATAGATGATATTGTTGATGGAATTTTAAAAGCGCTAGATAACACTGCTAGCGCTGATACTGACTGGAACGGGAAATCTCCAAATCCCGCTACAAGCAAAGCACTATATCGGGTCTATAACATTGGCGCACATGACCCAGTTCATCTATTGAGTTTTATTGAAACGTTAGAAGAAGCTTTGGGAGTAAAGGCAAAAAAGAATTTGTTACCTATGCAAGCCGGTGATGTAATCGCCACGTACGCAAATGTTGATGCATTAGGTGAGGCTACAGGATATAGACCTAAGACATCAATTAAAGAAGGTGTTGGTAAGTTCGTAGAATGGTATAAGGCCTACTATAACGTCTAGAATTCTTGAAGCTATATAGGAGCAGAATTATACTGATCCTATATAGTTTTTTGAGTACTGGTGAATACTTTCATCACTCGACGCCAGTCTTTTTTCTTTCCAAAGATAGCTGCTATGTTGCTCTCCAAATGGCAGGTGAAGATGATTCTTAGTAACTATTAAATGATAGGCTAGTGCTATGTAGTGTGTGCTGGGAGACTCTCCGAAAACACTGTCCTCATAAAAGTGCTCCCATGCTCCAAGTAAACGCGCGTTTGAGCGATTGAAGCAAACTCCTAACTCATTTTTATTCAAGCGCTCAAATGCTGCATCCAGCGTTTCATTTTTTAAAATACGTCCGCCAGGCACAAACCAAAAGCCCTTTGCTGGGCGATTATTCCTTAAACCGAATAGAAGTTCCCCATGTTCATTTTCTACCACTAAATCTATTGAGATTAATGGGGTAGAGTCTATGACAGTAGTAAATACTTCTTGAGATAGAAAAGACAATGTTAGCCTCTAAAATTTTCCTGATTGTCCAGAAACCATTGGTAGGTGCTAGAGAGACCTTCCTCCAGCGAAATTTGATACTTCCACCCTAGTTCTTTTAGGCGCGAGACATCCATCAGCTTTCTGGGCGTTCCATCAGGCTTAGACGTGTCCCAGATAATCTCTCCATGGAATCCTGTAACTTTCGCAATTGTCTCCACCAATTCTTTTATTGTGCAATCTTCACCTGTCCCTACATTAATATGACTCAACATTGGGGAGGTGACATTGCAGTAAGTGTCTTTATCTAGGTTCATTACGTGAATTGAAGCCGCAGCCATGTCATCCACATGTAAAAACTCCCTCATCGGCGTCCCACTTCCCCATGCAACCACCTTGTCGTCACTCTTTTCAGCTGCTTCGTGGAATCGTCTTAACAACGCAGGGATTACGTGTGAATTTTCGGGGTGAAAGTTATCATTAGGTCCGTACAGGTTAGTCGGCATGACGGAGCGGTAGTCGCGTCCGTACTGTCTATTATAACTCTCACATAATTTAATACCTGCAATTTTGGCAATTGCATAAGGCTCATTTGTTTCTTCAAGTGTACCTGTTAAAAGCGCCTTTTCTTGCATAGGCTGAGGCGCTAGTTTGGGATAAATACAGCTAGAGCCTAGAAAGAGCATTTTTTGAACGTTATTGGTATGTGCAGCGTGAATAACGTTGGCTTCAATCATCAGGTTTTCGTAAATAAATGAAGCTGGATAAGTATTATTAGCATGTATTCCACCTACTTTGGCAGCAGCCAAATACACTTCATCTATTGCATGTTCAGCGAAAAAGCGAGTTACGTCATTCTGATTTGTCAGATCTAAATCGCTTCTGGAGCAAGTAATCAAGCGAATGCTTGAATCTGCTTCTAATTGCCTGACAATTGCTGAGCCAACCATACCCCTATGGCCAGCAACAAAGATAGTTTTCATGAGTTTGTCCCTTTACTCTTTTGCGACAGAAACGGTATAGCCATGTTTTTTCAATAGTGCATGTTGCTTTGCTTTTTCTAGATCTGCAGCCACCATTTCAGAACACATCTGCTCAACAGTGATTTCGGGTACCCAGCCAAGCTTTTCTTTCGCTTTTGACGGGTCGCCGAGTAAAGTTTCAACTTCTGCAGGTCTAAAATAACGAGGATCAACGCGCACTATGACGTCGCCAACCGATAAGCCAGGTGCTAATTCATGATTAACATCTTTAACTGTGCCAATCTCATCTACACCTTCTCCAGAGAATTCTAGAGTTATGCCAGCTTCTTTTGCTGACATAGCGACAAATTCACGTACAGAGATCTGCTTACCTGTTGCAATAACAAAATCTTCCGCGATGTCTTGTTGTAGCATCATCCATTGCATCCTTACATAGTCTTTGGCGTGCCCCCAATCTCTCAGTGCATCCATATTGCCTAAGTAAAGACAAGGTTCCAGTCCTTGGGCGATATTTGCTAATCCCCTTGTGATTTTTCGCGTTACGAAGGTCTCGCCTCGTCTGGGAGACTCATGGTTGAACAGTATGCCATTACAAGCATACATGCCATACGACTCTCGATAATTAACTGTGATCCAATATGCATACATTTTGGCAACTGCATAAGGAGATCGAGGGTAGAATGGAGTAGTCTCCTTCTGCGGAATTTCTTGGACCAATCCATACAATTCCGAAGTTGAAGCTTGATAAAACTTAGTTTTCTTTTCTAACCCTAGAAATCGAATTGCTTCTAATAATCGTAATGTACCGATAGCGTCGACATCAGCAGTGTACTCAGGAGACTCGAAAGAAACCGCTACGTGGGATTGAGCACCTAAGTTGTAAACTTCATCAGGTTGAACTTCCTGCAGAATGCGCGTCAGGTTCGATGTGTCTGTCAAATCTCCATAGTGCAAATGAAACTTAGGGTTATCATTGTGTGGATCTTCGTAAATATGGTCAATTCGCTCTGTGTTAAACAAAGAAGCTCTACGCTTAATACCGTGAACTTCGTATCCCTTTTCTAATAAAAACTCCGCTAAGTAGGAGCCATCCTGGCCGGTTACACCAGTAATAAGTGCTTTTTTCATCTACAGTTTACCTGTTAATTTTATTTTAAATTTATGGAGATTATTTGGGAATTAAGTTCACATTTTGTATTAATTAATATGCAATGTGATGCCTATAAATATCTACAGGGAAATAAATTAATTTTTGAACATTAATCTATCTAAAATTTTCCTTTAAGGCTAGATGTAAATTATGTATAAAAGGTCAAGTTAAATTGAAAAAGTATTCACTATTAGGTGTATTCTACAGTTAAGTGTTGTAATAAGTAGCTTTTTCTTATCCTCATTATTAAAAATAAGGTTGTGTGAAGGGATTAAAATGAAACCAGTTGTTTTAGCAGGAGGCTCAGGCAGCCGTCTTTGGCCAAAATCTCGTGCGGCGCTTCCAAAGCAATTTTTGTCACTTTGCAGTGAAAACACTATGCTGCAGGACACCATTTTGCGATTGAAAGGCATGGATAGCGAAAACGCCATGATCATTTGCAATGAAGAGCATCGCTTCTTAGTCGCTGAGCAACTTCGTCAAAAGAACATTAATCACAGCGGGATATTGCTTGAACCAGTGGGGCGCAATACTGCCCCCGCTATTGCATTAACGGCGTTACATGCGGTGAAATCAGGTGAAGATCCGGTTTTACTTGTTTTGGCAGCCGATCACATTATTAAAGATGTCAGTGCTTTTCACAACGCAATTGAACACGCTCAAAAGCTTGCCCACGAAGGCAAACTCGTCACGTTTGGCGTGGTACCCAACCAGCCTCATACCGGCTATGGATACATAAAAGCGGCAGGTAAGCTAGGAGCCGGGTATGCGGTAGACAGCTTTGTGGAAAAACCTTCTTTAGAGGTCGCTCAAGAATACGTTAATTCAGGCAGTTATTATTGGAATAGCGGCATGTTCATGTTTAAAGCCAGCCGTTATTTAGAAGAGTTGGCGAAATATGATCCCGCCATTTTATCGGTGTGTGAAAAAGCCATCGAAACTCAAGCAACAGATTTGGACTTTATTCGCGTCGACAGCGAAGTGTTTGCTCAATGTCCCGATAATTCAATTGATTATGCGGTGATGGAGAAAACCGACAGTGCTGCCATGGTGCCGCTTGATGCAAATTGGTCAGATGTTGGGAGCTGGGGCTCGTTATGGGAAACGTCTGATAAAGATGAAAGAGGCAATGTGACCATCGGCGATACACTGTTAGAAGATGTAGATAATAGCTATGTTAACGCCGAACAGCGTATGGTTGCAGTGGTAGGGTTAAACGATGTCATTGTGGTTGAAACCAAAGACGCTGTGATGGTGGCTCACAAAAGTGCATCGCAAAGTGTTAAAAAGGTGGTAGAGCAATTAAAGGCTGAAAAACGCCCGGAATTTGAGTTTCATCGCGAGGTCTACAGACCCTGGGGAAGTTACGATTCTATTGACAGTGGCGATCGTTTCCAGGTTAAGCGTATTACCGTGAAACCTGGTGAAAAACTCTCGGTACAAATGCATCACCACCGCGCTGAACACTGGATTGTGGTGTCTGGCAGCGCTAACGTTACCATTAACGATAACACCCAATTAGTTACAGAAAACCAGTCAGTATACATTCCAATCGGGGCAGTGCATGCGTTGGAAAACCCTGGAAAGATCCCCCTTGAACTGATTGAAGTGCAATCGGGCGCGTATCTGGGTGAAGACGATATCGTGCGGTTTTCAGATCGCTACGGCCGCGTGAACAACTAGCTAAGTACGTTGGCTTTAAACCAACTCCACAATCCCAAACTCCAGCCCTCTATCAAGTTTATGCCTAGCGCTGACTTAATCAAATACAGAACAACTAAACCTAGCAATATTGAAAACGAAACAAAGCTTGTTATTAAGAATGCATTCATAAGAACGGCCATTCTTAGCTCTTTTTCAGAAAGCGTTCGCCTGTTTCTTCCTGCCAGCACAACATAATAATAGCGCCATTTAAAAAACTTTACAGTGCCTCTTAGGTCAACTTTGTGTCGACCCCATTCTCGTGCGCCAATGGCATTTCGCAAGTGGGCCAGTTGTTCCTCTGAAAAGGAGTCACTCACTTTATCTGGCATACGCTCTAGTAAACGGCTGATAACAGGGTCTGTTTTAATGTCGTTGATTTGTTTGCTCATGGTTACCCATTTATCCATGGGGGAGGGAAGAACTTACGTCTAGCGTATTATGAATTGTAGGGGTCGTCTATGCCTAATTGAGCCAAGATTTCGATTTCCTTACTTTCCATTTCCTCGGCATCAGCATCATCAATATGGTCATAACCCATTAAATGTAATAGCCCATGAACAGTCATATGCGCATAGTGATCGCTTACTTTTTTTTGCTGCTCTTCAGCTTCACGGCTAATAACGGGGGCGCAAATAACCAAGTCGCCTAAAAGGTTTATTTCAATGCCCGGCGGTGCTTCAAACGGAAAAGACAACACATTCGTAGGTTTATCCTTTCCTCGGTACTCATGATTAAGGCTTTGGCTTTCTGCTTCATCGGTGAAGCGGATAGTCACTTCCTGCTCATCTAAGCCTTCGTATTCGAGCACGGCATTAGCCCAAAGCTCAAGTTCTGAAGGTGAGGGGATGGCTGATAAAATCGCCTCGTCACCTTCAAATGCTTGTTGTACATCAATTATGGCGCTCACGATGCGTTGTCGTCTTTCGTTTGCGTCGCGATATCGTCTTGTGAAGCCTGTTCACGCTGAAATTGCAATGCTTCTTCTTTACGCGCTTTGCGTAAACGCTCTTGTTCAGCGTCATGCACTTCGTATGCTCTTACAATACGCGCCACCACAGGGTGGCGCACCACGTCTTCAGCGTTGAAGAAGTTGAAAGAAATGTCATCCACTTCGCTTAACACTTCAATAGCGTGGCGTAGACCTGACTTTGCGCCGCGAGGTAAATCTACCTGCGTGATGTCACCGGTGATCACTGCTTTCGAATTAAAGCCAATACGGGTTAGGAACATTTTCATTTGCTCTACCGTGGTATTTTGGCTTTCGTCCAAAATAATAAACGCGTCGTTAAGCGTTCTTCCGCGCATATAGGCTAGAGGCGCAACTTCAATGACGTTGCGCTCCATTAGTTTTTCAACTTTTTCGAAGCCCAGCATTTCAAACAGAGCGTCGTAAAGCGGGCGCAAATATGGGTCGACTTTTTGTGAAAGGTCGCCAGGCAAGAAACCGAGCTTTTCACCAGCTTCTACCGCAGGGCGAGTAAGCAATATACGGCGTATTTCTTGACGCTCAAGTGCGTCAACAGCCGCAGCAACAGCGAGGTAGGTTTTACCTGTTCCGGCTGGACCAATACCAAAAGTAATATCGTGGTTTACAATGTTTGCCACGTATTGCGCTTGGTTGGGGTTGCGCGGCTTAATAACTCCGCGCTTGGTTTTAATATTCACCTCTTTTCCGTAGCCGCCAGTGGCGTCTTTTTCAATAACGCGGGCTTCTTGAATGGCAAGATGAACTTGTTCTGCTTCTAGCTCAGGAATACGACCCTTAATAGGCTGAGTTTCTATATAAAGAAGCTTAAGTAATTCGCTAGCACTTTTTATTTGCTGCGGTTCACCCAACACCTTAAACGCGTTATTTCGGTAGGTAATCTCTACGCCTAACCTGCGCTCAATTTGTTTAATGTTGTCATCAAAGGGGCCACATAAACTCGACAAACGTTTGCTATCTGCCGGTTCTAATTCAAATTCGTTACTAACCAATGTACTCAAGCTACTTTTTTCCTCGCTATAAAATGTGTTTAGGCTGGGTTAAATTGTCCCACGCCAAGCTCATCGGGCAAATCTGCCTGATGCTTTGCCATGATAGATTGGGGCGAAACGGCAACACGCAAGCCCATTTCGCTCTCTCTGCGCACAACTTCACCACGTAGTGAGTTAGTGAATACGTCAGTGATGTTCACGTCAACGAATTCGCCAATCATGTCAGGCGTACCTTCAAAGTTCACTACACGGTTATTTTCAGTACGTCCCGAAAGCTCCATTGGGTTTTTCTTTGACGGACCTTCAACCAAAATACGCTGCTCTGTGCCAACCATGTGACGAGCAATACGAAGGGCCTGTTGCGTAATACGCTGCTGTAGTAGGTGAAGACGTTGCTTCTTAGTTTCTTCACTTACGTCATCTACTGCGTCGGCAGCAGGCGTACCCGGGCGAGCACTGTAAATAAAGCTGAAGCTAAGGTCGTAATCGACAGCCTGAATCAAATCCATGGTAGCTTCAAAGTCGGCATCGGTCTCGCCTGGGAAGCCAATGATGAAGTCGCTCGACAAGCTAATGTTTGGGCGAATTTTTTTGAGCTTACGCATTTTCGATTTGTATTCAATTGCCGTATGGCCACGCTTCATCAGGTTCAAAATACGGTCAGAACCGCTTTGAACAGGTAAGTGCAGGTGGTCAACTAACTCAGGGATAGACGCGTATGCTTCAATGATATCGTCAGTAAACTCAACCGGGTGTGAGGTGGTGTAACGAATACGGTCGATGCCATCGATAGCAGCTACAAGCTCTAGTAACTCAGAGAATCGACAAATTGTACCGTCGTAATTTTCACCGCGATATGCGTTAACGTTTTGACCCAGAAGGTTTACTTCACGTACGCCTTGACCTGCAAGCTGTGCAATTTCAAGCAATACGTCGTCGACAGGGCGGCTTACTTCTTCACCACGGGTGTAAGGTACTACGCAGAACGTACAATATTTTGAACAGCCTTCCATAATTGAAACGAACGCCGTTGGGCCTTCAGCTCGTGGCTCAGGCAGGCGATCAAACTTTTCAATTTCAGGGAAGCTCACGTCAATCACTGACTTTGCGCCGCCTTGAAGTTCGTTGATCATTTCAGGCAAACGGTGCAGCGTTTGAGGGCCAAATACCAAGTCTACGAACGGCGCACGCTGGCGTATGGTGTCACCTTCTTGAGAAGCCACACAACCGCCTACACCAATAATAAGTTCAGGCTTGTCTTGCTTTAACGTCTTCCAGCGACCAAGTTGATGAAAAACCTTCTCTTGCGCTTTTTCGCGAATAGAGCAGGTGTTAAGCAAAATAACGTCGGCTTCTTCAGCACTTTGTGCAGCGCTAAAGCCATGGGTTGAGTCTAGTAAGTCTGCCATTTTTTCCGAGTCGTACTCGTTCATTTGGCAGCCCCAGGTTTTGATATACAGCTTTTTAGTCATAACAACTATTCGGTAACCTGTTAGTGTTCCTGTAAGTGAATGCAGTATCACCTTGGTTTAGCTAAGGTGTCTGCCAGAATGTTATTCTGCATAAGGCGTTGAAAGCGCCCATGCAAAAAGCATCGGAAATGTCAGTTACAGGAAGATGTTCAAAATAGCCGCATATTTTACCTGTTATGCAGGTATATTCCCAGTGTCTTACGACGATTCGTGAAGAATTGATCTAAGCCAAGCCTGTTGTACGTTTTACTTCACAGCGCTTTGTGTTTTAAGACATAATGCAAGTGCGTGTTTTAAGGAGAGTAAATGGTCGATTTTTGTATAAACGGCGGCGGTATGGTCGGCGCGGCGCTAGCGTTGGGGCTTGCTCAACAGGAGTTTAAAGTAGCAGTGATAGAGCCGTATCTACCGGTACCTTTTAATCCCGAGGATGGACCTGACTTAAGGGTTTCAGCTATCAGCGAAGCATCGGTAACGCTGTTAAAAGCCCTTGGCGCTTGGGAACACATAGCTTCTATGCGAGTTAAACCTTACTCTGGACTTAGCGTGTGGGACGACCCATCCCATCGAACAGATTTCACCGCACAAAGTATCGACATGCCTCAGCTGGGCTTTTTTGTTGAAAACCGATTGTTGCAACTAGGTTGCCACGAAGCACTAAAACAGTATGAGAATGTAGAGCTTATTAGTGACCACACAGTGCAAGATATTCAGTTAGCCAATTCTGCTACCGTTAAACTATCTAGTGGCAAAACGATAGAGGCTAAGTGGCTTATTGGTGCCGATGGTGCAAACTCTCAGGTAAGGAAGGCGGCCGGTATTGGCACCACAGGTTGGCAGTATGCGCAGCAGGCGATGGGGATCACTATAAAGATGGAGAACGCCGTTGAACCTGTAACCTGGCAGCAGTTTACATCGAGCGGCCCCAAAGCCTTTTTACCCATGTTTGATAACTACGCCTCGCTCGTTTGGTACGACTCGCCCGACGAACTCAAACGGATTAAAAGTTTAAAAGCGAACCAACTTGAAAGTGAAATTCTTAAAACCTTTCCAGACGAATTGACCAGAAATGGCAATAGCTTTTCAGTTATTGATAAAGCGATTTTTCCGCTTACCCGATCCCATGCTAATCAATACGTTAAAGGCAGATGTGTGTTAGTTGGTGATGCAGCACACACCATTAATCCACTTGCGGGGCAGGGCGTTAATTTGGGCTTTAAAGACGTAGAAACCTTTCTTTCTGTGTGTGCTGAATTCAAGCCATTCGGTAGCGACAACGCATTGTCGCTAACCGATAAAGTATTTTCTCAAAGGCTTATCAGCAATTATGAAAAGCCACGAAAGCGAGATAATTTGGTGATGATGACGGCAATGGATGGGTTTTATACCTTGTTTAGCAATGACGTTGCCCCCATCAAATGGATAAGAAACCAGCTTCTTTCTGTGGCGCAGCGCATAGAGCCTGCTAAACAAGAAGTGCTCAAATATGCGATAGGGTTACGATAATGGAAGTGTTAATTTTACTGGCAGTGTTATTTGGTGCACTAGCATTGATTATACCGCTAATAGAACGCTCTAAAATGCGAATAAGTAACGAGGATGCAGCGAAATGGGCTAAGTGGATTTGGCCCTTAATGGGAATTTTGCTTATTGCCCAGTTGTTGCGTTTGCTGTTTTCCTGAATCTGCCGGTAAACGGGTGTTTGGCGGATAATGTGCTTTAAAATCAGCCGTAGGTATTGGGCGACCGTATTGTTTAAGCATGGTTTTTGCCATCTCATAGTCCCATCTGGCAGCATATCGTAGCCATGAAAAAGCTGATTCTTCTTCATTGAACTGTATCTGAAGGCGGGCTAGAGCGGTCATTGCAGGCAGATAACCATTGTTTGCAGAGAGATAATATAGATCCATTGCTTTCTCTAAATCTCGCGGCGTTGAACCAACCCCGTGTTCCCATAATTTCGCTATAAGGTATTGCGCTGCCGGGTCATTTTTTTCAGCTAAAGGCTGCCAATGCCTTTTGGATAAGTCATACTGTTGGGAATTATAAGCAATATATCCTTTTTCTAGTTTATTACTGCACCCTTGAACGAAGCTAATAAACAGTATGAACGTAAATATTGTTAAAGCTCTCTCAACCATTTTTCTTGTGCTCATTTCTATCGTTTGGCTCAGTGATGAAAATTGTCCACTGGCGTTTTACAATTCATTATATTGAGGTTTAAACGTTTTTAAGTTTTCCCAATGATTCAATTAGGCAGCTTCCAGTAGCATGTTTTTCGCCTGCACTCGTTAAGCGCGCGCCCGTTAAGAACAGTGACCAAACTAATGTTAGCCCTAAAACAGAAGTTTTGGCTAGCTCTCAGCAAGTAGGGCGTGTCGATTGTGTATCTAAATTATCATTATTTGATGGCGGACATTTATATACTGAAATAAGTTAAAAGCTAAGAAATGGGCCATTCACTTTTAAGATCAAGTAAAGTCTTGTTGATTATTTGAGCAATTGCTTTGTTGTCGTCTTGCAAAATGGCGAACGCCCTTAGTCCTACGAATTGATTTTGAAGCCACTCAGCTGCAAGTGCAGTTGGTGTATGTTCAGGCAATTCGCCTTTCTCGATACAGGCTTCAATTATATGTTTAAAGCCAACCTTGAGGGTTTGCATGCTTTCAAGCACTGTTTTTTTGGCAACCTCGCCAATAATATCTAATTCAGCAATAGACTTCACCAGTAAACACTGACGCATATAGCGCTGCTCATCAGGTCCAGTTAATGCCGTTTCAAAAAAGTTGTAAAGCGCATTCAAAGGTGACTCTGCTTCTGCCACCTGCTTTAAGCGTTCTGCACTGTTCTGTGCATAGTGTTCTACAACAAGTTTAAATAACCCTTCTTTACTTTGAAAGCGCGCATAGATACTGCCTGGACGCATATCTAATGCTTGTTGGATCTCGCGCATACCCGCTGCATGAAAGCCTCGTTGCCAAAAAAGTGTGGTGGCTTTTTCAATAATGTCATCATGGTCATATTTCATCGCAGCATACCTTATACGTGAATGTTTTGAACACGTGTTCAATTATCGCTTGAACGATCGTTCAAGTAAACCTATTATTGTTCCCACACTGAAGGGGGAACGGTAACCAAAGGGGTTACTTGAATTTCTAGTTACATCAACAGGAGAGTGATATGAGCGATTTCAAACTACATACTAAAGACACAGCACCAGAAGCCTCAAAGCCCTTACTTGACAATTCTCAAGCAGCGTTTGGTATGGTGCCTAACCTGCACGCTGTTATGGCAGAAGCGCCAGCATTGCTTGAAGGCTATCAAGTGCTGCACAAGCTGGCTCAAGAAACCTCGTTCAATGCGGAAGAGTTAACGGTGGTCTGGCAAGCGGTGAACGTCGAACACTCCTGCCATTATTGTGTACCAGCCCACACCGGTATTGCGAAAAGCATGAAGGTGCGTGATGATTTGATTGAAGAGTTGCGTAATGATGAAACCCTCTCTGACAGTAAATTAAATACGCTAAAAGAAACTGTACTAGCGGTTACTCGTGGTAGAGGAAACATTGATGGTGCGCAACTTGACGCATTCTATAGTGCTGGTTATAAGCATAAGCAACTGCTTGAAATTATCCTAATTCTTGCGCAAAAAGTTATGAGTAACTATACTAACCATGTGGCGGACACCCCAGTTGACGAACCATTCAAAAAGTTTGATTGGTCACCTAAATAGTTCACAATTAACTAACGTTGTTTCAAACGGAAGCTTTGCTTCCGTTTTTTTTTGCTTAGTTAAAAATAGCTTCAGGTAACGAAGCGAAGCCACTATTTTCCAAGTGGCTTCGTTTACGGTGTTAATGAGTGTTGTTCATCGGAACTTTTTCTTTTTCTGGGGCGACTTTTAGATACTCGATTTTAAATTCGACTTCACGTGATACTTCTTCAAGTTCTGAAACATTCAATAAATCGCCGGTTTCTGAACTCTCATGACCAAACTCGCTAGGTATAGAAGACGTACTCAAGTCAACTGGGCTGGTAATTACAGCAGAGTTAATGGTTGATGGCGTTGAACTAGGGAAAAATTCATTTTCAATAGAGGAGGGCAGTCCAAGCATTGCCATCTTTATCGCCATTGGGCTTGCGAGCGGCAAATCCGAAACCTGCGAACCAAAGAAAAGCCTTTTGATGCTACCCGCTTCGTTCGATTCTTTGACGATAAAAGTAGCAGTGTCTGGCCGCCTGATGGCAATATCAGTTTTACCGTCGCCGTTGTAGTCTCCCTGCACCGGAATGTCACTGCTTTCACTGCCGAAAAACAGACTTGAAATAGCATTTTCACTACTTTTTCGTATGTGCCACATTCCCGTTTGCGGAACTCTTACGGCAAAATCAGCTTTTCCATCGCCATCATAGTCACCGGTAACGGGAACATCACGCTCACTTTCACCCATCGTAATTCTGCGTATTGAATTGTCGGTGGTATATCTAATTATCCATTGTTGGGTTGATGGACGCCAAATAGCAATGTCTTCTAATCCATCGCCATCGTAGTCTGCTTGAACAGGAACGTCATCTGCGTTACCACCGAAGTAGGCGCGAACGTAAGTATCTGCAGAATTAGAGGGCCTTATAATCCATTGTCCAGTAGATGGCCTTCTTACCGCGATATCAGTTGTGCCGTCACCATCGTAATCTGCGGGAACAGGTATATCGCCGTCTTGTGTACCAAATGCTAGTCTGAATATACTGCCATCTGACGAGCGCTTTATAAACCAGTAACCAACACCCGGTCTATAAATGCTAATGTCGGCTATTCCGTCGCCATCAAAGTCTCCGTTAACCGGTATATCGGTTTCTTGGCTTCCAAAAAACAGGCGGTAAATGTTTTCACTTTCACTTTCTTTAATGAACTGATAGCCAGCTTCTGCTCGTCTTATTGAAATATCAGCTTTCCCGTCTCCATCGTAATCTAATGGGTTGAGCTGGTTTTCTTCAACACGTAAATTGAATTCTTGGGTACTTACGCGAACGCCGTCACTTGCAGAAATAGTAACCGTGTAATTTCCAATGTTGTCTGCACTAGGCACGCCAAAAAGCTCCGCATTTCCATTACCTAAATCGTTAAAATATAGCCAATTTGAAGTGCCGTCAGAGCTGCTGGCCTTAGGAATGTGAATGTTATCTATCCACACGGTATCACTTCCCGTAGAGACTGATGCATCTTTGTCATACTTCCATTCAAATGAATGTGAGCCCTCGTCTAAGAAAAATGAAACAGTCTCAAAGTCTTTCAAACCTGATTGTGAATACACAAGTATTCCATCGATTAAAAAGTAAAAGACATCAAATGACCCTTCTGTACTAGTTGCTAAGTCAAAAGATATCTCGCCGGCACTTGTTTCTATGTCTAGAAGGACAGATGCAGATTGTCCATCGTTTAGTGATGCGGGTGACGCTAAACTAAATAATCCATCTGCCGATTTATTGGAAGTGATCTCCCATTCTGCATCTCCCATAAGTGTGAATGGAAGATCACTTAAGGCTACGTTTTCAAAGTCAAAAATTTCGTCCTCACCAAATACTATTTCTGAATCAAACGTAATGTCATCGTTGTTAATATCTTCTGCGCTTATATTGTAACGATACAGCTTTTGGGCGATGGCGCTAGTTTCTGGTTGAGATGTGAATTTAGGTGCGACGTTGGCGTCAATGCTCACAGTGAAGCCTTTAGATCTTCCCTCTAACTCAGCAAATATGGTAACAGAAGTCGCACCATTAACATTTTCGGAAATCGTTAATAATCCGGCATCAATTTGAGCTATGTTGGTGTTTGAAACAGACCATATAGCTTTATCTGTTGCCCTAAACGTTTCACCATTTAGTCTTGTAGCGTTTAGTTGGAATTGATGACTTGCTGTGACACTTAAAACATCTAAGGTATTAGTAATCTCCAAGTCTGTAATTTTATCATGATTGACAATCAGTATTTCTTGGGAAAACGTTGAATTTTCGTATGTAGCTACAAAAGTAATTGTGACATCTTGTTCAACATTCAAGACAGTTAAAATACCGTCTGCCAAATCATCTAAATCAACTAAATCAGGCGACGACACGCTATAGTTTGCTTCGTTTGTAACCTCTTTTGTACTGCCATCACTATAGCTTGCATAGGCTAAAAAAGCGCTCGATGAATTATCGTATACTTCGTAAAAGCTATCTACGTAAAAATCTGTGAGCTCTGGCTCTTCACCAAAAATAGTCATGTAGTAGCTCTGAGTCATGCCAGCATAAGTTACGCTTACCAGAACCTCTTGATTCGTGATTAAATCTTCGATTACAAGTAGCCCGGGTTGCACATCACTGAAAGAGGCATAACTCTGGGGCGACACATTCCACTGCGCATCGACGGTGACATCATAGCTACTGCCATCGTTAAAGTAGGCTAACAGGCCAAACTGACGTTCGCTGTTTGGATACAAATTACTGAAATAATCCCCGATTACTTCTATGTAACTTAGTTCCAAGCGCTGTGGCACTACGTTTACTGTGGTGGTGCTTTCTGATGATAAGCCAAGGTTGTCAGTTACCGTCAGTTTGAACTCGAGAGATGTCTCTTCAGAAACGTTAGGTGCATAGGCCCCTGTCGCTGCTTCGTAAGGTGCAACGATGTCGGCGCTAGGCCCACTTATTTGTTCCCACTCAAAAGAAACGATTGTTCCATCAGGATCGTATGAATTAGTGCCCAAGAGCTCAAAGTAGTCCATTGGGAGTATTGTTTGATTTTGACCAGCGTCAGCAATTGGGCTTAAATTTTCACCAGGTTCAACAAAATTGATGTTGTCTATCCACGCGCTATCTCTACCTTCATGAACGCTTCCATCTTTTTGGTACACCCAAGTAAATTCGTGTCGACCGGCTTCAACTTCAAAACTGACCATCTGAAAACTTAATTCACCCGACCACTGAGCTGCAAGGTTGCCGTCTATTTTAAACTGAAGAAAGTCAAAGTCTGGTTCCGAACTCACCGCTCTATCAAACTGAATTCTTCCAGAGGCCACTACCGCATTCAGCGAAATTTGAGAAGATGAGCCGTCAACGCCCCGATTAGATGAGACAATACTGTAATTCCCTGATGCTGCATCTTCATCAGTAAGACTCCACGCAAAGCCATTATTGTTATTGAAATTTGCCTGAGATAAATCACCCGTTTCGAAATCGATTAGCGTGTTGTTCCCATCGCCATTAAGGACGAATATATTAACGGTATCCTGTGCTGACTCTCCGCGATTATCGGTTACTGTTAACCGAAACACTAAATCTAATGATTCGTTTGTGTCGGGAGCGTTAAAGGTGATCACTGGATTTGTGGTATTTTCTAAACTTATTAGCTCACCAGATACCTGCTCCCAATGATACGCGACTATCGTACCATCAGCGTCGTTGCTTAAGGAGCCGTCAAGGGTAACGGTTTCTCCGCCTTCTACAATTTGATTGTTTCCTGCATCAGCAATAGGAGGGGTATTCGGCGAGTAGTCAGAATAACTTTTCGTATTTTGATTGTTTTTTCCAAAAGTAGGCCATGGTGCAGTAGCTAAACTTCCACTGTAGCCGTAGAATGCATATAGTTTATTACCTAAAATATAAACAGAACCGTCATCTGCAATTAGTGGTGAACCACTCAGCGGTGAATCTACTTCGACACTCCAGATGATTGACCCATCGTTTGTTAGTTCATACATAGTATTGTTGCCGTATGAACCCACGTAAATCGTGCCAGTTTCTGACATCGCTGCAGAGCCTTTGATTTCACCCACTGCCTGGTTATGCCACAGAAGATCCCCTTCTTTGGAAATATGATGAAGACCATTTGACGCGCCAATTATGATAGATTCTGTTGGCGTTATTATGGGCGAACTTTCGGAAGATCCAGATAAGCTATATTGCCAAAGGGTTGTACCGCTATTATCAATATGGTAGACCAAGCCAGATGACGCGACGATCAATATGTTGTTTTCTGTGGTCAGGACAGGAGAGCTTTCGAAATTCTCGAACAGATTAACCTCCCAATTTAAACTTCCTGAACGTGTAAACGAGGCTAAGTAGCCTGAAGTTGTCGCGATAACAACGTTGTCGTTTGCATCTATAGCGGGTGACCCTAATACTTCACCGCTTACATCAGCAGACCATATTTCAAATCCGTTAGGCGTGATCGAATATAGTTTGTTTGTGGCTCCGATAAAAATTTCGTTATAACTGTTTAATGCCGGTGACCCTTTGATAGCTTGATTAGCACTGAAAGACCATAAATGTGAACCTTCAGACGATATTGCGTTTAGTACGCCATCTGTCGAACTAACGTATATAGTTCCCTCATAACTCACTACCGGTGATGATTGGTAGGAGCGATTGTTGTACGTGCGTGTCCACTTTAAATCACCCGTGCTTCGAACGGAATAAAATTGGCCTATCCCCCCCGCTAAAATGTCACCGTCTTGAGAAAGCGCAGGTGAACCAGTAGTTTCAAGCGACGCTTCGCCAATAAATTTAACGTTTCCGGCATTGGGGTATAAGTAGTCTATAGTAGCGACATCTGTTGCGGTTAACTCGTTGCCGCCCGTGGGTAAATCTGGGTTATCTAGACGAAGAATAGTTGGGTTGCCGTTACGTGAGAAGCCGTAATTAGAGTAGTGCATGATTGAGTTGAAATCATACTCGCCTACTTTGTAACTTGAGAGATTGATGAAAAAATTTCCCTCTTGGCCAGGTTCGATATTGTCTTCAAGAACCTGTATGTATTCGTCACGGTCTGGCCTTGATTGTTCATGTTCAATACCAATAGCATGCATAAGCTCATGTTGAATCGTGCTATTTGCTAGACACCCTGAACCAAGGGACAGTTCTTGTGCTCCCCCTATACTTCCTATATACGACCAGCAGCCGCTTCCCTTAAAAATTTGAACATAATCGTATTCATTTGTCCGCTCATAGAATCTAACAATACTAACCGCCTCTATTACATCCATATTTTGACGGATCTTGAATTTCTCAGCGTCAGTAAAGTCATTAGTAATGGAGTAATAAACCGATGCGCCCGGCCAAAGGCCTCGATAGCTTGTCGCTAGACCGCTTATAGATTCTTCGTTGCCTGTAAACGCTTTTTTGACGGCAATGTCGCCTTCAATTATGTAGGTTCCATCAAGCACTATTGCAGGTTTTGTTATTTTTTGAGTTTCAGTATTTGATTTTAGCTGAAGCGGATAATAATCCACAAAGGAATGTTGCTGGGCAAGCTTAAGATTCTGCTCAATTTGCTCAAAAGGTGAGTGAATTACGTTCTTTGCCGCATGGGCAGAAAAAAGCGTAAATATAGCTAAGAGTAACAGTGTGCCTTTGGTTAACGCTTTATAAGAAAAGAATGAATGTTCTTCCATGACTGACTTTGTTTCCGATCAATTTTTCCCTATATTAGACCAAAGTCATCGATTAAAAAAGGTTCAACTAAAGTTGTCTGGTTAGCACATAATTTCTGTATAAAATATAGTCTGAGTTACGGTGCTTTGCTTCAATAATTAAGTTGAACTTTTTTTCGATTCTAGTGCCTTAACTGATGGACAATTTCTGCAAGTAACTGTAAAGGACTGTAGTTTTTAGCGGCACCTCTGAAGTGCCGCTTTTTTATGGGCTTGTATGTGCAATAAACAACTCATTGTTCTACTGTGTCCGTTTTTTTTACAACTATTCGGCATCCCCCAGTTGAATGGTTGTAAATTTTTGATTTTTAAGGGTATATAGTGTGGCTTAAAAATTGCTTTTGCGACCCCAGATAATAAAAACAACAAATGCCGTGTAGGCATTTAAATATCGATGGTCCGGAAACTTAATGAAGCCTGCTAAATTTTTCCTTCTAAATCTTTTCTTCTTGCTTGCCTTTAAAACTAACGCTGGTGTAATAAATATTGAAATTACCGACGGTAGAGGCTTAGAACCGAGTCAAACGGACATATTTGAAAGCGCGGTGAACCTATGGGAATCATTTTTGATCGGCACGCGTCTCGATGTTGATGTGAACATGGAAATAGCGGCTACAGCAATTACGGATGATGGTGCTGGAGGTACCCTAGCGAGCGCGGGGTGGTCCCGTGGTATTCGTTATGGAGATGTCGTTTATGTAACGAACGGGTTTATGCAATTCGACTCTGCTGACTTGATATATTTAGAAGTCTCGGGTCTGTTATTCGACGTAATCATACATGAAATGGCGCATGTTATCGGGTTTGGTACAATCTGGAGTTATTTTAGCGGACTATACCAAGAAGACTCAGGTGAATATTTAGGCCAATTCGCGCTGGATACATATCGAAACGAGTTTGATACTAGTGCTAACTTTGTTCCTGTGGATATAGTGAGCGAAAATGAAGGAACTAGGAACGGCCACTGGGCTGAAGATTGGGCTGGTCCTTCGAGCGACCTTCTTACTGGAGTTTTAGAGGGCAGTACAACGATAAGCAACACAACAATAGCCTCGTTCGCTGATATTGGCTACATTGTACGGCTTCCCAATGGGCAAGTGCTTGGGTTAGTTAATGCTCCTGCTATGGTTAGTTTATTTTTAATCGCCTGTTGTTTTATAACATTAAGACGTAAAGTTTGAGTGGAAATACCATTTTTTAGTAACGTCAGATACCGATTTTTACAGGTTTAATTGGCTGAATTATGATAACTTTATGTTGATTTTGGGGCGGTTTTTTTACTAGTCAGTCTTTGGGATGTTGTCAGTTCTTGTATTTTTTTGTACAACGCTAAGCACTTAAGTGTTGCAAGTAAACAAGCGCTAAACAGTAAATAGATAAGAATCGCAGAAAGCATGTGATAACTTCGGTTAAAAAACTGCTTTAAATGTTGTTTGAGGCTAGCTTAATGGTCTTCATTAGCCAACGTTTAGCTTCATCTGTGTCGTTAAACACTTTAACGTTATCTCCAGCTTGTTGATAAATACTGCCGAAATGCTTGCCATCACTCCCCAAGGGGCGCCGCTAAGTTCTTGTAGTATAGGTTGTGCCTTGTCAGTTGAATGTTGAAGTGCCTCAACATTCCAAGGGCCATGTCCTTCCAGAATGAGTATGCGACCTTCCCGGTGAACACGCACTTCACCATGGGGTAAAAAACGGGTCATTTTAACCAGCTGATTTATGAAGCGATTGGCAACTGTGGCTCTAACTCTTCAGCAGTATTAAGAGCAACTATTTCTTCATAACCTTTTTGTTGAAGCAGGGCTTGTAAATCATCCCGTGATACACATTTGGTGTGCTTAGCGAGCGCGATTGCTTCAATGAAACAAGAAAGGTGAGTTGTTGATTGTGCTTGTGTCATATATTTCTCATTGTGTTACGTTGACAGTGAAACTTTGTCGAATACTCAAGTCACTCGTGTGACGTTTATGTGACTTTTTTATGAAAAAAATCAATAAAAGTTCACTATCGTCCTTGAAATGTATATACATTGAATATACATTCATTGTTCGGATTGGTGTTTCTTACCTTTTAAAGCAGTCGAGATGTCTGAAAATAACAACAAAAAGAAGAAAAAGAATAGTCAGATGATTATTCGAATTAATGACGAAGAAAGAGCGCAGTTTATTGCGCTTTGCGATTCTTTGGATACGTCTGCGGCTCGTGAAGTAAGGCGCTTTATTCGTGAATTCATTGAAGAACACAATGAAAAATAGATGCTGGCAGACAGCAATACACTACAGAAAATATTAAGGATATAAAAAATGGCTAAGAAAAAAGAAATCAAAAAAGAGATGAAAGTAGCTAAAGCAAAAATCGCTAAGCAAGAAAGCAAACTAAAAAAGCTTAAGAAAAAGCTAAAAAAAGCATAACGCTATGTAATGCTTGAGAAGGTGGCTACGGCCACCTTTTTTCATTGCAAAAGCAGAAAAACTTTGTTCAATATTTTGTCTCTTAAATGCCACCTGTCATCGATATTTCTAAATTATTACAACTTTAGTATTGTGCGGTGGAATATTTTTGTGATTTACTCAACCTACAGCTTATTTGCTTACCACTTCTAATAATTATAAGTCTAGTCAGACAATTCGGCGTTTAGCAGTACCCCAACAACAGAAAAAGAAAATGTATCCGTAGGTCTTTTTTCTACTCGGTAGAGTAAGAAGCACAGTTTTCAATGCATTAAACACATAAAATTCAGGAACATCACAATGCAACAGGCAAAAATTAACGCTTCTGTTTTCAAGCTTTCTTTGATTGCTTCTGCAATAGCAGGAATGCACTTTTCTACTTCAACACTTGCGCAAGAACAAACTACAGTTGATGAGCAGGATGTTGAACAAATCCAAATTGTAGGCTCACGTCGAGTAGGGCGTACCGTCAATGATTCTCCGGTTCCTATCGATATTATCGACGCTTCATCTATTGAGGCGACAGGCTTAACGGAAACCAACATGATCCTTAACCAGTTGCTGCCAAGCTTTAACTTTCCGCAGCCTTCGGTTACCGACGGTACGGACCACGTGCGCCCAGCTCAGCTTCGCGGTTTAGCCCCCGATCACACTCTTGTATTGGTCAATGGTAAGCGTCGCCACACATCTGCGCTACTTAACCTAAACGGCTCGGTGGGTCGCGGATCATCAGCCGTAGATTTAAACGCCATTCCAGCTAATGCAATCAAACGTATTGAGGTCTTGCGTGACGGTGCAGCAGCGCAGTACGGGTCTGACGCTATTGCTGGCGTTATCAATATTGTGCTTAAAGATGCTGCAGAAGGCGGTGAAGTATCGGCAACCTACGGTGCTAACGTCACTAAAATGGACGGCGTGCCAAACCTTGAAAGTGTTGGTATCGACGCTAACGGCGACCTAGCGTTCACCGAAGGAAGTGACCGAGAGGTAACCGACGGCCAAACCTTTACCCTTCGTGGAAACGTGGGTTTTGAGTGGGGAGACGATGGCTTTATAAATGTTTCTGGTGAATATCGCGACCGCGGCCAAGCAAATCGTGCCGACTACGACCAGCGAGAAAACTATGCTCGTGATGCTGACGGCAATTTAGACCCACGTGAACTAACAGTAAATCGCTACAACCACGTTTACGGCAACGGTGAAGTAGAAGACTACGCGCTATTTATTAATGCAGGTAAAGCGCTAACCGATAGCGTCGAGTTTTACACTACTGCAGGCTATAGCACGCGAGACTCTCTTGGTAGTGGCTTTTATCGCCGTGCACTGGACGCGCGCAACATTGTCGAAATATACCCAGATGGTTTCTTACCTGCTATTCAAACCGATATTACAGATATGTCGCTTATCGCCGGAATTAAAGGCTACGGTGATGTGTGGAATTACGACCTATCAGTTACGCATGGCGGCAACGAGCTAGAGTACGGTGTTGTTAACACGCTAAACACATCCCTTGGCTCAACAAGCCAGACTGAGTTTGACGCGGGTACCCTTGAATACGATACGACTATAATCAATGCAGACGCGTCTCGTCTGGTCGATACAGGGCTGTTTTACAGCGAAATGAACTTTGCAATGGGCGCCGAATATCGCCACGAAGGTTATGACATTACAGCGGGTGAAGAGAACTCGTACATTCAAGGTACCTTCGGTCCAGGCGGTGCTGTGACCGACCCCGTTAACGGCCCGTTTGGTGCCGCTGGCTCGCAAGTGTTCCCAGGTTTTACACCAGAGTCGGCAGGTGACAACAGCCGTCACAACTACAGCTTTTACGTTGATTTAGAAGCTGATGTAGTAGAGAACTGGAACGTGGCTGTGGCAGGGCGCTTTGAAGATTATTCTGACTTTGGCAGTACATTTAACTGGAAGATGTCGCACCGTGTAACCCTTAGCGATGCTTTTGCACTTCGCACGTCGGTATCAACAGGCTTCAGAGCTCCGTCATTGCAGCAACAGTTCTTTACTTCTATTGCCACGGTTTTTGTTGATGGCGAACCAACAGAAACTGGTACGTTCGCGCCATCCAGTGATGTAGCGCAAGCGCTAGGTAGCCCAGGTTTAGATGCTGAAGAGTCTAACAACTTCAGTGCAGGCTTTACTTATTCACCGAATGCTGACTTTAACTTAACGGTAGATTTCTATCGCATCGATATTGATGATCGTATTGTACTGTCTAACAACCTATCAGGCGATGCAATTGAAGCACTACTAGAAGGCACAGGCGCTAATCAGGCGCGTTTTTTCTTAAATGCCATAGATTCCCGTACACAAGGTGTTGATATTGTATCTACCTACACATTGAACACAGCAGATTACGGTGCGTTTAATTTTAACGCAGGTGCTAACTTTAACGACAACGAAGTAACCAGCGTAATCGATGCGCCTGAGGTGTTGCAGAATGCGGGCTTTGACCAAGACAACCTGTTCAGCGATGTTGAGCTTCGTCGTTTTGAAACGAGCTCGCCAGACAGTAAGTTAAACTTGGGCGTTACATGGAACTACGACCGTTACACCACCACGCTTCGCACCACACGCTATGGTGAAGTGGAAGATCCTTCTTCAATTGAAGCCCGCAACGAAATTCTTCCTTCAGAATGGATCACTGACTTAGATGTTCGTATAGCGTTGACAGAAGGGTTAACCGTATCGGTAGGTGCCAACAATGTATTCGATGTATACCCAGAGCCAACCCGAGATTTGGTAGACGATGTAACTACGTTCTCTCGTTTATTCTCATACTCAGGCTTCTCGCCTTACGGCTTCACAGGCCGTTTTGTATACGGCAGAGTGAGTTACGCTTTCTAAACAACACGCGCAACACGCTAAAGGCCGATAGCTTCTATCGGCCTTTTTTCATTGCCGCTATTACTGGTTAAGGTTAATTAACCAGCGGTGTATCGCTAAAAGTGCAACATCATCGTCAGGGATAAAAGCGTCGTAGTCTTGTTGAAGATGAGTTCGTGAAAATGCGACGGTTCTTGCGTTCATTGATCACCTTGAATTTAAATAAATAAGCGTACATATACGTAAAGTATAGTATTACAGTACGTACGACATGCGATATGTTTGCAAGTAACGCAAACTGACGACGTGGCTTCCTATTTTTCGGTGCATTCATCAGTAAGGAGTTTTCTTGACTAATTTTCACTTTTACGAACCCCAGCTTGGACACGGTTTAGCCCATGATCCATTCAATGCCATCATTGCGCCGCGTCCCATTGGTTGGATTTCAACGCAGTCCAAAGCAGGCGTGCTCAATTTGGCGCCATACAGTTTCTTTAATGCACTTAATTATACGCCTCCTATTATTGGCTTTTCCTGCGTAGGTGGAAGAAAAGACTCCTTAGTCAATGTGCAAGAAACTGGTGAGTTTTGCTGGAACTTGGTGTCTAGGCCTCTGGCAACCGCTATGAATAAAACGAGCAAGCCCTTACCACCTGAAGAAAGTGAATTTGCAATATCTGGGCTTGAAACAGTTAACAGCAAGGTAGTATCAGTACCCCGCGTAAAAGAGAGCCTTGTTAGCATGGAATGTAAGTTGTCAGACATTGTTCAGCTAAAAGGTGCACGAGGAGATGCCGTAAATAGCTGGTTTATTATGGGCGAAGTGGTGGGAGTTCATATTGACAAATTGCTGATTGAAAACGGTGTTTATAGGACACTAAAAGGCGAGCCAGTTATGCGCGGTGGTGGTGCTGGTGACTACTATACCATCAGTGAAGCAGATTACTTTGAAATGCTTCGACCATAATAACGACGTGACAATAGGCAAAGACTGTTAATTCTCGGCAGTACTTATGAGGTCTTCTTGTAAGGCCTCAATCTGTTCTAGCACTGAAAGAAAACGTTCGCCAAAAGGCGTAACTTCATATTCCACTCTTGGCGGTAACTCGTGATAGACCTGTTTTTTTAGAATGCCAAAATCCACATTGCGTTTTAGACACTGATTGAGCACTTTGGTACTTAACCCTTCAACAGAGCGTACCATTTCCCCAGGCCGATTAACGCCATTAGCCAACAATTGATACACCGTAAGCGACCATTTACAGCCGTAAATGGTTTCGACCATGCGCGCGCTATCTTGTGGCGGCAACTTTCTTTCAATTTGTTTTTCTTTAGTATTCATAAAGATGTACCAAAAAGTACCTACCTTACCAAATTATACTTACTATTCATTGGCTTACCTGACGAGTAAGGTTACCACGAAATTTCAAATTGAAGGACAGTTATTATGATGTTTTCATTCAGTGGTAAAGCTTTAATTGTAGGTGGTTCTAGTGGTATCGGTTTAGCAACGGCTGTCAGCTTAGTTAGCAGCGGCGTGAGTGTGACCATAGTGGGTAAAAATACTGACAAATTGCAGCGTGCAATAGCAACGCTTAAAGACGCAGCCAAAGATAGTCGAGTGCTCGTTGATTCATTGAGCGCTGATTTATATAAAGATAGCGATGTGGAAGCGTTAATTGCGCACGTAAAAGCGCAAGCCACACCGTATCAGTATTTGGTTAATGCGGCTGGCTATTTTAATCCTACGGCCTTTACGCAACATACGCTAAGTGACTATGATCAATACCATACGCTTAATAAAAGCGTGTTTTTCATTACGCAAGCGGTGGCTATTGCTATGCAAAATGCGGGTGGCGGTAATATTGTTAATGTGGGTTCTATGTGGGCAAAGCAAGCGGTTAAAGCTACGCCATCTTCCGCGTACTCAATGGCAAAAGCAGGTTTACATGCGATGACGCAACACCTTGCTATGGAGCTCGCTGACCATAATATTCGAGTTAACGCTGTTTCGCCAGCGGTGGTAAAAACACCCATTTACAATGCCTTCATTCCAGAAAATGAAACGGATGAAGTACTCGCTTCTTTTGATGCATTTCATCCAATTGGGCGTATAGGTTTACCAGAAGATGTTGCCAGCAGTATTGCTTTTCTTCTGTCTGATCAGGCAAGTTGGACGACAGGTGCCATCATCGATGTTGATGGCGGCGTTATGGCTGGTAGAAACTAAGTAAAGTAATCTAAACGAGAAGGTAGCTTATGCTAAACATGAATTTTGACATACGACTCGCTATTGAAACACAAAGTGAGCCATGGCAGGCGTCGCCGTCAAGTACGGTTTGGCGTAAGCCTCTTGAGCGTGAAGCGAAAGAGTCTGGACACACGACTAGCGTTGTGAGGTACGAGCCGGGCGCTAGCTTCAAAGAGCACGGCCACCCTTACGGTGAAGAAATCTTTGTGCTTGAAGGCGTTTTTTCCGACGAGCACGGTGATTATCCGGCAGGGACGTACCTGCGTAATCCTCCAGGCAGTAAACACAGCCCGTTTAGTAAAGAAGGTTGTGTAATCCTGGTCAAACTGAATCAGTTCGATAAGCGAGATTTGGCTGAGGTTAGGGTAAACACGAACACTGTAGGATGGCTACAAGGGCAGGGTGGTTTGCAGGTGATGCCGTTACATAACTTTGAACACGAGCACGTAGCGCTTGTTAAGTGGCCAAGGGGCGAAGTATTTAAACCCCATAAACACTTCGGTGGCGAAGAGATTTTTGTACTATCAGGTACGTTTAAAGATGAACATGGCGAATACCCCAAAGGTACATGGATTCGAAGCCCGCATATGAGCCAGCATCATCCTTACGTTGACGAAGAGACAGTGATATGGGTAAAGACCGGGCATTTGCCAGTGGCGTTGTAATTTAGCGTGGGTTGATAGAAATAGACAGCCCAGTGCTCAAAGCTTCTATCTCAGTGCGTTGTACGGCAAGACGCTTGAAATAAGAAAGGCTAACTTTAGGTTAGCCCTTCTTGTACTCATTAACGTGGACATTGTTTACCCAATGGAGATGTGGAGTTAATCCCACACGCCATCTTCAGACTTCCCTTGGATTTCACAATCGCCAACTTTGTATTCTACTTTTTGGCCACTGTCTTTTTTCTTAAAGTAGTCTTTGCTAATAGACACAATGGTCGGCGTCATCCATACAATAGCGATGATATTAATAACGGTCATTAAACCTAACGCCATATCGGCCATTGCCCATACTTGAGGAAGTGCTGCCTGAGCGCCCCAATAAATCATACCTAAATAACCTATGGTATAAGCCGCACGGCCTATTTTGTTATCTAGCTTAAACATGTGCAGGTTACTCTCGCCATAGGCGTAGTTTGCGACTACTGAAGTGAAAGCGAACAAGCTAATTGCAGCAGCTACGAAGTCAGTACCGCCTTCACCCAAATGACTGCTCATGGCATCTTGTGTTAGGCGAATTCCTTCCATTTGATCAGAGCTTGAACCGCCAGCAAGTAGAATGATAAAGGCAGTAGACGTACACAGCACGAGTGTATCTAAGAAAACGCCCAGCATTTGAATGTAGCCTTGTGATACCGGGTGGTTAGGGTTTGGCACCGCACTTGCCGCTGCGTGAGGTACTGAGCCGCTTCCCGCTTCGTTTGAGTAAAGTCCACGCTGGATACCGTTTTTAATAGCTGCACCTAACGCGCCAGCGCCAGCTTCCTGTAGACCAAATGCCGACTTCACGATATCAAGCAGCATGGCGGGCAGTTCTGAAATATTGATAAAGGTAATAGCTAATGCCACAAGCACGTAGCCTATTCCCATAAATGGCACAACAAATTCCGCAAAGCGGGCGATACTTTTAAGGCCGCCAACAACAATCAAAGCAGCGAGTGCAATAATGGCTAAACCTACATATTCACTGGGAAAGGAGTAAGCATTATTTAATGCATCGGTAATGGTATTAGCTTGAACGGCACTAAATACAAAACCGTAACCAAAAAACAAGCACAGCGAAAACGCTACAGCTAGCCAGGTTTTGTTAAGACCTTGTTTGATATAGTAGGCTGGGCCACCACGAAACTCGCCGTTTTCGTCACGCACTTTGTATAGCTGGCCTAATACGCTCTCTGCAAAGCCTGTTGCCATGCCTAAAAGGGCAATCATCCACATCCAAAAGATAGCACCAGAGCCGCCTAACGATATAGCTACTGCAACACCTGCTAAGTTTCCTGTGCCTACACGAGCAGATAAGCTGGTACATAAGGCTTGAAAAGAACTAATGCCATCTTTACTCGCTGTCGTGCTGCCCTTTAGCAAGCTAAACATATGGCCGAAGTGCCTGAGCTGAACGCCGCCAAGTTTTACGGTAAACCAAATACCACATGCAAGCAGCATGATGATAAGTACCTGGCCATCACCCCATAGAATATTATTAACTAATGAAACGAATTCGTTTATCACGCACTTTCCTTCGTTATTGTTTTAATAGTGGCTCGACGTGCAAAGATGTACTGAACATGACAGGTGTGTTGTCAGAACGAACGTATAGTTTATGCAAAACGGAGTTTGATAAAACGTTGAGTATGCCGAGCTATATCGATAAAGACACAATACTAGCATGACAATTAAAGGATTGGACAATGAAAACGTCCTGAAACTATGACGTTTTATGCTCTCTTATAGCAAATTTATTCATTTGAAGGAGAGGACGAAGGAGCTTGATAACGAAAAGACAAATACAAACAAAAAAGCCGCTCGTTTGAGCAGCTTCTTCATGAATATGGCTGGGGTAACAGGACTCGAACCTATGAATGGCGGGATCAAAACCCGC
>NZ_JAEFCD010000034.1 GCF_016405965.1 Alteromonas sp. IB21 | reverse complement strand
GGACACTGCCAGGTCCCATTAAAAGAAACCCGCCTAACGGCGGGTTTTTTGCTTTCTGCAGCAAAGAAATGTACTCTGACTTCAAAAGCTAATACTTAGCGCTTCAATAATAATCAGGAAATTGTTTACCATTTCTCGCACTCGTTAGGGTTATACTTGAAGATATCCAACTAAAAGGAACTGATGATGTCTGATAGAGTAATATTTGAAGCCACCTTTAATCCTGCGGTAAAAACCTACTGGCTTTCAAGTTTACTATTGGTGTCGTCTATCACTATAGTAGGTATACCTTTCATGATTATATCCATTCCCTTGTTTCTCCTGATCAGTGGAAAAATACTGGCCGCTATGTCAGCCGTTGTGACTGAGCGAAAGCTGGTCGTAAAACGAGGCGTGTTTAATAAAGAAGAGAAGTCTATTCCTTTAGAGAAGATAACAGATGTTGCTATGGTCCAAGGGCCGTTAATGCGTGTCTTCAATTTATACCGGTTGTCATTCGAAACTGCAGGGCAATCGGCGCAAGGCGCCTTAGTTTCACTTATTGGTATCAATGACGCCGATGCATTCAGAGAGACAATCTTGTCGCAAAAAGACAAGTTACTAACAAATAATAGCGCGTTGCCTAAAGAAAAAGCCGATGGAAACCATGATTTGAAGATACTTATTGAAAGCGTTCAACGAATAGAGCAGTTACTAGAAAAAGCGCTAGAAGGAAAACAGTAACCATTCAAGATTTACGCTAAGCAGAAAAGCTAACATCTAAAGCATATTTCTTTGCTTTTTGGACCCTTAATTTTTCTTACTGTCAGTATTCATAGACGGTCTTATTCGATAAAAGCCTTAATAGAATCGACTTACTTTTAGCAATGTGTAGGTTTTTTGGTAAACTCTTGCGAATATCATTTTAGTCGAAGTAAATAGGACGAACTAATGGCCGTATTCGGTACAGTATTCATGCCAGAAATGGCGCTTGCTACCTTTGTCAACGATCAATGGACTGACACCGAATTTGTCAGTGCTAACAGCATTCAACTTCATCCGGGCGCTCACGTACTCCATTATTCAAGCACATGCTTTGAAGGCTTAAAGGCTTTTAAACATGAAGATGGCAGTATTAATATTTTTAGAATGGATAAGAATATTGAGCGTTTTGCTCAAAGTAGTCGTCTTTTAAACTTGCCTGAAATAGACAAAGCTCAGGTAGAAAAGATGATAATTGATATTGTTGCTAAATACGCATCTGAAGTGCCTGAACCTCCAGGCTCTATGTACATCCGTCCGACTCACATCGGTACAGAAGCATCAATTGGTAAAGCGGCTGCGCCATCAGCTACATCCATGCTGTATGTTCTGTTGTCACCGGTAGGTGATTACTTCGCAGGCGGCCTGAAGCCACTAAGATTGTTATTAGATGAAACCGGTATGCGCTGCGCGCCACATATGGGTATGGTGAAGAGTGGCGGCAACTACGCTAGTGCTTTGCCTCCTATTCTTAAGGCGAGAAAAGAAGTACAGGCTGACCAAATTTTGTTTTGCCCAAATGGTGATGTTCAGGAAACAGGTGCTGCTAATTTCTTACTTATTGACGGTAATGAAATCATCACTAAGGGCCTAGATTCTAGCTTCTTGCATGGTGTTACCCGTGCAACTATCCTACAGATAGCTAAAGACCATGGCATGTCGGTTAGTGAGCGCGATATCACAGTTGAAGAACTACTAGAACGCTCAGCGAAACCTAATACTGAAGCTGCCCTTTCAGGCACAGCGGCCGTCCTTACCCCAGTAGGAACTTTTATTCACAACGATAAAGAGTATCAGGTTGGTAACGGCGAAGCTGGCCCAGTGACAATGAAGCTTAGACAAGCGTTAAATGATATCCAATGGGGTAAAGCGGAAGATACCCACAACTGGTTGGTGAAAGTACCAAATTAGTCTTAACCGATATCCATAAAAAAGCCTGCTTAAGCAGGCTTTTTAGTGTTTAGTAGGTTTAAGCTTACTTCGCTTGGCCTTGTTTAGCTACTGCATCCATCATTGCTTTAATAGCGTCAGCGTCGCCAAGATACTCTTTAGAAATTGGCTTCAGGTTCTCATCTAATTCGTATACAAGTGGAACACCTGTAGGAATGTTTAGACCTAATACTTCGTCATCTGACATGCCATCTAGATACTTAACTAGTGCGCGAAGGCTGTTACCATGGGCGGCAATGATTACGCGTTTGCCGGCTTGGATGTCCGGACGAATGACGTCATGCCAGTAAGGCAATACGCGTTCGATAGTTAGTTTAAGGCTCTCACCACGTGGCAGGATATCGGAATCTACGTTATTGTAACGTGGATCGTGACCCGGGAAGTGCTCGCTGTCATCTTCTACCGCAGGAGGTGGAATATCAAAGCTACGACGCCAGATTTTAACCTGCTCTTCACCGTGCTTGGCTGCAGTTTCTGCCTTATCTAAGCCGGTAAGCGCGCCATAGTGACGCTCGTTCAAACGCCAGTGACGCTCGACGGGAAGGTAATGTTGACCCATCTCTTCTAGTGCAATGTTAAGCGTTTTAATTGCACGCAAAAGGACAGAAGTATATGCCTGATCGAATGTAAATCCAGCGTCTTTTAGAAGCTGACCTGCGGTTTTTGCTTGTGCTACACCTGTGTCGGTCAAATCAACGTCGTGCCAGCCTGTGAAACGGTTTTCCAAGTTCCACTGACTTTCTCCATGACGAATAAGTACCAATTTATACATAGTTGAGTTACCTGCGGCGTTTGAGTGAAATAGTCTGAGATACTGCCAGAAAATGGACGTTCAGACGTATATTTAAAAAACTGCTGTTATCATCCTCGATCAGCGTAGAAAAATCCAGTTCAAGCTAACACAAAATCGCAGGTAAGATGTGTACCCGAAAAGCTATTATTGAGGCTTAGATGAAACGCATAAGATCAGGATGTGCAACTTTTATCCACTCTTGCATGGATGGCTCTTCGATAAAACTAAAGTCTTTAAAATCGAAACCCGGTGCCACAGAACACCCAACAAGTGAATACTCACCCATAGTCGCAGCTGCTTGGAAATTTCCCGCTTTCACAACTTCTACATATTCGTTGTCCCCTCCACCGATGCGGCGCTCCCATATTTGTTGATTCTCTAATTGAAATAATTGAAGTGGCGCGCCCTCATAGTGGTTCCACACTTCATCGTGCAGTACTCGATGAAAGCGACTGACCTGGCCTTTCAACAGAAGAAAATAGATATGGGTTAGCGCGGGGCGTGTTTGATTATGAACATATGATGTTGTCTCATGTTCAGAACGAAACACTTGACGGTAAAACCCCCCTTCAGGGTGCGGCTCTAAATTGTATTTCTTAACTAGCGGGTGTGTCATGATAGCGTCATTATTATTGTTAATCTTTGCTCGACACCTTCAATAACAATAATTGCGAAGACGCAGCAAAGGTTTCTTATTTGGCTTGGTCTTCAAGCATAACCTCTGCGGATTTATAAGAAAATACAATTGTTGTTAATTTGTAAACTGGGTCGACCAGTTTTGAAATATTTGCAATTAGCCACTTTAATAATGACGTTATTTGCCCTTGTTTAAAATCTCAGTCATTTCAACTGCTGACGCTTTGTGAGTGACCCTATTAACTGTACGGCTGAAGCTAAATATTGGCCTTTTCCAAAAAGAAGTAGGCATACTGTTTTTAGGTGAACTTTTTTTCATGTTTCAGCCGTACAAATACATACTAAGAGCGACTAAGTGATACAGCTTTAAATTCTACTAACGTAATCACTTATCATCGTCATTTTAAATTATGAACAGGCAAAGAAGGATGAGAGCGTATGACATATAAGTCTTTTTCGCAGCTTGAGGTTAACGGTAAAAGCTTCAAGGCGGTTAATTTTGACGGTATAGGTAGTAAGTACGCGCTCGACCGGCTTCCGTTCTGTATCAAAATTCTTTTAGAAAACTTGATTCGTCACGAAGACCAAGAATTCGTTAACAGTAGCGATATTGAACAAGTTGCTAAATGGGATATTGAAAATCACGCTGACCACGAAGTTTCATTCGTGCCTGCCCGCGTTATATTGCAAGATTTCACCGGTGTTCCAGCTATTGTGGATCTCGCAGCTATGCGAGATGCGGTTAATAGGCTAGGGGGAGATGCTCAAGCGATTAATCCGCTTAATCCAGTCGAGTTAGTTATTGACCATTCTGTTATGGTAGATTTCTTCGCTGAAGAAAATGCGTTAGAAAAAAATACCGACATTGAAATAGAGCGAAACAAAGAGCGCTATCAGTTCTTGAAATGGGGGCAGTCTAGCTTTGACAATTTCAAAGTTGTTCCTCCTGGCCGCGGTATTGTTCACCAGGTTAATTTAGAGTATCTAGCACGCTGTGCTTTCACCAAAGAGCAAGATGGCGAGACTCTAGTCTACCCGGATACGTTAGTGGGTACTGATTCACACACTACTATGATCAACGGTCTCGGCGTTCTGGGCTGGGGAGTGGGTGGTATTGAAGCAGAAGCAGCAATGCTTGGTCAGCCAGTTACTATGCTGTTACCTAAGGTCGTTGGCTTTAGGCTTTCAGGTAAATTACCTGCTGGCGTCACTGCCACCGACATGGTGCTAACTATTACGCAACAGTTACGTGAACATGGCGTAGTCGGAAAATTTGTTGAATTCTATGGACCGGGTCTTAAGCATCTGACAACAGCGGATCGTGCCACTATCGCTAATATGGCGCCAGAGTACGGTGCTACATGCGGGATTTTTCCAATTGACGATGTAGCGCTGGATTACTTGCGTCTGACGGGAAGAGACGAAGATCAGATTGCACTTGTTGAAGCCTATGCGAAGTTCAGTCACTTATGGCATGACGACCACTCTAAAGACGCACAGTATCACGAAACGTTAGAACTAAATTTAGAGGAAGTCGTTCCCTCTCTAGCAGGGCCGAAACGCCCTCAAGACCGCATAGCGTTAGACAATGCCGCAGAGGCATTTAACGAATGGCATCGCTCTCAAATTGACGTAAAAGTGCTAGATGAGGAAACCGATCTAATCGCGGAGGCGGGTCTAGGCACGACCGACGATGTTGACGAAGACCATGATTCTTTTGTGGAATTTAGAGGAAGTAAGTTCAATCTTGAAGATGGCGCTATTGTTATTGCTGCGATCACGAGCTGTACGAACACCTCAAACCCGTCTGTTCTCATTGGTGCAGGTCTGCTGGCCAAAAAGGCAGCAGAGAAGGGGCTAACGCGTAAGCCTTGGGTAAAAACCTCTCTTGCTCCAGGCTCTCAAGTGGTAACGCAATATTTGGAAGATGCCGGTCTTATGGACCCGCTAGAATCACTAGGCTTTAACTTGGTGGGCTATGGTTGTACAACGTGTATCGGTAACTCAGGCCCGCTGCCAGATGCTATCTCAGATGCGATTAGAAAGGCGAAACTCACCGTCACCTCTGTGCTATCTGGTAACCGTAATTTTGAAGGCCGAATCCACCCAGACGTCGCGGCGAATTATCTCGCGTCTCCACCTCTTGTTGTTGCATATGCACTTGCGGGTAATATGAATATTGATATTACTAAAGAGCCGCTTGGCAAAGCGAGTGATGGTGCGCCCGTATACTTGAAAGATATCTGGCCAACCGAAGAAGAGATTCAGCAATACATCGCTGAAAATGTAACAGGCGATTTATTTAAAGAAAAATATGCTGATGTATTTAAAGGCAGCGGCGAGTGGAACGAGCTAGAGGTAAGCAAAACATCGGTCTACGATTGGCCTGATTCGACCTATATCAAGCATCCTCCATTTTTTGAAGTGATGGAGAAAGAGCCTGAGGTAATGACGGCGATAGAGAACGCTCGATGCTTGGTGAAAGTAGGAGATTCAATTACAACTGATCATATATCACCCGCGGGAGCCATTGCTAATGATAGTCCAGCAGGTGAGTATCTTCAGGCAGAGGGCGTTGATCCCAAGGATTTCAACTCGTACGGTTCGAGAAGAGGTAATCACGAAGTCATGATGCGAGGTACGTTCGCTAACGTACGTCTTCAAAACCAATTAGCACCAGGCACCCGAGGCAGTGCAACTACCCATTATCCAAGCGGTGATAGTATGTCTATCTTCCATGCGGCAATGCGCTATAAAGAAGAAGGTGTACCTGCTGTCGTTATCGGTGGCAAAGAATATGGTACGGGCTCTAGTCGAGATTGGGCTGCGAAAGGGCCATCGCTGATGGGAGTCAAAGCAGTTCTTGCCGAGAGTTATGAACGCATCCACCGCTCGAATTTGATTGGAATGGGTATTTTGCCATTGCAATTTAAAGAGGGTGATAGTGCAAGTTCTTTAGATCTCAAAGGTAATGAATCTTTCTCTATTGATGCCGTTGAACGTGGGCAGTCTGAGGTAGAGGTAAGAGCCGTTACTGACGATGGTAAAACTACTACATTCATGATAGATATCAGAATTGATACATCGAATGAGTTTACGTACTTTGAAAACGGTGGAATTCTGCACTACGTGATCAGGGAATATTTGAAAAAGTAGGTCACCATACAAGCTAAGAAATGCCGTTTATTCAGTCTTGAATAGGCGGCATTTTTATTTGTTGTTAGTAGTAACGTTTTTCGCAAATGATCTCTTTAATATTAGACCCAATAGCGGCTCGTTTTTCACATCTTAAATCTTGTGCGTCAGCACCATATAAAGACATGTATTCATCCACGTATGGCTCTAACGCTTCTATATAATCTTCTGGCAGCGAATTTTTGATTTGACGATAAGAGCGATTCCATTCAGCAGTTTTTTGTTCCATAGCAACACTTAACCATAACCAACCTTCTTCGTAGTTTACAGGGGTTCCCCACCCTTGAAAGTACATTTGGGCAAGGTAGAATTGGCCTTCTTTATTTCCCATTTTTGCTGACTCGGTTAGTTTATCGAGCGCTTTGTCATACCTTTTCGCTTTCAATGCATGTAAACCTAGCTCTAAGGTGGATATATACTCGGTCTTCCAGATATTATTTTTAGTTTTTACTTGCGCAACTGCTGATAAAGACAAGCTAAGACAAGTTATTGCTGTAGCTAAAATGAGTCTTCTGTTCATAGGGTTTCCTTTCCTTTTTTATATATTTGTACTACACACTTTGCTCTAAATAACCTGAGCAAAGGTACAGTTCTTTTGAGATTCCATCTTTACACCAAAAAACCGGAGGCTATTCACCGCCTATAATCTGGACCTGTGCTAAGTCGGTGTCACCTTTGATCACTTTGTAAATGGCGTCCTGAACGAGCGTACGCATTCCATCTTTAGCTGCCTGTGCCTTCATGTCTGCGACACTCGCCTCTTTATAAACCATAGAGCGAAGCTCCGGTGTCATACCCAATAATTCATGGACACCGGTTCGGCCTTTATAACCTGTATTGCCGCACTCTTGGCATCCTTTTGCTTTGTAGAGTTCAAGAGGCGTTTGGATGTTTAGCTCTGACATGAGTTCCTTGCCGTACTGGCGCTCTATAAACGCGATATCAGTCTCGGTAGCGAGGTATTTCTCTTTGCAACTACCACACAAGGTTCTAATAAGACGCTGTGCTAATATCCCCACACAAGCATCAGAGAAGTTGACTGGATCAAGGCCTAAGTCGAGTAAACGGGTAATGGTTTCGGGGGCAGAGTTAGTATGCAGTGTCGACAGCACTAAGTGACCCGTTAAAGACGCTTCAATACCCGCATGAGCGGTCTCTTTATCACGCATCTCACCAATAAGAATAATATCGGGGTCAGCACGTAAAAATGCGCGCAACGCTGCAGCAAAGTTAAAGCCAATCTTAGGGCTTACTTGAACCTGCTGAAGCCCTGGCTGGGTAATTTCCACAGGATCCTCTGCCGTCCAAATCTTCTTCTCTGGCGTATTTAAATAACCCAAAATAGCGTGAAGGGTCGTCGTTTTACCCGAACCTGTGGGCCCTACCACAAGTAATATACCGTGTGGCTTTTTAATCATTTCTTCGAGACGCGCGCGATTTGTTGGTGCTAGGTTCATCTTATCGATCGGCATGGCGCCACCCGACGCCAATATCCGCATTACCACTCCTTCACCGGCGACGGTTGGAATTGTGGCAACCCGCACTTCGACCAGCTGCCCGTTCATTCTAAAGGCGAGCTTTCCATCTTGCGGTACGCGCTTTTCCGCAATGTTTAGGTTAGACATGATTTTTATACGTGCAATAACGGCGCTATGGTGAGAGTTAGGCACTTGGTTCATGTCACGGCAGACGCCATCTACCCGCATGCGCACGCGTGTTGGAGCATTTTTTTCCGGGTCGATATGAATGTCAGATGCATTAAGTCGTTTTGCGTCATGTAATATGCGGCTAACCAAACGAACAACGGCAGGCGCGTCGTCTGATAACTCATCAATTTGCTCGTCGTTGTCATCGTTCGATGAGCTTATTTCATCTAGAATATCACTCATCTCACCAGGGCCACCGCCGCCGGTATTTTCACCTAGGTATTGCAGAATTAAGCTAGGAAGGCTCACCGCTATTTCATAACTATCAATACCCATAGCACTTTCAATTTCCATGAGCAGCGCTGCATTATTAGGTTCTGCCATGAGCACGATAGGTTTGTCGTGCGCATCAGCAATAACTGCAACATAGTTTCTTTTTAGGTAAGAAACATTTAGCCGACTTTCGTTTTCAAATCTGTGGTACTTGTCGGGCAAATAGGGAATAAATGGGACTTGATAATGAATAGATAGTGAGTTGCCAATTTCGTCCTCGGGTATGCGGTATTCTGAAACTAGGCGCTGGATAAATACCCGAATGTCCGGTGTACTCGCTTGAATATCTTTAAGCGTTGCTTCTTCCAAAAGGCTTTTATGAACAAGAAGATCGAAAGGATTATTGGTGCCGCCTAACTCAAATCTAAACTTGTCGCCAAGGATAAGTGCAAGGGCGCTACCGAGTTTAAGGTCGTTCTCAGTGAAAGCACCATTTACTTTGTTGATGATTTGGATAACACCCATCAAGACGCCCGCATTCATTATGGGAACGCAGAGAATATTTTGTGTTCTGAAGTCACTGTCTTTGTCGAATCTATCCGCGAAACGAAGACGGGGGTGAATACTTTGTAGCAACGTGGGACTATATGGGTCGTCGATAACTACGGCTTTTTGAGATAGAGCAACATAGCCAGCAATGGACATGGGACTGATAGGAACCTTGATTTCAAGTGTTTCCTTACCTGTTTTAAAGCGAGCAACTAAATCCTGGTGTTGACGTCGGCGCTGAAAAATACTCATGCGTTGGGCACCGAACAACTCGAGTATAATCGGCTCCAACAACCCGTACGCATCCAAAAGTGTGGAATGGTTATTAAGGATACGTTTTATTTGTGCAAAAGTTTGCTGGTTATTCAGTACTTCCATATTCTCACTTCTAACAAGGACGGCCCGTCCATTTCTAATTATTTATCATTTTCTTCGTAGGGTACTAAGGTATACGCATACCGAGAAAGCAACAATACTACTTATAGACAGTTACATACAGTTATATAGCCTAAAAATATGTGTATAAAAAGCAAACTACCTCTTGCATTGCTCCTTCCTTTCTGTATAATTCGCGCCCACTGCCCAATACGGGCATGAATTTTTAGCCGCGACCTCACTGCTTTTAGGGTGGTTGCCGAAGTAACGGATTTATCATAACTGATTAGGCTGTTGCTGGCGTGCTAGAAAAAAGAACAGGGTTCCGATAGGGAACCATCGGTTTACGCACATCTTTTCTTTCCGGAATAAATGGAAGAGAAAAGGTGAATTTTTTTGTTCTTTCGATTGGAGCTTAATCGATGCCAAATCAAAGAATTCGCATTCGTTTGAAAGCGTTTGATCACAAGTTGATCGATCAGTCTACGGCTGAAATCGTTGAAACTGCGAAACGCACTGGTGCTCAGGTAAGTGGTCCTATTCCTCTACCTACTCGCAAAGAACGCTATACAGTTCTGATTTCTCCGCACGTTAACAAAGACGCGCGTGATCAATATGAAATCCGTACTCACAAGCGTTTGGTAGACATCATCGAGCCAACTGATAAAACAGTTGACGCGTTGATGCGTTTGGACTTGGCTGCTGGCGTTGATGTTCAAATCAGCCTGGGCTAACAAGAGAGGGTTATAACAATGGCGATTGGTCTAGTCGGTCGTAAAGTGGGTATGACTCGCATCTTCACTGAAGATGGTACGTCTATCCCTGTGACTGTTATTGAAGCGACCCCAAACCGTGTTACTCAGCTTCGTACTGAGGAAACTGACGGTTATCGCGCTCTTCAGGTTACTGCTGGAACTAAAAAAGCTAACCGCATCAACAAAGCTGAAGCAGGTCACTTTGCTAAAGCTGGTGTTGAAGCTGGACGCACTCTAGTAGAATTCCGCTTAGAAGATAACGAAGGTGCCGATATCGAAGTAGGCAGTGAAATCACTGTTGAAATCTTTAACGACACTAAAAAGATTGATGTCACTGGTACATCAAAAGGTAAAGGTTTCCAAGGTGCTATCAAACGCTGGAACTTCAGTTCACAGCGTATGACACACGGTAACTCTTTGTCACACCGCGCACCTGGTTCAATTGGCCAAAACCAATCACCAGGTAAAGTATTCAAAGGCAAGAAAATGGCTGGTCAGCTTGGTAACAAGCAAGTGACTACGCAGTCTTTGGAAGTTGTACGTGTTGACGTAGAGAACGGCCTTATCCTTGTAAAAGGTGCCGTACCTGGCGCAACTGGCAACGATGTAATCGTAAAGCCAGCTGTTAAAGCGTAACGTCTGGGGAGTGAACTGATGGAATTAACATTGAAAGACGCGCAAAGCGCTCTTGAAGTATCCGAAGCGACCTTTGGACGTGAATTCAACGAAGCCCTGGTACACCAGGTAGTTGTAGCTTACGGAGCAGGCGCTCGTCAGGGTACAAAAGCGCAGAAAACTCGCGCTGAAGTTCGTGGTGGCGGTAAGAAGCCATGGCGTCAAAAAGGTACTGGCCGTGCACGTGCTGGTACTATCCGTAGCCCAATCTGGGTTGGCGGTGGCCGTGCTTTTGCAGCGAAGCCTCGTGACTTCGACCAAAAAGTTAACAAGAAAATGTATCGCGGTGCGATCAAGAGCATCTTGTCTGAACTAATCCGTCAAGACCGTTTGGTTGTTGTAGAGAAGTTCGGTGTTGACGCACCTAAGACTAAAGCTCTTATTTCTGCACTTAACGAATATGAACTAAACGACGTTCTAATCGTTACTCCTGAAGTTGATGAGAACTTGTTCCTAGCGGCACGCAACTTGTACAAAGTTGACGTACGTGACGTTGCAGGCATCGACCCAGTGAGCTTGATTGCATTTGAGAAAGTGCTAATGACTGCTGATGCGGTTAAACAACTTGAGGAGGCGTTAGCATGAAAGAAGAACGTCTACTGAAGGTGCTAGTTGCACCTCACGTTTCAGAAAAGTCTACAATGGCTGCTGAAGCGAACAACACAGTTGTATTTAAAGTAGCTAAAGACGCGAACAAAGCTGAAATCAAAGCAGCAGTTGAAAAACTGTTTGAAGTTGAAGTTCAAGGTGTTCGTACTGTGAACGTTAAGGGTAAAACCAAGCGTCACGGCATGTCTTTCGGTAAGCGCAGCGACTGGAAAAAGGCCTACGTGGTTCTTAAAGAAGGTCAGGACATCGACTTTGTCGGTGGTGCTGAGTAAGAAGGGGATTAGAAATGCCATTATTGAAAGCTAAGCCAACTTCTGCCGGTCGTCGTCACGTTGTTCAGGTCGTTAATCCTGACCTGCACAAAGGTGCACCTTATGCGCCTTTGCTAGAGAAAAACAGCAAGTCTGGTGGTCGTAACAACGGTGGTCGTATTACGACTCGTCACATCGGTGGTGGTCACAAGCAACACTATCGTGTAATCGACTTCAAACGCAACAAAGACGGCATTCCAGCTAAAGTTGAGCGTTTAGAGTACGATCCAAACCGTTCTGCTAACATTGCTCTAGTATTGTACGCAGACGGTGAACGTCGTTACATTCTAGCTCCTAAGGGTATGAAAGCAGGTGATGCTATCCAGTCTGGTTCGGACGCTCCGATCAAGTCTGGTAACACTCTACCTATGCGTAACATTCCTGTAGGTTCTGTTGTACACGCCATTGAAATGAAGCCTGGCAAGGGTGCACAAATTGCACGTTCTGCTGGTGCTTATGCTCAGATCCTAGCACGTGACGGAAACTACGTTACTCTACGTCTGCGCTCTGGCGAAATGCGTAAAGTTCTATCTGATTGCCGCGCCACTATTGGTGAAGTTGGCAATGCAGAGCACATGCTTCGTTCACTAGGTAAAGCTGGTGCTACACGCTGGCGTGGTGTTCGTCCTACCGTTCGTGGTGTTGCCATGAACCCGGTTGATCACCCACACGGTGGTGGTGAAGGTCGTACATCAGGCGGTCGTCACCCAGTAACTCCTTGGGGTGTTCCTACCAAAGGTAAGAAAACCCGAAGCAACAAGCGTACTGATAAGCTTATCGTACGTCGTCGAAACAAGTAATAGCGAGGATTCACCATGCCACGTTCTCTCAAGAAAGGTCCTTTTATTGACCTTCACTTGCTGAAGAAGGTAGAGGCTGCAGTGGAAAAGAACGAACGTAAACCAATCAAAACTTGGTCTCGTCGTTCTATGATCATCCCAGATATGATTGGGTTGACCATTGCGGTCCATAACGGTCGCCAACATGTACCTGTCATTATTAGTGACGAAATGGTCGGCCACAAGTTGGGCGAATTTGCGCCAACGCGTACTTACCGCGGCCATGTCGCGGACAAGAAAGCTAAACGTTAAGGGGTAGGAAGATGGAAGCATTAGCTAAACACCGTTTTGCCCGCACGTCGGCTCAAAAGGCACGCTTGGTTGCGGATCAAATTCGTGGAATGCACGTTGAGAAAGCACTTGAGCTTCTTGCGTACAGCCCGAAGAAAAGCGCAGCGCTAGTAAAGAAAGTTTTGGAATCTGCGATTGCTAACGCAGAGCACAACGAAGGCGCGGACATCGACGAGCTAGTCGTTGCCAAGATTTTCGTTGACGAAGGTCCAACTATGAAGCGTATCAAGCCACGTGCCAAAGGCCGTGCTGATCGTATCTTTAAGCGCAGCAGTCACATCACTGTGGTTGTAGCGGATAACTAGGAGTAGATAATGGGACAGAAGGTACATCCTACAGGTATACGCCTGGGTATCAGCAAACCATGGACATCTACCTGGTACGCTAATACTGCAGACTATGCAGATAACCTGTATAACGATCATCAGGTACGTCAGTATCTGACAAAGCAACTTAAAAACGCTTCACTATCTAAAATCGTGATCGAGCGTCCTGCTAAGAGCATCCGTGTGACTATTCACACTGCTCGTCCAGGCGTGGTTATCGGTAAGAAAGGTGAAGACGTAGAGAAGTTGCGTAACTACGTATCTAAGCTCGCCGGCGTGCCAGCTCAGATCAACATCGCTGAAGTACGTAAGCCAGAGCTAGATGGCCAGCTAGTAGCTGACAGCATCTCTAGCCAGCTAGAGCGTCGTGTTATGTTCCGTCGTGCTATGAAGCGCGCAGTACAAAACGCAATGCGTCTAGGCGCAAAAGGTATCAAAGTTGAAGTTAGCGGCCGTTTGGGCGGTGCAGAAATTGCACGTTCTGAGTGGTACCGCGAAGGTCGCGTTCCTCTGCACACTTTCCGTGCGGACATTGATTACGCAACCTCTGAAGCGTCAACTACTTACGGTATCATCGGCGTTAAAGTATGGATCTTCAAAGGTGAAGTTCTAGGTGGTCTACCTACAACTCAAGAGCAAGCACCAGCTGCTCAACCTAAGAAGAAAGGCCGCAACGCTAAGCGAGAGGGCTAATCATGTTACAACCAAAACGCATGAAGTTCCGTAAGATGCACAAAGGCCGCAACCGCGGCTTGGCAGCGGGTAATACTGTTGCCTTTGGTACTTACGGCCTGAAAGCAGTTGGCCGTGGTCGTATGACTGCGCGCCAAATCGAAGCAGCGCGTCGTGCTATGACTCGTCACGTTAAGCGTCAAGGTAAAATTTGGATTCGAGTTTTCCCTGACAAGCCAATTACTGAGAAGCCTCTTGAAGTGCGTCAAGGTAAAGGTAAAGGTAACGTTGAGTACTGGGTATGCCAAATTCAGCCTGGTCGTGTCCTTTACGAGATGGAAGGTGTTCCTGAAAATCTTGCACGCGAAGCGTTTGAATTGGCAGCGGCTAAACTGCCATTTAAAACAACCTTTGTAACTCGGACGGTGATGTAATGAAAGCGACTGAACTGAAAGAAAAAAGCGTAGAAGAGCTGAACGCAGAGTTGATTAACCTGCTACGCGAACAGTTCAACCTGCGCATGCAGCACACAACAGGTCAGCTTGAAAAAACTGATCAGTTGAGAAAAGTACGTCGTAACATCGCGCGTGTTAAAACCATTCTGACTCAAAAGGCTGATGCGTAATGACTGAGCAAAAAATTCGTACAGTACAAGGTCGTGTGGTTAGCAACAAGATGGATAAAACCATCACTGTTGTTGTTGAACGTTTTGTTAAGCACCCAATCTACGGGAAGTTCATCAAGCGCTCTACTAAGCTTCACGCCCACGACGAAAACAACGTGTGCAACCAAGGTGACGTAGTAACAGTACGTGAATGTCGCCCGTTATCTAAGAACAAATCTTGGATGCTAGTTGACGTTGTTGAGAAAGCTGGCGTTTAATCGCTAACTTTTTCAAAGTCTTAAAAAAGCCGCTCTCGAGCGGCTTTTTTGTATCTATAAACTGGGCTGGGCGAGATTTTTAACCGTCTTATTAATATTTTTGTCCCCTTGAATAAGAGAGGTATAAGGTTGGCGTAGGCATGATCCATATTCGTTATGCTAAATTTCCCTGAAACATGTTGGTATAGCGCATTGCCATATTGTTTATGTAATGTCGGTTACTTAGTTAAACGCACAAGACTTTCTCCAATCGCATCAAATTCCCCATAGGCCACCATTTCGGACATGGGATACCATTGTCAACGTTCGGGGTTGTACTTACCTGCCCGGTGTATGGGGCTTCTACCAACCATGTTATCTCATCAGTGGGGGGGATTGACGTGTAAATGCTATTGATACTAGACGGAAGGCCTGAAGCCATTACAATATCGCCAATTGCGCTGAGACGAATAATGAGAATACGTTGAACGTGCTGCGGCATTAGAATAGGCTTCGGTAATATAACTCTCGTTTACTTGAACTGAGTCAATAATACATTCACGACAGTTTAATTACTGACATTGATACCAACTAATGCTAAGTGTTCGCGTCAATAAACCAAATAAATTTTACCCAAAGGAAGTATTTATGCCTGCTGTCAAACGCAGTGACTACAAACCTAAATTTGTTGAAACGCTTTGTCGGTGGGGGTATTCATGTGTATTAGCACTTCTTATTCCTTTTGCTATCGTACAGCTTGTTAAGAGAGGCTCTACAAGGAACAAAGATTATAATCGTCGTCGTTTCGAGCGCTTTGGATTTGTTCGCCGTCCACCCAAAGAAAATGGCTATCTGTTTCATTGTGTTTCAGTTGGTGAGGTCGTGGCTGCGTCGTGCCTTATCAAGCGCATAATGCGCGTTGAGCCAGACGCGCAAATAACTATAACCACCACAACATCTACGGGTTCAGCACGGGTTCGTGATATTTTTAAAGATACCGTTCATCACTTTTACCTACCCTATGATTTACATCTGGCAATGGCCGGAATGTTAAAACGGGTAAAACCTAAAATGGTAATGATTACCGAGGTCGAATTGTGGCCAAATTTAGTTCACACATGTTGGAAAGCCCATATTCCTGTTGTTGTCATTAATGCCAGAATGACCGACCGTTCTGCAAAGCGCTATAAGAAAATAGGCAAACTTTTTAATCCTATGTTAGGTAAGCTGTCTCACGTATGTGCGCAGGGACAACGAGATTATGATAACTACTCCTGGCTGGGTATGGATAGCAAAAGGCTTACTCTTACGAACAACATAAAGTTTGATCAAGCGAGTTCTGAGGTGAACACCTTGAGCCGCTTCATTGGAATAAGCCGTGGTAAGAGCCCACTTTTAGTAGCTGGCAGTACACACGAGCCGGAGGAGAAAGCTATACTTGATGCGGCTTTGAAAGTATGGAAAGTATTCCCTTCATTTCGCGTTGTTATCGTGCCAAGGCATCCTGAACGATTCGATGCCGTCGCCAAAATCATAGAAAAATACAATCTATCCTTTGCAAGGACCTCAGAGGTTGCGTCGGTACCTGATGATACCAACGTTATACTTCTCGACGAGATGGGAAAACTCAACCAAGCGTACGCCATAGCAAGTTTTGCCTTCGTGGGAGGGTCAATTGCAGAACGCGGAGGTCATAATGCACTTGAGCCTGCGGCGTTTGCGTTACCTATTTTAATGGGCCCTCATACCTTTAATAACCCTGTTATATGTGAATATCTTCAAGACTGTGGCGCGCTAACGATTGTTGAGAATGCCGCTGACATTGCCGCTGCCTTAACAAATTGGATTGGAAACCCCGCCGAGAGTGTGACTGCCGGTAGCGCAGGAAAACAGGTATTACAGAATAATAGCGGGGCATTAGACGCTACGTTAACGTGTATTGGCAAGTACTTAAATTGACTCGGAATAGGGTAGCTAAAGCTCGTTAACCCATTGAAATTGAGCGAAAAATGAACCCCTAATTGGTGCGCTGTATGCACCAAAAAGTTTTATGGGCAAGGCCGAAATATACGGTTAAGTAGTGGCTTGATTTCTAACGCTTTGATTTTACTTTGTTTGTTAAAGTTGGTGCGCCGCTTGCTATAAAGCGTACGACAGCGTAACAACGGTAAAATCCAAATAAAAACGCTCCTATTAAAAGGGCACTGGGTTACGCGGTTTTCCAGGGAGAGGCCTCCTGCCGGTGGGCAGGAGGCTTTCTTACTCTACGACTCTATATTGTCTTTTTAGCACTCTCAGGCGTCGCTTCGTTACGCTCAGGCTCAATCAAACTAATTAGACGCCATCCAGCCTTTGGTTCAATACTGTTTCCATTTATAAACGTATAGCTTTTTCCTTCAGCATTTATAGCAATAAGTGGCGTTGCTCTCTCACCATATTGTTTAATATATTGCTCATAGCTAAACTCTTCTGACAAACGCGTTGTTTTAACTTGGGACTCACGGGCTATTGCAGAAGCCAAGTAACCGTAAGTGACACCCTCATCAAATAAAGTTAACTTCTTGGCGTATTGTTCACTTACTTGGTGACTAGGGCGTGTGGACTGCTCATTATTTGTTAATGCCCACACTTTATCTTTACCCATTGTGTATTCAAAGTGGTATGCAATAAGTGGATTGAGCTGTTTATAGGGCGACATGATAAGAACAGTGCCAAAGGTATTTAGGTCTAGGTGTCGAGCAGCATGGTCTGACATGGGGTTACCGAAATAGACGGGAATGTCCATCATGCGCGCTTCGCGAATGGCATCCCAGTTAGTATCAGCAATCGTCACATCCAGCTTTTGATTTAACATTTCACTCGCCAGAGCACGGTTGAACTTGCTTCCACCAAATATCAGATAGCCGGTAGGGGCTGGGGCCCTGACTTTTAATAATGAAGCAACGGTACGAGACGTTAAGCTCTGCACCACAACTGTGGCGATAATGACCATAAACACGATGGGGACGATGATACCCGCACCTTCGTAACCTATTTCTTCTAGTTTTAACGAGAACAAAGCTGAGACGGCCGCCGCTACGATACCGCGGGGGGCTATCCAACTAAGTAAGGCTAACTCGTTAAATTTAAGGCCGGTACCAATGGAAGAGGCCATGACTGATAACGGTCTAGCAACAAACATGATAGCTGCAAGAACTATCACGGAGCCCCAACCAACATCTATAACCGATTGCAGGTTTAACCGGGTAGCAAGCAGTATAAATAGCCCGGAGATAAGCAAGACACTCAAGGTTTCTTTAAACTCCAGTATGTCTTCCACATCCACGTCTTTCATATTGGCAAGTACCATACCGGCGATAGTGACAGCCAAGAGGCCGGACTCGTGGGCCACATAGTTAGATGCTGCAAAGATACCTAGAATAATCGTTAATACGGCGGTATTGAGTAGATAGTGGGGGATCCATTCTTTTCTAATCGATAGCCCTAATAAATAACCCGCAGCAAGGCCGAGCACCGACCCAATACCTACGGTTTTACCAAAGGCAATCAGTGTATGTGTAATAGCGGTTTCTTGTGACGCTACGATAAACTCGAACACCAGCACGGCAAGCAATGCGCCGATAGGGTCGATCACTATTCCTTCCCAGCGCAGAATGTTCGCAAGATTTGTTTTAGGCCGAACCGTTCGCAACATCGGAACAATAACCGTAGGGCCAGTAACAGTTACGATTGCGCCAAACAAAAAGGAGAGTTGCCACGACAGATCTAAACTGTAATGGGCAGCCGTAGCTGCAACAATCCACGTCACGACGACGCCTATGGAACAAAGGTTTCTTACCATATTGCCGTGACCGGCGATGTCGCTAAATTTAAGCGTCAATGAGCCTTCAAAGAGAATGATAGCTACAGAAAGTGAAACGACGGGAAACAGTAGGTCGCCAAATAAACTGTCTGCGTTAAGTACACCAAAAACGGGCCCCACAACAATGCCTACAATTAAAAGAGGTAGTATGGCAGGAAGCCTAATTTTATATGCCAAATACTGACAGGCAATAGACAGCAATCCTACTGCAACGAGAGAAAGTAGCGGGTCTGACAAGAGTGAATCCTTAACGTGTTAGTATTATCCCATCGTATATCAGTCTAAACATTTGTCATAAGGTAATTTTAGACTTGTTTACGAGTAGCAATATACGCATGGTTAATCAGTTTAGACCAGTATGTAGTAGTGTGCTGAGGGTTAAGATTTATTTTTAGATTGGTCTATAAAAGATGGTCGTTGCCTTTAAACAACGTAGAGGGGCTAGCTAAGATAGAATGTGAATTCACGTGAGTTAATGTTTTAGTTTGATATTATCTAGAAAGTAGAGATTATTTCGGAGCGTCTCATTGAGCAGATTATATAGGTTTGTGGTTTTATCGTTAGCACTCATGCTGAGTACAGCCTGTGCCGTAAATTATTCAACGCCTTCCGCATCGTTGAAAATTAATACCATGGTAACGTTACCTGATGAGCTTGCAGAAACTTCAGGTTTGTTCTGCGAAGAAGAAGGTATGGTTTCACTGAACGACTCGGGCAATGCCCCACTCATATTTCATGTCAATTACCAAGGCGAAATAACAAAGCGTACGCGGCTAGCGCTTACCAATAAAGATTGGGAGGCCATTACTGCAGATCCGGATTTTTATTATATCGCTGACGTTGGGAATAATAAGGGTAAAAGAGAGCAGGTCGAAATTCATAAAGTGAATCGCAGCAACGTGAATGATATTAAAACAATTACGTTAAAATATGCAGACAACAACACTGACAATAATATCCCTTACGCTCATGATTTCGACTCAGAGGCCATGGTCAAGCTTAATAACAAGCTACTTCTATTTTCCAAAAGCTGGCGCACAGGGATAACGCATATTTATCACGTTAATGAGGCAGAGCTCATTCAGAAGTTGCGTCCTTTTGCATCTATCGAGGGATTACCTGGTGTGGTGACGGGTGTAGATTTTGACGAACTTCAGCAGCGATTTGTGATAACCGGCTATAAGTCAGATCCTTTCGGCAATTTTGCTACCTTTTTGGCGCAAGTTTCAACAGAGTTTCTGCTTCTTGATATTTGGCCTTTAGATGAATACAAGCAAGTTGAGGGCGTGTGTGTCGATGGGCAAGGCCTCTACTGGTTCAGTGAGGAAGCTACAGAGGGGCGTAAGGCGTCATTGTCAAGCGCTCAGGTTGTAGCTAAATAAAGGGCTTAAACAAACTGTATCGCTATTTCTAATAGCGATGAGTAACGCGCTCGTCTGCTACAGCCTGTGTCGAGCGCGCGTCCTACTCTGCTTAATTTGATTTCATATCGCGACGCATATCAGCTATAGCTTGAAACGACTCACCTCAGCGGATAGCTCCTGCGCTAACTCATCAAGCTTATCGCTCACGTTCACTAAAATTTGCGTAGCATTGAGTGTTTCTTCACTCGACGCACTAATATCGTTAATATTTCGACTGATATCTTCAACCACGGTTGCTTGTTCTTCGGTCGCGGTTGCCACTTGCGTGTTGACATCGTTTATATGTGCAATTTCTTGAGCGATGCTTTGCAGCAGTGCATCAATTTCGGTAGTGGCAGTAACGACATCGGTTGTGCGTGCTCGGCTAGATTCCATCTGTGAAACGGCTGACTTTGAGTCCTGTTGAAATTTGTCAATCTTCACCTGAATTTCATCTGTGGCTTGAGCAGCCCGCTGAGCCAGGGTTCGAACTTCGTCAGCCACAACAGAAAAACCTCTGCCGTGATCTCCAGCGCGCGCAGCTTCAATAGCTGCATTAAGCGCCAACAAATTAGTTTGCTCTGAGATACCTCGAATAGTATCCAAGATACCGCCAATAGCCGCTGTATGTTCGTCAAGTGACTGAATAACGTGGGAAACATCTTGTATTTGCTCTGACAAACCCTGTATTGCATGTACGGCGCGTTGGGTGATTTCTCTTCCTTGCGCCGAATTAGTCGTCGCCAAGTTAGCATTTTGTGCTGCAAGGGTGGCCGATTGCGCGACCTCGTTAACCGTGCTGCCCATCTCGGTTAGCGCTGCTGCGGCCTGCAGAGTTTGATCGCGCTGACTTTTCGTTGAACGTTCAGTTTGATGGGATTGCTTGGCCACATCTTGCGCTGACGTTTTAAGTGCATGACTCGTTTTCGCTACCTGGGATATGGTGCCGTGAAGATGATCTATAAAGTTATTAAACCCTTCCACCAAGCGCGCAATTTCTTTTTGTTCTGGTGTGGGAATGCGAGAACGCAAGTCACCTTGACCTTGTCCAAGCTGCTGAAATACATCAGCAAGCGATTCTAGAGGCTTGGTTAATGTGCCTGCTAGCCAAATTCCGATAAGCGCGAACGCCCCCGCAATCGCTAACGCCCACACAATGATTTGGCGACTGCCGGCGTTCAGTGACGCATAAAGCTCATGCTCTGGCACTTGAGCAACAACATACCAGCCTGCTTTATCTACATAGGTACTTGCAAACAGCTGGGTGTCACCCTTCGAGTCGCTGGTGGCCATAGCAAAGCCTTGGCGATTGAGAAGTTTTCCAGCAGTAGTTGAATCGCTAATTGACGCAAGCTTAGCTTTACCCAGCAACGCCGTATTTGGATGTGCTATGATTGTGCCGCTGCCGTCAACCAAGAAAACAAAACCGGTTTGCGCAATTTTTACGGCATTAATGATCCCTAATAATTCATCAACGGATTTAGCAACGCCCGACATGCCTCTGCCGTTAACTTGCTGATAGTTCGCAAACAGGCGATAGCCCTGACCTGGTTCGTTATACAGGCTTAAAGAAATAGGCTCACCGCTGTCTTTATAGGCAAAAAACCATCCGTCGAATTCATCATTTTCAAGAACCCGTAAAAAGCCCTCTTGATTCCAATATTTGTACGTTGTTCTATCGACAAATGAGGCCACGGTTAAATCGTTAAATTCAACAATATTGTTCAAGTAGCCAAGAAGGCGACGTTCACCAGCGCTGTCGGCACCTGCTGTTGACCATGCAAGAATATCTGGATTTGACGCGATGCTGTGGGCGACAGTTAGCATCACGCTCGCTTCTCTATCAACACGATTGCCAACTTGTTTGAGAAGTGAGGGAAGCTGTAACTCTTCCATGCTTTCTTTGACGAGATCGCGGGCAATCCACTGGCTAATTGAACCGACGAGTACGGCAGCCGCAAGCACTGCCACCATAAGAGAAATAATGAGTTTTTGTTTTATACTGAAAGTCATGACTTTCGACCACGTAAGTTAATGCTGAAACTATGAATAAAAGATGACGTGGCATTGCAGGCACAACGACGTCTAATACCGGTCGTTACTACGACGCAGTACGGCGATATAAATTTAGCGCTAGTATTATTATTCTTTTGGCCAAACACGTTATCGGCCTCTTACCGGCAAAGTTTATACTTTTTGGTAGTAATGGGCGCGGTAAGATTGTGAATGACAACTGACCAGAAGGTCAATGAAAAGATGTGTGCTTTAGCACGTAAAGCAAATAAAAAGGCCTTCGGTTTAATAAATTAAACGGAAGGCCGGTTTTGTTACTGTGTGTTGAATAATTTCAACTACAACCTAAAAGCAATAGTGTTTATTCTTTGGCTTCTTTTGGGATCGGGAAACCACGGTCACGCATTAACGCGTCTACCTTCGCATCGCGCCCACGGAATTTTCGGTACGCTTCTGCTGGGTCCATCGCGTTGCGTACAGCGAATAAATATTTCACTAAGCGGTCGCCTACTTCTTTATCGTAGAAGCCGCCAGGTGCTTCCATAAAGGCTTCTGCCGCATCAGCAGTCAAAACCTCTGCCCACATATAGCCATAGTAGGCTGCTGCATAACCTTCGCCTGAGAAAACGTGTCCGAAGTGTGGAGAGCGGTGACGCATAACGATTTCTTCTGGCATGTCTAGCTTTTTAAGCTCTTCACTTTCAAAGGTATCAGGGTCAATCTTGCTAGGGTCGGTAGTGTGATACTTCAGATCCATGATTGCAGAGGCCATGTATTCTGTCGTCTTGAACCCTTCATTAAAGGTTGAAGCCTTTTTAATTTTCTCAACCAATTCGGCAGGGATCGGCTCGCCAGTTTCGTGGTGTACCAGGTAGTTATTAATAACTTCATCGGTGGTTAACCAGCGCTCTAGCAACTGCGACTGAAACTCAGTATAGTCGCGCACGCCCGAGTGAGAAGATGGGTATTCTACGTCAGACGCTAAGAAGTGTAGCGCGTGACCAAACTCATGGAAGTAGGTTTCAGCATCGTCCCACGAAATAAGCGTAGCTTCGCCATCTGCCCCTTTGACGAAGTTCGAGTTGTTAGAAGACAATACGGTTTTCTTGCCATCGAACGTGGTGTAAGAGCGGTAGGTCGTTGCCCAAGCGCCTGAACGCTTACCTTGGCGTGAGAATGGGTCAAGGTACCAAAGACCAATGTGTTCACCGCTGTCTTTATCTGTTACTTCCCAAACCTTCACGTCTTCATGGAAAACCGGCACTTTGCCTTCTTCAACCGGAGTGAAGTTAAAGTTAAACAGGCGTCCCGCAACGTAGAACATCGCTTCGCGAAGTTTATCAAGCTGCAAATATTGCTTTACTTCATTTGAGTCGAGGTCATATTTTGCCTGACGTACTTTTTCTGCATAGAAGCGGTAATCCCAAGGCTCAATAGTGATATTGGCACCTTCTTTATCCGCAATGGCCTGCATATCAGCCACTTCTTCTTCAACGCGAGCAATGGCCGCAGGCCATACTTTCATCATGAGATCCATGGCATTTTCTGGGTTCTTCGCCATGCGATCTTCTAAACGCCACTGAGCGTAATTTTCGTAACCTAATAGTTCAACGCGCTCATCACGGAGGGTTAGGATACGCTTGATAATGTCGTTATTATCAAACTCGTCTGCATTGTCACCGCGATTATAGTAGGTACGCCAAACTTTCTCGCGAAGCTCTCTATTTGTGGAGTAGGTTAAGAATGGATCCATCGACGAGCGGGTGTTAGTAATGGCGTATTTGCCTTCTTCACCGCGAGACTCAGCGGCAGCCTTTGCTGCTTTCACAAAAGACGCAGGCAAGCCATCCAACTGGTCTTCAGTAATGTAAGTCACATAGTTTTCTTCGTCGGCAAGAACGTTGTTTGAAAACTTAGTGTGCAGCGTAGCAAGTTCTTCGTTTATTTCTGCGTAGCGTTTCTTTGCTTCGCTATCAAGGGTTGCGCCATTTCGAGCAAAGCTATTGTACGTCATCCACGTAATACGCTGTTCTTCTGGCGTAAGTGACTTCAGTTCATCAGACTCGTATACCGCTTTTACTCTTTCAAAGAGTTTTTCATTTTGCGTGATTTGAGTGAAGAATGCCGACATCTTAGGTGACATTTCTGCCTGAATCTCGCGGAATTCAGGGCTAGATTTGTTAGAGCTCCAAATACCGTAGTAAGTAAACACGCGGCGAAGCTCAGCGCCTGCGCGCTCCTTCTCTACAATAACGTTATCAAATGTTGGTGGTGCTTCGTTGTTCGCGATAGCTTCGATTTCTTTAAGATTCAATTCCATGGCTTTTTCTAGCGCAGGTTTCAAATCTTCTAGATTCATTTTATTGAAAGCTGGCACGCCGCCATACGGGCCTTTAAATTCTTGAAGTAGCACATTATCAAACTGTGCTTGCTGAGATGCTGTTGTAGGTTGTGCATCTGCGCTGGTGGTCTCAGGTGCTTTTTGTTCTGAACATGCACCCAGTGCAACCACAACCGCCATAGCGGTAAGTGATGATTTAAATTTACCCATGAGTTTTCCTGTCTGTTTTTATCTATACGTTTTTGACGCTTATCATCTTAAGATAATGTAAAAATAAGTTAAATGCTCTTTAACGTAATTCCTTGCAGTACAGCGGTTTGAAGAGAAATCGCGCTGATATGCAATTCATCGAAATGGGTCAAATTTTGATTGGTTTTATGCTGTATGGAATTTACACTGCGCGCGTTTTCAAATGCTGACTTCAGCAACCCTTCAACCTTTTATATTTTAACGTGCTCACTATGTTCGAAATTCTACTTCACGCGTTTCCTGTCGCTTTTGCTTTGGCCTCTTTTTGGTCGAATACTGAACGTAAATTATTGCTACTGAATTTAGGGCTATGTATTGCTATTGGCTCACTTTTGGTTTTCGAGCAAGCGTGGGGAGGAGCCGTTGTTATTACGGTGGCAGGGCTGAGTACTAGTTATAGGCTAATTAACCAAAAGCTACTTTCTCCTGTGGCAACCTATATCACATTAATCAGCATGATGGTTATTGTACTGACGGTGAATAACCTAACCGGTAAAACCTCGTTAGTTGAAGCTATGCCTGTGTTAACTTTTATGGCTTACCGATTTGGTGAGCTTCACTGCAAAGAAGCGGGTCTTCGTGTGTGTATGATTGTTGGCTCTATCAACTTCACCGCGTACGGCATAATTACGCAAACCTGGGGGCTAGCTATTACTGAGGCGCTATTTGCAGCCTCTAATATGTGGTACTACCTACGACTTAGAAAAGCGATACGCGTAAGTGCTGTGTAGTAGCGCTAGTGCTTTTTAGTATGCGTACGTAAACGATTTTCACGCGTTACGAAAAGAAAGGTTAAGTACATTTTTGTAGGTAGCGACATGGCAAGTCCAATGGCCATGCAGAACGCACCAAGATAAATGCCCTTAACCCCCATTGTTTCGGGAAGGCCAGAATAGCTGATGATGTAGTGTCCCAGTATAAAAAGTAAAACACCACTGACCATTATCCACTTCAAAACTTTTATCATGACAGTCATCGTTTAACTACCCATACTCCTAGCTTATAAAAACGCATTGCGTTGGGTATTGATTGAGGTCATGAATTAGTACATTGTTATGCAAATACCACGGTTTTGTTTCGGTGAATGATGACGCGGTCTTCTAGATGGTAGCGCACGCCGTGAGCCAATGCGGTAACTTCACAATCTTTACCCTTGCGTACCATGTCAGCGGCGCTGTCGCTGTGACTAATACGCTTAACGCTTTGTTCAATGATAGGGCCTTCGTCTAAGTCTTTAGTAACGTAATGACAGGTCGCGCCAATTAACTTTACGCCGCGATCATAGGCTTGTTGATAAGGCTTAGCGCCGGCAAAGCTCGGCAAGAAACTGTGGTGAATATTTATGGCTTTACCTTGCAACTCTTGGCACAGCGTATCAGGCAAAATCTGCATGAAGCGGGCAAGCACGGTCAAATCAATCTTGTACTCTTGCAGTAAGGTTGTGATTTGCGCAAATGCCGCTTCTTTGCCGAGCGCTTTAAAGTCTACCCAGTGAAAAGGCACCTTGTACCAGTCTGCAAATTGCTTCATTTGCGGGTGGTTACCAATAATTACGGGAATATCACAGTGTAGTTCGCCTGTATGCCAGCGGTGCAGCAGGTCAACTAAACAGTGAGACTCAAGGCTGGCCAGTAGAGCCACGCGTTGCTTTTTGTTTGAATCACTCAGTTTCCAATTCATTTGATATTCATTGGCAAGGGGAGTGAACTCTTCCACAAAGCTTTTATGGTCTAATTTTAGCGAGTCGGTACTAATTTCATGACGCATGAAAAAGCGACCTGTCTGTAAATCGGTGTGATGGTTCGCTTCGACAATGGTGGCATTGTGGTCTGCTAAAAATTGCGAAACGCTGGCAACCAACCCAATTTGGTCGGGGCAGTCTATAACTAATCTAAATGTTTGTTGCATGAAGGCAGAATGAATTAAAAAACAGGTCCTCTTTTTACCCGTGCCGCAGCGCGTTGTAAAGGTGATAGGCTTTTTTAACCCAGCTTAAATTGGCATAAGTCATAATTACTAACTGTGGAGCAAACGTTTTTGTTCATTCATCAGTTATCCCTCTGCGTAATTTCTCTCTAACAGACATGTTATGTTTTAAAGACCACGACTGGCGAATTGGATAAGTCACTCCCTGTGGCGTAGATACTGATTCGAATAAGTGAAAGGCAGACACATGCATATCTACATGTGGGCTATATAGTGGAAGGGGCAACGTTGATGTGGCTTTTCTAGCGATGGTAACGTGAGGTTTATATTCTTTACCTTCTACCTCGATGGCCGCTTTTCGCGCCGCTTTACGAGATAGTTTAGCGAGTTCCATTAGTGCTTTGGGTTTATCGCTGGGAGCCGCGAATAGAATTTTAGGGCCGTTCCATAACCCGGTTGTATCAAGGGTTAGAGAAAAAGGCTCGCTCACGAGGTGGTCGAGTTCATAAATAAGCGATTCATGCTGTCGATGGCCTATTTCGCCTAGAAAGCTCAGCGTCATGTGAAAGTTAGCTGCTGGCACCGCGTAGGGTAGGGAAGAACCTTGATGAACTTGTTGATGCTTTGAAGATTTTCGGGATATTGGAGCGGCAGCTCTTGTCCATTGTCTTGGCATAACTTCAGGTAAGGCTTGCTGACGCCAGCTATCAAGGGCCAGCTTTTCTGTAGTGCTAAGATCTAATCCAATAAAACATCGCATAGCTTTACCCCCTAATATGCATTTTTACACCAGTGTCTCGTATGAAACCGTTTCATGGCAATAGCCAATATTTTTTATTGATTCCTCTTACGTGTAAACAATATAAACGTATTAGGGCGTACTTATCACGCCTCAATTATTGAGTTCTAACACACATGATAGGGCTTATCGGGTACACTATCGACATTAGCTTACGATATCTTTTTGCCTCTTATGTTACAGCCGTTTTCTCATTTACCCGCTTATGAACTTGCAACACCGCTACAAAATGCGATTGATGATAATAACGTCATTATCGGGGCACCACCTGGCGCAGGTAAATCGACTGTGCTTCCTTTGTCGTTAATGCATTCTCCGCTCGAAGGAAAAATCTTGCTTATGCAGCCCCGCCGGGTTGTTGTGAGAAGCCTTGCCGATTATTTGGCCAGACAACTTAAGGAACCTGTGGGGGAAACGGTGGGTTATCGTATCAAAGGCGAGTCGAAAACATCGCCTTCAACCAAACTAGAGATTATCACTGAAGGGGTGCTGAGCAGAATGATTCAGCAAGACCCTGAGTTAGATGGCGTAGCTGCAATTGTATTTGATGAATTTCACGAACGCAGTATTCACAGTGACTTTGGTTTAGCATTAGCTCTTGAGGTGCAGGCAGGACTGCGCGACGACCTTCGGCTAATCATCATGTCGGCAACGTTAGATGTAGAACCGCTTAACAAACTGCTTTCCGAATACAGCGCATTGCCCGTGGTAAATCTCAATACAGAAGGACGGATGTTTCCTGTAGATATTCGCTATACGCAAGATGTCTCTGCTTATGAACTCGTTTCCAAAGTTGGCAGTGTGATTAAGCAGGCTGTTAGTGAGCACCAAGGTGATATTTTGGTATTTCTGCCAGGGCGAGGGAGCATTAACGCTGTAGCGCGGGACATAAAACCTTTAGCTGACAGTGCCGATATCGCCCTTCATATGCTTTACGGCGCGCTGAGCAAATCTGCGCAACAAGGGGCGATCTCTCCAGACGCAGCAGGTCGGCGTAAAATCATTTTATCTACCAATATTGCTGAGACAAGTTTAACCATAGATGGAGTGACGGTGGTCATTGATAGCCTTTGGGAAAACAGTGCGCAGTATCACCCATCTAGCGATATCACAGCGCTCACGCAGCAGCGCATTTCTCAGGCTTCTGCGGTGCAAAGAGCAGGGCGGGCAGGGCGCGTAGCGGCTGGAACTTGCTATCGCTTGTGTACTAGAAGCAGTTTTGAGCGATTAGCAAAACATAGTGCCGCTCAAATAGAAAAAGAAGATTTGAGCAGCTTTTTACTCGACACCTATGCGTGGGGAAGTACGCCCGACACGCTTGCATTATTAACCAGGCCTTCCCTTGCACAGCGGCGCACGGCTCATAGTAAACTCAGCCGCCTAAATGCAATTACAAGTACGACGGATGGGTCAAAGGACGGCGGATCTTACGCTCCCCTCATGGCCGGAAATATCAATGTTACCGCTTATGGCCGTTCGCTCGCGACATTGCCGTGTCAGCCTCACTTAGCACACCTGCTATTAACAGTTAAAACAGGTTTCGATGGGCTTTCAATTGAAGAGAATAACGCATTAAAACAGGCTGCCATTTTTGTCGTTGCATTGAGTGAAAGCAATATAAGCACAAGCGGTTCGGCACGTGTGATAGACACATTACTTCATGCGAGCGGTAATACACGTAGCCAACTGCTGCATCAGGCCTCTCGCTATTTACAATACGTAAACAGTGAAGATACAGATATTCAAGTGCGTAGTGCTGACGTAAATCTACTGGATGAGCGTGCGCTTGGTTTATGTATTGCTATCGCTTTTCCTATGCAGGTGGGATACCTGCGAACGTCGTTGCCGTCGAATAACGGTAGCGCAAAAAAAGCCTCAGGTAGCGGCAGTGCATCTACAGCGGGTAAGCGTGCTTCGGATTTGCTTGAATATAAACTGGCAAGTGGCAAAGGCGCTGAGCTTACTGCGTCAAACGGTTCTAATTTTGTCAAAGGAGAAGGTGAAAGTACGCCCTGGCTGGCAGTACTTGATGGTCAACTAATAAAAAGTACGGTAACGGTTCGCCTAGCGCAGCCGGTACCAGAAAGCTGGCTGCGTGTAGCGTTTTCCAATGCATTCAGTGAGAAGCGCAGTGTGACGCTCAATAGTGACACAGGCCAGATGGAAGCGCGGCGAATGACAGGTTTTTTTGCGATAACGTTGAGTAGTCTACCCGTGTCAGGGCAAGAAAAAGCACGGGATCGTGACTTTTGGGATGATGCTTTCACCGACGGGTGGTTTACCTATCTTGAAGCCTTGCCGCTTTCGGCGTGGCCTCTCTCCCAGTCCGACTGGCAGTGGTGGCGACGGGTAGAATTAGCCGCTAAGCTCAATTTGCCTCAGGAAAAGGCATTTAATGAGCCCGTACCATGGCCATCTTCCTTAAGTGAGTTGGTGTATAAGGCGAGAGACAGCTTAAAACCGTCATTGAAAAACTGTAAAAATATTAAGTCGCTGCAGCAGTTACCGTGGAAAACCGCTTTGAATAATGGTTTGTCGTGGCCTCAACAGGATGCGTTGGCAACGCTTTTGCCTACACATTTAACCGTCGCTTCTGGAAGAAAGGTTCCTCTGGACTATCGCGACAACGGCGATGTGGTGTTGTCTGTAAGGTTACAGGAAATGTATCCGCAGCGTGCGCCAATAACACTTGCAGCGGGTAGAATAACCGTGGTGTGTGAATTACTGTCACCGGCAGGAAGGCCTTTGCAAACCACAAGCGATCTAGGCATGTTTTGGCAAGGCAGCTTCAAAGAAATTCAAAAAGAAATGAAAGGCCGTTATCCAAAACACAACTGGGATTTACCGGATTAGAAACAAGGTTATAACCTGAGCTTACTGTCTATTAGATATAAATAGGGCTGCATATTGATAAATTGCGATGTGAGTGGTCAGAAATCCAGAATTACGTTAAGTTTGTATTTATAGTGTTAACATTTTCCGAGGAAACGTGAAGCCATGAAATCAAACAGATTCTGTACTGTCGCTCTTTTTTTTATGACATCCCTTAGCGCCCAAGCGCATGATTTCTGGCTAGCGCCTACTAATTACCATACGGAAACTCCCAGCTCGATTGCCCTGCAGTTTAAAGTAGGTCACAAGGAAGATACCTCTCATTGGAATCTTACCTGGAATAAAATTGTGGCTCTACGAACTTATTCGTCAGACGGTGTTACAGATATGGGGGCAAGTGTGGTGCCTAGAACGGAACTGCTTCCTGGTATGGCAAAAACCGCTGAGCTAGCTCCCGGTAGTCACGTAATAGGGTTTGAAAGCTATCATGCTACAAGCGTATTAGACGCGAAGAAGTTTAACCAATACGCAAAAGACGAAGGTTTAGGCGAAATATTGGCGTATCGCGAGTCGAGAGGTCAAAACGATATTGCGGGCGAGGAGCTCTACTCTAGAAAAGCGAAAACCATTGTTCAGGTGGGTGACACCATTACGGATAATGTATTAAAACCTATTGGCCATACATTAGAAATAGTCCCGCTGAATCACCCTTATAAGCTGGACGATAATACACTGTCTGTTCAGGTATTATTTAAAGGGAAACCACTTAGCAACGCACTGATTGATGCATTATCACTTGCAGATCACAAGGCCCAGTCGCAAGCCTTGACGACTGATAAAGACGGCAAGGCGACGTTTAAACTCGATACCAAAGGGCCGGTAATGTTAAATACTGTTTGGGGCGTACCGTTAACCAATAGCTCTGCCGCAGACTTTGAAACTTACTTTTCAAGTCTGACGTTCGAGTATCTCCCTTAACCGATACGCTTATATGCACCGTTTTTGTCAGTAAATGCCGCCAGTGTTATGCACTTCAATGGCGGCATATCTTCATTAGGATTGCGATGTTGTGCCGTTTTCAATCGAGATATCTAACGCCGCCATCACTTCAAGCCCTGGAAATCCATCAGCAATCATCTTGTTGCTAATTTGATAGTTGCGAATACCTTCACGTGTGGCGGGGCCTATAATGCCATCGGGGTTACCCACATCAAAACCTAAGTCATTGAGCTTGCTTTGCAGGGCAATAATATCTTTGCGGTTGTATGCCGGAAGGTCAGGCAATGTAGCTTTGATACCAGTAGCACCAGATATACGGTCGGCAAGCACGCCAACGGCTATGGCATAAAACTCAGAATTGTTCCAGCGCATGATCACACGAAAATTCTGGTAGGCAATAAATGCTGGGCCATTATGCCCCGCGGGAACAATTACGTATGCCGTGGTATCGCCTTCACCGAGTTCGCTGCCATCAGCTTTTTTCACGCCTTGGGCGCTCCACTCACTAAGGGGCTTCCTATTTTTATATCCCGACTCCTGATAATCAAAGTTCTCTGGCAGCTGCACTTCGCGGCCCCAGCGAAAACTTCTCTCCCAACCCAAGCTTGCTAAGAAATTAGCTGCCGACGACAGCGCATCTTCTTCGCTTGCCCACAGGTTTATTTGGCCGTCACCATCGCCATCAATGGCATAATGCGTATACGCAGAAGGCATAAACTGAGTGTGGCCCATAGCACCCGCCCAAGAGCCAATCATATCTTCTTTTTGTAGTTTCTCTCTTTCCATAAGTTTGACGGCAACGAGAAACTCTTGCGTAAAGTATTTACTTCTGCGTTTGTCGCAAGCAAGTGTAGCCAGTGAATCAAGTACTGGCATCTTTCCTTTATACGACCCGAAATTGGTTTCTAGGCCCCAAAAGGCAAGAAGGTAGTGGGGTGGCACACCATATTTATCGCTTAGTTCATGAAGTAGCTTTTCATGTTTAGCGTACATTTCTTTACCTTTTTCAGTGCGCCAGTCCGTCACTCGCTTACTGAAATAACCTGGGAAGGTTTGAACAAATTCGGGCTGACTTCTGTCTAGCTCAATGACTCTGTCTTGATGAATAAGACGGGGAAACACATCGTCAATAATTTGCTGACTGACGCCTTCTTGTTTAGCCTTGTCGGCAAGCGCAGCGGTACAACTAGCAAATTGTTCATTTGCAGAAGCGTTACTCACTAAGGCGCCTGAGAAAAGAAGTGCTAATGATGTACGCAACAAGCCATCTCTAAGTGAGAATGTTGATAGAAAAGAAGACTGAAATGAAGCTAAGCGCATAGTACGGTTCCTGTGTTACTTGCCTGCATGCTATCGCATTGTGACCGCGAAACGCGAGTAAAATTCATTTCCGGTACACGGCTTTTATGATGGGCACTCTTTTTAAATGAGTAGGGTTTGCAGTGTGCCTAAATGGAAACAGTTGTTGAGAAGCGGCCTCAGTGGTAATGTTTACGCTATCAAAAACGACGTTTTCAAAGGCGCGCGTTAATCAATATCGCAATGAGTGCGATGTCATTTCAATGATCTTCATGGCGTTTTCACGTGGCAAAAAGACAGACTAAAGACAGTACATCTTCAAACAGCAAAGCATCGAAAACATCCACAAAGGATAAAAGCTCAGCCAAACGTTCGTGGGTTTTCACCCTGTTCTGGCGTGTGTGTCTGATTGGGCTAGTGGTGCTTGGCGCTTATGCTTTTTATCTTGATGCGCAAATTAAACATGCCTTCTCAGGAAATAAGTGGGAAGTGCCTGCACAGATATTTGCTCGACCTTTAGAGATAAGCAAAGGTGAAGAAATCACCCCGCAAGAAGTTATTGATGAGTTAAATTTGCTTGGCTACCGCAAAGTGACTTTTGCCGATAGCAGTGGTGAATACAGTTATCAGAATAAGGTGCTCAATGTGCAGCGCCGTGGCTTTCAATTTCCTGAGGGCGCTGAGCCATTACGCCATCTAGTTATTACATGGGAAGGCCCGCGCATAGGTGAAATATACGACAAGACTCAAGGTCGCCCTTATGGCGCGGTAAAACTAGAACCTTGGCTCGTTACGCGCATGACAAGCGGCTCGCAAGAAGACCGCATGTTGGTTAAGTTAGATTCTATACCTGAAATGCTGCCCAAAGCCTTGACCTTGGTTGAAGACCGTAATTTCTACAACCATCACGGTGTTGCGCCGCTTTCTATTTTGCGGGCTCTTATGGCGAACATTGCCGCGGGCAGAACGGTTCAAGGTGGCAGCACACTCACGCAACAGCTGGTTAAAAATATGTTTTTAACCCGCGAGCGTTCCATTGTTCGCAAAGCCAAAGAAGCCATTATGGCGGTTATTATTGACGCGCGTTACAGCAAGTCAGAAATTATTGAAGCGTATTTGAATGAAGTGTTTCTGGGGCAAAATGGCGATATGGCAGTCCATGGCTTTGGGCTTGCCAGTTACTTTTACTTTGACAGACCTGCAAATGAATTAAGTACGGTAGAAATTGCAACGCTAGTAGCCATTATCAAGGGGCCGTCTTATTACAACCCGCGCAAATATCCAGAGCGTACCAAGGAGCGCCGCGATCTCGTATTGCGTATGTTGTTTGACGAGAACGAAATTAATCGAGATGAATACGAACGCTACGTCAGTATGCCGTTAGGATTAGCCAGTGGCGCAAGCTTAGCGAGCGGTAAACACCCTGCATTTATGGAGCAGGTTCGCCGCGAGTTAAACGAAATCTTGGCAGAACCAAGCCTAAGAGATTCCGGCGTTAAAGTGTTTACAACACTTGATATTGTGGCACAGCGACGAGCTGAAAAAGCACTGTCGACCACCTTAGATGGCTTACAAAAAGATAGGAAAGTACCATTGCAAGGCGCCATGGTTGTTACAAACAGTGCAAGTGGTGAAGTACGCGCCATTGTCGGTGGAAAAGATTTTGAGTTTAAAGGCTTTAACCGCGCGCTTGATGCAAAACGTCCTATTGGCTCGTTGATAAAGCCAGCAGTGTATTTGACTGCACTAGAAGATCCAACGCAGTTCAATCTGGCAACGCCACTTAAAGATGAGCCCATTACCCTTGAAAGTAAAAATGGGACAACGTGGTCGCCTCAAAACTACGACAAGGAGTTCAGAGGGCAAGTACCTTTACTTCAAGGGCTGGTCGAATCTCTCAACGTTCCTACGGTCAATCTAGGCATGCAGGTAGGGCTTGATGCTTTGGCTGATACGATTGAGCGTTTGGGTATAACCACGCCAGTTGATAAGGTGCCATCGATAACTCTTGGCGCGTTTGAGCTAACGCCATTTAACACCAATCAAATGTACCAAACGCTGTCAAATGATGGCCGCTATATTCCTCTTCATACCGTGACTTCGGTGGTGACCAATGACAACGCATTGCTGTGGAAAAAAGCAGAGTTCTATGCACAGCGCGCAGATGAGGCGGCAACCTATTTGCTCAATTATGCACTTTATAAAGTGACTACGGAAGGAACGGCAAAACGCATAGGCTGGAACTTCGGAAACGTAAATATGGCGGGTAAAACTGGCACCACTGACGACTATCGAGATAGCTGGTTCAGCGGGTTTGATAGAAATAACGTGGTCACAGTTTGGGTAGGTAATGATGATAATAAGCCAGTAAACTTAACGGGTGCAGGAGGCGCACTTCCGGTCTTCGTAAACTATATGAAATCTCAATCACCAAAGTCACTATCTAGACGTTTTCCTAAAGGGCTTGGCATAGCGCATTTTGATGCTAAAACCGGTGCAGTAGTTGTTGCTGGATGTGCAGGAAGTTTGAGTGTGCCTGCTATTTTAGATGTTCTCCCTCCGCCTCAACAAGACTGTTCAGGCCGGCCGGTCGATAAAGATGGCAACACGAAAGAAAAAAGCTGGTGGGAAAAAATATTTGGATAAAAAAACTCCAGTAAGAAGATAGAAAACACAATTACTTCAGACATAAACTCTGTGCTTTCTATCTCCCTCTGGAGCCAAGGCCCAGGGAAGGCAAATCAGATAAATGAGTTAACCAAGCACCTATTTATTTTTTATTGCGGTTTCAGTGACTTTTTTGAAGAAACGTGCGCGCAGTTGAAAAGACTAGCGCACTCACTAAAAACGCGATAACAGGGCCGAGTACTACCATAAAAAGTGTAGCGGCAGTTAACATGTGCAATCTCCTTATGCGTCGTTATCGTCTGAGTTCACCGGCTCTATCGGCGTTATCGTAATTTCTGCTACCAAGGTTTCGGCGTGCTCTACCTCTGGCTCGAATGTATGGCTAGCGGTAAGCACGTCGTACGTTACACTAAGCGCTAATTCCTGCTTTACCTCTGTCATGGCGTTTTGAACCATAAAGTCAGTATGCAAAGCAATGTTGTTTTGAGAGTCATCAGCAAATGCTTGTGTACTTAGCACGCCAGCAACGAAAGAAAGTGCAGTGAAAGTTTTGCGACCGATAAACATAGTAATCTCCTAAAAAGTTATGTTAGACACTGCACTGGGACATACTGCGTGGCAGCTATCATATTGCTAAAGGTTTCGATAATAAGTCGTTATCAATTAACAATTAGTTTATAGCGAGGGATGTGCCAGTTTTGTAAAATACGTTAAGCATCTGAAATTAAAGACATTTTGTTTATTCGGAAAGGGCGCGCGTGAACTTGCGAACTATTGAAATGCTAAAAAATAGTGGAATTGAAATTTAAGTGGTCAAAATGACTAATGGCGCTGGGGAAAGTTCGCGTAATTGAAAATTCAACTACGCGAATAGCTTGATAAACGTGTTTATGTAACTCTGAGTGAGCATGCATACATGCAGAATATCTAGCGCTTCTTGTTTTTCAGTTGAGAGGCTAATGTAACAGAGATCGCAACAATCACACCGGCAGCAATACCTACCACACCATCGGCTAGTATAGACATCACTAACGTCGCATCAGGAATAAGGCCGGTAAACCAGTCAGTGATAACGTGCAAGAAATCTATGCTATGGGTCAGTATGCCACCACCCACTAAAAACATAGCTACAGTACCCACTATCGCCAGTGTTTTCATTAAGGCGGGGGCGGCTACTAACAATGCCCTTCCAATAAACCGCTGCAGAGTATTCATAGACCCTGTTAACGATTTTCGAAGCATGTAGAGCCCTGCATCATCCATTTTTACAAGCGCGGCTACAAGCCCATATACGCCAAGCGTTATTGCTAGACTTAACGCGACTAATACACCTATTTGGGTGGTTAGACTCGCGTCGGTCACTGTGCCCAATGCAATAACAATAATTTCAGCAGACAGAATAAAGTCAGTGCGAATAGCGCCTTTAATTTTATCTTTCTCAAAAGCAACCATATCCACGTCTTGATGACTTACCGCTTCAAGTCTCGCTTCTCGATTTTTTTCTTCGTCTTCATGGGGGAGATATTTATGTAATAGCTTTTCTGCACCTTCGTAGCACAGGTAAAGCCCACCTAACACAAGTAGCACTGTAATAAGCGAGGGAACGAAAGCACTTATTGCGAGCGCAGCAGGTACCAAAATGGCCTTGTTTAAAAGCGAGCCTTTTGCTACTGCCCATACCACAGGCAGCTCGCGGTCTGCTTTAACGCCTTGAACCTGGTCGGCATTTACAGCGAGATCGTCGCCAAGTACGCCCGCGGTTTTTTGCGCAGCGACTTTTGACATGGTTGCTATGTCGTCCATTAACGTGGCAATGTCGTCTAATAGAGCAAGTAAGTTGGCAGCGGCCACAGTAATATTCCTTTTAATTTATTAGTCGTTATAACGTCTGCGCAGTCTACACTCATAACGCTATGAGATAGCAAATGCGATGTGCAAAGAATACGTGTCGCATCTGACTTTTGGCAACCCATCATTCCACGATACGTAAAAATAAGACGGCTTTTTGCACACGATACAATAGAACATGATGAAAGTATGATCACGGTTACGGCAGCTTCTTCACTCTCGATTCGTTCTTACGCAACCAATCCAAAGCGCCCCGGTCATGCCTATTATCAGTGAATGCCTCCCATAATGGGCATATTGAGATATCGAAAGATTGGTTTAGCGAGTAACGTTACGCAATCGAATTTATCTCAACGCGTCATAACTAACGACTAATTTTGCGTTTCCTCTACAGGGAGCTTATTCACTCTAGCGTCAATAAAACGGTTGTGATTGCCCATTTTGGTGCATTCTAAGGTACCACCTGTTAAGCCGCTTAATATTGCCAGCGTTTTGTTTGCGGTGCCGCTGCAATCAACGCGCTTGGACGGGCGTTTATTTTCAATCGCTTCGCGCTGTAGCGTACTCGGTCCCTTTAATTCAGGGCTATTTTTACTTTGCTGAAAGGCCGCGGCGGCGCGCTCAGCATCTTCTGAAATTTGATTGTTATGATAGTCTCGAAAATATTGTGCTGCGCCATCTTTCACCGACAAGTTGAGCGAGCCTGCTCGCCTGTTTGCATCTGTTGAAAGTGTGGGTGATGCTGACACTTTAGGTTGTTCAAGTATGTCTAAAGCGGGCTCAGACTCAGCCATCTTTTTTTCCTGAGATAGCCTTTCAGGTTGTGCTTCTATTTTCAACTCAGGTTCTTTGCTAATCACTGAAGTATCAGGCTTATACGGTGTTTCAGGTAATATAGTCGGCGTCTCTGCGTTTTCTGAAATAGCAAGGGCATTTTTCATCTCTGTCGCGTCAGGAGACATGGCTTTGTTCACTCTCTGAGGTTCAGGGGGATAGTACAGCCTCGCGTTAATTTCAGGCGTTGGCATAGCGACTTTTTGTCGGGCTTTTTGGTTATCAATATTTAACTGAGAAAGCATAACAACTAACCCCACGCCAAGAATATGCATCAAGGCTGATATTACGAGGGGACGCCACGCGGTTTTCCTAGCCGCATGGTGCTCGTTAAGCCTATCTGGCGCAAAAAAAGTTGGGGTGTGAGTCGTCATAGTAAACAAAAGACCATGCACTGAAACGAATAGTTCCATTCTAATTTCATCGCACTTATTCGTCGCCTCACCTCAACCTAACCTCCCTTCGCTTCATTCGGGGGCATTCTTATCGCGATGCACCAATATTGTGCGTTATTTTTGTTCTAAAGTGATGCTTTTTATCTTATGTGTCTGAATTTCATATGAAAATATTTGTGGCATGGCTCTTGGTATGTCTTTGTACAGTTGGAAACACAACCATAATTCACAGCTTAATAAAAACGAACTGGGAGCAACACATGAAACTAGTCACAGCGATCATCAAGCCATTCAAGCTAGATGATGTTCGTGAAGCCATTTCAGAAATCGGTATCGACGGCTTAACCGTGACCGAAGTGAAAGGCTTTGGACGTCAAAAAGGACACACTGAGCTTTACCGCGGAGCGGAATATCAGGTGGATTTTCTACCTAAAGTCAAACTGGAAATTGCGGTTCAGGATGATCAAGTAGAACGCCTGGTAGAAGCCATCGTTGGCGCTGCCAAAACAGGCAAAATTGGAGACGGCAAGGTGTTTGTTTACGACCTTGAACACGCCGTTCGTATTCGAACTGGTGAGTTGGATAGCGACGCGCTGTAAGCCACAACGATATATTTGCGGAGAAAACCATAATGGAAATCACTTTTGAACTTGGGTATGCGCTAGATACCTTTTATTTTCTAATCTGCGGTGCGTTAGTTATGTGGATGGCTGCAGGTTTTGCGATGCTTGAAGCCGGTCTTGTTCGAGCGAAAAACACGACAGAAATTCTCACTAAAAACGTGGCGCTTTTTGCGATTGCATGCACCATGTACATGGTTTGCGGCTACGGCATTATGTATGGCGGTGGCGATTGGGGTCCTTTCCTAAGCGGCATCATGTCTGATGGTGCAACGGGGGTTGCTGAAGAGCCTGCTACTTACGCGCCTTCTGCTGACTTCTTCTTCCAAGTAGTATTCGTTGCTACTGCGATGTCTATCGTATCTGGTGCGGTTGCTGAGCGTATGAAGCTTTGGGCATTTCTTGCATTTTCTGTCGTTATGACAGGTTTCATCTATCCGATGGAAGGTGCTTGGACATGGGGCGGCGAAGCGGTATTTGGTATGTATACCCTTGGCGACCTTGGTTTCTCTGACTTTGCAGGCTCTGGTATTGTTCATATGGCCGGCGCAGCAGCAGCTCTTGCTGGTGTACTTGTACTCGGTGCGCGTAAAGGTAAATACACAGCAGACGGAAAAGTAAATGCTATCCCTGGTGCGAATTTACCGCTTGCTACCTTGGGCACATTCATCCTATGGATGGGTTGGTTTGGCTTCAACGGTGGTTCTGTTCTAGCAACGGCAACGGTTGAAAGTGCAAACTCGGTGGCTATCGTATTTATGAACACTAACGCTGCCGCCGCTGGTGGTGCTATTGCTGCACTTATTGTTGCACGCATTCTGTTTGGTAAAGCCGACCTTACGATGGTACTCAATGGTGCACTCGCTGGTCTAGTTGCAATTACTGCAGAGCCATCTACACCGACGCCACTTCAAGCTACGCTATTTGGCGGCCTAGGTGGTATTTTAGTAGTACTTAGCATTGTTGCACTAGATAAAGTAAAAATTGACGACCCAGTGGGCGCTATCTCAGTTCACGGTGTTGTTGGTCTTCTAGGTCTAATCCTTGTTCCTTTCACAAACGATGGTTCAAGCATTTCTGGTCAGCTAATTGGCGCAGCGACTATCTTTGGATGGGTCTTCGTAGTAAGCCTAGTTGTATGGCTAGCGATTAAAGCGGTTATGGGTGTACGTGTGAGCGAAGAAGAAGAGTTCGACGGCGTAGACATGAGCGAATGTGGTTTGGAAGCATACCCAGACTTCACTAGCAGCCGTTCGTAAGAAAGTCTCGATTAGGCAAAATAAAACAATAATAATAATGCCTTGTTACCTCGTTTAAGCCCCGCACTGCGGGGCTTTTTTCGTTAATATTGCTCGTGTTCAAAAATAAAACCGTGAAAGAAAAGGGCCTAGGCGTGATGTGACAATAAAGCTACACTAGAGAGAGTGTTACGCCTGAACACTTATGCCATGTAACGTTTGAGATGAAAGGAACATTATGATAGCCAATGCGCGACTTCTCCCATTGATGCTTATTCTATTTAGTGTCAATTGCCTAAGTTATGACAGAATTACAGGGCATACATTTGCAAGTCGCTCAGAAGTGATTGCTAAAAATGGCATGGTAGCCACGAGTCAGCCATTAGCTACCCAAGTTGCGCTAGATATTTTAAAGCAAGGAGGCACTGCGGTGGACGCAGCCATTGCTGCTAATGCAATGCTGGGTCTTGTGGAGCCCACAGGTAGCGGTATTGGCGGTGATCTTTTTGCCATAGTATGGGACGCAAAAGAAGAAAAGCTGGTGGGCTTAAACGCCTCGGGCCGTTCACCTAGACAGCTTACTAAAGCAGTTTTTGCAGAGCGTGGCTTACATCAAATTCCAAAGTTTGGTCCGTTGCCCGTATCTGTACCTGGCGCGATAGATGGCTGGTTTGCTCTACACGAAAAATTTGGCAAGCTGCCCATGTCAGCGTTGCTTACGCCGTCTATCAAATACGCCCGTGAAGGGTTTCCTGTTTCAGAAGTTATCGCCTATTACTGGCAAATGAATTACGAGCGAATTGGTCATTACGACGGTTTTGCCGAAACATTTCTGATTAACGGGAAGGTACCGCAAACAGGCGATATCTTTAGGAACCCCGGTCTGGCGGTGACGTATGAAAAAATCGCAACCGGAGGACGTGATGCTTTTTACAAAGGCGATATCGCGCGTACTATCGATGCCTACATGAAGTCTCAAGGCGGCTTTTTGTCATATCAGGATTTATCGTCACATACCTCTGAGTGGGTTGAACCGGTTTCCGCTAATTATCGCGGTTACGATGTATGGGAGCTGCCGCCCAACGGTCAAGGTATAGCAGCACTGCAAATCCTCAATGTTTTAGAACACTACGATATCGAAGGAATGGGCTTTAATTCAGCCGACTATATTCATACCTTTGTTGAAGCGAAAAAGCTTGCCTTTGAAGATCGCGCTAAATTCTACGCTGACCCAGACTTCAATGAGATTCCCGTCGATTGGCTTATATCGAAAGAATATGCAGCTAAACGCCAAAAGCTTATTAATAGCGAACGCGCAGCAAACCGTGTGGATGCAGGCATTTACGAAGGCGATACCATCTACCTCACTGTTGCTGATAAAGATGGCAACATGGTGTCGTTAATTCAAAGCAACTATCGCGGAATGGGTTCGGGCATGACGCCCCCGGGGCTAGGGTTTATTCTGCAAAACAGGGGCGAGATGTTCACCCTCGAAGAAGGGCACTTTAATGAGTACCGCCCTGGCAAGCGACCTTTTCACACCATCATTCCTGCCTTTGTTACGAGAAATGGTAAACCAGTGATGAGCTTTGGTGTGATGGGGGGCGGCACGCAGCCTCAGATGCATGCGCAAATCATTGTGAATATTTTAGATTTTGGAATGAATCTGCAAGAGGCAGGTGACGCCCCAAGAATACTTCACAGCGGCTCAAGCAGTCCAACAGGTGCATTGATGACAGACGGCGGCTATGTAAGCTTAGAGTCAGGTTTCAGCGAAACCGTTCAGCGTGAGCTAATGGAGCGGGGCCATAAGCTTCAGCGGGTTGTTGGGGCATTCGGTGGTTATCAAGCTATCGCATGGGATGAGCAAAAAGGGGTATATTTTGGTGCCTCTGAAAGTCGAAAAGATGGACAAGCGGCAGGCTATTAAGCACACTAGCGTAAATTATGAGCGGTGTAATTAACCAGGCTCATTAAAAGCAGCTTCGCTTGAAAAGGTTTTTAAGCTTGAAGTAGTTGCTACAATTTATAGAAAGATTCGCAACGCAAATCATGGCGTATGAACGCCGTTAGCGAAACGTCATAACAAGGCGTTAATAACAACAAGAGCGGCAATGACACAACCACAAAAAGGCATCTGCGCTGAGCCAAACTTACACGCACAGTATTTATTACTGAATGTGATTGACGACGATAGTGAAGCAGTACGCGCTAAACTATCGCGAGTACTGGATATTTTTGAGCATTTCGAAAACGAACATTACGAAGCGATGGTGACCGGTGTTATTGCAATCGGCACGAGCTATTGGCCCGAGGTGTACCCTGGCTTAATACCCGTAGAACTCGCCCCTTTTCCTGATATGCAGTGTGAAGATAGAAGTGCGCCTACTATGCCGTGCGATCTCTTCATTCAAATTCGCGCCGACCGTCTTGATATTTGTCATGCCGTGGGAATTGAAGTTATGGATCTCCTGCGAATCCACGTAGAACTTGTTGAGCAGATTAGAGGGTTTAGATATTTAGATGGTCGTGATCTTAATGGCTTTCTCTACGGCGCCGACAACCCTCGTGGCATGAAACGTCGTCAAGTGGGCATAGTGGGAGAGGATGACCCTGATTTTAGCGGCGGTAGTTATGTTCACATCCAACGTTACCGGCATGACCTGCGACGCTGGAACAGCCTGTCTGATCGACAGCGAGAGCAGGTCATGGGCACGACCCAAGAGCATAACTTGATAAGCAGTGAACAATCCCCTTCCTCTCACAATGTTAGAGCAAGCAGTGTAGCGCCAGATGGTGACGTGCCAAGGCTGATTAAGCAGGGCATGCCCTACGGTGACATGGTCTGTCAGGGGTTATTTTTTGTAAGCTGTAGCGCTAGTTCGCGACCTTTCAAGCAGATGCTTCACAGCCAAATTTATGGCAATGGTGAAGGTGATTATGATCGCTGGTTAGATTTCACAAGTGCAGAGACTGGCGCCGCTTTTTTCGCGCCCTCCATCAACTTTATTCGTCAGCAAGCTAAGCTATCTGGGAGCGAATTCCGTTAGTTAGGCGCAATAAATCAGCGAGTGATTAATAAATTAACGCGCCATCCCAATCGTCCTCGAGGTCTCGATTTCGATAGATTCGACATACATCCAAATGATGATGAGCAAGGGGATCATCTGGACTCATCGCAATAGCCGCCTCAAAGAAAGAAATGGCATCGTCCCACTGTTGATTTATACGGCAGGCTACACCGGCTGCAATTTTAGACTGTGATGCAAGTCTGCGTTCTTGCTCTTCCTGTGGAAGGTGACTAAGCACTTCATAAATCTCAATAGGTGTCTTTCGCCCTTTGACTCTAACCCAGTCAAGCAATCGAGTTTTGTAAGGGTATCCTGAGCCAATGGTTTTAAGTACCTGCGCGCTGACAATGATGTCCGCTTTATATTTAGGGCACAGTGCCTCAAGTCTCGACGCTATATTTACACTATCGCCGATAACGGTAGTATCCATCCGATCTTCTGAACCTACTGTTCCCATAATTACGGGGCCAAAATGAATACCAATGCCCATATTGATTGCTTCGTAATTACTGTTTTTTCTGTGGCCGTTGTAGATAACGAGGGCTTTGCGCAAGTCAAGGGCAGCATTCACTGCATCCATCGCTTTTTGCTGGGAAGTGCCGTCGGGGTGATCAAAGAGCGACATAATAGCGTCGCCCATAAACTTATCGATAAAACCGTTATTTTGATGAATAGGGTCATTCATCCTGGTGAAATAAGAGTTAAGAAAATTCATCAACTCTTGTGGTGTAATTCGCTCAGAAAAGCCTGCGAAACCGCGTATATCGCAAAACATGATGGCCACATTGTTTTCAGCGGCATAGCCAAGACCTAGTGAGTCTACATCCGAGTTTGCCATGTGCTCAACAAACTGTCTGGGTACAAACTTTTGGAAGGTTTGGGTTAACCGTAGAGCTTCGTCAGCGGCAGCTTGAAAGCGGGCGTCGTCTTGTGTTTTTAACGTAGAGCGGTGAACGTCAACACGACGTGAGAGGGCCTTTCTAAACCGGTATTTTAGGCGACGACTGCGCCTAACGTAAAGAATCGTAATAACAGCGCTATAAATAAAAAGCGCACCCAATGCGCTTGTTTGCCAATCCATTGTTAATAACACCTTTCAACGTCTTTATTTTAAAGGCTACTTATTTAGCCAAAGAGGATTTCCAGATAAGTTTGAAAAAGTATAAAGGAGATGGCGGCACTTACACATTACTTTTTATTACATTTACAAATGGGTAAGTGCCGGACTTTAATTAACAATTAAGTGGCATTAGCTTATAAAGTTGAGAACACTTTATCCGCCGCGGCTAGTGTCTTTTCAATAACTTCAGCATTGTGTGATTTGGAAACAAAGCCAGCTTCGTAAGAAGCGGGGGCTAAATAAACACCCTGTTCTAGCATACCGTGATAGAATTTATTGAACTGCTCGGTATTACAGTTAATTGCCTGTTTATAATTGGTAACTTTCTCAACGTCAGTAAAGAATATCCCAAACATGCTCCCCGCTATATTAGTGGTTAGGCTAATATTGTGTTTGTTGGCTAGGGCTTGGAATCCGTCAACTAACGCTTGCGTATTTTCAAAAATTGAATCGTAAAGACCAGGCTCCTTAATTTGCGTCAGTGCAGCAAGGCCTGCAGCCATGGCGACAGGGTTACCCGATAATGTACCCGCTTGGTAGATGGGCCCGGTTGGCGCGATGTGAGTAATGATGTCACGGCGACCACCAAAACAGCCAACAGGCATACCGCCACCAATCACTTTTCCAAGACACGTTAGGTCAGGTTTAACGTTATAACGCTCTTGTGCACCACCGCGAGATACGCGAAAGCCCGTCATTACTTCGTCGAAAATTAATACACTGCCGTACTGATCGCAGACGGCACGAAGTCCTTCTAAAAAGCCTTCTACAGGAGGTATGCAGTTCATATTACCAGCAACCGGCTCTACAATGATGCACGCAATATCATTACCGTGAGCTTCGAAAACCTCTTTTACGCTCTCAATGTTATTGTATTCGACAGTTAGTGTATGTTCCGCCACATTAGCCGGAACACCAGGCGAACTGGGTACGCCAAGCGTTAGTGCACCAGACCCTGCTTTTACAAGTAGGGAGTCTGCATGGCCGTGGTAACAACCCTCGAATTTAACGATCTTATCTCTGCCGGTGTAGCCACGAGCAAGGCGTATTGCCGACATAGTGGCTTCTGTTCCAGAGTTCACCATGCGTACCATTTCCATTGAAGGTACGATTTCGCTTACCAACTCAGCCATAATGACTTCGGCTTCTGTTGGTGCGCCGAAAGAAAGGCCGTTGTACGAAGCCTCAATTACCGCTTCGCGGATCTTCGCGTTATTGTGACCCAGAACCATAGGGCCCCAAGACTGGATATAGTCGATGTATTGCTTTCCATCCGCATCCCACATATAAGCGCCGTCCGCTTTAGTGATAAAGCGTGGCGTTCCGCCTACTGCTTTAAAAGCGCGAACTGGTGAATTTACGCCACCTGGAATGGTTTTTTGGGCGCGGGTAAAAAGGGCTTCAGATTTTTGCATGTAATTACTTACTCTTATTGCTGAACCAAACCACATCACGCTCATATTTGGTCAATAGATTTTCTACTCCAAGGGTTAGCGCGAATAACGCCATTCTTACCAACACACCGTTGTCGGTTTGTCTGAAAATAGCGAGGTTCGGATTAAGGTTTAGATCGTTATCTAATTCGTTGGCTTCCATACGAGAATCTCTTGGAAGTGGATGCATGATAACGGTCTTCGACTGAAAATGTTTGGTGTAAATTGACTGATTAAGTCTGAATTTACCGCGATATTTATTGGCCTCCTCTTGTGAAGGAAAGCGCTCTTCTTGAATGCGAGTTTGATAGCAAATATCCGCATCCATATTGCCTTCGAGAGTTTCAGTAACGGTGAGCTGATGGCCCGCGTTTTCTATCGCATCAATAATGGGTTGCGGCATGGCTAATTCTTTGGGTGAGATTAGCGTGAATCGAATGTTTTTAAACAAGCAAAGAAGGCGTGACAGGGAATGCACGGTTCGTCCGTAGCGCAAATCACCAATCATCGCGATGTGCAGCCCATCAATACCCTGACCATTGTACTCAAGTTCGCTTTTGATAGTGAACAGGTCAAGCAATGCTTGTGTGGGGTGCTCGTTTGCACCGTCGCCACCGTTGATCACCGGAACTCGGCTTCCCTCGGCAAACTCAGCAACAGAGCCCGCCGCGGGGTGACGCATCGCAATTATGTCTGAATAGCCACTTAATACGCGTGCGGTGTCGTATAAGGACTCGCCTTTAGCAAGCGCTGAGCTCGACATTCCCGTGGTTTCTCTTACCTCGCCACCGAGAAGGTTAAAGGCAGTACCAAAGCTGACCCGTGTACGGGTACTTGGCTCAAAAAACAAATTGCCGAGGATAGCGCCGTCAAGCACTGTGGTTCGCTTCTGGCGCTTGGCATAGGGTTTCATGGAGTTGGCGACGGAGAATACTTTCTCGATAGCTTCGCGCTCGAATTGATTAACCGAAAGAATGTGGTTACCGGTAAAGTCAGACATACGCTTCTCAATCATCAACGAAAACGGCGCTAGTGTATAATACCGCTTCATTTAAGTCATTAGGACAAGATGAACTTTGCACTACGTTTTTGTAAGGTTACTGAGAGGGATTGAACTTTTTTCTATTAAGCGCGCTTGGGTTGATTCTCTTGTATTGCAAAGCAGCCTATTCATTGAAGGCGCGCAACACGATTTAACCTAGCGTGCGAGATTATAAGGGCTGGGATATCTCTATGCGTTTGTCCGGTAAAAGCTGGCTTTACGCGCGAATGTAATGGGTGAAGAGTATAAGTATTTTTTCTGCGGCACGCCTTACGTGCGTATGAATTTCTTTATCTGAAAGCGGTGACTGTATGCCACAAAGCATCATAGTATGAAATTCACCTTTTAACAGTGCACAATAATCTACCGCAAGTTGCTGTGCTATGTTTCGGTCTACGTTGCCTTCGCCGAACTTTTCAATGACATTGCTTAACGTTTCAAGTGACGCTTCAGGGCCAGCTTGGTAAAACAGTGTTGCGACATGAGGGCTATGTACTGCCTCTGCAATGATGACCCGGAAAATCGCGATGGCATCTGGATCTTGTAATAAGCGCATGAACTGACTACCAACTTTAATTAAACAGTCAGTAAGAGAAAGAGCGTGTGCCGTTGAACTAACAAGTTGTTGAGCATCCAGTTGATATGAACGACATTTCGACGTGATTGCTGCCGTAAATAGCGCGTCTTTGCTATCAAAGTGCGAATAGACGGTTTGTTTAGACACGCCTGATGCTTTTGCAACCGTGTCCATTGACGTATTAGCAAACCCTTCTTGTAAGAAAAGGTGAGACGCCGCGTGCAAGATCATGTGATATTTCTCTTCGCTTTTTGGGCGGCCTTGCTTTTTTATAGTAGCCAAATGAACTCTCGCTTAAAAATAGATATATCAAACTGGACGGTCTAGTATTTATATACTAGCATAGCACAATAAGTATGCAAATATAGCCTAGGGTGCGCTCTAGAAGGGTTAAGGGACTTGTTATGACAGCTTCAGCGTCGGCCTCAACAAAAGGTGGCAAACTCACGCTTATTATTTCCATTGTTGGTTTTACGGCAGCGTTAGTTATCCTGTTAATGACCGCAGGCCTCGGCAACGCGACACAAAGCCCTGAGGCACGACTCCCCGTTGCTGTGTCTACAGGGACTATTAGCATACAGTCGGGCTTTGAAACGCCGGTGAATGTATTCGGATTAATTGAATCGCCGAAGGCCACCACACTTTCTTTTGATGTGGCAGGACAGGTCACCGACCTTCTTGTTGAAGAAGGGGACATGGTTCGCAAAGGCGATAAGCTTGCCTATCAAGATGTTAAAAGGCTGAGCGCAAGACAGCAAGAACTTCAGGCTTCACTTGAACGGGCTAATGCTGATCTGGCGCTTGCGAAAGTAAATAACGAACGCACTATTTCTCTGGTTGAGAAAAAACTTGAGTCTGCACAACGTCTGGATGAAGCAAAAGCAAGCTTAAATGTGGCGAAAGCTCAGGTGAGCGAAATTAAGGCTGCACTTAATTCCCTAGGCGTGGAAATTGAAAAAACCACACTAATTGCGCCGTTTGAAGGCGTTGTAAATCGCCGCTTTTTCGATGAAGGGAGTGTGGTGAGTGCAGGCAGCCCAGTTTTTGGCATTACGAGTATAGATAACTACCAAGCTCGGTTTGCTGTGCCCGCTGACGTGGTCGAGCAGTTCGATATAAACGAACCTGTTCTCGTGAAAGTTGGAGACATAAACGTAGCAGGCACAATCACACAGCGTCTTCCTGTTCGTAATGTGCAAACCCGTACCATTGATATTCTTGTCACGTTGAACAGTAATGAGCGTGTCCGTCCGGGCGACATGGCGATTTTATCTGGCTTTCGTTCTCATACTGAGACAGGAGCTTGGCTCCCTGTTAACGCGTTAAGTAACGGCCTACGCGGCTTGTGGCGTGTATTTGTGCTAACCAATCAGCAGAACGCCCAGCTAGAAGCGCGAGTTGTTGAAGTGGTGTATACCGATGGAAACAAAGCATTCGTTCGTGGTGCACTTAAAGACGGCGAAATGTACGTAAGTGAAGGGACGCATAAGCTCGCCCCTGGCCAAATGGTATCGGTGCCCAGTCAACATCAAGCCGGAGCGCGCTAGTGAAGACGTCCAATTTTGATACTGATAAGCCGTATCCTTGGTACACACTCTTTTATCGACGGGGGCATCTGCTGGTATTAAGCCTCCTTATTTTGATCACCGCTGGACTTTCAGCCTTAGCTTCACTGCCCCGAATAGAAGATCCCCGAATAGATACTCGCAACGCGCTCATTATTACCCAGTACCCAGGCGCATCTGCAGAACGGGTTGAAGCCTTAGTAAGCGATGTACTCGAAGACAGGTTAAGAGAAATCTTTGAAATAAAAGAAGTTAAGTCTACATCGCGTGCGGGTATTTCTATTATTTTAATTGAGACACAAGATTGGATTAATAACACCAGTAATGAGCAGCTTTTCAGTGAGATACGCGATGCTATTGGCGCGGCAGCAGAGCTGTTTCCAGAAGGTGCAATGGCGCCAATTTTTGACGAGAAACGGGGCGCTACTGCGTTTACTTTGTTGCTTTCTGTTCGCGCCGACCATTTTGAAAATACACCCATAACGCTTACCGCGCGCTTGGCCCAGGAATTAACCGATAGACTGCGAAACGTAAACGGTACTGAATTAGTGCGGGTATACGGCGCGCCGCAGGAAGAGATAAGCGTTAATATTGACCCCGTCAAACTGGCGGCAACAGGTCTTAATCTGCAACAAGTGAGTCATCTGATTAGTCGGGCGGACCCCAAATTACCTGCAGGTATGCTGAATTCAAAGCAAAGCAACCTGCGTTTTACGGTCGGCGAAGGCCTTGACGGCGTCAACATGATTGCTTCCATCCCGTTAATTAACATAGAGGGGCGCTATTTGCGGGTTGAAGACGTAGCAACGGTAGAAAGGAGTTTTACAACCCCTCGAACTGAAGTGGCCTATCTAAATGGCGAAGAATCTATTTTTGTTGCCGCTCGCATGCAACCATCCCTGCGTTCCGACGTTTGGACAAAAAACGCCCTTGAGGTGGTGGAGCAATTCAATCAAGATTTTAGCGGTACGTTGACGGCAACGATTGCGTTTGAACAGAATGCGTACACCGCTACGCGCCTTGCCGATTTATCTATGAATCTCTTGATGGGCTGCGCCGTGGTTATGCTGGTTATTTTACTGTTTATGGGGTTTCGCGCGGCGTGGATTGTTGGCTTGGCCTTACCCTTATGTGCTGCATTTGCGCTCTTTTCGTTGAATTTTTATAACGAGCAAATCCATCAAATGTCTATCTTTGGCATGATCATCGCCATTGGCCTGCTCATCGATAATGCAATCGTAATTACCGATGAAATTCGAATTAATCTGCAGGACCCTGACCTAACGCGCGTAGGCGCTATGGCCAAGAGTGTTTCTCATCTATTTGCCCCGCTGCTGGCATCAACGCTGACGACCATCTTAGGCTTTATGCCCATCTTTCTGTTAAACGGAAACATCGGTGACTTTGTTGGACCTATTGCGATAAGCGTGGTGATGGCGCTTATTGGTTCGCTATTTATTTCGCTGACTATTATCGCTGCATTAGCGGCGCGCTTTTTACCTAAAAATGATGGTGTTTCACAAGAAAATGTGGCATCACCATCATGGTGGAAAGTTGGAATTCAAGCGCCAGAACTTAGTCTTGCATTTAAAAAGCAATTAGGACGATGGATTAAACAGCCTCTTCTTGTGTTGCCTGTTATCGCTTTACTTTGCTTATCAGGCTTTGTCTTATCAACAACACTTGCTAACGTGTTTTTCCCAAGTGCAGACAGGGACCAGTTCGAAGTCTATTTATGGACAAAGGAAGGGAGCAGTTTCGACAACACCACCCAATATGTGCGCAAAATTGATAGTTCCATACGCAGTGAAGAAGGTGTTGAGCAAGTGAGTTGGCTTGTAGGAGGCTCTGCCCCTTCGGTGTATTACAATCAAATGATGACCCGAGACAACATGCCTTACTTTGCCAATGCCGTAGTATCCACCGCCACGGTAGAAGATGCGGCTTCCCTTGTAGGCAAGCTCCAGCGGAAGCTCGATGTCAGCTATCCAGAGGTACAGATAGTAGTGCGAGCGTTCGGACAGGGCCCGCCAATTGCGGCCCCTGTTGAAGTGGAAATTTTCGGTCCAGACTTAAATACCTTGAACGAACTTGGCGATAAAGTACGTATGTTGATGTCAGAAGTCGACGGCATATCACAGACAATCACCAGCATCTCTATGGGTGAGCCAGAGTTAAAAATTAATGCAGACAGTGACAGCCTATCCTATTTAGGTTTGACCCTTTCAGAGTTAGCCAACCAAATGCAAATTAACTTTTCTGGTATAACGGGGGGCTCGGTACTAGAGAGCACTGAGGAGATTCCGGTTCGCGTCAGGTTAGATGAAGCCTTTAGACAAAATGTGACAGGTGTGGACGCCATGCCTATTCCTGTAGTAGGTGATAATGCTATTTCCTGGTCGCCGCTTGCAGCAGTGACCAACCTAACGCTTGAGCCTGCAACGAGCAGCATTACGCGAGTTGACGGGGAACGACTTAATCGGATCCAGGCTTTCCTACTGCCAGGCGTGCCACCTATAGATGCAAGTAATCATTTGAGAGATTTGCTGGAATCCCGATTGATTTTACCCGAAGGTTATCGCATTCACTTAGCGGGTGATGCTGATGAACAGCGCCAGGCGCTTGGTCAACTGGCTACCTATGCGCCTGTACTTTTAGTCTTGATGGTGACAACGCTGATTCTAACGTTTACCAGCTTACGTATGGCTGGCGTTATTGGACTTGTCGCTATTCTTTCGGTAGGGCTAGGCATGTTTAGCTTATGGATTTCAGAATTACCAGTAGGCTTTAACCCTTTGCTAGGCTGTGCTGGGCTTATCGGTGTGGCAATTAATGGCTCTATTGTTGTGATTGCCGCGATTAACGCAAATCCCAAAGCAAAACAAGGCGACACCAAGGCCATTGTCGAAGAAACCATGAGCTGCAGCCGTCATATTCTATCAACAACCTTCACTACTGTCGGGGGCTTAATACCCCTTTTACTCTTTAGTGAAGGCAGTTTTTGGCCTCCGCTGGCCGTGGTTTTAGCAGGAGGTGTGGGATTCTCTGTCATTCTGTCTTTGGTTTTTACGCCCACCTTAGTGGCAGCGTTCCAACGATATCGATATAGAAATCAAGCCGTGACATAATTTTAAGGGTAAACTATCCCCTTTTAACAAACGTATCAATTGACCTAAATAGCGTATTGACGTGCTCCAATAGATTCACACAGCCAGTTAAGGGATAATTATCTCAACTG
>NZ_JAEFCD010000033.1 GCF_016405965.1 Alteromonas sp. IB21 | reverse complement strand
TCTCTGTTGGAGAGAGTGGATAAATTTGGTCAATTAATTAATGCAATTGGTATAAACGTATAATTACGCCGTCTCTTCTTAACGCAAGTTTCTTCTTATGCAAAAAACAAAACACAGTGTCATCGAGGATGTATTCGCTTTGATAAGCGCCGGCTTGTTTGTTGCTTTTGGCGTTTACCTTTTTCAGTCTCAAGATTTGATGGTTGGAGGGGCAGCAGGTTTAGCCCTACTAGGTACGTATGCCGTTAATATGGATTTTGGCTTATTGTTCTTTCTAATCAATCTGCCGTTCTACACATTAGCTTGGACGCAGATTAGTAAACGCTTCACTATCAACACGTTTATTTCGGTTACTACGGTATCAATTTTAACCGAGCAAATTCCCGCGTTTGTGGATATTAGCCACGTAAACCCAATATTTGCCGCAGTGTTTGGTGGCATTCTAATTGGCGTGGGCATGCTTATGATGTTCCGTCATAGTTCTAGCCTTGGCGGAGTAGGCATTATGGCGTTTTACTTACAGCAGCGTTTCAATATTAGAGCAGGCACCTTTCAGCTCGCCGTTGACAGCACCATTTTGCTGTGCGCATTGTTTTTTATCGCTTGGCATTTAGTGCTGATTTCTATCTTAGCCGCATTTTGCCTCAACATGGTTATTTCTCTTAACCACAGACCTGAGCGCTACTTCCCTGCTCAAGAGAAACAAGCAAAAAGCAGGGCCGAGACAGACACTTTAGAGGGCTCAGACAAACGGGTTACCGCTTGAAAAGATAATACTCGTCTGTAGTAAAGCCATATTAAGAGACAAACAAGGATATAAGTCGCTATAGGCTAATTCTCTATCTTTTCGTTTTAATTGGGCTACACTGCCCTTTGTGTTAGAGCTAGTCAAGATAAAAAGCCCGATTAGGCTGTCCTAATCGGGCTTTTTTGTAACTCTTATTTGTATCCTTTGGCGCCTATTACAAACCTATTGCTTCTTTTGAACGGGTCTAGACGGTCGACTTACAACTCCACGGTTTACTCTTGGACGAGAAAACGAAGTACGCATACAAACCTCACTTATGAGTTGTTGCTCAGCACAGTCGGAGGCGAAACATTCACCGCAATCCTGCGTCTCAGCATAAACAGTATAGACTTAACTCACGGGTAAAAGTCTCATTCTTTTAATGAATAGTACTTTATTAAAACTTATATAGTGTTAGGCAAAATTGGCACAGCATTGAAATTTAAAGGTATTTCACAATGCGCGGTACACGCTGGGAAATTCTTGTCATGAGTTCATAGTCGATAGTGTCGGCCCACATCGCCACTTCCTGTATAGATACGTTTTGCCCCCATAGTTCAACCACATCACCCACGGCCACGTTGTCGATGTGAGTAACGTCAATGGTGATCATATCCATAGAGACGCGCCCGGCGAGAAACGCACGTTTTCCACGCACCATCACTGGCGTACCGTTTTTACAGTGCCGCGGGTACCCATCAGCATAGCCAATGCCTACAGTGGCTATTTTGCTAGGCTTATCCGCTACCCATGTTTGACCGTAACCAACGCCCTCTCCGGCTACGATATCACGAACGGCAATTACGCTGGAGCGAAGGGTCATTGCGGGGTAAACCTCTGTATCGCATTTTTGCGAGGTAGATACTGCACCGCCATAAACCCCTACACCTAATCGATTCCATGCTTTACGACTTTCTGGCCAATTCACGGTTGCAGGCGAATTTGCCACACTGATGGGGAAGCCGAGTTTATCCGCCACCTGCTTAAATGCCGTGAGCTGAGACTCAGTAAAGCTATTGTCTACGTCATCTGCACAAGCGAAGTGCGTAACGATAACGGTTTGGTCATTCAATAAATGGCGATACTTCGCTGCCACTGCTTCTATATCAGTCATGGAAAAACCCAATCGATGCATGCCACTATCGACCTTAAGCCACACGTGAGGGCGTTTGTCTTCAGGGCACTTATCTAACCACTCGAGCTGTTCCTCACAATGCATCACTAATATGCAGTTATTCTGATAGGCCATTTTGCACTCTTTTATCTGGTGCGCCCCTTCCAAAACAACAATGGGTGCCGTAATACCCGCGTCGCGAAGCGCAATGGCTTCTTCGATAATAGCAACGGCAAAACGCGAAGAAACATGCTGAAGAATCCGCGCTACATTTACTGCTCCATGACCATAGGCATCAGCTTTTACCACCGCCATAGACTGGCTTGAAGGCGCTAAAGCAGCAAGGACTTTGAAGTTATGTAAAAGGGCGTCAGCATGAATGATAGCTTGCGTTTGTCGGCTCACAGAAAAACACGTTCCTTAAATGTTTAATGGGAAAGAGTATAGAATGCCAAAGTGTACCACGAGAAGCATATTAGCGGCGCAGGATTAATAATGAAAAACGTACCATCTAACGCAAGGTTTCTTATGGCATAAAATACCGTTATGCTTTGTGCTAGCTCATTATCACAATTTCGCTGCCTCAAGGTTTTCAATGTCTTCGTACAATCCTTCTACTTCAGAATCGTCTGCCAACGCCAATATTAAAAGTAAAGTCAGTACTGGTAACCAAGCAGCAGGTAATAAACCCACCGTTAACGAATTAGCCCAGTCACTGAATAAAATTGTGTCAGAAGGCAGAAACCCAGACACCCTTGATATAGACACGCTAAGCACCGAAGGCATTCTTACCCGCATTAACAACGAAGACGCGAAAGTGGCAAACGCGGTAGCATCGCAAATTTTCCAAATTGGAAAAGCGGTGGATGCTGCAACCATTAGCATTAAAAACGGTGGCAGACTTATTTATATTGGCGCGGGGACCAGCGGCAGACTGGGCATACTTGATGCCGTAGAGTGCCGACCCACGTTTAGCGTTCCTGATGAACTGGTTGTTGGCGTGATAGCTGGCGGAGAAAAGGCCATTCAGCACGCCGTAGAAGGCGCAGAAGATGACGTCGACGCTGGGCGAGCTGATCTTGAAGCCCTGTCCCTAAGCCAAAATGATACGGTTATTGGGATTTCAGCAAGCGGTCGCACACCCTATGTAGGTGGTGCATTGGAATATGCCCGTTCGCAAGGCTGCTTTACCGGCGCTATTGCATGTAGCCCTAACGCCGCTATTTTTACCCATGCTGATGTAGCGATATGCCCAGTGGTTGGACCCGAGGCGCTTACAGGCAGTACACGCATGAAGTCGGGCACGGCGCAAAAGCTCATACTTAATATGATTAGCACCAGCACCATGATTAAGCTGGGGAAGACCTATCAAAACTTAATGGTAGATGTGAATGCCACCAACGAAAAACTAAAAGCCCGCGCGCTTCGCATTGTTATGCAGGCTACAGAATGCAATGAAGAAACAGCTTTGACCGCGCTTAGTGCGTGTAACAACAAAGCTAAAGTTGCGATTTTAATGGTATTAACGGGGCAAACTGCCGGGCAGGCCGCCGCTCAATTAGAAGCAAACGGGGGGTATTTGCGTACCGCCGTAAATAAGAGCGAATAACGACGGTAAACGAATACTATGAAGGTTTTAACTCCGGTTAAAGTGAACAAGGTTTTTAGACGCCTTACATCTAGCGCATTCGTTGCAGTACTTTCTCTAGCACTAATTAGCTTATCGCTTAACGGCTGTGCACAAACAAACTTATCTACACATGTACATCCAAGCAATACGGATGGCTCTTCGAAGCAGTCTTCATTTAGGGCAAAGCAGCTTGAATCAAGTGCCAAGCCGCTTGCTGTAGGCGCTGAACGTTATTCGAAATACCTGCCATTGCTGGAAGGTAAGCGAGTTAGTTTAGTGGTGAATCAAAGTGCCTTGGTTTCGACTCGCAACGCTTCGCCTTCTAACAAGATTGAGCCTGAAGAGACCGAATCAAGCATTAGCCTGGCTACACAATTGAATAAGATAGAGGCAAGCCAGCGCAATCAGCATCTGCTTGATGCCCTGCTACAACGCAGTGTTAACGTCGTAAGCATAATGTCACCGGAGCACGGATTTAGAGGAGATAAGGGCGCGGGCGAAAAGGTAAATAGCGATATTGATGCTAAAACCGGTTTGCCTATTCACTCCCTTTACGGCGCAACCAAAAAGCCTTCTTCAGACATGTTAGAAGGCATCGATGTGATTGTTTTCGATATTCAGGATGTAGGCGTACGCTTTTATACTTATCTAAGCACCTTGCACTACGTGATGGAAGCCGCCTTCGCGCGCAATATCGAGGTTATCGTGCTAGATAGGCCAAATCCTAACGGCCGTTATGTTGACGGCCCAGTACTACAACCTGAATTTTCGTCTTTTATTGGCATGCACCCTATTCCCGTTTTGCACGGTATGACCTTAGGCGAACTTGCTCAAATGATACTGGGGGAGCAGTGGTTAGATATTGACGTGAGCAGTTATAACAACGCGAAGCTAACCGTTGTCCCAGTAAAAGACTATCAACGCACTGCACATTATTCATTGCCAGTACCGCCTAGCCCTAACCTGCCAAACGATTTATCGATACTGCTTTACCCAACGCTGTGTTTTTTTGAGGGGACTGACGTGAGTATAGGTCGCGGCACTGACTTCCCCTTCCAGCTTATTGGTCACCCTTTTGTTGAGTTCGGTAAAACTCAGGTCCCGGTAAAAGCAAATAGAGCAGCGCCCCACCCTAAGCATGAAAATACCCTACTAAATGCAAACGTATTTACTTATGCTGATCCTACGAACTTGGAAGGCTCTGGCTCTAAGCTAACAACTCACAAGTACTCACCAATTAGTGGCTTAGATATCGCTACATTGATAGATGCCTATTCTCGTTTTTCTGAATATAACAAGGTGGTCGGCGCCAGTGGTGGCTTTCAAGAAACCTTCTTTACTCGCCCAGATTTCTTCGACAAATTAGCGGGTACTGATGCGCTAAGAATGCAAATTCAAACTGGTAAATCGCCTGCCGAAATTCGCCAAAGTTGGCAGAAAGAGTTAGGCGAGTTTATAGAAAAAAGACGGGCGTATCTTATTTACGAAGACTTGCTTTACGAAGACATGGATTAGGGTTCAGACAAGCGCCTTCAGCTTTGGGTATTTGAGGAGCCTTGCCAAGGTAAATAGAGGGGCGTACTCGCTAGTTGAACTACACAGGCAATATGCAAGTGAATACTCACACTCTGTAAATTCATAATTTAATAAGCACATGGAAAAGTTAGTAAAGACTAACTTTCGTCATTTTCGTCCCACAGTTGCGAGCTGTTCTTCAGCGGTAGCTTTTTATAATGACGCTTATTTCAGCGAAACAGGTGAACGTCCTTCAGCAAGTATGTTTCCAAGTAACACATCGGCCAGTGCGTTAAGGCCATAGCTTGTAACGTGCTTATTTTCCTTGTCACTTTCCGGTGTCATGCTCACTGTATAACTAAATGTAGCAATAGCAATGTTGGCTAACTCCTTCACGTCTTGCGCTTTATATGGCATACGCAGTGGGGCGAAGACCACGGTTTTATTCTGTGCTTTTGCAGCAACCATTATCTTTTTGCTAAATGTCATCACATCAGCCGCGCTTGCGCGACGCTTTACATGCTCGGGTAAATCAAACCCACCTAGTTCGTAATTCGCGTGAAGAGGACTAATGTTGCCAACTACCAGCGCATCAGCTTGTTTTAGTAGGTTCATTGCCAATTGGGTATTTGGTAACGCAGTTAATGGCAAACAGGCAAACTCTAGAGGCTTATTGTTGGCTTTGGAACGAGCGCGTGCAAGCGCTGCATCAAACGCTAAACACCTTGCAGCATCTGGCATAAGCGCAAGCCAACGGTTTGATGTTATTGGCAATTCATCCTCCCCATAAAGTACAGACACTGACGACCTAGAAAGCCCTTTCTCAATTTGAATTCCTCTGTTTTTCAAACTGTTAGCATTGTTCGTAGAAGCATTTTCTTTTGCTTCGTTAAGCCACCATGATATGGGCTTGGAAATAAAATCTTGCAGAGCAAAGCGTTGTTTTTCCTTAATAATTCTATTGTGGGAAGCATTAAGAAAAGCGCTTTCCGACATTCGTTTTGCCACGTTATCTAGAAGCAAAGCGAACTTTTCTATGTCGTCTTGGTTTCTTATAGTGAACGGCATTAGCGCTATGTCAGCACCTGCGTTGAATGCGCTAACTAACGCTTCTTCGTGGGAGAAAAACTGGGTAATGCCAGCCATATCTAACGCGTCAGTAACGATAAGACCTTGATACCCTAATTGCTTACGAAGCACGTCGGTTAGTATCTTTTTCGACAACGTTGCTGGAACGATTTGCGACTTACCATGCTTGTCAATAATTGTCGTATCGTCCAAAGATGGGTATTGAATGTGTGCACTCATTACCATTGCTGGAGGCGTTGCACTATTAATGATATTAGCAAATGGAAGAATATCGCCCGCCATTGCTTGCGCTTTGCTATGCGTTACTTGCGGCAGGCCGCTGTGGCTGTCTACATGGGTATCACCATGGCCCGGAAAATGTTTGATAGCGCTCATGACTCCCGTACTTTGTATAGCACTAACAAATGCCTGCCCAAGTGCAGCTACCTGCTCGGGGTTTTCAGAAAAGCTGCGTACGTTTATAACCGGGTTCTTTGGCTCGCTATTCACATCAACCGACGGCGCAAAGTTGGTGTTAATTCCAAGCGGTAGAAGCGTTTGGCCAATATGCGATGCCACACTTTGCGCAAATGCACTGCCTCGCTGATGAAAGGTGGCACCGATGGCCATATTGCCAGCAAACGGCGAAAGCATGTCTGAAGGCAACCTTGCGACTCTCCCCCCTTCTTGGTCGATAGCAATGAATAACGGCTGACGACCTGCTTTTACCATATGCTGCTGCATGGTGTAGTTGAGCGTTACTAATTGCTCAGTATTTTGGATATTCTCTGAAAACAAAATAACACCGCCGATGTTGTGCGTACTGAGCACATTTAACAGTGACGGTGGAATTAAGGCCATAGGCGTACGGCACCGTGATGATGGCGTATTGTCTTCGCAAAAATAGCGAAAATCCAAAATAATTTTTTGCCCGAGCATGTTTTTTACAGCGCGAATTGTTTCGGCATCAGCGCTGGGCTTAGGATTATTCGAAGCGTTAGCGCTTCCAGATTGAGCGGTTGCGCTAGCAGTAAACAGTGAAGCACTTAATAAAATGAGTATGCCTGACAAGATAGCGCTAAGGCCCATCAACGAAGCACGTTTTTTACAAATAACTTGCTGGAATAACAATGTTTATCTAATCCTTGGTAACACGAAGCACAATACGGTACGCTAGCATAAATGAGAGAAGCATGTTCGCCAACTTTGAACTGCAATCACACATTCTCTTACGCAAATAGACATACCTATAGGGCAAGTAGAGCGTAGTAACTTATCAAAGCTCAACAAGTCCTAGGCACACATAAATTTAAGTTTGGATAGAAGTATGGATTGGATGTCAGTCATCCCCCCTCTTGTGGCTATTGCCGTCGTTTTTTGGAAAAAAGAAGTCATATTAGCGTTGGCCCTAGCCGTATTGTGCGCGGAAGCGTTAATTTTGGTCAATGCTGATATTACTACAAGCTATATGGCACCCATTAATGCAATAGAGCGTGTGGTTGATACCGCGGCTAGCCCCGGCAATACACGTGTGCTGATCTTTTCAGTACTGGTTGGCGCATTGCTCGCGTTTATACGAGACTCTGGTGGCGTGACAGCAACCGTAAACTTTCTAGTAAACAAAGGGGTAGCGAAGAGTCGCAAACAAGTTGGCGGCTTGACCATGTTCACTGGCATCGCTGTATTCATAGAATCAAACTTAAGTGTGCTCACTGCCGGCATATTTGCCCGAGGTCTATTTGACCGTTTCGGCATGAGCAGAGCACGTCTTGCCTATATTATCGACTCTACCAGTGCGCCAGTATGTATCTTGATTTTACTCAACGGCTGGGGGGCGTTTATTTTAAGCTTACTTGATGCTTATGAGTTGCCTGCGTCATCTGCCTCTATTTTGTGGGGCAGTGTATTTTTCAATTTTTACGCTATCTTCACCCTGCTTATTGTCGCCTACACGATTTCCGCCGACAAAGTACATGGTCCTATGGCGGAAGAAGAAAAAGCGCTGACGCATGTTGAAGTAAACCAAACTACTGAACCTGCCACCAAAGCCCGTTTCATGCTGGTTCCACTGATAGTAATGGTGCTGAGTATGATTGGCTTTATGTTCTGGACGGGGAACGGCGTGTTATCAGAAGGTAGCGGCAGTAAGTCAGTACTTTATGCCACTGCCCTTGCCACTGCTCTTGCCTACGGCTTACTTCTAATTCATAAACGTTTTACCCATAAACAAGCGGTAGAAATTGGTTTTAAGGGGATGGGTGAACTCCTTCCTCTGGTCTCCATAGTGCTATTGTCGTTAACCCTAGGCAATAGCCTTAAGGAGCTTGGAACAGGCGTGTTTGTTGCGGGAATAGTGGGAGAGTACCTTCCACTTATGTTAATTGTACCTATGCTGTTTATCGCGGGAGCAATCATGTCGTTCACGACGGGCACGTCTTGGGGTACCTTTGCTATTCTCATTCCTATAGGCGTTCCCCTGATTCAAAGTTTGGGATTACCTCCCTCGCTTGTTATAGGTGCTATTTTAGGTGGCGGTATATTTGGCGATCATTGCTCGCCCATCTCAGACACAACGGCAGTGTCGTCACTCGCAGCCGGAACTGACGTGTTAACCCACGTAAAAACGCAGTTCCCTTATGCACTATTTGCGGGCGCACTTACGCTTGTTGCCTATTTCGTCGCCAGTTTAGTGATGCTTGGCTGATCCAGTAAGCATAGACATAGTGATAGCGCCTATAAACTGCTAAATGTTGCCAGTAAAAAATGAGTCGAAAATTTTCAGCAAGGAGTTTGTACATGATAAAACGGATAATGATCTTAGCGGTTATTTCTGTAGTGGTAGCTTGTTCTCATGCACCGAATAACACGGTAGATAACACGAACAACACCACCGTTGGCATTAGCCAACAGGCCGTTGCCATGCCTGACAGCTACAGTGCCGATGCGGCTATGCAAGTACTTCAAGAAGGCGGCAACGCTATTGATGCTGCTATTACCGCACAGTTTGTTTTGGCCGTCACTCTGCCAGAGGCGGGTAATGTGGGCGGTGGTGGCTTTATGACAATAAAGTTTGAAGATAGCACCGACTTTCTAGATTACCGCGAAATGGCGCCTGAAAATGCCCATCGCGATATGTATCTTGATGAGCAAGGTAATGTAAAACCTTACGAATCCTTGTTTGGGGCTAAAGCGTCTGGCATTCCCGGTACCGTAGCAGGCATGTGGGCCGCGCATAAACAATACGGCACATTGGATTGGGAGCGTCTACTTGCGCCCGCAGTAGATTTAGCAGAGCAAGGTTTTGTGGTTCACGAAAAACTGGCTAATAACATTGCTCACTATATTAAACGCACCGAAGAAGAAGGTATCAATAACAACTTCAGTGAGTATTTTGCACGCGCTAAGGCCGGCACTACTTTCAAACAGCCGGAACTAGCGAAGACGCTTAAAGCCATTCAGCAACAGGGAAAGGATGGCTTTTACAAAGGCCATGTAGCAAAGCACATTGTTGATTTTATGCAGCAAAATGGCGGCCTTATTACCTATGAAGATTTGCTAGCTTACAAAGCAGTGTGGCGTAAACCTCTTCACTTAAACTGGCAAGGTTATGAGCTGGTCACCGCACCTCCTCCAAGTTCTGGCGGTGTTGCCGTAGCCCAGTGGATTGGCATGCTAGAAGCCTATGACGCAACCCACGATTTGCCAGCGCAAAACAGCACTGAATATATTCACGTCATGTCAGAAATTGGTAAGCGCGTGTTTGCCGACCGCGCAGAATACATGGGCGATCCTGACTTTGTCAGTGTTCCGGTAAAAGCGCTAACAGACGCTAACTACATCACCGAACGCGCGGCAGATATTCAGCCCACCAGCATTTCTGATACCCCAAGCGTTAAGCCTGGTTTAAAAGAAAGCGAAGATACAACACACTTCTCCATTATGGACAGATGGGGTAACGCTGTTGCCAATACAACGACCATCAACCTTACTTTTGGTAGCGGTGTTGTTGTGACTGGTGCTGGCTTTTTGTTGAATGATGAAATGGACGATTTCAGCGCTAAGCCTGGTGTACCAAACTTCTTTGGTGCTGTAGGTGGGGAAGCGAATGCTATTGAACCTTATAAGCGCATGCTGTCTTCAATGACACCAACGCTGGTCACTAAAGACGACCAAGTGGTTTTGGTAACCGGCTCTCCTGGCGGCACCACCATTATTTCGTCAGTCACTCAGTCGCTATTGAATGCTCTGCTTTACGATATGAGCGCTGAAGAAGCCGTGAACTCACCACGTTTTCATCACCAGTTACTGCCAAAAGACACCATTCGTATGCACGACGGGTTTACAGAGGCTACCGTAAATGAGCTTAAAGCAATGGGCTATACCATAGATAACCGTCGCTTTGGTGATGTGCACTTAATTAAACGGACTAAAGAGGGCGTTGAGGCCGCGTCGGAAAAAAGCGGAAGAGGTAAGAGCCTTGTCCAGCCTTATTAACACAGTCGTATTTACACAGCCGTCTTAGTACAACCGTATTAGTACAGGGCTCAGCGTAATTAGTTCAGCCTTGAACAAAGTACAAGCTGAAAACTACAGCAACAGCGTGGCGTCTATAGGCACATACTTAGACGCCACTTTTTGAATACTTTCAGCCGTTAATGCAGGAACACCGTACACCGTTACGGTTTTCCCTTTGGCTTTAAGGGCGTTTACAAGAATATCGAAATCGCCGTCGCCCGACACCAAAATGATCTCATCAACATCGTCGGCGTGTTCAAGTGCATCTACTGTTATACCTACATCCCAATCACCTTTCGCCGAGCCGTCAGCACGTTGAATGAAAGGCTTTAACTTTACTTCAAACCCAATAGCACGAAGAATGTTTTGAAATTCACGCTGCTTGCTGTCACCCCTGTCTATGGCGTATGCAAAAGCATGTGCTATGTCTAAATTGTAGGTAAGTTCACGCCAAAACTGGTTGTAATTAAAGTTACGTTTGTACGCCTGACGACAGGTGTAATACACGTTTTGTACGTCTACCAGCACTAATGCTTTATTCAAAACCACTCTCTTCTTCGGTTTACTCGGTTAATGTTTTCTGATGTTATAGCCTTTTGCCAGTAAAACCAAAAAACGTGATGATGAAGTTTATGCGCAAAGCGCACAATTACCTGGGCTTAATACTATTTGTACAAATAGGTCTATGGTTTTTAAGTGGCTTAGTCATGGCCTGGTTACCTATCGATGAGGTAAGGGGTAATCACTTAAAAAATAGCATCGCCACATCCTGGCACAAAGCTGCGATCTCCCCCTCAGATATATTAAGTGAGCACGGTCGCTCAGGGTCGCTTTCACTCACCTATCGCGTTGATACCTCACAACCCTCGCTCGATGCCATCCCTGTTTATTTTGTCGTGGATGGCGATAATACTTATCGCTACAGCGCATTAACAGGTGAAGCTTTGCAAACCATGCAAGAAAGCGATATTCGTAAAGCAGCAAAAGGGCAATACGCAGGTACTGCCGATATTGGTGAAATGCAGCTATTGAGCGTATTGCCTCAAGAGGTACAGAATTTGTCTGCCCCGTTATGGCAGGTGAGCTTTAACGACGACCTTAATTCGCGGTTTTATATCGACCCAAACACAGGCAGCGTTCTACGAGTACGTACCGACACATGGCGTCTGTTTGATTTCATGTGGATGCTGCACATTATGGACTATAAAGACAGAAGTAACTTCAATACGCCGTGGTTAATTGCTTTTTCGGGCTGCGCCTTTTTGTTCACGCTTACAGGCGTTGCGCTTTTGTATAAACGCTTCAAACCGAAACGGAAAAACCGCTAGCCTAGAATTTGTTGACCTTTGATGTAAAGCAGAGATCAACAAACACTAATTATTGCGTAGCAAAAAGCTGGGAAATATCTGCGAACGCTTTGAACTCTAACGCGTTACCGAAGGGGTCTTTGAAGAACATGGTGGCTTGTTCACCCGGCTTTCCTTTGAAACGAATGTAAGGCGCGATAACAAACTCGGTGTTTACCGCTTCCAGTTTACTTGCCAGTGCTTGCCAATCGCTCATGGTCAGCACAACGCCAAAGTGGGGCACCGGCACGGCATGGTCATCGACACCGTTATAAGAAGGTGGTGACGGCATGGCTTCTACGCAGTGCGTCACTAATTGGTGGCCGAAGAAATTCCAGTCTATCCACTGGGTATCACTGCGGCCCTTTTCACACCCTAGCAACTCACCGTAGAACGCTTCTGCGTCGCTTAAATTAGTGACCGGTATGGCAAGATGAAAGGGCTGAACCATGAAAACTCCTGTTATAAAAACTTCTTAAGCAACGAAAGCTTAAACTTAGAAAACGGCGCATAACGAAAGAACACATCTAACGCGAATGAGCGCTTCATTACCGTTTTGATATGGCTAAATGTATCAAAACCTGCTTGCCCATGATAGCTCCCCATGCCGCTATTTCCCACACCACCAAAGGGCAACTCAGGGTTTGTCATAAACAGCATAGTGTCGTTAGTACACACACTGCCCGAACTGGTTCTACTGATTATGTTATCAAGCACATCATCCTTATCGCTAAAGGCATAAAGCGCAAGTGGCTTAGGCCTGCTGTTTACAAGCTTTATGCCCGCGTCTATGTTGTCGACGGTAATGATGGGAAGAATGGGGCCGAAAATCTCTTCTTTCATTAACGGGCTATCTAACGATGGTGCTAGCACGAGCGTGGGAGCCATTGCGGGGCGGGATGTATCTAGCTCGCCGCCATACACCACATTCACGTTTTCAAGGTAGCTTTCAAGGCGCTTTAGATGGCGATGATTGACAATATTGCCATAATCCGGTGACGACAGCGGTACTTTGCCGTACTGTTTTTTCAGCTCTTTTTTTACCGCATCGATAAGCTTTTGCTCAAAGCCCTTTTCTACAATGACATAGTCTGGCGCAATACAGGTTTGCCCCGCATTCATCCATTTACCCCACACTAAACGACGCGCGGTAACGGCCAAGTTTGTGTTTTTATCGACAAAGCACGGGCTTTTTCCACCGAGTTCCAGGGTTACCGGCGTTAAGTGCTTGGCGGCGGCGCTCATTACAATCTTCCCTACTACTTCACCACCAGTGTAGAAAATATGGTCCCATTTGCAGGCAAGTAGGGCCGTCGCTTCATCTTTACCGCCTTCTATTACGGCAACGCATGAATTATCCATATATTGAGGGATAAGCTTAGCCACCAGCGAAGAGGTTTCTTCAGCCAGTTCTGAGGGTTTTAATACCGCACAGTTGCCCGCTGCAATAGCGGCGATATAAGGAGCAAGCAATAACTGGAGCGGATAGTTCCACGCCCCAATAATAAGCACAGTGCCAAGAGGCTCTGGTTTTCGAAAACTTTTACCCGGCCACGCCACCATTGGCGTAGATACTTTGCGTGGTTTTGCCCATTTGTCTAAATGCTTAAGCGTATGCTTGATATCAGAAAGCAGGAAACCTTGTTCAGCCACCATAGCTTCGGTCTTACATTTGCCCAAGTCATTTTTAAGTGCTTGTAAGATATCGTGCTGGTTGTCTTTAAGTAGGGTTTCTAATGCCTTAAGCTGACTTTTACGCCACTCGAGGGACTGTGTTTTTCCAGTATCGAAACTGTCGTTAAGTTTGTGAACAACGTCGACAAAACACACGCCAGTTTCTACTGCGTGAAGAGAAGGTCTATTTGGCATAAGAAGGCTCCGATAGCATTACACCCACTACAACAATTATATGGTTCATCTTAAGGTTGTTGCCGGGCAAAGCAGCGCAATAATTAACTGATACTATCTTATATTAATAGGGATGTTCGAAGACAACGCAACTAAAATGTTAATTAATGTTTAATGCGAACGTGTCTAACCGTCCGTAAGCGGAATGAAGATGTATAGCGGACGGACGCTAGACAAAGAGGACTTACTGGAAATCCATAAGAAAAAAATAAAAAAGCCCAGTGAAAACTGGGCTTTTGAAGGTATTCAACGTGGTGTTTTTACGCGTCGTATGGACTACGTAAAACGATAGTTTCGTTTCTGTCAGGGCCTGTTGAAACGATGTCAACTGGAACACCTGTTAGTTCTTCAAGACGCTTAATGTAGTTTTTCGCCGCTTGAGGAAGGGCTTCAAACTCAGTTACACCAAAGGTATTGTCTGTCCAACCCGGCATTTCTTCATAAACTGGTGTTACTTTATCGTAACCGTCAGCCGCCATAGGTGGTACGTCTTTCACGTTACCCTCTGCGTCTTTGTAGCCGACACAAATTTGAAGGCTTTCAAGACCGTCTAGCACGTCAAGCTTGGTTAGGCAGAACCCGGTAATAGAGTTAATTTGTACTGCGCGTTTCATTGCAACAGCGTCAAACCAACCCGTACGGCGCTTGCGACCTGTAGTCGCGCCAAACTCGTGACCTTTAACACCTAAGTGCTCACCTACTTCGCAATCTAATTCAGTAGGGAAAGGACCTGAGCCTACGCGGGTGGTATATGCTTTTACGATACCAAGAACGTAATCTAGCTTAAGCGGACCAAAACCCGCACCTGTTGCTACACCACCAACCGTTGTGTTTGATGACGTAACGTAGGGATAAGTTCCGTGATCGATGTCTAGAAGTGTGCCTTGAGCACCTTCAAACATGATGGGTAAACCTGCTTTGTCCGCTCGGTCTAGCTCATCAGTTACGTCAACAACCATCGCTTTAAGAATGTCAGCAACTTCCATTGCACCTTTTAAGGTTTCATCAAAGTCTACTGCTTCTTCGCCATAGTATTGCGTAAGCGTGAAGTTATGAACATCTAGCACTTCTTTTAGCTTAGCTGCGAAGTCTTCTGCGTTAAATAGGTCACCAACACGTAAACCGCGGCGAGCAACTTTATCTTCGTACGCAGGACCGATACCACGACCGGTTGTACCAATTGCTTTCGCACCACGTGCTTTTTCGCGCGCGACGTCTAATGCAATGTGGTAGGGAAGAATAAGTGGACAAGCTTCACTAATCTTTAATCGCTCGCGCACTGGAACGCCACGCTCTTCAAGCATAGTCATTTCTTTCATTAGTGCGTCTGGGCTAAGCACAACACCATTACCAATAATGCAGGTAACGTTATCGCGTAGGATGCCTGATGGGATTAAGTGAAGTACGGTTTTTTCACCGTCGATTACTAGAGTGTGACCTGCATTGTGCCCGCCTTGGTAGCGAACAACATATTTTGCGCGATCAGTGAGTAGGTCTACGACCTTGCCTTTACCCTCGTCACCCCATTGAGTGCCGAGTACCACAACGTTCTTTGCCATGAATCATATGTGTAAGAAAATTAGGCGGGGATTCTACAAAATTCTAGGGCAAGGATCACCCCTTTTTCGAACAAAAATACCACTATTTTACTTTTGCTTTTAAAAACCGTTGGATGTGAATGGTTTATTCAACCACGTTTATTCAGGTGCCGAATGATTTTCAGACAACGAAGAGACAGCCGCAGTCAGATTTTAGCACTTTACTCACGGATAGAATAAAAAGATGAAAAAAGTAAAGCGACGGCGCTTTACTCTTTACTAGCTAAAATAAAACAATAACAGCACGCCAATAATAACAAGCGTACCGCCGATTTGACGAAGCTGATTGGTAGGCTGCTGACTGATTTCCAGTAGATAGTTTCGCCATTTATTAGGAAAGAGCAGCGGGCCAATTCCCTCGATAATTAAAACCAGCGCCACCGCGGGCAAAAGCCATTCCATACATTATCCTTTTTTGTACTTCTTAGACGGTCTAGACCATATTAACTAGCGCGGCGAGGTCGATGTAGTCGGCCGTATGATAGAGACCAAAACCAAACCGTAAGCGGTTGCCTCGAAAATCGGTAAGAATATGGTGTGATTTAAGGGTTAACGCTAATTGTTTGGTAACGTCAGCATCCTCTAATTCGAACGTCAAAAAGTGCCCTCTTTTTGATGCATCCCTTACCACCAAGTTTTCTTCATTGAGTAGCGGATGATTATATTCAGCCAGCTTATCTAAAAATATACGCTGCATGCCCATCACATGGTCATTTACCGTTTCGACACTGATATCATTCTGCTCAAACATGCGAAGTACCGCTCTTAGACGATACAGCGCCGTGAAGTCCATTGTTGCCCCAGCAAAGCGCATTCCATCTAGACTGTAGGGAACGCTTTCCTTTCCACCTGCAATGCGTGGCTTGTCTAATTCCCCAAACTCAGCAAACCAACCTGTATAAACCGGTCTTAAATTGCATCCTGTGGGCACATGTGCAAAGCACGCGCCCTCACCTGCTTGAGCGTATTTGTAACTACCCGCTAGATAAAAAGCGCGATGAGCAATGGCTTTTAAATTCGTAGGTTTTGCCATAAAGCCATGATACCCATCGACCACGACCAGTGTATCGTTGTTGGTCACGCTGTTTACAATATCCGCAACGTCATCTACGACATAACCCGAGTTGAAGAAGACCTGACTGAAAAAAACCAACTCAGGATTATGCTCAGCAATAGCTGCAATAAAGCGTGAAGAGAAAGTATCATAAGGTTTAGTTGGCACGGTAATGAGTTCTATCGCGCCTTGCTCTTGCATTCTACTGGCCTGACGCTGAAAACTATGGAACTCGCTGTCTGTCGATACCACTTTATACGGCACAGACGAGTCGATACAACTCATAATGCGGTACAGTAGTTCATGGGTATTAGGCGCAAAGACAATTTGCTCTGGGGCACCCGTTTTTAGGATATCGCTAATGCGTTGCTGTAGTTCTGGTACGAGTGTTTCGAAGAAGTATCCCCACTTCTCGTCTACATATGTTGCGCTGTCATCCCAGTATTCCAACATTGCGTCGCGGGTACAGTCTGGCCAAAAATAATGGCTGTGGCAGGCATAGTGTTGTTTATGTTTATTCGCGTTAAGAAAACCCGTGTAAAACTTTTGATATGACATACCTGCTACCTAAGTGAAAATCGTGCAAAATAAATAACTGGGTAAACAGTATCAAAGTTCTATGGTGTGCGCATGGCTCTGATTAAAGCCGATAACATTTATTTACAATTAAAGTGTAAATAGTTTTGCCCAATTTATGTGAATTGATGTTATTTCTGATGTTTGTCAAACAGGTGTGGAATCCACATCCGTAGCTGACATTTCAAAAACGAGTTTGTGTTTCTCGATTTAATGGTTAGTCTTATATCAGTGGATCTATAAAAAGGTTTTTTATGCGTTTCCCTAAATATGGAAATTACTCTTTGGATATATCAGGTAACGTACTTGAAGTGTTCGCGACAGGCGCATGGAACTTGAAAACCACTGAATTCTTCGTAGAAGAAATGCATGACATCATTAGCACTTTTGATAGCAAACCTTGGGCAGCGTTAATGGACGCTCGGCGATGGGTGCTATCTACCCCTGAATGCCAAACCCGGCTGACCGAAGCAATAAAAGTCAATATTAGCCGGGGGTTGACCCGTTCAGCTTATGTATTGGATGTTGGAATGGTAAAACGTGCTCAGTTAGAGCGAACTCACCCTTCAAAACATCGCGACTTTATTAGTAATAACTACGAACGAGAATATTTTCACAAGTACTTCGACGCGCTTAACTGGCTACATAAAGAAGGGTTTTCACCTATAGTAAAACCATAGTGGTCTATGTAGCCGACTGATTATAAAACGTTTATCAGGTTTTATTATAGGCAGCGCTGGTTAGTACAGAAGGCTGTAGACCTTACGGCGGTATTCTGACTTTAGCGGATCACCATCTGCCAGGGCATTTATCATATCCATCATTAGCTTTCTTGCATCACCAAAGCCGAGCTCTTTTTTCAGCACGCTGTAGAGAAGCGCTAGCGCATCTTGAGATTTGTTTGCCTGGTGCAATTGTACGGCTAAGTCTACTTTCAGTTGAAGATCATCTGGGTTAGCTTCTACCGCAGCTTGAAGATTACGAATTTCCGGCGTGTCAGCCGCCTGCTCTGCCAACTCAATTTTGCCCGCTAAGCTTTTGTAACGAGAGTCTTGGTCGACCAACTTAATCTCTTCAAGTAACGCTTTCGCAGTGTCAATTGACCCTGTCTCAATGTAGCAGTCAATAAGCATATACTTGGCATTTACGTTATCAGGGTTAAGCGTCAACGCTTCTTTGGCCGCTGGCAGTGCTTCTGCGTATTCACCCTGCTGAATGGCCTTACCCGCAGTAGCAAGCAAATCATCTTCTGGATTAGGAAGGTATTTGGAAAGCATTTCGCGAATTTGCTGTTCAGGCTGAACGCCAGCAAAGCCATCGACTGGCTGACCATTTTGAACCACCATTACTGTGGGTAGACTTCTGATACCGAACTGCGCGGCAACTTCTTGTTGCGCTTCACAATCTACTTTCGCCAAGATTAGGTGCTGGCTATATTCACCCGCTAACTTCTCAAGAATAGGCATGAAATCTTTGCAAGGCTCGCACCAGTCAGCCCAAAAGTCGATAAGCACCAGCTTATCTTGAGATGCTTCAATAATAATTTGTTGAAAGTTTTCTACCGTAATATCAACAATAGTTGCTTGGCTATTCGCAACGAGATTTTCCATAACGCAGGCCTTTAATTACTTATGTTGTGTGGAATATGGGGCAGTAATAGATAAATTACAAGGTTAGCTTAGCGTGAATAAAGCCTTTACCTTTGTCGGATTGGCGACTATTTGTTATGGAGTGTGATGTTAATGTAGTGTGAAGTTTTGCTGTTACACCTAGACTGAGAGGGGTTTATGACTACACAAACCAGCGAGAATACCGAATTTACTTCGTTTAAAGCCTTTTATCCTTTTTACTTAAATGAACACAGAGACGGTACGTGCCGTACTCTTCATTTCATTGGCTCATGGTTAGTCTTAGGCGTTATTGCTGCCGCTATCGTAACCGGCCACTGGGCTATATTGTGGGCAATTCCTTTAGTGGGCTATGGATTCGCTTGGGTCGGTCATTTCTTTTTTGAGAAAAATCGCCCTGCCACTTTCAAGCACCCTATTTATAGCCTAATTGGTGACTGGGTCATGTTTAAAGACATTCTGACGGGCAAAATCAGCTTAAGGGGAGAGGAAAAATAAGACAACGCTCTTTTTAACACGTTATTTCGCGTCTTTACCGCACACTCTTTACATACGAGAAACTAAAGCGATATGTTTAAGGCAAGGCTTGCCCTACCAGGCTGACTCTAATGTTCAGTCAATAACAGCAATCGCCAAATCTATCGCGCTCTGCGCCAGAACAATAAAAAGGAACCACCATGTCTGCGTTTCGCTTTACTTCTCGGTCTATCCGAAAAGGCTTTTTAGTCACATCGACAGCGTTTTCACTACTTGCCGTCAGTGCGGGTCAAACTTATGCAATACAGGAGCAGGAAGACAGCGCCTCTCTTGTACCTTCTAATGCACTCGCTTTTGGTGACACCTTTAATTTAGAGTTTGTCGCTAACCCACAGTTTATTGATGAAAAAACCGTGGTATATGCTCGACAGAGCATGGACATTATGTCGGACAGTCGTCAAAGCAGGCTTTGGCAGGTAGATATAAAATCAGGCGAACACCGCCCATTTATCGGTTTAGATGAGAACCTATCTCAAGCTACGTTATCACCCAACGGTAAAATGGTGGCCTACACGAAGGCAGTTAATGGCAGAGGGCAACTCCACCTTTACTATTTAGATACAATGCAGTCTGTGCGGCTAACGAATACCAGTGAAACGCCTCGCCAGTTGGCCTGGTCTCACGACAGTAAATCGCTCGCATTTACACTGTTTACGGAAGAAAAACAAAAGCCACTGTTTACCGCTATGCCAAATAAGCCAGAAGGCGCAAAGTGGGCAGAGCAAGCCACATATATTGACGCGGTGCAGTATCGAGGCGACGGCAGAGGCTATCTGAGAGAAGGGTTTGATCAAATCTATCTGCTGCCTGTTGAGGGCGGTACACCACGTCAGCTGACTTCAGGAAAATTCCCAAGTGGCGGCGCTCTTTCTTTTTCGAATGACAATGACTGGGTTTACTTCGCCACTCCCCACCAAGAAGACTATGCGTTGAACCCGCTGTCTAGTGACATTTACAAAGTGAATGTGAAGACGGCAGATATTGAACAAGTTACCGATATTGACGGACCTGAGGGTAGCCCTACGTTAAGCCCTGACGGTAAGTACTTGGCTTTTACTCAACTGAATGACAGGAAGCTGTCCTACCAGAATGGTGATCTCGTTGTCCTTGAACTTGAAAGCGGCAACATCACTCGCTTGACTGAAGCATTAGATAGAAGTTTAGGTAAATTTGAATGGCGTAGAGACAGTCGTGGCTTAATATTTTCTTACCGTGATCAGGGGGAAACCAAGCTTGCCACCGTGAATTTGAAAGGTGACATAAAACCTATTGATGTAACGCTTGGTGGCCAAGCCTTTGGACGCCCTTATACCTCTGGCGATTTCGCTGTTAGTGACAAAGGCGATATTGTTTACACGACGGCGAGTCGAACCACCCCCGGTGACCTCGCGCTTTACCGCAAAGGGAAAAAAGACACACAGCTTACTGATTTAAATAGCGATGCGTTAGGCCATAAGGCACTTGCTCAAGTTCAGGACCTATCTGTTGTATCTAGCGTTGATGAACGCACCATTGACGCGTGGATTGCCTTGCCTCCTGGCTTTGATAGCAGCAAAAAGTACCCACTTATTCTAGAAATTCATGGCGGCCCGCATGCTGCTTATGGTCCTCACTTTGCGATGGAAATACAGCTAATGGCGGCGCAGGGCTACGTAGTGGTATGGTCAAATCCAAGGGGCAGTAGCTCTTACGGTGAAGATTTTGGCAACCTTATTCACCATAACTACCCATCTGAGGACTACAACGACCTAATGGATGTGGTGGACGCGGTGGTAGAGAAAGGTTACATAGACAGCGATAATCTTTTCATAACCGGTGGCTCTGGCGGCGGCGTATTAACCGCCTGGTCTATCGGTAAAACCGACCGTTTTACGGCAGCGGTAGTAGCCAAACCTGTGATTAACTGGATAAGCTTTGCACTGACTGCTGATGCCTACCCCTTCTTCAGCCAGTATTGGATGGCTGATAAGCCTTGGAATATCGCAGATAAGCTTTGGAAGCGCAGCCCTTTGAGTTTAGTAGGTAACGTGAAAACGCCAACAATGCTACTCACCGGTGAGGCTGACTACCGTACTCCGATCAGTGAGTCTGAACAGTATTACCAAGCGCTTAAATTACAAGGTGTCGATGCTGCTATGGTCCGCATCCCGGGAGCGTCACACGGTATAGCAAGCCGCCCCTCACGTTTAATCCAAAAAGTGGGGAACATCATGGCGTGGTTTGAGCGCTATAGGAAAGAAAAAGACACCGAATAACGTTTGTCCTTAATGTAAAAAGCGCCACATGATGTGGCGCTTTTTTTATGCTTGCTAACTCAGCTACTTAGTTAACTTTAGAACTTTTCCATTAGGCGCGTCGGTTAATAAATAGATAGCGCCATCGGGGCCCACTTCAACATCACGTATACGGGCTTGATTGTCTCGTAAGTATTCAAACTGTTCCACTGCCTCACCATTTTCTACTTCAATTCGACGAAGGTGAGTAAACTTTAAAGAGCCAACCAATATATCGCCGTTCCACTCTTTGAACATATCCCCCTGATAAAAGGTTAGACCGCTTGGCGCTATGGACGGATCCCAGTAAATCCATGGCTGCTTCATACCATCCATATGGGTCTTGTCGCTGATTATTTCACCGCTGTAATCAATACCGTAAGTTATTGAAGGCCAGCCATAATTCGCCCCTTTTTCAAGGATATTGATTTCATCACCACCTTTAGGGCCATGCTCCATCGCCCAGACTGCGCCAGTTTCAGGATGAACTGTTATACCTTGCACATTACGATGGCCATAACTGAATATCTCAGGCGCATCACCATCAGTAAACGGATTGTCTTGCGGTACGCTACCATCGGTATTAATACGTACTATTTTACCGAAGTGGTTATTGGTATTTTGTGCTTCCTTCATGTATTTATAGCGATCGCCCATGGCAACATATAGCTTGTTGTCGGCATCAAACGTGAGGCGACAGCCAAAATGAAAGCCGTTATCTACGATTGAATCGGCACTAAATATCACCTGAACGTTTTCAAGACCTTTGTCGGCTAAGGTGGCTTTGGCAACACTGCTGCTACTTCCAGGTTTATCCGCTGCATCACTTGCTTTGCTGTAACAAAAATAAATAGTGTTGTTGCTGGCAAAATCTGGGTCTATAACAATATCAAGCATACCGCCTTGGTTTTGCGCTACAACCTCAGGCACGTTTTCTAATCGTCCCGACAACGTGCCGTCTTTCGATAAACGCTGAATACCACCCGCTCGCTCAGTAATGAGCATGTCACCATTCGGTAAAAATGCCATTCCCCACGGATGAACAAGCCCCTCTGCCAGGGTGGTAACAGTAAGTTCATCGTCACTTACGCCGTGATCGTGGTCGCCGTGAGCCAGTGCAAACTGGCTAGCGGATAACGTAGCGACACACGCAACTGAAGCAGCGATTTTGCATATTCGCTTAGCATTTACAGACTGGGGGATATTTGTTTTCATTCAACATAGGCCTTTAAGTTCAAGAGGGCTTGTGCTTTTCTGCACACGCCTCTTTTTTATTGTCGTTTTCGTTTTTTCTTTGAAAAGCAGTATACAAAAAAGGGTACAGCCCTGCTGTACCCTTTTTGACGGATTCACTCCCTGACGGGATTAATCGACGTATATTATCGTTTTATCGAGGTAAGGTTGCGCGAAGCATCCATGCCGTTTTCTCGTGCACACGCATGCGGTCGCCAATTAATGCAGCTGATGACTCGTCATCAGCGTCTTGCGCTAGCTTCAACGATTCTCTGCACGTTTTTACAACTTGCTCGTGGCCATGGGTTAACAGACGCACCATTTCCGTGGCCTCTGGCACACCTTCTACCTCTTCAATTGAACTTAACTCTGCGAACGACTTGTACGTACCGGGAGCGGCCACGCCTAGCGTACGTATACGCTCTGCAATTTCATCCACTGCTTCTGCAAGTTCGGTGTAATGCTCTTCAAACATTAGGTGAAGCTCGCGGAACTGCGGGCCTTCAACGTTCCAATGAAAGTTATGTGTCTGTAGATACAATGTGTAAGAGTCTGCCAGCAGCTTCTTAAGACCTTCTGCTACTGCGTTACGATCGCTCTCAGATATACCAATATCAATCTTGCTCATTTCACACTCCTTAGTGTACAACACTATTAAATTTCGTTTCGGCTAGTTAGCTAAGCCGTAACAACATAACATAATAGTACTATAGAAATTTTGATTTAGATTAACGGTTAAATTGATTGCGCTTATCGCCTTATTCGATGGCGACATAATTACCAAAACATTTTGATCAATGGTGGTTATGATGACTTTTCACATCGTCTTTGTTGACAGGAAGTGTAATGTCGAGTTCATCATTGTCTTCAAAACGTAAGGTGAGTTTTATTTCGGTGCCTTCAACTAAGCCGTTATTTAAGCCTAACAGCATAATGTGGTAACCACCTGACTCGAATGACACCATTTCGCCAGCGCCTATCGTTACGCCATCTTCAAGCTCACGCATTTTCATAACATCGCCTTCCATAACGGTAGTGTGAATTTGCGCTTCACTGGCAAGTTCTTCAGACACGGTTACGCTGGTCAGTGTTTTATCTTTGTCACTTTGATTATGTAGCGTGAAGTAAACCGCGCTGGTTTTCGCAAGGGGGAAGGTTGCTCTGGCGTAGCCGCTCATCACCATGATATCGGTTTTTTGGTTTGCGTTATGCTCTTGATGCCCATGCGCAAAAGCTGCAGAAGAAGCAGAAAAGCTCAGCGTTGTGATATAAATAGCAACAAGTAATGTCTTCAGGAATTTGGATAGATAGCACATACATTGAGTTCCAAAGTGATAATTGAAACTAGTGTACGTAAGATTGGCATGAGAAAAAAGAAAAATGGTGCCGACTGCCGGAATCGAACTGGCGACCTACTGATTACAAGTCAGTTGCTCTACCAACTGAGCTAAGTCGGCACACTTTTTAAAACCGCTGCCTAGACAGCGGATGCGTATTCTAGCGATAAACGCGTGGGTGTCAACCTTTTAATCGCGTCGCTTCACCAACTAATTTCGGGAAGTACTCAAGTGGCAAATATTTACTCAATGCCATGAGCTTTTCACCTAAACTTTCGTAGCTGTTGGTGGTGACATTAATGTGACCCATTTTACGCTTTTCACGCACAGACTTTCCGTACCAGTGAAGGTGGCTACCATCAATACTAAGAAGATCTCGTGAGAAGCTGCTGCAACCGATAATATTAACCATGGCGCTTGGACCAATAGCTGAGGTATCACCCAGCGGCAAACCACAAACAGCGCGTAGATGATTCTCGAACTGGCTTGTGACCGCACCAGACTGACTCCAGTGGCCAGAATTGTGCACACGAGGTGCTAGTTCATTCACTAGTAACGTGTTGCCTACCTGGAATAATTCCACGGCCAACACACCCACATAATCCATACCTTCTGCCAGCTTAACGAAAATGTCGTGCGCTTGAGCTTGTAGCGCGTCATCGACATGTGTTGCCGGCGCAACCGATACATGCAGTTGGCCTTGATGATGTAAGTTTTCAGCAAGTGGATAAGTTCTCACGTCGCCATTCGCATTTCGCACACCGATAAGCGATAGCTCTCTATCAAAATCCACCATTTTTTCAACAACAAGCGGTACGGTTTCTAGGTCTAACCCTTGCAGAGAATTTTTCAGCGTCGGCAGATCGGCTTCATCACTTAATCGCCACTGACCGTAACCGTCATAACCATCGCGACTTGCTTTAAGAATAAGCTTAGCGCCAAGCTGCTTGACGCAATCATCAAGCTGAGCAAGGTCCGTTACAATCTGATGTTCGCAATTCGCCACCTGCATACTTTCAAGTAGCTTCTTCTCGCGAACCCGATCGGCGCCGACAAGAATACTGTCAATGTTGGGCATCAACTTATTAGTCTTCGCCGCATCTTCGAGCAGTCTTTCAGGTACATGCTCAAACTCTACCGTCAACGCGTCTGCGTCTTCTAGTGCTTGAGCAAGCGATAAATCTAACGGTGTTTTGCTAACTGGATGTACAACGGAATCGTTGTTTACGTCCACAGCTTGAACCTCAATACCTAGTGGACTTCCCGCTAGATACATCATTTGAGCAAGTTGGCCTGCGCCGTAAACAACTACTCTCATTCATCTAACTCCAATGTGTTGCTTGACGCTAGAACGGTTTCGGTTTGAGACTTTCTAAAAGCGATAACCGCATCTCGTACACTTTCTTCTTGCAGTGCAACTACTTGCGCCGCGAGTAGGCCCGCATTAGCGGCTCCCGCCTCACCGATAGCCAATGTACCTACCGCAACGCCCTTGGGCATTTGAACAATTGAGAGAAGTGAATCTAACCCGTTTAATGCTTTTGATTTAACTGGGCATCCGAACACGGGTAAATGCGTGTGTGCGGCAATCATGCCCGGTAAGTGTGCTGCGCCACCTGCACCAGCAATGATTGCGCTGAAACCTTCATCAGCAGCGTTTTCTGCAAACTCTACTAGCAAGTTCGGTGTACGATGCGCCGACACCACCTTCGCTTCAAATTCAACACCAAACGACTTCAGCATTTTTGCGGCCTGCTGCATAGTAGGCCAGTCTGAAGTTGAACCCATTACAATCGCGACTTTTGCCATCTAGAGATCCTCGAGGTAGGTAAAATGGTCAACCTTGGAAAACCCGCGATTGTAGCGCAAAACGGTTTAAAATCCCACCGCAAATGCCGCCAAACAGTGTGCTGACAACAAAACGCTTACACAGGTTTCAAATCTATTAGGGTGATCTTTCACTGTGAGGTAATCCGTATTAACTATAATTAATTTACACGCTTAAATTAGCCTAATTGCACGGGTTTAGACGGCACCGCACTTTCTTGAACTCAGTGACAAGGCGTTAGAGGTTATCAATGACAGATAAGCATGAACACGATGTACTCGACGATGTTATAGGAGAAGTACAATACGTGGTATCTGATTTCCTAAATAGAGAAGCGGCCCCTGGCATTTTGCTTATGGGAGCTACGCTCTTGGCACTTATCATCGCCAATTCTCCTTTAGATTCTATTTACGACCAGCTAATTAGTATGCCAGTACAGATCTCAGCAGGAAGCTGGGCTATCGACAAACCTCTTTTGCTCTGGATAAACGATGGTTTAATGGCCATATTCTTTTTTCATGTGGGCTTGGAGCTTAAACGGGAAGTATGTGAAGGTGAGTTAGCCAACCCGAAAGACATAATATTGCCCGCAGCGGGAGCCATTGGTGGGATGGCACTACCCGCGCTTATTTATGTGGGTATCAATTATGACAACCCCGTCGCGATAGCCGGTTGGGCAATACCTGCCGCTACTGATATCGCTTTTGCGTTAGGTATTCTTGCGCTATTGGGTAGTCGAGTCCCCACCAGTCTTAAAGTATTTCTCGTAACCCTTGCCATTATAGATGATATCGGCGCTATCGTTATTATCGCACTGTTTTACACAGAGAATATAACCACGGGAGCGCTTGCTGTTGCGGCGGGATGTTTGTTGCTGTTGTGGCAAATGAATAAACGAAATGTCGTCGATATTCCAGCGTATGTTCTCGTCGGCATTGTTTTATGGGTAGCTATGCTTAAATCTGGCGTACACGCTACTCTAGCTGGTGTCGTGCTGGCCGCTTTTATTCCTATGCGTGACGATAAGGATGAATCATATTCACCTGTCACCCGGCTGGAGCACGGCCTCAACGGCTCAGTGAGCTTCGCAATACTCCCGTTGTTTGCATTTGCTAACGCTGGAATAAGTTTTGGCAACATTAGTCCAGAGGGTATTTTTCACCCCGTCACGTTCGGAATCTTTTTGGGGCTAGTTATCGGGAAACAAATAGGTGTATTTGGCTTCTGTTATTTGATGGTAAAACTTAACTTAGCTAAATTGCCGGAAGACCTTAATTTTAAACATATTTATGGCTGCGCTTTGCTTTGCGGCGTGGGCTTCACTATGAGTTTATTCATTGGCGGCCTCGCCTTTGCACAAACCGGTATAAACCAAATTTTTGACGAACGTGTAGGTATTTTAATCGGCTCTTTAGTATCAGCATTGCTCGGTTATATTGTGCTTCGCTTAGTGAGTGAAACACCGGATGGTGACAACACTGATGTTGCCTCAAATGCGAGCAAGCTCACTGGAAATACAGTCAAATAGGACCTGTTTGCGAATAGGTTTGCTTAAATGCGCATTCATGCCTGCTGCTAAGCAGGCATTTTTGTCTTCCGTAAATACATTGGCGGTTAGCGCGATTATTATTAGGCTATCTTTGTTTCTACCTTCTCGCCTAATAGCTTCAGCTGCGGCGTATCCGTCCATCACTGGCATCTGACAATCCATTAAAATGACATCAAAATCGTACTTGCGCTCAGCGGCTACGGTTTCTTCACCGTTTTTCGTTCTAACGCATTTGACCTTTGCAGCTTTTAGCATATCCATCACAATCTCTGCATTGATATCATTGTCCTCGGCAAGGAGCACGCGCAAACCAGGCGGTAGCGCTGCCTGAATTGCCTCGCTACTTTTTACCGAATTACTTTCGTCCAGTTCCCCCACCGAAGCAGGAATAACTAGCTTAAACCTAGTGCCCTTACCTACTTCGCTTTGAACGTCCAATTCTCCGTTTAGCAACTCAACCAGTCCCTTTGTTATTGGAAGGCCTAATCCAGTGCCACCAAAGTGCCTTGTTGTGGACGCATCGGCTTGTTCGAACTGTTCAAAGATAAGATCAACTTTTTCTAAAGGGATACCAATTCCGGTGTCGGTAACGGCGATATTGAGCCCATCGTTTTCATAGCTCACGCATACCGAAACCTCACCTTTACGGGTAAATTTAATAGCATTGCTCAGCAAGTTATTGAGAATTTGGCTTAGCTTGCCAGCATCGAGGTTGAGCACCGTCGGCACATCATTTTCTATTTGTAGCTGAATGTCGTATCCCTTTGCAGCTGCTGTCGAGCGATAAAGTTCGCAGGACGCTTCGAGGAGTTCACGCAAAACACAGCTTTGTATATCAACCTGCATTTTACCTGAATCAATCTTAGACCAGTCTAATATGCTATCAAGAATCATTAACAAGTTGGCTGCCGAGCGAGAAATCACTTGAGCGCGGGCGCGAACATGGTCAGGCAGCTCACTATCAAGCATAAGCTCGCATGACCCAATAATGCCGTTCATCGGTGTTCTAATTTCATGACTCATGTTCGCAAGAAATTGCGTTTTTGCGACGTTAGCGGCCTCAGCTTTTTTAAGGGCATATTCTAGGTGTTCAGTTTTTTCCGTTATTCGGGACTCTAATGATTGATTTAACTCACCAAGTTCAACGTTAAGCATCTGCTCTGCTTTTCTTGCATCTTTTAGTTCAGCAAACGCTCCCCTTAGACGAGACTCTAAACTCATAAATTCATCGCTCAATGATGAGAGTTCTTTAATGTGTAGTGCGCGCTGGGGAACCTCATTAATGTCCTGATTAGAAGGGTCAAACTCGGCGATATAGCGGACGAGACGACGAATGGGGGCCCCCACCATTTTGGCCACGACATACCCAGTAAAAGTTCCAAATGCAGAGAGAGCTAAAAGCAACAATAAATCTTTTAGTAAGTAGTTGCTCATTGATATAAGTAACAATCGTTTGTCGAAGTAATAACTCACTCTCCAATTGGCGAACGACATATTGTCAGTAAGCCTTAACCATGTTTTCCCCTGCACACCGTTTTCAATTTCAACGCCGCAATTGGGTTCACAGGCGTAAACAGGTGCTTTGGATAGTGGTTTTATATCAAGGGCTTTGGACGCATAGATAACCTCACCGTTTTGATCTTCGATGAGCATTGAAAAGCCGTTTAAGCTTAAACGATCAATGGCGGCGAAGCTCTTTAGAGAAAGCGAACCCTCGACAATACCTTTTGGCACGCCCTCTTTGTCTAAAATAGGCGCCGATACCGCAACAATGGGGTCGTTACCAAACCCTCTTCCCTGAAATACATTCGATAAATATGTTTTTCCCGACTGCATAACTTCACTGAAATAAGGCCGATAAGCAACATTAGGCACGCCGTTTCGCTGTGCTTTTTCGAGCATGCCAGAAGGGTAAGCATGAGTTATATCGCCGCTTTTATCCGCGATAAGAAACGTTAGAAATTCAGGATTGTGAGACGCCAGAACCTGAAGTGCAGTGGACGCAGCGTCATCAAAGCTTTCTTCAACTGCATCGCTCGAAATAAGTTGAGCGGCACTGGTTACTGCATTTTGATGCTGTTTAATAAAGTTAGTTAGCTGGAACGTTAACACATTGACCCGCTGGGCCATGTAACTACGAATTTGTTGTTCTTGTTGATGCTGAAACAGGCTTACAGACAGATAGATTACCGCCATTGAGGCGACAAAAAAGCAACCAGAAAAAAAGTAGCTAAAAAGGAAATGAAGCGTCACTCGTTGAGATTCGCCAGATGTTTGCCGTCTTAATCCATGAATTGCTAGATAGGCAAAATGACCCGTGACCAACCCGAATACACCGCTTACCCACGTTACCAGTACGCCAGAAAACAACATATTAATGTTGTCACCGTTATGCAGTGAGTGTTCAAGCAGTAATATGGGTAAAAAGACGATAGACCAGAAGCCTGCCCCTATTTTTATTACTTGCTTAAGCGATTTATTATACCCGAAAAAACTAATCACGATTGGCAATAAGGTAAGGCTTTCTTTACCTACAATACTAACGTGGTCTAGCCATAGTGGGATGCTGATGACAAGAGCAAGGGGAATTGCGAAAACAGGGGGGAATCGAAGTGAAGCGTAAACCGCGACGCCCACTCCAAAGACGGCTATACCTTCACTGTCAAAAGGCGCAGCAAGGCTATTTATTCCGAAACCAAGTATGCAAGCGATAGTCGCTTGAAAGGCCAGAGACCACGACGAAGAGTGTGAGTTGATACTACTTAACTTCAATGCATGTCTCCGGCCGATACACTCAGTGTTGAGCCATATAATCTAACGTAAAGTTGGTTAGCAGTTTGACGCCTAATTTCATACCCGCATCGTCAACATAAAACTCAGGAGTATGGTGTGCAGGGCTGTCTTTCTCAGATACATCGAGGGGCTTACCCCCTACCCACACGTATAAACCGGGCACTTGCTCTTGGAAGAAAGAAAAGTCTTCCGCGCCTGTAACGGGCTTAGAAAGTAAGGTGTTTTCTGCACCAGCGGTACGCTGCATTGTTGCTAACATGGCCTGCGTCAATTCTGGGTCGTTATAGGTGATGGGATACGAGTAGTCCAATGGCAAAGTAAGCTCTGCCTCAGCGCCCATGCTTTCTGCAATAGCTTTCACTTTTCGAGGAAGCGATTCATAGATGTGTTCTCGGGCTGCTTTGTTAAGCGTTCGAATTGTCCCAACCATTTCTACTTCATTAGGAATAATGTTTGAGCGGTTACCGCCATGAATAGAGCCTATAGAAACCACAGCGGCGTCATCAATGAGCTTTAGCTCACGGCTCACGATAGTTTGGATTGACATAATCATTTGCGCGGCAGTCACTACCGGGTCCACACTCTTCCAAGGATAAGCACCGTGCGCTTGTTTCCCGTGTATCACAATTTTAAACGGATCAACCGCCGCCATAGTACCACCCGCGTTGTAACGAACTTTACCCACGTCGGTATTGGCATTAATGTGAAGACCAAAGATAGCATCCACGTCTGGATTTTTAAGTACCCCTTCGGCGACCATGACTTCTGCACCACCTTTTTCTCCAGCCGGCGCACCTTCTTCGGCTGGCTGGAAGATAAATTTCACTTTACCTTTCAAGTCGCCTTTCATGTCGGTTAGAATTTTTGCAGCCCCCATTAACATAGCCATGTGTGTATCGTGGCCACATGCGTGCATCACGGGTACCTCTTTACCGTTATATTCACCCACTTGGGTAGAACGGTAACTCAGATCATTCTGTTCTTTTACTGGAAGTCCGTCCATGTCTGCACGAAGGGCTACCACTGGTCCTGGATTTCCAGAATCTAAAATGGCCACAACACCAGTCTTAGCTACGCCTGTTTGTACCTCTAACCCCAAGCTTTTAAGATAATTGGCGACATACTCTGCGGTTTTGAATTCTCGGTTTGATAACTCGGGAAATTCGTGAAAATGGTGACGCCATTTGATAACGTCAGGCTCTACTTTATCGGCTAACTCATCAACATTAATTTGGCTGGTTGCGTTAGCTGACGCACAAGCCAATCCAACAAAAGCAAGTGACAACAATTTACGATACATAGTTATTTCCTTTGGTGTTTTTAGACAGAGTAATTCATCTACAGAAAGAAGACACCACTGAAATTACTGTTGTTGGGGTGAATAAAGCGTTGAAGCTACCCGATTCACTAGATTGAAGATATTAGACGGAAGTATAATTAGTGAGTTTTTTTGAAATCAATCAATAAAAAAGGCGCCTACTGGCGCCTTCTACTTAATTATCAATTAATTGACTAGCTCTTTTGCCTGCGCATAGCATCGAAAAACTCATTGTTTGTCTTTGTCATAGACAGTTTGCTAATGAGGAAGTCCATGGCGTCAATCTCTGACATTTCATGAACAATCTTGCGTAGGATCCACATTTTTTGAAGCTCGTCTTGCGTAGTAAGTAATTCTTCGCGACGTGTACCAGAGCGGTTAAAATCAATCGCTGGGAAAACACGCTTTTCTGCAATCTTGCGGTTCAGGTGCAATTCCATATTACCTGTACCTTTAAACTCTTCGTAGATAACTTCATCCATCTTAGAGCCGGTGTCGATAAGCGCTGTGGCGATAATAGTTAAACTACCACCTTCTTCTACGTTACGTGCTGCACCAAAGAAACGCTTCGGTTTATGTAGCGCGTTTGCGTCAACACCACCGGTAAGTACTTTACCTGATGAAGGAATAACCGTGTTATATGCACGCGCTAAACGGGTAATCGAGTCAAGAAGAATAACTACATCTTTCTTGTGTTCAACCAAACGCTTCGCTTTTTCGATAACCATTTCGGCTACTTGTACATGACGGCTCGCTGGTTCATCAAACGTTGATGCAACCACTTCACCTTGAACAAGGCGATGCATCTCGGTAACTTCTTCAGGGCGCTCGTCAATAAGCAACACCATCAGCTCACAGTCTGGATGATTCGCTGCAATCGACTGAGCAATGTTCTGTAGTAGAAGGGTTTTACCTGCTTTAGGTGGTGCTACGATGAGTCCACGCTGGCCTTTACCTATCGGCGATGCCAAGTCAAGAACACGCGCTGTAATATCTTCAGTTGAACCGTTACCACGCTCCATACGCAAACGATCTGCAGCATGTAAAGGGGTAAGGTTTTCAAAAAGGATTTTATTGCGAGAGTTTTCTGGTTTGTCGAAGTTTACTTCACGGATTTTTAAAAGAGCGAAGTAACGTTCACTGTCTTTGGGAGGACGTATTTTTCCTGCAATCGTATCACCGGTGCGCAAATTAAAGCGTCGGATTTGGCTTGGCGACACGTAAATGTCGTCAGGACCTGCTAGATACGATGAATCAGCTGAGCGTAAGAAGCCGAAACCGTCCTGTAAAATTTCTAGTACCCCGTCCCCAAAGATGTCTTCACCGCTTTTTGCGTGTGTCTTTAAGATCGAGAAAATGATGTCTTGCTTTCTGGCGCGTGCCATGTTTTCCAGGCCCATTTCCTCGGCCAGGTTAACCAACTCGCTTATTGGTTTATTCTTTAATTCAGTTAAATTCATACTGGTGGGTCTTTGTGCTTGAACTTCGCTTACAGGACTTATTGTCACTCTGTTCTAGTTTAGATTTGATATCACCCGGATATGGGCGTAAGCAGAATGCTGCTCGGATGAGCGCTGAAGAAAAGTTAGCACTATATTTAGACAACGTCCAGCGTTTTACTTCCGAAATGTTAAATAAATTGCAACGCTTTCTCCTAGAATGGAGCTTTTGGTCCTGTCATTTGAATAAAAACCGGCGCTACACGAGCACCGGTTTTTTATTTTTTTGCAATTAAAGATTTTCGTTAAGAAACTCTGTTAATTGCGTTTTTGATAAGGCACCAACTTTCGTTGCGGCAACGTTACCGTTTTTGAAAAGAAGCAATGTAGGAATACCACGAATACCATATTTAGGTGGAGTTTCGTTATTTTCATCGACATTCAACTTGCCAACTGTTAACTTGCCTTCAAACTCGTTCGCAACTTCTTCTAAGATTGGTGCGATCATTTTACACGGGCCACACCATTCGGCCCAGAAGTCAACCAGTACAGGACCTTCAGCATTGATAACATCTGCTTCGAATTTATCGTCAGATAACTGGATAATTTTGTCGCTCATTCTTTTCTCCATTATTGGTCTGTCGCTGATTTGTCTCAGCCCGACCATAAGTGTTATATAGAAACTGTTTTTTAATGCAAGCACTGATAAGCTATAAGCTATGCCTACTCACTTAACTGATACTCATTTTTCCGACCTGCCGATTAACGGCAAGGTTGTTGACGCCTTAACGGCAGCTAATTTTTCACATTGTACACCAATTCAAGCACTTGCACTGCCTCCATTATTAGAAGGACACGACATTGCAGGTCAGGCTCAAACAGGAACCGGTAAAACTATTGCCTTTTTGGTGGCTACATTTCACTATTTGCTAAGCAAAGCAGAAAATGTAGACAACAGCAAATCAAATGGCCCGCGCGCTATTATTATGGCGCCAACCAGAGAACTCGCCGTTCAAATTTATAACGACGCCAAGCTCCTTAGTGAGCACACCGGATTGTCGCTTGGTTTGATTTATGGGGGCGAAGGTTACCAAAGTCAACGTGAAACTTTGGAAGAAGGGGTGGATATTATTATTGGCACGACGGGACGCATTCTGGATTACTACAAGCAGAACGTGTTTACACTGAAAAATATTCAGGTTGCCGTGCTAGATGAAGCCGATCGAATGTTCGATTTAGGTTTTATCAAAGATATTCGCTTTTTATTCCGTCGTATGCCACCTGCAAGCGAACGCTTAAGCATGCTGTTTTCAGCTACCCTTAGCTATCGCGTGCAAGAGCTGGCTTACGAACACATGAATAACCCAACACACGTTCAAGTGGCTCCTGAGCAAACTACCGCTACCCGTGTATCGCAAGAATTATTCTACCCATCAGACGATGACAAAATGTTGCTGCTTCTTACGCTTCTCGAAGAAGAATGGCCAGAAAAAGCCATTGTCTTTGCGAATACTAAGAACAGCTGCGAAAAAGTCACTGACTGGTTAACTGCTGATGGCCACCGCGTGGGCTTACTTAGCGGAGATGTTCCGCAAAAGAAACGCTTGGGAATACTAGAAGACTTCACTAAGGGTAGCCTGGATATATTGGTTGCAACAGACGTTGCGGCCAGGGGTCTTCACATCGACGCCGTGACCCATGTATTTAACTACGATTTACCCGACGACGCAGAAGACTATGTTCACCGTATAGGTCGTACAGGACGCGCGGGCCAAAGTGGTATTGCAATTAGTTTCGCTTGCGAGAAATACGCACTAAACTTACCTGCAATTGAACAATACATTAATCAAACTATACCTGTGACTGATTATGATCGCAGTGCGCTTCTTGAAGATATCACACCCCCAGCACCGCGCAGAAGACGTGCGCCAAGCAATCGTAATACGTCGCGTCGTGGTAACAGCCGAGGCCGAGGCAAACCCCAGCAACGCAACAACAGAGCGCAATCATAAGGCATAAATATAGTTAATCAGAATCGAGATATTATGCAGGCAGAACTCCAGCACAGTGCACAAACCTACGGTGAGTATTATGCGGCCGTAGACTTAGGCTCAAATAGTTTTCACATGGTTATTGTTCATGTGGTTAACGGAAGTGTGCAAATAATAGGGAAGATTAAACAAAAGGTGCGTCTAGCTGCAGGGTTAGACAACGATTTAGCACTTGATGACGTTAGCATGGAACGCGGCTGGCAGTGCCTGCAGGTATTTTCGGAACGCCTACAGGACATCCCCCCTTCTAATATCAAGATTGTGGCGACCGCCACTTTAAGACTGGCTACGAATGCCCATTTATTTATCACCAAAGCGGAAGAAATTCTAAATCACAAGCTTGAAGTAATAAGTGGTGAAGAAGAAGCCCGGCAAATTTATCTTGGCGTAGCTTATACTTCAGCGAACCAAGGTAATAGCTTGGTAATTGATATTGGTGGCGCTAGCACTGAAATCATTATTGGCAATGATATGCAACCTATCCACCTGAAAAGTTTGGATATGGGGTGCGTGACCTTCATGGAGCGCTATTTCACCGGCGGCGAAATATCAAAAGACTGTTTTGAAAACGCAAAAGCTGCCGCACATGCATTGATAGCGCAAGTGTCTGATGCGTTTTTGTGTTTCGATTGGGAAAACTGCCTTGGCGCGTCAGGCACCCCCCAAGCCATCACTGAAATTTTAGTGGCTCAAGGTATCAGCGACGCCATTCGTTTAGACTATCTCTATCACTTAGAGAAGCAATGCATCGATTGTGGTGATATTAAATCACTTAATATTGACGGCCTTGAAGACAGCAGAAAAGCTATTTTTCCATCAGGACTTGCCATCCTCATTAGCTTATTTGAAGCACTACATATTGAACATATGAATATTTCAGGTGGTGCGCTTCGAGAAGGACTTATTTATGGCATGTTAGATAACGTTACCGAAAACGACCGTCGTCAGCAAACCATCAATCAAGCTAAGCAGCGTTATCACATCGATAAAAGCCATGCGAATTCCGTACGGCATGTTGCGCTTAATCTCTGCCACCAGCTATGCGCTCAACAAAACATTTGCCACTTGGATACAGAAACTATTTTGGGGGCTGCTGCGCAGCTTCACGAAATAGGTCTTCATATTGAGTATAAGCGTCATCACGAGCATGGTGAGTACATACTAACTTATATTGATTTACCCGGTTTTACGCGACTTCAGCGAGCCGCAATACGGGATTTAGTCGCGCAACATCGTTTGACAATGGGCGTCGATGCTTTTGAGAAATATCACGAAGATTATCGCCCCATGTTGAAAGGACTGCTTCGCGTGTTGCGCATTGCAGTGGTTTTGTGTTTGCGTCGCCAAAACAAACATATTCCTGAAGTAAGCTTACATTGTGAAGATAGTAAGTGGACACTAACATTCCCGGAAGGTTGGCTCAAGGCACACCCTTTGATAAACGCCGAGCTAGCGAATGAAAGTTGGCTTCAGCACAAGGCTGGGTTTGAACTAGTTTGTAAGTAATCACTATCATAATAGTGATTAGAATAGATATAGAAAAGGCGTGCCATGCACGCCTTTCTTAACTTGGATATAGTCCCTTTAACTATATCTTGTATTACCGAGCAAGTAGTTGGGCAGCTTTAGGCGCAAAGTAGGTTAAAATACCATCTGCTCCAGCGCGCTTAAAAGCAAGCAACGACTCTAAGATCACCGCCTCCTCGTTTAGCCAGCCGTTAGCAAATGCGGCCTGGTGCATAGCATACTCACCGCTTACCTGATAAGCGAAGGTCGGCACTTTAAACTCATCTTTGCAGCGGCGAACCACATCAAGATAGGGCATGCCCGGTTTTACCATAACCATGTCTGCACCTTCCTCAATGTCTAGAGCAATTTCATGCAGCGCTTCGTCGGTATTGGCAGGATCCATTTGATACGTTTTTTTATTGCCACCTTTTATATTGGCCGCTGAGCCGACCGCATCTCTAAACGGTCCATAGTATGCGGATGCATATTTAGCAGAGTAAGCCATAATACAGGTATTAATGTGCCCTGCCTCTTCAAGTGCTTTTCGTATACTTCCAATACGCCCGTCCATCATATCTGACGGTGCCACGATATCGGCCCCAGCATCAGCGTGTGATAGTGCCTGCTTGATCAACGCGTCAACGGTTTCATCATTCATCACATAACCACTTTCGTCCAGAAGGCCATCTTGGCCATGGGATGTGAAAGGATCAAGCGCGATATCAGACATAATCATAACGTCTGGAAAAGCCTTTTTAAGGGCTCTAATCGCCTGTTGAGCAAGTCCTTCAGGGTTAAATGCTTCGCTGGCACAATCTGTTTTAAAGGCCATTGGCGTTACGGGAAATAGGGCGAGTGTTTTAATGCCCAGCTTTACCCAATTAGCCGCTTCTTCAACAATAAGGTCGATAGACAGTCGTTCAACGCCTGGCATCGAAGGTACCGCTTCTCGACTTTGACTTCCTGGCAATACAAATACAGGGTAAATAAGGTCGTCTGTTGTCAAGCGATGCTCTGCAACCAGCCCACGCAATGTATCTTTTGCTCGAAGTCTACGCATTCTGCGGTGGGGAAAAGAAGAAGATGTCATAGTTTTTCCTGTAATGGTTTATGTGCTACTCGGTTTCGCCCAGCTGATTTGGCTCGGTATAAAAGCTCATCGGCAAACTTAAACAAGCGTTGAGCATGGTCTTCATCCACGATAATAGTGGTCGACAGGCCCGCACTTGCCGTTAATTGAATGCTCTCATCCCCGTACACGAGAGGCGAAGATTCAAGGCCCTGTCGCATACTTTCAGCCACGTGTAATGCGCCTTCTATATCGGTATTAGGCAGTATAACCGCAAATTCTTCACCCCCAATGCGACACAAGTCATCTGTAGGACGATGGATGTGGCTTTGAAACACTCGTGTAACGTGTTTGAGACACTCATCGCCACCATCATGCCCATATTTATCGTTTATGCTTTTGAAGTGATCGACATCGATAACGATAAGGGAAAGTGGCGTTTGCTCACGACGGCTTCGCCGCCCTTCCGAGCGCAGTCGTTTATCAAAATGTCTGCGATTATGCGCGCCAGTTAATGGGTCAATCGCATTAAGCCTCTCAAGCTCATGATTAACCTCAGACAGTTCACGTAGCGTGACCTCTAATTCCAATGTGCGCTCTTCAACCTTATATTCGAGGTCCTCTTGATGGCGCTTTTGCGCTTCGATAAGACTTTCTTTCGCAATATTAGCGTGCTTTTCCTGTTCAAGAGCAAATTGCTGCGCATCGACTAAATCATCGCGGCTGTGACTATAATTTATAGCAAGAATAAGTGCCAAGATTAACGTTTCAACTGCACCGCCTATAATCAGCAAGTTATTCGACGATATAGGAAGCTGAACCAGGTTCACATTGTCGAGGCTTGCGCTTAAACCACTCACTAATAAGAAACCCCATGCAATGGTAAAGTAACGCGCTACAACTACGCCTTTTAATGTTAACCAAATGCCTAACCACATGGTAAAAATAACGGTACAGCTAAGTAAGAGTAGAAAGGCTTTTATCATGAAAGTGTACGGAAGAAAGAAGCTGGTCACTATGCTTATGCCATAGAACCAACTCAACGCTTTTACTGTCTTATCCACGTTACCACTATAAACGCCTATGGGTAGTAGGCTTCGGGTAAACAACGTGGCAAACATAATGGTGGCGTTTGAAAACAATAAGATAGCTTTCGATTGAAATAAGGCACTGTCTGACCACAAATAGGCAAAACCATAGCCGTGAAGCGTGGCCAGTATAAGCGCCAAGTTGATAATGTAGCCCGAATAGTACAAGAAGGACACGCTGCTTGTGGTTACCGTAAGAAAGGCATTGCTAACACCCATTGCAACCATGATTCCAAAGAAAATACCCAGTGCAAGATTTCTGCTTGAAGTAAATGAAATGAATTCAGCCTCTTCCCATATCCTAATGGGCAAACGAATAGTACCCGAGGTTTGAACCCGAATAATGATCCGCTGCGATTGCGCGCTTTCGGGAAGCGGAAACAGCGGTTTTACGTGCAAAATGGGACGGTTATCAAAAGGCTCAGCATCCCCACTGGCATAAGTAACAACAGGCGAGCTGCCTAACTGATTAAACACGGCAACATCGAGATGATCAATCAGCGGATAGTCGATGTGCAGCAAGTAGCGACTTCCCGTACTTTGTGTCGGTGACACTATCATGGAAAACCAATGCACTTTTGTATCCATTCCCAAATTAATGGGCGACGAGGCCGACTGCCACTCATTTAGTGATTTTTGAGTTACAGTTCTGAAGTTTAAGGCTTCACCTTCCGTCTCTTTGAGGTAACTTAGTTGTGAGTACTTTGGATTAGAATTGGTAATAGGGGAAAGGCTTAGCAGAACAGAAATAAAGCCAACAGCGGCAACTATTGTTACAAATATAAGACCTGCATCATATTTGCGCATAGCTCTAAGATTTGTTTGCATATGAACCTAGGGTTAGCTGAGGGAAAACAACTCACAAGTATTAGCATAACTGCTAATACGTAATTTTTCAGTGTCTACCTGCAGATATTCTGCTAATTGTTGACCTATGTGGGGTAGAAACGCTGGCTCATTATTGCGTTTTCTCGGCCGCAGAGTTTTAGGAAATAGGTAAGGTGCGTCTGTTTCTAAAATAAGGCGATTTGAAGGTATATGCCTTACGGCGTCCCGTAGGTCTTCACCACGTTTTTCATCGCATACCCAGCCCGTAACTCCAATATAAAGGCCTAATGAAATGTACTGCTTTACTTGCTCAGCGCTGCCGGTAAAGCAATGCGCGATACCGCCTTTTATATGCGGCATGTACCGGGTTAAAAGTGACAGCTGCTCACTGAAAGCATCCCTTTCATGCAGATACACGGGCAAATTCACATCAGCGGCTATTTTTAATTGCTCTTCGAAGACATCACGCTGAACAGACTGAGGCGAAAAATTTCGATTAAAATCCAGTCCGCACTCCCCTATAGCGACGCATCCTTCTTGTTGCGCTAATTCGCGTAAAAGATGGTAGTCTTTCTCGGACACATCTTTAGCGTTGTGAGGGTGCACGCCAATGGTATAACAGCATTCACTCGGGTATTGGTTGTAGAGAGCAATAGCGCTCTGCCACTCTTTTGGATGGGTAGTTATAATGCACAGCTTATTGACGCCAGCATCCTTAGCCCTCTGAATAACCTCGTCAGCGTCAAAGCGCCTATCCAGCAAATTGACGCCGCCATCAAACCAAGACATCTACTTAACGCGTTTCACTTTCATACGTTTATTCAGGTCTGCCACGCTTAGGAAGAAGGCGCCTAATAAACCGCGTTCAATTGTAACCACCTGACCTTCCTCAAGCTTCATGTAGGTATCGTCAGTCTGCTGCCATTGAGAACCGTCACTGAAAGTAACAACGTACTTATCACGCAAGTTTTTCTTAAACGAATCGATAGTAACCGCTATTTCAGACGCTTCTTTTGTTAAATCGCGTTTATGCTCTAAACCAAATTCACTTTTCGGTTTAGCTGGCGCGCTTGGCATTTGCGTCGATGGCACTGGGCGAGAACTCGTGACATTGCCATTAGCCCCTTTATACGCTTGAAGCTGATTAACTTGCGCATCGACACCGTCGTACTGGTTCAATGATTTGGCCACTTTGTCATAACACATCAAACGCTTTAAGCTGTTGTCTGTATTCCGGCATTTCTCCATAGCATCGCCAATCGATTCGGCCGATACGTTAAACGCGCTAAAAGCACAAAGCAAAGTGGCAACAGAAAGCAGTCGAGTTTTCATTTTTATTCCTTTCTTTTTATAACTTTTACGTGTTGTCAGAGGTTTCAGAAGGCGTCTCATCGCTGGGTTTCTTACCTGCATAGAATCCACCTACAATAACGCCAACCTCAAACAGTAACCACATTGGAATGGCTAAAAGCGTTTGAGAGATAATATCTGGTGGAGTAAGTAACATGCCAACCACGAAAGCCCCTACCACTACATACGGGCGTTTTGCACGCAGTGATTTAGCATCGGTGACCCCGGTCCAACACATTAAAATAATGGCTATTGGTATCTCGAATGAGACCCCAAAAGCGAAAAACAGTTTCAATACGAAGTTTAAATAGCTTGAGATGTCCGTACTTACCGTTACTCCCTCTGGCGCGACACTAGTAAAAAATGCAAACGCAATGGGGAATACTACGAAATAGGCAAAAGCCATACCTGCGTAGAACAGTAATGTACTTGAAAGTAGTAACGGCGCTACTAGGCGTTTTTCGTTACGATATAGACCGGGCGCTACAAACCCCCACACCTGATAAAGAACGTAGGGAATGGCAATGAAAAATGACAAAACCAACGTAAGTTTGAAAGGTGCGAAGAAAGGAGACGCAACGTCGGTTGCAATCATACTCGAATTTTCGGGCAGCGCCTCAAGCAGCGGCATAGCTAAAATCTGATACAGATCTTGCGCAAAAGCCGCTAGACAAAGAAACACAATGAGTACACTCAAAAGCGCTTTGAGAATACGACTGCGCAGTTCAATTAAATGAGAAATTAGGTTGTTAGCGTCAGACATCTATTGCTTTTTGTAAGGTTCTTGAACCGACTCTGCAGCTTTTTTAAGCTCATCGACACTTTGTTCAAGTTCAGGTGAAAGATCTTTAAGCCCTTGTTGCTCGGCTTTTTTCAAGTTTTCATGCAGTTCATGCACGCGCAACTGATGCTCAACTTCTTGCTTAAAGCCTGTTGCCACATTTCGTACACTACGAATTGTATTGATAGTAGAGCGCATGGCACCCGGCAATCTCTCTGGCCCCAAAATAAGAAGGGCCAAAACGCCAACAACCAACAGCTCCCAAAAGCCAATATCAAACATTAGGATTTTTCTTTAACGTCGCTCTTTGTCTGCGTTGTAACAGGCTCTGAGGCTGACTTTTCTTCAACTTGCTTCTTTTGCTCAAAGTCCGCGTCTTTCTCTTCTTCGCTGACCGCCTTTTTGAAACCTTTGATTGCGCCGCCAAGATCAGTACCAATGCCTTTTAGTCGCTTTGTACCAAACAAAAGCACTACGATAACCAGTATGATCAGCAACTGCCAAATACTAATACCACCCATATAATTTATCTCCCTAACAACGATTGATACAGTATGCCACTGCACGACAATGCTTTCACCTGAATATTTACGCCTATGAATAAAGATTGACGTTTTGGCTATGACAATTCATGCTCTGTATATACTGAATATATATAGAAAGACATTCAACTATTCTAATTTTTACAAGGAGTTAGTGAGTAATGCTTTGTCTTACGGTGGTCTATTGCCATTTGCTACTCGCTGCCCCCGTCCCTACTGCAACCATAGATAGTACGGTGAAAGTCACTGCAAATGCGACCAGTGCACACGAACCTGTTAATACCGTGTATCGTGCACTTCCCCAAGCATCGACAATTGAGAACGTTGATAAGGATAGCCCGTTACTTTCTTCAACAGGTGAACCTGACGAAGCGTGGTTTGATATTTGGCAGCGTAGCTTCACCGACACGATGGACTTTACCGTAAAGCAGCTTGATGGATTGTTCGAAAACTCTGACTCACTAGGCGCTACAGGGAGCAAGGAAGCAAGAGCGGAGGGCCGTGTTCAACTCGCGTGGGAACCAAGAAGCGGAATGCTGTCTGATACAGATTTACGCTTTCGCATTCGTGTACGACTACCTGCTTTGAAAGAGCGCGTGGATTTATTACTGAGCGATAACGAAGACGAGACACAGACCAATACCATCCGCGCTGCGCGAGAAACGGGAAACAATAATAGAGACAGGACGACAATTGCCCTTCGGTTTCGCCCCGACCAAGACTCTCACTACTCGTTTCGAATTGGTGCAGGCCGTCGCGATCAGCTCTATGGTATGGCAAGATACAGAGATGCTTTCGCCTTTTCTAAACAATGGGCCATGCTTTATGACGCAGAATTTTACTACTACACCCGCGACCGCCTAGGGGCTGAACTGGGCGCAGCAGTGCAATACGAGATAAATAAAAAACATTTAGTACGGCAAAATAATCGGTTTTACTTCCGCGATGACACCAACGACTGGCTGTGGCGCCATGAAGTCCATCATTTGTTTTCAGTAGATAAGCATAACGCCATTATTCCTCACTTTATGGTTGAAGGATTAAGTCAGCCTAACTATCGTGTGGAAGAGGTATATACAGGTTTCAGATGGAGAAATAACACGTTGCGCGATTGGCTTTTTTTTGAAGTAGAACCTTTCGTTTTATGGCTACGCGAAGAGGATTTTAAAACTTCTTACGGCGTAGCGTTGCGTGTAGAAGCTTATTATGGAAACAGCTATTAATTCACAACATTAGTCAGTTGCGCTCTGATTATATAACTTTGTTATAACCTTACTTTTCAACATCATAAAAATAAAAGAGGCTATCAATGAGACAACCTCTTCCATCATATTCACTTGACAAAAATATCAATTAAGGACGAAGCGCCCTATCACCTCGTGCAAGACCACATACACCGGTGCGCGATGACTCGATAATTTCCGCACATTGCCCCATAGTGGTGGCAAATGCGTCTAGCTTATCTGTGGTGCCCGTGATTTCAATGGTGTAATTATTTACGTTCACATCCACAATGCGCGCACGGAAGATATCAGCATTACGCTTAACTTCAGCGCGCACTGACTCGGTCCGCGTTGCAACTTTAATAAGCATCAGTTCACGTTCAATGTGTGTACCTTCAGTTAGGTCCACCACTTTAAGCACGTCAATAAGCTTATTCACTTGCTTGGTAATCTGCTCGATCACTTTATCATCGCCATGAGTGATGATCGTAAGACGCGAAAGACTCGCGTCATCGGTTGGTGCTACACACAGTGAGTCGACGTTGTACCCTCGTTGTGAAAATACACCAACGATACGGGATAGTGCGCCAGGGGCGTTTTCCATTAATACTGAGATAATACGTTTCATCAGGTTCGCTCCGTCTTGCTTAAGCGCATGTCATCCATTGCGCCAAACTTAATTTGCATTGGATATACGTGTTCATTTTGGTCTACTGCTATGTCCATAAACACTAAGCGATCTGTGTAGCTGAAACATTTCTCCATTGCTGCGTCTAGCTCATCGAGCTTATCTACTTTAATGCCCACATGACCATAAGCTTCTGCCAACTTCACAAAGTCAGGCATTGAATCCATATATGAATGTGAGTGACGCCCTTTGTAAATCATATCTTGCCATTGTCTAACCATACCTAAGGCACGGTTATTCAATGAGATAATCTTGATAGGCAAATTGTACTGCAAACAGGTAGATAGCTCTTGAATATTCATTTGAATACTGCCGTCACCCGTGACTACAACAGACGTTGAAGTCGGATGGGCGAACTGCACGCCCATAGCAGCTGGTAAACCAAAGCCCATGGTGCCTAAGCCACCAGAGTTAATCCACTGACGCGGTTTATCATAAGGATAATAAAGCGCAGCAAACATCTGGTGCTGACCTACGTCAGAGCTTACATAAGCTTTACCGTCGGTGTGTTTGTACAAGGCTTCGATAACGCGCTGAGGTTTAATTACCTCTTCACCTTGGTTGTAATTTAGGCACTGACGAGAACGCCAGGTCTCAATTTGCTGCCACCAGTCAGCCAGCTTTTCACTTTGACCTGACAAGTCTTTCTTGTTGACCTGACTGAGAATCTGGTCAAGAACCTTATCAACCGAGCCTACCACAGGTATGTGCGCATTGACGGTCTTAGAGATTGACGCAGGATCAATATCAACGTGAATAATATCCGCGTGAGGACAGAACTTATCTACATTATTAGTAACACGGTCATCGAAACGTGCACCGAGCGCAATAATGCAGTCGGCATTATGCATGGTTTTATTCGCTTCAAGTGTACCGTGCATGCCCAACATACCGATAAACTGCTTATGTGTGCCAGGCATGGCGCCAAGGCCCATCAATGTGCACGTAACAGGGGCATTTAACTTTTCAGCTAACTCAATAACTTTTGCTGACGCCTCGCAGGCTACGGCTCCACCACCAACATAAAGTACAGGGCGCTCAGCTTTAAGTAGAGACTCAACTGCCTTTTTAACCTGTTTAGGATGACCTTTTTCGGTTGGGTTGTAAGAGCGCATTGTCACATCAGTTGGAAACACGTACGGGTGCTCTTCTGCTACGTTAACAATGTCTTTTGGTAAATCGACTACCACCGGACCAGGACGCCCTGTGTTAGCAATATAGTAAGCTTTAGCAATCGCTTCTGGAATATCTACCGCGCGCTTTACCAAGAAACTGTGCTTAACTATAGGGCGCGAGCACCCTACCATATCAGTTTCTTGGAATGCGTCTTCACCTATGTGCTTTGAAGGCACCTGCCCCGATAAAACAACCATCGGGATAGAGTCCATGTATGCGGTAGCAATACCGGTAATGGTATTCGTTGCACCTGGACCTGATGTGACGAGCACAGTGCCGGTTTTGCCAGTTGAACGTGCATAACCATCCGCCATATGGGCGGCTGCCTGTTCATGACGTACGAGGACGTGTTTGACATCATCTTGCGCAAATAACGCATCATAAATGTCAAGTACGGCACCACCTGGGTAACCGAACACGTGTGTCACTCCTACATCTTTTAGCGCTTCAACCACCATGGCTGCGCCCGACATCATTTTCACAGTGCTTTCTCCTGTAATGGGTTGGGGGGTTTGTCAGCGTACGTTGACGATGCCCCGACTATAACTAAGGTAATAGGAAGATAAAACACTAAATTGCGCAAAAGTGAGATATATATCCCAATATTCGCAATAATTAGGATAAATGTTTCGATTTCGTGATTATTTTCACGCAAGATAGGATATTTATTTACATCAATTTAACACCAAAAGAAACGCCTGGCCTCCAGACGTTGTCTTTGTGAGCGGGATTAATGCACGAAGGCATGACTTAATCATCAAGGTCGATATCTAAGTCACTGTTATCGCTTATGTCATCATCATCGTCAACAGCGGGCTTCTTCGAACCGTAAATACTCGCCGTCTTTGGCCTGTTAATTCGCGCTTGGTATTTTAACCACGCTTTTTCTTGAGGGGTGGCGGGCTCGCGATGCCCGAGTGCCGACTCTAAATAGGCTTGTTCTTCATCATTCTCTGGAGTGATCTTCCCATCCACCAGTGCGGCAAACAAGCTACCGTAAGATTGAAGCAGTTTACTTTCATTTATGGAAAAATCGCCTGAACGGGCAAAACCATAGGGATAATGTTTCTTATCTGCAAAAGGTTTTCTGGTAACTTGCTCTTTTGTGATCACGGACATCTTAACCTCTTTTATCGTAACAACCTGAAAGGATTACTCAGGATATTGTCACAAAAATAGTTGAATGAAATAAACTACCGATTTAGCGCCTTAATCGTTAACACCGTTATTCTTAGTTGGATTTTGTTTTCCTGTCAAACACAAAACGCCCTGTCGTAAAAACTTAATACTTACGTTCAGGTGAAAAAAAAAGCCGCAAGTGCGGCTCTTGTAACACTCTCAAAAAAGACTAGCGCTTTTCACTTACCCAAACGGTAATGGTGCCGTCGACAACCACAGTGCCTGTCGCGTTGTACGCTTTTACCGCAATCGGTAGATCACCAGGTTTCCATGCATCAGCAGGCACTTCAGCAACACAGCGAATATCAGAATCTGCTTTTGCCGGATACTTCACTTCCATGCCTTTTGGGATCCACCGGAGGTTCTTGGGAATTGAGGCTTCGCACATGAAACCCATGGCCATTTCCAAGCCATTACATATAGCAATAACGTGAACCGTGCCTATATGGTTTTCCACCCCTTTGCGTTTTTTAATTAACACCTCACAGTAGTTTGGTTTGATATCTGTAATAACTGGCGAAACGGTGGCGAAATAAGGAGCCCTGCGCGCTGAATACCAGCTAAACAGCTTTTTGCCAAAGGGCAGTTTTAGAAATTTGTTGTAGGTATTAAGTACGTAATTCTTTGACATAATTGTTCACGCTGATTTTCTAAAGAGTGCGAACGCAGGAAAGCGGCGTTGATACACCGGCTCTTGCGTAATCTGGTTAGACCAGTAAATATAGCGTTAACATAATCGTTACGTTTAAAGGTTGCAAACGAATCTGTATTTTTTCAGTCAAATAATACCTAATGACTTCTGCAAAGCTTCAGTTTGCAACGCGTAACGTTCCCAGCGACCTATTGAACGTGTATTTATTGGTTCCCTCACCTGAACTTTACTGGCTGTTGACACCGGAAGTTTGTTATTTTCTACCCGTAGACATTGTGCTTCCCACCGCAAGTTGCAAAATGCCAAAAGCTCTCTAATCTGTGTCTCAGGGTTTTGTGCAAGTTGTTCATAAGATTGCAGGCGAATAGCATCTGGATAGGTATTAGCAAATTCTCGTACCCATTTTTCGAAGCTTAGATAAAGTTGCCCGATGACTTCGAGGTCGTAAGCATAGGCGTAATACGGGCTATGGATTGAGAACAACTGTCTAAAGTTGCCAACGCAAGTATCCATAGGATGACGAAGCAAGCACACTATTTTTGCATTAGGCAGAGCTTTGCGAATAAGGTCGATATAAAAAAAGTTAAACGGCAGTTTGTCGACCAAATGCTTTGAATTTTTTCGCAGAAAAGCCGTTCGCTGAAGATAGAGCTCTCCAATCTTGCCTAAATCACTCTCATACGCTTGTTTAATTGTAGATTCATCGAGCACCAACTGACCGCTAGTTTGAGTTACCTGTTTAACAGCAACCCCAAAGTCCTGCAGTTCTCCTCCTGATGCAACACTGGAGTGATGACTTAAAATACGCTCTACCAATGTTGTACCGCTGCGCGGCATACCCACCACGAATATAGGGGCGTCACTTTTAGAAACATCATTTGAACAGGAGTCTAAGCTAACCTGTGATTTCAAATTCTTATGAAGAATCCTAAATATTGCCTGATAATCTTCCAGCGTATTTTCACTACGCGCCTGCTGGGGCATTTTCGCATGACGGAGTGCCTCAAAAGCCCGCGTATACTCACCTAATGCTTCGTACTCTTTTGCTAGAGCATGCCCTATGTGAAGACGGGCTTCAGGATTTGCTTTTACCTTTTCAACTAACGGCTCAAGTCTAGCTAAATTATTGTTCTCGGGGGTAACACCGCCGAGATCAGACAGGGCAAAGTGAGCCTGATAAAAATTAGGCTCGTTTTCTATCGCTCTTTCAAAGTACTTTCGAGCTAATTCAAACCTTCCGGCGAATTTACAGCTTACCGCATAGTTGTAATTGTATTGTGGGTTCGCCGGCGCCAACGTTAGCGCTTTTTCAAAGTATGCGGTGGCGTCATCATGTAGTCCTACTCTAGATAACGACACACCCACGGTATCTAAGTCGAGGGCGCGTGATAAACTTTCAACCGGCGCCTGTTTCACATGCTCCAACGCTTGCTGCATATCCCCTTTGAGTGCAAAGCATTTTGCTAGGTATGCAAAGGTGATCGCACGCTTTTCTAGTTCATTAGACTTCGATAACAAGGCTATTGCCTTTTCTATTTGTCCAATCTCAATATGAATAATACCAAGCAGAAAATAGGCGTGAACATGCGAACCATAGCGTTGAATTACTTCAACACAGCAACGGTGAGCTTGTTTAAAATCTCTCTGGGCTAAAAACCTTACAGCATCGTCTAAGCGAAGTTGGCTTGTATTCATTTTTATCTTTTTTCAAAACCGTTAAATACGAAAAAGGCGCTTACACGTTTAGCATAAGCGCCTTTATCTACCTTCGTGATGCAGTAACTATACTACATGCCAAATTGATACTTAAACATCAAACCAATGGTACGCGGTGTTAACACGTAATGACCATAGTTTCGCTGTAACTCTGTACCATTTGGCTCTAAGGTATCGTTAAATTGGCCTAAACCAATATCACCTACGTTACGACGTGTTGAAGTAAACGCATACTTATCAAATAAGTTATCAATATAAAGGGTTACCGACCAATCTTCATCTGAAATGGTGGCATTAAGATTACTTACTGCATAGCCAGGTAGTGCCTCGCCATCTTGACGAAGACCTACAGTGGTATACACATCGCTTTGTGCAGTAATACCATAGTTCACGTTGAGCATTTTATCGTCGAATACTTCTTGGCTATAGGTAATACCGAAAGAGAACTGATGTTCTGCTGTTCCTGGTAAGCGGTCCCCATCTTTACCATCGTAAAAGTCTTGAAGCTCTGTACCTTGATCGTCAAATACGCCGAATAGGAATGGTGCATCTGCTGTTAACTCAGCTTGTGTGTAGGCATAAGTTGCATAAGTAGTAATATTGTCGCCAATAATGCCGCGTACCGAGAATTCAGCTCCTTTTGACTCCGCGCCTTCAGCGTTTACGATAATTGGCTGCTGCCCATTAATTGTGGCACCCGATACCTGTGGGTCCTGCCAATCAACGTAGAATAGCGCGGTATTCAACTGAAGCTTGTTTCTAAAGAAACTGGTTTTGACACCTAGCTCGTAATTAGTTGTGGTATCTGCTTCGAAGAGTTGCTCTTCTGTAGTAGCGCAAACAATCTGGTTATTCAATTCATCAACGTTGTCTGGGCAAGCTGCAACGCCGTTCGCACCACCAATTCTAAAGCCTTCGCTAACGGTCAAATAACCCATAGTGCTATTGGTAAATTGATAGCTAGTATTGAATTTAAGTAGCGTACCGCTATCGTCAGCCTCTGTCTCACCATAATCTAGAACAATAGAATCTGATGCTCTACCTTCAAATACCGAGTAGTACAGCGGAAGGTCTACTGCTGAGCGTGAATATACTTCATACTCATATGCGCGCAGCCCAAGGGTGATATCCCAATCATCGGTGAGTTCGTAAGACAGCTCACCAAATAGTGCTTTTTCAGTAACGTCGCTTTCATCGACCGAAAAGTATTCAAGCGAGTCAGGACGGTAATTACCGTCAATGCCCCATACATCAATTGCATAAACATCGAAATTAGGTGTAAATTCTTTACTGCTACCTTCACTGTCTAAATCATAGTAAAAGCCACCTACAATCCAAGATAAAGGGCCACTGGTTTGAGAGACTAAACGTAATTCTTGCGTAAAGACCTCGCGCTCTTCCACTTCTTCAGTGTAAGCAGAAAACGCAGGAAATTCTTCATAGCTGTAGTCTAAACGAATGAGAAGGTCGGTTTGGTCACGTTGACCGTTTGCATCAAAGTTAGATAAGCCCGTTGCAGACACCAGCTCAGCAAAGCCAAGGTCCGCACTCACTTCAAGGCTCAATAATTCATCTTCTTTTTCACGAGGCTCTTCATAGCGATAAGCTGACTCGTATTTACCTATTATTTCACTTAAAGGATTTTCAGATGACAGCGCGTCGAAGTGGGTAATAGAGCGACCTTCCACGTCCTGCTTTTGATAAAAATAAGTCAGCGTGCTGTCAAACCAATCGTTGGGCGCCCAGCGCACCGCGATGCGACCTGTTAACGTATCTTCACCATTGGCATCTTCAACGCGGCGTAGATTGTTATTTATCTCTTCTTCGTTGGACCAGTCTGGGTCGGGCAGTGATACCCCGCCTTCTCTTACTACGTAGTTGTAGTCAAGGAAGCCAGGGTTGTTGAAATAATTCAAAGACGCGCGTACTGCTAATTCGCCATCAATAATTGGAGCATTAAATACGATACTGCTTTCACCGCCTAACGAGTCACTTTCGCTGATGCTGAATACATCACCGGTTACTTCACCTGACAAAAACTCTAGGTCAACTTTCTTTGGAAGATACCGAATAGCGCCCCCCAAGGTCCCTGCTCCATAAAGAGTACCTTGTGGCCCAATGAGAACTTCGACGCGATCGACATCGACAAGACGCATATTTAGGAAAAGAGGAATATCACCAAAATAGGTAGCTACCGTGCCACCATTTGAGCCTGGGCCTGATGAATTCGTGTTTAGACCGCGCACAATGATTGGAGAATCATTACGCCCACCTTGATCAGTAACCGTAAGACCAGGTACCCAACGCGCTACGCCGTCAAGATCTTCAATATTCTGCTGATCTAGTACGTCAGATGTAAGTGCAGAAATGTTGATGGGTACTTCTTGAAGCGTGCCGGACCTGCGGGTAGCCGTGACTTCTACTTTTTCGATTTGTTTTTCGTCTACTGCAACCGTTTGGGCGTATACACCTTGGCTTGAACAAGCAGCCAATACTGCGCCTGCTACAGCAGAAATATGGAAAGGAGCACTCTTACTATGCATGTTCTCTCTCTTAAATGGACGTGCTAAAAGTCGCTGGCCCGTTCCATTGGATAAACAGAGTCCTTCTGATAAAGCGTTTTTAGCGTAAATTAGGTAAATATGCGTACCGGCTCTTTCTGTTCTTGATAGCAATCTTATTATTATTATTAGTGCTACTCATTGAAAAGGGCCTAGAACCCAAGACTCAGCAGAATGTATGCCGGAATTTGCGCGCATTCTAATATAAATAACGGCAAAAGCCAGAGCATTAACGGATACTTATTCATTTAAAGTGCAAATAATCCCACAAACGCGTTACACATTGGGGCAGTCGCACTTTATGAGGACTCATGAAACAAGCACTTTTAACTGAAATATCATAGCTTTATACATATAGACATATAACCCTATTAAAGTCGCACGACTTTGGTGCGTAGGAAAGCGAATTTATACCCAGAATCAGTGCAGGTTATTGTGGAAAAGGAGAGCTTAGAGAGCTGTAGTCATTTATTTACTCGCCGATTAATATAATCATTAAAGCGGCTGTTATCTCTACACTTAACTCTTCCCTGTACAGTGATAGAGTCTGATAGAGAAGGAAAATCACGATCCTCAATCGTTACGCCCTTATTTTCACTTAGAAGGCTGAATATTTTTCCTTTCGCAGTATTGCAGTCCACTACAATTTCAATACTTTCACGAAGCTCTTCGTCTTCAGAATTGTAGCGTTTAGAAAGTTTGGTATTTTTTACTGCGTTTGAATGAGTTGTGTTGGAAGACGATTGATTAGCGATGTCATGCAAACGCTGTCCGTTCAAGCGATTAATATAGTCTTGTGTCGCTTCCCGAATACTCGGCCTGACATCTTTTGTTTCTGCATGAAATTGTGCTGAAGGTTTTTTTAGCAAAGATTTTTGTGGTTCTTCAGATTCACCTGCGTCATTTGAAGAGTTCGTTTTGCTCTCACCCTGCTTTGCTTCTTTGATGTCGACGCTATGTGCTACATCGGCGTTTGTCTCAGGCGCTGACTTTGGCTTGCTTTGGGCCTTTCGCAGTGCAGTCGTTGGTTGAACTAATACTGCTTTTATAGAATGTGGGTTGGAATGTTGCTGACTGACAGGTTTTTTATCTGTGGTGAATGCCAACGCAAGTAGCAATAACATGTTGATACCGAATGAAATTAGGAGTGCACTAAGAGTAGAAGGGCTTGGCAGGCTTATTCGAGTAAAACAACTCCTCTCAAGTTCATATCTATCAATCCTTTGCTCTAGCATTAATGCATCCGTCCACATAAGCACGTAGCAATTGAGCACTAATAAAAAAGAAAGTTCAGATAACTTTAACGTACAACGTAACGTTGATTATCTAATGTGAATAATGAGGTATGAAAATTTGGAGCGGGAAACGAGGTTCGTATCTGGCCGACGCGCGGTCGCGGACACATAAAGAAATCGCACTAAAAAACTATATAAAATTTAATTTTTGAGATGTCTGAAAAATTTGGAGCGGGAAACGAGATTCGAACTCGCGACCCCGACCTTGGCAAGGTCGT
>NZ_JAEFCD010000032.1 GCF_016405965.1 Alteromonas sp. IB21 | reverse complement strand
AAGGCCAGCTACTGGAGCTGGCCTAAAAACTGTCAACCTATCTTAGGACGGGTCATGGCTAAAAAGATTAGATCGAAAACGAAAAGCAAAAGCCTATACAAAGAATGCGAACGAAATACTCAACGAAAGAGAGCAGTATGACCTACCTAAAATTATCCGTAACCTCATTGTTCGCTGTACTTATGATGGTTGTAACCTTTAACGCTTTGGCAGACGAAGCGCCTATTGAGGTATATTGGGAAGACCTCGTGCCTGAAGGCTTTAACGAACTCGCACCGCCTTCAGTTCAGCACAATGGCGAGATGAGTCAACTTCAGCCTGACGCGCCGGTTGTCGATACCTTTGATGGCAAACGGGTGAAAATTCCGGGTTTTGTCGTGCCGCTAGAAGGTACGGCAGAGCTAACCACTGAGTTTTTACTTGTTCCATATTTTGGCGCCTGTATTCACGTACCACCGCCGCCGTCTAATCAAATAGTGTACGTAAAATTTGAAGAAGGTGTACGCATAGATAATATTTACGACGCGATTTGGGTAACTGGGAAACTGTCGACTGACGGTTGGAAAGGCGATATTGCGTCTGTTGGTTATCGCTTAACGGGCGAAGCCGTAGAAGGGTTTTAAGCATTAAAAGTTTAAAAGGATATCAGGTGTTTACAGGATTATCAGCGTTTCCCATTACCCCCTTCAAACAAGAAAGTATTGACTACAAAGCGTTTAAAGGGCTTGTTGATAATTTGGTTTCGGCGAATGTAGATTCAATTTGCGCGATAGGTTCTACTGGGCTGTATCCTTATCTAACACGAGAGCAAAAGGCCGAGATAGCAAAGCTTACTGTAGAATGCGCAAACGGTATTCCTGTTATGGCCGGCGTTGGGTCGTTGCGCACCTATGACGTGCTAAAAAACGTCGAAGCTGTGCAGCAAGCAGGTGTTAATGCTGTGCTGTTAGCACCGGTTTCCTATCAAGTGCTTAATGAAGAAGAAGTGTACGGCCTATATGAGGCAGTGAGTCACGAGGTATCTGTGCCTATCTGCGTTTACGAAAATCCTCGTGTGACTAATTTTACCTTCAGCGATGATTTATACCGCCGTATAGGCAAATTGCCGAATATCGGGGCGATTAAAATACCCGGTACTCCGTTTGCCAAAAGCTCAATGGATAATAGTTCCAGCAAGGATATCCCACCCTCTGAAGCAAGCAGTAGCGAAGGCGCTCGTCGATTAGCATCATTACGAGAGATAATGCCTGCACACATTGCTATCGGCGTGAGTGGTGATAGTTTTGGCGCAGCAGGAATGAGTGAAGGTTGTGACCTCTGGCTCTCTGTTATAGGGGGAATATTTCCGCGAACCGTAATGCGTATTATCGACGCCGCTCAGTCTGGTAATGCTGTCGATGCACAGACTCAGTCGCAAGCGTTAAGCGGAATATGGAGCATGTTTGCGCGCAATGGCGGCGGCTTGCGTGTGGTTGCAGCCGCGGCAGAAATTTTGGGCTATTGTGAAACGCCTAGCTTGCCTGCACCCTTCTTACCTATCGACAAGAAAGAGTACAGCGAGCTAGAAAGCATTATCGCGCAGTTGTCGTTAAGCTAGCCTTGCGTATAAATCTGTTCAGCGCGGTTAAATAGAAGCCACGACGTTAAAATGTACTTGTCGTTACTTTTTGGAATTTGGCCGCGGTGTGTGTGCGTAAAATAGGCGGGCGCAATCACCATTCTGCCTGCTTTAGGCTTAACCGCACGGTTTTGATAATAAAATTCCGTCTCGCCGCCTTCTTCCACATCGTTTAAGTAGTACATAAACAGCAATACGCGGTGTAGTGCATCGTTATGTTGAAGCTGTGGATAGACTTCTGAATGCCAGTAAGGGTAGCCGCCATTGCCTGCGGTATAGCGCTGTGCATTTACGTCGCCAACCCGAAACAGGTAATTTACCAAATTCGCCAAATTGGGTTTACCTACCTCTTCAAAGTTCTCTCCTGTGACTTTTACCGGTTCGCCTGTTTTGGGATGGCGTACGGTTAAGCCAATAGGCCCTACAAGCGCAAAATAGTACTTTTCAATGTAGGAGACCAGCTGCTGCCCCGTGTGCTGCATCACTTGCTGAAATAAGTCTTTAAACTCGGGGTTGCGGCTTATCGACACATCCATGCTGCGCTTTTTATCTAAGTCGACGCCACCGCCAGTACGCCCTTGAGACAAATTAGGGCTGCTTTCGAAGCGTTCCATGAGTTGCTTGCACAGCTCTGGTGGTAACACATCATCAATAACTTCAATTAAATCGCTCATGGATACCTCGTACTGCGCTCTGTTACTTAGTTGATATTTCTTTAAAGTGTGACTGTAGTTCTGATTTCACTTCATCCGGGATAGGCGCAGAGCGCTGTGTTTTATAGTCAAAATGTACCATGGTGGTCACGCCGGTTGAGCACAGCTTATCGTCTTGCCATAACTCTTGAAACACGTCGAATGCACTGTTGCCTAGCCGGCTAATGTAGGTTTTCACCGTTACAGGTTTGCCATAAAAAATCTGAGCTAAAAAATCGACCTTGTAGCTGGCTAAAATAAGCGGCCAATTTTGTAAGTCTAGCTCAGGCGTAAACATTCTGAAAATGGGCTCCCTGGCTGCTTCAAACCACGCGACTAATGCCGTGTTACTGACATGTTGTAAGGCATCTGTTTCACAAAAACGCACGTCGAATGATGTAACTAATGGTGCTGAATGGCTCATAAATATTCGTAGGTGTTGTTATTAGTTTGATTCCCACTCTAGCATTAAGGGCTCTGCTTTTCAGCTATCACCTGTAACCGACTGTGATTAGCAATAAATCGGCGTGTTTTGATTACCTTACAGGGGTGTGCCGCTTCTTTCTTTTGCATTACAATCCGCTTCTAACTTTTTGAGCGAACATACTATGACTGCGATTGGGATTGACTACGGTACATCAAATTCTGAGGTTGTGTATTTTGATGGAACGGCCCATCAGCACATCAAACTTGACCCGCTAGATAAGAAGGGCAATAAAATCCGTTCTTCGGTGTTCATCTATTTTGAAGACGAACTGCCGCCGCCTCCCGATGCTATGATTGAAGCGAAAGTGGCGCAGTTACAGCGCGTTATCAATGAGCAAATAGATAAGGCGAAGGACGGCTATTATTCGGCGAAAGATCCAAAAGAACAGGCGATGTACAGCGACCGTATCGACTCGTTGCGCGGCGATTTGCATAACAAGCCTGCACTACAGCGCAAAGCGATTGCGCAATTGATGCATGCTATGTCGCTAGACGAAATTCCTTTGCTGCGCCTAGTAGAGCACGGCAAGTTTGCGTTCGGTGAAGAAGGGTTTAGACGCTTTCTTAAAATGCCTGACAAGGGTAGGTTGATATATTCGCCTAAGAACTTCTTAGGCGCATCGCTAGACGGCGACCAAAAACAAGCGTTCATCGGTATTATTGCTAAGCAACTGGCGTACTTTAAACAGTGCGCAGAGCAGCAGCTAGGCAAGGCGGTTAATAACGCTGTTATTGGTCGGCCCGTTAAGTTTCATGGTACTCGCGGTGAAGAAGGCAACGCTCAAGCCATTCAAATCATGACCGAAGCGGCAACTAAGGCCGGGTTTTCGGATGTTAACTTCTTGGATGAACCTATCGCAGCGGCGTATAAAATTGAGCAAACTCTACCAAGAGATACAACTACGCTGATTGTAGATATTGGTGGGGGTACCACGGATATTTGCTGTATTAAGCTTTCTCCTGAACGTTCCAGCCAGCTTGATCGCAAAGACGATGTTCTGTCGGTAACAGGTAGGCGTTTAGGCGGCATGGATTGCGATAAAAGCTTGGTACTTAAGGCTATTGCCCCAGAAATGGGAATGGGGCTCAAGATGATTAACGGGCTTCCTGTTCCGCCCACGTACTTCTCTGATATGTGTGCGGTTGATAACATTCCGGCACTCACCCGCTTTTTCTCTGACGATTACGGGTTAGATATTTCTCAAACCATGTCTGTGATTAAAGAGCCAGCACAACTAGAGCGATTGCTTATTGTTCAGGAGAACAAGCTGTCTGCTCGCGTTGTCAACTCAGCGCGATTAGCCAAAGAACTACTTTCTAGCAAACAGAGCATTACTTTACCACTTCACTATATTGAAGATGACTTCGACGTAGAGATTTCACAAGACTCGCTTAAAAAAGCGCTGAAGCCTTGGCTTGATAAAGTGAAAGCGCTAGTGGTGGAATGCTTGGAAAACAGCAGTGAAAAACCAGAAGTGGTGATGATTACAGGTGGTATGAGTTTATCGCCTATTGTGGTTGATGCGCTATATGAAAACCTGCTTACAGGCCTACCTCGGTTAGAGAACGACGCATTTAACTCGGTGTGCGAAGGGTTAGCTATTCAAGCGGCTAAACACGCTTAATTGAGATTTCCGGCCTTTAAAATTCTCGGCGAGTGATATTTGCACAACTTTAAAGTTGGTGCTATTTTGATGCGAATGTGGTTCATTCCAGAGAAAGGCTATGAGTAGACAGAGTATAACATTCACGGAGCCTAACGATGCGTGGCTAAAGTCTCAAGTTGAGAGTAAAGAATACTCTTCAAAAAGTGACGTGATCAACGATTTGATTAGGCAAGCACGACGCAGTAAGGAAGAAAAAGAGTTGTTGCGAGCAAAGCTTATTAACGCTGAAAAAAGTGGTTTTAGTCAGCGTACGCCACAACAAATTATGGCTGAAGCAAAGGAACGGCTGAAGAACAGTGGTGAAAAGATATAGGCTTGTTTTAACAAATGAAGCAGATAGAGACCTAAATAATTTATATTTAGAAGGGTTCGAAAAGTGGGGAGAAGCACAGGCAGATAAATACTATTTGGTACTGCTAGAGCACTTTGAATTACTTTGTGATAATCCGTACTTGTTTCAAGCTATTGACGATATTCGTTTGGGGTATCGTCGAAGTGTTTGTCAAAAGCACTCTATATTTTACAGGGTTGTAAACGCAACTATTGAGATTGCTGCATTGGTCAAATACGAAGATCGTAAATGACATAAAAAGCGAACTCTGTTTTATTGAGAGCCTTAGCGTAGTATCGCCTACTACGCTAAGGCTTTTTTGATCAGTGCTTAAGAATATTATGCTCTTTAAGATAAATCGCAATCGCTTCAGGCGACTCGAAGGCATTTAACAGCATTTCTTGTGCGCGCGCTTTTACGTCATTGTCTTCAGACGACGAAAGAAGGTGATACCAAGTTTTCACTAAGGCTAGTGGCGGCGTTTGAGTCATTGGGTTTCGCTCCAGCAATTCTTACTGCAAAATTCACATAAATCATCGTAACGTATGATTTGCCAAAACAAGCTCTGACCAGCGCGAAAAAACGAAAAAATCATCAAATAAAACGCACTTTTTACAGGTTGCCGTGTAATTTACACAGCAACCTATCGTAAAAGCCGCGCATCTTATGACGATATTAATCGCTCAACGCAAGCTTAAGCTTGATTGAGCATGGGCTTAAGGAATCTTCCAGTATGTGAGACTTCTTGTTGGGCCACATGCTCAGGTGTTCCCTCTGCAATAATCTGGCCACCTCCGGATCCGCCCTCTGGTCCAAGGTCGACAATCCAGTCTGCGGTTTTAATCACATCAAGGTTATGCTCAATAACCACAACGGTATTACCGTGATCGCGTAGTCTGTGAAGTACGGCTAATAACTGCTTAATATCGTGGAAGTGCAAACCCGTGGTTGGCTCATCCAAGATGTAAAGCGTCTGCCCAGTGTCTCTTTTTGATAACTCTTTTGCCAACTTGACCCGTTGTGCCTCACCACCAGATAACGTGGTAGCAGCTTGTCCCAGTCGAATGTACGATAAGCCTACATCCATCAGTGTCTGCAATTTGCGAGAAATAGACGGGATTGCATCGAAAAACTCGCGCGCATCTTCCACGGTCATTTCCAACACTTCATGGATGTTTTTATCTTTGTACTTAATCTCTAACGTTTCACGGTTGTAGCGTTTGCCCTGACATACATCACATGGCACATACACATCTGGCAAAAAGTGCATTTCCACTTTAATTACGCCGTCACCCTGACACGCTTCACAGCGACCACCTTTTACGTTAAAGCTAAAGCGACCAGGCTTGTAGCCACGTGAACGAGACTCTTGCGTACCTGCGAACATTTCACGAATAGGCGTGAAAATACCTGCATAGGTCGCGGGGTTAGAGCGGGGGGTTCTGCCAATGGGGCTTTGGTCAATATCAACCACTTTATCCAGTTGCTCCAACCCCGTCATGCTTTTGTGCGGCGCTGGTTCAGCAGTGGTTGCTTTATTCAATTCTCGCTGCGCAATCTTGTAAAAAGTGTCGTTGATTAACGTCGACTTTCCAGAGCCGGATACGCCAGTGACGCAGGTCATTACGCCCGTGGGAATTCGCAAATCTACCGACTGTAGGTTGTTACCCGTTGCGCCCTTGAGTTCTAACCACTTATCGTCTTTGACAGGCGTTCGCGACGCTGGAATATCAATTTTTTCCCTTCCTGAAAGATATTTTCCTGTAAGTGAATGTTCACTATTTTTAATATCCTCCAACGAGCCCTCAGCGATTATTTCGCCACCATGCACACCTGCACCAGGGCCGATATCAACGATATAGTCTGCTTCTCGGATGGCGTCTTCATCGTGCTCAACAACCAAAACAGTATTTCCTAAGTCACGTAAATGCGTAAGGGTATTCAGCAATCGCTCGTTGTCCCGTTGATGCAGCCCGATGGAAGGCTCATCCAACACGTACATTACACCAACGAGGCCAGCGCCAATTTGGCTAGCCAGTCGAATACGCTGTGCTTCACCACCTGACAATGTATCGGCGCTTCGCGACATAGACAGATAGTTGAGGCCTACGTTAACCAGAAAGCGCAGGCGGTCCATGATTTCTTTTAAAATCTTTTCGGCTATTTGCGCTCGCTGTCCTTCAAGATTCAGCGTTTCAAAAAAGCTATAAGCATCGGCGATAGACATATTCGCAATGGCAGGCAAATTTGTGTCTTGAATAAACACATTGCGCGCTTCAACGCGAAGGCGAGTGCCGCTACAACTGCTACAGTGCTGCTGGCTCAAATGTTTAGCGAGTTCTTCGCGTACAGAATTAGATTCTGTTTCACGATAGCGGCGTTCCATGTTCGGAATAATACCCTCGAATGGATGCTTGCGCTCCATTACATCACCGCGCTCGTTAATGTACTTAAACGAAAGCGATTTGCCTTTAGAACCATAAAGAACAATATCTTGGTGTTCTTTATCTAAATCTTCGAAGGGAGCCGTTAGGCTGAACTTGTAATGCTCAGCCACTGCTTGAAGCATTTGGAAATAGTAGTAGCTTCGTTTATCCCAACCTCGAATAGCACCGCCTGACAGACTTAGTTCAGTGTTACCGACTACCCGAGCAGGGTCAAAGAACTGTCTTGTACCTAAACCGTCACAGGTAGGGCAGGCACCGGCAGGATTGTTGAACGAAAATAAACGAGGTTCTAGTTCACTGATACTGTATCCACAGTGCGGACAAGCAAAGTTTGCGGAGAATACAATTTCCTCTGCATCCTTGTCGTCCATATCTGCCACAACCGCATTACCGCCTGCCAGGTTAAGGGCTGTTTCAAAAGACTCAGATAATCGAAGGGCCATATCGTCGCGTACTTTGAAACGGTCCACTACCACCTCGATGGTGTGCTTCTTGTGCAAGTCTAACGGAGGAGGATCAGATAAATCGCACACCTCTCCGTCTATGCGAGCACGAATAAAACCTTGTGCTGATAAATTCTGCAGGGTTTTGACGTGCTCACCTTTACGCTCTTTCACGATAGGCGCTAATAGCATTAGCTTGCTGCCTTCGGGCATGGCTAACACTTTGTCCACCATCTGACTCACCGTTTGGGCATCAAGCGGTACATCGTGGTCAGGACAGCGAGGTGTGCCCACTCGAGCAAACATTAGACGTAAGTAGTCGTATACTTCGGTAATCGTTCCCACCGTTGAGCGGGGGTTATGTGACGTTGATTTTTGCTCAATGGATATTGCAGGTGACAAACCCTCAATATGATCAACATCGGGTTTTTCCATCATAGAAAGAAACTGACGAGCGTAGGCAGACAAAGACTCAACGTAACGACGCTGACCTTCTGCATAGAGCGTGTCAAATGCAAGAGACGATTTGCCCGAGCCTGAAAGGCCGGTAATCACCACCAGTTTGTCTCGTGGCAGTGTTAAATCGATGTTTTTCAGATTATGGGTGCGAGCACCGCGAATTTCGATTTTATCCATTGAAGCCTAAATGAGAGTTAAAGAATCAGTATGCCATAGGTGTCAAGTAAAGTGATATGACAATCAAGTTATACTGTGAGTGGAGAGAGCAGATCACCTCATGGAAATAAGCTCACGAACACAACATCCGAACTGCATTGTAAAATGGTGATTTTATCCCCACTTTTAAACCCCTTAAGGTGCAAAAGGGCCAAATCAATATCATCAGTGAGAAAAGCATCAATTGTATTAATCGAATTTAAGGTAAGTGGGCGTAAATGATATTTATGCTACACTTCGCGACCTTGTTATTGTCGCTGCAGAAACAGGTGTTCTCTGCGCACAATTTTGTTTTTTGATTCTATTTATTGAGGGACACAGACGCTTTGAACGCTTTGGAATTGCGCGCCGCGCTTGCACTCGCCTCCGTTTACGTTTTACGCATGATGGGGTTGTTCATGGTTATGCCCGTGTTGGCTGTTGCCGCGATGGACTATCCAGATTATTCGCCACTGTTGGTTGGACTTGCTGTGGGCGGTTACGGCTTGACGCAGGCTGCGCTTCAAATTCCCATGGGCATGATGTCTGATAAATGGGGACGTAAGCCTGTTATCTTATTAGGGCTTGCTGTATTTGCCATAGGAAGCTTTGTGGCGGCCAATGCCGACAGCATGGTCATGATGATTGTTGGGCGTATTCTTCAAGGTGCGGGGGCTATAGCAGGCGCAATAATGGCATTGGCTACCGATGTAAGTCGCGAAAGCCAGAGAGCGAAGGTTCTAGCGATTATCGGGATCGCTATTGGCTTTTCATTCTATCTAGCCGTAATTCTGGGGCCACTCATTGCCAACAGCTATGGTCTCGCTGGTGTTTTTGGTATTACGGGCATATTGGCCATCCTATGTATGCCATTGGTTAAATGGGTAGTGCCGAACGGTGTGCAGTTAAGTAGTGGCGATACACTGCCACAAAAAGATCAGTTAAAGCGCTTGGTATTCTCTTCTCAATTATGGCGTTTAAACATTAGCGTTATGATTCTTCATATGATGATAACGCTGCTGTTCGTGCAACTGCCGGTTACGCTGCTGAATTTTGATATGACCTTAGACAGTCACTGGACGGTTTATTTACCTGTTCTAGGCGCGTCAATTGTTGGTCTAATTGTAATGATGGGAGCAGCAAGAGGCCGTACGCCTAAATCACTCCTTATAACCGGCGTTGTGTTAATGGGTGGCGCGTTTTTAGCGCTGAGTTTAGAAGATAATAGCTGGTGGTGGGTAACTGCGGCGGTAGTCTTATTCTTTACTGGGTTTAATTACTTAGAAGCGAACTTTCCAGCCTTGGTATCTAGCATTGCCCCCGCAGGTCAAAAAGGCACGGCGATGGGACTTTATGCAAGCTTTCAGTTTTTCGGCGCATTCTTAGGCGGTGTAATATCTGGATTGGTTACGGATATATGGTCGCAAGAGTTGGCTTATGGTATCGGTGCTGCAAGCACGCTTGTATGGCTTTTCATCATTTTCGGTGTAAAAGAGGTGAGCCGCGTAAAACGGGTGATGATGCATGGACAATTCAATAATGCTGATACTGGTGCTATCGAAGGTCAATTAATGTCGGTACCAGGTGTACTTGAAGTAACGTTGAGCAGTGAAAGCAACGCAGTCTATTTAAAGGTCAATCGAGATTTTGACGCGGTCAAAGCAAAAGATGTTTTAACAGCATAAAAAGACTTTATGAAAGGAAGTACGCGGCCATGATTGACTTAAGTAATTACAAAGCCATTATTTTTGATATGGATGGCACACTCGTCGACTCAATGGGGGCGCATATTGATGCGTGGCAATTGACTTGCAGTGCATTCGATTATCCTTTTGACCGTGCATATCAGCACAGTCTTGGTGGTGTACCTACAATTGAAACGGTGCAATTGATGAATGCGAAGTACGGTAAAAACCATAACCCTTCTGAGGTTGCCGTATATAAAAAACAGGCGTTCGAGCGTTTGGATCATATACCGAATTTAATACAAGACACGTTAGAAGTATTTAATCACTATAAAGCGAGCATGCCGATTGCTGTAGGGACGGGTTCCGACAAACAACATGCACAATCGGTACTAGATAAACACGGTCTTTTATCCCAGTTATCCGCCCTAGTCACTTCTGATGATGTAGCTAATGGAAAACCTCATCCCGAAACTTTTGTGCGAGCCGCAGAACTCATGGGTGTTGACCCACAATTCTGTGTAGTTTTTGAAGACACTGAGATGGGAAGAAAAGCAGCGTTAGCTGGTGGAATGTCATGTTTTATGGTCGAAAACAACAGGCTTGTGTATTAGCGCTATTTTAAGCTAGACGGCGTGCTCTAGTTCGCTCAATGCATCGCCACAGTTATGTAACAGTGAAGACTTTATGCGTTTTGTGGCATCAATAATGGCGGTTTGCATCGCGTCAATAGCAATTTCGTTACTGTCTTTATGATTACTATGCTCTATCACATTCACGCTTTGGCCGCGAAACGTAGCTGAAGGTGAGAATTCGTTAGCATTTCTGGGTTTATACATTACGTCGAGCACGACAGTCGCAACCATGTTACTCCCTAAGCTTTTCACAAATGCGCGATTTAACACTATTTTCACGCTGTTGCCTGCTTCATTATTTGGGCTAACATTCATAGCTTCTAGGCTTTGCTGCAAAAGCGTGTAAAAAGTATCTTCAGTGACATTTCTGCTTCCTACAAGTAAATCTTTACTTGAGCGTGAATCAGTGAGTTCTGCTAAGTTTATCGGGCATGCTTTAGCTTTAGACATGGCGAGTTGATACTCTTTTCGCTGGGCTTCAGGGATCAGGGAAGAGTCTAGCTCTGGTGATGTAGATTCGCAGCCTATCAACAAAGCTAGTGCACAACAGGCAAAAAATAGGCGCGACGCTGGCTTAATTTTAAACATAGAAAATGTTAATTTTTTCATTAAGTTATTTTTGTTTTGTGCGGATAAACTACACTCAAGTATATGAAAATTAATAGCGCGAATAAACAGAACAACTGTTGCAAACTGTAACAGCTTATTTAGCATAGCTTTAGCGTGAATCTGAACAATGGCGTAATTGAGAGCCAAACCATTCCAGTATTTCACAGCAATGGCTCAACACGGACAGTTTTTAAATGACGACCTTTAAAAATACACTTTTCGGCTTGTTTTTATGTGTTTCTCTTATCGGATGCGCAATAAACGTTTCTCCCTCTGCCTTTTTCTACCAAGACTCAGCGCAACAGTCGTTGGATGTCACCAAACTACATGCGGCTATTAAAAACGATAAAACGGCAGCGGGTATTACCCGTGTTGAAGTAAAGAATAAAGAGGGTCTAGTTCTACGAGGCGTTGCTGTATCTTATCCCAACCCAATTGTTAACATCGTATTTTTTGCCGACAACCGTATGTCTATAAGTGAAAACAACAGTGTTATTCACAGATTGGGTAAGTTGCCAGCCAACATTTTATGGTTAGATTATCAAGGAGTGGGGGCCAGTGATAAAGCAAAAGACTTGAGCATTAACGCCATAAAACAAGATGCCTTAACGCAATTTGATTATGTAGAAAGTGCTTTTGATGCATCCATCCCAACCATTGTGCATGGTCGAGGCATTGGCAGTTATTTTGCCAGTTATGTTGCGGCGAATCGAAAAATTGATGCATTGGTTTTAGATGGGGCTTTCAATAATATTTCAGATTTGATTGCCAATATGGTGCCAGGATTCTCTAACTCAATTACCATGATGAAGCTACATGACGAAGTCCACAGTATGCAAATTGCACCGATTTTGCGTCACTACGACGGCCCGCTTTGGTTAGTCGTAGGAGAGAAAGATAAGATAACCCCTTACCCTATTAGCCAGCAACTGCTAAAAGATGCATCAAGCAGCGAAAAATACATTTCTATGATCCCTGATGCAACACACAACGCCACGTTGAAAAGCGACTATGCGATTGAACAATACCGACAATTTTTAGCTCGATTCACAGATTGAGGGCGTCTCTACTCGTTGTGGATAACTAGTGGAAAACCTTGTTGGTAAGTCTGTTAATACCCATATACAGCAACTGATCACGATCATATAGCTAACAGCTGGTCAGATCACGAAATGCTAGTTAAATCAAGCGCTGTAGCGCTGTTGCTATAGATCTCATTGTTTTTTGATCGTAAAGGTGCATAGGATCAGGCAATTTTCTCTGTTGGGGATAAAAGTCAGAGAAAAAAGATCAAGTGGAAGATGTTGTCAATAGATTAGTGTTATGAATTTTTTAGAACGTGGTTGAATAGGAATGCACCGAAAATCGATTAATCAGCCATCAACGTCCGCATTAAAGTATAAAACATACCCACGTTGGCAGGTATGTTTTTTCTCGAAAGCTATGCCACTGAAAACGTTTGGCTAGTGTGCTCAAACCCTTACGATGGAGTCGCGCTTAACTACCGTTGGCGTATATTTAAAGGTGAGTCCCTCCTCAGGCGTACTTCCAGAGGCGTACTTTAATGCCAACTCAGCGGCCTTTGCTGCCATCATTTCAACAGGGTAGCGAAGGGTTGTTAATTTGGGGCGGCAGTACTTGGCAAGAAGAACATCATCATAACCCATCACCGATACTTGGTCGGGCACGGTTATACCATGGTCTTGCAACATGGTCATTGCGCCGGATGCCATAGCGTCGTTATAAGCCAGTACCGCCGTAAACTTGGCGCCAGTTGCCAGTAAGTTCTGCATCGCCAATTCGCCACCCTCTTGGTCGGGAGTGGCATACTCAATCATACTCTCAGGCAAGCTCAATTTTGCTTTGTCTATAGCGTTTCTTATGCCTTCAAGACGATGATTAGGGTCATCTATTCGGTATTGGCTACTGATAACGGCAACATGCTCATGGCCCTGGTTAATCGCATATTCGGCCATTAACCGACCGCCAGTTACGTTGTCTAGCCAGACACATCGATTTGCAATCTCGGGAATATAACGGTTTATAAGTACAAAGCCTGGAACTTGTTTGGCGAAGCCTATCAGTGTTTCATCATCCAAGGCCTTACTGTGAACAACCATGGCTTCTACGCGATGCTCTAATAGTGTTTCAATAGCGCGAAGCTCGGTTTCTTTTTCTATAGAGCCAGCACTAAGAAGTATTTGTACATTATTTTTGCGAGTGACTGATTCCACACCATGAGCGAGCATGGCAAAAAAGGGGTCATGAAGTTCGGCAATAACGACGCCTAAAGACGCGCTTTTCTTAGTCACAAGTGCACGTGCATTAGCATTGGGGCGATACCCCATTTCTTCCATGATTTTCTTAACCCGTTTTCGGGTGTCGTTACCCACTTTAGGGCCGTTATTAATCACTCGGGATACGGTAGCCAGGGAAACTCCGGCGGCCTGGGCTATATCTTTTATTGTTGCCATGTCTTTATTAACTTCGTTTTTGTTACGTGGAAGGCCGTTACACCTGATAGCCATAGCCTACATTATATTTACAAAAAAAGATAAAACATCTCACTTCAGCACTGGTTACGCTAGCTTAGCTGCCTTCTAATACATCATCACATAGTTCACAAATAGAGAGGCCCCATTTATTATTTTTATCACGCTAAAGATTGTAAATGCGCATGGAAAACGTATAACCTCTTTACGATTTGACCGCAAAATTCAATTGCTGATATTTACAGCGATATGCCAAAGGTACGCTCTGTTTACCTTGCTGGCACTTACTAAGGTAAATAATTTGTTATGAAAATAAATGTATCTGCATTCGGTGAAGTAGACGGCAAGGACGTTTGTGCATACACGTTAAATAACACCAATGGCATGTCCGTCACCCTGCTAAATTACGGTGGTATTATTAAAGAAATAAACGTAACCAATGCACAGGGCAGGTTAGTAAGCTGCGTTCAGACATTTGATACGTTGCAAGAATATATAGACGATCCAAGCTATCGCGGCGCTATTGTTGGTCGCTATGCCAATAGAATAGGCCAGGGCACTTTTACCCTAAATGGCGAGCAATACCAGCTAGATAAAAATGGCGGTGAACACAACCTTCACGGCGGCCTTGCCGGCTTTCACAAAAAAATATGGCAAGCGAATACACAGGAATTAAGTGACAGTGCCAGCGTTACTTTCACCTTAACCAGCCCTGACGGAGAAGGTGGCTTTCCTGGTAATGTAGAGGTAAACGCTTGTTATACCCTTAATAATGATAATGAGCTTTCACTTGAATTATCAGCCACTACTGATAAAGAAACACCGCTTAGCTTTACCCAACATGCTTATTTCACTTTAAGCGAAGAAACAAAGGTAGGAACCACGCTGCTTCATATTGATGCTGAAAAAGTAACAGACGCTGACAAAACCTTGCTACCAACGGGAAAATTAATTGAAGTACGTGATACCTCTTTTGACTTCTTAACCTCTACACCAATAGCGAAAAGAGCAACACTTCATGAATCACATCCTCTATTTGATATGGTGGGTGGGTACGACCATAACTATGTGCTTCGTGCGCCTGGAGGTAAAGAGCCACAAGCTACGGTAAAAGCCGTTGATACCGGAATTGCGATGGCGTTATACACTACATTGCCGGGTTTGCAGTTCTACACGGGCAACCTGCAAGGCGATGAGCAGCTTGGTGCCCTATGTTTAGAGCCTCAGCATTTTCCTGATGCCCCCAATAAATCTGAATTTCCCAATTGTTTTGTGAAACCTGATGAAACTTTCAAAGCTTCAATCAAATATAAGTTTAGCACTCTGTAAATCCGCTATAATGGCAAAAGAAAATTAATTGTTATCAATTTAACAATTAATTTTCTTTGTTCCTTAATTGATAAACAAGGTCGCTTACTATATTATTAGAAGGGTAAACGTTTAACCCTATTAAGCTTTGCGCGTTACCGCGTAACTGGCCAATTCAGAGAGAGTGATTATGGGAACCCCTTTCGACCCTGCAAATGATCCACATCGCCGTTACAATCCGTTGTTGGGGGAGTGGGTGTTAGTGTCGCCTCATCGAGCGAAGCGTCCTTGGCAAGGCGCCTCAGAAGAGCCTAACAATGAACAAAAGCCATCTTACGATGCCACATGCTATTTGTGTCCGACCAATACGCGAGTAAATGGTGAAGTTAATCCTGACTACAAAGGAACTTTTGTCTTTCAAAATGATTTTGCCGCTCTTAAACAAGACACTGAACAGGCAAGTGAAAGAACCGGCCTATTTCAGTTTGAAACAGAACAAGGCTGTAGCCGCGTCATTTGTTTTTCACCTGATCACAGCAAAACGCTGCCAGAACTTACTGACGAAGAGCGCGTAGACGTCGTAAACACATGGAAAGCGCAAACTGCTGAGCTGGGTAAAACCTACCGCTGGGTACAAGTTTTTGAAAACAAAGGCTCGATGATGGGGTGTTCGAACCCACATCCGCATGGTCAGGTATGGGCACAGCAGCACGTGCCCACAGACCCAGCGAAGAAGGTAGTGCAGTTGAAACAATACTTTGACGAAAACAGCACCCCTATGCTTCTTGACTATGCCGAGCAAGAAGTAGCGAAGCAAGAGCGGGTAGTTTGCCATAACGATGATTGGGTCGTGGTGGTTCCATACTGGGCGGCGTGGCCATTTGAAACACTTCTATTACCGCGTTTTAGCGTACAGTCATTGCATAAGCTTTCAGATTTTCAGTCCCTTTCACTTGCCAAAATTATCGGTGAGATCACAGCGAAGTACGACAATCTATTTGAAACGTCTTTCCCATACTCTATGGGATGGCACAGCGCTCCCTTTGACAATGAGTTGCACTCAGAGTGGACATTACACGCGCATTTCTTCCCACCACTTCTTCGTTCAGCCAGTGTACGCAAGTTTATGGTTGGTTATGAAATGATGGCCGAAGCGCAAAGAGATTTAACGCCAGAACAAGCAGCAGACAGATTAAAAGCACTGCCCACGGTGCACTATAAAAAACGTGAGAAGACGAATGGATAACCAAGTACTTTCTTCAAAATTTAAAGCGCAGTATGGCGAAGCGCCGGCACTAGTCGCCCATGCTCCTGGCCGAGTTAATCTAATTGGAGAACACACCGATTACAATGAAGGTTTTGTGTTTCCAGCTGCAATTAACTTTGGTACTTGGGTTGCCGCTGCAAAACGTAATGATAACGATATTTTGGTCACCGCCCTCGATTACGATGGTCAACAAAATCAGTTCTCATTGTCAGATATTAACTACGACGAAGAGCAAGGTTGGGCAAACTACGTTCGCGGTGTAGTCAAAGTATTAAAAGAAGCGATGCCAGATTTCAGCGGAGCTAATTTACTTGTGACGGGAAACGTACCGCAAGGGGCGGGTTTAAGTTCATCGGCGTCGTTCGAAGTGGCTATTTTAAAGGCGCTTAGCGCCTTATATGAACTACCGCTAGACGGTGTGCAGGCCGCGCTTCTTGGACAAAAAGCTGAAAATACTTTCGTGGGTTGTTCGTGCGGAATAATGGACCAGTTAATATCAGCCATGGGTAATGAAGGTATGGCGATGCTGCTTGATTGTCAGTCACTGGCTATCGAACACTCCCCGCTACCTGAATCGCACCAAATCGTTATCATTAATTCGAATGTAAAACGTGGCTTGGTGGACAGTGAGTATAACTTGCGCCGCCAACAGTGTGAGCAGGGGGCTTCTTTGCTTGGCGTAACATCATTGCGTGAAGCAACAATGGAGATGCTAGAAGAAGCTAAAGCCCATATGCCAGAAGTGGTTTATCGTCGTGCAAAGCACATTATCACTGAAAATGCGCGAACACTTACCGCGAGCCACGCCTTAAAATCTGGGGATATTGAAACAGTCAGCACTGCCATGGCACAGTCTCACGTGTCTATGCGTGACGATTTTGAAATTACCGTTCGTCCGATTGATTATTTAGTTGAAATCATTGATGAAGTACTCGGTAAATCAGGCGGTGTTCGCATGACTGGCGGCGGTTTCGGCGGCTGCGTAGTTGCACTAGCTCCCACTGACAAAGTCGATGCAGTAAAACAAGTGGTCGCAGATAAGTACTTTGACGAAACTGGTTACCATGCAGATATCTACGTGTGTACTGCAACACAAGGGGCATTTGCCTAGTCGAAACATCTCGGCCTGTTCATTGCCTTTTAAATACAAATTTCTCAAATTTTAAACAATCCTATTCGTTAGCATTGTTTGTGTCCCTTAGGCCGCATCTTCATGTTGCGGCTTTTTTTACATAAATCGCACATTTCCTATTAAAAAAAGTAAACAAAGTGTGATACTAATAGAGCCGCAAACGCTAGCAGCCTAAATTTATGTTCTAAGAACGTTGATTATGCAATTAGTGGGTTGTTAACGCGTCTTTTAAATTGACGTGACACTGGTGTGGCAAAAACCATTATAATAATAAAAACAATTTTTCACCTGTGTACCCTGCATACAAAAAATCGCCGCACCCAAAATAAAAACTTTGGGAAAAACTATGAAATTAGCATCATTAGATATCACTTTATTTGTGATATACGTCGTCGCGCTTATTGGAATTGCGTGGTGGGTATCTCGTGAAAAGCAGGGTCATCAAAAGGATACCAACGATTACTTTTTAGCGGGCTCAAGCCTACCTTGGTGGGCTATAGGCGCATCTCTTATTGCTGCCAATATATCGGCAGAGCAAATTATTGGTATGTCTGGTTCCGGTTATCAACTGGGGCTCGCAATTGCGTCCTACGAGTGGATGGCGGCGGTTACGCTGCTTATCGTAGGTAAGTTCTTTTTGCCTATTTTCTTGAAGCATAAAATTTACACCATGCCACAGTTTTTAGAGCAGCGTTACGACCATCGCGTGCGTAAGGTTATGGCTATCTTCTGGCTAGGTGTTTATGTCTTTGTGAATCTTACGGCAGTGCTTTGGCTTGGTGCCCTTGCCATTAACACCATCGCAGGTGTGGATATGATTTACGGCATGATGTTCCTTGGCCTTTTCTCGCTAACTTACTCCCTTTACGGCGGTTTGAAAGCGGTGGCGCTGACAGACATCATTCAGGTTGTCTTACTTGTACTTGGCGGTTTATTTCTCTCGTACACTGCGCTTAATCTTATCAGTGATGGCAACGGGGCAATTCAAGGCTTCGTTGACTTAACGAATAAACTGCCTGAGAAGTTCGACATGATATTGTCGAAAGACAATCCGCACTATATGGATTTGCCGGGCATTTCAGTGTTAGTAGGTGGTATGTGGATAATGAACCTGTCGTATTGGGGGTTTAACCAGTACATTATTCAGCGAACGTTGGCCGCGAAAAGTGTTCAGGAAGCACAGAAAGGTATCGCATTTGCTGCGTTCTTAAAGCTACTTATGCCGCTAATCGTCGTGCTTCCTGGAATAGCTGCAGTACTTATCGTGCCTGACTTAGCTAAGCCGGATCAAGCTTACCCAAGTTTAATGACCCTAATGCCAGTTGGGCTTAAAGGTATCATTTTCGCGGCCTTAGTAGCGGCAATTGTGTCATCACTAGCGTCGATGACAAACAGCGTATCTACGATCTTTACCATGGACCTATACAAAGATAAGCGTCCTAACGAGTCTCAACAACACTACGTGAAAGTAGGCCGCATTGTGAGTTTTGTCGCTCTGATTATTGCTATGGTTGTCGCTAAACCCTTGTTAGGTAACTTTGATCAAGCGTTCCAGTATATTCAGGAATTTACGGGTTTCTTTACGCCGGGTATATGCGCCCTCTTTGTATTAGGCATGTTTTGGAAGAGAACCACCGCGAACGGGGGGCTGCTTGCTGCACTTGGCTCTTTTGTTCTAAGCATTTTATTTAGACAGTTTTTGCCAGAGTTACCCTTTATCGACCGAGTCGGTATTGTATTCTTGCTTTGTGTAGGCTTGGCTGTGGTTGTGTCTCTTCTAGAGAAAAAAGGCATTAGTGAAAATGCAGTAGACGTGAACGACGTGGAATTTAAAACTACAAGTGGATTCAACGTGGCGTCAATTGCTGTGGTGTTGCTTACCGCTGCGTTTTACATCACCTGGTGGTAGCAAGCGGGAGGGGGTGTTTTTAACCTAAACGCCCTTACTTCACTTTGCTAAAACAACGCGAAAGTTCAGAAGACGATGATAAGGAATTTTGGTAAATTCTAGAAGATGTTGCAGGTAGAAGTGAAAAAGTGGGGTGAAAAACTATAATTTTCCCCTGCAAAATACGATATACTAACCGGCTAATATTCGATGAACTTTCGCGCTTGCTGATGTCTGAATAAGAAGATTCATGCAGCAAGCCACTAAAAACGTTACAGGAGACATCAATGGCAACGAAAGGCGTTAATAAGGTTATTCTTGTTGGAAACCTTGGCAATGATCCTGAAGTTAGATACATGCCTAACGGAAACGCCGTTGCGAACTTAAGCCTAGCAACTAGCGAAAGCTGGAAAGACCAACAAGGTCAGGTTCAAGAGCGCACTGAGTGGCACCGCCTTACAATGTACCGTCGCTTAGCAGAAATTGCCGGAGAGTACCTGAAGAAGGGCTCGCAAATTTACGTTGAAGGTAAACTGCAAACCCGTAAGTGGCAAGATCAGCAAGGTCAGGACAAGTACACCACTGAAATTATCGTAGACCAAATGCAAATGCTTGGCGGTCGCGGAGCTGAAGGTGGCGGCGGTAACGGTGGTTATCAGCGCCCTCAGAACAACCAAGGTGGTTACAACCAGTCGCCTGCACAAGGTGGTTATAATCAAGCGCCTCAACAAGGCGGTGGCCAGCCGGGGGGCTACAGCTCAAACCAAGGTGGCGGATACAATCAAGCTCCACAAGGTGGTAACCCATCTCAGCCTAAGAACCCGCCTATGGCTGAGCCTGATTTTGACTTTGACGACGATATCCCTTTCTAACCAAAGACAAAATATTAAATGTTGAAAAATGATCTTAAAAGCCGCTATTGAGCGGCTTTTTTAGTTAAATTCAGCCAACTATGAGACTGATACCGGTTAATTTTGTATCCGACTAATGTAAAATCACATTCGAGTTATATCCACAGCGCCGCACACAGACAGGTGATGGATAGACGTCAATAAATTTCACATCCAAGGGTAGTCTTATAACGTGTCGGTATTAGCAAGATTATTCGTTTTTGCATTTTTCAGTATCAACATCAGCGCTTCAATAGCTCAAAATAATGTTGAGTGCGAAGTGGAAGGTTGTGATAAGCAAAAGCCAACCGTTATTTGGATGCGCCCACCTGAACTTGGTGTTGAAGGGCCTGGCATTAGTATTATATCTGGTCCGGTTTATGACGTTATGCTTCATTTGTCTAGCTACCTCGAAAGTTATAACCACCAATTTGAAGCCTATCCGGTTAAACGTGCCTGGTCGTTAATTCAACATGAAAAGTCGCCCCAGCAAGTCTACTGTTTTTACGGCGCGTCATACCAAGAAGAAAGAACTCAATGGGGGTATTACTCTCAACCCACCTCTATCAATTTACCTTTACTTGTTGTATCGAGAGAAGCGCTTCTACCTCTAGTCGATGCTGAAGAAAGTCAGGCGTTGTCACAAAGCGCTAAAAGCCTGTTTGAGTCAGTTTCTTTGAAAGCGTTACTCAATCAAAACTTTAAAACCGTGCTCTACAACGACGTAAGTAACGCTTATGCACGTACCGTCGAACAGTGGGCAACAAAATACAATGTGCTAAGAGTGCATAGTCTAGGTAGAGACCTAGGCATGCATACCATTGCACTTATAAAAAGTGGGCGAATTGATTTTGGCTATGTAGGTCCCCGCGAAATAGCTGCATTATCAAAAGAAGAACTCGACACCTTCCATGTGTATCAAGTAAGTGAACTGTCGGACGAGTTGAGAGGGACAAAGCGCTTGCTATGTTCAAAGACAGCGCTAGGGCAAGAGGTAACAACGAGTTTGAATCAAGCGCTCGCGCGTATTTTTGCCAATCCTGAAAAAAGTGAAGTTTTGAGAAATACTAATTTCACCGCCGATGGTTATTCTAATCGCCTTAAGCCTTTATTTGATGAAAGGTGGGATACTTTTCTGTTGAAAAAGTAAACGTTAGGTATCACGTTTAACCTATTTCTCGGTGTCTTTGTTATAGAGCTACGTGGATCTTTTTAGATAGCCCATAATCTATTCCCTATACACTTTAACTTAACCTGCATAGCTTTCTACTTTGTTGCTGAGCGCTTACCCCGTCGTTTTATTACTGATTTTTATTTCGTCTAATCACCAATAATAATGGAGGTTGGCTTGTATGGAATTCGTGAAGCGGTATTATAAATTTGCCCTTAAATAACAAGAAATTCAGTCAAATTATGAAAACGTTATCCCTACTCTGCAGCGCTGCTGCACTTGCGTTTAGTACTACGATGTTACCTACACCTGTTTCTGCAGCTCAGACCCTTTACAAGCCTTTTCCAGCAGATGTTATGCCATCGCTAAGCGAAAAAGGCGCTCACGTTGTTGGCGTAAAAACCATTGAAGCGACTTACCCAGAAAAAGTAAAAGATATTGCTGGAAATGATGTCGAGCGCAAATTGACGCTAGAGGTTTGGTATCCAGCTTCAAGTGCTGCAAAGGCGGCAACGTACGTAAACGAAACGAGAAGTGGTCAGGAATTTGAGATTCTTGCCGATGCAAGTCGTGATGCGCCTATTGCTAAAGCCGGTTCTGAATACCCAGTGGTTGTTATATCTCACGGCTATACTGGCTACCGTACCCTTATGTACTACTTAGGTGAGCATCTTGCGTCTCACGGCTATGTGGTTGCGGCTATCGACCATACAGACTCGACAAACAAAGACGTTAATTTTGCAGAAAACCCGTACTCGGGTTTCCCAAGCACGTTGTTAAATCGCTCGCGCGACCAAATCCTTACCCTAAATAGCATTAGCGAACATGACTTTTTTAAAGACAGTGTTAATGCAAGCAAAGCTGGGGTTATAGGTTATTCAATGGGTGGCTATGGTGCGGTAAGCACCGTAGGCGGTTGCTACGCGTTCAATGATCAAACGGCGGCAACCTTTACCGGAATACAAGATCCTAAAGCGGCAGCGCTTATCAAAGACGCGCTTAACACCTGCGCGGGTGGTAACGAAAACGGAGAAGATGTGCTTCCTGCATGGAAAGCAGCGCTAGCGCTGGCCCCATGGGGTGGGCAACATCAGCTCTTTGACGTTGAATCACTCAACAACATCAAGGTACCTGTTCTTTACGTCGCGGGTGATAACGACGATATATCTGGTTACGAGGGTATTAAGTGGCTATTCGAAAATACCGGGAGTGAAGGCTCTAAACTACTTACCATCAAAAACGCCCGCCATAATGTAGCCCCTCATCCGGCGCCGAAAGAAGCCTATGGCAGCGAGTTTGATTTGGGAAGCTATATAGAACCTGCGTGGGACGTGCAAAAGCTTAATGCTATCAATGAGCACTTTGCATTGGCACTTATGAACTGCCATGTAAAAGGCTTAAAAGATGACTGCGAATACCTGAGCGTGAGTGGTAGTAGTGCTCAAGTCCCTGTTGATGGGAAAAAACCAGAGCCTTGGAATGGCTTTGACGATCGTTGGGCATTAGGACTAGAGATGGAAAGTAAATAAGCTAAACCCAAATAAAAAAGCGAGCGGCGGTGTAATACCGCGTAGCTCGCTCACTTATATTTTCTGTACCCAGCGCTCAGGAGGCCAAAGCGCTTAAAAGGCTACACCGCTTTAACGGTATAAATTAGCGCTGTTTGTGGGAAGAGTACCGGCAACTGCATACCGTATTGCATCAACACTTCACCAGAGAATACTTGCCCTTCAGTTTGTTGCAAAATAGATGGCGTGTATTCTTTTAGCTTCTCTGGCCATACACGCTCAAGGGTGTATTGCTTGTTAGCATCAAGGCCTGCGAAATAGAAGCGGTTTGGTGTCGTACGCACGGTTTCTGTAACACTGTTATAAGCAAAAATGCCTTCCTGCTTGTCTTTAGATACATAACCAAATTTCACATTCATGCCGTCATCATCCATGCGGAATAGGTCGCCGCCGTGGGTAATATGACGATACTTTTTATAAAGTGAAATGGCATCGGTTAGCACTTTTTGTTCGTGATCTGTTAGTTCACGCGGGTCCATTTCAATTCCCATGTGACCAAACAAGGCCACCGTCGAACGAATTTCGATAGGTAGGTTTCTGCCAGTGATATGACAGTCGCGTGGGCCCACGTGGGCGCCCATGACTTCAGACGGGAAGAAATATGAGCAGCCGCGCTGAATATACAAGCGGTCTAGCGCGTCGTTAGAGTCTGACGTCCAGAAGCGATCTGTGTGTGGCAATATACCTAAGTCGACACGTCCGCCGCCTGAACAACAGCTTTCTATTTCAATGCCTGGCTTTGCTGCTTTTACGCGGTCAATCAAGCTGTAAAGCGCAGTCATTTGAACATGCATGGCCGGTTTGCCTTGAAGGTTGCCTGGATGGTTTACGTCGCGGTTCATGTCCCATTTGATGTAGCTAATTTTGGGGTAGGCTTTTAATACATCAGTAATTACTTTATACAGGTACTCAACCACTTCTGGGTTGGTTAAATCTAGAACATATTGGTTTCTAAATGGCACATGAGGGTTGTTCTCAGTTTGTAGCGCCCATTCAGGGTGCGCGCGATACAAATCACTATCTGGGTTCACCATTTCCGGTTCAAACCAAATGCCGAATTCCATGCCAAGACCAGTCACATGGTCAATTAAACCATCTAGCCCTTCAGGGTAAATAGCCTCATCCACAAACCAGTCACCAAGCCCGGCCTTATCGTTTCTGCGCCCTTTAAACCAACCGTCGTCTAATACGAAGCGTTCAATGCCTAGCGGCGCTACCTTGTCAGCCAGCGCTTTAAGCTCGTCTTCGTTATGATCGAAGTAAATTCCTTCCCACGTGTTGTAGTGAACTGGGCGAGGTTTAGACTCAGCGCTATGGTTTAGCACATTGCTACGAATAAAATTGTGGAACTGTTGCGAAAGGGAAGAAAAACCTTCACAGCCATAGCCGGTATAAAGCACTGGCGATGTGTAGCTTTCGCCTGCCTTAAGTACCACTTCACCTGGAAACAGTAATTCGCCGAATTGAACATAGCTTCTACCGTCGGCCATGAGCTCGGCGCGGAACTTATGATTTGCTGAAGCACCAAGGTGGTAGCCAAAGCATTCTCCGTTTAGTTCGCCCGTTTCTTGAGGGAAGGCGATTAAGCCCGGAAAGGTATCGTGTGATGTTTTACCACGACGATTTTCACGCACATAGCTTCCGAAGAATAAATCGTGATCTTTGGTTTGAAACTCTGCAGACCATCGGCCTTCAAATGTTTTGATTTTATTTACCCTAGTAGGAAGGGGAAGGCTTGCTGCATTAAGGTAATTGAGATTTAGTGCACTGCTGCCGATGTTTTCTACACGAGATACATATTTAACTACACTGGTATCTGTATCGAGTTCAGCCGTTGTAACAAGGCGCATACCTCGGTGCGCATCTTCAGCAATAAAGGATACCGATTGTGCGCTTTGGTTTATGTCAACTAAGGTAAAGCCTGCTGACCATTGGTCGGCATCACCTGAAACTTCAAGGCCTGGCTGACCTGTCCAACCTTCACCATGGGTTGGCACGAGTGTAATAGGTGGCTCCATGACCGGGGCACATTTAGCTTCTTGACGTGTGTTTAAAACGCTAAGCATTTCAGGTGTTGTGTTATCACTTAATGGGGCGCCATAGTAAATGACTTTTGGCATACGACCCTGACAGTCGAATATTAAGGTGACTTTTTCGTTCGACAGACGTACGAATGATGTGAGTGACGACATAAAAACCTCATTTTACATGTGTAGATGATTGTTACACATGCTGTTTTAAGAAAAGAACTGACAGGCACAGCAGGTGTGCTGTACGTTTTTTAGGTTTTACATAGATTTATTGAGTTTAATTCCTACTCGTATGGCAGGGTCTTCGAATGATTCAGTTAGCTGAACTAGCCTATTGTATTGTCTCAGGGAAAGCAGCATGGCGTTTATCGCCATAGAAATACCTTCTTTATGAAGCTTCACAATCGTGTCAGCTTCTAATTGCGCATATTTTTCTTCATTAACAGAATAGAGGTTACTTGAATGAACTATTTGCCCCGAAGCGCGCGTTATTGAAACAGAAAGCGGAGCCAGTAAGTCGTATTGCTTTAATATATCGACAAAAGCCTTAGCCTGTTGTTGGCCTTCAAGTAACGTGGCTAGATTTTCCTGCTGTTGTTTGAGCAATGTAGTGGGGTGTCCATCACTTGAGAACAGCGCAGCTCCAACATCATCAAAAGAGGTAAAACGTGTACTGTTTTCGTCGATTAAAACACTCACTCGCTGTTCATCAATTGAATAATTGAATGGGTAGCACTGAACACTTAATGGAACAGCGTGGCCCAGCCATTGTCGCTCGTGATAAAACACGTTACCAAACCCCTCAAAACCCAAACAACAGGTTAAAGATAAAACGTCTGCGGCTTCATCGTGCACTAAAACAAGCGGCATACAACCACTTAAAGCGGCAATTTCATTAAACCCAATGTTTACGAAGTTGAATAATTTTGAATGACTAAAAGTTGGGTCATTTTTAAGTTTGATACTCTTGTGTTTAACAGGCTCAAGAGGAATAAAACGAGTTCTAGACATAATTCATTCACTTAAAAAAGCTGTCGATTAGTCCTCTATGTGAGGGCATGCGAGCTTGTAATTGTTTAATGAGTGCTTTGTTTAAAGACATTTGTTTGTTAGCAAAATCAACGTGCTTTAATGCTCTCTTATAAAAACTGTTGGCTGTTGCGCATTCGGCTTTATCAAGCATTCCATAAAGAATATAGCGATAACTTTGTGCGCTAAACGTGTCACTGGTTCGCGAAAAGTCACTCTCTAACACGGGTCTTAAACGCCACTCTTCAAGTAACGCAGATAGTTCAAAGGGAATGGACTCATTGCTGCGATTGTCTTTCCAAAACGCCGAGTCATTATTGCTGAGTACATAATGAAGTTTAAGAAAATTTATCGCGCTTTCCCACATACCTTTGAGCCGTTCGTTAAAGCGCCTTTCGACAGATGCCATAACACATTTATCCGCAGGAAGTTGTTCTGCAAGTAATGTTGCACTTTGTTCGATAAGCATCAATGAAGAAGCTTCTAAAGGTTCTAAAAAACCACTTGAGAGTCCTATTGCTACACAATTCTTTTCCCAGAACTTTTTCCTATAGCCTGTTTTGAAACGTATTTCTCTGAATGATGAGGCGTCTATCGAATCTGAAGTATGCAGCTTTAAATAGTTTGCATAGGTCTCTCTTGCCGCTTCATCGTCTTGGTGGCGAGAGCTGTAAACATAGCCTGTACCTCTGCGATGCTGTAGGGCAATATCCCACACCCAGCCTGCTTTCTGTGCTGTAGATTGGGTATAGCAAGCAATAGGAGCGTTCGGGTCTTTGTAAGGGAGTTGAAAAAACAGCGCTCGATCAGCAAAAAGAATATGAGAAGCATCAGTTAGCTCGATGTTTAACTCTTTATCTATGAGTAGGCCGCTAAAACCGGAGCAATCGACATATAAATCAGCTTGAATTTCACCGTGGCCCCGTGTGCTAAGTCCACAGATCCCCATTTCATTTTGCTTGACCGATGTGACGTCATCTACTATGCGATTGACGCCTAGATTTTGAACGCAATGCGAGCGAAGTAACTCGATAAATTGCCCTGCATCTAAGTGATATCCATAATTTGCAACGAAGCTTTGATTGGATTGTGATGACATTTTTGGCGCCAACCCTTCATCGCATAAAGAGGGTTGGAAACAAACATCACTCGCATACTGTCCTTGCTCTGTATGCATTGAAAGCCAATATGGGCTGATATCCAAATTGGCAGAGCCTTGAGGTGCACTGAATGGATGGTAGTATGAATTACCTAATCCACTATGATGCCAGTTTACAAACTTGCTAGCTTGCTTGAAGGTGGCACTGGCATGTTTGACGAGGTCTGCTTCAGATATCCCAATTTTAGATAACGTCTGGCGCATGGTAGGCCATGTTCCTTCACCAACGCCGATGGGGTGAACTGATTCTGATTCAATAACAGTGATAGACAATAAATTGCCCGCATCATCCGGTTTGCAGTGTGTTGCAGCAAGAAGGCCGGCCGTAAGCCATCCCGCTGTTCCCCCACCAACAATAATTATCTGATTCATTTGAGCCACACCATGAAAAAAGTTCTTTTAGCCGTGAACGCTTTCATCGTCAACAAGTCGACCGCGCCACTCAGCTTTTTGTCTGAAAACAAGCCGGTTTAGTGTGAGCGCAAGTGCGATACAGCAAATGAGAGTCACCAACATTAAATGAATATAGTGCAACCCGAATGGTGCGTGTACAAAGCTAAAGTAAGCGTACAAACATACACCAAAAACAACCGCTGCAATTCCAGCGTTAGCGTTTACGTTATTAAACAGTAAGCCAACAATGAAGATTGAGAGGATCGGCATGCTTAACAAACCGAAAAGCTGCTGAAGTAAATTAATAATACTCTCTGCTTGCGCGTATATAGGTACCATCAATAGCGATACGATGGTCAATACTGCGGTAACAATCCCGCTTAAGCGAGCTACATTGGGATTTTTCTGAACGTAAGCCTCATGTATATCACATACATAAAGTGCGGTAGCAGAATTCAGATTACTGTTGTAAGTCGTCAACACAGCTGCTGCTAGCGCTGCCGCAAAAGCGCCTGATAACCAGTCTGGAAGTACATCACCTACCAAAGTGCCATAAGCTGCATCGTTTATATCACCGTAAAGCTTAAATGAGATGATGCCTGGTACTACGATGATTGTGGGCACTATGATGAAGCGAATAATGGCCGCCGCATATACGCCCTTTTGAGCTTCTTTTAGGTTCGGTGCTGCCATTGCGCGCTGTGTGATAACTTGATTGGTGCTCCAATAGAAGGTTTGAATGAAAATCATACCCGTCAGCAAGGTGTGCCAAGGAAGAGGTGATTCACTATCCCCGATAAGGGTGAGGCGCTCTGCTGGAATACCTGAAAAATCAAAATCGATTGCGATTAAAGCCAAAACGACGACAACTATGGCCATTACGAGCAAAAGCACACCAGAGTAGGTGTCTGATACGGCCACAGCGCGTAAACCGCCAAAAATGGCGTAAAATGCGCCAATAAGTGCAAATGCAGTAGCCACGTACATAAGTGGAATATCTACATTAAACATGTTGATCATGAACAAAGAGCCTGAATAAATTACTGCAGGCATAAAAATAAGGCTACTTCCTAAGAAAAACAGCAGTCCTATCAACGCACGAATATGCCTGTTGTTATATCGCATCTCGAGCAGTTCAGTCGTGGTTGTGCATTGATAATGGTAGTAAACTGGTAGAAACACTCTTGCTAAAATGATCAATCCTGCCACAGCAGCAAATTCCCACCAGGCTAGAAGGGCCATTTGATTGCCATTCATACCAACGAGTTGGTCGGTACTAAGATTTGTTAGGGTAATTGAGCCCGCGACGAAAATCCATGTAAGTCCGCCACCAGCTAGAAAATATTCTTTGTTTTCGTTAGCTTTACTGTGCCCATGACCGCGGCATTTTAAATAGGTAAGAAGGCCAATTAGTGCGGTAATAAAAATAAAAACGACAAGTTGGGTTAAGCTGCCTGACACGAAAAACTCCTCAGCAGATTAAAGATAAAAAGGGGCAAAAACGCCCCTCTTATATACTAGGTTTTACTAAAAGTTAGCACGTACGCCTACAGCATAACGAGCACCATCAGCAACTTGCTGAACGAAGTGTTCAGATAAGCGACCACGACGTGTTAGCTCTTCGTCAGTAATGTTTATACCTTCAAAGAACACCGTAAAGGTCTCGTTGATGTCATAGCTTACGCTCATATCTACTTGAGTATAGGTTTCAGTGAAACGAGGCTCTGTTCCACCAAGTGAGCTTACTGCTTCTTGCATAAACGTTTCACGGTTATTCAGTGCTACACGCGCTTGGAACGCGTCTTTTTCATAGAACAACGTGATATTCTGCGAGTTGCCTAAACCAGGTAGGCTGAACTCTGCGTCAGAGTTTACAATGGTGGCGTTAGCTTGAATACCAAAACCATTTTCAAGCGTATGCAACCATGCAAGCTCTAACCCTTCTACTTCTAACGTTTCGCCATTTCTAGGGCGTAATACGCTGAAGATATACTCACCACTATCAAGGAAAAGTGATTCGTCAGCTACATCGCCAGCAATAAAGTCTTCCACTTCTTTATTAAACGCTGCTGCAGAGAAATAGCTGGTATCGTCATAATACCACTCTAATGACACATCCCAGCTCGTTGCGCTATAAGGTTTAAGCGCGGTATTACCCGCCTGAGCCTGTAAGTTGCCTGGACGTGCTACTGTTACGTTGAACACAGGAACCAAGTCATCCATCATCGGACGGGTAAGCGTTTCTGAGTACGCATATCGAAGATATAATTCGTCCGTTAACTCAAGCTTAACGTTGACATTAGGTAGCAATGAAGAATAGCTGTTCGTCTCGTTCACCGGCGTACCAAAGTCAGTTTCATAAACAATGTTAAGGTCTGACGGATCGTTTGGAATAGGTTCAAGATCTCTTACTATCTGACTCGTTCCATCAACAGACGTGTCAGTTTCGCTGTAGCGGAAACCGAAGTTGATGTCTAAAGGCATTTCAGAGATTTCAGTGGAGAAATAGAACTGCACGTAGGCGCTCAATACTTCTTCACTCACTACGAAAGAATCGTTGCCCGGCTGTGGGTTTGAAATGTTTGTAGAATCAACTAACTCGCGCGCAGCATCAAACGGAACGCCATAAGCATCTGCAAAAGCCTGCACACCTGCATCCGATGCAGCGTACTCAAAAAATGCTTCTGGGTCGTAAGTTAGCCATTGATTTGGCACACCCGCAAAATAGTTGTCTGCTGTAAACACGGTAAGTAATTCATCTGGCAAATCAACTTGATAACCGCAGTATACATTACAAGCAGAAGCGAAACGGCGTGTATTTGATTTCTCACGGTCTTGATAATAAACACCGAAATCTGCTTTGTAGAATGCATTATTTGAATCTGGTACCCACGTAAAGTCGGCGCGATATTCGGAAATAGTATCTTCTGTGTCGAAACCATTGCGTTCGTTGTAATGCATACGACCTAAAGAGGGGGTTTGCAATGCTGCATCACCGCCAGCAACAGATAAAGTCGGCGTTGAACCAGAAAAATCTACGCTATATTCGTTGTTGTAACCCACAACAGTAAAGAAGTTATCCCCACCACTGCTGTCTTCTGCGGTTGAAGTAGACAAATCAATATTCGCAGTAAGATTGTCATTAACTATCCATTCAAAGTTCGCACCGATTGCTTGAATCTCAACATCGCGACCATAGCGGCGACGAATAAAATCTGTTGCACCACCTACACCGTCAACAACGGTGCTCGTAACACCTGAAAGGCTGCCGTTATCGGTGAATGACATGTTGTCAAGGTTACCGTCTGAGAACCAGTGGCCAACACTGTGCGCATCAGAGTCTACTTCGAACTTTGAATAAAGGCCGTCTAACGTTAGCGTCATATCGTCATTGGGCGCATACTGAACAACAAGTGTGCCTGACGTTCTTTCGCGGTCTACAAGGTCGACAATTTGGTCAAAGTTTTGGGGGATAAAAACGCCATTGTATTGCGCTGAGTCGGCGTATGCAGGGTTGCCTAGTTGAGAGCGGTCAGTAATGCTGACGCCCGGACGCCAATAACGCGTTTCCAAAATGTTTGTTTGTAGTTCGCGTTGTTGGAATGATGCTGCGGCCAAAACGCCAAGTTTACCGTCTGCAAATGTGTTAGTCACAAGGCCTGACATTTGAGGAGAGGTTTCTTCTGAAATGTCCTCATACATGCCTTTAACACTCGCTACTGCTTTGAAGCCATCAAATGCAAACGGGCGGGCTGTCGTGATTTCAACCGTTGAACCGATACCGCCTTCTTGCATCGAGGCTAGCGGGCTCTTATAAACTTTCGCGCCGCTAATCAGTTCTGCTGGAAGCGTATCAAAACTGAAAGCACGACCTTGGTTTTCTGTGGCAATTTGGCGACCATTAACAAGCACGGTGTTAAAATCTGGGCCAAATCCACGAACCGTGATAAATTGACCCTCACCGCCAGAACGGTCGATAGCAACACCTGTAATTCTTTGCAATGACTCTGCTACGTTCTGATCTGGAAATTTACCAAGATCTTCGGCGGTAATACCGTCATAGACCACATCTGACGCTTTTTTGTCTAGCATCGACGCTTTCAGTGAACTGGTAAAACCTTTAACTTCTATAACCTCCACTTGCTGATCAGTAGCGGTTTTCTCTTCTTGTGCCAGTGAGATAGGGGCGTGTAGGGCAGAGGCGATAGCAACACCTAAAAGTGAGCGTTTCGCAATAGGGCCTAACTGTGATGTGTTAATTTTATGTGTCACTGTGTTTTCTCCATGAGTAGGCTACGTTTTAACGTACTTTGCACTTAAATTACGTTTCTAGAGTGTTCGGATCAAGCTTATTAACAATACTTTTACACATTTAACGATATATTTTCCTGATTATTATTTGTAACTTTATGAAAAATATAATGTTTCTTTTTTAAGGTAAAAGGTGAAACGTTTACCTTGATTCCAATACTAGCACAAAATGACAATGTAATTACAATGTTATAAAAATATTTTTGTATAAAAAAAGTGCGACCAATAGCCGCACTTTATTAACAAACGGAAAAATAAGAGAAAATTAGGTACAGCGGATGCGGGCTACAGCCTCTTTCCAGCCGTCGTAAGCCTTATCGCGCTCTTGTTTGGTTAATCTAGGAGTGAAAACGCTATCACTCTTCCAGCAGTGGGTTAAGTCATCTACAGAATTGAATATTCCAGAGTGTAACCCCGCAAGAAAGGCAGCGCCTAACGCCGTGGTTTCCGTTATTTCAGGCCGTTCAACCTCGGCACCTAAAATGTCGGATAAGAACCCCATAACCCAGTCGTTTCGCGACATGCCGCCGTCTACGCGTATCGTTGTGGGGCGAGCACCGTCGCTTTCCATGGCCTTTTGGAGGTCTTTGGTTTGATAGCAAACAGACTGTAAGCCAGCGGCGACGATTTCGCTAATGCCGGTGTCACGGGTTAATCCTAAAATTGCACCTCGAGCATCTGGGTCCCAGTAAGGTGCACCTAAACCTGTGAATGCAGGCACCAGAAACACCCCGTTGTCTTGCCTGGCACGCTGGGCGAGGGCTTCGGTTTCTGCTGCATCGTCAATAAGCTTTAAGCCATCTCTAAGCCATTGCACAGTAGCCCCCGCCATGAAAATACTGCCTTCCAGCGCATAAGTAGTTTTGCCATTAAGGCGGTAACCTACAGTGGTGAGCAATCGGTTTTTCGACTGAAGGGGCTCGTCACCGGTATTTAAAATCATAAAGCAACCGGTACCGTAGGTACTTTTGGCCATGCCTTTTTCAAAACAAGCTTGCCCTACAAGAGCGGCTTGCTGGTCACCAGCAACGCCTTGAATAGGAATGGCTCTGCCGATAATGTCTTCTTTGATGACGCCAAAATCATCTGCGCAGTCCATAACCTCAGGTAGCATCGATGAAGGAATATTGAATTTGCTTAGCAATTTCTCGTCCCAACACTGATTATTAATATCAAATAACATAGTACGAGAAGCGTTAGTGGCGTCTGTTTTATGTGACTCACCGCCCGTAAGGCGCCAAATCAAAAATGTATCAACCGTACCAAAGAGTAAGTCGCCATTTTCCGCTTTTTCTCGAGCACCCTCAACATTGTCGAGTATCCAAGCTACCTTAGTTGCTGAAAAGTAAGGATCGAGTAAGAGCCCGGTCGTTTCCGTGATGTAAGAGACGAAAGATTCGTCTCCACTGAAGTCTCGGCAGTATTGTGCAGTGCGTCTGTCTTGCCAAACGATCGCAGGGTACACCGTTTTTCCCGTATTTTTATCCCAAACTAAGGTAGTTTCGCGCTGATTCGTTATGCCTATAGCGGCGATATCAGATGGGTCTACGGAACATTTTTTAAAAACTTCTTTCAGAGTGGATACAACGCTTTCCCAAATCTCTTCGGGGTCGTGTTCAACCCAGCCGTCTTTCGGGTATTTTTGAGAAAATTCCTGCTGGGCAATAGCTTCAATGCTGCCTTTTGGAGAAAAAATAATACTGCGAGAGCTTGTTGTGCCTTGGTCAATGGCGAGAATATGTTGTCCCATTAGGTCACTCCTGGAGATAGTTTTCGTAGAGTTTGCATTATTTACAGATGTTTAACAATGCTATATTTTCGAAAACGAACATTTTGTTTTCGTTTTATCTTGGGATTTTTGTCTTTAAACACGTATAATTACGTGTAATTTATTTCTGAGGATGTGTAATGAACCAAACGCAAAGACACGAAAAAATTGTTGGGCTTATTAAGCAACAGGGTTTTATGTCTATTGATGATTTGGTTAACGCCTGTGAAGTTACGCCTCAGACTATTCGAAGAGATTTAAACCAGCTTGCTGAAACCGGTGTTGTGAGCCGCTATCATGGTGGAGCAGGGTTAAATCGAAGCTGGGAAAATACCCCTTATCAAGAGCGAAAAACGCAAAACAGTGAAGTCAAAGAGCAGATTGCTGAAGCTGTTGCGGCAATGATACCCGACGGGGCGTCTTTGTTTATCAACATAGGTACTACCACAGAACTTATTGCCACTAAGCTGCTTAATCACAAAAACCTACATGTTGTAACGAACAATATTCACGTTGCGACTATCTTATCGGCTAAAGAAGATTTCTCAGTTATTATCGCCGCAGGCGAGGTCCGCTATCGGGACGGCGGTATTATTGGCGAAGCAACCTGTGATTTTATTAGTCAATTCCGTATGGATTACGGCATTATTGGAATCAGCGGAATTAGTGCAGATGGCGCGCTGCTCGATTTTGACTTCAGAGAAGTAAAAGTTTCACAAGCCATTTTGCAACATACCCAGCATGTTATTCTTGCTGCTGACTATAGTAAATTTGAACGCCGCGCTATGGTTGAACAGGGTCATATTTCACAAGTTGATTGCTTAGTATGTGACAAGACGCCGCCACCTAGCATAAGTAAAATTATAAAAGAAAATAATATCACTTTTGTAAAAGCGTGATCATTGGCTAGTGCTTCCGTTATGCCGTTATGAACACGGCATTGTCGTAAACCTATTCTATATTTGTCACTAATAGCCTGTGTTTATCTAGGCATATCCTACAAGAGTACGAAAATACTCTGCTTTTCAACTTTCCCCCTTTGAGTGTGTATTGACGGCACTTAGCGGGATATGCCGCTGTTTGTCTTTCCAATCTATCTCATTAGCCTAATCAAAATCTGCAGAATCGTGTTCATTCATTTTTCCTTAATGTTCGATAATGTTCGTTTTGTGTTGACATGTTTTCTTTTTGGTTGTCAAATAGCCAGTAATTTAGCGAATGAAAACGTGAACACCAGTAGGGGCAAATTATGAGTCACAACAATGAATCTGAAAAAACAGTCGACGTTTTAGTCGTTGGCGGCGGTGTGAATGGCGTGGGTGTCGCGCTTGATGCCGCGGGACGTGGTCTTTCAGTTGCATTGTGTGAAAAAGGCGACTTAGCCGGCGCGACATCGTCATCTAGTAGTAAGCTAATTCATGGTGGCCTGCGATATCTAGAACATTACGAGTTTCGTTTAGTAAAAGAAGCACTCGCCGAGCGTGAAGTATTATTGAAAAAAGCCCCGCATATTATGTGGCCCCTGCGTTTTCGCTTGCCGCATCAAAAGCATTTACGCCCCGCTTGGATGATTCGCATTGGTTTATTCATGTATGACTCATTGGCGAAACGCAACATGCTGCCTCGTTCGCGTAAGCTTTCTACTACAAGTGATAGCCCTCTAGTCAGCGATATTACTACCTGCTTTGAGTATTCAGATGGCTGGGTTGACGATGCGCGCCTTGTGGTGTTGAACGCATTGGCTGCTCAAGACCAAGGTGCGGAAATCTACACCCGTACAGAGTGCGTTAAAGCCGAGAAACAAGACAACCTGTGGAATGTAGAACTTAAAACGGCTCAAGGGAAAACGTTTACAGTTAAGGCTAGGTCGATTGTTAATGCGGCAGGCCCTTGGGCTGTGTCATTTTTAGATCGCTTAGTAAATGTTAATAACCCTAACGCGATGCGAATGGTAAAGGGCAGTCATTTTATCGTACCGAAGCTTTACAACACTGAAGAAGCGTATATTTTACAAAACAAAGACGGTCGCATTGTCTTTGTTATCCCTTACGAAGGAGATTTCTCTTTGGTGGGCACCACAGATGAAGACTATAAAGGCAATCCATCTGATGCGGCTATTTCAGAAGAAGAGACCAACTACCTTATCGACGTTGTAAATACCTATTTCAAAACCAAAATAACGCAAGATGATATTGTGCATTCTTACAGTGGCGTTCGTCCTTTATTGGAAGAAAAAAATGCATCTGCACAAGAGCTTACCCGCGATTACAAGGTCGAGTTAAAAGGCGAAACAGGAAAACCTGTTTTACTTAATATCTTTGGCGGCAAGATAACAACATATAGAAAACTGGCCGAACACGCCGTTGACAAGTTAGTCACGTGTTTTCCGAAAGCAAAAAAGGCATGGACGAAAGAAGTGCCTCTACCTGGCGGCGCTTTTACAGACCAAGCATCATTGATTAAAAAGCTAACTAGCGAGTTCCCTTGGTTAGATACATCGATAGCAGAGCGATACGCACGCCAGTACGGACTATTGTGCTATAAATTTTTAACAGGTCTCACATCGTTAGAAGAGATGGGGGAGGATTTTGGCGCGGGATTGCATCGTGCTGAGGTCGACTACCTCATCGATTGGGAGTGGGCTTGCACGCTAGAAGACGTAATATGGCGTAGAACGAAGCACGGATTGCGTCTAGATAAATCTCAGCAAACGGCGTTAGCGCAATATATAACAAGCAACGTTAATCGCACTTCTGATGTTGTAAATGCTGAATTTGCAAGCGCATAACAGTTTAAAAATAAACGCTTTTATAAAGGCCTCTTGAGGGCTTTATTTTTTAATGCCCACTTTTCCTAATTCGACATCTATCAATAACAGGGACGTTATAGCTTTGACTTCAATAAAAGAAGTAATACTCATTCGACACGGGAAGCCTCTTTCCGCCCACAACGAAAAAGTCAATTCGGCTAGTTACGCTAACTGGGTACGCAATTACAATAAATCTCCTTTAGATCCATCTAGTCATCCCAAGCAGCAAGTATCCATCGAAAATAGCTACATTATTGTTAGCCCGTTGCTGAGAGCTAAACTGTCAGCTGCCTACTACGGCGTGACTCGCGTTGATGAAGAGATTTTCAATCTTAAGGAAATGGATATTCCTTATTACAAGCTTCCCTTTGTATTACGCACTTGGCACTGGGTACTATTAAGCCGTACGCTGTGGATTATGGGTTTTAAAGGTCGCTTTGAAAGCTTCAAATGTGCGCGACAGAGAGTTGAGAAACTCTCTCTACACATCGAAAGTTTGAGCAATAGCCACCAACGCATTGTGCTTTTCGGGCATGGTATGACGAACTATTTTACGCGAAAAGCATTAATGAAAAATGGATGGGAACTCACGCAAAAAGATGGTGATTTTTGGGGTGTCACTGCACTTAGAAAATGCGATGTTGAAGCAGCTAGAAATATTTAGACGTGGCAAGTGTCTGTAATAACGTTTCCGCTTTTTTTGAGCCTTCCTTCAACATTTTCTAAAACTGCCGATAATAGGGTAAGTCACAAAATAAGACGCGCTACTGCTCAGTATCGATTGAGAGAAGGCTAATGATAAAAAACAACAACGAAACGTCTTCCATAGCAACTATCACGAAGGCACTTGTTGCTGTCGTCTTCGCTTTAACGCTAGGGCTTACCATGAGCTTTTTCCACACAGGAGAAGAAGATACAACAACCAAAGCTTTTGCTGCTCAATTAGATAAATTCAAGCGTCATATTGTTGCCTCTCACTGGCAATGGCGAGTTCGGCAGCCGACAACCATGATTATGCTTATTCACTATGATGAATCAGGCAGTGAGATTAACCGAACGCCCGTCCGCATGAGCCACAATGGTTGGCCTAGCTATGAATTATCAGATACAGGATGCGAGAATATATGGAAAGCTTTAGTGGCCGCGCCTTTGCGTGTGGACGGCTTTAAAGTTAACGCTCGGTATTACGCAGAATTAGATGAGAGCGAAGATAATTATTGGTGCCGCTTTAGTCTAAGTAGCGGAAGTTATTTCGATTACTTTCCTGCTGACGGTTCAGTGACCAGCCTTACTAACTAAATACTACTTCAGATAACTTTCTTGCTCATTAGGTTATACTTATGTAGGTGTTTGTTCTCTTTAGATAATTAGTCTACTTTTTAGTGAGCGTTATATTACTCAATAACGCATTGGGGTATTGTTAATCATACGGTAATCCTCGACATTAACGAGCAAAGTGGATTTATGTTTTCTAAACCGTTCTCTTCGCAAACGAAAAAAACAACGCTCACTATAGGAATATCTATAAGTGCCGCTGAGCTGCATGTTGTTGCTGTTGATTGTGGCGACAATAGCGTTGCGCTCGGTTCGGTTACGTCTTTCCCTTTTGATCCGCTAGGTCCTCTTGATAAACAGATAAGCGGTGCGTTAAGCGCATTTGAAAAAGAATCATTTGGTCTATCTATCGTACTTTCTCAAGATATGTATCAGATGGTCCAAGTAGAAAGGCCAGACGTGCCGGAAGAGGACATAGCGGTTGCTTTACCTTGGACGCTCGGTGAGTTAGTGCCCTACGACGCTAACAATATGGTATTGGACTATGTTGACTATCCCGTACAAACGCGCACGGGCGGTAAGAAAATAAATGTGTTTGCTACCGAGAAATCTCCCTTATCTTCTGTAGTTAAAACGATAGCAAGAAAGAAAAAGCAGGCGCTGACTCATATTCATACCAAAGAAATATTGGTTACCGAAATGGTGCCTGATGACGATTATGCACGCCTACTCATTGTTCAAGAGCCCGACAGCGAACCCTTTTTAATGATTGTTCGCTCGCGAGCAATTTGGCTGGCCCGTCGTCTTCGAGGCTTTGTAAATAAGGTAAATGATGACGCAGGTTTTTCGCAGCTAAGCGATGCCCTAGGCCTAGAAATTCAGCGTTCAATGGATTTTTATGAGTCGCAGTTAAAGCAACCTCCGCTGAAAGAAATTCTATTTAATACTCAGTTCGACTGTATGCCAGTTATAGAGCGTTTAAAGCCATTTCAACCAGCAGCAATGAACGTGTTTACGCCACGGCTACAATTAGCTGATGTGGTAGAGCCAACCTGTCATTTTGCTTTGGCTAGTGCGCTTGTTGCAGCGAGAGAGGGCCAATGAAAAAAACGATTAACCTCTACCACTGGTCATTAAAACCTAAGAAAGAGCGCCTTCCACTTTCTAACGTACTTTTTATAACAGGCGGAGTGCTAACAATTATGGTTAGTGCGGTAATTTTGCTTAACCTTGTCTTAAACAGCAAGCAAGATGAGTTAGCACAGAAAACCGCTTCAATTAAGGTGATTGAGAGCGAAATCAAAACGTTGAATACAGCGCTTGAAACAAAGCGAGATACGAAAAATCTGCAGAAACAGCTAGACCGTGTAAATTCAAAAATTGATAACAGGAAGCAATTGTTGGCTTACCTTGAAAGCGGAGAGCTTTCATTTGACGCTACTCGATACGGTGAAGTGATGGATGACTTGGCTAACTACCACAATCCCAATCTTTGGCTAACCGATGTCGAAATGAATACACAACGAATTCGATTGGCAGGTCAGACGGTAACTCCGTCTGTTATACCGCAATGGCTGAAAGCGCTACAACAGTCGCCATTCTTTGAAGGGAAAACATTTTCGTCGGTAAAATTTGATGAAGTTGACGGAAATGAAAACGTAAAAGAATTTTTTATATCTACTGATTTCGTGGGAGAGGCTGATGAGTCAATATCAACAACTCTCTGAAAAGTTCTCAGCGCTACAAGATAGAGAAAAACAGCTCATTTTATGGGTAAGCGCTGGGCTTATTGTTTACCTCTTCTTTTGGTTTGGCATTTCGCCGGCCCTGGACAGGCTGTCAGCGGCAGATAAGTCACTTGCAAGAAAGGAAAGTGAGCAGAAGGCCCTGATCATCCAAAGAGATGCAATTCAGCAGGCTCTCTCTATCGATTACACCCAACGGATGCAGCAATCATTGGATGATGCACGAAAAGCATTGCTTGCAACAGATGAGGCGTTACTCGCATTTGACGAAGGGTTTGTCGCTGCAGATAAAATGCCCGACTTGCTGATGACACTGTTGAACGAAGAAAACGATATACGCCTGCGTAACTTTAGTGTGGAGCCAACACAAACCATTCGGTTTGGCGAGGGAGATACACAAAGTACGCCGTTCTATCGTCATAACATGCGCTTAGTTATTGAGGGCAGCTACTTCGATCTACGTCATTACCTAGCACGCTTACAAGCAGCGCCAGAGAAGGTAGTAGTAACAGAATTTACGTACCGTGTAGACGAATATCCTACTGCGACACTCGCTCTCGGGTTAGCAACGGTGAGTAGTAACGCAACTTTCATCTCGCTATAAGGAGATAATGTGAAGCTTTCTACAATGATATTGATAAGTGCTGTGCTAATTATCGTGGCGCTTTCCCCTGCTTTGGCCGCCCTAGACCCGACAAAGCCCGCAATAGGGGTTACCAGCATGCCTAGTGAAAAAAGTACCGCTGACGGTGAGTTAGCGCTTCAATCCATTTTTTCACGCAGTGGTAGTTTCAGCGCCATCATATCCGGAAAATCTTATCGCGAGGGCGATATGCTTGGTGAGTACACCATTTCCAAAATTAATTCTAAAGACGTGGTTATAACCGACGGGCGTCAGCAAAAAACACTAAGAATGTATGAATATGAAATTAAAAAATAATCTCACTTTACATGTACTGGTTATGGCAGCAACATGTGTTCTTGCTGGTTGTCAAACGTACGGTGTTGGAGAGGAAGTAAAACCTCACATTCGCGATGAACTTAACCGTTCGCAGAATAATACGTCTAGCGTGCCAGCTCCTCCACCTCAATTAAATCAAGAGTTGCTGTCTGAGGTTGCCCGTTATCAATCACTTCCTGCGCCTGTGTCTCAAAAAACGTTTGCGGTTTCGGCAAATAACGTTGACGTGCGCCCCTTCTTTGATGCATTGGTTGAGGATACGCCTTACAGCGTAGCGGTTCATCCCGCAGTATCTGGACAAATTAGCCTAACGCTCAAAGACGTAGCACTTGACGATGTATTAACCATTGTCTCTAGAATGTATCCATTGGATGTATTTTTGGAAGGCAAGGTCATTCAGGTCATGCCGTCTCAATTAAAAACCGAGTCTATCCCCGTTAACTTTCTAATGATCAAACGGTTTGGCGTATCAAATGTGAGCGTTATTGCTGGCGGAGTGAGTGAGCAGGACCAAAACAACGGTGGTAACAACGGCGGTATAAACGGTAATAACAACATTAGCGGCAACGCATTGGGTGGCCAAGGAGGATTTGGCGGTCAAGGTGGCTTTGGTGGTCAAGGCGGTAATAACATTCAGCAGCTTAACGGCTCTAACATTCAAACGACCAGTGAAAATGATTTTTGGAGCGACTTAAAAGAAGCGTTGAAGGTTTTGGTGTCTCCAACAGAAGGCCGTCAAGTGGTTGTATCCCCCCAAGCAGGCCTGGTTACCGTTCGTGCATTGCCCAGTGAAATTGCAGTGGTGAGAGACTTCCTCAATCAAAGCCAAGAAAGCCTACAGCGTCAAGTTGTGCTAGAAGCGCGTATTATTGAAGTTACGCTGAATGACGGGTATCAACAGGGCGTGCGTTGGGACCGTATTGCGAGCGGGCTTACCGGAAGCGTGAACTTTGGTTTCAGCGGAGGTGCGCTGGCTTCTAATTTCGCGGCTAATACGGCTGCAGGAATAAACCCGGCTATCAATGCAGTGAACGCAATTGGCAACACCATATCCTCGGATATTGGTGGGGTTTCTACACTTCGTATATCGCGAGGCGACTTTGATGGCGTGATTAACATGCTGCAAACCCAAGGTGATGTTCAGATGCTGAGCAACCCAAGAGTTACAGTAACTAATAATCAAAAGGCAGTCATAAAGGTTGGCCAAGATGAATATTTCGTCACTGATGTGTCAACCAGCGAAGATCAAAGCGCCACACAGACTGAAAACGAAAACGACATTGAGCTTACGCCATTTTTCTCAGGTATTGCGTTAGATGTTACTCCACAAATTGACAAAAGTGGCTCGGTTATACTCCATGTCCATCCGTCGGTAACCGAGACAGCTGAGCAAACCAAAGTGATTCAAGTAGGCGACCAGCAAATTTTGCTCCCCCTTGCACAGAGCAACATTCGAGAGTCTGACACGGTAATTCGTGCCCGCGATGGAGAGATTGTGGTTATTGGTGGGCTGATGGAAACCGTAACCAGCGAGCAAGAGTCGAAAACACCGCTGTTAGGCGATATTCCTTTCATCGGCAATGCCTTTAAAAACAAGGCGAAAACGCAAAGTAAGCGCGAATTAGTCATCTTGATACGTCCTTCTGTCGTGCAGCCGGACACATGGGAAAAGCAGCGCCTTCGCACTCAGTCGCTACTTGATCAGTGGTATAGAGAGTAACTATGTACCAGCACTTTTATCACTTCAAAGACATGCCGTTTTCGCTTACGCCAAATACGGAGTTCTTTTGTGCGTTAGCACCGCATAATGAAGCGTTGAAAGTTATTCTGACGGCATTAAGCATGTCAGAAGGGTTTATAAAAGTTACAGGAGAGGTGGGGACGGGCAAAACCCTATTGTGCCGTAAGTTAATTAATCACCTCTCAGATAAATTTGTGGCGTGCTATCTACCGAACCCTTATTTGTCACCAGACGAGCTGCGCTTTGCGTTTGCTAAAGAATTAGGTTTAGAAGTAAACGCAAAGGCAGAGTTGCAAGGAGTGCATAGCGCAATTGAGACTAAACTTTTAGCGCTGAAAAAAGAAGGGCGTCAGGCGGTACTTATTATTGATGAGGCGCAGTCGTTAAGCTGGGATGCGCTAGAAATGCTTCGCTTATTCAGTAATCTTGAGACTGAAAAAAGTAAGCTTCTACAGATTGTGATGTTCGGTCAGCCTGAGCTCGATGACAATTTAGCTAACCCAAGGGTAAGACAAATCCGCCAGCGTATAAGCTTTTCCTATACATTGCGCACCATGACCTCTCCTGAAGTTGATTACTACATCGCGCATAGACTGACGACAGCGGGTGGAGACGAGCATCTCATATCAAGGGGGTTACGCGCATTCATTGCCTTAGTAACCAAAGGTACACCTAGACTGGTTAACATTGTTTGCCATAAAATTTTGCTTCGCGCCTATAGTCAAGGTAAAAGCTCCGCGAACTGGTTCCATACCGTGAATGCCGTGCTTGATACCGACGACTGCAAACGTCGTTTCATACCTAGGCAAAGTATTGTTTTGGCGTCTCTCGCGGTATTAGGAGCCTTCGGCATGCTGCATATTTATGGAGCAGGTGGTTTATGAGCATCTTAAACGACACGCTTAAGTCCTTAGACAACCGCAATCAATCCGAAGACTTTGGGTTGCCGCCCACCGTCGAAGTATCTCAGCGCTCGCCTCTGCTCAAAATCTGCATTGTATTTGTAATTGTCCTTACTCTGTCGTGGCTATTTTTTGGTTTTGTTTTTGACAATTTTGTTTTTAATAACAATGAAAGCGATAACTCGGCATATACAAACGCTGCCAGTCCGCAAAAAGCGGTGGAACGCCTTGAAGATAAGCACAAGCAAAGTTTGACGGCAGAATCTGAAAATAAACGAGAGGGGATGACATCAACGCCCTTATCTGACCAAGATTTAGCTTATCAAGCCACGCCTTCGGATGTTGTCGACCTTGTTTTTACTCGTATTGATGAAACAGTTGAAGACGACGAGGCTGAGTATAGAGCGCAAGCGAAGGGCAAGCCGTCGACTGAGCAATCGAACACTAACACTCGCACAGCGGATAAAATTTCTGCGCCCAACAGCAAAGAAGCAGTGATAGCGGTCAGCAATAGCGAAAATGAAAGAGAAACCAGAGAGTCACAAACGCCGCCGAGCATCATATCAAGACAACCAACCGTCGACGTTGCGCCTAAATCACCAGAAGAGCAAAGTGCTCTGCACCTTGAAGCAGGGCTTAAAGCCTACAATTTTGGTATGTTCGACGAGGCACAGAAAAGCTTTACCCTTGCGTTGACGACCTCTCCAAAAAATGAACAGGCAAGGAAACAGCTTGCTGCCCTATATTTTGGTCAAAATAATAACCAACAAGCACTGCGAGTTTTATCTGAAGGCATCATGCTCTCCCCAGAGAATTTAGAGTGGCGTGAATTAATGGCCAAAATTTTAGTGCAAGAAAATCGTTTTGAAGAGGTCATAAACCTTATGCCTGACCACCTCGACGCGAAAGCCCTAGCTGAAAAACGGGCGGACTATCTCATATTAAAAGGGACGGCGGCGCAAACCATAAATAAACCAGCACAAGCGGTATCGGCATTCAGCGCAATGACGTCACTTCAGCCAGAAAACGCAAAATGGTGGTTGGCATTAGGTGTCAACTACGATGTATTAAACAATGCCAATCTGGCTTTATCCTCATACTCTAGAGCGCTCGCTATCGGCGGACTTTCTACTGCGTCAGCGCAGTACGCCAGATCGCGCCTCAACGACTTAAAGGAGCAACCTTAATGCGACCTCGATTAAAGATGCGCCTTGGCGATTTATTAGTTCACGAAGCTATTATTTCAAGTGAGCAGCTTCATGAAGCGCTAGCAAGCCAACGTATGTCCGGACGTAAGTTAGGGGATACACTTATCGATTTGGGTTTCATCAGCGAACACCAACTTCTTCGTTTTCTAGCGCAGCAATTAAATATTCCTTTTTTAGACATTACTCAGCGCCGAATAGATCCGGAGCAAGCGCAACTTATCCCGGAAACTTACGCACGCCGATATCGTGCCTTAGTGCTTGAAGCAAATGACGACGAAGTGCTAATAGGAATGAGTGACCCTACTGATTTAGGTGGCCTAGATCAGTTAGGCCCGCTTGTAGCGCCTCGCAATATTGAGCTTGCTATCGTTCAGGAAAGTCAGATGCTTGAAGCGTTTGATAGCGTGTATCGTCGTACCCAAGATATTGCGTCTTTTGCAGAGAAGTTAGGTGAAGAATACGCTGATGAAGGCGACTTTCAATTATCAGCCCTCGATGAAAACACCTCTGACGCAACGGTCGTTAAGCTCCTTCATTCTATCTTTGAAGACGCGGTTCAAGTGCGCGCATCGGATATCCACATTGAACCCGATGAAACAATTCTTCGCATCCGTCAGCGGGTCGATGGCGTACTGCAGGAAAACACACTGGATCAAGTAAAAATTGCTTCTGCTCTAGTGCTTAGGCTTAAGCTAATGTCGGGCCTTGATATCTCTGAAAAACGAATTCCTCAAGACGGGCGTTTTAACATCAAAGTCAAAGGCCACACTATAGATGTACGTGTATCGACCATGCCTGTTGCGAACGGTGAAGCGGTTGTAATGCGTCTTCTCGATCAATCTGCTGGTCTGCTAACTCTTGACCAAACGGGTATGCCAGTGGCAATGGCTGAAAAATTTCGGGCAGCGATTAACCGTCCTCACGGAATGATTTTGGTAACGGGGCCGACTGGATCAGGTAAAACCACTACGTTGTATGGTGCGTTAAGCGAGTTAAATAAGCCAGATTTGAAAATAATTACCGCGGAAGACCCAATTGAATACCGCTTGCCTCGCATTAACCAGGTTCAAGTTAATACCAAGATAGGTTTAGATTTCGCGGCTATTTTACGTACGACCTTACGTCAGGACCCCGACATTATCATGGTGGGGGAAATGCGTGATCAAGAGACCGTTGAGATAGGCCTTCGAGGGGCCCTTACCGGTCACTTGGTGCTGAGTACCCTTCATACCAACGACGCGGTAACCAGTGCTATTCGCCTGATTGATATGGGCGCGGCACCTTATCTAGTGGCGACTTCATTACGTGGTGTCATCGCTCAACGATTAGTTCGCCGCGTGTGTGAAAACTGTAAAGCTGAGCGACCGCCTACGGTTCAAGAGCAGGCTTGGGTTCGTTTCTTAAAACCAGAACTTGCTAACGCTTCTTTTTACAAAGGAAGAGGTTGTAACAGCTGCAACCATACAGGCTACAAAGGGCGTATTGGTGTCTTTGAATTTCTAGAGATGAATGAAGACATGATGGAGGCCTTGCGTGATGATAATACGCAGGGATTTGTTGATGCGACAAAGGCAAATAAGGACTTTATTCCGCTTTCGCATATGGCCCTAGATTATGCGGCCCGCGGAAAAACCTCGTTGGACGAAGTGTTTAAAGTCGCAGAATTTGTTCCTGAGGTGGTGAATCACTAATGGCGCAATTTAGCTATGCGGGGAAATCAGCACAAGGTAGTCCCATGAAAGGGGTTATCGAAGCCGCGTCTGCGCAAGCCGCGGCGCAGGCATTGCTGTCAAAAAATATCATTCCCGTCACTATTGAAGAGGCAAAGAAAACAGAGGCTTCTATTCAAGGTGAAGGCTTTGATATAGGGCAACTTTTTGAGCCGAAAGTCGGGTTAGATGAGATGATCATCTTTTCTCGTCAAATGTACTCTTTGTTAAAAGCTGGTATTCCCATTATTCGAGCCATAAAGGGGCTGAGCGAAAACGCGTCTCACAAACGCTTTCAAGAAATATTAAAAGATATTGCCGACCAGCTAGAACAGGGGCGAAGTTTATCGGTGGCCATGTCTAAGTATGAAAGCGTGTTTACAAGATTGACCATATCGGTAGTGGTGGTAGGCGAAAATACCGGTAAATTAGATGACGTGTTTTTACAGCTTGCGCTTTATTTCGAAAGAGAACAAGAAACGCGAAAACGCATAAAATCGGCGCTTCGTTATCCCTCCTTTGTAGTCATTGCTCTAGTAATTGCTATGTTTATTTTGAACATATTTGTTGTGCCTGTTTTCACACAAATGTTTGAGCGTTTTGATACAGAATTGCCGCTGATGACTCGCATACTGATAGGAACATCAGATTTCTTTGTTAACTATTGGTGGCTGCTTTTACTCATCATTAGTGGAGGAGTTTTCTCGACTAAACAATATGTTAATTCGACTAATGGACGACTCAAGTGGGACAAAATTAAACTAAAGTTGCCTGTTGTGGGAAGCATTATTGAGCGATCATTACTCTCAAGATATAGCCGTAGTTTTTCTATGATACTGCGTGCAGGTGTGCCATTAACAGCGGGGCTGTCTTTAACCGCTGATGCTGTGGATAACGCTTACATGCAGATGCGCATTAAAGAAATGCGTTTGGGCATTGAAAAAGGCGAAAGTTTGCTAAGAGTGTCGAAAAATAGCGAACTGTTTTCGACCATTGTCCTACAGATGGTAGCGGTGGGTGAAGAGACCGGTCGTTTGGAAACGCTGCTAGAGGAAAGCGCTGGTTACTACGAACGAGAGGTTGATTTCGATCTTAAGAGCTTAACGGCCAAGATAGAGCCAATTTTGATAGGGTTCGTTGCCATCATGGTGCTGATACTGGCGCTGGGTATATTTACGCCAATGTGGAACATGATGTCTGCGGTAAAAGGCGGTTAAGTGGGCGCGCGTAGAGTGGAGAATTAAGTGGCTGGTTCTAAGACGGGTTTGCTTAACTTTATTGTGATAGGAACGTTGCTAGCTATCGTTTTATCATCCTATATCTACCATGCGACATCGATAGTTAAAGAAGCTGAAGACGTTAATAAAGAGAATGCCGTTGCTCAATTTCAGCGCGTAGTGATGCTGGCAAGGGCGCAGTGGATAAAAACGAAGCAGCAAACGGTTTTGATATACGAAACCGAGTTTGACGCTAGTGGAAATATTCAGCAGCAAAAAGACGTGGCAGCGGAGCTTTACATAAATGCGAAAGGATGGCCTGAAGGTCTTGCTAAAGGTCAAGGTAAAGCCTGTGAGTATTTATATACGCTAGCGACGTTACGGAAAATGACCATGCCATCGGAGATAGTGGTACGCGATGAATATGTAAATGGCTATCTCCAGTGTGTGTTTTTCATACACAACGGAGTTTGGTTTGAGTACAACGCGGGTAGCGGCGTTGTGATAGAAATAAACAGTTAACTAAGCGTCGAAGCGGCCCGCTTGCTTTGTAACCAAGGAGATATCATGAACTCGAAACAGCATGGCTTCACTCTCATTGAGTTGATTATCGTTGTCATTATATTAGGTCTATTGGCGGCAACCGCACTACCGCGCTTTATTGATGTTACTGACGAAGCACGAGAGGCCAGCGTTGAAGGCGTTGCTGGTGGGTTCGCAGCAGCGGTCGGTCTTGTTAGGGCTCAGTGGGAAGTGGAAGGTCGACCATTCGATAATAATGGCGATGGTACGTCTGTAATTTTTGATCAAACGCCAGTCGGAGTTGATGGGACAGTGGGCTACCCTACCGGGAGTGCTTCAGGAAATACACTCATTACCTCTGTTAATGCGACCGAGTGCAAAAACGTATTCGACCTTATTCTGCAATCAGCACCAACAAATACTACGTCAACTAATGATGATGTGGTTGCTGAATTCCGATACGCCGTCCGTGAAGACCGCTCGGGAAACAATGTTCAATGCGTTTATTATTTAGTTGAATCGATGGGGTTACCTAGTAACACCTCACCTCAAAACGGTGCTCCGGATGGCGCTATTTTCGACGGTTTCACTTACAACCCTGCGACAGGGCAGGTAACCGTTTTTTAATCAATACTTAGGAATTTAATTATGCAAAAAGTATCAAAACAACAGGGTTTTACGTTAATAGAACTGATCATAGTCATTGTATTGCTTGGCATACTGGCAGTAACTGCAGCCCCTAAATTTTTAAACCTTCAAGATGATGCCCGTGATTCTGTGCTTCAGGGAATTGCCGGTTCTATTGAGTCTGCAGCTTCAATTGTTTACGGAAAATCTTTAATTCAAGATGCTGCTGGAGTTGATGAATCAACCGTTGTAGTAGATGGTACGACAATTGGAGTTGTCTATGGCTACCCGGATGCAGGAGACGTTGCCAATTTAACATCAATAATTGAGGTTAAACTTGGCGACGGTAGTGACTATGCAGCAGTATCAAATGGAGAAGATACGGTTACGATTTATTACACAGGAGATTATGATGAGGCTCCAGACGCAGGTGCAAATTGTTCTCTTTCTTACGTAAACTCAACTGGAGAGGGGGTGCGTCCCGTTGTAACGGTTACTCCTTGCGAAGCCCCATAGTGTGAAAAAAAACGGTTTTACTTTAGTAGAACTTATTATAACCATATTGGTTATCGGGGTGCTGGCGGTTACCGCCGCACCTCGTTTTCTTGGTAGCGACGCCGAAGAAGCTATCGCGCTTCGCGACAGAACCCTTCAGTTAGTGCGCAATATGCAGCTTCGCGCCATGCAAAACGTACAAGACAACAGTTGTGTAAAAGTCACTGCAACCGTCATTGCACCACCTGCTGGTCACAATTGTGCAAATTCACTTACTACCGCCTTTGACGATGATCAGGTCGTCAATGCATCTAGTACCGATTTTTCCTTTCAAACTGCCGATGAAAACGGCAATAGTTATTCTCAAATCCAATTTGATGGTTTTGGCAGACCGCGAAACATCGCGTGCTCAACGAACTGCAAAATTCAGATAAGCACCTTTGCTGTGTGCCTTCAGAGTGAAGGAGCCATTTATGCGTGCTAAAAGGGCGAGTGCTTTTAAAAATGCGAAAGGGTTCACGTTGTTAGAGCTGGTGATTGGTATTGTGGTTTTCACTATTAGCCTAACTATCGTGCTGTCGCTAATTGTGCCGCAAGCAGAACAAACCGCCGAGCCATTTCGTCAAGTAAAAGCTGCGAAGTTAGGTCAGTCGTTAATGAACGACATTCTTAGTCGCTCCTATGATGAAAACAGCGACCGAAGCCCGCCTTTCGAAACCTGTAATGCCAAAGGAAATTGCTCAACAACACTCGGACCTGAAGAAGCTAACGAAGACGAGTATGACGATGTCGACGACTACAATGGCCATGTGGTTAGTAATGTGGGGGGAAACTATAACAATTTCAGCTTTGCCGTAACGGTAGATTACGACAGTGATCTAAACGATAGCACGCCAACTGACGGTCAAACGTTCAAGCGTATTGATATCGCAGTTACCGCGCCAGACGGCCAAGTTTACAACTTCAGCGCTTATCGAGGGAGCTATTAATGACTCCACGACAAGTCCAGCGCCAGCGCGGTTTTACGCTTATAGAGCTAATTTTGGTTATCATTATTTTAGGCGTAATTAGCGTTTCTGTGGCGCAGGTGATTTCGTTAAGTGCGCAAATTTATATAACTGGTGCAGAGCGTACTCGCCTTGTTTCTGACGCGCGTTTTATTATTTTGCGACTGGAAAAAGAGTTACGCAATGTGGTGCCAAACTCTGTGTCATTTGACGCAAGTTTAGGGTGCCTTTCTTATTATCCGATAAAAGAAAGTGGCACCTACGTGGGCGATGCGTTTAATAACCCCATGCACGTAGTCGTGTTCAATAGTCAGTTGAGTGTGAATGATACTCTGGTTATATACCCGACAAATCCGCAGAGCGTGACTGACAACGGGCGAACTATTGATGTTATTGCAGATGCCGCTGCCGACCCGACTAGCGACAATCAGTATGATCTCACACTTAGCGCACCCAATACGCAAGCTTCCCCAGGCAAACGTTTCTTTGTTCCTGAAGCGCAAGTGACAGTATGCAGAACATCTACCGCCCAAGGTGAGCGTTTAATAAGAACCCAAGGTGCTACTTCCGGCGTTATTGGTACTAATGTGGCATCGTGGAGCGCAAACGTAGTGACCGCAGGCCTACGACAAAATGGTCTTATAGAGCTGCAAATGACGCTAGAGAGTAGTGATGATGAGCAGATATCGGTTGTACATGAGGTTCATTTCCCCAATGTGCCATAAAAAAACGCGACCAAACGTTAGTCACAGCAAAAAACGACGCCCTGTCGGTCTATGTAGTTCGCCTGCTCGGCAAAAAGGTTCTACGACTATTGTGGCTATTGTTATAAGTATTGTGCTTTTAGGGCTTGGTATTGCGCTGTCTAATCAAATTTCATCCAACATCCGCCAGCAATCCATTGAATATTATGGTGCTCGGGCTTATCTGGCCGCACAAAGCGGAATGGAAGTTGCGATATCAAGACTAATTAACGGTAATAACCCAGCATGTGCGGTTATTACTCAGCCAGTAACTATAAATGCAGCTAACGTACAAAATTGTGTAATCACACTCTCTTGCGATGTAGAGGTCGAGGTTGAAGAGCCTGAAGTTGCCGCCGGCGAAATTAGAGTTTATGCATTGGCATCACAAGCGCAGTGCAGTATAGGCCAACTTGAAACCTCAAAACGCGTGCTTGTTGAAGTAAGGCAGGAAGAATAATGACATACCATATATCCCTTATTCGAGCCCTATTATTGGCGGGGCTATCTGTATTGGTACTGCCGGTGTTTGCCGTACCTCAAATTGAAGGTAGGTTCATTGAACTTCAAAACACTTATAACAAGGCAGAGTGGACCACAATTAGTTTTTCGCAGGTTTACGATGAGCCGCCAGCGGTTTTTATGCTCTCAACAAACCAAGGTAATAACCCTGCTATAGTCAAAATTCGCAACGTTACCAGAACCGGTTTTGAAGCATTGCCGCTTGAGCCCTCTGGTGAAGATGGCCCTCATATCACAATGGGGGCTCATTATTTAGCCATTGCCTTCGGCGTTCACGAATTCCCTGACGGCGACATTGTTGAGGTAGGGAAAATGGAGCTGGATGCTACTACCATCCAAGCTTCTACCAACTCGCCTTGGTATATTCCATCAGGGCCATTAGTTCCGGGTACTGAGGAGGCGCGATATGCAGAAGTGCCGTTACAGACAGACTTTGGTGAGCAGCCCGTATTCTTCCACTCTATTCAAACTGTTAATAACCAAGTAGACGTAAATGGGAAGAAGCCTCCCAATGAATATTTGCTGCCATTTTTAACCATTGCCGCTAAATATGAGGCGCCCTCATATTACATAGCCTTGGAAGCATCAGAAACTGAATTTGAGCCCGTTACGCGCACCGAAACAGTTGCTTATATGGCCACTACAGAAGGGTTTGACCGACGATTTTTCGATGACAATGGTATAGAAGTAGTCTGGGAGGCTGACTTTGCAGACGTGCGCATTCAAGGGTGGAGTGACGGCTGTTTTCGAAATAACTTTAAAAATAACTATGCTCAAACGCCTTTAGTAGCTGCAAGTAAGATTAGCCGTAATGGACAAGACGGTGGTTGGCTGCGAAGTTGTGGAGTGAGCAATACCAGACTAGGTCTTCGCGTTGATGAAGACCGAAGTTTAGATTCAGAACGCAACCACGCTGAAGAAGATGCCAGTATTCTGGCCATGACATCAGAGTTTATATTCAGTGGTGAAGTGCCAAGTTGTGACGTGGCATTTCCTGGCGCACTGTCGACTTTTAATGGCTCAGGTATATTTTTATCTGCTAGAAGTCGAATTATTGATGAAAATAATGGGGCCTTAACTACGGTAAGCTACGATACCGATGCAAGAGGAAATGGTCGCAACCTTCCTGATTGTGGCGTTGATGCAATTGATTGCTTCGCCACTAACACTGACGCGCTAACTGCTTCTCAGGCAAAAGCGATACCCTCTGTGGCTATTGAAGATACAGGACCTGCGATCTTAGATAGAGAACTTGGAGGCGACTACTACTTTAAGCGTGAACAAGTATCGTTCGTTGGAAGTTATAACGTCATTGCTCCTACACGTATCTTTTTGGCAAGCCCTTCAAGCTTAACTCAAACTCGCCTTATCATGGAAAGTGCCAGTATTAATGTTGCGGATGGCGCGTATGTAGCAATATACGTTGAAGGCGATGTCATAGTAAATAATTCAAATCCAAATACTTTCGTTATCGCGACTGGTGAGATTAACTTTATCAATATTCAAGATGGTCTATTAGTTGGTCGCTTTACCGCAGGGGGAGGAATAACCACTGGCGGACAACTATTCCTTAATGCCACTCAAACGGTGCCAACCAATATTCCAGGTATATGCGGCCGTGAGGTAATCGAAGTACTTAATCACTATCGCTATGAGTTAGCGGATAATAAAGGAAGTAGCTGCGCGGCAAAACAGATAACGCTAAAAGCCTGTGCTGATGTGAATTGCGACCTAATTTACTCACAGCCTTCAACGGTTAAGCTGTCACCTCAAAATAGTAACAATTTTACATGGAGCGGAAACGATGTCGTCTCGTTTACTGGGCAGATTTCGTTAGCCCTAGAAAGCTTGAGAGGAAACGATACAAATATTGCAACGCTAGGTGAAACGCCATCGTCCCAGCTTCGCTGTTTTGTTGGCGGAAAAGAAGTGGGGATCGAAGGATGTAAGATTAATTTTGAAGACGATGGTTTAGTATTTAAAAATCTTTCTGACGACAACACAACCATAGTTACCCAGCTATCAGGCAAGCCATCAGATCAAGGTTTCAACGGTAAAACTTATGCTTTGGAGGCGTGTGGCAATTCGGAACTCCTAAAAAACAAAGTTGTGGATGTTGACCTTAATTACAATTGCGCAAGTGCTAGCAATTGCTCGAACAAGCTAGCTCTGACTAATAACAACAATACATATCAATTGGGATTGTCAGCAGAAACATTCGCGCTGCAGTTCGATGCAAACTCTCGGGCGGAGTTTACGGTGCAGTATCCTGACGCGGGTGAATTGTCGCTCACGGGAACAATTACGGACAGAAATGCGATATCAGGGTCTTCAAATATCTTTGCGGTTCGCCCTTTCGGTTTTGCAATGGATATTTTAAATGACAGTGGCACCAGTACTAATCCCAACGGGTATGCGACTAACGCGAATGGCTCACTGCTGAAGCGCACGGGAGAAGACTTTGTACTCGGTCTTCGTACTGTGCAGTGGGTTGATGGCGAAGACACCAATAACGACGGTATACCAGATAACTTCGCAGAGTTAGCAAATAACAACACAGCCGAACATTATTCAGGGAGTGTCACCCTGACGCCTCAGCAAATCTTGCCAGCAGGTGGGACAGCAGGTTCATTAAGCGCCACTGCCGTTAATTTTGATAACGAGGGCAAAGTTAGCTTGGCTCTAAATTACGATGAGGTTGGTACTATATCTATCGCTGCGCAAAGTGCGTACTTAACAAACTCTACCGTGCTTGGGGAGGTAAACAATGTGGGGAGGTTTGCGCCCTCTAATTTTGCACTGACGGGAAATGTAGTGGCGGCGTGTACGGCGAATGATGCGTTCAACTACTTTGGTCAGCCAATTAGCGAAGTGAGCTTCTCTCTTACTGCCCTTAACCAAAATGGCAGCCGCACGGTAAATTACTACGATGGCTTCGACAAACTAACAAGCATTGGGCTGCAAGTTGAACATGACGGAAGTTTGCTGGACCGTTTAGAAAACATAAACGCGATAGGGTGGCCCCAAAGCGGAGCGACAGGGCAAATTAGCTTTTCTGACAATGACGTAGTATTTAGTCGATTAGCCAGCGCAGCGCTCGATGGCGCTTATATCAATGCTGCTATTGTGCTGGTGGCAGATAGCGGACAAATAGAAGGCGCAAACTTTAATGGGCTTTCTTGCGGTGGTTCATGTGTCGACGATTTCGGAGGCGCAATCAGTTTCGCTTATGGCCGAGCAACACTGATAAACAACTACGGCGGGGCAGATGAAGCCTTATTGCTGCCGCTTCGCACTCAATACTGGGACGGCCAAACGTGGCGTATCAACGCGTTCGATAGCTGTACTGATTTTTCTCACGCTAATGTTGACGATGCTTCAGGTGAGCTTATTTCATCTGAAAATGGAACGTTAAGCGAAGGCGCATATGTAATCAGCGAAGGTATGCGTTTGTCGTCGCCAAACGGCGCGGGTAATTATCCGGTAACTTACACTCCCGATACTTGGTTGCTTTGGGATTGGGATGGAGATGGCGAAGCTAACAACCCGCCAAGTGCCACGTTAACCTTTGGTGTGTATAGAGGAAACGACAACATCATTTATAAACGGGAACAAATCAATAACGAATAAACGCAACGTGTATTGAACCTTCTTTTTTTTACGCGGTCATTAAGTGGGTCTAACCTTCGATTCAATTGATAAATGCGTATTGTGGTATACCTTTACAGGGTAAGCGCTCATGCGGCTTTCTTTTATGACAGTTATTTTGGCTCTAAGTTACAGCATCGCTTGCCCAAAATTGCCCCCATTGTTAAAGTGTGCGGATAACTATCGACTTCACGTTAAAGCGTCGCCATCTCACCTTTGCAAATACGCGTTAACACAAAAACAGGAATACACTCTTCATGTTTAAAAAGCTTCGAGGCATGTTCTCTAACGATCTGTCCATCGACCTCGGAACAGCTAACACGCTGATTTATGTAAAAGATCAAGGTATCGTACTTAATGAACCTTCAGTAGTAGCTATTCGCCAAGAGCGAGCAGCTGGCCCAAAAAGCGTGGCTGCAGTAGGAGCGGAAGCTAAACGCATGCTTGGCCGAACGCCGGGCAATATTCGCGCTATTCGCCCGATGAAAGACGGCGTGATCGCGGATTTTTACGTAACAGAAAAAATGCTCCAGCACTTTATCAAACAAGTGCATGATAATAATTTTCTTCGTCCTAGTCCTCGTGTTTTGGTTTGTGTACCTTGTGGTTCAACCCAAGTAGAGCGCCGCGCAATCAAAGAATCTGCGCTAGGTGCAGGTGCGCGCGAGGTCTTCCTTATCGACGAACCTATGGCAGCGGCGATTGGTGCAGGCTTGCCCGTATCTGAAGCGCAAGGCTCTATGGTTGTTGATATCGGTGGCGGTACTACCGAAGTTGCTATCATTTCACTAAACGGCGTGGTGTACTCATCTTCGGTTCGTATTGGTGGTGATAAATTTGATGAAGCTATTATCAACTATATTCGCCGTAACTTTGGTTCACTCATTGGTGAAGCAACCGCTGAGCGTATTAAGCATGAAATTGGTGCTGCTTACCCAGGTGAAGAAGTTCGCGAAATTGAAGTGCGCGGTCGTAACCTTGCAGAAGGTGTTCCACGTGGCTTTACGCTAAATTCCAATGAAATTCTTGAAGCCCTGCAAGAGCCGTTAACCGGTATTGTTTCTGCGGTTATGGTTGCACTAGAACAGTCTCCACCTGAGCTTGCTTCAGATATATCAGAGCGCGGTATGGTGCTAACTGGCGGTGGCGCATTACTTAAAGACTTAGACCGATTACTCATGGAAGAAACGGGCATTCCAGTGGTTATCGCTGATGATCCGTTAACCTGTGTAGCACGCGGCGGTGGTAAGGCATTCGACATGATTGACCTTCACGGTGGCGACCTGTTTAGCTACGAATAAACAGGAAAGGCAACCGTAAGGTTGCCTTATTTGTATCATGTGTCCCGTCCTGAAATACGTTGACATAAAGAGGATTTCTTTATGACAACTTC
>NZ_JAEFCD010000031.1 GCF_016405965.1 Alteromonas sp. IB21 | reverse complement strand
ACTCGCGACCCCGACCTTGGCAAGGTCGTGCTCTACCAACTGAGCTATTCCCGCAACAAAAGAGGTACTTCGTTTGAAGTGGTGCGCATTTTACAAAAATTTTGGGGTAACGCAACCTTTAATTCTACTTTTTTTGTACCTCTTGGTCTGAATGCTTAAATCGTAAACACTTTCTCACGATAATAGCGCATTTCTTCAATAGACTCGCGAATATCATCTAGTGCCAAATGCACACCTTTCTTTTCGAACCCATCTAAAATCTCAGGTTTCCAGCGACGGGTTAGCTCTTTTATTGTGCTGACATCGATACTTCTATAATGGAAATAATCTTCAAGCTCTGGCATATACTTCACTAAAAAGCGTCTGTCCTGCCCTATGGTGTTACCACAAAGAGGTGATTTTCTCGCATCAACCCATTGTTCTAGAAATGCGATTGTTTGCTTGGCGGCTTCTTCCACACTAATTTTACTTTCTCGGCAGCGCGCTGTTAACCCGCTTTCACCATGCACTCGTGTACACCATTCATCCATGCTATCTAACACTTCATCACTCTGATGCACGGCTATCACTGGTCCTTCAGCCAAAATATTTAGCTGCGCATCAGTGACAATGGTAGCAATTTCCATCACTACACAGGTTTCAGGGTCTAACCCTGTCATTTCCATGTCTATCCAAACAAGGTTACTGTCGTGTTTACTCATTACTTTCCTCATTGTGCTACAGACATGGCAACCATGCCCTACAAACGGTATTATTGTCATAGTATACGTCAAACTAGAAAAGAATCGTGGCGAAAAAACCAAAACTTACACAACGACAGAAACGACAAGTGGCAGCAAACAGAAGCAAGCGCTTGCAAGAAAAGCGCGGCGCAAAAGGCGCTGCTAGCCTAGATGAAAGTACACTAGAGAGCGGCACAGTAATTGGCCGTTTTGGTAAACATGCAGATGTTGAAGATAATGATGGCGCAGTTTCTCGATGCCACATTCGACGCACCGTAGACTCTGTAGTATGTGGCGATAAAGTGTTTTTCAGTAAAGGAGATGATGCCGAGTCAGGTGTAAGTGGTGTTATTGAAATAGTAAAAGACAGACACTCGGTTCTTACTCGCCCTGATTATTATGATGGCATAAAGCCAATAGCGGCGAATATAGACCGCATTATCGTGGTGAGCGCTATCTTACCAACCCTTTCCCTTAACATTATTGACCGCTACCTTGTGGCGTGTGAAGACATCGGCATTACGCCGCTTATCGTACTCAATAAAGTTGAGCTTCTTAGCGAAGAAGAGCGGGCCTCAGTCAACCAACAGCTTAAAACCTATGAAAAGCTAGGTTACGAGGTGCTATTTACTAGTTGTAAAACCGGTGAGGGTATCAGCAAACTTAATGAATACCTGAACGATAGCATTAGTGTTTTCGTAGGTCAGTCGGGCGTTGGTAAGTCGAGCCTTATTAATCAGGTTCTGCCAGACGCCGATGAATTAACCGGTGATATTTCGGATAACTCTGGTCTTGGACAACACACCACCACCGCGGCTAAATTACTTCACTTACCTGCTGGCGGCGATTTAATTGACTCTCCCGGAGTGCGCGAATTTGGCTTGTGGCATATTCCCACCGAACGAATTACGTGGGGCTTTATAGAGTTCAGAGATTATCTAGGCGGCTGTAAATTCAGAGACTGCAAGCACTTAAACGACCCAGGATGCATTCTAAGAGAAGCCGTGGAAGAAGGGAAAATTAGCGTTGAGCGTTTTGACAGCTATCATCGAATTTTAACCACAATGGAAGAGCAGCGGCCTAGTCATAGTCTGCCTCCTGGTTCATAGACGGCTACGTTGAAGTACGCCACCCATCTGCCTGCGTTAGATAAAAGGTAGAGACCTATTTTCACTATGAACCGCGTGCTTATACTTTTGCGTAAGCACTCATAACCCTAAAGTTGCTTTAAATACTACGACTTACTATACAATAGCGCTATCTATGCAGTGCGAAATTACCTGCATAAAAGAAACGGAGATATTTTGTGTTAGATTGGCTTAAAGTTAATTTGCAATATGTAACCCCTAAGCACTTGCTTTCACGCCTAGTGGGCAAGCTTGCCGAAGCAGAAATGGGTAGCGTCACTACCTTTTTTATTAAGCTGTTTATCAAGCAGTATAACGTTGATATGACAGAAGCTCTGCATGAAGAGCCTGAGCATTACCGAAGCTTTAATAAGTTCTTCACTCGTCCACTTAAGCCTGAAGCACGTAGCATTGATGCAAATGACGACGTGCTCATCCACGCAGTTGACGGAACAGTGAGCCAGTTTGGTGACATTCATAGCGACAGCATCTTTCAAGCGAAAGGACACGACTTCAGCCTAACCACACTGTTAGGTGGAAAGCCCGATATTGCAGCGCCATTTAAAAACGGTAAGTTCGCGACCATTTATCTTGCGCCGCGCGACTATCACAGAATTCATATGCCTGTTGAAGGCACGCTTACAGATATGCTATATGTGCCCGGTGAACTCTTCTCGGTAAACCCACTAACTGCGCAAAATATTCCCGGCCTGTTCGCCCGCAATGAACGTGTCGTTGCGCTTTTCGATACGCCTGTGGGAAAAATGGCGATGGTACTTGTTGGCGCAACGATTGTTGCCAGTATTGAGACTGTATGGGCAGGTACTGTTACCCCACCAGCGGGAAAAAACGTTCAACACTGGTCGTATGAAAAAGATAGTGAAGCAGCGGTGAAGCTAGAAAAAGGCGCCGAATTGGGTCGCTTCAAACTAGGGTCTACTATTGTGGTATGTTTCGAAAAAGACATGATTGACTTTGAGGAGCTAGCCCCTGGTATGGTCACCCGTCTTGGTGAGCCTATGGCATTGAAAGCGTCAGCACGCGATGACGAAGTAACAGAGCAGCCTCCCCTAGACACTAAAGACAGCAAATCCGTTCTAGACGACTCAAGCAGTGACGCTAAAAAGGAAACGCCATCAGAGGGCGCCGACAGCTAATCTATGGATGCTGTTAAAAAAAGCCTGATCTCACTTCATTTCACCGTAATCTTACTTGGTGGTACAGCTCTCTTCTCGAGGGTTGTGCCTCTAAGTGCCAGTGATATAACGCTGGTACGTTCAATATTTGCGTGCATCGCGCTGTTTGCGTTTTTAAAGCTGGCAAATAACAAAATAAAGCTTAATTCAAAAAAAGATTACGGCGTCGCGCTAGGTTTAGGTGTACTTATGGCACTACACTGGGTGACGTATTTTGCTGCGATGCAGTTTGCTGGGGTGTCCGTGGGCATGATTGCCCTGTTCACGTTTCCGGTAATCACCGTACTCATTGAGCCTTTCTTTGAGCGCGTACGTTTGGTTTGGCAAGACATCGTATCAACCCTCACCGTCATTGTCGGCGTCTACCTTATTGTGCCAGAAACGTCCCTTGAGAATGATGTGACACTGGGTGTTTTGATTGGCATTGCTTCTGCTGTTCTATATTCGTTTAGAAACCTCATTCATCGTAAGCATTTCAAACACTACAGTGGCGCACAGGCTATGGCATGGCAGACGTTAGTTATCAGTGTTTTAATGTTGCCCGTCGGCAGTGAAGCCATTACTTCTGCTTCAGCTAATTCTTGGTTAATGCTACTATTATTAGGTACGGTGTTTACTGCCCTTCCCCATGCACTAATTGCAGCAAGCCTTCGACATCTTAGAGCGAAAACCTTTTCTCTTATTGCCTGTATGCAGCCGCTTTATGGCGTTTTTCTGGCCATTATTTTATTAAATGAAAAACCCGGTTGGAGTGCGTTAATCGGCGGTATACTGATCACCTCTGCGTCAATCTACGAAACACTTAACACCCATAAATTGCATAGCGCTAACAACTCATAACGCTCTGTTTTTAACGTAAGGATCTCTTCGCCTATGTTAATTTTTGCGCACCGTGGAGCCAGTAAAGCGGCACCTGAAAACTCGGTAAAAGCATTTAACCTTGCCTTTGAACAAAATGCAGACGGGATTGAATTTGATACCTATCAGCACGACAGCGGCATTGTGGTGTTTCACGACAGAACGCTGGCACGCAGGGCCCGAGAACCGGGCTATTTGCTCGACGCGCAATGGGAAACGCTAAGGAACATGGATATTGGTGAAGGCGAACGCATTCCAACCCTTGCGGAAGCCCTTAACTGTGTGGCAGGTAATAAATGGTGCAATATTGAAATAAAGCACTTACGGGATGTCGATAGCTGGGTACATGAAGTCAAAACTGCTGTACAGCAAAGCGACATTGACACTGAAAAATTACTTATTTCTTCATTTAACCATCACTGGTTACAAGCTATTGCATCACGTTGGTCGGACGTAAAGATTGGTGCCTTGTCTGCCAGTTATGAACTAGACTGCACGGCAAGTGCACGCGCTCTACATGCATATTCCGTGAACATAGCTTTAGATGCCGTTGATAAGGAGTTTGTGCAAACAGCGCAGCAAGAGGGTTTTGACGTATTTGTTTACACCGTTGATGAGCCAAGAGATATGTTAATGCTTAAAGAGTGGGGAGTAGCAGGGATATTTACAAACGTACCCGATACCGCTCGCAAAGTACTACTTTAAAGTCTGTGCTTTTAAACACAAAAGCGAGCCATTGGCTCGTTTTTTCTGTCAGCAACTCAGACAGTCTATTTAAGTTCAGTGGACAGATGCTCTGAAAATACGGTGCGCTTGCAGCATTTGCACTGCCTACATAAACGCATATTCACCCAGTGACCCGCTACAATTAACGCCGCGCCAATAGCAATGGTAAAGGGCTCGTAGTGATGGCCGAAAATATCTTTGTGCCAATAGATGGCTCCACCTGTGAAAAGCAGCGCGAGTGGGTAATATTTACCGTGGTAGCGAATAGCGCCGCTAAGCAAAGCAACTGCACCTACGATAAGAGAAAACGTTAAAATTGTTCTTTCAAACCATACTTGCGCAAAAAAGCTTGAACCTATAAGCGGTAGCAGAGGCACCAAAACAGGCAGCGCTAGACAGTGCAGCGCGCACAAACTGGACACCCAGATGCCAAGTTTGTCTAGTTTTGTTGGATTCTCGTCAATTGGAGTCATTACTCTAATTACCACCGTAAAAGAAAATTTGTTCGCGACATCGTCGCCAGAGACGTTATATTATAACAGACTATTTAAAATGCGAAACGTTCACACATTAAATTTTGATCTTAATGAGATTAAAATAGACTAATTAAGTAGCGAAGACGTTGGAGAGACACTTGTAAGAGATGCAGTATGCGCGTGTTTTTCAGCAAATTGTTTAGCCACTTTAGGTGCGTGTGAAAAATAGTCGGCGACAGAGGTTAACGTAAACCCTTCCTCTTCAAGTGAAGGAAGATGGGTATTTAAGAAGTCTATCGTTGCAGGATGAGGATGGCCAATAACTACCACGTGCCCGTCTCTTTTAGCAATTCGCTTCATTTGATTAAACTGTTTAAGCAAGAACCTTGGGTCTAACTTGTGATCAAGAAATACCTGCCGACTAGCATTAGGCACTCCTAGTCGCTCTGCAATTTCTTCGCCTTTCGTTAGCACCGTTGTGCGACTGTCGACGAAAAATAAACCTTGGCGCTTTACTTCTTTTAACAGTGCCTCCATCGCCTCATGTTGCCCGGTAAACGCGCTCCCCATATGATTATTAAGTCCCACTGCGTTGGGTAAACTTTTAATCGCTTTACGTACGTTATGCGTTATCGCTCCGGCAAACATATCTGTAGTCAGCCCAAGGGGCCCCATATCCTTACCGTTTTGCGCTTGCATGGGCATATGCAGCATGACCGCTCTGCCTTCTTGATCTGCGCGCTTTGCGATCTCAGAGGCCAATGGAGTCTGTGGGAGAATAGAAAAAGTAATTTCTTTAGGGAGAGAAAAAGCAGCGACATCGGACGGCCTGTACCCCAGGTCATCTAAGATTATTATTATGTCTGACTTTGCTTTTACTTGAGGGCTAATTAGCCCGCATAAAACAAAGATTATACAAGGTATTAGCAGACGCAAAAGCATCTAAATTACATCCATTTTTCTTCATTATTATTAAGCGCACATGAGGGCCTGTCGCCCATAGCTATTGTTTCTAGAATACCAACAACTGATTCAGTTTCAACGTAGTTTGTGCAAAACCGAAGAAAACCTTGCTAATCCAGCCAGGCGCTAGGATTAAGCGCCTTTCCTTTGTGACGGATTTCAAAATAAAGATTGGGATATTCCTGACCACCGCTTCGACCAACAAGCGCAATACGCTCCCCCTGCCTTACATCGTCGCCTGCTTGTTTGAGCAGAGCTTGATTGTGCCCGTAAACGCTCATGTAACCTTTACCGTGATCAACAATGGCCACTAACCCGAAGCCTCGAAGCCAGTCTGCATATAGCACCTTACCAGGCGCAATACTATTGACCGGGTCGCCTTCTGCACCATCTATGACAATGCCCTTCCACGACACCTGACCTTGGCGGCGACTTCCAAATAAGTTACGTATTCTTCCGTTCACCGGCGGGGCGAGCTTTCCTTTAAGTTTCGCTAAACCCGCCATCGACACTTCCGCTTCTCTTGCCGCTCGCTCTGCAGCGATTCTCGCTGCTTCAATGGCATCTTTAAGCGCTTTTTCATCCGCTTGCAGTGACGCAATTCGTTGATTTTCTGAAGCTATCGTTTTGTTTATTTTCTTCAGTGTGGTCTTTCTGTCGTCCTGACGGGTTATCAAGACCGCGCGTTGCCCCTCTTGTTCCTCTTTAAGCGCCGCGAGTGACTGCGCCTTCTCATCAAGTTCAGCATTCACTTCTTCCAATCTCGCCACATTCGAACGGAAGCTTTCTATTTCTTTCTGACGGGCTTTTGCAACGTATTGATAATAGGTAATAACCCGCTCAAATGTGCGAGCATCATCTTGGTAAAATACCATTTTTGCGTAGTCGTAATGCCCTGCCATAAATGCACTTTTAAGCTGGCTGGACAACAAAGATTGCTGTTTTCGGATGGCTGCTTTAAGCGCTTCCTGTTCGCTTTCAAGTGTGGCTTGTTCTTTTTGAACGTTTTTTAACGCTTGGCCAGTTGTCGCCAACGCTTTAGCAACTTTTGCAATTTCAAGCTCTGAAGCTTTAAGCACATTCTCAAGTTCTTGTGCACTGGCCTTATTGTTTTCTAGCACCTGCTGACGGGCGCGAAGTTCAGCCTGAAGTTCAGCTAATTTCTCTTTTTGAGCACTGGCACTACTTTCTTGCGCAACAGCACCACTTCCAATCGGCAGCAAAGTGAGGGCAATAATGCACCCGATGATTGAAAATAATGACCGTGCTGACATAACGTGCGCTTAAAACCTCAACTGATATCAATAATGAACTACCTGGTTTCATCATTGCTGCTAATAACCCAATCCAGTGTATCTGACGACTATCCATAAGCCCAGTGCAATTTATCCGTAATATCAATCATCTAAAGTATTTGACCAAGATGTACTGCGCCTTGGACACATCTTACGTGAAGGTAGGCTGGTTTCTCGCCCAGTTTTCTATATACTTTGCACACTTTTCATGGTCTGTAGACAGGGTTAGAGGTAATGGATCAACTAATTGAATTTGCTAGCAACAATTTTATTCTTGCTGGTATTTGGGTTGCACTGATTGCGATGTTGATATTTAGCTACATCAGTGCATGGACATCGCCGGTAAAAGAATTGAGCACTCACGAAGCAACACTTCTCATTAATAAAGAAGATGCGATAGTGCTAGACACACGCCCTGCGAAAGAGTTTAAGGCTGGTCATATCTTGGGTGCCAGACAAATTAAACCTGAAGAGTTGCGTGAGAAAAACTTTAAGAAACTTGAAAACAGTAAAGACAAACCCATTATCGTAGTATGCGCTATGGGTAATCAGGCTCGTGGTACAGCAAGCGCGATGCAAAAAGATGGCTTCGCTAATGTGAATGTATTAAAAGGCGGAATGAACGCATGGCAAAGCGCCAGCCTTCCCGTTTCTAAATAACAGGTAACCTTTATGAGCAAAGTAGAACTTTACACCAAGGGCCATTGCCCCTATTGCCACCGTGCAAAAGCACTGTTGACGCAAAAAGGTGTAGAATTTATTGAATACCCGATCGATGTTAAGCCTGAGCTGCGCGACGAGATGATCGAGCGCGCCAACGGCGGCTGGACTGTTCCGCAAATTTTCATTGACGATCAGCACGTTGGTGGCTGTGATGATATGATGGCTTTAGAAGCACAAAGCAAACTAAACCCAATGTTGGGTTTAGCGTAAGCGTCAGCGCATACAGCAACGCACTACATTAAATTAAAACGACAATTAAATAGGAAATACCATGGCTGACGAAAATCAGACAAACAACGGCGAAGCAGCAAGCACACCAGCGCAGCAAGGTGCTCAGTTCAATATTCAGCGTATCTACACAAAAGATATTTCTTTTGAGTCTCCAAACGCACCTGCTATTTTCACTAAAGAGTGGAAGCCAGAAATTAAACTAGACATCGACACTAGCACGAACAAGTTAGAAGAAAATGTGTTTGAAGTGGTGCTTTCAGTTACCGTTACAGCAACACTTGGCGAAGAAACAGCGTTCCTTTGTGAAGTTCAGCAAGCAGGTATCTTTGCCATTGGCGAAATGCCAGATCAAAACAAAGCACACACGCTAGGTTCGTTCTGCCCGAACATGCTATTCCCATATGCGCGTGAAGCTATCTCTAACCTGGTTAACCGTGGAACTTTCCCTCCACTTAACCTAGCACCTGTAAACTTTGACGCTATCTTTGCCGCTTACGTACAAAAACGTGCACAGCAAGCGCAAGGCGAAGCGCCTAAAATGGACGCCTAATTAGGTGACCATGATGGACGTGGACATGAAGTCGAATTCGGTTTCAGAGTCGGTTTCAGTATTGGGGGCGGGGTCTTACGGCACCGCCCTTGCTTTTTGTCTTGCCAGAAATGGCAACCCAACACTGCTTTGGGGCCGTGATGAAAAGCACATTGCTGAAATGGCGGCGAATCGCGAAAACACGCGATACCTCCCTGGCGCTACGTTTCCCGAAGCGTTAGTTGTAAACGCCGATTTAGAAGACGTTGTTGCCGCCAGCCAAGATATCTTAGTGGTGGTTCCCAGCCATGCATTTGCGGCCATGCTACAAAGCTTAAAGCCATTGCTGAAACCCCATCATCGCATTATTTGGGCGACTAAAGGGCTTGAACCTAAAACCGGCCGTTTACTTCGTGATGTGGCAGAGGAGATTCTTGGAACCGACTATCCGCTAGCGGTGCTTTCTGGCCCCACTTTCGCTAAAGAGATGGTAGCAGGCTTGCCTACCGCTATTTCATTGTCTTCTACCGACGATACCTTAAGTGATGAGTTTGCAGCAAAACTGCACTGCGCAAAGTCGTTCCGGGTATACAAAAACTCTGATTTCACGGGTGTACAGCTTGGTGGCGCGGTTAAAAACGTTATCGCCATTGGCGCAGGCTTAGCAGACGGCCTAGGGTTTGGAGCCAATGCACGTACTGCATTGATCACCCGCGGCTTAGCAGAGCTTACGCGTTTAGGCGTAAAGCTGGGTGCGAACCCAGAAACCTTTATGGGTATGGCCGGCCTTGGCGATTTAGTATTAACCTGCACTGACAATCAGTCGCGCAATCGTCGCTTTGGTTTGGCACTAGGCCAAGGTAAAAGCGTAAATGTAGCCATTGAAGAAATTGGTCAGGTCGTTGAAGGTTACCGCAATACTGAAGAAGTCCACGTGTTATCCAAAAAGGTGGGTGTGGAAATGCCTATCTGTGAGCAGATATACGCGGTGCTTTATCACGGAAAGTCACCTAAAGAAGCAGCCTTAGCCCTGCTCGGTCGAGATTTGAAAAACGAAGCGTAATCGCATTACGCTTCGTTTTATTTTGTTATTTCAGTGACTAATTAGCGACCTTCTCTTACCACTATCACTTTGGTGTTGTCTCGATAGCCATCGTGGTTATGTTTATTGCGCTTAAACCTTTTAACTTTTTTCGCCTTTTTGTAGGGTGAATCGACCACAACATAACGGTTTCCATGCTTGCGGTAGTAATGGTTATTCGCAACGTAGTAACGATGGTTGTCGATAACCTCAACCCTTTACGCCCTCGGCAAAACATCAACGTATAGCCCAATTTCAGGTACGCGTATAGCTACATCAATTAGCGGGCGAGCAGGTTGGGTACAAAAAAGCCCCTACACCGGGGCTTCATAAAAACGAATGTCTTCAGGCTGCTTTATCCATCTTGCGCTATCGCGCTCCGTCGTAACCTAATTGGCGCCAGCTTTCATAAACAAAAACCGACACTGCGTTCGATAGGTTCATACTGCGACTGTCTGGCAACATAGGAATGCGAACGCGCTGCTCTGGAGGTAGCGATTGAATATAATCGTCTGGTAAACCGCGAGTCTCAGGGCCAAAGATTAGCGCGTCGCCTTTTTTATAGGATACATCGCTATGAAACGCTTTGCCTTTGGTTGTGCAGGCAAAAACGCGGTTCGGTTTTGCATCTTCAAGGTAAGCGTCTAAACTGGCGTGACGCTTAACGTGAGCAAATTCATGGTAATCTAAGCCTGCACGGCGAACACGCTTATCGTCCCACTCGAACCCTAACGGCTCAATTAGGTGCAGCGTAAATCCACTGTTTGCACATAAGCGAATGATATTTCCCGTATTGGGCGGGATCTCTGGCTGATAAAGTACAATATCGAGCATGCCTTTCTACACTACCTTAATAGTTAATCACTCGGCTATTTTATAACGAAACTGAGGTCATCATCATCTTCGACGTTGCTTTTATGGCAAGAAAGCAAGGCTCCCGGTCAAACGACGTCAGTATTAACCCTACTCACTGGTTAAAAAATCGAGAATACGTTTAACGGAACGCTCCCGTATTTCGTCTGACTCGGTAAAAAGCTCATGATAAGCACGGGGCACAATTTCAAGCGTTGCATTCGGCATCAGCTGCGCCACACGCCTTTGTCGCTTATTATCAATAATCGCGTCATCATCTGCGCTAAGTACTAGAGAAGGAGTAGTGATCCCTCGCGCACTGTTTTCAATTTTGTTCATTGCCTGATGTGCTGCGGCTAGCCATTCAGTGGTTACACCACCAAGCTGAATTTCTTGCTCTTCATCGTATAGCTCACGAAACAACGCATAGCGTGCTTTACTGTGGGTGAGCTTGTTCAATGAAAAAGGAAACGCGATATAGGGCGTTTGGCCAAAGAAGTAACCCGCATCCTTCTTTGCCATTCTATTCACGGCAAGACCGGTGCGAATTAATCCATTTGCTAGCCAGTTAGGCAAGGAGGGCTTGATACCAAACATCGGTGATGCAAGTACCGCTTTGGAAAATAAATTGGGCAAGCGCAGTAAAGTAAGCGCACCAATAGCGCCACCCATTGAGTGACAAATTAGCTGCAGCGGGCCTTGCTGCAACGGCTTAACAATGGTGTCTACAAACGTGACGAAATCATCGACGTAGTCATCAAAGTGCGCGACATAACCGTGCTGAGGATCCCTTGTCATTCTATCTGACAGGCCCTGCCCTCTATGGTCTAAGATAAATACGGCAAATCCGTTTTGATATAAATCGTAAACAAACTCTTTGTACTTCAGATACGATTCGATGCGCCCCGAGCAGATTACAATAGTTGCCCGAGGCAACTCGGGAATGCAATGGGCGAAACGCACCTTAATATCGTCTTTACCTAGGAAATGACCTTGGGTAACACTGTCAATCCAAAAAGGATTAATATGCGAGGCAAAGGTGCTTGCTAAGTTATTTTCAGACGTGAGCGTCCAGTTCATAAATACCCTTTCTACAATCAAGTCACGCTCATATAAGGCCAGTAACCGCTGTCATTGCCCTATTCAGCACTTAGGAAAAGACAGGGTAACACACAGCCCACCGCGCTCAGCAGGTTCAGCAATAATACGACCATGATGCAACTCAACCGCTGCTTTTGCAATGGATAAACCTAAGCCAACGCCACCGGAATCACGTTCCCTGGCCAGAGTGGCTCTATAAAATGGAGAGAATATACGGTCACATTCTTCAGCCGTTAGCCCATCACCATCGTCTGTTATATGAATACACCAATACTCATCATTTTCGCTGAACGAAACATGTGTCATAAATTTACTATGTCGGATGGCGTTGCGTAAAACATTCTCTACCGCTCGACACAGCATCAGACTGTCGATAAGTACGGTCTTTTTAGGAATATCGTCTATTTGTAACTGCTTATTTTTGTTCGCCGCTTCAAAATTAGCATCGGTAAATACATCGTTAAGTACGAAGCTCAATGCTTGCTTTTGCATTGTCGCCTCCCCGGATTCGGCACGGCTTAACGTAAGTAACTGCGCCACCAACGCTTCCATACGGTCAGCTTCTCGCTCAACGCGAGATAGCGTATCCGGGTCTACATTTTGCTGATGAGCAAGACCTAGTGCCATTTGCAGTCGAGCAAGTGGTGAGCGTAGTTCATGAGAAACATCTGCTAACAGGCGCTTCTGAGCCCCCCACATCGACTCCAATTGTTCTGCCATCTTGTTAAAATCACGAGCGAGTTGCCCTAGCTCATCCTGACGCTTAGCGGCACTACCAACCCGTGTTTGCCAATCTCCGCCCGCTAAACGTTTTGCTGAGCCTTGAATATGCAAAATAGGCGTTGTCAGCGATTTAGCAAATAACCAGCTTAAAAGGATGGTGGTAATAAGGGCGATGGTCAAAAAAAGTAATACAGGAGGGGTTCTCTTTTCGGGAATATCAAGCTTCGCTGAGAAAAGCGCAAAGCGTTTTCCATCACGGTCAAAAAATAATGGGCCTATGATTTTAAATGCGCCTCGCTTAACCGCAATCGGCGACGTTTGGTTTACCAGACGCAGTAAGTCATCTACATCATTGTCTCGCAGCGGTGGTCCACCGGCTGATGTTAAGCTGTTATCCTGAACGTTTACGGCAATCAACCGTCCTCTCACACCTCGAGAGCTTCGCTCGAGCGCTACCTCTAATGGCATTGTTTGTAATCGGTCACGCTGCATCCGTTCAATTGCTTGGTTTAGGTCAGCCGCTTCACGGGGCTTAATCTGCACCACTTGCAGGTCTTCGAAAAACAGACGACTTCCCCATATTGCCAGAAGAGCCGTAACAATAAAGGTTGCCCAAAACCAAAGAAAAATGCGCCCCATGATGGCGCGCGTTGGGTTTATGCTGCGTAATATTTTTACCATTAATGGGTTCCAGTAATTAACATATACCCTACGCCGCGAATGGTTTTTATTTTTTCATCAACGGCTACTACACTCATTTTTTTACGCAGGTTGCTTACATGCATATCGATACTGCGGTCAAAGGCTTGAAGCGGTTTGCCCAGTATTTTTAAGCTTATTTCTTCTTTCGTCACACGCTGTGCAGCGTTAAGCATGAGCAAACGCAAGATCAAAAACTCAGTAGTGGTAAGCGTGAGTTCAACATCATCGACTTTGGCGAGTTGACTACTGGGGCTTAGAAAAATTCCATTTACATACAAATCTTGTTCAACTGCCCCACCTGTTGCTGAGAGGTTGTGTCGACGAACAATCGCCTTGATACGAGCCACTAATTCTCTATGGTTAAATGGCTTAGGCAAATAATCATCTGCGCCCATTTCAAGACCTAAAATGCGGTCGTAGTCGTCACCTCTCGCTGTAAGCATAAGCACTGGCGTGCTGTGGCTTGCCCGTAGCTTTTTTAACACGTCGAACCCGTCCATTTTTGGCATCATTACATCAAGAAGAATCAGGTCATAATGACGCCCTGAGATGGCCTCCGATAAGCCTTCTTCTCCATCATTTTTCACCTGAACCTGATAGCCCATACCCGACAAGTAAGCAGAAAGCATTTCTGTTAGCTCTCGGTCGTCATCAATAACCAGAACTGACTGCAAGTGAAAATCTGAACTCATAGTATTAAACTCTTTAGCTGCTAGATTCATGAAAGTGCCTGTAAACGAAATAAACTTCAACCCACGCTTGAAGCGAAGCTTTCAAAAATTATCGAAAGCGACAGTCAAACGCATACTATATCTTTTCAGACCTTTACAATTACCAAACGGCATCACCTTTACATAAGCTTTACAGTACGTTGACAGCTTTCTTTGTTGAGAACGCTAAGATTACCGTGTCCGAACAAAAAGGAGACGACAATGAAAAAGTTATTGATTGCTAGTGCAACTGTAGCGGCGATTAGTTTAAGTGGCCTTGCGTTGGCTCAGCCTGCGGGCCCTGGTATGCGTCACCACGAACCGGTTAAAGAAATGGTTAAACACCTTCGCGGCATAGGCTTGAGCGACTTGCAGCGTGAAGAAATAAAAACTCTGGTTAGCGCCTTTAAAGACGCTCACCCTCGACCTGAGCGTGGAGATTTTGAGAAACCCAACTTCGATTTTGAAACCGCCACTGAAACCCAAATCAGTACGTTTATTCAAACTCAGTTTGAAAAGCGTGAAACTCAACACTTTGCTCTTACGCAACTTCGCCATGATATTTTTAATGTGCTAACTGAAGAGCAGCAAGAAAAAGTTTTAGCTCGAGAGGCCAAGAGAGAAGTTAAAAGCGAAAAACGTCGCAATGCATCTGAAGAGAAAAAGATGCAATTTGCGAAACGTTTAGACAGAGAAGGTAAAGATAAAAAATTCTCTCATCACAACCGTAAAGGCCATGAATACAAGCGCGATGGCCTGCCGTTCGAAGGCATTGAGCTAAGTGATACACAGAGAGAGAGTCTTAGTGCACTTCGCGAGTCTTTTAAAGACACCGCCGAAGCAAACAGACAAATCGTACGTAGTTTTAAAGATGCACAGCGCGAATTAATTCGTAGCTCGTCATTCTCGCAAGCTTCCTGGGAAGCGCTTGTTACAAAATACAAGGACGACATTGTTAGCGCGGGAGTTGAGAAAGCAAAACATCGTCAAGCCATGTTTGCCGTGCTTACTGAGGAGCAGAAAGCAGACCTAAAGACGCAGCGTGAAGACGTGCGCAAATTACGGGATATATTTAGATAAGACCTACCTGTGTCTTTGAGCGCTTACCCGTTATGAAGAGTGCTGGCCTAGGCCAGCCTTTTTTATGGCTGGCTTGCTACCAAATTCCGTTTCGCCAACAATATTCGTTGTTACAAAGTTTAAGATAAAAGCAGCAGCTAAAAATTCGGCTTTACCGGCTTGTAGTCCGGTGACAAGAAGAGCGGCGACGTGATTACTAAATCAGCCGTCGCTGGCGTGCAAGCCACCGGTACATTCCATACCGAGCACAATCGCAGCAATGCTTTAACATCGGGGTCATGCGGCGCTGGGTTTAGCGGGTCCCAGAAAAAGAAAAGCGCATCGAGTTTATTTTCAGCAATAAGTGCCCCTATTTGCTGGTCACCCCCAAGCGGACCACTTTTATACCGTGTTACATCAAGTCCGGTTTCGCTGGCAATCAAACCGCCTGTCGTTCCTGTTCCCACTAAATCGCATTGTTTAAGCACGTCGATGTGTTGCTTAACCCATGCTAACAATTCAGGTTTTTTGTGATCGTGCGCCACAAGCGCCAAGGTAAGTTTGCTCATTTAAATTTCCGATTGTTATAAAACGCATTCAACGCCTGTAGTCTTGTCGCCATCCACACGCTCCACACTTAACAAAATTGCTGAATGTACAGGTAAAAACGCTACATAAATAGGCGAACTGTTCACATACCTAATAATCGTGCGACAACAGATATAAATATTCAGTTCTCTAGCTTACGTTGTCAACTGACTGTAACAACTACAAATGTATTATTGATTAATTTGTTAACACCGAGCCCAAGAAACAAATAAAAAGAAATATTTATACATTTTTATTGAATAAAAATTCAATAACGTTAAAATAGTCGACGGTTAAAGCATCCAACCCACTTATTTCGGGTTGTAACATGATAGGAATTGATGATGACACAACCAACTCACGTTGTTGGTTCAACCACTTGCAACGATATAGAGTTAACCTCTCCCCTGGCTGGCTACATCTTGCATAGCGCACGACGATGCGTGCGCACTTCTATGCACATTCTGTAGCACACTTTTTACCTTTGTAATGTGGTCGCGGTTAGGCAAGGATTTACGCCCAACCAGTTTACAAAGGTAAAAAGTGATTTTTTTCTCCTTTTATTGAATTTTTAATTATGCATAACGTTTCAATTATTGGTGCCAGTGGTTACACAGGGGCACAACTTGTTCAGTTGGTTATTCAACATCCTAAACTATCTTTAGCAGGCACTTACGTGTCTGAAAATAGCAATGACGCGGGTAAAAATATCGCAGAGCTACATGGCAATTTGGCTCATGTGAACGCTACGCTTACCCCTATTTCAGACGCTGCATTAAAAGAGATGGCGGATAACGTAGATTTTATTTTCTTGGCTACGCCCCACGAGGCCAGCCACGACTGGATGCCTATCTTATCTTCAGGTAAAGCCAAAGTGCTCGATTTATCAGGTGCGTTTAGACTGAAAGATACAAAAGTCTTTGAACAATTTTACGGCTTCCCCCATACACAAGAACAAAGCTTGGCCCAAGCGGTATACGGCCTCTCTGAGTGGCACGAAGCACAAATAGCAAGCGCCGATGTTATCGCAGTACCAGGTTGTTACCCCACCGCCAGCCTAAGCGCGCTAAAACCACTTGCGCACAACGGTTTATTAGATGAGAGCGTACGCCCTGTGATAAACGCCGTATCTGGTGTATCTGGCGCAGGCAGAAAAGCTAGCCTTGCCACTAGCTTTTTTGAGGTAAGCCTGCAGGCATATGGTGTGCTAGGCCATCGCCATACTCCTGAAATTGAAGCATATTTAGGCACTCCTGTTATCTTCACACCACACTTAGGAAACTTCAAAAGAGGTATATTGGCGACGGTAACGGTTAAAGTTAAGGCTGGTACCACCAGCGCACAACTTGAGAAAGCGTACACTGACGCCTATGCTGATAAACCCATTGTGCGTTTGCGCAAGTGTTTTCCAAAAATTGACGACGTTGCTCACACCCCATTTGTTGACCTTCACTGGAAGTTAGACGAAGTATCTGGGTACGCAGTGGTTACCGCTGCAATAGACAACGTAATGAAAGGTGCCGCCTCTCAGGCTATACAGTGCCTTAATATAATGACGAAACAACCAGTAGAAACAGGGTTAGTACTATGAGTGTTTCACCTATCGTAATTAAAGTTGGTGGTGCATTGCTTGACGATGCAGCGGCAATGACGCGCTTATTTTTAAGCGTAAAAGACGTACAGGCCGCACGCCCAGTCGTTGTGGTACATGGCGGCGGTCCGTTAGTAGAAACATTAATGGCCAGCCTTGGTCTTAAAAGTACTAAAATTGATGGTCTTCGGGTTACGCCCGATGAACATATGCCCTACATTTGTGGCGCACTGGCAGGCTCTGCGAACAAACAGCTCTGTGCCGCGGCACTTGCCGCTGGTATTACGCCTGTTGGTTTGTCGCTGCTAGATGGAAACATGGTGGTATGTGAGCCACTTGCTGACCAATATGGCGCCGTGGGCGTGCCTTCGACAGCCGATGCATCGTTTCTTAAAAGCGTGCTAGCCCAGTCTACACTTCCGGTTATTAGCTCTATTGGCTCAAGCCCGCAAGGTAGATTACTCAATGTAAATGCTGACCAAGCTGCTACGGTCATTGCCGAGCTGCTTAACGCAGAATTATTATTACTTTCTAATGTTGAAGGTGTACTTGACGGTGACAAATCGCTAATTAGCGAACTTAACGCTGCAAACATTTCGAAATACGCAGATGAAGGCGTGATCACTGACGGAATGAAAGTAAAAGTAGATGCGGCACTAGCGTCTGCAGAAAGCCTGGAGCGCTCGGTTTACATCGCAAGCTGGGCAGCCGATATTAACGACATTTTAAATAAGAAAACGGGCACACAAATACTGCCCTCAGCCCTGACAAATACAAAGTCAACAAGCGCTGACTTACCCCACACCGACTTTACAAAAGGCAATGCCGGAGAAGTACAATGAAACAGGACCTACTTACCTTTGCAGGCTGGACAACCGACGCAATGAAAAATTTGCTGCAATTGGCAGTAGAAATTAAGCAAGCCCCCGCAAGTTACAGCAACGTACTAGCGGGAAAGTCTATTGTTGCCCTGTTTGAAAAACCGTCGTTGCGAACCCGTGTAAGCTTTGATATCGGCATCAACAAGCTTGGCGGCCACATGGTGTATTTAGATGTGCAGTCGGGCAACTTAGCAGGCCGTGAAGATGCGGTAGATACTGCGGCTAACCTTGCTTGCTGGGCTGACGCCATTGTGGCTCGCGTATTTTCTCACGAAACGCTTGAAACCTTTTCAAAAGCAGCGAAAGTGCCGGTTATTAACGCTCTGTGCGATAAATACCATCCTTGCCAAGGCCTTGCTGACTACCTGACTATGTTTGAACGCTTTGGTAAAACGGAAGGTCTTACCATGGCCTATGTGGGTGACGGTAACAACGTGACTCACTCGCTGTTAATCGTTGGTGCCCTACTGGGTTGCAATCAAGTTGTGGTGACACCAGAAGGTCATGAAGCGTCGCCTGAAATTGTTGCGCAGGCAAAAGCGATTGCAGAGAAGACCGGTGTATCGATTGTTGAAAGCAATGATTTAAGTGCAGCCAACGGGGCAGACGTAATCTATGCAGATACGTGGCTTTCAATGGGTGACGACACACCTCTTGAAGTGATAAAAGAAAAATTCATGCCTTATCAGGTTAATGAAGCGTTGATGGAGGCAACCGGTGCAAGCTACGTTATGCACTGCCAGCCTGCCCATCGCGACCTAGAAATTACAGGTTCGTTGATTGATAGCGACAAGTCGCTATTAATGCAGCAAGCCGAAAATAGAATGCATGGCCAAAACGCCATCCTTACTCAATTACTTAACGCTTAAAAAGACGCCTAAAAAGACGCTTAAAAGGATTACTTAGATGCAAAACGTTAAAAAAATCGTGCTGGCCTATTCAGGCGGGCTTGATACATCGGCCATCATTCCATGGCTAAAAGAAAACTATGGCTGTGAAGTTGTCGCATTTGCGGCTGACGTTGGCCAAGGTGATGAAGAGCTTGAAGGTCTTCACGAAAAAGCTATCGCCTCTGGCGCAAGCGAGTGTCACATTGTTGATTTGAAAGAAGAGTTCGTCAGCGAATACATCTTCCCAACTATCACAACGGGTGCAGTTTACGAAGGCGAATACTTACTAGGTACGTCAATGGCGCGCCCGGTTATCGCCAAAGCGCAAGTTGAAATTGCGCGTAAAGTCGGTGCCGATGCGCTATGTCACGGTTGTACCGGTAAAGGTAACGACCAAGTGCGTTTCGAAAGCACCTTTGCAGCCCTGGCACCTGATCTTACCGTTATTGCGCCTTGGCGTGAGTGGGATATGGTAAGCCGTGAAGACCTACTTGCCTATTTAGCAGAGCGCAATATTCCAACCACTGCGTCTGCCACAAAAATTTACAGCCGCGATGCAAACGCATGGCACATATCACACGAAGGTGGCGAGCTTGAAGATCCATGGCAAGAGCCTACTAAGCAAGTGTGGACGCTAACGGTAGACCCTGAAGATGCACCGGATACGCCTGAGCGCGTAACCCTGTCGTTTGACGAAGGTAAGCTTACTCATGTTGATGGCGAAGCGCTGTCGCCCTATGAAGCACTGGTTAAGTTAAACAAGGTTGCAGCAGCACACGGTGTTGGACGTATCGACATTGTTGAAAACCGTCTTGTCGGCATGAAGTCTCGCGGCTGCTATGAAACGCCAGGAGGCACTGTGCTGCTTAAAGCGTATAAAGCACTTGAAACCATGGTGCTAGATAAAGCGGCACTTAAGTACCGCGAGCAAATTGGACTTGAGTTCTCTCATGTGATGTACGATGGCCGCTGGTTCACTGCCCTTAACGATGCGCTTCTTGCTGGTGCTGCTTCTTTTGCGAAGAAAGTAACAGGCGATATCGTGGTTAAGCTATACAAAGGCCAAGCTACGGTAACACAACGCCGTTCGCCAAATAGCCTTTACTCTGAAGACTTTGCCACCTTTGGTGCTGATGATGTTTACGACCAGAAGCACGCTGAAGGCTTTATCCGCCTATTCAGTCTTTCAAGTCGTATCGCAGCATTGAAGAAACAAGGTTAATCGCATACCGCGCGTAGTTTACAAAGCTACGCGCGGGTAGCGATGGCAAAAAACAGCAATTAAGGAGCATCACATGGCGTTGTGGGGTGGCCGGTTTGAATCCGGTGCAAGTAGTATGTTTAAACAGGTTAACGACTCGCTGCCGTTTGACCAAGTTATGGCAAGCCAAGATATTCAAGGCTCTATCAGTTGGTCTCGTGCGCTGCTAAAAGCAGGCGTACTAACCACTGACGAACAAGCCCAGCTTGAAGCTGCACTTAGCGAGTTGAAAGTTAAGGCCGATGCGGGTGAATTAGACTTTAACGCGTCTAGCGAAGAAGACATTCACAGCTTCGTTGAAGCCGCGCTTATTGAGAAGCTTGGCGACATTGGTCGTAAGCTTCACACAGGGCGCAGCCGAAACGATCAGGTGGCCACCGATTTTCGCCTGTGGGTACGCGAACATATTGCCTCACTTCGCGGTGATGTTTTAGGTGTTATTAAATCACTTCTAAATGCCGCTAGCCGTCATCAAGAAGCCATTATCCCCGGTTACACTCACTTACAACGTGCACAACCTATTCACTTCGCACACTGGTGTTTAGCATACGTTGAAATGCTAAAGCGTGATTTGAGCCGTTTAGACGACTTAAAAGTACGCATGAATCAGTGCCCATTAGGCTCTGGCGCTTTGGCAGGTACGACTTTCCCTGTAGATCGTCACGCGATTGCAGAAGAGCTAGGCTTTGACTCACCCTGCCTTAACAGCCTAGATGCTGTCTCTGACAGAGATTTTGTGCTTGAGCTTTTATTTGTGGCCAGCACCAGCATGATGCACTTATCCCGTCTTGCTGAAGACATGATTTTCTATAACTCTGGTGAAGCGGGATTCTTACAGCTTGGTGATAGCGTGACCTCAGGCTCGTCACTGATGCCGCAAAAGAAAAACCCAGATGCCCTTGAGCTCATGCGCGGCAAATGCGGGCGCGTATTTGGCGCCCTACAAGCACTGCTTGTAACCATGAAGGGCCTTCCTCTTGCGTACAATAAAGACATGCAGGAAGACAAAGAAGGTGCTATCGATACGGTTAATCAGTGGCACATTTGTTTGTGTATTGCCAGTGAAGTACTCGATTCACTTCAGCTTAACGAAGAACGCTGCCGCATTGCCGCAGCCCAAGGTTTCTCTAACGCGACTGAGCTTGCTGATTACTTGGTAGGTAAAGGTGTGCCGTTTAGAACAGGCCACGATATTGCGGGGCGTGTTGTGCTTCAGGCCATCGACAAAGGCTGTGCTATTGAAGAGTTACCGCTAAGCGATATGCAAGCGATTTGCGACAAAATTGAAGACGACGTATATCCGGTATTACAGCTAGAGTACGGCGTTAATCAACGCAATATCTTGGGAGGTACCAGCAAAGAAACCGTGACGAAAGCACTGTATCAAGAGCTGGAAGACTTGGATAAGCAAGGGTAGCGACAAGGAACTGCTTAGATGGTATTAGCGCATCATGACGGCATAAAACTGTTTCGCAGTTCACTGCCCTATATTAATGCTCACCAGGGAAAAACCTTCGTGTTGATGTTCGGTGGCGAAGCCATTGAACATCCTAATTTCCCCAATATTATTCACGACATTGCCCTGCTTAATAGCTTGGGCGTGCGTGTTGTCGTGGTGCATGGTGCACGCCCTCAGATTGATCAGCGTGTTGCCCTTCGCAACATCGAAGGTCGTTTTGAAAGTGGTGTGCGCATTACAGACAAACAGACCCTTGAGTGCGTAAAAGATGCCGCAGGCTCGGTACGCTCTCAGGTCGAAGCTTTGCTTACTATGGGGTTGCCGAACTCGCCTATGCACGGTTCACAAATACGCGTGTGTTCAGGCAACTTGGTTGTTGCAAAGCCGATGGGCGTAAGAGGCGGTGTTGACTTTGAAAACACCGGTTTAGTGCGTCGTATCGATACCACCGGCATAAATGACCATCTGAACGATGGCTCAATCGTGCTGCTATCGCCTATGGGCTATTCATCAACGGGAGAAGTGTTTAACTTATCTCATGAAGATGTAGCTACACAGGCGGCGATTGGCCTAAAAGCAGACAAGCTTATCGTGTTTTCAAACTTTGATGGCATATATAACCGCGAGGGTCGATTGCTTCGTACCATTGAACGCCCTCAACTTGAACAACTGATCATGGCAGGTGACATTACCACGGAAGATACTGTTTTGAGCGCCCTTACCACCAGCGTTGCTGCTGGCGTACCCCGCGCCCACTGCATCAGCTATGAAAAAGACGGTGCTTTACTGCAAGAGTTGTTCACGCGTGACGGTACTGGCTCGCTGGTAATGGAACACCATTACGAACAATTACGTGCCGCCACTATTGAAGATGTAGGCGGTATTTTAAAGTTAATAAAACCGTTAGAAGAAAGCGGCGTGTTGGTGAAGCGCTCTCGTGAGCGTTTAGAAAACGAAATTAACCAATTTATTGTGATAGTGCGAGACGGCATGATCATCGCCTGTGCAGCCTTGTATTTATACCCTGAGGACGGCTGTGCGGAATTAGCTTGTGTGGCGACCCACCAGGACTATCGCGGCAAAAACCGTGGCGAGCGTATTTTAGATGAGGCGCGAGCGCGCGCTAAAGAAGCCGGTATTAATAGCATTTTTGTACTGACCACAGTTACCGCCCACTGGTTCTTAGAGCAAGGCTTTGAGCCTGCTGACATCAGTGCGTTGCCTGCTGTAAAAAAAGAGCTGTATAACTTCCAGCGAAACTCGAAAGTATTCACGCTACCTGTTTAAGTCATTACTTTTTAAATCGCGAATGCTATGGCTTATCTATCCCAGCTAAGCTTTAGCATTTGCGTGCCAACAACTTATCTACTTGTCATTACTTAGCCATTATCATTAGTAAAATAAATAATTAGCATGTTGCGTTTTGTGGGTGCGGAGGGTTTACTGGTTAGACCAGAACAGTTTTAGAGACTTCTTCATGTCGAGCATATCAAAGCAAAACGACACCGAAACCAACATCAATGTGAAAGATATCACCATTGTTTGCGCCGACAGCGCACCTCTTGCCGCCTCCCTGTTCTCTCCAAGCCTACCAGCAAAAGCGGCAATTATGATTGGCCCTGCAACGGGTATCAAACGCCAGTTTTACCGCGCTTTTGCCACCTATTTGGCTGAGCAAGGGTTTGGCGTTATAACGTATGATAATAGAGGCATTGGCGATTCAGTAAAAGGTAGCGTTAAACAAAGCGATGCATCGCTAGTAACCTGGGGCGAGCAAGATATGCCAGCGGTACTAGAATCACTCAAACTTCACTTCCCCAATGTGCCTTATTTTCTCGTTGGTCATAGCGCGGGGGGCCAGCTGCTTGGCTTAATGTACAACGTTCGCGACCTTACTGCTTTTTGTAACTTCGGAAGTTCATCGGGCAGCTTACGCAACATGCGCAAAAGCTATTTAATCAAAGCCCATTTTTTTATGAATGTCTTTATTCCCGTGAGTAATTTACTGTTCGGCCATACCAAATCTCAGTGGGTAGGTATGGGAGAACCATTACCTAAAAAGGTGGCGCGCCAATGGCAAAAATGGTGTAACGGTAGAGGCTACGTAAAAACAGGGTTTGGTAGCGATGTTATTCAGCACCACTACGACACCATTCAGATACCCTCTAAATGGCTTCTCGCCAACGACGATGACATTGCTAATATTCGTAACGTTCACGATATGCTCAGCGTGTTCCCTAATATGGACGCTGAAATTGAAGAGCTTGAACCAAAAGCACTAAACGTAAATGAGATAGGCCATATGAAATTCTTTTCCAGAAAGTGCCAGCACTTGTGGCCCAAAGTAACAGACTATTTTAAGCGCTACATATAGGCAGGCTTTACTGAGTTTGTGCCAAAAAACAGAGCGATAAAAATGTGGAGACGGTTGCGCAACTCGTGAATTCTTAATCTATAGTTATAACTGCGTTATAGGCCATAACTTCTACTCGATAAAATAGTATGAATAACAAAGAAAAAATACTGCAGGCGGCATCTGAACTCTTCAGCGAGGAGGGGTACGATGCTTTGAGCGTGCGCAACATTGCTAAGCGCGCCAATTTATCAACCATTGGCATTTACAGTCATTTTAAGGGCAAACAGGGTATTCTTAACGCTTTGTGTCAACAAGCTTGCGAAGTGCTAACTCAAAGCATTCTGCGTGCTAATGGAAATACGGCCTCAGATAAGGTTCTTGGTGCCTGCGAGAATATATTAAACTACGCCGAATCTAATACGGCACATTATCAGTTAATATTTGGCGGCAGCACCTCGTTTTTTTCGATGACCGAAGAGACGATGACAGCCAAATCAACATTAATCGAAACGATGGCAGGGTTATGCAAAACGCTTCCCAAAAACCAGGTATCAAGTGACAAAGCCGTGATAATCGCAACACAAGTCATGGCCTTAACCCATGGTTATATTCAGTTTTTTCAAAGCAATCACTCACCAGAGCTAACTAAGACCAATTGGAAAGATAAAGCACTCCAAGCTGTACGGCTTCATGTTTACGCAATAGTTGCTACCCAATAGCATATTGCGAAGAGTACAGTTAAAGGCATGCCACCTGTAACCACACCGTACGTTTAGCTAGAACTTAGCTAGAACAATGGGGGGCAGAGTAGTTTTCCCAAAAATTACTCTGACCCCATTTGCTTTATCTACTGGCTACCGCCTTTCTGACACGAGCGCCATAGTCACTATCAGCTAGGTCGTATTGCACGAACATGGCTTCTTGCACGTCCTTAGTAGCTTGGCTTAGTCGCTGAACGAACATTTACTTACTCAAAAAAGGCAACACCATTACTTTTTTGCAATTTAAGTCTGATAAATGTCCGCATACGTAAGAGACAGACAGAAGCTCTGCCAACAAGATAACGATGACTAAGCCGCTGATTTATATAACCGGGGCCGTGATGCTATGTATTATCGCCATAGCATCGTGGAATACCTTCACTTTTTTAATGCAAATTGATGATAAAAATCATGAGCTTACTTTTATGGGTAGTTCTGGTTGGCAGTGGCACGACAAAAAACTGGGTATTCAAATTAAACGGGTAGAAGCTCAGTTACCCGCGTTAAGAAAAGTGTCAGAGAATAAAGAATATGCATCTCTTGTAACCATTACGGAGAATGGAAACTATCGTGGTTTTGTATTTTTCAACGAGGCATGTGAGGAAGGTTCAATCGTTTCTGAACGAGTCACCTACAATCAAACAAAGCAACCTAAGCTTGAAGTGTTACATTGCCTTCACGGTAAACTGGTGTATATGAAAACGTGGACGTCTGTACCTGCCATAAAATGGCGTGGCCGTGTGGGCAACTTTGAATTTGATGAAGATTTGAACGAATGGGATTTCACCCCACTCCAACAAGCATACTTAAAGAGTGTGGCAGAGCTTATCTGAAAATTTGGGGTCAGAGTACTTTTCGTCGATGATCTTTCTAGGCATTGTGATGCTAAGAAGATGATTAACATAACTTAAGTACACTGACCCCATTATTTAGGTGTTGGCGAGCGCGTTATCGATATCTTTGGCGCTGTGGCGGTTTTCTAACTGGCCATCATCACCCCAAGTCTTGTTAACAATACGGCCACGCTTTACTCCTTCGCGCTGCTCTAGCTGCTTAGCCCAGCGAACTAAATTAGTATACTCATGCACCTGAAGAAACGTGGCTGCATCGTATAGGTTCCCTAGTACCAGGTTGCCGTACCATGGCCAGATCGCTATATCAGCAATGCTATATTCGCTGCCTGCCATGAACTCATTGTTCGCTAAGTGTTTGTCTAGCACATCGAGTTGACGCTTGGTTTCCATAGTAAAGCGATTGATTGGGTATTCCATTGGATAAGGCGCATAGCTGTAAAAGTGGCCGAAACCGCCGCCTAGGTATGGCGCTGAACCCACCTGCCAGAATAGCCAGTTAAAGCATTCTGCTTTCGCTTGGGCCTCTTGCGGAATAAATTTTCCGAATTTTTCTGCAAGGTAGACCAAGATTGAACCTGACTCGAACAGCTTGGTTTCTGGTGACGTTGTTGTGTCAACCATAGCAGGGATCTTGCTATTCGGATTTACGTCCACAAACCCAGAGGAAAACTGATCGCCCTCTCCGATGTTTATTAGCCACGCGTCGTATTCTGCTTCGCTGACACCCGCAGCCAACAATTCTTCTAGCATAATAGTCACTTTCTGCCCGTTAGGCGTGGCTAACGAGTATAGCTGTAAACCATGTTCGCCAGTGGATCGCGCTTTTTCGTGGGTCGAACCAGACACGGGGCGGTTGATACTCGCCCACTTGTTGCCATCATCTTCAGCCTGCGTCCAAACATCAGGTGGTGTGTAGTTACTTTCTGTCGACATAGCAATTCCCTTAAATAGTTTTTAGGTGAAAGAGACATACTTCATAGCTATAAAGAACGGCTTTTAAAGGCGTATGGCTCACTATGTCGACTAATAAACAGTACTGCGCGATTACTGACATAAAAAAGCCGCGTTTTATATAGATACAAAACACGGCTTTGTGAATAAAAGGCGAGCAGTCCATTGCCCGCAAACTGGTACTATTCGATAGTTACCGTAGTAGCGTCACCTGCTACAACAGTGGTGGTATCGATAGTTTGTAAAAAGAAACCGTCCTCTTCATCTTCATCCGTTTCCGGCTCGTCAAACAAAGCTACGCACGAAAAGGCGAGTGAATAGTCACCTTGAGGCATGAAGCCCGCGGTAAAATTGAATGTTTCATCAGACTCGTCGTAGGTTACAGGCACCACAGTAAAAGGGCGTAACTCGGTATCATCGACACCGACATCTGCGTCATCACCTAGGGTATCAAGAACATTTTGCTCACCTTCATAGATGTAAACCGCATTACCAGAAGTCATGTCAGTTTTAACAGCACACTTCTCGTCCATCACCAGCATGCTATCAACCGTGCCACTGAGAGTACCGACATCGCCGTTTAATACTAAGCGGACACCGCGAGGTTTTAACATGATGACTTCTTGACCTACTGGATCGACTAAGCTTTTTCTTAAATCGAACTCAACGGTGTAGGCTGCGTCAAAGTTGGGCTGTACAGTAAATCCGTCTAGTTTTAATTCTCCACTTGGCACGCGAATAGGATATGTGCCTTCGTTAGTCACGATGTACGACTCTTCAGTGACGCTAAGGCGTAGTTGGTTGTAGTCACCTATCGGAATTTCAGTACCTTCAACAATCACTTCAAACTGTTCGCCAGGCAAAGATAGTAAATCAATGCTTCGAGGATCACCGTTCTCATCTTCAACAGAAAACGTGATAGGTGAATCGTTACCAATTAATTCAACCTCATCGAAATACACCACCACTTCACTGGCATCATCAACTGGGGCATCTGAAACCGAAAGAGAAAAAGTACTGGTTGTTGGTGTGGGCTGGTCGTCTACGCTATCACCAGAACCGCCGCAAGCACTTAGCGTAGCAAGTGCGGCCATAACCATTGATGTTGAGAAGGAGCGCTTAAGAGCTCGCGAGTACAATGAATTAAATTGAGTTTTTGTTTTTTTCATTTTTAACACCTACTTTTTCTTCTGTATGACAAGGGTAGTTATCAATGTTTATGCCAAAAAAAAATAAACATTATTTTTCATACACTTGAGTTAAAGTTCTTTATGCAAAGGGTAGAGTAAAAAAAGGAAATGTTGCGCATAAGCAACACCTTTTTACATAAAACAGATTTGAATAAACTGAGAGGGCGACATTAGAACAAGGAGGCAGAGCTATTGTGAATAAATTATCTCAAACCGAGTATAAGGTTAACTTCAATACGCACAAAAAAAGCAGGCAAGGCCTGCTTTTTTAAAACGTGAGCGTTAGTTAAATGCTAACGCGTTTATAAGGGCGGTATTCCGCTTTCCAGAAGTTTCGCTCTATACTTTCGAGCAAAGCGTCATCTGACATCTCAAGGGCAAGCCCCTGCTCCATCGCTACCCTACCCACTTCAAAGGCAATCTCTCTGCTTATTTGAGCTATCGCCGCTAGCGGTGGTAGCAACGAACCCTGCCCCGTGTTGACTAATGGTGACGCTAAAGCAAGCGCGTTACTTGCAGCCATTAACATTTCGTCGCTAATTAGTTTGGCTTTAGAGGCGACAACGCCAAGACCAATACCGGGGAAAATGTACGAGTTGTTGCATTGGGCAATGGGGTAAATTTCACCTTTATACTCAACGGGTTTAAACGGGCTACCAGTCGCGATAATAACTTCACCGTCGGTCCATTCAATAACCTGTTCAGGTCTTGCCTCAACTTGGCGAGACGGGTTACTGAGTGGGAAGATGATTGGTAACTCACATCCTTGCTTCATAGCGCGGATAACTTGCTCAGTAAACAAACCTGGCTGACCTGAAACGCCAATCAGTACGTCTGGCTGCGCGCAGTGCATTACGTCAAGTAGTGACGCGTAATCGCCACTAAATGTCCATTCAGCCAAGTCTGCGGTTTTCTGCTGAAGTTTTTGTTGGAAGTCACGTAGGCCTTCCATACCTTCAGTCACTAAGCCAAAACGGTCGATCATGAACACTTGCTTACGTGCTTGCTCATCAGTAAGACCTTCAAAGACCATTTGCTGAATAAGCATTTCAGCAATGCCACAGCCTGCTGAGCCCGAGCCCACAAATACAACCTTCATATCCCTAAGCTTTTGCTGCTTGGTTTTACATGCCGCGAGTATAGTGCCGAGCGTAACTGCAGCGGTGCCTTGAATATCGTCGTTAAAGCAGCACACATCGTTTCGGTAGCGATTAAGTAGCGGCATTGCATTTGGCTGTGCGAAGTCTTCAAACTGGATCATCACATCTGGCCAGCGCCTTTTCACAGCGTTTATGAACATATCTACAAATTCATCGTATTCTTCTTGGCCAATACGAGGGTGGCGCGCCCCCATGTACATAGGGTCGTTTAATAGTTTCTCGTTATTGGTGCCTACGTCTAGCATGACGGGCAACGTGTACGCAGGGCTAATTCCCCCACATGCGGTGTAGAGCGACAGCTTACCGATAGGGATCCCCATACCGCCAATACCCTGATCGCCTAAGCCAAGAATACGCTCACCGTCAGTCACAACAATCACTTTTACTTTGCGTTTGGTGGCATTGCGAACAATGTCGTCAAGCTGGTGACGCTCTTCATATGACACAAACAAACCACGTGAGCTGCGGTAGATGTCAGAAAACTGTTCACACGCATCACCTACCGTCGGAGTGTAGATAATGGGCATCATCTCATCGATATACTTTTGAATCAGACGATAGAACAAGGTTTCGTTGTTGTCTTGAATAGCTCGAAGGTAAATATGCTTATTTAGCGCTTCGTCGAAGCTGCTATATTGCATGTACGCACGTTCAACTTGCTCTTCGATAGTTTCATACCGCGGCGGCACGAGACCGGTTAAGTTGAACGCCGCTCGCTCGCGGGCGGTAAAGGCACTGCCTTTATTCAGTAGGGGCGTTTCTAGCAATGAAGGGCCAGCGTGAGGGATATAAAGATATCGTTGTGAGTCTTCTGACATTGTTTTTCCGAAAATGTGTTCAGGCAATTACATCGCTTAAGCGTAAAGAAGCGACACGTCAGCGACGTGTCTTCTTATAATTAGAATATTTCTTCTGGCTCTGGCGCAGTAGCTTCATCCTGCGTGGCTGGATCCAACACCTCATCATCACGAACATAAGTTGTTGGTTCAGTGCCTTGCAGGAAATATTCAAATAGTGTCGTATGGTCTGTCCGTCGGGTCAACTTTCCACTGGTACGATCAATGCGAACCCGCACTATATTTTCTGGTACGGGCATTGGCGTATGCGGTTTACTTTCAAGCGCATATTCCATAAATCTAATCCATGCAGGCTGTGCTGCTTTCGCGCCATCTTCAATACCTATCATGGCATTGCCTATCCAATTAAACTTTTCAGGATCTTTGTTGATAAGGTTTTGGTTGCGGGTTGCACGGCCAAGTTGTCTTCCCATATTGTCAAAGCCTACCCATGCCGTGGCAACAATATCCTTGTGAAAGCCGCTGAACCACGTGTCTCGTGAATCGTTGGTCGTACCCGTTTTACCAGCAATATCAGTACGCTGAAGGATATTACGGGCACGCCACCCGGTTCCCAACCAATAGGTTTTTTTGCTCCAATTACCGTTTGCTCGAACAGCGGTACGCATCATTTCACCGACTAAAAAGGCGTTTTGTGCCGTGATAACTTGAGGTGCTATGACCTTTTCCGTATTTCCACCTTCATCCGAATCACCTAACACTATGTCTTGATTAAGTTCTGCGGCTAACAATGCCTCAATATCGGCTTCCTCGTCTTCTGGCAGAATGTCAGCCTCACTTTGACTTTCACATCGATTGCACGCCCACACCGGATTAGCTTTCCAAAGTTCATCGCCATTTTCATCCAGCACTTTGCTTATAAAGTGTGGATTTACCAGATACCCACCGTTAGCGATAACCGACATACCTCTCACTACCTCTAAAGGTGTGTGCGAGCTGGAACCCAGCGATACGGTTTCATCCAGAGGAATATCATCTTTATTAAAGCCGAAGCGGGTTAAATAATCTGCGGTTTCTCTTAATCCAACGCCACGAAGCAACCTGACCGAGACAACGTTTTTAGATTTGCCAAGGGCTTTGCGCATTCTTATAGGGCCATCGTACTCAGCGGGTGAGTTTTGGGGGCGCCACGCTACGCCCGTAGCCGCATTCCACTGATTAATCGGCGCGTCATTGATGATAGATGCCAATGTGTAACCGCTGTCGATAGCTGCTGAGTACACAAAAGGTTTGATGTTTGAGCCAACTTGGCGTTTCGCTTGCGTCGCTCGGTTAAATTGACTTTGATAGAAGCTATAACCACCAACCACCGCTTCAACCGCGCCGTTTTGTGGGTTAAGTGCGATAAAGGCTCCACTCACTTCGGGTATTTGCGAAATACGCCACTGATCATCTTGCTGCCTTATGTAAATTACCGCGCCTTCCTGGGTGACATCACTGGCTGTTTGCGGGTCGCTCCCTTGCCTGAAATCAGTAATGTAGCGACGGGCCCAATCCAGACCGCCCCACTCTACCGTCCGTACTTTCTCATCAACCGACAACACTTCTATTGATTGTTCGTTGACCTTTGTTACTACAGAGGGAATAAGAGGCTTGATATGGGGAATCTCCGCTAGCACTTGCAGCATCGACGCCTTATCCCATTCGTCCCTTGAGGTTTTATTACTGACATCGAAAGTCAATGACAATTGAGGAATAACATCATCTTTACTTTCTGACTTAGGAATATTCCACAAATATCCGAGAGCGCCCTTATAGCCGTGACGTTCATCATAATCATGAAGATTTCTCACCACCGCCCTTTGAGCGGCAAGCTGCATATCTGACGTCGCCGTTGCAAACACTTGGTAGCCGCCAGTTTCAGCTTCTTCCTTACCATAGATTTCCACCATTTCGTTATAAATGGTGTCCGCAAGATATGGCGCATCCACTTCAATCTCTGCGCCGTGTTTTTTGGCGGTAACAGGAGCGCTTGCAGCCTCGTCGAATTGGGCCTTTGTGATGTAATTTTCGTCAAGCATTCGAAGCAATACAACTCGACGGCGCTCAACGGAGCGTACTGGGCTGCTAACTGGATTTAACACTGAGGGGGCTTTGGGAAGACCAGCAATGGTTGCAATTTGTGCCAACGTGAGCTCGTTAAGCTCTTTGCCATAATAAACTTGAGCTGCCGCACCGAAACCAAACGCCCTGTGGCCTAACTCAATTTTGTTAAGGTACAGCTCCAAGATTTCCTGCTTTGACAGTTCTTGTTCCATATGAAGCGCGATAAAAATTTCTTTTATCTTTCTCACATAGGTTTTTTCACGACTTAAAAAGAACCCTCGCGCGAGCTGCATGGTTAGTGTACTTGCCCCCTGACGTTTCTCGCCAGTTAGCACAAGGCTCACCGCCGCGCGGACGATACCAATAGGGTCAATACCATGGTGTTCGTAAAAGCGACTATCCTCGGTAGCAAGTATGGCGTCGATCAATTCTTGCGGAACTTCCTCAAGTTTTACCGGGATCCGCCGTTTAACTCCATACTGCGAAATAAGTTTTCCGTCTTTGGTGTATATCTGCATGGGTGTTTGCAGCCGTACATCCTTAAGTACAGTAACACTTGGTAGGTCAGGTTTGATATAAAAGTAAATACCTACCAGCGCAGCGAAACCAAGAAGGCCTGATAGAAAACTAAATAGAATAAATGGTTTGATGTACTTCACTGTAACGGATACCAAGACATTTTGTTGAAATGACGTATATTTATACGTATGTGCTTACATTAGAACCATACGCATTATACTAATAGAGTAACATTGTACTTTAGAGCAACTACCTTTGAAACTGGACACTTACACATGAAATCGCTGTTCAAAAAAAAGCTGCCGCCCATTGTGGGCTTAGACATAGGCACGCGTCAAATAAAAGCGGTGTGGCTAGAGCAATCAAAAGACGGATTCATCCTTCAAGGGTATGCCTGTGAACCGATAAGTAAGATCGCGTTTTCTGAAAGAGATATTAAAGACTATGAGTCTGTCAGTATCGCGCTAAAAAAGATTCGTAAATCTCTTAAAACGAAAATAAAGCTCGCCAATGTCGCCGTAGCGGGTACTTCAGTTATAAGCAAAATCGTTTATATGGATCCCGAGCAAAACGACTACGACTTAGAAAATCAAATTGAAATAGAAGCAGATAGCCTAATTCCCTACCCGCTCGAAGAAGTGTATTTGGACTTTGAAGAAATGGGGCCCAGTGCTACCCATACAGGCAAAGTAAATGTGCTTTTGACGGCCGCTCACAAAGATTTGGTTGATAGCAGATTACTATTAGCCAGAGAAGCCAACTTTGAGCCGAAAATTGTCGACATGGAAAATTTTGCCATTGGCAACGCCCTAGACTTTTTTTATACAAACCACGAAGAAGACACCCCTCTTTGCTGTGTTAATGTTGGCGCGTCGCTGCTTCAAATATGCGTTGTTAAAAATGGCGACGTTATCTATACAAAAGAGCACGCTTTTGGCCTTAACCATTTAATCAACGATATCAGTGCTATTCACATGGTTGAGCGGGAAAGCGCAGAGAGACAGCTTCTTGATGGCACGCTTTCTGGCAATTGGGTAGAAGATACATTACCTATATTCGCTGCAAACCTTCAGCAAAATATTAATCGTGCGATACAAATGTATATGAGTACGCTGCATGCAGATCGCCCCACGAAAATATTGTTCTGCGGTGGCGCAGCTACCATAGCGCCTCTTGTCGATATTTTAAAACAAGACCTAGGGCTTGATGTAAATTGCTTTAATCCCTTTAGCAATATAACAATTAACCCTAAACTTGACATTACAAGACTTAACAAAATAGCGCCTCAACTTGCCATTGCCGCAGGATTGGCGAGCCGGAGCTTTACGCCATGGCACATGTAAATTTATTGCCCTGGCGTGAAAAGCAGCGTCAGCATCAAAAACAACAATATCTCGCCGGCTTGGTGGCCGTTGCCGCCATTGTAGGCCTCATTTTTTGGTTTATAGGTCAAGCTATTGACCAACAAATTAATAATCAAAACTCGCGGAATCAATTTCTTGAACGAGAAATAGCTATCCTCGATGCGCAAATTGGCGAGATAAAAACAGTAAAAGAAAGAAAGAGTGCCGTTGAACAACGGATGGCGTTAATCGAACAACTTCAGGCCAGTCGGAATATTGCGCCGATTGTTTTCGATGAGCTTGCCAAGTTGGTTCCGCCTGGCGTTGCTTTTGAGACAATGACGCGGAGTAATAATCGCATAGAGATAGAAGGAATTAGCGATTCTAATAACCGCCTTTCTGACTTCATGCGCGCGCTAGACAATTCGAAAGTATTTGTTTCTGCAGAGCTTTCTACGATTAAGTCTGACAGCAGTGCCGCCAGAGCCATCAGCAATTTCACGCTTACTTTTTCAATAAATCCGAATGTCGCTCCTGTAGAGCTTGAAGTGAGTGAGGCACAGAAATAATGAAGTTTGATGTTTCAAAGCTAAAAGAACTCAATGAGCTCGATTTCGAACAGATAGCCATATGGCCAAACGAAGTCCGTATCGTTGTAGCAGCTTTCCTCGCTATTTTAGTTGGCGCCTTAAGCTATTACATGTTAGTCAGTCCAAAGCTGCCAATAAAAGACGCAGTGGAATTAAAAGAGCAAGAGCTAAAGCTTCAGTTTGAAGCAAAATATCGTATTGCGGCTAATTTAGATGCCTATGAAGCGCAGCTGAAACAGATTAGAGAAGACTTTTCCTCAATGCTGAAAAGTCTACCTACCAGTAACGAGACCCCTGGATTGCTAGACGACATTACCTATGTAGGCACTGCTTCAGGCCTTACATTTGAGCTGTTAAACTGGCAGCAAGAAGTGCCAAAAGAATTCTACACTGAACTTCCTATCGAAATGGAAGTGAGCGGCGGTTATCATAATTTTGGCGAATTTGTTTCGAAGGTAGCCGATTTACCTCGAATTGTGACCCTTCACGACTTCGAAATTAAGCGTCAGGCCAATACCTTGTCGCTCAAGTTACAGGCTAAAACCTATCGCTCTGAAAGTGCATCAGAACTTGAAGGAGACGAAAAATGATCCGTTCGTTTTTATCTCTGATTGTTTTATTGTTAATAGCAGGTTGCTCGCCTAAACTTGATGACTTGCAAGCTTACACGCAAAGCGTAAAGGAGCGCGCTCAGCCGCAGATTGAGCCCTATCCAGAATTTAAAAGCCACCCTCCTTTTAATTATTCATCGAGCGAGCTACGTAGCCCCTTTGACCGCCTACGCAACGAGACCGCACCAGTGAAAACGTCACGGGTTGAGAATTGTTTGCAACCTGACTTTCAGCGTCGTAAAGAAGCACTGGAAGCTTACGGCGTAGATGCTTTAGCGCTCTCCGGTAATTTCGTAGTTAAAGATGAAAAGTGGGCACTTTTAAAAAGTAATGATGGCGTTTTACATAAAGCTAAAGTAGGGAGTCGTATCGGCTTGTTTTATGGCAAAATTATACAAATCGGCGCCGACTCGATTACTATTGAACAATTATTACCTGATGGTGCAGGCTGCTGGCAAAGGAAAACAACAACAATGACTACAGCATCGAAGGCGGGAGAGTAAGCATGGCCGAACGATACATATTCAATAAGTCTCTGAATCGTAGAGCGCCGAAATGGTACTGGCTAGCTTTCTTGGCAACAGCAGTGTTCTCACTGACTGTATTTATCTCGCCAGTCAAAGCGCAAGAGCCCCTTTTGGTAGACCCAAGCAATAGGGGCAACACTTCAACATTCAATACCACCATCACGAATGTCGACTTTACCCAAACTGCAGGTGATACGGCGGTAACGGTCGTAAATTTTGAAGGCCAAACACCAAAAATACAGCTTATAGAGTCGCAGGGTAAAGTATCGCTAACCCTTCCTGATACAGCGCTGGGCGAAGACCAGTTGTTAGAGCTTAATGTCGCAGACTTTGGCACCATGGTTACTACTATAGAAACATTCGAAGATAAGAATGGAGCCCGATTAGAAATCAACTATACCGGTCAGGTGACGGTAAGAAATACAGTGAAAGAGGGCGTGCTACGCGTTGCCATTTCTCCAATGGATAGCGCACAGCAAGAAGCGCTTGAGGCAGAAAAAGTATACACGGGCGATCCTATCTCTCTCGATTTTCAAGATGTTCCGGTAAGGCAAGTTCTACAGATCATTGCTCAGGTAAATGGCTTTAATCTTGTGACCACGGATACTGTGTCGGGGAATGTCACTATAAGTTTATCAGGTGTTCCCTGGGATCAAGCCTTAGACATGATTTTGCGCGTAAAAGGGCTAGATAAACGTCTAGAAGGCAACATTTTGTTGATCGCCCCAGCAGAAGAACTTGCCGCCCGGGAAACCCAAGCCCTTCAATCGAAAAAACAAGTGTCTGACCTTGCGCCACTTCACACTGTAAACATATCAGTTAATTACGCCAAAGCAGCAGCACTTGCTACTATTTTAAAGTCTACCGAGGGCGGTATTCTGTCTGAAAGAGGTGGTGTAACAGTAGACGAGCGTACTAACACCTTGCTTATTCGTGACACGCTCGCTTCCATTGATGAAGCAAGAAAAATGATTAAAGCGCTAGATATTCCGGTTAAACAAGTGCTTATTGAAAGCCGCATGGTAACGGTGTTAGACGACGTTGACGAGCAGCTTGGTGTGCGCTGGGGTTTCAGTGACCGTCAAGATGACAACGGTGTATCTGGAAGCATTGAAGGCGCTGATACTATTGCTGGCGGCGTAGTACCAAGCATTGATAATCGCCTTAATGTGAACCTTCCTGTAAGCAGTGCTGCTGGTAGTATCGGTTTCCAAATTGCCAGTTTGGTTGATGGCACTATACTCGATCTAGAGCTTTCAGCGTTGGAGTCGGAAAACAAAGGTGAAATCATTGCAAGCCCGCGTATAACGGTCGCAAACCAGCATGAAGCTTATATTGAGCAAGGTACCGAAATACCTTATGTTCAAGCGACATCAAGTGGCGCCACCTCAGTAGAGTTTAAAAAGGCGGTATTATCACTGAAAGTAACGCCTCACATTACTCCTGATAATCGCATCATTCTTGACTTGGTTGTTACCCAAGATACGCGCGGTGAAACTGTTTCAACGTCTACGGGTGACGCTGTTGCAATTGATACTCAAGAAATCAAAACGCAGGTGTTAGTTGAAAATGGCGAGACCATTGTACTGGGCGGCATTTTCCAACAAACCAGTTCTGACGGCGTGTCGAAAGTTCCCCTATTTGGCGACCTACCGCTTGTGGGTGCACTTTTTAGAAATTCATCACAGTTACAGCAAAAACGAGAGCTTCTTATCTTCGTTACGCCCAAAATTGTAACCGAAAGACCGTAGCGACTGTATTTACAGATACGAAAATGCGCTTCTATAAGCGCATTTTTTTATTTTAAGGTCTTTTTTGTCACTAAATTTACAGGTATACACTATTTGTTGGTAACAAAACTTGCAACGCCTTGCATGAAACTGAGATAATCCCCGCCTCGAAATTTAAGCGAGGTTTAAGGAGTGGTGCTTATTGGACACTAAATAGGCACGAGTCAATGGGTAGGCTGGTAAGGCAACAGTGCACTGCCCCTAACATGATTAAGTTGTGATATAAGCAAATATGGCTGAAAAACGTAATATCTTTTTAGTTGGCCCAATGGGTGCTGGCAAAAGTACCATCGGTAGACATCTAGCAGACGAACTTCACCTAGACTTTTTTGATTCTGATCAGGAAATCGAGCGCCGCACTGGTGCTGATATCGCTTGGATCTTTGATCTTGAAGGCGAAGACGGCTTTCGTGTACGCGAAGAGAACGTCATTAATGATTTGACAGACAAGCAAGGTATCGTACTTGCCACAGGTGGCGGTTCTATTGTTACTAAAGCTGTGCGCAATCGTTTATCTGCCCGTGGTATTGTTGTTTACTTACAAACGACGATCGATAAGCAAGTTGCCCGTACACAACGCGACAAACGTCGCCCTTTGCTGCAAAACGAAGATCCAGAACAAGTACTTCGCGATCTTGCAGAAATGCGCAACCCGCTTTACGAAGAAGTCGCTGATTACATTGTTGATACAGACGACCAAAGCGCACGTGCTGTAGCAAATCAAATTATCAGTAAAATTGGTTTATAAAATAAATAGGTAATAGGAGGTGCTACGCCAATGTCAACCTTAACTGTGGAACTTGGAGAACGTAGCTATCCTATACAGATAGAGGCTGGGCTGCTCTCGCAACCCGGCCTTTTTAGTGCCTATATCAAAGGCCCACTCGCCGTTATTGTAACAAACGAAACCGTTGCCCCTCTTTATCTAGAAATCGCAAAAGCCGCGTGTGGCGACGTTCGTGTTGAAACCATAATCTTGCCTGACGGCGAGCAATATAAGAATTTAGAACAATTCGAAGTGGTCATGACCCGCCTTCTTGAGCTTAATGCAGCGAGAGATACCACGCTAATTGCACTTGGTGGTGGTGTAATAGGTGACCTTACCGGCTTCGTCGCGGCGACATATCAGCGTGGCGTGCCTTTTATTCAGGTGCCTACTACCCTGCTTTCTCAAGTAGACTCATCGGTGGGTGGAAAAACGGCGGTTAATCACCCGCTTGGTAAGAACATGATTGGTGCGTTTTACCAACCCGTTTACGTTGCTATCGATACTGATTCTCTAGCTACCTTACCTCCTAGAGAGTTTGCAGCAGGCATGGCAGAAGTCATCAAATACGGCATTATTTATGACGCCCCGTTTTTTGAGTGGCTTGAAAGTAATGTCGAAGCACTGACCTCACTCGATACCCGGATACTTACCAAAGCCATTTCTCGCTGCTGTGAAATTAAAGCGGACGTGGTTGCAAAGGATGAGCGCGAGGGCGGTTTGCGTGCCATTCTCAACCTTGGTCATACATTTGGTCACGCTATCGAGGCTGAGCAAGGCTATGGAAACTGGCTGCACGGTGAAGCAGTAGCCGCTGGTACTATACTTGCTTGTAAAGCAGCAGAAGGTTTATCGTGGTTTACGGCGTCAGAAACACGTCGTGTGTACGCATTATTTGAAGCGTTTGCTTTGCCCGTTGCAGGGCCTAGCAATATGACGAGAGATGACTACCTTAAACATATGAAGCGCGATAAAAAAGTGGAAGCGGGCAGCATTCGATTTGTACTTCCTCAGGGGATTGGCAAAGCGGTTGTGACTAAGGATGTTACCGACGACATTCTATCCGACATCCTGTCCTAATTTACGCTATCGCGAAACGCTAACAGCGAACATTAAGGTTACACTGCTGATAAGTGACTTGGGCTTTTATAGAAGCCTGAGTTATTGCTTCTAGCATTCTTTGGGTAGATGTAACATCCGGTCTCGCTGTGAGTTGGATAGTAACGGTTAATAAGGGCAAACTCCCGTGCAAAGCGAACTGCATGATCGTTTGGAATACTTGGTCAATTACTCTTCTCAGCTGATTTTTGTCAGCGGAGAGTCTATTGCTCAACAACAGAAAACCCTCGAAGCCTTTGTTTTTCAACAGCACGATGATACCGAAATTGCGTATCTAACCGCGCAAGACAATATGGAGCCGTCAGATTACCGAAGGCAACTCTGCAGGCAACTGTTGGGGCAAGTCGTGGGCAGTTTTGTCAGGCCGCTAAACGAACTACTTTCAGACCTAAATAGTCATGAGGGACCTATTCTTATAGCGATAACGCAAGCGCATAACCTTCCTGACGCTCTACTTCAAGAATTATGGGACCTGGTACTGCAAAGTCGTTTTGCTGGAAATAAACAGCATTTGAACGTGCTTCTGTTTGCTAACAACGATTGGGCAGAGCGCGCTAAGCAATGGCTTCCTGCTAAAAACACCGAAACGCCACTTATCATCAGCAGCCAGTCGGTAATGAGTGAACAGCCAAACTTTGCCTCAGACCTAGACAAAATGATTGCTTCACGCCGTGAAGCGTTTCAAGCACATCTGGAAAACAGACAACGTGAGAACACGCAAACCTTTAGCAACCCTCTAAAAACCACTTGGTTTTATGCGGCGGTGGCTTGTGTATTTCTTATCACGTTCTCTGGTTTAGTTTATTGGCAGTACGGTAATAAATTGGCGACCCTGTTCTCCCCTATTGAGCAGCAAAGCCAAGAATTTCAGACACCTCAGGTTCAACCAGGCTCAGCCTACAGCACGTTATTGAGCGACGAAAATTCAAATATTGACGATTCACAACGCGGCGACCGTCAACACCTAGATGAAATCGCCAGTGCAGCAGCCAACGTTGAACTGGTGGTTGCATCTAACGAAAGTGAAGATACACAAGCAGAGACGACTGACGGCAATGCGCTTGTGACCGCTTGGAACGATGCGGTATCTTCGCTTCCACCAAGTACAAAAACGTCAAAGCAGCAAGGCACCACCCCAGATACAACCGATGAAGATAATTCTGGGGAAAGTTTGAGCAACCAAGGTAGTGCGGTTACCAACATTAAAGATGTTGACGCGCCCATCGTAGAGATATCAAAACCTGCTCAGACATCAGATAGCACAACAAATGACAAAGGAGTCGAAGACGCACCTTCAAAAAATGCAGAGTGGATCGCTGAAAATGAGTATGCTATTCAAATGCTAGCCATGAAGGATAAATCTGTACTCAATGCGTTTCTCAGTGAAAATGATTTATTAACCCGCACTCGAATATACAAAACCACGCGCTATGGCGGCGACTGGTTTGTGGTTGTAGACAAACAGGTTTACTCATCTATCTCTCAAGCCCAGCAAGGGCGCGCTGCCTTGCCAGAATACCCTGGTAAGCAGAATGCGTTTGTAAAACGCGGGCGCCAAATCCTTTCAGAAATAAGTAAAAATTAAGGCGTTTACTAACATTATTGCTGGTTATTAGCGCTAAATACGCAAAATTCCATTCTTGCGACACTTGTTGGTTGTCCGTTTTACTGATGAAAGTTACAATCTATCTTTAGCGTGGTGATATCTGATACTGATCAGCATAAAAGTATAAAGACGACCCTTTCCCTTGGAACGGCGGCGCAAGGAAAAACCACCGTCTTCATTCCGTCTAGGTAGTAACGTTTAAGCATGATGCAGAAAAAAAACCGGGCTTTTTTAAAATGGGCCGGTGGCAAATACAGCTTGGTTGAGCATATTCAGGCCAGATTACCGCTCGCTGACAAACTTATTGAACCGTTTGTTGGCGCAGGCTCTGTGTTTCTTAACACCCAATACAAACGCTATCTGCTAAATGATATTAATCCTGATCTTATCAACTTATACAATTTACTTAAGGCGCAGCCAGACGCGTTAATTAATGACGCCCGCTCTTTCTTTGACGGCAAGCGTAATCAAGAAAAAATGTATTATGCTTTACGTGAAGAATTTAATACCACTGAAGACGAGTATTACCGCGCGATTCTTTTTCTGTATTTGAATCGCCACGGTTACAACGGGCTGTGTCGCTATAGCCTTCAAGGCCGCTTTAATGTGCCTTTTGGTCGATACAAGAAACCTTATTTCCCTGAAGATGAGATGTTTGTATTTTCTGAGAAGTCGCAGAAGGCTATATTTACCTGCTTACCTTTTGAAAAAGTGTTTTCACGGGCGAGGCGAGGCAATGTCATTTATTGTGACCCTCCTTACGCACCGATCAGTAAAACCGCAGCTTTCACCAGTTATGCGGCACGAAGTTTTGGTCAGGAATCACAAGAAAAACTCGCTGAACTTGCCACCCGAGCATCAAAAAAACGCGGTATCCCAGTGTTGATATCTAACCATGACTTGCCGCTCACAAGGGCGTTATATCAAGGTGCTGATTTTAGCATGCTGTCAGTTAAGCGTTCGATAAGTCAAAACGGCGCAAAGCGTCAGCCAGTAGATGAAATATTGGCTTACTTTCCTCCCGCCAACGTGGTAAAGAAGCGCAGTAACCGCAATAAAAAGGCAGAAGTACATCGTTTACCATAACGCAGGTTCTTAAGTGAAAATTTGACTAGGTAGAGCATGCGCAGTGAATAAGAAAATGGTTCATCCACCATTGGCGAAAAGCAAACTACTAATCGCCATAGCCCGTATACCATTTTACGAACATAAACAATGAAACCACAAAAAGTACGACTAAAATGACGCCGATGACGGCAAAACTGATAAAGGTCCCTTTGGTAAAGTCACGTTCATAATTTTTGTGGCTCTGAACCCCAAACAAACTTGCTACCACACTACCTAGAACTGACCAAAACCCAGTGCCAGATTGCATCGTATTACCTTAGGCGTCTTTCGAAGGTGAAGTGAAATCTCGATTACCTTCGTCGTTGTGCAACAACTCAAGTAGATCTAAAAAGTGGAACTGAAAAGAAAAGGATTTTCCTGCTATCCATGAAAACCAGCTGACTTCTTCGACACCCTCTTGGTAACGGGCACACTGATTTTGAACATGGCTTGCGGGTAGCTTTGGATTAAATTCGGTAACCGGTTGAAATTCGCATACCGACGAGTGTGATTTAGGCGCAGTAGTCACTGCAACGCTAGCTAGCGCAACCGCTCCGCATATCGCGAAAAATGGGAGAACTTTCATCCTCAACACCCCTTACACTCGTTTAAAATTTAGTCTCATTATAGACAAAAGTAGGTTACGAACAAGTTAAAAATGCGTTGCTTTTAAAAAATGAAAGCCTAACGAAATTACATTAGGCTTTTCTACTCAACGTTTTATTAAAGGGCCATCCGATGGCCTCTTCCTTAAATATTAAAGCTCGAAATCTACTGAATAACCTACAGTGAATTTCAACTCGTCGTTATCTAGTGCGTCAGCACCACCATCATCTAGGTTAGTGCCAGTCACAGCAAAGCTAAAACCATCTTTTGCAATGGTTACGCCGTAATCGGCATAGCTATCGGTACCGTCGCCAAAGTTAAACGCATCAACAAAATCACCGCTGTGATAACCAGCGTGCAGAGTCAACTCAGTACCGTTCAAAATTTCTGTAGTATAGTCAAGAGATGCGTAGTAAGCCTGGCCAAAGCCAAAATCTTGACCTTCTGCTTCGTCAGCTTCGGTGTGCGCTAATAAGTAAACGGTTACGCTCACACCACCCATGCCTACTGAGCCGTAGATTTCTGCAAAATCAAATTCCGCTTCCGCGTCATAGTTGTAGTATAGGTAACCGAAGTCGTAAGCAATACCATCAGACTCGCCTGAGAAACCAAAGTATACGTCATGCTCGTATGAGTAAATATCATCTGATGCATAACTTACGTTCGACGCCCATGTACCTGCATAAAAACCACTTTCGTGCGCATAGTCGATACCGCCTTGAACAGCCGCTTCGTTTACAGTTTGTGTTAGACCACGCCAAATGTAGTTGCTGGTTGCGCCAGCATTAGCAGTAAATTCGCCTTCTGCATAACTAGGCATTGCAGTCAGTAGACACGCTGAAGAAATAGCAGCGGCTAATAAGGTTCTTTTTGTAGATGTTTTCATGTGTGTTCTCCAGTCAAATTCAAACTTGTTGTTATTCGTTTTTTCTGTCTGTGTTTTCTTTTTGAACTGGATAACGCAAAGTTGGTGCCCGTTTATGGTTCAGTGAAAAAAAATATAAATAGACATTCAAGTAATTGATAAATATTTACATTTTAAAGGTTAAGCTATTTTTTTACGCGACTCACTTTGGTTGAAGCAGGGCAAAAATGCACCAACATAACGCGCCCTCACCAAAAAAGAGCATAACAGCAACAGCCACTGTTCAACATAAACCCATGTGAAATTGCGACTCAATTATCCTTTACATAGTAAAGAGGTTCGGTTTTGGGTAAACTTTCGCAACCTAAAGCGCAAGCGGCATTGCATCTTGCTGTTTTTTGATTAAAAGGACGCGTAATGAAACCATTTTTAATTGCCCCATCAATACTATCTGCCGACTTCGCCCGACTGGGAGAGGACGTAGAAAAAGTGTTAGAGGCCGGTGCCGACGTGGTGCATTTCGATGTTATGGATAATCACTATGTGCCAAATCTTACGTTTGGACCGATGATCTGCGAGGCCTTGAGAAAATACGGTATTACCGCACCTATCGATGTACACCTAATGGTTAAACCCGTTGATGATTTAATAGAGAAGTTTGCCGATGCGGGGGCTAGCTATATTAGCTTTCATCCAGAAGCCTCTGAACACATAGACCGATCTTTACAGCTTATCATCGACAAAGGGTGTAAGCCCGGCCTGGTATTTAACCCAGCCACATCACTGCATTACCTTGACCATGTCATGGACAAGCTACATCACATTCTTATTATGTCGGTTAACCCTGGCTTTGGCGGGCAAAAGTTTATACCCACCACATTAGATAAAGTACGTGCAGTGAAGCAGCGCGTATTAGAAAGCGGTTACGATATTCGAATTGAAATTGACGGGGGCGTAAAAGTCGATAACATTCGCGCTATAGCTGAGGCAGGGGCAGATATGTTTGTAGCTGGCTCGGCCATTTTTTCTCAAGACGATTACAGCGATATTATTACGCAAATGCGCGATGAACTCGCATCGCTTTCTAAAGCATAATTTTTGAAGCCAAACTTTCTAGCGCTTTATTTTAAACAGTATTTAACGTATTACAGGTAAAAAGAAATGAGCAATAAACCCGTTGTATTAAGTGGCTGTCAGCCTTCAGGACAACTTACCCTTGGTAACTATATGGGTGCACTTAAACAGTGGGTTTCCATGCAGGACGATCACGACTGCCTATATATGATTGTAGATTTGCATGCGATTACTGTGAGACAAGATCCAAAACAGCTTGCCGAAGCCTGTTTAGATGGCCTTTCTCTTTATCTTGCCTGTGGCATTGACCCACAAAAGAGTACGCTTTTTTTACAATCCCACGTGCCAGAGCATGCGCAGCTGTCGTGGGTATTAAATTGCTATGCTCAAATGGGTGAGCTAAACCGCATGACCCAGTTTAAAGATAAGTCTGCGAAAAACGAGAACAACATCAACGTAGGCTTATATAGCTACCCTGTATTACAAGCAGCAGACATCTTGCTTTACCAAGCTGACAAAGTACCCGTGGGTGAAGATCAAAAACAGCACCTTGAGTTAACACGCGATATCGCAACACGTGTTAATAACTTGTACGGCGACGTTTTCCGCTTACCTGATCCTTATATTCCAGAGTTTGGCGCACGCATCATGAGCCTGCAAGAACCAGAAAAGAAAATGTCAAAGTCAGACAACAACCCGAATAACTACATTGGCTTGTTAGAAGACCCTAAAAAGCTGGCTAAGAAAATTAAGCGTGCGGTGACCGACTCTGACGAACAGGCCAACATTTACTATAACCCAACAGAAAAACCTGGCGTATCGAACTTGCTTACTCTGCTCTCTCTTGCCACGGGTAAATCTGTAAAAGCGCTTGAACCTGAATATACGGACAAAATGTATGGACACCTAAAAGGTGACGTTGCAGATGCGGTGGTTGCCTTACTCGAACCGATTCAAACCCGCTACGCTGAGATTCGTGCAGATAGAGCGTACCTTGATGATGTTATGCGTCAAGGTGCCGACAAAGCGTCTGCAAGAGCCGCTGAAACCCTAGCGAAAGTTTACAACGCGGTTGGTTTTATTCCTAAGCCATAAGCTGTCTCTAAGCTAAACGTTAATAAGCATGAAGAGTTCCTTGAACTCTTCATGAATATGAATCTCGCACTTTAGATATACCAAGGATTAGCGCTGCTGTGTTGCTGTTAATTGATAACTTCGATTCGTTTACCCATAACCTCGCTCGTTATTTTACAGAGCTTGGTGCTGATGTCGAAGTGGTGCGAAACAACGCCCTTAGCATTGAAGACATCTCGCGCGTAGCGCCTTGTCAGCTTGTTATCTCCCCTGGCCCATGCACACCTAACGAGGCTGGTATCAGCCTAGCTGCAATCGAACATTTTGCCGGTAAGATACCTATTCTTGGTGTTTGCTTAGGTCACCAAGCCATTGGCCAAGTATTTGGCGCTCACGTGGTAGGCGCACAAGAAATTAAGCATGGGAAAGTATCTACGTTAATGCATAACAATACCGGTCTATTTGAAGGTTTGCCTGAAACGTTCAACGTAACACGCTACCATTCGTTGGTGTTAGAACCCGCATCGGTACCGACCTCACTTCGTGTTGATGCATGGTGTGAAACCGCCCACGGCGCTAGAGAAATCATGGCAGTTTCTCATAAGTATCATCCTATTTGGGGCGTACAATATCACCCCGAGTCTTTACTCACCGAACACGGTCACAGTGTATTAAATGCGTTTTTACAGTTCAAAACGTCTTAAGAAAATTTCAATGAAGCCGATACGCTTTCATAGTGTGAAAGGTTACGCTTGAAGGCCGGTAAAACTCGCAATTCACTGATTTTTCGTTTAACTTTCTTAAATCTGTTTAGTACTGACAGTATATTTAAACAAAACGTTTAAACGTAAATACATTATCAGCGATTACTACAGACCCTATCGCCTTTTAAGAAAACCATTATTTAACGTCTTGCTATTGCGAGAACGATAAGGTCTCTGATGTACGATAATATTGCCGTTCACCAAAAAGTTACGAGCAGGAGAGCTTTTACAATGACAATGGGGGCAACGTCATCGCCCACGATAGATGATCGTTTCGAAAATTTGCTCATATCGCCCGAACGGGTGTTTGAAATGCTAGGAAAGCGTCGAGTGGGTGAAGTAACTTTCGAGCAGTCTGAACAAGGGGATGCGCGCAGATTACTTTTAAACGTTGAAAAAATTGCGATTGAAAATAAACGTCTGCAAGAAAAAACGGAAGCGTCCTACCTAGAATCCGTTAGCCACCAGCTTCATGAAGTATTACTCGATGAACTGACCGAGCAATTGAACGCGACCGATGAGCTGGTTCATACCGTTCTTAATTTACCGGAAAACATCGGTGAACTGCTTGACGCCCTCTCTGTCAAAGCATGCACGGTATCCAAATTAGAACCCATAGCAGCCACTATGCCATGGCTTTACGATGAACTTATCGACATTGTGAACACGCCTCAGTTCAGACGCAAAGACTCACGCGGTCGCATCATTATCGTTGAAACGCTACGCACTGCACTCAGCTTTTTAGGCATAGAAAACCTGCGCACGTTAATTCCTTCGCTTATATTGAAACGCGCAATGCCGCAAATTACCGATCCGCATCCGCTTATCAAACAAAAGCTGACCCAATACGCCACGGGTGTTGCCCTTACGGCAAAGCAGATAGCCAAGTTGAGTGAAGGCAGCAGAAATGAAGCCTACACGTTAGGCGTATTGAGCAACTTAGGCCGCTGTGCGGTTACGCGGCTTTATTTCAAACTATTTGATAAAATTCAACTTCACCTACTACAAGAATGTCAAAAAGATAAAGAGCAAAAAAGGCACGAGGCCTTACTTAAAATAGGCCCCTCAGCCAATCATCTCATTGCTATGCAACAAGAATTTGCGGATGCGGTGAGTGCTGATATATTGGAGTGGATGCAGTTAAAACGATTGCCAATCGCCTCTTCCATGCGCGCATGCGCAAGTAAAACGCCCGCGGAGCGGGGGACGCTTTGTAAAGCGTTATATCAATCGCGAACGTACACGCAAATAAGAATGTTGCACCAGCTTAAGCTGGTAGAAATGAAAGACGTTAAGCCGCTTTTCAACGAGCAAAAATTCCCCAGTGGCGCGCTTGAAAAGCTCAAATCAATAGATATTTTCACCCTGCCATTGGTTAAAAACGAAGAAAATCATTAAAATTTTAGTGGATATTCATGCAGTCTTTATGCAACTAGGTGCCCAGTTATCCCTTTTAAAATAGAAATACGCGTTTTCTTATACTATCGCCTGCTCGAGGCTAGTTGATTCGATTGGTCATGGGTCGCCCACGCCTTTGATTTGCCTACTCAACAGCCCATAAAACCCCACATGCCATGCTTGTCATGCGCTAATTCGCGATTATTACTAAATGATATAGCCCAGCAGTTAATAGTTATTCACTTTTCCTGCAAATTGAGCCACAGTCCTTATAAATAAAGGGCTGCAGCCTTTTTGAAAGAAGACAAATGTTAAAAGAAATGGCATACTGTAAACCAAATCCGATTAGTTTTTATGCGCTGAAACAATGTGTCGTGAAGGAGAGTAGGTCGACATTATCGACCACTTTTGACGAGCACACCCACATAGTGTGATTTAGCGCCCAATGCAGAGGTAACAAAGATGAACGTAACTCGCGCTACATTTGATGATGTAATGGTCCCTAACTATAGCCCAGCAGATATGGTTCCTGTTCGCGGTGAAGGTTCTCGAGTATGGGACCAAGATGGAGCTGAGTACATCGACTTTGCAGGCGGTATTGCAGTAAACGTTTTAGGTCACTGCCACCCTGAGCTAGTTAAAGCGCTTAACGAACAAGGCAGCAAGCTTTGGCATTTGAGTAACGTATTCACCAATGAGCCAGCGCTTCGCCTAGCCAAAAAGCTAAACGACGCCACCTTTTCTGACAAAGTTTATTTTGCTAATTCAGGCGCAGAAGCCAACGAAGCAGCATTAAAACTAGCCCGTCGTTGGGCACTTGATAAGCACGGTGAAGACAAGAACCAAATCATTGCGTTTAACAAAGGTTTTCACGGCCGTACTTTCTTTACCGTAACAGTAGGTGGTCAAGCCGCTTACTCTGACGGCTTTGGCCCTAAACCTGGCGCCGTTGATCACTGTGACTATAACGATCTTGCTGCCTTTGAAGCACTTATCTCTGACAAAACCTGTGCAGTGATGATGGAGCCTCTTCAAGGCGAAGGTGGAATTATTCCACCTGATGTAGATTTCGTAAAAGGCGTACGTGAACTTTGCGACAAGCATAATGCTCTGCTTATTTTTGATGAAGTTCAGTCAGGCGTAGGGCGTACTGGTCACCTTTACGCGTACATGGGTCTTGGCGTAACCCCGGATATCTTAACAACAGCGAAATCTCTTGGTGGCGGTTTCCCAATTGGTGCCATGCTTACCACCACTGAGATTGCGGCACACCTTAAGCCTGGTACGCACGGCAGTACCTATGGTGGTAACCCACTGGCATGTGCGGTAGCAGAAAAAGCGCTAGATATAATTAATCAGCCTGAAGTACTACAAGGAGTGCTTAAAAAAGAAGCGCTTTTCCGCGAGCTATTAGGTGCGATTAACGAGAAGTACAACGTATTTGAGGAAATTCGTGGTCAAGGCATGCTGCTTGGTTGCGCGCTAAATGAAAAATATCAAGGTCGTGCCCGTGACTTCATGATGGCAGCGACAAAAGAACATCTTATGTGTCTGATAGCCGGTATGAACGTAATTCGTTTTGCGCCTTCACTCATCATCCCTGATGAAGACATTAAAGAAGGTCTTGCACGTTTTGAGCGCGCCGTTGCCGCCGTTGTAAACGCCGAATAATTACAACACGAGTAGCGAACATGAATATCATTCGCCCTATCACGAAGGCCGACTATAACGCGCTTAAGGAAATCGCCGTTGAATCGGGCATTGGCTTTACGTCTTTGCCCGTTAACGACGAGCTTTTACAGCGTAAAATTGATCGTGCAGAGACTGCGTTCAACAAACCTAACGTCACTGAACCTGGCGATGAGTCGTACCTGTTTGTTATGGAAGATACCACTACCGGCACAGTAGTGGGGACAACAGGAATTGAAGCTGCTGTTGGCATAGAAGATGCGTTCTATCACTACCATCTTAGCAAAGTTGTGCATGCGTCTCGCGAACTCAACATTCACAATACGGTAGATATTCTTACGTTTTGTAATGACTACACCGGGGTGACTGAAATATGCACGCTATTCCTTCGTGAACAAGCTCGCGGCGGCATTAACGGCCGCTTTCTTTCTAAGGTTCGCTTCTTGTTCATGATGGAGCACCGCGAGCGCTTCTCAGAAACAGTAATTGCTGAGATGCGTGGTGTGAGCGATGAGAAAGGTCGCTCTCCATTTTGGGAATGGCTGGAAACCCATTTTTTCTCCATGGACTTCCCCACTGCTGACTACCTGACGGGTATAGGCAATAAAGTGTTCATTGCCGAGCTCATGCCGAAGTATCCTATTTACGTCAACCTGCTCAGTAAAGAAGCACAAGAAGTGATTGGCGAAGTACACGAAAAAACCCGTCCTGCACTTCAGCTTTTAGAAGAAGAGGGATTTTCATGTCGCGGATACGTAGATATTTTCGACGGCGGCCCAACGGTGGAAGCAAACTTGAGCCATATCCGCACCGCTCAGGCTAGTTTAAAACTGCCTGTTGCCATTGATGATAGCGCGGCGGCTCAAGGCCAGACTCACTACATTATCAATACATCAATATCCGATTTTCGTGCAGTTGCCACCGAGATGACGGTGAGCGAAGAGAAGCAAGTTGCCGTGCTTTCTCGCCAAGCGGCTGCTGCATTGAATGTCAAAGAGGGCGAGTACGTTCGCTTTGCCCCAGTTACATTCAGAGACTAAAAGGACACCCACTATGCTACATACACATTTTATCAACGGTGAATGGGTTGCCGGTCAAGGTCACGACTTAGCGTCAATTGACCCTGCAAAAAACGAAGTCATTTGGGAAGGTAAGTCTGCGACTGCCGCTCAAATCGATGATGCGATTAAGGCCGCTCGAGCTGCACTTCCAGCGTGGAGTATGAAAACCGTTGAAGCGCGTCTTGAAATTATCAAGGTTTACGGCGCTAAGCTAGAAGAAGCTAAAGCGCATCTTGCGCAGGTAATGGCAAAAGAAACCGGTAAGCCAGAGTGGGAGACGGCCACGGAAGTGGGTGCCATGATGGGTAAAATCGGCATCTCGGAAAAGGCTTACTTTGAGCGTACGGGCAATGTAGAAAACCCGATGCCCGTGGGTAAAGCGTTCATTCGACACAAGCCGCATGGTGTTGTCGCGGTTTTCGGCCCTTACAATTTCCCGGGTCACCTTCCTAATGGGCACATTGTCCCTGCACTTATTGCCGGCAATACCGTTGTGTTTAAGCCAAGCGATTTAACCCCTATGGTTGCACAAGAAATGGTGAAACTATGGGAAGCGGCAGGCCTCCCTGCCGGTGTACTTAATCTTGTACAAGGTGAAGTGGAAACGGGTAAAGCATTGGCATCCCATAGCGATATTGACGGCCTATTCTTTACCGGAAGTTCGCGCACAGGAAGGATTTTACACGAGCAGTTTGCTGGTCATCCTGGCAAAATTTTAGCGTTGGAAATGGGCGGTAATAACCCGCTAATCGTAAAAGACGTAGCCGATGTTGATGCTGCGGTTCACGATATCGTTCAATCTGCTTTCATCACATCAGGTCAGCGCTGTACTTGTGCTCGCCGCTTGTTCTTGCCAGCCGACGCGCAAGGCGATGCTATCCTTGCTCGCTTAATTGAGGTTACGAAAAATATCAAAGTTGGCGATTATGATGCTGAAGATCAGCCTTTTATGGGTGCAATGATTTCGAGCAACGCCGCAGCACTTATGGTGAAAGCGCAGCAAGAGCTTGAAAACCTTGGCGGTAAAGTGTTAGTTCGCCTTGAGCAACAAGACGAAAACAAAGGCTTCGCGACCCCAGGCATTATCGATGTTACTGAAATGCTTGCGTCACTGCCAGATGAAGAACATTTCGGCCCACTGCTTAAGGTGATCCGCTACAACGACTTTGATGCTGCCATTGAAGAGGCGAACAACACAAGCTTTGGTTTGTCGGCGGGGTTTTTAGGTGATAATGAAGAAGATTATCGCTACTTCTTTGCGCGCATTCGCGCTGGTATCGTAAACTGGAACCGACCGATTACAGGTGCAAGCAGTGCTGCGCCATTTGGTGGTGTAGGCGACAGCGGTAACCACAGAGCAAGCGCGTTTTATGCGGCTGACTACTGTGCGTACCCCGTTGCATCAGTTGAGCTTGATAAAGTCGCCATGCCGAGCAAATTAAGCCCAGGCTTGTCGATGTAATCAAGCTTATAAGTCTCGCGAGCGCTTTTTACAATGCTCAAAAGGCCGATGCAGTTTGCGTATCGGCCCGTTTAGTATCAACCCTATACGAACTATTCATCTAAAATAGTCGACGACAGAAAGGACCCTACCGCCATGCATAGCAACATTGATACGTTGTTTAGCAACATGTGGGACGATTACGTGACCATCACCCCCTCTGCGCATAAAATACATGCGCTACTTGCAGGTGAAGAAAACACCAACGACATCGTTAACGACCATGTAGCTTTTCGAACTTTTGCTCTTGATAAAACCCGCTTAGACAAACTAGCCGCACACTTCTTAGCACTTGGTTATGAAGCTAAAGGCGACTATGACTTTGAAGCGAAAAAACTGACGGCAAAACACTTTGAACATCCAGATGATACTAAGCCAAAAGTGTTCATTAGCGAGCTTCGCGTAAACGAGCTTTCAGACACCGCCCAAGGCATCATCAAAAAGCTGGTAGACCAAATGCCTGAGTCTGTAGTAGACGCAGATAACTTCTTATATTCGGGTAAGCATTGGGACGTTTCTAAGTCGGAATACGACACGTTACTCAATGAATCCGAATACGCAGCGTGGATGGCAGCGTGGGGCTTTCGCGCGAATCACTTTACCGTAAGTGTAAATCACTTGAGCCGTACCGTCGAACTTGCTGACGTAAATATGCTGCTAAAAGAAGCTGGCTTTGTGCTTAACACTTCAGGTGGCGAGATTAAAGGCGGGCCAGATGTATTCTTAGCCCAATCGTCAACCATGGCGGATCGTGCCGACGTGGCATTTAGCGACGAAACATTATCGATCCCAAGCTGCTTTTATGAGTTTGCACAACGCTATGAAATGCCTGATGGAAAGCTTTACACGGGTTTTGTCGCCGCATCGGCTGACAAAATTTTTGAAAGCACAAATGCTAAATAGCCGAAATACCTAGATGTAAAAAAAGCCCTTCACTGGGCTTTTTTTATGTTGTACCACGCGAAATGATTGCTTTCATGCCTGTACCACGAAGATCGTGCTATCAACGCACGTTTACGCGCCGTTATCGGCTTGGCTCAGTGGTATGCCTTGCTAAAAACTGGTCATAAGGCATAGGTTTATCAAAGTAGAACCCCTGCATCAGTTGGATTTCGGCTTGCTCCATGAAAGGAAGGTAGGATTCCAGTTCTATTCCCTCTGCTACTATGTCTATCTTGAGGCTTCTCAGCATAGCTACTAACCCCATGAATAGGGCATTTGCTTTACTGTCTTGATGGATACCTTGTACCAAGCTTTTGTCCACTTTGACCACTTCAAACTGAAAGATTCGCAAATAGCTAAGCGAAGAAAAGCCGCTGCCAAAATCATCTAGGGAAAGCCTGAAGCCGTAATCACGTAAACGGTTTAATGCTCTAAGTGCTGCTTTTTCATCTTTCACGAATATCGACTCCGTGAGCTCCAGCTCAATATATTCGGGAGACACGTGATTGTTGTCACAAATAGACGCCGCTTGTTCTGGAAAGAGCGGGTCGAGCATCTGAGTCGCACTAATATTGACCGAAAGCGGAATGGCGTCACCTTGCTGAGATTCCATAATAGAGATGTAGTCGCAGGCCGCTTCTATCGCTTGCAAGCCTATTGCGCTATCTAGTTTGTACTCTTCAGCAATGGGTATAAAAATGGCGGGCGAAACTACACCATGTAGACCCGATATCCACCTACATAGTACTTCCCCACCCTTTAACTGTCCTCGCAGATCATATTTTCCCTGAATATAGAAATCTAACAGGTGATTTTCTACGGTCCTACGCAAATCATTCACCATACTCACTTGTCGGGTCATACTTTCATACAACCCCATTTCGTAAATAAATGCCCGCCCTTTACCAAGCTCTTTGGCCCGATACATGGCGGCATCTGCGCACTGTATTAAGCTTTCTATACCGTCGCCGTGTTCAGGGAAGTCAGCAATACCTATGCTCGCTGAAAGTCTTAACTGTGAAGACTTTGTACGTATAACGTTTTCTTCAATTGTCTGAATAAGCAGAGTAGATTTATCTGCCACGTCATTCACTGATTGCCCGGGCAGCACTGCAATAAACTCATCGCCTCCCCACCGGCCGACATCGCCAATAGGCTCAAATAACTCCCTCAGTAATACGCCGACACGTTTGAGCTCTATATCCCCTTGTTCGTGTCCAGCAGTGTCGTTAATGGCTTTGAAACCATCTAAGTCGATAAAAGCCAATACAAATTGCTGCTTATTCTCAACCAGCGTTGAAATAGACTCTCGTAAGGAATTTCTATTTGCTAGGCCGGTCAATTCATCATTAAGCGCCAGCTGACGTAGCTTCACCTCATTGCGCTTCCTATCGGTAATATCGCGCATTGTAGCGATCAAATAAGATGACGTATGCTGATAGGTTTCAAATAACGCGATGGAAACATCGACGTTCTTTACTTTTTCAGTTTGCGCTTTTATTGAAGATTCAAAGCGTACTTGTTTATTTAACGTGAGTAATTCTTTATTCACTTTCTCGGAAATGAATATCCGATTGAAGTCCATCCCAATGCACTGCTCTTTCACCGACGCGCCCATTAATTGAATGAACGCGTCGTTGCACTCTGTGATAACAAGTTCAGGCGATAGGACGAGCATAGGCTCTCTTGAGCTGGCAAAGGCCGACGCCATCAGATGAAAGGATTGTTCAGCCTGACGCTGAGAGGTGATATCTCTAGTGGTCCCGACAATATGCAGGGCTTCACTAGACTGACCGCGTTTTAGCACACGCCCCCTCAACCGCACCCACTGATATTCCCGTTCTAGCTTTAATCGGAATGAAAATTCGATGCGACCGCGGTTTCCATGTAGCGCCATGCTCCAGTGAAATTGAAGACCGTCGAGGTCATCTTCATGCACGCGCTCCATCATGTGAATTAAAGTTCCAGACCACGTTGACTCACTCTCACTGTGCAGTGAGAAGGAACGAATTTCCATTATGTCGGTATGAGCTTTCCAGCTCCAGAACGATTCTTGAGACGCCCACAGCGCGAGCTCTAAATCCTTTTGAACAGCTTGGCTTTCTTTGAGTGCCACATAGAGGCTTTGGGTTTTTTCTCGTAATAGCTGCTCCGCCTGTTCTCTAGAATGGCGTTCACGCTTTAAACGCCGTTCTAGAATTTCAGTGCGGTCTTTCTGCTTAACAGAGTCGTGCGAAGTGTCATGCGCCATTACGCCTCCAGCTAAACGATAGAGATACTAAACTCGTAGGTGTGAGGAATATCGAGCTGGCGGGTTTCTCTTTCTAACTTGCAGTTATAATACTCTGCTGCCGCGTCCATCAAGCCTTCAGCTAGCGGATATAGCTCTCTTTCGGAGTAATACTGTAAGCGCATAGTCGTGTCTGTGCGTGAGAGCACTTTAAATCGCGGCAGGTCTGCATCGGGATAAAGCTTTTTCACCTGGACGTGAATATCACCGTCTAGATGCTCTAGCATTTGCAGTATGTCAGTGGTGTTTGCAAGCACATCTCCATGCACAGCACCAAGCTTTCCGAACAGGTAATGGCCAAAGTCGTATAATAATTCGTTGGCCGACTTACCCGTTTTTTCTACCAGTACGCCGACCATACGCTCCATCTGTTCAAATGGATAATATCCGACAGCGGTATAAGCACCGTCATTTTCTAATTCAGCTTCCATGATGACGTCGTCTGCGAAATCAGGAGACACTTTTTCCTCAAGCATATCGATTAACGACGTGAAAACTATTCCTAGCATAAAAAATCCTCAACAAATCCTATAGTGAGTCTAGTTCAACTAGGCGTAAGAACAAACTAAACTTTATGACAAATCTTCGGGTGTCTCATCCTTATTTGGCAGCACCACTTCAACAGAATCAACCCGTTGGAGCCCTCGTGGCAGCTTATTACCTCGCCGGCCTCTCTCACCGTGATAATGCGTCAAGTCAGCCGCGCTGAGTGTCATATTACGTTTTCCCGCACCAACCTTGATGGCGGCGCCATCAGGAACAACGGCGAGCACTTTCACATACTCCTCACGGGACTGGGATTTAGCCGAGGGTATATTGATTAGCTTATTTCCCTTACCTTTGCCCAAGCTTGGCAGGTCGCGTAACGGGAACATCAACATACGTCCTTCGTTAGAAATGCTTAAGCACCAATCTGAGTCAGGGTTAGTAACAGGCATTGGCTTCATTACTTTCGCCGCAGTGGGTAGAGACAAGTAGGCTTTACCGGCTTTATTCTTACTCACCATGTCTTTAAACGTACCCACAAAGCCATAGCCTGCGTCAGAGCCAACTAAGAACTTACTCTCGTCGTGTGCCATGATGACATGCTGGAACGATTCACCTCCAACAATACTAAAACGCCCTGTTAACGGCTCGCCCTGACTTCTTGCAGAGGGGAGACCGTGAGCATCACAAGAAAAAGTGCGCCCAGAGCTATCCATAAAGACCGCGGGCTGATTACTCCTTCCTTCTGCACTTGATAAATAGCCGTCACCCGCCTTATAGCTCAGGCCTTCTGCATCTATATCGTGACCTTTAGCACACCGTGCCCAGCCTTTTTCTGAAAGCACTACTGTCACTGATTCAGCGGGAACTAATTCTTTTTCTGACAGTGCTTTCGCCTCACCACGTTCAACGATAGGTGAACGCCTGTCATCGCCATACTTTTCAGCATCCGAAAGGATTTCTTTTTTGATGAGTGTTTTAAGGCGACGGTCTGACCCTAATAACTGCTGAAGTTTATCCCGTTCCTCGGCAAGCTCATCCTGCTCGCCCTTAATCTTCATTTCTTCTAGCTTAGCTAAATGCCTTAGCTTTAATTCTAAAATCGCTTCTGCTTGCTTATCGCTCAGCCCGAATCTCGACATCAACTCCGGTTTGGGTTTATCGTAAGTTCGAATTATTTCGATAACTTCATCAATGTTTAAAAATGCGATGAGCAAACCTTCAAGAATATGAAGGCGCGCCAGTACTTTATCGAGTCGATATTGCAATCGTCGAGTTACCGTATCTTTTCGATACTGCAACCACTCAGATAAAATAGTGCGCAGGTCTTTAACCTGAGGACGGCCGTCTAGACCTATCATGTTCAAGTTAACGCGATAATTTTTCTCAAGGTCAGTGGTAGCAAACAAATGCTGCATCAACTGCGTAACATCAATGCGATTTGAGCGCGGAGTGATGATTAAGCGTGTTGGATTTTCATGGTCAGACTCATCACGAAGGTCGCTTACCATCGGCAGTTTTTTTGCCTGCATTTGCGCAGCAATCTGTTCTAGAATCTTTGCGCCAGAGGCTTGGTGTGGCAGAGCAGTGATCACTACATCACCATTTTCTTCTGTATATACCGCACGCATTTTGATCGAGCCACGCCCCGTCTCGTACAGCTTTTGAATATCAGACTTTGGCGTAATAATTTCTGCTTCAGTCGGATAATCTGGCCCATTCACATGCGCTAAGACATCGCTAAGTTCGGCTTTACTGTTATCCAATAGCATGGCGCATGCATTGGCCAACTCTCTTACATTGTGAGGCGGAATATCAGTAGCCATACCTACGGCGATGCCTGTAACCCCATTTAACAATATGTGAGGAAGGCGAGCAGGCAAAACGCTTGGCTCTTCTAACGTACCGTCAAAATTAGGTACCCAGTCGACCGTACCTTGGCCTAGTTCGTTCAACAAAACTTCCGCGAAACGAGAAAGCTTGGCTTCAGTATAACGCATGGCAGCAAACGACTTAGGGTCGTCTGGCGCCCCCCAGTTTCCTTGACCGTCAACCAGCGGATAGCGGTAAGAAAACGGTTGCGCCATGAGTACCATTGCTTCATAACACGCTGAGTCGCCGTGAGGATGAAACTTACCTAAAACGTCACCTACTGTTCTGGCTGACTTCTTATATTTGGCGTTGGCGCTTAGTCCTAAGTCAGACATCGCATAGATAATACGACGCTGAACAGGCTTCAAGCCGTCAGAAATGTGCGGCAATGCACGGTCCATGATGACGTACATGGAATAGTTAAGATAAGCGTCTTCGGTGAAGCGTCGAAGAGGAAGTTGCTCTACCCCATCGCGATTAATAATGATCTCGTCACTCATGATAATTTTTTCGTTTTGTTATTAATACCAATTCGCTCGTGATAGTACGGCAGTCGTTTGTCGATTATTAGCGCACGACTTAAAGGAAGCACGTGAACATTAGAAGCTATTGTGGGGGAAACCGCAATTGTGTGCAATCTTTGAAAAACATTGTGGTTTGTTTGTTGAGTATTTAACGCCTTAAGTGTTTGTTTTGTTATTCTTCGAAGAGAGTGGTTAAATAGGGCTGATTGAGTACTACCACATATTATTCAGTTGCGATTAAAACAATAGACCTTACCTAAACAATAAAAAGTACAGATAAATATGGCTATCTTTCGCGTGTTCTTTTTCCTATTTCTCCTCTTAGGTAGCTGCCTCGGTTCAAATGCTCAAGCACAGCATATCGAACAGCTTTTCGATGAAAACAGTACGCTAGATCTATCTGATTCCCTGTTCTATCTATTTGAAACCGATTATCAATTGACTATCAGTGATGTATCAAGAAGGCGAAATGACTTTCTCATGCATCCTCATCACAATCCGAATTTTGGTTTTCGCAATAACGGTATGTGGCTCCTCACCCGTGTCGCTAATGTATCTAACGAAAAGAATTGGGTATTTTCTATAAATTTTAGTCAGCTTGATAACGTCGATTTTTACTTAGTGCAAAACGGCAAGGTGTTAGCGCAAAGTCATCAAGGGAAAGCACAAAAAGAGCAACGGTTTCGTGTGCCTACCTTTCGCGCTGAACTTCAAAGCAGCGAGCCCGTTGATCTGTACGTACGCATAGAAAGTCAGTCATCCAGTCTCATTGCCCCTCTTCGCATTGAAGCTGAGCCCATTCACGACCTTTCTTATCAAATCGATAGCCTATTATGGGGTCTCTTTTACGGCGGCTTACTTATTCTCGCTATTTATAATTTAGTGCTGTTTTTTGGGGTAAGAGAAAAAAGCCTTCTCGCCTATGTCGGCTATATTTTTGCGGTTATTTTATGGCAGTTTGTATGGGGCGGTCATACACAACTCGTGTTCAGCGAGGGTATTCCCTCCTGGATAGTGGGTCACTCAGAGCTTATTTTTGTGATTATTGGTCTTAGCTCGGGCCTCTTTACTATCATGTTTTTAGAGACCAAGAAAAATTCGCCTACCGCCCATCCCATTATTAAATTGCTCATGATTGGCCAAGGGTTAATTGGCTTTATCTGTTTTGTTGATGTCTTGCCATCAATATGGAAGAACAATGTGGTTTATGGGCTGGGGCTAGTTGCTATATTGAGCTATATTTACGCGGGTTTTGAAGCCTTCATCAACAAGTTTAAGCCCGCGCGCTACTTTATTTTTGCATGGGGCATGCTGGCTAGCGGCGCAATAATTGGCATGCTTAGCTTGGTCGGTATATTGCCAACCAATGATTTCACCACATATTGTTTCCAGGTAGGCGTCTTTCTTGAAGCTGGATTGTTCTCGTTTGCGCTTATGGAGAAAAGCAGAAGACAGCTTGAAAGCGAAGTTGAACAAGCGACGAATGACTTGCGCAATAACGTTGAACTGATTGAAGAGCAAAACGCACGTTTAGATATCGCCAGAAAAGATGCCATTAAAGCGAGTAACGTGAAATCACAGTTTCTTGCAAACATGAGCCATGAAATTCGAACTCCGCTCAACGCTATTTTAGGTTTTAGTCGAGAACTAGATAACGCTTCACTGCCAAGTGATCAGCAAGAGCAAGTAAGAATTGTCAATACAGCGGCTGATAACCTGCTGACCATTGTTAACGACATACTGGACTTTTCGAAGATTGAAGCGGGTAAGCTACAAATAAATAATCAGCCCTTCTCGCCCAACAAACTGCTGGAAGAAATGGTTACTATAATGGCTAAATCGTCCCACAGTAAACGTATAGAATTCGTTTTCGATTTAAACCCCCTGCCTGAAAAGTTAATCGGCGATGTGTTTCGCATAAAGCAAGTGCTTAACAATCTTCTCAGCAATGCTTTGAAATTCACATCCAGCGGCACCATCACGCTTTCAGTGAGTGGGCGCTCCCTATCTCACGGTATTCACGAGGTTAATATTACGGTAGAAGATACGGGTATCGGTATTAGTCGACATGACAGGAAAAAACTATTTAATGCATTTTCTCAGGTCGATGATGCGCTCAACCGCAACTATCAAGGAACAGGGTTAGGACTCGTTATTAGCCGTGAGTTGGTGAGACTCATGAATGGCGACTTATCGCTTAAAAGTATCCTTGGCCAGGGCTCAACCTTTAAGGTGGCATTAAGGATGAACCAGTTAAGCCAAAAGTTTTCACTTTCCCCTTCTGACGAATGGACAGACAAGAAAGTGGTTATCTTTGATCCGGTTCCAACAACCCGACGCTCGAGCGCAAAAATCATAGCGACACTTGGCGCGACCGTTACGTCTGTAGAATCATTAGCGTACCTCGCCACGCTTACGGAACAGGTTGATTTCTTTATGGCGACTGTACCTGTGAGTAAAATGGCAGAGCGAGACACGTTTCTTGGTCAATTCGTACAGTTTCCGGCGAAAAAACGTATTCTCTGGTATTCAGGCCCAGAGCCATTTGCGCAGTATCCGAGTTTATCCCAGCATTTCCATTCTCAAATACGTATGCCGATGACACTCACCAAGCTCGACAGCTTGGTGCACAATCAAATGAGGCCTGTTAAAAATGCAATGCACGAAAAAATAGCAAGCCTGCCAAAAGCCAAAGTGTTAGCGGTTGATGATATGGAAATGAATCTTAAGCTATTACATACCTGGCTTGACCAATCTCCCGTCAACTTGGCGACGACGATCAGTGGTCAAGATGCTGTTAATCAATGCCAAACCCAAGAATTTGATTTAATCCTAATGGATGTGCAGATGCCGGGTATGGACGGCTTACAAGCAACCCGAGAAATCCGTAAATCACCATTGAACATGGGCACACCAATTGTGGCCGTTACCGCTCATGCGTTTAAAGAAGAACAAGAGCGACTGCTCGCTTCAGGAATGGACGACTATCTGCCTAAACCCATAGAAATTGAACAACTTATTCATTTAATTAAGTCGTGGTGTATTGATATCGAGCCAGGAGAGATAGTGCTCCCGTCCATTGATTGGCAACTTGCGCTGAAACGGGCGAATCAAAACCAAAATACGGCAAAAGAAATGCTTCAAAGCTTCGTTGACTTGCTGCCAGAAACGATCGAGCTTCTCACTACGCTTTGGGAATTAAAAGACTATAGTGGACTTAAATCTGAAGTGCATAAGCTACATGGCGCGTGCTGTTACACCGGCTTACCGACGTTGCAGCATTTGGCTAACGAAACAGAAAGCGCCCTTAAACTAGGTCAACACGAATTAGTTAGAGACCACTTACCCGCGCTTATCGAAGAAGCTAAGAAAGTGATAAAAGAGAGTGAACATAAGAAACAGATTTAGCCTCACTGCGCTTCATCTATCTGTCGTGCACGTTGGCATTGCGCGATAAGTGCAGCAAATTCACTGGCATCTCGGTCTAGCTCTGAACTCGCTATAAAGATGTCATAGCCAAGTCGCTTCCTCAGCTCTACCATGCGGTGAGCCAGCATTGCTTTAATGCCTTTTATGACGGTGCCATCTTCCATTACATACTGCTTATCATCGAACATTGATTGCTCATAACAGCTCCCCGACGCGCAGTTTCCATCTGAGTTTTGCATCAGCAGCGGACGCTGTTCCATCAATAAATGTGTGGCAAGCCGTGGGGAAATAGTGTGTAGGAAGTCGGTGTAACTTTTAAGCTTAAAACCCACTGTTTCAAGGGGAACGTGATCTAGGCCATGACGTACACGCGGACAATCTGCCCGCTGAAGATTATCCCAGTGTATGCGCCAACTACCCAATCGATGACGGTAGGTAATGAAGTCTTTAGCTATCTCTAAGCTGTAGTCTGGCTCACGAATTTTAAAATAGCCTACCAACAAACATACCAACGCGGCGCTGGTTAAAAAAATGCCTGCTAAAAAAAGCCAGTCTGGTAAAAACACCAACCACAAAGCAGACACAATTAACCCAACACATCCCAATACCAAACTGGTAATGCCATTACTTTTTGACGCAGCTCTAATAAAAATAGGTTCAACACTAGTGCCAGACATAAAGATATACCACCAACATAATTATGGCCCAAACAATATAAAGACGTGTGCGTTTACACTTGACGCAGTCAGTGTGCCACCAGCGCATTAATGGGTTTGTTTTTCGCATATGACGTGGTCAAGCAAATTCACACAACCCAGTTAAGCAGCTTTTTCTAAGTCCGC
>NZ_JAEFCD010000030.1 GCF_016405965.1 Alteromonas sp. IB21 | reverse complement strand
TTGCTTTTCCCCCGAAGCGGATGCGCATTTTAGGGAAATGAGCGCTCACGTCAACTACTTTTTTAAAAAAGATGAAAAAACTGAACTAACCGTCTATTTTTCATTCAAATGTGATAATTAGTAGACAATATGGACTAATTACTAATAGGATGGGAACTCAGATCCTATAAAGTAGTCGTTCATAAAGTAGTATTTGATCCTGCCGTTAATATATTAGCGCTTGATGTAAGAAATAGATAATTAAGCTTGCGTAAGGGAATACGTATAAGAATGTATATAAGCGTAAATGACCCATGCTTTGCGTTCTTTATAAATGTATTAATACTGGTTGTGTCAAAAATTGACTACGCAATAATTATAAAGGTGGGTTTATGTTACGAACTCTTACATTGCTATCAGCAGCAGTACTAGCTTCTCAAGTTAGTTATGTGGCAATGGCGCAAGACGCTTCTTCTAATGAAGTTATCGAACCATCTACTTCAGCGAGCGTAGAAAAATCCGTTGAAGCGTCGAATCGCTTTCAAACAGCCTTTCTAAAACGTCAAGTCGATCAAACCATGTCTGTAGGACGTGCTATTAGCTCTATCGCTGGTCACTATCCTCAGGAAGTAGTTTCTATCGTCGACATTGCACTGGATACCTACCCTGATAAATATCGGGAGATTATTTTCGCCGCCATATCAGCGCAACCTTCTTCTACCGAGGAAATCGTTAAACTCGCCATAGAGAAAGAAGTAAGCAGTTGTCCTAACATCGTTCAGTTAGCCATTAAAGCTGAACCGACGTATGTTGACTTTGTTGTGCAAGCTGCGGCGGTGTCAACGCCTGAAGAGTTAGATGAAATAGTTCGCGTAGCGGTGTTAACTCAACCTGATGCTGCAGACAGTATTGTTCAAACGCTATCTCAAGAACACCCTAATCGCATCGTTGAAATAATGACAAGTGCACTTAACGCTGTGCCCTTTGTCGGCGAATATGTGGTTGATGCTCTACTGGCTGTATTCCCTAATGAAGCACAAACGGTTGTGGAAACAGCAGTTAGAGAATCATCTCAACAGCGCGAACAAGTTATTCGCATTTTAAGTACGGCACAACACGCGGGCGTAACCCACGACAAGTTGAAAGAATATGCTATGTCAGCTGGTTTATCTGAAGAAGACTTTGATAGTGCGGTCGACAACTAGCCCTTATTAACCAATAGAGCCCCTTATAATAAACGGCGTATTGAGAAATCAATACGCCGTTTTTCTTTACTCTGGTTTGTGTCTTAGCTTGGCTAGGGTTTTACATTGAAAACAACAGCACCACGGAAAACGACAGAAACATTTAAAAAGAAAGAGACTCGCATTTAGTTGCTGTTACTCAACATGCTACTTAGTATGGGAGTAAAGTAACGCCGCTTCTTTATATAGCATGAGTTCTGCTTTTAATAAGTCTACCTTAGCTTTGATCTCTTTTATCTTCGCTTTAATTTCGTTTTGCGCCCTTGCATTTAAAACAAACATATCGCTGTCGCCAGCATCAAACCGTGTTTTTTCTACCACAGACAAGGTTTTTGCTAATGCGGCGTTTTCACTTTGAAGCGCCACAATATCTTTCGCTTGGCTCCAGTAAATCAATGCTTGCTCAAAACGTTGCACTATTGATTGTTCGGTAGATGTGAGTTTATGTGAGAGCTCTCGTTGCTTAGACTGCAGCTGAGCGCGTTCGGCTTTGGCCTTTCTGTTACCAAGAGGATAAGAAAATGACAAGCCAACTTTTGTTTCTGTGCCCTCTAAAGATTCAGAGCCTGCGCCAACGTCTCTGGCAATTGATGCCGTGAGATCAAGCTTAGGGAGTAGTGCATTATCTGCTAGCGCTACCTTATTTTGAACCACCTGCTGCTCTAGCTTCATCACGTCTAATTCTGGGTGACTACGCAACGCGTTGCGAAGGGTAACCAGTTGACCGTTCCCTATCCAGTAGGGCCAATTTATATCAGCTGGCAGTTTATCGCTATCAAGCGCAATCATGTCGCCGTTTGCTGAGCGCCAATAAAACGACAGCATTTGCGCGTGCATGTCTCTTTTTTGTTTAAGCTCGGCTAGCGTTAACCGCTGCTGTAACAGGTTTGCTTTAAACTCCGTGAGCACAATACTGGCCAAGTCACCTTTCTCTACACGAGTAACTAAGGCATCTTCCCGTTCAGACGCTGTCGCCAGAAGCTCAGAAGCCGCTTGTATTTGCAGAGCACTTTCATACCACGCTATATATTCACTCACACCTTTATAAATAAAATCATTAATAAGGCTTGTAGCTAATGCTTGCCACTGGGATGTGGCCAACCCTGCATTTCTAAGCTCAGTTCTACGTTTATCTATCTCTCGGTTTTGTAACAACGACATTGCCACACCAACGCTTGCTTCGCCGCCAGAGAGTGTGTCGTAATCACCTTCATAAGCAGGAAAGTCTCCAGCTGCAATGCGGTACTCACCAAATACCGACGCGTTGTAATCCTCTATAGGGTTAGTAAACCGCTGGGTTAAGTTTGTGCCGTCGTAATAACCTGAAACGCGACTTTTCGTCTTTTGCTCAATAAAGGGGTCGAAGCTGCTTCTCGCTATTTCAAGTTCTGCGGCGGCTTGATAATTACCTTCATTAATTGCTAGCACATAAGGATGATAATTCACCATGCTATCGATAAATGCTTCAATGGATGGCGCTTGCTTTCCTTCCGCCGACTGAGCACTTGCAGCAAAGCTACACAATGCTGATAGCAACGTATAAGCTGCAACGACGACTGTAGTCCTTCGCACTACCATATGGACGCTCCAGCGTTTTTCGAACCGCCCGATGCAGAATCTTGCGTAGGCAACGGAGGGAAATTATTGAGCTGACGCCACATCTCATAGCCCAAGCGAACTTCTTCTAATAGTACCCATGCCTTCACCCGACTTCCCAAACGGGCCGAGCTTTCCGTTGGCCATGGAATATCTGATTCGTCTGGCTTTATCCACACGTTAAAATCTCCGGTAGGGTTCGCGACTGGCTCTACATACACCACTTCGCCACCGAAAGTACCAATTGCACTGCCGGGCCACCCGCTAAATTGAAAAACGGGCCAGCCTTCAAATTGCAAGCGCGCCTTTGCACCAGGTTTAACGAGTGGTGCGTCTAACCCTCTTACCGTCACACGAACACTACGCTTTGCATCTTCTGGTATAAATTGCCCTAAAATATCACCAGACTTAACAAAGGTAGATACGCCACCCGACAATAAACGCACTACGGTACCGTCTACCGGCGCAAACTTGGTTTGCGTAGATTGACGTGACAAGGTCATACTCACTTCGTTGATTTCAGAAACAGACGCTGCCACCTTAGCCCGCAACTCTTGTACTTTTATCTCAGCTTTCTCTACTTCTTTTCGCGATACCAGCCCCTGCTCTTCCAAAGACTTTTGGCGCGCTAAGTTATTCTCAGCGTTTCTTACTGCGGTTTCGTTCGCTATATTTTTCGAGTTCGCGGCGGTAAGCTGAGACTGCAGTTTCTCAAGGCGCTGCGCATCAATATCGATAAGCGTGACGATGGGTTCGCCGGCTTTAACCTGCTGCCCTTCCCTAACATGCCATTGCTTTACCTGCCCATCCACAAGCGCGTTAATTGGCTGGGTTCTGTCTTTCGGATCAAGAGAGTCCACCATTCCTGTGCCATAAGCGGTTTGGATCCAAGGCGTGAAATACAAAATCATTCCCGCGGCAATCACCAAGAATATGATAATGCCGGTAATTATTCTGTGAAGCTTTGGCACTTTCAAAGAAGGCAATGAGGTAATGTTGTCTAAAAAGCGACGTTCTGCGTTATTCACTTACTCACCCTCCTTATTGTTATTCGAGTTATCGCTCGTGTCACTTTGCACATTTGCGCGCGTTGGCACTGTATCTTCAACATACTCGTTAAGCATTTCGGTCGCATTGTCGTGTAAATGAAGCACGCCTTCGAAACAATCAGGTATCGGCATATTAGTAAAATACATCACGGTGAAATCATATTTACTTAAGCGTCTAAGCAGCCGTTCTCGCATCTCAATGGGAATAGCATCAAAATGCTGATTAAGTATAAGCAGTTTTGGTTTAGCTATAATGGCTGCAGCAAGTTTAAGCAGTAAAAACTCGAGGGGCTGCAATGGTGCACCTAACACAGACACTTTGGTTTGGAGTCCGTCTGGCAGACTATCGATAACCTTCGTCATCTCTACCTCCGCTAGTGCGGCACGGATATCAGCAATACTGGCTTGCGGGTGAGCCAGCTTTAAATAGCGTTCTATGGAGACCTCTATAATTAAGGAACGATCTAATATCGTCACCGCTTGTCTAAGTTCATGGGTGTCGTAGTCGTTCAAGCTCAATTCACCAAGTAATATATCGCCCGACTTAACGCGGTCATACTGCTTGAGTAATCCAAGAAGCTGTTTCTGTACCCAGCTTTTATCGGTAGTGACGAAATACTTTGTGCTCGGCTCAAAAACAACGTTAAGAAGACAGTGATCGTTACCGTGTTTTAGGTCAACATCGTTAAACACGAGCCTTGAAGAGGCAGGGATATGTTCTGAAGTATTCAGTTCTTCTTGAGGCATGGCCAAGGCACCACCTAATTTTTCAGCAGCGCCGTATAGCTCATAATATAACTTCAAATATTGCGTGAAACGGGATAGCCCAAAAAATACGGCAGACATTACCAGCTCAGCAGCAACAAGTTGACCAATTGAAAGTTCTCCCTGCACAACGAGAACACCGCCGATACCCAATAAAGCAGCACTAGCGACAGCGTACATTAACAAGAACATGACTACCTGTGAGAAAGTGTAATGAAAATGGTTCTTATGCTTTTGCACGTAGTTACTAATGTAGTTTTCCGTGCTGCGCCCCGCATATTCCACATGATCGGCCGATTTGAAAAACTCATGGGCAATGGCAATATCGTGTAGCCATTTAGCAGAGTCATATTTAGCATGAGAAAGCTCGATGGCCGTGCGTTTAGCGCCGCGCCCCCACAGTTTCCACACCGCATACATGGTAAGTAAAAGCACCACGTTAAATGCAAACAACGCGGGATGGTAAAAAGACACCAAGGTAAAGCCCACCAGCATTTGAAGTACCAACGCAAAGCCATCTATCATTAAAGACGGCATGTTCTTTTGAAACGTCATAATGTCAAAATAACGCTGGGTGATGCTGACGTTTTGGCGCCCTTCAAAGAAGCTATGGGGCGCTAATATGGTTTTAAGGCCAAGATCAGCGGTTAGTCGCGCATATACCTTACGCTCATAAAACTCCATAACCCGCATGCGAAGCGCACTAAACACACCCGATATAAATAAGGTAAGGAATAATACAACGGCCAGAATAACTACGGCGCGGGTAGAGCCTATGTTAGCGATACTATTAATGAGGGTTTGAACCGCGATGGGCACTGCGAGTGTCATTAAACTGATTGCTACGCCATAGGCGATAGCAACCCAAAAAAAGCCAGCCTCGGGTCTTAGTAAGGAAAAGAGAGTCTTTCGCGTTTTACGTAAATCTATTGGTTTAGCCATAGTTATGTCTTCAAAATACCGCTAGCTTAAAAACTTGAGAAACGCGCTGCTTGTACAAATCAACAGCAACGATATGTAGTGTATTGCAATAGCAAGTTAGAATAAATCTGTTATATTCTTCATACTTCATCGAAAATAATTACGTTTAGAAATAATGGGGGCAAAGTACATTTCTGCTGTCTAATACTTCAATAATCGAGTACCTGATAAAAGTATGCATCATCTAAACTATCATCATCTTTATTATTTTTATCTTGTCGCCCGCGAAGGCAGTATCGCAAAAGCTGCAAAATTACTTCACGTTACTCCTCAAACAGTGAGTGGGCAACTGAGTACTTTTGAAAGTCAGCTAGGTTACTCCTTGTTCGATAGAATAAATAAGCGCCTATACCTAAACGCAAAAGGCAAAGTGACATACCAGTATGCCAGCGAAATATTTCATAAGGGTAATCAACTGGCTGAAATACTTAACAATAGCGATGAAGTGAATACGAAAGAATTTGTAATAGGTATTACAAATGGAATTCCTAAAGTGCTTTTTTACGATTTTGTGCACGATACCATGCGCAAATTTTCCGATGTAAGGTTTGTGATAAGAGAAGATAGCTTCGATGGACTATTAAAAGAACTGGCCATTAACGCAATCGATTTCATTGTGGCTGACAGAGGAATTGCGCCGGGCACGCAAGTAAACGCAAACAGCTACTTCCTTGGTGAAAGCTCGCTAAGCTTTTTTGCCAAGCAACCACTTGCCGCCAATCAGCGCTTTCCAGAATGCCTGAACCACATGCCACTTTTAATGCAGGGTAACACATCGGGTATAAGACACGCCCTATCGAGCTGGCTAGCAACGGAGCAACTGTACCCCAAAATTGTGGCAGAATTCGACGATAGTGCCTTATTAAAACTATTTGGTAGCGAAAACTTTGGTGTATTTTGCGCCCCTTCGGCGATAACCGAGCATGTAGAAAAACAATACAATGTACATTGTATTGGCAAAGCAGAGGCTTTAAGCGAGCGATACTACGCAATCACAGGCAAAAGTCGCGCAGAGTACACGCTGAGTGGACATATTATTAGCTCAGCAAAAGAGATCTTTTAGTAAATAGTTTAGCCTTTGCATTTTTCCACGCAAAGCTCTACTTGCGATTCGCCGAAGCGCTCATCCAGCAATTGATGCGCTTCCATCTTAACTTTCGACCAGTCGAAACGTCCGCGACCTATGTATGCATTTTCAGCGAGCGTCTCGACCATCTCGAAACACTCACGATCAACCACTTTTTTAACCATTTCGAAGACATCCTATTCCCGAATATTTTATGGATAATATGACATTCGCTGTTTATCTGCCTTAAAACTTGGGTATCTCTCTATCGCATTTTGTATCGTGAGGAATAACAGTGGGGTATAAAGAACACGCTTTGACAAGAAGGGCAGAGTAACCACTCTGCCTTTTCGGTTGATTAGGCTGCAACGCCATCATCAATATCTTGCGCATAGAAACTTAACGTAAGTATCTTTTCCAACATAAAGCGAAGCGCACCGTTTATAGGCATAAGTTTATCGCCTAGCTCATAGTCTATCTGTGCAATCCTTTGTCTGCCCTCTGCGATCATAGGCGGTTTTACTGCTGTAGATTGAATAGCGCTATTGGCAGCGATATCGTCTATTAACGGTTGTTCGATTACGTCTGAACGCTGTGGCTGTATGGCAATTAGCGCAGACGCATACTTATCAGGCACAGCTTGCTTAATGGTTTTGCAAACCGAAAGCGTGGCTTCTCCCGACTTTGTTTTGTAGCCCGCAGCGCCGAACATACGACAAATACCGGGGCGATACTCATAAATGCCGCAGTAACCTTCTGACCCATCTAAACTTAAGCGCTGATATTGCTTGCAAGCAAAGCCGCTGTAATTTTCAAGTTCGTCAAACACTTGCTCGGCTTGCCCAGTATCAAACAGATGCAGTGCATATGGCAGCATTTCTAAAGGCGACACTTCAATGTCGGGTTTATTGCAACATGCGCCGCATTTCTCAACACAGTTTAATGACTGACTTGATTGAAAAGCGCTGAATTCTTGAGAAAGAGATTGGTAAACATCCATCACTTGGCTGGAAAGCTCACGCAGCCTATTCATAATGACTCCGCTAATAAAAGCAAACTAAAACAAATACATGTTCATGCAGGTTTATATGGTAGGTAGCATGAACGCAATACTCTGTTTACTGGTTTTGGTAACCAATTACACAGATTGCATTGGAGCAAGAAATGTACTTTTACCCCAATATTTTAAAGCATGCTTCTTCCCCGCCGGGTATGAGTAAGCTTGAGGCTTAATGGCAGGAGTTGAATTGGCGTGGATTTTATTTCGATTATGGGGTTTTGGGAAGTTTTTTTGTGAGGTTGGATTGCGAAAAGACTGATGCTTTTCGCAATCTCAATTCTTAAGTTAGTCGGCGTTGAACAAGTCGCGGCTGTAAACTTTATCGAGTACGTCTTCGATATCACCGGTTACACGGTTGGCTACGATAACGTCAGAGATTTTCTTAAACTCTTCTAAGTTGTTTACAACACGAGAGCGGAAGAACTCTTCTTCTTTGAGTACTGGCTCGTATACCACAACCTCAATGCCTTTCGCCTTAATACGCTTCATGATGCCTTGAATCGCACTGGCGCGGAAATTGTCTGAACCGGTCTTCATGATGAGGCGGTATATACCAACAATCTTGGGGCCACGGCTCACAATTGAATCGGCGATAAAATCTTTGCGTGTACGGTTAGCATCTACAATGGCCTGAATCATGTTATTCGGCACTTCACTGTAGTTAGCCAGCAACTGCTTAGTATCTTTTGGTAAGCAGTAACCACCGTAGCCAAAGCTTGGATTGTTGTAGTGCTTACCGATGCGAGGGTCTAAACCTACACCTTCAATAATCTGTTTTGTATCTAAACCGTTTCGTTCTGCATAGCTATCGAGCTCGTTAAAGTAAGCCACACGCATAGCTAAGTATGTATTAGCAAAAAGCTTAATGGCCTCTGCTTCAGTACTGTCGGTAAACAACACATCAATATCTTCTTTTATAGCGCCTTGCTGAAGTAACTTAGCAAACACTTCTGCACGCTCACTACGCTCACCCACAATGATACGACTAGGGTGAAGGTTATCGTAAAGTGCTTTACCTTCACGTAAGAACTCTGGTGAAAAAATGAGATTTTCAGTACCAAAACGTGCTTTTGCGTCTTTAGTGAACCCTACTGGCACGGTCGATTTAACAATCATCACAGCATTAGGGTTAATTTCCATTATCGTTTTGATAACTGCTTCTACACTACCAGTGTTGAAGTAGTTAGTTTGTGGGTCATAATCCGTGGGAGTCGCGATAATTACATAATCAGCATTTTTGTAAGCTTCTTGAGCATCTAGCGTTGCTTCGAGATCAAGCTCTTTAGTTGTCAGATACTCAGATATCTCCTTGTCTTCAATTGGAGACTTTTTGTTGTTCAGCATCTCAACCTTTTCAGCTACCAAGTCGACTGCTTTCACTTCATTGTGTTGTGCTAGTAACACGGCGTTTGATAAACCTACGTAACCAGTTCCCGCTACTGCTATTTTATACTTTTTCATCACCTATTCCGTTTAGAAAAATTTCCCGAATCCCACAAAGACCATTACAAGGACCAATGAATAATATTTTTACTTATCCAAATTGTTGCTATCGTCGCCAACTTTAGGCCAAATTTTAAAATCTAATACACTACAAAAAAATTTAGTTGCTTAGAACTCCTCTTTCGTTTTTGTTGAGAAATTCTCACGTCGAAGCGTCAAATTAGGACTGTAAGCGGGATCATTCGATATGTACTTGCCCCACTTGCTTTGCAAATATGATAGCTCTTTTTTAAATCTCGCTGCTTTTTCTGGCGCATGATCTAATCCCCGGCTCACTGACTCGTGATGGTACAACTCAGCTTCCGCACAGTACACATTCCTAACGCCTAATTCCATCACACGTAAACAGAAGTCAACGTCATTGAAAGCAACAGCAAGATCTTTTTCATTAAGACCTCCGACTTCGCTGAAAAGAGATCTTTTTACCAAAAGGCAAGCAGCAGTTACCGCTGAAAAGTTCTGCGTAGCTATAAGACGATTCATATAGCCTGGGTGTAAGCGAGGAAAATGTTTATGCGCATGACCAGCACCGCCGCCGTAACCAAGGATAACTCCAGAATGTTGTATTCTTCCGTCGGAATAAAGCAACTTTGCACCAACGCACCCAACATCCTCGCGCAAAGCATGACTTACCATATTGGTTAGCCAATCTGGGCTAATAACCTCTATATCATTATTTATAAGCCCAATGATTGAGCAATTTTCACTGACGTGCTGTGCACCAAAGTTATTAATCGCTGAAAAATTAAACGCCCCAGGATAATACAAAACTCTAATTTTTGGATGGCAGTCTAGGTGTTTAAAATAATCTAAGCTATCTTCTTCGTCAGAACCATTATCTATGAGTAATATTTCAAAATTTTGATACGTTGTCTTGTTTAAAATCGATTCAATGCAAGCTTTGACAAGCGCCTTTCCATTTTTTGTGGGTACAATCAATGAAACTAATGGTTCAAAAGCAATAGGCCAATGAATATGATTTACACCTTGCCGTTCATCTAGTTCTGGAACAGCATCGCTGTAAGTTTTGAGTACTTTCCCTATGTCTTCTAGCCTTTTAAGGTCAACATTACTTTCTTTATGTCTGTGTATAAGCGTGCGAGGAATATGCGCTATTTTGACTTCTTTATTACTAAACCAAATTTCACAAACTAATGCAGATATAGTCGTTGAATGAGCGACGTACTGCTTTAAAGTAACGTTATCTATCATAACGCCTGTGGATATATAGGCACTAGTTAATTGTAAATCGGGATTCCATGCAGAGAGAAAGTGAGGAGATTTACGTTGTCCTTTCATTGCTTTGAAGTCAGTATCACAGTAAGTGATCCCTTTTTCTACCTTCATTGACATCAACAAGCCTAATGATTCAGGCAGGAGTGTATCTCCGCTATTTATAAAAAAAGCGTATCCGTCGTCAGACAAGTAATCAATCGCGTCTCTTATGCAAGAAACAGTTGTTATCTCTTCTTTTAGATAATTCGCACTAACCAATACAACTTTCGCGTTCTGTATATTCAAAGACGCTAAACTTTTTAATGTGCGCTCCGTTCCTTCATTTCCTAACACGATAATATAGAGAGGAGCACCTAGAGAGTCAGCTCCCTCCAATGCACTAAGCACTTTTTCCTGTATATTCAGATAGTTAGCATAGAGAACCTGTTGCCTTTTCTTCGATGGAACACCATAGAAAAGCCCTGAGCGTTGAAGTGAACGACTATAAAGCTCAGTGAGTTTATGGTTTTTCTTTAGCTTGTTTCTAACCACTTTAGGTACTAAAGCAATAGCCCCCTTGATGGTTAACATGGCTAACTTTTTCATATCTCTAATTAAATTCCCTAAGACAACAAAAAAGCCGCAGGTATACGCGGCTTCTTTAGGATATCACATTTTATCAATGTCAAGACTAGCTAGCAGTTCCTAAACGCTCTCCTTGATAGCTGCCATCTTGCACTGCTTTCCACCAGGTTTCGTTATTCAGATACCATTCAACCGTTTTGCGAATCCCACTTTCGAAAGTTTCTTGAGGTCTCCATCCTAGCTCACGCTCAATTTTGTTAGCATCAATAGCATAACGCATATCGTGACCAGGGCGGTCTTGAACATAAGTAATTTGCTCGGCGTATTTGCTTTCTTTTGGTTTCACTTCATCTAAAATAGAGCAGATAGTTTGCACCACTTCAATGTTCTGCTTTTCGTTGTGCCCACCAATGTTATAGGTTTCGCCAATTTCGCCTTCAAGCGCCACCAACACCAGTGCACGAGCGTGATCTTCAACATATAACCAATCGCGAATTTGATTTCCTTTTCCATAAACCGGTAACGGTTTACCTGCTAATGCGTTCAGTATTACTAAAGGGATTAGTTTCTCTGGGAAGTGAAAAGGCCCATAATTATTCGAACAGTTGGTAACAAGCGTAGGTAGCTTATAGGTACGCAGCCATGAACGTACCAGCTGGTCGGAACTGGCTTTGCTGGCTGAATAGGGAGAGCTAGGCGCATAAGGAGTGGTTTCTGTAAAAAGCGGTAACTCGGTACCCGGCGCTACCTCATCTGGGTGGGGTAAGTCGCCGTAAACTTCATCGGTAGAAATATGATGAAACTTGAACCCGTCTTTCTTTTCGCCCTCTAGTACCGACCAATATGCTCGCGCTTGCTCCAAAAGCGTGTAAGTGCCCACTACGTTTGTCTGTATGAACTCACCTGGACCGTCAATAGAGCGGTCAACATGGGACTCTGCAGCTAAGTGCATGATAATATCTGGTTGATGTAAGCTAAATACTCGCTTCACTTCTTCAGCATCGCAAATATCGACTTGCTCAAACCTATATCTCGCGTTGTCAGAGACGCTAGTTAGCGACTCCAAGTTACCCGCATAAGTCAGTTTATCTAAATTAACAACCGTGTGGTCTGTATCGTTTATTAGGTGACGTACTACCGCTGAGCCTATAAACCCTGCCCCACCAGTAACTAATATGGTTTTACTCATTTGTCTCTTTCTCTAATTCATCCATCATGGACGATAACTGCTTGCGCCAGTGTGTAGGACTACAAGATGAAAATGCTTCTCTGGCCGATGTTTTATCTAGCACGCTGTATTGAGGGCGTTTTGCTGGAGTTGGATATGCACTAGTAGGAATAGGCAATACAGGTATGATCTTATCTAGTAAACCTTTTTCTAATGCTAATTCCTGAATAGCAAGGGCAAAGTCGTACCAACTGGCTACGCCTTCATCTGTCCAGTGGTATACACCAGCTGTCTTATTTTTCGCAGCGCTTACGCATACCTCTGCCAAGCCCTTAGCCCAAGTAGGTGTACCAATCTGGTCGTCAATCACGGTAAGCTGTGGCTTTTCGGTCATCAAACGCAACATGGTTTTTACGAAGTTATTGCCGTGGGCAGAATAAACCCACGCTGTGCGAATTAAACAGCTGGCACCTGGCAATAATTGAAGCAGCGCTTTTTCACCGTCAGCTTTTGTTTTACCGTAGGCGCCCTGAGGCTCTATTGGGTCGCTGGGTAAGTAAGGTGAACCTTTGTGGCCGTTAAATACATAGTCAGTAGAAACATGCACTAAAAACGCATTGGCCTGTTTACAGTATTTCGCTAAATTTTCTACTGCTGTCGCATTAATGGCATGACATAGCGCTAAATCGGTTTCGGCTTTGTCTACCGCTGTGTAAGCAGCTGCGTTAATAATAACGTCGGGGGAAAGTTTAGCGAGGGTTTGTGACAGTACATCTTCTTTCGTAATGTCTGTATCTTCAGGGCCTAAGCATATAGTGTTTTCGCCCAAGATTCTCACCAGTTCATAAGACAGCTGCCCAGCATTACCGATCACAACAATTTTCATGGTTATCTCTATTCCTTAATCCTGTACTTTGCCGTGAGCTAAAGGTCGGTAAACGTAGGCGCGTCTACGAATGCAATTCCGTTTTCATCCTTCCCAGAAAGTGAAGGCTTTTCGCCATTAACCAGTGGCCAGGTTATACCCAAAGTAGGGTCGTCATATTTCACAGACACTTCAGATTTTGGATGATAGTAATCGGTACACTTATAAACAAACTCGGCAGATTCGCTGGTAACGTAAAAGCCGTGAGCAAACCCTGCTGGCACCCACAGCTGACGTTTATTTTCGGCCGATAAGGTAACGCCAACCCACTTTCCAAACGTAGGTGAGTTTTTTCGCATGTCTACAGCAACATCGTATACTTCACCACTCACTACTCGAACTAATTTTCCTTGAGTTTGTTCTAGCTGATAGTGCAGGCCTCGCAAAATACCCTGGCTTGATTTAGAGTGATTGTCTTGTACAAATTCAACATTTGCACATTCCTTGTTAAACCAATCAGTTCTGAAGGTTTCCAAAAAAAAGCCACGTTCGTCGCCGAAAACTTTTGGCTCGATGATTTTAACATCAGGAATGTCGGTACTAATAATTTGCATATCTGCTCTGTTTACTAATTATTTTGCTAATAGCGTCTTAATATACACTGTGAGTCGTTTCTACACAGCGGCCTTATAAAAGGCTGCTTACTTAACGCGATCCTTTATCACCTTCATTAAATAAGTACCGTAGCCGCTTTTTTTAAGTGGAGCGGCAAGTTCTTCAAGCTGCTCAGCGCCTATATAGCCCATTCTATAAGCGACCTCTTCAGGGCAACATACTTTTAACCCTTGGCGCTTTTCTATTGCTGCAACAAAATTTGCAGCGTCTAATAAAGAGTCTAGCGTACCGGTATCTAGCCACGCAGAGCCACGCCCCATCAACTCAACCTTTAAGCTACCGTCTTGCAGATAAAGGTTATTTAAATCGGTAATTTCTAGCTCGCCGCGGTGCGATGGTTTTACCTCTTTGGCAAAGTCAACCACGCGATTATCGTAATAATAAAGGCCGGTTACCGCATAATTGGATTTAGGCTCAGCTGGTTTTTCTTCTATAGAGAGGGCGTTCCAATCGCTATCGAAATCCACTACGCCATAACGTTCAGGGTCGTTAACATGGTAACCAAAAACGGTAGCTCCATGTTCTTGTTTGTAGGCACTTTGCAAGGACATTTTTAAGTCGTGGCCGTAATAGATATTATCGCCAAGAATAAGCGTACAGCTATCATTGCCAATAAACTCTTCACCAATAAGAAAAGCTTGGGCTAATCCATCAGGAGAGGGCTGAACCGCATACTCTACATTGATACCAAGCGTACTACCGTCGCCAATAAGCTCAATAAAACGCTGTTGCTCAGCAGGTGTAGTAATAATAAGAATATCGCGGATACCCGACATCATCAAAGTAGTTAGCGGGTAAAAAATCATAGGTTTGTCGTAAACCGGCATTAATTGCTTGCTTACCACTTTCGTTAGGGGATGAAGGCGAGTGCCAGAGCCTCCTGCTAATATTATCCCTTTTCTCATATCGTTACTTCACCTTTCTATCTGTATTTGAGCCCACGTTAGTGAACTTCGGCCTCACGATGTTATGTTCTTCAACTGACTGCTCGAGCATAGCCATTCGCTGCACTAAACGGTCTATCTTAGTATTTAACCTCTGGCGTTCTATATCCATCAGCAAAATTTTCACCATGGCAGCACCCAGCGCTAGTAACACTGGAATAATTGGCGGATAGCCGATACCAAAATACTCACCTACTACATCTACAATACCAGGAAAGAAGCCAACAAATAAAACCAGTAACGCGAGCGCAAACCAGCGGGCAGCGACCAAAGGAGATATATGATCTCTACGAGTTAAAAATACAATTGTTAAACTTAACGCCGCCCCGATAAAGGCAGCTATCATATGTGCACTACTCAAGTTCAGCTCCTGCTGTCAATTGCTTATGGTATTTTGCCACCTCATGTGGCCCTATTTTGGTTACACTTAATATGAGCGTGTACAAAAGATATTTAAAAACAGCAAACCAAGAATGAAATATTCTTGATATCCCATCCTCACGTTGCTTCATTTCTACTGTTACTTCACTGCATGCCATGTTTAACTTTTTCAGCATCAATAATACGCCCACATCTTGATACTCAAACATGGTTGCCTGTGTAGATGCAAGCACGCGCATAGCCGGACGAGAGTACAAACGAAGGCCTGAGGTTAAGTCGCTTACATGCAAACCAGATATACGTTTAAATATACGCCATGCGATGTGCCGCCCGGCGCTTCCTCTTGAGGTACAAGCGCCGATAGTACAGTCGTTATTTTCGGGAGCAGATTCTATTAGCGTTAATAAAGCTTCAACCGGATGCTGTCCATCTGCGTCACAGGTAATGACTCTTTCCATACCTTTCTTAAGCGCGTAGCGAATGCCAGTTTGAGTGGCTCGCCACGCCCCTAAATTTATGGTGTGCGGCAAAACCACGGCACCGTTGTGCTTTGCGATAATGGCCGTTGAGTCTGAACTGGCGTCGTCTACCACAATGAGCATGCAATCAAATTGTTTTTTAATGCTTTGCAATACGCCTGCTATCGAACCACTTTCATTCATAGCAGGAATGATTATCGCCAGCTTATTATCAGTTATAACTTTCATGTTATTATGTTACCCGTATGACAGGTAAAATACTATTGCAGATTTAGGTCAGAATTGACGTGTAAACAGCTAGGGTTTCTAAACGTTGTATATTTCCCATATTTGCCGTTCCACACTTTTAACTTGAAATTTCGACAAAAAACGCAGTCTGCCACTTTTTCCATAACGCTCACGAAGTGAGGGGTCAAATGCGAGTGTATCTATTGTACCAGCTATACTTTCAATGTTGGAATGACACGCTATAAGCCCCGTCCTCTTATGTTGTACAACATTACTCATTCCAGAGCCGCGCACATCAGTGCAAATACAAGCCTTACCCGCTCTCATTGCCTCTAAAAGCACTAAGCCAAATGCCTCTGTTCGCTCAATAGAAGAGAGTATCAAAAAGGAACAATTAGCAATTAAGGCATTTAAAGTTAAATCGTCTATTTGCCCTAAAAACCTCACTCTATTTTGTAAGCCTAATTCGCTAACTATTAGCTCGAGCCTTTTACGCTCCTCACCTTCACCTACAATAGTAAGGGGGATTTTTTCATGCTTAATCTCTGAAAAAGCGCGAATTAAAAACTCATGCCCTTTATAATAAGTTAGCCTACCAACACACAATGCCCCAACATCAAACCCAGCTGTCCTCTTAACGTCATCGTGACTGTCTTCTAACCCTAGTGGCACAACCTCACACTTATTTAGAAAAAGCTTGAGAGGCTTACTGCTTTGCAAATAGTTCTCTGAAGTTACGATAATTCTATTGGCTTTACGCAATAACGCTTTTTCAAAAACTCTATAGAAGGGGTATAACAATTTAATGCCCAGATTAGGCCGTTCGCCAATAACATCGCTATGCCAGTGTAATATCAATTTCGACTTCAAAGTGGTTGGCAGTAATAACAACCAGAAACAAGTCACATTTGGCAAGTGAGCATGAATAACATCAGGCTGGGTTTGCTTAAGTATTTTTTTTAAATGCCAAAAGGCAGACAGTGCCACAGGAACGAAAAGTAATTTTGCAACGATCGGCAACTTATAGATATTCGCTCCAAACTCCTTGGTTTCGCCATACGGCAAACCTTCTTTGTGGTGATGTACTAATACGGAAATATCTAGGCCGGCTTTTGTTTGCGCCTTGATCAAAGCCAGCATCATATTTTCGATGCCGCCTTTGAAAGGTGCGAAGTATTTGCCTATATGGAGGATTTTCATAGCCACTTTTTAGAAAATATAAACATATCTATTTTTTTAGTTTTATGGCGATAATTATTAACAACTAATTCGATGCTATATTGATGATGACAATTTTGAAAAATGATATTACACAACCAATTGTTACCAGATTGCGGATAGCTTGCAACTTCTACAATGTCCATTGTTCGATTTACCTTTTTACCTGTACCTAAGTGAAGCGAGCTTTCTTACTACACGCATAACAGGTAGTGCCACGGTCCATTTAATGGGAATATAACCAAAGGCTTGATTAACTGCATCCATCGACTCTTTATAATGCATTTCAACGCCATTATGTGTTTTAGTATCGCCATGTAGACGATTGGCCGCACAAAACGTTCGCACATACTTTAACCTTCCATAGTGCTTGTATAGCCTGAGCCAAAGGTCATAATCCATCGCGTAGTCAAACCTTTCGTTAAGACCACCTACTGCTTCCCAGCACTCTCTTCTGATTAATGTTGCTGGCTGCGCAATAAAACAATAATTCGCTAACAACACTTTGTTGAATTGAAACGACAAATACGGAGCAACCTTTTTATCTTGCTCATCAATATGCCAACATTTGCCGTAAACTGCAGGTGCATCAAAATCGCTGTTAAGCTCTGAAACAAGCCTCGCTAAACCATTTGGCATAAACATATCGTCAGAATTAAGCCAGCATACAAACGGAGCACTTCCATAAGCCATGCCTGTATTTATCGCGTTAGCCTGACCACCATCTTTTTTGCTTTGCCAATACGTTATATGTTGTTGGTATTGCTTTATAATACCGACCGATTCATCACTAGAGCCACCATCCATCACAATGATTTCTTTTGGGACGTCTTGCTGAATAACAGACTGTAAGGCACGTTCCAAAAACTTGCCTTGATTAAAAGACGGGACAACAACGGTTACTAACGGTGGTTTAGTGGACACTGTCACGCGGTAAGCTCACGCCAACGAGTAGTGAGCATGAACTTGAGTACTTCTCTGTGCATTTTTTGTTTGTTGTAATTTTCTAGTCCATCTTGCTTTGCACAACGTTCTCTAAGTAACTCCATTTCATTAAATCCAACGCTTCCAATAGCGCAAACAGTTTTTTGTTCAGGATGAAATCTGAAAGCCCCTTGAAATGCATCGAGCTTTTTGAAGTTTGCGTTAGCCGCTTTAAATCGAAGTAAAAGGTCCCAATCCATGGCGAATTGAAAGTTTTCATCCAGTGAAGCACCCACTTTGTCCCAAATCGACCTGCGCCAGAACAGCGTTTCCTGAGGGATAAAGTCGGCGAAAGCTAGAACAGAATCATGGGCGTGCCAAGTGCGCCATACTCCAATGTCCCAACTATCTTCATTGATAATTACCCTATCTCCATAAACAACGTCTGTTTGCTCATTTGCGGAGAGACTGGCTACCGCTCGCGCTATCGCCCCGGGCAAAAGTAAGTCATCGGAATTTAACCATGCGAGAACTTCACCCGAAGCACGGGCAAACCCCTTATTTATAGCATGGGTTTGACCATTATCTGGCTCACTCACCCAATATTTAAGCCGCGATCCGTAACACTCTAATATTTTTATAGAGCCATCTGTAGAGCCACCATCTATGACAATTACCTCTATATTTGGATATGATTGCGAGAAAATAGAATGCAAAGTGGCATCTAGATATCTAGCTTGATTAAATGAAGGGACAACAATACTAACCAAAGGCCCCCTGGTAGCCAACACACACGTTGCTTTCGCACGTTTTGATAATGCCTTTGGTACGTATTGCTGCTGTAAACGCATGCAGCTTGGATACACAAGCTGCTTTATTAATGCCTTCATTAGGACTCTGCTTTATTAAACAGTTATAGTGAATAATTATAGTGAGTGAGAAAATCTCTCGCCCTCTCGGTAAGTTTCTCTATCGCTGAGTCTGACAGTTTTTTCTTGTAATTGCCTGGATGAACTTGGCGCACATGTTGTGTTTCATTTTCGGTATCTGGAATCACATCAAATCGTTGAACTACGCTTTTCAAAAGTGCTGGTGACTTATCTATTTCTAGGTAATCTAATACGTCACCTAACCATGTAGTTTTGTCATAAATAACATCTTCGTAGCGATAAACTTTTACCTGTTTTCCTGCCAGCTTTTCTTTATACGTTTTGAATTGACCGACGTAACTGTGCATTTTATCTAATACAAATTCATCAATTTCCTTTTGAAGTGCTTCTTCTCTGTTTTTTCGAAGAGACTCATTACCTTCCGGAATAACATGGCTTTTCGCAACTGAATAGTACATCGATACCACCATATCTCTCGGATCTCTGACCAACAAAATACATTTGTTGTCTCCTACATCTAAGTCAAAGTTTGGAAAGTGTCTAAAACCAGAAAAAACGTACCCAGAATTTTTAAAGACATCAGAAGACTCAGAACGAACTTCTGCGGTGGTTAATCCCTGAGAAAAAGCCTGATCAAAAACCGAAACAACAGGCACGTTCATCTGAGGACAATAGGTAAAGAGTAAGTCGTTCAGTAAAGTACTACCAGACTTTGCAAAGGAAAATACGAACTTACTGGAAAAGTTTGGTTTGGAGGGCGGCAGCACTATGTTATACGGCTTGCCTGCTGATGTAGTTAACTCAAATTGTGTTGTCATAATACCGTTATATACTTAAATTTTTAAGGCTTTTGCCAACAGCCCGTGTAATTTAGAAATTACATTCAACGCTAATGGCCTATTTCGAAGAAGGTGTTTCAAATAAACAAATAATGAAAACTGACGACTAAAATCTCCAGAGTCAAATTTTTCAGTGAGCCCAGACACATCGCTACTAACCCCTCCTAAACTAGCCCTCATAGCATCAATTTCATATTCAGATGAAACATCATGCCTAGCTAATTGCTGCTGCTGTTGTAACTCCCAGGCAGCGGTACGTTCTGATACGAATGGATTAACTTCGCTATAAATTGCACTAAAAAAATTTCTGTCTCTATACAAATCAGATGGAACTTTAGCCGCACTGTATTGATTGAAAGTTAAATCTCCATACTCTTCTTTCGTGCACCATTTGCTTGATACAGCATGAGATAATTTGGGAAGTATTGAAGTTTTCCGCCAGTGTTCATATGCAATAATAAAAACAACACCTAAGCTGAAATACTGCATTATTTTCAAAAGTTCATCATTAGCTACTATGCATTGCGTCTTAATTAGAAAGTTCGCGTTGTTGAATGATGTAATACCAAATCTTTGAAGCACGTTTTCATCTATTCTACTCATTCCACCGTCTAAGCCTTTAATGCAAAACTCAGATGTTTCGTGAGCAGAAAGCAAACTCTCATACTCAACAAAGGTGGGGGCGTAAATAATTGGTGAATCTTGACTTGAGCACAACATTAAATTGTATATGTGATCTTTCGCCCATTTACTATTTACAACGTAAAACATTAGATGAGAGTGAAAAGTATCAAGATGTTCTTTGATAAAAGCCCCAAGTTTGCTGTCACTTACCATTAATCGAGTTTGCAACCCCTGCTTTTGCCTTGCTAACCATTGGCTAACGCTTTCTCTTTGTTTGATACCATAAATAAGCACAATCTCAGAAGGCCGAACACTTTGTCGAGCAAACTGCTCATAAGCAAAGCTCAGTTCATCCAAACTCATCTTTCTGGCATCAACAATTACAGAAACAGTCGTCGACGTTTCGAAATCAGCAATAAGGGATTGCTTTACGTCAAAATCGTTTAACGCTTGAGTACAAATTTCATTTATTTCTTTTTCTAACGCAAACTTTTGCAAAAAGCGCTGTTGGCATACCTTTGCATTAGCGATAGCTTGGTCCCAGTTACTTTTTACTTCGTTTACCACTGCTAGTATATTAGCAGCGGTATCTTGAGGCGTTGCGCCATATTCAAAAAAGTACACGCAATCGGAAAAATGTTTCTCTAAAAATGGATTTTTGTCGCTGATAATAACAGTACCAGCGGCACAAGCCTGGAAAACACGAGTTGAAACAAGGCCGCTTTCTCTGTGTTGCTCAGAAGAGAGTACCAAGGTTATTCCACACTGGCGCGATACGTCGACTATGCTTTTACCACCATCGAAAGGCAGCTCACCTTTGTAGTTTTTTATACCTTCCCATAACGAGATCCCATACTGCTCCCTAAGACCGTAAAAAACAAATTCGCCCGATGCATCAAGTGTTTCAAATAAGCCGTCGTGGCGCACCACTTTTTCTTTGCTCTGAGAAAGCTTTTCCCAATTCACGCCTATGTAAAACACTTTAGCTTTTTGATGGCTAACGTTAGTTATATCTACGTTTTCTGGTGTAGCAATCGTTGTGTGGAAAGATAATTTGGAAGCGGCGAGACCGTTTGGCTGCATTCCATTTCGAAGTGCATTTACGTAGTTATCAACAACGTCCGACCCCGCTGATAGGACTCTATCATGGCTTCGAAATGCGTCTGCTACAAAGTTAAATTGCTTTATTGGTAAAGGTTGCTTTGTTATCGGATTGTCAGTTATGTATGTCAGTGGGTTCCAGTTCACGGTATAAGACAAACCGCTTAGCAACTTTGGGTTGAGGTAATGTAAATTGAGTACCAAGTCAAAGCTATCGAACGCTTTCTCTGGCACTATTCGATCACCGTTGACATCGAGTTCTTGCCCCATAGGGTCGATAATTACACCCACGTGCCCCAAGTTCTGCAAAATTGGGATAATACGTAAAATAATATCTAACTCAGAATTACGCGCTCCAGGCCAGTTGTGCACCAAGCCTACGCGTAATCTGCGCTTTCCTTGCTTAGACTTCACTGAACACTACTTACCAAACTTGAAGCGTTTCTTAACCGCTTTTCCTACGGAAATACTTTGGATAGCGATGCCCATTTTGCGGGTGTCCGTGCTAGTACCAAGCTCTGCTGGACTGGCCGTATCAGGCAGTAAAACACTAAGCATTGTCGCTGTTTTTTTGCCAAGTTCAGCAGGAAGTGTCGCCACTAACTTTATAACACCCTCTTCATCTTTAGCGACGAACTTTAAAGGCATACCATCAGCAAATATTGACAGTTGCTGAATGTATTCAGACTTTACAACTGCCACTATTGAAATAGTTACACTCTTTTCGTCTTCTCGTGAGATAAGCAGAGGGAAGTCTATACGTGGGTTTTCGCCTGTCCAGTGAAAAGCCTTGCCATTGTGAAATTCTAAATCGAGTAAATTTTCGTTTGGAGCAAAATTTTCTGCGTCTAAGTGGAGTGTGGACGCTAAAAGCTGAATATCATCAGTAACTTTTATTTCTCTTTCTTCAAGCAAAAGTGCTTCGATAACACTAATCTTTGCGGCTAGCTCAGCCAAACAACGTGAATTCTCTTGTATACTATTGTTAGCTTCACTTAAGCGATTCGAATAATGTTGAGTGAATTGTTGCTCCAAAGCAGCTAAAAACTGCTTTTCCTGTTGTTTTGACATACTTCCTAACCCTATAGAGCGTAATAAGAACAAATAATTGCAGAGAATAACACGGTGCAGGTGTCGTGCACCATCAGCAAAAGCGCCTATTTAGAGGACGTTTAACTTTTACACCGCCGTGCGGTCTAAATACCACTTACTGTGACGGTGCACCGAATCTGAACTTAACAGTGATTCTTTTGTGAACCACTCGTAAGCATTATGCTGTTCTAGAGGAAGTTTAAGTTCAGTAGAGCGCACCGAAAGTCTATAACCCAATACGACGTAGTGTGTGGATATTTCTTCGCTAAACACGCTGTCATCGTAAAAATGCTCATAAGGCCCTAAAAACTGAGCGTCTTCAATTTGAAAACTTTTCCCAAGCTCATGAAGAGTAAGGCGCTGAAAAGCATTTGATAACTTTTCGTTTTTAAGAATACGACCGCCAGGTACGAACCAATAACCTTTCGCAGGCCTGTTAGTACGACGGCCTAAAAGTATCTCATCGTGTTCGTTTTCTACGACCAAATCTATAGATACAAGCGGCGTACTATCAATAACCGTAGTAAATACTTCCTTATCCAAAAACGCCATTATTCTCTACAGCCCTCGGAAATTGTCTTGGTTATCAAGAAACCACTTGTAGGCGTTAATCAAACCGCTTTCTAGATCATGAGTGTGCTTCCAGCCAAGAGCATGAAGCCTTGACACGTCCATTAACTTTCTCGGCGTACCGTCAGGTTTGGTTGTATCCCACACAATGTTGCCATTGAACCCGGTAACTTTCGCAACAGTTTCAACCAATTCGCGAATAGTGCAGTCTTCTCCAGTGCCTACATTAATATGACTAAGCATCGGTTGTGTATTGGCTTGATAAGTTTCGCAATCTAGCTCCATTACGTGAACACTAGCTGCAGCCATATCGTCAACATGCAAAAACTCTCGCATTGGCTTACCACTTCCCCAAGCCACTACTTCACTGTCACCACGCTGCGCTGCTTCATGGAAACGACGTAGCAATGCTGGAATAACGTGTGAGTTTTCTGGATGAAAATTATCATTAGGCCCATATAAATTGGTTGGCATTACAGAGCGATAGTCTCGACCATACTGGCGGTTATAGCTTTCACATAATTTAATGCCCGCTATTTTAGCAATAGCATAAGGTTCGTTAGTTTCCTCTAACACACCTGTAAGTAAGGCGGTTTCGGTCATCGGCTGTTCAGCAAATTTTGGGTAAATACAGCTCGAGCCCAAAAACAGAAGCTTTTGCACATTATTGAAGTGAGCAGCATTGATGATATTCGCTTCTATCATCAAGTTTTCATAAATAAACTCAGCAGGGTAAGTATTATTTGCATGTATTCCGCCCACTTTTGCGGCAGCTAAATACACCTCATCAATATCATTAGATGCAAAAAAATCAGCAACGGCTGACTGATTGGTTAAATCTAACTCTGCGCGAGTGCGCGTGATAAGATTTACATCATTTCGCGCCTCAAGTTGTTTTACTATAGCAGCGCCGACCATTCCACGGTGACCTGCAACAAAAACTGTTTTCATTGTATTCACTTGCCAATTCCCTAAAGTTACATCAATTATCAATAATTCAGTTTTATTAATCAAACACTGAATTACTTTAAACACTTTTTATGACAAGACTGAGGGATATTAAGTATCGCGATCTAAAAGATGTAGATGAAGACGTCGGGCCACTACTCGATTGCTGTCATTTTTTAAAACATCCATTATACTCAAACATCGAAAAGTATCAGACAGTTTCAGTATAAGGATGTACCACGATGAAAATGGCACTTGCCGCAGCCAGTTTATTTTTCGTTCATTGCTCAGCTTTTTCACAAGACGCACTATCGCTTTTTCAATTACCCATTGAGCCACCCTCGGTATTTAGCACATCTGCTCATACCGAACCGATGGCCGATACTGCCAAACATTCTATTAAAGGTAATCTATTATCAATAGACGCTTCTCAGCTTAGCAGCAGTGTTGAAGGCGATACTTTGCTTTTAAATCTGCCGAATTACTCGCAAAACGCAACCATCGAGAAGAAAGTAACTGGTCAATTCGGGTCAGAAACGCTGGTATTACGTAGCACTTGGAAAGGTGTTTCTCTTTTATCAACCATAACCATAACTGACAAAAGCGTGTTTATGACGCTGTCTCTACCAGGTGGCCAATACAGCGCATCCGGCAATTGGAATAGTGTTTCTTTAATAAAAAATGAACCTCTTGCGTTGGCTAACGCTAATAGTCCCATTGCGCTAACTACCGATGTGGTACAGAGAGACCCTACCCGAGAAGGTCTTTCTAAACATCATATTCTATCGCCTAGTTCGAACATACAAACACCTGCCAAGATTGCGCCAGAGGCGATTACTAACAACATTGAGTCAGACATACCCATTTTTGACCTTCTTATGCTTTACACCAGCAATTCACTTGAAGATATGAACAATGACCCCCAAGGGTTTATCGATCATCGCACCACCTACACCAACGAAGTATTCAACGCATCGGACATCAATGTAAGAGTCAACATACTTGCTACGATGGAAGTTGATGTAAGCTATGACAATATGAAAGTATTGATAGACGATCTAATTTATCAAGTACCGCCATTTACTAACATTGCACAAGAAAGAGACAAGTTAGGAGCTGATGCCGTTTCCGTTATTTTTGCACCGACTACCCCATTAACTTTCGCTAGCGGGGGAATATCCACTCTCTACCCACATTTTATCCCTTTTGACGTCAAGCGTGGACATTACAGCGTAACAGGCACACATTCTCCTGCTGACGTTTTCGCTCACGAAATTGGGCATAATTTAGGGCTCAGCCACTCAAGAGATGCAGGCGAGGTGGGAGCAGACTTCGACTTTGGCGTGGGTTATAGAGTACCGTTGCCTAGCAGTGACGGCTTCAACACAATAATGGCCTACGATACAAACGAAACAACCCTCATTCCTCTATTTTCTAGTCCCGACCTGCAATGCGGAGACATTCCTTGCGGGGTTGAGCATACTAAAGACAATTTTGGTAGTGATGCGGTGGAAGCCGTCAACCGTATTGCAGGCATAGCAACAAGCACAGGTAACACTAATAACCCACAGTTTAGCGCTAGTGAAGCGCTCGGTTTGATTGAAGACATAGCGCTAAAGCAATGTTTGCAGTCGAAAATTAATGCTTCAGCCAATCTTTTATATGCCTCAGAAATTAAAGAGCTAACCTGCCACATACCGAGCATCATTAGCTTAAACGGCTTAAGACACTTTAGTGGTTTAAGGGAGTTAACACTTCATCAAACAAATATTTCAGACTTAAGTGAACTCAGTAGCCTTGTTTCTTTATTAAAAGTAGACATAATTAATGACGCGAATAGCGAAATCTCACCTCTGAAAGGAATTACAGATTTAAAAAAGCTTAATGGATTGTCTGTACTCGGTTTACAAAACTTCAACTTAACTGATGAAGATGCGCAGAACATTGTTGATGCGTTACCTCAACTATACGCTTTAAGTCTATGGAACACTCATTTAACAAAAGCTCCTGTGTTTTCTAACCACCCAAGTTTGAAGAATTTAGCTTTAGGCGATAACGAAATAGAGGACATTAGCGGGATACTTAATTTATCTAGTTTACAAGAACTTATTTTAAGCGGGAATGCTCCTCTTAGACTGCCAAATGAGGAGCTAGATTTCCCCAACCTCTTAACCCTAAGATTAGATGAAACAAACATCACTTCTCTCGATGCTTTATCCAAGCTTACGTCATTGACTGAATTAAGAGCCTTCTTTAGCCAAATTTCTGACATGAGTGGTATTAGCGAATTGACTAGCCTGAGGAGAATCAAGCTATACGGAAGTAAACTATCTTCGCTAAATGTAGACAAATTAACTCAACTAGAGGTGCTGGATGTAGGTAGAAATGACCTTGCAAACCCCTCTATACCTCCTCTGCCAAATTTGCAACGATTAGATTTGACTGGTTCACAGCTCAACAGTTTAGAGTTTGTAAAGGGCTTACCTAATTTGATGACACTTCGCCTAGGCGATATTGGCTCATCGCCTTTAGGAGTATTAACTAGCTTACCATTACTGCACACCCTTGTTATTGAAAACAGCGAAAACGTAAGCTCTGAAAACTGGCCTTCCTTACCTACGCTTGAAGAATTGTGGCTAAATAATATTCAGCAAGACAATATCGACTTTGTTAAAACCATGCCACGGTTGACTACGTTATCCATAAGCACATCGCCAGAAATTAAAGACATATCCAGCTTATTTCGCCTACCATTTTTAAAAAATATTCATTTCTTTTACAGGTCTAGTTACTTCGATAATAAGCCGTATTGTTGGCAGATCGACTATTTAAAACATGACCCAAACCGCGCATGGAGAAATTTTTTTATCGATGATTATTTATGTAACGAAGAGACTGAAAATGAAGATTTTGACGGCGACAAAATCCCTAATAGAAAGGAAATAGAGGATGGTACAGACCCCACAGACAACGCAGGCTTAGCAGGGAACACAGTTGAACTAGTAGGAGAATTCGCCCCTGTCGTTGAAGGTGATACAGCCCAAATTGGCTTGGTACGCGAAGGGAGTATATCTGGCAGTTTAGACTTGCTCATACGTACAGAAGATGGCAGCGCGATTAGTTATACAGACTATATTCCTGTAGAAGAGACGGTAACCTTTCAACCTGGAGAGCGATTCAAAATTTTAGAAATTCCCACCTCCTTATTTGGAGCATATGAAAGTGAAGACAAAGACTTCAAAGTACGAATAGAGGGAAAGGGAGGGTTTGAGTATCATGCTACTGCCAACATAACAATTACGAAGATGTTACAAAGTAAAATCTTTATAATATATCAGGAATTACCCGTAATATTCTTTGACGAGGATTATCGCTACCTTGTTTCTGACGACAACTATATTGTGAAGCTTCATCGCGAGAATAACACCTATGAAGCCCTTACTGTAAAATTAGAGTGGGATGAACTTACACCCGGAGCGCTCCGTTACATTAATAATCCACCGGCATTCATTGAGTTCGAACCAGGCGAAACTGAAAAAGAATTTTATTTAAACGTTACTGGAATCGAAGGACGAGCCGAGCATCATAACTCACTTCAATACATAGCACTTCGAATAGTTGGTGCTGAAAATCAATACAGAGCTCATCCTGATTCCGCATCACTGACACTGGTACTGGGTTCGCAAAATAATATAACGCGCTCTTCTAATCATAACATCAGCGGTTTTAAAAATGCAGATTTGGTTTTTTACAGGCACGGCTCAACACGAAGCTTAGTGACATCGCCCATACTCGGCAACGGAATAGAGCGTCACCTTATTAATAGCACCGATAACAGCGTTGTGCCTTTTATGGCGTTTTTAGATGGCAATGATACCCCCGACATCTTACTTTATTCCCAAGAAAGCCATATTTGGACTCTGGCTACTTTGTCAGGAGTTATGAAAGAACAAACGTATTTCGGCAATCAAGATGGAGATATCCCCGTACCTGCAGATTACGACGGTGACGGGTTAACTGACATCGCGATTGCAAGGCCTAGCACTGGTCACTGGCTTATTAAGTTCACAGGAACTGGTGAGGTGCTGCGAAAGGCAACGCGATTTAGCAGCGGTTTTATTCCTACAGTAGCTGACTTTGACGGTGATGGTATTGATGATATTGGCTACCGAAATCCAGCCACAGGTGTATGGTATCTGTACAAATCTGACGGCTACTCACACGCTAGCGACAAAGGCGGCGATTACACCGAGATCTATTTTGGCTCAAAAGAAGAAGATATTCCGGTACATGGTGACTTTGATGGCGACGGTATAGACGACATCGCGGTCAGGCGTCCAAGTATAGGAAGCTTTTTTATAAAGCATTCATCAACCGGTAAAATTTATCGCACGTTTTTTGGTTCCCAACCAACAGATATACCTGTCGTTGAAGATTACGATGGTGACGGAATAACGGACATAGCAGTTAGACGAGATAGCGCTTCAGGGATTTATGTGCTTAGTACTAGATATAACCAGATATTACGAAAAGGCTTTGGCAGTTATGCAACAGACGTATTTACTGCGTCACCCATTATGTCGAAAATGGAAAAAGCCGCTATTATTCAACAGTACGGTACAGGAACAGAGCAACGTATTGACTCTTCCAGCACAGCCCTTCCTTTAGACATAGAGCACTTTGCAACCGAAGAAGTAGAGAACGGAAACTTTTAGTTTTGCTCGCGTTAGCCCGCTTTGAGGCATCAAAGTGGGCTAACACGGTTAGAGTGAGAGAACTTATGAAGTGATAGATAAAGGTTTTCACAACTTTACCTACACCAGCTTCCTTTAAGCTAGATAGATAGCGCCTCAACTTCTCTTGCACTTAAAACTCGCACATCTAGAGGTGTGCCCCGCTTTTGCATTACAGATGCATATTCGCAGTACATTTTGGCCCAGCACAAACTACCCGTGGTATATAAGCTTGGCAATCTACTTCTATTCAGTAGATTTTGAATAGCGTAGTTGAGAATTGCCACTAACAAGGGGTGGTTTGGCATAGCAAAGACAACTTTTGAGCCTATCCCCATATACCCCTTTCCTAGCACTAGAGAACTTGGGGGCTTGAGCATTATTTGAATAAGCGACTTAGTAATTTTGGTGTTGTTTGATAATACCGCTCCGCCAAACTTCACTAAGTAGCACAACTTAAACAACGCTTCCTTGTCAGCCTCACTTCTGCATAAACGCCATGCCTTGTAAACCCTATTAGTATAATGCTGAGCAACAAAGCTGGCAGCCGAGAGTGTATTGTAATGCTCTTTTACCAGCGAAGAACGATAACATATGCCATCCATAAATTCATATTCAACAATGCTCAAAGCGGAGAAGTGGTCAATAATGTGCTGTCTTCGACTCCTCTTCTTCTCTTAAACATTAACTTTTAAAATTTTACTGTGTAACCTTAAAAGAACCACATTGAACCGCAGTCTTTTTCGTTACTTCGCCATTTGGCCAAACAATCTTTACTGTAGCTTCGTCATTGCGCCCAAGACCAAATAACTGAGCAGTACTGTTTTGCGAGAAATATCCACTTCCCGCCTGTATCTCTCGTGCTGTTTTACTTTTGTTACCTCTAATTACTTCTACACGGGCACCAATGGCCAATGGATTAGGCTGTTTGCCGGTAAGTGCAAGCGTAATGGCGCAACTTTCGTTTGCCCCATTATTGTTAAATAAAAGCGGGCGTTCATCGTTTACACCAACGGCAATATCGACCCAACCGTCTTTGTCATAGTCGCTTACAGCCACACCACGTCCATCATAGGGTACAAACAATCCACTTTTGGTAGAGGGTATTTCATTAAACGTTCCGTCACCATTGCCTTCAAGCAGATAGCTTATACCACCAGCAAATTGCCTAAATTCATGATCATTGTGACTAAAATTACCCACAAGATATAAATCTTCATGGCCGTCGTTGTTAAAATCTGCAGAGGTTATCCCGTACCCAGGCATGGCTTGTATTAGGCCGGGTAATGCTTTCTTGTCAAAGCCGCCCTTACCGTTATTAATGAAAACAGCATGTTCTAGCGTATTGGCATAGAGTGTCATAACATCATTTTGCTCAAGACGTTCGTCGAATACGTCTATCAGCGACGCCTCTGCATAGGCTCGAAACGTATCAAACTTTTCGTATACAAACGGCATTTCAGCGCCAACCATGCCGCGCTCGCGCATTGGCCGCAATACACCATCAACGTATTCAGCTTCAATAATGTCTAAATCACCGTCGCCATCAATGTTGCCAGCATACAGCATAAGTGGATACTGTTCAGATGCGCTGTATCGAGTATTCAGCCCCCAGTTGGCTGCGGCAAAATCCATATAACCATCCTCATTGAAGTCGCCTGCAGTTATACCTGTCCAAAGGCCATACCATTTATCTAGGCCTGCCGTAGCAGTCCTTTCTTCAAACTTATTTTGATTGTTTACAAATAAGCGTACAGGGCCATACTCAGTAGCAATCAATAAATCGCTATCGCTATCATTATCTATATCTAACCACATAGCCCCGGTAGCAAGCCCCAGATGTAGAAGGCCCGGCGCAACGTCTGCTGTAACGTCTGTGTAGTTGTTGCCATCGTTGCGATATAAGCGGCTTGAAGCTGGCAGAGGCCACTGGTTTGGTAATGCTCGGCCACCGACGAAAAGATCAAGATCACCGTCCTCGTCTATATCGCTTAACGCCAGTGCGCCTCCAGATTCTTTACCGATGAGTTGTGTAGCTTGAGCACCACCTAATATGGCTGCGATAGGCGCATTGGGCGTTTCATACTTACTGAAACTAGAAATAAAAGAACCATTGGCTTGCCATACCGTTGCTATTTCTTCTAATTCTGAAGGTGTTAACCGATTTGAAATTGACTCAAACTTATCGCCATTATTTTGATAAACCATACCCGCCTGCTTATGTGCTCCGGCTATATACAGGTCATCATCGCCATCATCATCCATATCCGTCCATGCTACGCCCGGGCCGATTGCCGACAACCGCCTTGGTAACAATGGTTGCTCTTCGAAATCGTCGTAGCCTTTGTACTGTCTATTATCAAAGTTCGCTTCAATATGCGCTCGGTCGATGCCCAAAGTTAAACCGACTTCTGTAAATTGCGTGTTTGTGGCTACTAGCATTTGGGGTGGGGGAACGCTTGTTGCCTCATCAGGTTCAGCGATAGTAATTCTCTGGTTTACTAACAAAGGCTTGTTATCCACTGAACTGAATTTTTGATAGTGACCCGAGGGCCATTCCACTTCAATATGCTTTATTGTTCTGTGCTTATTTAAGCCGAAAACTAAAACAGGCTCATGGCTAGACAAGTAGCCACCAGAGGTGCTCATTTGCCGGGTTCGTGTTTTACCATCTGGTGTGGTCACCGTTACCCTTGCACCAATACCAAAGGAATTAGAGCGGTAACCAACTAGTTCAATTAACAACCTATTATTTTGCGCGTTGTTGCGATATATACCTACCTGCTCATTCATGAAACTATCGATTTTGTCTAGGTCGCCATCGTTATCAAAATCGGCAAACGTTGCGCCATGAGCAATACTTTCATGGTTAACGCCCCACTCTTTGGAGACGTCGCTAAAAGTAAGATTCCCATTATTACGAAACGCGACATTGGGCGTTGCTAACTTAGGATAGCCGTCGTAATAAGCTGGGGCATTTTTAAACTGGGGTAAGTTAATATTGGCCAGCACATCGCTGTCCATTAAATCACCTATCATGCCGTTATTTATCAGAAGATCTTCATAGCCGTCTAAGTCAGCGTCTATGAATTTGGTAGACCATGTCCAATCGCTCGACGCCACGCCAGCCATCCAAGAAATCTCACTGAATGAGCCATCCCCATTATTAAGAAACAACCCATTGTGCATAACCTGCGCGGCAGCCTCATCTGGCGGCAAAGTGGTATCCATTAAACCGTGCTGCGTAAGGCGTAATGTCGCATCTTTGCTTAACATATCGCCGACAAAAACCTCCATAAAGCCATCGTTATTAATGTCACCAAAGTCCATCCCCATGGCAAACATAGGGGTTTGCTGTAACTTGTTGGCCTCTATAAGTGAAAACGTACCGTTTCCATTATTGCGATAAAATGTGTCTGGAGACCAAAAATCGTTGGTCACGTACAAGTCGGGCCAGCCATCGTTATCGACATCACTGAACGAAGCTGATAATCCCCAATATCCCCCGGAAATGCCCGCTTCCTCAGCAACTTCAGTAAAAGTGCCATCGCCATTATTTCGATAAAGTAAATCGGGCTCACCTAATTGGCGAACGCTCAAGCCTTTTTGGGTTTCAAATAGCTCAATGGCGCTTTTAAGATTGTCTGGGACGACAATTTTACCGTCTTTCATTTCTAGCTTGGGGGTGCCAATTTCAGCAGCCAAGTCGGATGCGCGATAGGTAGCAACAAAAAAATCTAAATCGCCATCTCTATCGTAATCGGCAAAGGTAGCGGTCGTTGCGCCGCCGTTGTAACTTAGCCCTGCTTTTTGGGTTATATCCGTAAACGTACCATCACCATTATTTCGATAAAGTTGGTTAGACTTATTCCAGTTCGTAAGGAACAAGTCTAAATCACGGTCGTTATCAATATCCGCAAAGTATGCGCCAATCCCGAACCCATTTTCATCCTGGTTTAACCCCGCTTTCTCAGTTACATCTTCAAATATAAAACCACCAAGGTTTCGGTATAGCTTGCTTTGCCCTTCCTCTGTAACTAAATAAATGTCGACCACCCCATCACCATCAAAATCGCCGGACGCTAAACCTGCACCGTTAAACGTAAAGTTACGTTGATTTTTTAATGAGAGCTTATTCTTGAATTGAATTCCGGTCTCGATTTCTTCTAACCGAGTAAAAAGTTTTGCTGAGCTTTGCTGAGCAGTAATCAAAGGTTCCGCGTGGATTGTATTTGGCGCAGCAATGGAGGTTGCAGGGCTTGCTTTGCTATCAGTCACAATTAAAAGAAGAGGAAGAAAGATAACACTCAAGAGGAAAAATTTACGTTGTAAAAACATATAGAACATCCATTTCTCCAGAAATCAAAGGCTAACGGTCGACCGGTAAGCCACTTGGTACAGAATCGGGTACAAGATGAGACAAATTCTTTGTCGAAGGTGACGTTAAACTGTTTAAAAAAGCGATCAATTGCTCAATTTCGTGTTCAGTGAGGCTGGGGACCACATTCACTTCAGATGAAAATGTTTGAGACATTACTAATATTGTCGATGTATTCAACCGAAATGTTTTTTCTAGGCCATCATCAAGCTGTGATGCATCGTATTCTTGTAACATTTCAAGAGGGTTAATATGATGCTTAATTACGTCGTATAAAGAGGTATAGGCACCGTTGTGCATGTAAGGGCCGGTCTTAGCTACGTTACGTAATGGTGGAGTTCGAAACGCAAAAGCATCTTCTTTTTTGTCTGTTTCCCGAGCGCGGCCTATGTCAAAACCTGCACTATCTCGGTGACCCGGCCCAATCTGCGGAACAAGAATATTATAGTATTTTTGGTCTGTCATTAATGTTCCGCTATGACATGAAGCACAGCCTGCGCGACCATAAAAAAGAACGGCGCCTTCCTTTGCTTTTTCTGAAAGCGTATGGGTATTACCTTTTAAGAACTCGTCCCACGGGCTATCTTCAAAAGCAAACGAATGTATTTGGAAAGCTGCTAGAGCATTGGCAGCGTGCGCAAAGTGCAACTTTTCAACCGACACTTCAGGGTATGCTTGTTTAAACAGCTCTATATACTTTGGAATAGCCACAATTCGCGCCATTACGCGGGCCCACATTTCTTCAAAGTCGGTATCACCGATAGCGGCCAAGCTATTGGGCTTGCCTTCTATATCGACATCCCCCTTTCGGCCACGCATTTCCTGCCTAGAAGTAACTGGAAACATGGCTTGCACTGCCACCACATTTTCTAAAACATCTGTTGGTAATTTATCATCCGCGGGGGAAAGCATTTTGCCGTCTGGGGTAATTTCAACTCGACCATCCCAGAACATCGTTCGCCATCCCGTAGCGCCACGATTAAATATTTCTGGAGCATTCCTTGGAATTAGCCGGCGTGTTTCGCCAAGTTCTCTTGAATAACCGATGCCCTGCCCCCCAACGCCAATAGAGAGGCTAAGATCATCGCCCGAGTTTGTTGTGGGGTGGTGACAGGTGGCACATGAGATATCTTGGCTACCGCTAAGTATTTTGTCGAAAAAGAGTTTCTGACCTAGGTTTATCTTCGCAACAGCTTGTGCTTTATCAGTGTAGATTGTATTCACTTCGCTCTCGCGGATGACATGCTTCAGTTTCGTATCTAAGCCTCCATCTGAGTAGGGCATAGTATCCTTTGAAAGAATAACCTGAGCACCAGCTACTTTATGAAGACAACAAAAGAAAACGATACAGATGCAGCATATCCAAGCGTTCAAAGAGCTCTCTGACTTGTATAAACTGTAATCTTTTGTAGTAAATTTCAATACCGCAACCTTTTGAACTATCATCACATCGGCTTAACACAAGCGTGTAATGCCTACCTTTAAGTCAAAAATGAAGATATGTGCAATCATAATCAGCGTCAAAAAGGTGCTGATTTGAGAGACAAGCACTGGCCGTTAGCACCATATTTAAGATTCTGTTTTGCTAGGACTGTTGCAAGTTCAATAATTTCATCGGGTGATTTGTCACCGTTCGGATTCATATCTGTGCTCACAGAACCTGGAATCAACTCGTTAACATTAATAGATTTTGCCTTCAGCTCTTTTGACAAAGATAGTCTAAGCGCGCGAATAGCTCCTTTCGATACAGAATACGCAGAATTACAAGCCCCACCGGAATGCCCGATTGCTGATCCAATAAAAATTAAGTTCCCCCCCATCCTCATGTATTTAGCAGCCAAAGACGAGGTAATAAAGCTGGCAGATATATTATCAGAAACTTCATTCTGCCAACGTTCAATGTCTACCTCCAATATTCCTCCAGACACAGAATTCGTAGCTGCGTTAACAAAAACCACATCAATTCCGCCGAACTTATGCCGCACATCCCGAAAAAGAGTCTGCATCTCCTCCAAGTTTGAGGCATCTGCATTGACACCAATGATTTTAGAAGAAGTAGCAAATTGTTGAAGCTCTTCAACAGCGTTTTGCAACTTACTGCTATTCCTTCCAGTTATCACAACATGAGCACGTTCTTTCAACAACCCCTTTGCAATACTCTTCCCGATTCCACTTGAGCCACCTGTAACTAGTATCACTTTTCCTTGAAGTTGATCTGATAGATGAGAAGGGAATGGGTAAGGAAAAATATCGGTTGGCAAAGCCAAAGCAGGCGGAATGTTATTAAAGTTACGACACAGTCGCGCGGCGAGTGAATAGCGCCGATTATCACTTGTTGAGGCAAGGCTTCGATGAATAATTCCCGAGTGGAAGATAAGGAATTGCCCTTTTTTCATTGGTACTTGTATACGTCTAGCTAATAAATGCTCAGGTAACTCAATGAAATGTTCGTCAAGCGTTTTTGCATGAAAAGGTGCCAAGGAACGCTCAAAGCCGCTAACCGGTTTGTGAGACCCTAAAACAAACTCCATTAAACCACTGGTTTCGTCCATATCATTTAGCGCTATTAAAACAGAAAAATGATTTCTGATATTCGCGAAATCTAACATCTCATCGCCATCTTCGAAATGCCGATCATGATGCCATCCAATTTCTTTTGATCCTCTTTCTTTTTCGAAACAGTTCGTCCGCCATAAAACTAAATTACCAAAGATGTTCTGACTAATGCTCTCAGAAATCATCTTATCCGACACTAGGCGCAAGCAAAGCGGATTTGTAACATGAATATTCTTATAGTTTCCTGTCTGTTCTAAATCAGATAAAAAATATTCAATTAATTCCTTATTATCTAAGCTAAACGGCCCAATAAGCCCGTCTTTATCTAAATCAAACTGCAAAAAACACTCCGTTTACAAATTAATGATTGCAATATACCCAACAAGCGTACAACTCATTCGTTCTTAAGCGAATTAACCTGCTTCTCCAACTCTTTTATTCGAGCATATAAGGCTTGGATAGCAGCCAAAGAAACACCGTTCACATCTAAGCTACTGATATGCTCATCGTCACGTCCTAGCCCAAATAGTTCATAAAAATCTTGAGCCATAGGACCTATGTGTCTTGCTTCCTGATCTTTGCCAATATAATTCCAAGTATATACTGGCAATGACTGAACTGACTCAAGAATTTCATTAAAACTTACTTCTGAAATATTTTCTTTTAAATATTTACTTGAGTTGGCGTATAAAGTACCGGCCATTTTTACATCACCGTTATTATACAACTGTAACGGGACCGTTAAGCCCCCATTATCAAGTTCGGCAAAAGCAAAGTTTAAAGCTGACGGCGAGTTCGCGATAAACCATTGCTCATTTGATGTCGTATTCTCAAACCCAAGCCACGACGGCGCACTGTTCTTCAACTTTAAGAGCATACGACCACTTCCGCTATTGCTTATATCCTCTACGGTCATAAGAGGTGAAAATGCTCCGCAAGGTATGCTTCCTGCACAACTTACAGAATTGCTATCAACAAAAGCGCTTTTGAATTCGGATACACCATTGTTACTGATATTAAAGTAGCTACTGTTGGCATCAAGTGACATCACTTCAAACCTTCCAGTTGGAGAGCTTGTGCCAACACCAACACTTCCATCACTTTTCACAGCGAGGCCGCTTAGGCCATTAAATGTTTGTACATCGAACAAGGCTGAAGGCAAAAAACCATTTTCAACATTTATACCAAAGTTTCCGGTTGAACTTACCAACACGGCATGGTCGTTGACGTCAGCAGGATGAGCTATATCAAAAATACCATCAGGGGTAGACGTCTCAAAGCCTATGTCACCATCGTTAGCGACAAAGATACTATTAGAGGGTGCACCGGGCACTATTTTGAAAGGAATACGACTTGCATTGCTCACATCGCGAACGAAAAAGTTAGTCTCATTACCAGCAACATCCCAAGTTTGAGCCGAAAAGCCACTCGAGCCATCTTGCTCTAGCCGCAATGCTGGCGAGTTGCCACTTTTCAAGTGCAGGTTGACTGAAGGCGCTGACGTTCCCAATCCTACAAAGCTACTGTCTGCAATATATAACGCATTAGTTTTAGCACCACTTGCCACTTTGAAAGGGGTTTGGCTGGAATCTACGTTATCTATCGCAAAATAGTTTTGACCTCCGTTACCAGAATCGTTAGCCGTTAGCTGCCAGTCAACAGACGGAAAAGAAGAAGTACTGCTGGTATCTTGGAATTTAATTCGTAAATTGTTTTCTTTTAATCGAACTGTATCAAAATTAAAGTTTTCACCATTTACACAATCTACCCCTACACATAAGCTTGCAACGATGATTACTTCATCGTTAAACACCTGGTCTGCGGTTGATTGGCTTGCTAAAAATGAAAGCGTGGCGATTGTCGACACTGATAATATTTTATTTTTAACTTTCATTATTGCTTTCCTCCAAACAACGAAAAGGTATCGGCGGTCTTAGTATTTTTTTTCGGTAAAATTTCAGGCTGGGGTTCTTCAAGTGCTTTGGGTACCAACACCTCCCCATTAACGATTTCAAATTGCCCTGATATTTTGTGAGAAATCGCCATCGTTGTAGACGCGTTCTCGCCTCTACCGTTATTTATTACATCGGCTATTTCTTCATTTGTATATTTTATACCTAATACTTCGTAAGTGTACTTCCCATCATAGGGTAAATCTAAATCGTAGATATCGAGGCTGCCGTAGGTATTCTTAATCTGTTTAGTAAAACCTTGCTTACCAGTTACCGTGATAACAAATTCATCATAGTTTTCGAATGCTGCAATATCGATATGCTCGCGAGATGGCATCACTGAAAGCGTGCCCTGTAGACTATGTTCAAGCTCGGTCTTTCGCTTATGTTGTTCTAAACGCTGCTTTAGTTCATAAGGCTCTATTGCTTCTTCATCTTGATCGGCCGAGACATGCGTTGTACTCGTAAGTAGCACTAAAAGCACCACCGTAATAGGGTAGATCGATACTTCTTTAATTTTATAAAACATGGTTATTTCTCCCAGTGCAGTATTTGCACCGCCTACATTTTATTGTCAGTTCAATTAGCTTTGTGCTCACATTATTTTTTAACGTTCGACCACACCCTTTTACACCCTCGCCCGTCAAGCATTCGATACAACAAAAACATAAACAACATCAACATCAATCCTAGTGACATACTACCGCCGCTTGATTTGCTTACTGGTTTAATTACTCGCACAGTTAATACAGCGCTGGCCTCGTTAACACCGTCTGTAATGGTATAGTCAACAATAGCAGTACCAATGAAGCCAGTTGATGGTGTGAACACTAAATTGCTGCCCTGAATACTCACAGCTCCATCCGAGGCAGTGGCACTTACGATAGAGAGTTCGTCACCATCAGGGTCTGAATCGTTCGCCAACACATTCACAGAAACCGCTGTATTTTCATCTGTACTCGCGGAGTCGTTTTGAGCCTGTGGAGGCTCATTCGCTTTTGCCGAAACCGTAACCCGCACATTGGCTTCGTCCACACTTCCTTTTTCATCTTCTACGCGGTAAGTAATGGTTGCTAAACCGATGCTTTCGGGCTGAGGAGTAAACACTAGTTGATTATCTACTATATCTACCGTACCTGTATCCGTTTGTGCACTAGAAATAGTTAACATATCACCGTCGGCATCACTGTCATTGGCTAATACATCTATTGTAACCGCTGTTTCATTGTCTGTTTCGGCCAAATCGTTTTGCGCTTCGGGAACATTGTTTACATTAGCAAGTACATTAGCTAATGTGGAATCCACCCCACCCTTACCATCTGAAATTGAATACACAACAGTATCGCTACCAGAAAAGTTATCGGGGGATACATAAACAATAATATTGTTTTCTAGGCTTACTTCTCCCAGATAAGCATTCACCGAAACAATGGATAACACATCGCCATCTGCATCGGTATCATTTTCCAATACGTTCAAGACTCCGTTGTCACCTGTTCTAATTGAGAGCGTATCTTCATTTGCTATTGGTTTCGTGTTATCGCTTGTAACAATAGCAAGCCTTGATGGGTCTGCAATGCTTCCATTGGCTATGCCATCGTCATCATTCGGGCCGCCGTCGCTTATTGTTAAACGAACACACCAATCTCCCGCGTTTAAGCCTTCAGTCCAAGCTGCAGAAGAAGGGGCTGGGCAGACTCCTTGCTCGCCTTTAGCTGAATGAATTGTGTCGTTGTTACCATTAATTACAAACTCGTTCCAGCTCATCTGGGCAGCGTTATATTTGCGATAACGTGCATTACTGGGAATGACATTTTGCTGAGGTATAACCAAGCGGTAAGAAGCGCCTTTGTTTGGCAAACCGCTTATTACAAAGTCGATTGTATAGCCGATACTGGTAAACCCTTCATCAGACGGTACGCTACTCTCTTCTACAACAACACCATTCGCTCTGTTGCTAGCTGCGGTGTTGCCAATTCTTAGGCAGGCCCCTGCATCTCCTTCAATAAAGAAGTTAGGCGCGTTAGCCGTGCCGGTAGGTTGCACGTTACATGCCCCGACAGCATCTAAATAATTTGCAATACCGTCACCGTCATCATCGCCATATCCTTCTTGGCTATCAGGCACACCATCACCATCTGTATCCTCTTCAGATAACTGGGGCGGTGCGAGATCTAGCATCATAGCGATTTCTGCCACGCTGACTAAACCAGCTTTATCAGCAACTTCTGCTCTAACGTGGTACAGGCCAGCGTTTAGAGAGCTCGGTGAAAAACTAAACACAGTATCAGAGGTCGATACATCTAAGGCGGTTAATTCACTCGACGTTCCACTCCAGTCTATGTAATCGATATCATCAATTTCTTTGTTAGCAATTGAAAGTGTTACATCTACCGTGCCTAGTTGAGGGTAAATAGTGGTTACTTGCACATTACTTTGTACTGCTGACAACGCTAATTCTGGCTCTACACTTCCCTCTACAATGGTAAGTATGTGCTGTGCGTTCCCCACATTTAGCGATGGTTGAAGGGTAACGACTAACGTCTCTTCACCTTCGATAATAGCATCAGCTTTCGTATCTACCGTTAATGAAGCTGATGTACCACTCTCTATGACTAGTGTTCCGCTAGATAGGTTATGATCATTAATGTCGCTGGTTCCAGAAACCGTGTAAGGAATATTTATTGGGTACAACGGAGCCTCTCCATTTAAGAAGACATTAATTGTAGCCTGTCGGCCTTCTTCTGCACGCTGCGCAGCTTCAATGCTAACCATTGGATTGACAGTAACAAGTTGTGACTCTTGCTGTACCTCTTCACCTTTTTGCGCTTGCCACACCACGGTATGTTTGCCTGGGGTGAAGAAAGGCGGCGTTTGCAACGATACTGGAATAGTGTTGTTGAAGTTATCGGTTGCCGTTGCCTGCCCCAACGCAACGCGTGTTATCAATCCAGTCGCATTAACATTAATATCTTCTGGCACACTTAGTGTAATAGTAGAATTGCCGCCATTACTCGCTGTTACTGTAACAAGAACCTGTGCAGATGCAGTTAAACGCTCACTATCGGCAACGGTGTAATTAATAATTGCAACACCTGTAAAATTACTTGGCGCAAAATAGTTTAGCTCGTCATTGGAAACCTCAACCGTTCCTTGACTTACGGTTGCCTGCACAATGGTTATACTTTCATCTTCTACATCGCTATCGTTCTCAAGCGCTGAAATGATAACGGACTGTCCTTGCGCTACTGTCGCTTCATCATCTGTGGCTATTGGTGCATCGTTCACTGACTCTATGTTAATAGCGATAGTGGCTGGCGCAGACGTGTATTCACCATTACTTGCGGTAAATTCGAAGCTATCAGTTCCAAAATAATTTGCGTTAGGGGTATAGGTTACATTTGGCAAACTACCGGATAGTACTCCAGATTGCGGCTGCTGCACTATTTCATAAGCAAGCGGTAAATTGTTGGGGTCGGTGGCTTGTGCCGATATGGATACCGTCTCGTCCTCATTGGCTTGCACGTTTGCATTAAACGCCGTAGGTGTGAGCGATGCGGTACTAATTACTTCAATAGAGAACGGCGATAATCGAGCGCTTAATCCTTCTTCGTCACTGACTGTTATTAGTATATTTTCGTATAAACCCGCGTCAGTCTCTGCTGGCGTACCAGTTAACTCTCCCGTACTAGCATCAAACGCGCCCCATACCGGTTTATTTTCAATGCTAAACGTTAACACGCTGCTGTCTATATCAGATGCCGAAGGTTTAAATTGATAGATATTTCCTGAAATTATTGAGGTTCTTGGCGTACCAGCAATAGTAGGGGCATCGTTAACTGGAGCTACACTAACAGAAACTAAAGCTGCATTTGACGTATCGCCACTGGTATCTTTAACAGTATAAGTAAAGCTATCCTCTCCAAAAAAGTTTTCGTTAGGTGTATAGGTAATTAATCCATCAGCACCGGCTTGTGCCATACCGTTTGTGGCGGGCACCACAATATTTATGCTTGCTGGGTTTAATACTCGAGTAGGATCACCGTCGTTAGCTAAGACGTTTACGGCAACTGCATTGTCTTCTTGTGTTTCTGCATTGTCGTCGTTAGCAACCACGCCCGTAGACTGCAACTGTAACACTACCGACACTGTTGCAACGTTAGACAACGCGCCTTCGGTATCAGCCACTTGATAGGTAAATGTATCAGTTTCGTCTGAGGCAGTATCGAAAGGCGTATAAATCAATGAACCAGTTTGAGTATCTACCTCTATTTCGCCGTATTCGGCAGGTGAAAGTACAGTAACACTTTCAATGTCTATCTTGTTAGTTGGTTGTTCTGCACTATCAGGGTCGAGATCGTTATCAGTTACGTTCAGAATTGAGGGTGAGCGCACAGATAAAGTGAAGCTGTCATCAGCAGCCTGTGGCGCATCATTCACTGGCAGAATTTCAATGGTGACAGTAGCGAGGTTAGACATTAAACCCTCACTGTCTTTTACGCTGTAGCGCAACGTGTCAGTACCGAAACTATTTAAGTTTGGTGTATAGGTTATTTCACCCGTATTGCCATCTACCGTTGCATTACCTAGTTGCCCCTGCTGAGCAATGGTTACACTTTGGGTATCTATTTCTCCTTCGCCGTCAGTATCGTTCGCAGTAACCGCTATAACAACCAACTCATCTTCAATGGTTGTTGCGCTGTCGTCATTTGCAACCGGCGCATCGTTAACGCCTCCCACAGATACCGTTACCGTTGCGGTATTACTAACAGCACCCAAGGTATCTTTCACGGTATAGCTAAAGGTATCAGCTCCAAAGAAATTCACGTCGGGAATATAAATTACCTGCCCAACTTGTAACTCTGAATTTTCTTGGGCGGTAGCTTCATCAACGATAGTAACTACACCAGAACCAGGCTGAACTTCTATAACAATAGATGTGGGGTCGATGATGTTAGATTCTAAATTACTGCTTTCATCCACATCAGCATCGTTTTCTAAAATTGTGATAACGAGCTGTTGCTCTTCTTCTGTAGAAACACTATCACTTACCGCCTCGGGCGCATCGTTTACAGGGTTTACTGTAATAGCCACGGTTGTTGGAGCTGAAACACTACCCTGCGTATCAGCAACCGTATATGTAAAGCTATCAGAACCGTTAAAATTAGCCGTAGGAGCATAAGTAACAATGCCTGTTTGGGTGTTTACAATCGCAGTACCATTGAGAGGCGCTGTATCAATCGACAAACTTGCGACATCTAAATCGTCTTCCTCTTCGCGGTCATTAACAAGTACATCTATCGCTATTTCGCTATCTTCATCTATCGTAGCCTCATCGTTATTAGCGCTAGGAGGCTCGTTAGCAGTAATAAATATTAAGCTTTCACCTGACAGACCTTGCCAAGCATTGCCGGCAATATCAATAACGCTATCACTATCTACAATCAGACGATACTGCTGGTTTTCCTCTAAAAGGCTGGCAAAGTTAATAGTAATACTACTGGATACTTTCGTTACCGAATTACCCAATAGGGATAGTGTTTCAACAAGCTGGTCACTGCCTACATTAATTAATTGTATATTACCGCCAACTATGTCGACGGTCTCATCGAAGCGCAGCTCTACTGTTAACCGAGAGACGGCAACATTATTAGCGTTGTTCTGTGGCGTAGAGCTTATTAACGTAGGGGCCTTCGCATCATAATTTACGGTAAAGGTCGCTGCGGCGGAATTTCCATTGCCAGCGCTGTCTTCTGCAGCATCGGCCGCGACATTAATAGTAACTTCACCATCGTTCACCGGCGAAATAAGCGCAGTATATACAGACGCACTGACTACTCTAAATGCACTAACAGACGCATTAATTGCACTAATATCTGTTGGTTCAAAACCCGTCACATCCTCACTGAATGTGAATGTTGCTGTAAATTCACTATTGATAACTTCAGCGATAGTGTTGGCAGTAATGGTGACACTCGGTGTGCTGCCATCGTTTTCAATAGTAAATTGTTCGGCTGCAATATTATTATTTCCTGCGAGATCTTGAGCAACGTTAGCCGGTACATCAACCGTGACGATACCATCACTCGTTGGCGTGATGGTCGCGGTGTAAACCGATGCACTGCTAGCCGCAAAATTACTCACACCTGCATTGGTGGCTGCAATACTTGCTGCAGTAAAGCCCGTTACGTCCTCACTAAAGCTGAAAGTAGCGGTAAAGGCACCATTGGTAGTAGCACCTGATAAGTTTGATGTGATGGTGACTGATGGCGCTGTACCATCAAATGAGGCACTAAACTGCGTTGCCGCGGTACTGTTATTGCCCGCGGCATCCTGTGCCACGTTAGCGGGTACATTAACCGTAACTGTTCCATCACTACTTGGCGTAATAGTAGCGGTGTAAACCGATGCACTGCTAGCCGCAAAATTACTCACACCTGCATTGGTGGCTGCAATACTTGCTGCAGTAAAGCCCGTTACGTCCTCACTAAAGCTGAAAGTAGCGGTAAAGGCACCATTGGTAGTAGCACCTGATAAGTTTGATGTGATGGTGACTGATGGCGCTGTGCCATCAAATGAGGTGCTAAACTGCGTTGCCGCGGTACTGTTATTGCCCGCGGCATCCTGTGCCACGTTAGCGGGTACATTAACCGTAACTGTTCCATCACTACTTGGCGTAATAGTAGCGGTGTAAACCGATGCACTGCTAGCCGTAAAATTACTCACACCTGCATTGGTGGCTGCAATACTTGCTGCAGTAAAGCCCGTTACGTCCTCACTAAAGCTGAAAGTAGCGGTAAAGGCACCATTGGTAGTAGCACCTGATAAGTTTGATGTGATGGTGACTGATGGCGCTGTGCCATCAAATGAGGTGCTAAACTGCGTTGCGGCGGTGCTGTTATTACCTGCTGCATCTTGTGCTGCGTTAGCGGGTACATCAACCGTGACTGTACCATCACTCGTTGGCGTAATCGTTGCTGTGTAAACCGATGCGCTATTGGCTGAGAAGTTACTGACATTGGCGTTATTTGTTGCTACATCGGCAGCCGTAAAGCCGGTGACATCTTCACTAAACGTAAAGGTAGCCGTAAATGCACCATTGGTAGTGGCGCCTGATAAGTTAGATGTAATCGCCACCGACGGCGCTGTACTATCGAATGAGGCACTTAACTGCGCCGCCGCTGTGCTGTTATTACCTGCAGTATCTTGTGCTGCGTTAGCGGGCACATCAACCGTGACGGTACCATCACTACTTGGCGTAATAGTAGCGGTATAAACCGATGCACTAGTAGCTGAGAAGTTACTAACATTGGCATTGCTTACCGCAATATTGCCCGCCGTGAAACCTGATACATCCTCGCTAAACGTAAAGGTGGCCGTAAACGCTGCGTTCGTATTGGTACCGGTAAGGTTTGAGCTAATTACCACCGATGGCGCAGTACCATCGAATGTAGTAGTTAGCTGATTTGCCACGGCGCTGTTATTACCCGCTGCATCTTGTGCTGCATTGGCTGGCACATCAACCGTAACGGTGCCATCGCTCGTCGGCGTGATGGTAGCCGTATAAACCGAGGCACTATTGGCTGAGAAGTTATTAACACTCGCATTGCTTGTAGCAATATCACCCGCCGTGAAACCCGATACATCCTCACTAAACGTAAAGGTTGCTGTAAACGCTGCGTTCGTATTGGTACCGGTAAGGTTTGAGCTAATTACCACCGATGGCGCAGTGCCATCGAATGTAGTAGCTAGCTGATTTGCCACGGTGTTGTTGTTACCGGCTACATCTTGTGCTGCATTGGCTGGTACATCAACCGTGACGGTGCCATCGCTCGTTGGCGTAATAGTCGCTGTGTAAACTGCGGCACTGGTTGCATTGAAATTACTGACACTGGCATTGCTTGTAGCAATATCGCCCGCCGTGAAACCCGATACATCCTCACTAAAGGTAAAGGTAGCCGTAAACGCTGCGTTCGTATTGGTACCGGTAAGGTTTGACGTAATCGCCACCGATGGCGCAGTGCCATCGAAGTTCGTGGTAAATTGTAATGCAGCCGTATTGTTATTGGCCGCGGTATCTTGTGCTGCACTGGCTGGTACATCAACAGTGACGGTGCCATCGCTCGTTGGCGTGATAGTCGCTGTGTAAACTGCGGCACTGGTTGCATTGAAGTTACTGACATTCGCATTGCTTGTAGCAATATCACCCGCCGCAAAACCCGATACATCCTCGCTAAACGTGAAGGTGGCCGTAAATGCTGCGTTCGTATTAGCGCCAGTAAGGTTTGAGCTAATTACCACCGATGGCGCAGTGCCATCGAAGTTAGTGGTGAGTTGTAATGCAGCCGTGTTGTTGTTGGCCGCGGTATCTTGGGCTACGTTTGCTGGTACATCAACCGAGACGGTGCCATCGCTAGTCGGCGTGATAGTAGCCGTATAAACCGAGGCACTATTGGCTGAGAAGTTACTAACATTCGCATTGCTTGTAGCAATATCACCCGCCGTGAAACCTGACACATCCTCACTAAACGTGAAGGTAGCCGTAAACGCTGCGTTCGTATTGGTACCGGTAAGGTTTGAGCTAATTACCACCGATGGCGATGTGCTATCGAATGTAGTAGTTAGCTGATCTGCCGCGGTGCTGTTATTGCCCGCAGTATCTTGTGCTACGTTTGCTGCTACATCAACCGTGACGGTGCCATCGCTCGTTGGCGTGATAGTCGCTGTGTAAACTGCGGCACTGGTTGCATTGAAATTACTGACACTAGCATTGCTTGTAACAATATCGCCAACCGTGAAACCTGATACATCCTCGCTAAACGTAAAGGTGGCCGTAAATGCATTATTGGTGATGGCACCGGATAAGCTGGAGCTTATAACCACTGACGGCGAGCTTGTGTCAAACGTAGTAACAAATGGTGTTGCGGCTGTGTTGTTATTCCCTGCTGTATCTTGCGCCACACTGTTATTTATATTTATTGTTACCGCTCCATCAACACTCGGAGTAATCACAGCAGAGTACACAGAATTACTAACCGCATTGAAGCTGCTTACTGAGGCATTAGACGCACTAATATCAGATTCCACAAACCCTGCAACATCTTCACTAAACGTGAAAGTAGCAGTAAAAATATTGTTTGTTGCACTTCCCGAAATACTTGAGGAAATAGCAACCGTTGGGTTGGTAGCATCGTAAGTCGCTGCAAACTGCGCTGAGCCAATATTACCGTTATTTACGCTATCAACAGCAGCACCACCTGCTATGTCTATAGTTACGGCACCGTCGGTAACGGGTGTAATTGTAGCGGTGTACTCTGTAGTGTTAAGCGCATTAAAGTTACTAACGTTTGCGTTGCCCGCATCTATATCTTGTTCTGTAAAACCCGTTACATCTTCACTAAACGTGAACGTGGCGGTAAAACTACTGTCATTAAATACGCTACCTGTAAGCGACGAAGTAATAGCGACTGTGGGCTGTGTATTATCAACAGAGAACGTATTGGAAGGACCAACGCTACCAGCAAGCTTAGTAACGTTTCTTGCTGTATTTTCACCAATACTGATGCCTAATGTTCCATCACCCGTAATATTTGAGAGAGTAACAGTAGCAGCTGTGGTATCGCCATCGTCTACAGATATTGTGGCATCTGCAGTACCGGTTTTATTTAATGTAATGGCTGATGCCGTTAAATTAACCTGAGTTACATTGGAATAAGTTACCGTGTAGGTTACCGAGGCCGTTGCAGTTTCTGTTGCACTAGGGGATGAGATAACAATGCTAGGATCGGCTATTGTTGGCGTTGATTCATAAGTTAACGTTAGAGCGCTGGCCGCAGGGTTCTTAACGGTGCCATCTATAGCGTCGTCTACTGAATTAGCGGGCAAGTTAACAGTTACATCGCCATCTGCACTAGGTGTTATATCGACAGAATACGAACTACCGCTTCCTTGTAAGTTAGACGCACTGCCGTTAGAAATCACAAAATCTGACTCTTCTAAGCCAACCACATCCCGACTAAAGAAAACATCAACGGGGATGGGGTTTAATGAGGTAGGATTACTTGCGGTAGTGCTTAAATTTACCGTTAGCGTCTCAACAGTGAGCGTTGTACTCATATTGCCAGCAGTTGTATTTGCGGAATCGACGGTAGCACTAACATCGGAACTTACTGAGTTATAAGTGCCTACTGATGCGCCTGCGGGCACGGTTACTAGAATGTCAAAAGTACAAGATTCAGCCGGCTGTAACTCACCACCAGTAAATATTAAGAAACTGGTGCCTGAAATTGAAGAGCTTACACCACAAGGATTAACTGGTAAGGGGCCTGATGATTGAAGGCCTGAAATCACTGAGCTTAAATTGTCGGTAAACGAGATAGATGATGCAGCACCTGCACTCGCAGAATTCGACAGGGTGTATCGTAAAGTAGACGTACTTCCTGGTAACACAGGATCGGTTAAGAATATTTTTGTGGCTGTTAAACCAGAAATTAACAGGTCTTGGCTAACCGCTGCATTTACAACAGCGTTACTGCTTACAGTACCGCTAACACCGCTGGAAGTTAAAGTTACGGTTCCACTTGGGGCTGAACTCGGAACTTTCAGGGAAACTGAAAAACTGCATGAGTCGCCAGGTGCTAAGGTACCACCTGCAAACGTAACAGTAGAAGTACCAGATAGACTGGAGCCAGTACCACATATATCGTTTTGAGGTAGGCTTTCTGAAACCAGCCCAGCCAGAGCACCATTTAAATCTGCGGTAAAGCCAACGGCTGTAACATCAGCAGCAGCGTTGTTTCCATAATTTAGCGTAAAGGTAGCCGTCACATTATCATCGGGTAAAACAGAAGATGAGGACAATGCAATACTAAGAGCGGGGGCTGTATTAAGCGTAAGCGTATCTGAAGCTGAATTTCCAAATAGTTGCTGTCCATCCACTGTGCCGCTAACAGCGTTAGAAGTAAAAACATACTCTCCTGGTGCTCCACTTGATGGCAGGGTAAACACCACATCAAAAGTACAGCTGGCACCAGCGGCAAGCGACGCCCCACTCATAGCAAACGCGAACGCATCATTTACAAAAATTTGTGTAAATGTAGAGCCACTGCCACAAGAGTTAGCTGCAGGTAAGGTTTTAATAACCGTTCCTGAAACAAATGCACTATGTTCCAGTTGAAGACTTCCGGCACTCAAGTTATTTACCGTATCGGTATTTGTAACTGTAAAGCGCGTGGTTACGTCACTGCCCAAGGTTACTGTATCATCTAGAAACTCCATAGCGACCGTTGGGGCGTTATAAATATTCAGCGTACTTGTGACCGCAGGGCTGGTTGTCGGCGAGCCATCTAAGTTGTAAGAAATAACACTTGTAGTATTAGCATAAGAACCCGCAGCTGCATTTGCAGGAATTAATACCGACACTTCAAAAGTACAGCTTTCACCAGATGCCAAGCTAACGCCTGCAATAGAAAGTGTAGAAGAACCAGTAGCTGTAGAGCCTGCTCCACAAAAACCATCTCCGGGAAGTTGTGAGACAGCCAGTCCGCTCAAGGTAGCATTTAAATCACTGGTGAAATTGAGGTCTGTTATGGTTTGGTTTCTATTGCTATTTAGCAGTGTAAGTGTAAAGGCCACGGGAGTGCCAGGTAAAGCGGATGCAGGAAACGTCGCATTTAGAAAAGTAGGCTCAACAATTAGTGCTGCACTTCCAGCACTCGCTGTATTAGGAACAAAAGTTCCTTGCTTGTAGTACGTCAGGTCGCTGGGGCTTATGCTATAGGTCCCAACATTCTCTGATGTAATATCGACGGAGATAGTACAAGACGCACCAGCTACAACACTTATATTGGAAGCGTTTATCGTGCTTCCCGATACATCTAACACCCCTCCACAGTCTGAGGCTGAATTAGGCTGTGAAGATACAACAACCCCTGTTGGCAAGGTTGTTCTGAAAGTAGTAGCGAAGATATTTGATGCATTAGCGGTATTATCGATTTCAAAGCTAACTCGACTTAAGCCACGAGATAAAATTGAAGTAGGTGTTAAGCTTACAGAGAATGCAACTTCAGGGCTTTCTACCGTTAAATTACTGCTGGTTGAACCACTATTCCCGCCAGAGCTTGTTAAATCTCCCGTCGTATTGACATATGTTCCGGCGACTGTGCTGGTTACATCAACTGAAATTTCACAAACGGTGCCTATTCCCAAGCGGTCAAGCGTATAGCTTATGCTACTCCCTCCCCCCGCAGCAGTTAATACACCACCGCAGCTGTCTGACGCATTAACTACAGAGGCTAATATTACGTTTGCCGGCAAATTATTTGAAAAGTTTACACTGCTGACGGGTGTATCGTTCGAAGCGTTATCAATAATGTAAGTAAGCGTTGATGTAGCATTAGGCGCTATGGTTGATGGAGAAAAAGAAGAAGAAAACGTGGGTGTACCCGCGTAAACTTTCCCTCCACAGGCAAAGAATAAAGCCACTGTAAAAAAAGCACACAGGTAATGATTACCCAACCTAGAGAATCGGCGTGAAACAACCTGCATCATGTTGAATTCCATTTTTAAAAGTGGGCTATTAACGCACAGAATCAATATGTTTTAATTTTGTATACCTTGGTGAGCAAACTAGACCATGGACTTAGAGTCATAGTGTGATTAAGAACTAGCTGTTTTTCTGACCATTAGTAAGCTGTAGATATTGAACGACGCGTTAATTTATTTTCATTTTGATTTAGAGTAGTCTGCTTATTAACGACTTACAAGAACAACGCTCACTTATTAGTCAATTTAAAAAAGATTTAGACTAAATGATTAGAAGGCTATGCCATTTAGCATGTTACTAATAATTACAGCAATAGAGTCTAGGCCCCTTTAAGATTGAACAATGTTTTGCATTGCGCAAAAACTGCTGTGTTGTTAGATTCAATAGAACAACGATTCACTTCTTGCGGTGAGCATAAGCGGAAAGCGATATCCATGCAGTTAAAAAACCTTTTTTTTACAAGCCTTTTAGTGTGTTTAACTGCGTGTTCATCAACCCGCAATCTGGAAAGTAATGCTCCTCAAGTTGAAACTGACCAGCCTCAGCGCTTTATTTTAAATGATGGGCTGCAGGTAAGTTTAATTCCTCCTGCTGGGTTCACACTTACACCAGAGCATTACGGCTTTGCCCAGCCAGAAAGCTTTTCGAGAATTAAAGTGTATGAAGTTGAGGTGCCATACAAAACCTACACAACCCGAATAACAAAAGAGAACATGGCTGAAAACAAGCTTCAATGGGTAGAGCAAAAAGACGTTGAAGTGGCTAGCGCTGTGTGTAAATTAACAGTGTTAAAGCAAGCCATAGCAGGCACGATCTTTGACAAACAATTACTTGTTTGTGGTGATAATCTCTCGTCAGTAGTTGTGGAAGCAAGCTACCCTGAAAGTGCAAACAAAGTTCACCGCCAGGCTATTTTCGATTCAATGATAACCTTGAATGTAAACACCGATGAAAATTTGCGCATCTTTACGGGGCTTCCTTTCAAACTAAATGCCACACCTGGCTTTAAAATAACGAAACGATTTGCAAACTCCATTGTATTGCAGTCATTAGAAGATAACGCCGAAGAAAGTTCGTCAGATAAGGGCATTGTGGTAATTAGCCATGGTACAACAGATGCGACATCCATTGACGAGCTGGCAATAAACCTTATAACAAAGGGCCATCCACCAGAAAACATCGAAATACTTACCAATAGTGCGAGTAAATTAGACGGTATTCCCGCGCTTACAACCAGCGCCTATACAAAGAATAGAAAAGGCGAATCTGTCTGGATAAAACAAACATTAAGTTATCAGAACAAGCGTTTTTTACTTTTTCAAAGTAGAGTACTACAGCACAAACAATCAGTCTTTGAAGAGCAGGTAAAAGCTTTAATTGAGCAGTTTGAATTTAAGTGAATTTTAGCTAAAAACACAGATTGGTGGGGGCCATGTGCTTCAATGCAAGAAGGCAATTTATCCTCGAATTTTAATCTCTGAGCAAGTTCGTATGATAGCCCGCTGCATTCAATAATGGAATTAAATGAGGAAGCAGTGCCTCATAACTCTCCTTTTCAATGTATTTGCGATTCTTCAGTTTTATAATGAACGATTGTGGTATATCTAGTTTGTAGGGAGCTGACTGCTCAGATATCATCTTTGCCGCATTGGCAAAATTACCATTTTGAATTTCAAAACAAATTGAGTCTAGATTCTCATAAAGCCTAAATGGATCCAAAGGTATCCAAGGTTTTCGAAGGCTCTTAAACATTAGCCCTTTACTTAAAATAAAATGTAAGAAAGCTGACTCACATGGAAATTTTGTGTCTAATTCAACAAGTCGAAAAAACAGCGTATCTCGAGATTTATAATTTTCTATCTCGCCCCAACACTCCTTCAGCACATTTTCTAATTCTGCTCTATTAGCTGGATTTCCAACCAGCTCCTTGGGAAAAGGAGAACGCGCTAGCCCCGCTGCGCCGAGATCGCATTGACTAAGGTCAGGGCATTTAAAAGGCCAATATTGGTCAAGACGATCGAAGTAACATGGCAATATGTAAAGATAGAAGCTAGCCCATATTTCTGCTAACTTCCTTCCGCCGCCATAAAACATATCTGTCTGCATGTAAATGAATCGATCTTCCGTGTCAGACTGTTTGAATAAATCAATATCAAACCTGATATCAACATCCCAGTCAGACCTTATTTTGTAAACTGTTTTATATGGAACCCCTCTTTTCTCCTCAACTTCTTTTAATCTTAAATAGCCAATATACGCTTTATGCATTTGTAACGCGTGGGGTATGTTCAGTTCCTCAGCGTAAAATTTGTGGTGACTATCAAAATCGAAGAGGTCGTCTACATATATAACCTCTTTTGGAAAGCCAAGATAAGCAACGCTTGGAGAGAACTTTCTCTCAGTGACAACGAAAACATCATATTCCTCACAAATCATTTGCAGCGTAGATTGATTTTCTTTTGCTAACCGCAGTTCACCAACTAATAAAATTGCGTGCTTTTTCAAGGAAACCTCATTATTAATTAAATATTTATGATCGACTTAGCTAGACAAAAAAGGTGCTCAAATTGGCACTAAAATAGTATTTACGTTACCGTTCTTTCGACAAATTAGATTCGTATCTATAATCTTTCAATAGAAATTCATTATACTCATCTGGTACACCACAAAAAATTACTTGGCTAGTATCTATCACTGAAAACCTCACATTACCTCCGGCCTGAATAAGGTAATTGTACATTGGAGCAATATAGTGTTCCTTTCCATCAAGTTCGGATAATGGGGTATTTTTTAGTTTTTGATAAGCCTTAAAGTACAAATGACTATTTTTCCACATGTAAAGCCCCGTGCAACAAAACTTTGATAGTTCTTTTTTTTCAGCTGTCATTGCTACACGAAAGTTTTCGAGTGAAGAAGGAACAACATTGCTCCAATTTGAACCACTACCCAAAAACGTTTCTAGGTAACCATCTACTTTCTCAACGTCGAAATTTTTAGGCAGTTGAAAGCCTGGACGAAACGTATCTATATTAAAAATAAAAATCCTTTCGTTGTAATCCACTTCTGACTTTTTCAGTCCGAGAAATACAGTTTCCGCTTGCCCTGAGGTTGGCATCTCTAAACAGGCTATTTCGTAATCAGATATACCTAATAAATTTACTTTTTCGTGTATAAATTCTACTGTTTCATGAGTATTTAAGCAGATAAATAAAAACTTCTCAGACTTGAAGAAATGCTTAAAGCTCAAAACGGAATGCTCAAAAAGGGTCAGCCCATGCGCTTCCAGCATGTACTTTGGAAGTTTAAATCCGGCATTTGAAAAACGACTAGAAAGTCCAGCCATAGGAATTACAATCATTTCTAATTCAATTTTCCTTTATTTATCCGCGCACATTAATTTCTCATAAAATCGCGCTGCATTCGCTATCATTGCTTTTTGATGTGCAGGGCGATCGGAATGCAGGGGTAACATCGATAAGAAAAGATGTATATTAATAGCTATCATTTCTTTCTCTGAATAACCCGAACCTTTAAGAACAAACTCATTGAACAGTTTTTCAAGCTCAAAGTGACTTTCTGAGTTGTGCAGTTCAAGTTCAAAAAAACTCTTATCACTTGAATATTTAAGTTCAAAACGGTCTGCTATAATTAAATCATAGAATCCTACCGCTGAATGATAAAGCTTTGCAAAATCATATCGCCGATCGCCATAAATAGAGAGATTACCATCCCCATCAAAGCCACGCGGGTCGATCATTTTAATAGATTGAGAACGACTATCATATAATAGGTTACTAAAACAAAAATCACCGTGTATTAGCCCTATATCCCCTTGAGTTGGCTCATTGATATATGTATTGGCGTTTATCGCCATTTCAGTCAAAGAAACCATGGAACCGCCAGGGCAAAGATTCAAGGGCTCATGGATATTGAAACCAGTCTCCTCTGAAAATTCGGTCAAACGTTTCAATGTTTTTTCCAAATATAAACCGTTTAGCTTCTCAGGCGATACCGACTCTGGAGAAAACTTAGAGAATTTTTCTAAAATTTCAACCGCAGCTTTGAATATTTGTTTCCAAGCACCCAATCCAATTTTGCCAAAAACAAAAAGATCACTAAGAGGAAGTAAGTAGAGATATTCCAAGCTATACCTTGTTACTGAGTCTCCATCTCTAATTTTAGATATTAGCTTTGGAGTATTAACTGTTAATTCGGAAGGCAAGCTCTCGAACCAGTTTACTTCAGCAGTTATTTTAAAGGTGTTCCCGCTACTCTTGTGGACCAAACGTGGAGTAATTGTCATCTCGTTGAACGAGCGTTGCGTAGTCATTTCAGTTCTAGAGCGAAAGAAGCTATTCAAATGACCGAAATCGTACCAGCGACCTATGGTTAAAGGACTCAAACCTATTTTTTGACTGTAATGCTGCAACGCATTAAGGAAGCTCCCATTAAACTTATCAATTCCTTCCATCAATATCTGCGGTCTTTGGAAAGAAAAAAAGCCTGAGACGACTAAATCATCATCTGACGCCCAAACATCTTCAAAACCATCAGCAAACTTTTCATTTTCAACAACTTTAGCACGCTGATAGTAGCCACTGTTCCTATGCAGACTAATGTAGTTTGACGCTATATCTGGTATTTCAGAAAATAACGTGTCTCCGTGCAAAATCGTGAGACTATCATAAGCTTTACACGTTGCATTCCAACAATAAAGGATGGATTCGCCTAAAGAAATATCATCAGGCACTTTAATTAAGCGAGCGCCATTTGATTCGATTTTTAATAGATCTGCCGATTCTATTTTGTAGGAGGCTGGAACAGAGATGTAGATATCTGCTCCTAAGCTTGAGCAGAGCTTTATTTGATGTTCAAACAGACGTCGATTGGATAAAGGTAAAAAACTGGGCGGTAGAATACCGATTTCTGAAGAAAACTCCTGACTTATGTAAGCCCCAGATGTGATAAGTATCATTTTGCTTCACTATTTCTTATTTTTAAGCAACCACATTTTGCTTTCACGTTGGGGCTGTCTTGCGAGCTATATTAGTGCCGTTTATACAAATGTAGGCTTATTTGATAAATCTCTTTTCACTTAAACAAAACATTGGGAGGACATACCCCCCAAAAAATTAGGAATTACTCTTTCGCAACAGCCACAGAATAACCATGCTTTTTCAATAGCGCATGCTGCTTGGCTTTACCTAGGTCGTGTGCAACCATTTCTGCGCACATTTCTTCAACGGTAATTTCTGGTACCCAGCCGAGCTTTTCTTTGGCTTTTGTTGGGTCGCCGAGCAGCGTTTCTACTTCAGCAGGGCGGAAGTAACGAGGGTCAACTTCAACAATAATATCGCCTACTTTTACGCCAGGTGCAGTTTCGTTATCTACTGCTGTTACCGTTGCAACTTCTTTCACGCCTTCACCGGTAAACTCAACGGTAATACCAGCATTCTCTGCAGACATACGTACAAATTCACGCACTGAAATTTGCTTGCCTGTAGCAATAACAAAGTCTTCAGGTTTATCTTGCTGAAGCATCATCCACTGCATACGCACATAGTCTTTGGCATGGCCCCAGTCGCGAAGCGCATCCATGTTGCCCAAATAAAGCTTAGACTCTAAACCTTGCGCAATATTGGCAATACCACGTGTTATTTTGCGGGTAACAAAGGTTTCACCACGTCGCGGCGACTCATGGTTAAACAAAATCCCATTACACGCATAAATGCCGTAAGACTCGCGGTAGTTAACTGCGATCCAATAGGCATACATTTTTGCAACTGCATAAGGCGAACGCGGGTGAAACGGCGTGGTTTCCTTTTGTGGAATTTCTTGCACTTCACCGTAAAGCTCAGACGTAGAAGCCTGGTAAAACTTGGTTTTCTTTTCAAGCCCTAAAAAGCGAATAGCTTCTAACAAACGCAGCGTGCCCATAGCATCCACATCTGCAGTGTACTCAGGAGCCTCAAAAGATACCGCCACGTGCGACTGTGCGCCAAGGTTATACACTTCGTCTGGCTGCACTTCTTGCATAATGCGGATAAGGTTTGAAGAATCCGTCAAATCACCATAGTGCAAAATGAAGTTGGCGTTTTCTACATGTGGATCTTCATAAATATGGTCAACACGTTCTGTGTTAAATAAAGAAGCACGACGCTTGATACCGTGAACTTCATATCCTTTTTCTAATAAAAACTCGGCTAAATAAGAGCCGTCCTGGCCGGTTACACCGGTAATAAGTGCCTTTTTCATAAAGTTTTTCCAATAATATTTATATACTACTCCCATAAGTTTATAGTAACAGTTAGTAATATTGAATGCTTCTGATTTAGTTCCACGCGAATTCGGGCATAGCTACTGTTTAAAATAATGCTCGACTGCATTGCTTATCAAGTTAAATTATACCTGATTAATAAGTAATTAAATGGTTTTGTCCACTTCCTTTAAACTGAGACAGATTTAATTGGAGTTTTCTGCAATCATTAATGCAGGAAACGACTATGAAAAAATCATGCTACACAGAATCCCAGATCATCGGGGTGTTAAAAGAAGTTGATGCAGGTATGAAGGTTGAGGAAGTCTGCCGTCAGCACAGTATCAGCAGCGCAACCTATTACAATTGGAAGTCTAAGTACGGTGGCATGGAAGCGTCTGACATCAAACGATTGAAAGAGCTTGAAGAGGAAAATGCCAAGCTTAAAAAGATGTTTGCAGATGTCAGCTTAGAAAATAATGCCATTAAGGAGCTTGTCGCAAAAAAGGATTGGTGACAGCAAAGAAACGAGAGTGCGTTAGCATCCTAGTTGATGCGGGGTTAAGTATCGTAAAGGCCTGTTTGTTTGTTGGTATTGGACGTGCGACCTTTTATCGTCCCGAGAGAAACTGGCGCAAAGCGGATGCTGCTGTCATTGATGCCATCAATGCGGTTTTGGAAAAGTCGCCACGAGCAGGCTTCTGGAAGTGTTTTGGCCGAATGCGGTTCAAAGGCTTCCCTTCAACCACAAGCGCGTCTATCGCGTTTACTGCCAGATGGGATTGAATCTGAGCCGCAGAACTAAACGGGTACTGCCCAAACGAATAACCCAGCCATTAGAAGTGCTGGAACAGGCAAACCATCAATGGACGTTGGACTTTATGCATGACACGTTATATTGCGGGAAACGATTCAAAACACTGAATGTGGTGGATGAAGGCACGCGGGAGTGCCTTGCTATTGAAGTCGATACGTCTTTGCCTGCTGGCCATGTAGTTCGCGTGTTAGAACAACTTAAGACTGAGCGTGGATTACCAACTCAGCTGCGTATGGATAATGGCCCAGAGCTAATTTCGGCGACGCTGACAGATTGGTGTGAAACCAATGGTATTGAACTGGTATATATCCAGCCAGGTAAGCCACAGCAAAATGGCTTTGTTGAACGTTTTAATGGTTCATTCCGCAGAGAGTTTCTAGACGCTTACTTGTTTGAAAATCTCAATCAGGTGAGAGGCATGGCTTGGTTCTGGCGTCTGGATTATAACGAAGAAAGCACACATGAAAGTCTGGGTAACCTGCCTCCGGCAGCTTACCGAGCAAAGTTAGAAAGCTCTAATTTAACACTGTCTCATTAATGGGGAAGTGGACATAACGACCTCGATGTGTTCGAGTCATGTGATGACTAGTCTTGATGAACTCAGCAAGCCAGAGCCGAACATCAAGCAAAATACCATTAAAGTTTACTAAGAGCTTGGTCGGATTATTGGACGCTTAGGTTACAATCGTAAATTTGTTTTATACCATTTTTCGTATTAGAATCTGTTTGCATTTTTTAGCAGGCTTTGAGTCGTGATGAAAGTTTTTGCTACTCCATCACCAAACGGTGTAGCTGTAAATTCACAATGCAAGCTGACAAGCTTGGTATGAGAACAACGTGACCAAAGTTAATTCAATATCATTGGAAGGTAATGAAGTTGTGGTTTTAAATTCGATAGCATAGCGTTTAATTTGCACAGGTCAAATACACCGCAAATGACTCGTATAAATGAAACGGTGGTTGCGGTTCTTTACTTTGCCAACAAATGGCCCGTATTTTAAAGAGTAATCAATATAAGGTCAGTCTCGTCATTAAAAACAAGAACGCGAGATACCCAGGTTACTTTTCATAACATTAACACTCATCAATTGATTGAAACAATTAATAGGAAAAACAGTGGAAGTACGTTGTAGTAAGGTGGTAACTAATGCTATTTAGCTCAACCGACTTCATATTTGTTTTTTTCCCCCTAGCTGTTTTATCTTATTACGTTGTAGGCGCTTACAAGTCTAAATATCGAAATTACAGTTTGGTGTTTTTTTCTCTATTTTTCTATGCTTATTGGAAAGTTGAGTATCTTCCTATTTTAATTGTTACGATTCTCGTCAATTTTGCCTTTGGCAGACTAATATCTATTGACGAGGAGAAAAAGAACTCAAAAATATTCCTTTTTATCGGTATTTCCCTCAATGCTTTTCTACTTGGAACTTTCAAATATTTTGATTTTTTTACAGAAAACTTCGGTTACGTCAGTGGAGTGGAATTTGAACCAGTAGACCTGATATTGCCTCTGGCAATAAGTTTCTTTACCTTTCAGCAAATAGCATTTCTTGTTGATTGTTACAAAGGCGAAGCCGAAAATTATACTTTGACTGAATACTTCCTTTTTGTGAGCTTTTTTCCTCAACTTATCGCAGGACCAATTGTACATCACAAGCAGATGATGCCACAGTTTTCTGATCCAGCCAGCTCAAGCATCAATTTTGATAATATAACTAGGGGGCTTATCATATTCTCAATAGGCCTTTTTAAAAAGATTGTAATAGCTGACCATTTTGGAGCCTATGTTGACGCAGGTTACTCTGAAATAAATGCCCTCAACAGTATTGGTGCATGGTCTGTTTCTTTGTCTTACACTGTACAGTTGTATTACGATTTTTCAGGTTATTGCGATATGGCGATTGGGACTGCATTGTTTTTTAACATTAAACTCCCTATAAACTTCAATAGCCCTTACAAGGCCCTAAATATCCAAGATTTTTGGCGTCGATGGCATATTACATTATCTAACTGGCTACGAGATTACATCTATATTCCACTTGGCGGTAGCCGAAATGGCTCTTTAAGTACATATCGAAATCTCTTTCTAACGTTTTTATTTGGTGGGTTTTGGCACGGGGCTGGTTGGGGCTTCATTTTTTGGGGTATGGCACATGGCACGGGATTAATCATCCACAGACTGTGGTCGAAGTTTGGATTTGTTCTCCCCAAATTTGTCGCTTGGTTTATAACAATTTTGTATATTCATTTGGCTTGGGTCTTGTTCCGTGCCGAAACACTGCATGACGCCGGTCAAATATATCGCAAAATGTTTGATATTGATTTTAATTTTCAATCAATCAAAAGCTTTTTCGACGGCTATTACTCGCATAGGATGATTGATGAAATTAATTCTCTTTTTGTTTTAATTAGCGCACTTATTCTAATATTTATGTCTGCACTGCTAAGAAATTCAAACGATATATCTGCCAGTTATCGCGGAGCAAGTTACCTACTTGCTATGACGTCTGCAATCGCATTTTCTTTGGGAATTTTTGTGCTTGCTGGCCAATCAAGTCAAGTGTTTTTATACTTTAACTTTTAGATTCCTATGCGCTTTTTAATTTTTTTTGCTATTGTTATTTTCGGATTCTTTGCAATATGGATATCACCCAATCTGTATAGAGAAGATGACTCGGATCTATTTTTTTCTGATCACATGATTGGGTTGAAGAACTATGCCATTTATGAATTGGGAGTGTCTGGCGACCCCAAGAACGTTATAATCGGGCAAGATAATTTCATGTTTCTCGGTGAGAGACATATGAATGCTTATAGTCGATATGCAAACAAAAAAGATGAAACCGCGCTCTTAGACAAATTTTTTACGGCGGCAAATTCACTTCATCGTATATCTCAATCGCATAACCTCCCAATTTTGGTCAATATAGTCCCGTCGAAGGGATCAATTTATTCTGAAAAACTTCCTTCCTTTTTGCGAAACGAAGAAGTTCCCTATTATTACGTAATTGATGCGCTTTCAAAACTTCAAAACCCTAGATTCTTCACCAATAGAAATGCCCTTATCGAACAGAAAGAAGATGGTCACGTATACCATGCTTGGGATTCACATTGGAATGCGAAAGGTGCTTATGTAGGTTATGAAAACCTCATGACAGAGATTAATAGCCATACTTCTCTAGAAATCACATCCACTACGATAGGCACTTTTGAGTATGAAGTACTTCCATACAGTGGGGATTTAAGTCGTATGTTGAAATTAAATCACCTACCCAAAATCATTCAAAATCATTTGCTTCCTTACGGCCCTACAATCAAAAATACTTATATAAAAAAAGACCTAGATGTTTTTCAAAGTATTATCGACAATAATAGCTTTAAAATAGAAAGGGACTCGATTGTCGGTAAAAAAATGCATCGATTGGGAACTAATCACCAGTCAATTCTTACACATACTCCATCAGCATTGAATAAAGTAAATCTTCTATGGTTCACTGATTCTTTCGGGACAAATATGTCACCATTCATGCATGAGACCTTTGTGAACGTGGCTCAAATTCACCCTCGATACCTAACAAACTTATCGCAAATGAAGGCAATAACTGAAGAATTTAGGCCTGAATTAATAGTCATAACTCTAGCAGAGAGGCACTCTTTAGAAATAGTTTCACGAATCGCAGAAATAATTGAGCAAGGCATTGAACAGACTTCTTCTTCTTGCCGGTATAATGAAATGAATATGCACACAGCTACGTTTTCAAATTTAGCCACCAGTGATTATTCCGTGTTCGATGCATTAAACAACGATCCTCATATATTGTTAAACATTAACGTTGATTGTTTGACACCTGCGGTAAGAGTACATATTCAGTCTGAGAAGAGCGATATAATTAAACTTTACCATGCAAAAGCGGGTGAGAAGTTTTTGGAGGATAGAGCGAGAAACATTCCTCTCAAAAAAGGCTGGAATGATGTCTATATAGAGTTTCCAACAGACGTGACACAATTACGAATTGATCCGGTCATGACAAAGGGTTCATTTAGAATATCCACAATATCTTTGATTGGCGCCGATGCGGTTACCGCTGAATACTAATGCTATTTTGTAACAATGTCTCGACATAAATGTTCTGAAGCAAAAAAGCCTGCTACGACTGAATCAACCAGACTTCTCTAGACACTTAATTGCTTTATAATTATGTGTACTAAGGAGAAAAGATGTCTCAGCGTGTACTAGCTCAGACTTGATCTGACAGTTACCCGTTTTTTCAGGTGTCGCTGTCAGTTTAGATTTGAGCTAGATTCTTCTCAGCCCAAGCCTGTTTCCCATCGATTAATGTTTCCAGTGGCGTTCTGCCACTGCACATTTGTGAACGTCCGGTAATCCCACCTAGCGCTTAGCAAACTGCCATGGTAACAGTTGCTCGGTATCGACGTCGGGCTTGCTAAGTTCATCAAGGCAAGTCATCACATACTCGAACACATTAAGGTCGTTGGCTTTAGTGGTTTCGATGATGCTGTAGAGCACGGCGCTGGCGTTTGCGCCCGTGGCGGTTTGACTAAATAGCCAGTTTTTTCTGCCTATGACGAACGGTTTAATCGCGCGCTCAGCGCGATTATTATCGATATTCAGGAATCCATCGAGTGTGTAGCGTGCAAGCTTTTCCCATTGGTTCAAGCAGTATTGTATCGCTTCACCTAATTTGGTTTTCGGTAACACCTGCTGCACTGATTTCATTAGCCATGCGTGAAGCTTATTGAGTAGCGGCAGGCTTTTCTCTTGTCTGGTGAGGTAGCGCACTTCCACTGTTTTATCTTTTAACTGTGTTTCGATGCGGTAGAGTTTTTGGATATGGTTGAGTGCCCAATCCGCTTTGCCACTGCCTTTCTTACCCGCACCTTTCTTCGCTTCCATGAATTTACGACGTGCGTGTGCCCAACAGCTAATGAGTGTGGCTTGCGTTTGCTCGTAGCCTTGATAGCCGTCTACTTGTAGGTAGCCGTTATAGCCTTCAAGGAAGTCTACTGCGCATTGCCCTGCGCGACTATTCTGATAGTCGTACAGCACGATATTAGGTATTTCTGTATCAGGTATATTTCCAGCAGGCGAATCAGCGCCGCTGGCGTACAGCCACATATAGCTATTCGCTTTTTCAGACTCAATAACCTTTAGCGTGGTTTCATCCGCCGCGATAACAGGCTGCTTCAACAGGTGTTGATGAAGCCGCTCGTAAAGCGGTTTAAACAACTCAGCACAGCGGATTATCCAATCCGCCATCGTCTTACGACTTAGTTCAATTCCATGTTGCTTAAACATCGCTTCTTGACGATACAGCGGTAGCCCATACTGATATTTGCTGGTAATGATTTGGCTTAACAAGCTCGGAGTGGAATAACCTTTTGGGATAACACTATGAGGTACGGGCGCTTGTTTAATCGTGTTGCTGATACCGTCTTTCTCACAAGTACGACATGCATACTTGGGGCGAACATGCTCAATCACTCTTACTTGAGCTGGGATAAACTGAAGCTTCTCCGACGTATCTTCACCAATGCGATGTAATTCGCCCGAACAACAGCCACAGATTTTTTCTTCGTCACTAATATCGTGAACAATAACTTCGCGAGGCAGGTCTTTCGGTAGCGGTTTACGTACAGGCTTTTTACGAGTGTAGCTAATCGCTTCTTCAGCTGTTTCAGTTTCAGCCTCAACAACCAATTCTTCCGCTTCATTGAACAACTCACCTTGCCCTGGGTGGCCTTCGGTGCTTTTACCGAACTGCTTGTGCTGGGCAATACGAAACTGCTCTTCAAGGTATTGATAGCGCGACAGCACCTGCGACAACATTTTTTTCAATGTCGCAGGGTCGTCAGGTAAGTTTTCGATATCAATATTCATGACGTTATTATCATGCAATAAATCACTGATTACCCGACATTATTTAGACTATTTCGTGATCGTTAATCGCTACTTATGATCACAGGTTATAAGCCGGATG
>NZ_JAEFCD010000002.1 GCF_016405965.1 Alteromonas sp. IB21 | reverse complement strand
TTTCAACGCTTTCAAAGCGCAGTGGAGAAAACTAAACGGTTAAGTGCAGACGTTGCCAGCCTGTCGGCGCCTGACCCGGCGTTGTTCCAACTGCTGGATTGGGAATTCAAGACCCTTGATCGTTTTCTGGTACCTGATGTTCTTACTATGTATCACCACATTGAACGTCTTAACCAAGGGCTTGCCCGAACAACACTGGACGGACTCAATCTCAGAAACATGCAAATCCTTGACTCATCCAGAGCACTCGATTTTCCGACTGCTATCGAAACGGCTCAGGATGCTTTATTGTTTGCCGATCTCAGTGCTGATGTCATTCCCATTCGTTACAAAGTGCGCCAATTGGTCACCTGGAGTGAGTTAGCGCACAACCGCGGAGCACCACCAAAACCCGAAGTTTTCAAGAACGAAGTGGTTAGTACATTACACCGACTGGAATCACTTATTGATAGCAATCACCCTATCGTTGTAGCGTTAGCGTTTCACGTAGCCCAGACATTATCAGGGATTGAAGATCCCGATTACGTTAGTTTTGTGGAACGTTACCGGGATATCAGTCTTGCCGACCTGATTCCGGCGTACCAAGTAGACTTTGCCAGAATGGATATCCTCAATAAAATAGATAACGGCCGTTACCCTGAAGCGTATGAAGATATCATTGATATTATGGAGCGCATCCCACTGGCATCATCTGATTCTATGGCATTGTATCAGGTGATCACTTACTTTTTTCACGATTTCGATAGGAAAGACATTATTTACGTCAATAATTCCAAGATATTAGCGTTAACAGACAAATATAACGATTTGGCCAAAGCCTCCTATTTTTATAGTGAAACCTGCCAGTTGCTGGCCACTGAGAATTACCCAGATGTGGATGATATATGCCAGCGGTCGGTGGATTTAGCCATTGAACAATATGGTGAAGAAGGATTTTGGACAATCCAGAGAAAGGTTAACCAATTTGGTCGTTTTGTGCGTAAGGACCTGGAAAAGGCTCAAGTGAGATATGCCGAACTATTGCCGCTGAAAGAAGTATTAACCGGAACCTGGAAACAAACCCTGTTGCGTTCTTTTGTCTATTACCACCTTGCCATGGACGACCCTGAGAATGCGCGTAAGTATTTCGACGAATACAAAGACTTTGTAAAGCAATTTACTAATTACAACTTGTATAACCTAGGTAACTTACTCGCAGAATCTGCCGTATTAATGGCTGAAGGCCGGCATGCTGAAGCAAAGCAACTCGTCACTGGTCAATCTCAGGATTACTGTGCTAAATGGCCCTATGATAAATCTTTTATGAAGACCCTACGTAAGTTGCACCGGGATCTTGGCATCACGCCAGAGAACTCATGCCCGCAAGCAATCACCTGGGAGCAACTAGTAGGAGAGGACACACGGCTGACAGATAAATTTCTCTGAATATTAAATTAATTTTACGGTTTTGGGACCCAATTACGTATTATTGACCACCCTTTGGCGGGCCGATACTCTTAGGACTAGCACTCTTAAAATCAATCAGTTACAAGATGCGCCGCTCAGCTGACGACTATTTTGCGTGGGCTGTTCCACTAATAATATTGCGCGCATTTGTAAGGTTTACTCAAAGAATGCTAAACGGGTAAATAATCCCTCCATAAAATCAACGAAAATGAGTCTATATAATGGAAATATTCAAATCTGCGACCTGCTGCCTGGTACCGTTAGTTTTATTAGCTGGATGTGGTGAGAAAGTCTTAACCCCAGAGGATATCGCTGATTATCAACCGTGGGAAGTGGCCACACTTTATTGCGAGAGCCTGAAAATATTGGACAAAGAGCAGCTCACTGCAATTTTGGAACCCAAGATGGCTAAAAAGTTAGGTGAGGACATCGATAAATTATCCTCTGATAAACGAGAGGAATTACTCGACAAATCCGCAGCGTGGGATTGTACTGCCAGGCTCGACAAAGAACTACCTGATGGCCGTGCCGTTTACAGCTTCCCGAAAGCCCCTAAAGCCAAACGTATTGCCATATCGACCGATGAAAATGGCCTTTATGTCATTTCTAATAAATAAACTGTCAAGTCGCATTCACCCGTCAATTTAAAGGAAATAAAATGAAAATACCGTACTTTGCTGCTGTCACATTATGCTGTTCTGCGTTAATCGGATGCGGAGACTCTGTAGAGGATGCCAAGGATATTGCTATCGAGCTCTGCGAGGGTGTAAAAGCGCAATCCCTGAGCAAGAAGGAATACGCTGAACTCACCACTGAAGATGATTACGAACTGCGTTTTCCCCGCAAGAGCAACATGAGACAAAGCGAAGTTCAATTGTTTCAGGGCGTTTTAAACATGATAAGCTGTGAAGTGACATCTGTTAAAACAGCCAGTGAAGATGACGATTTTCCGGTGGTGGTTACGCTGGGTGATTTGGGCTCGAAAATGATCATAAAAGAAACGGATGACGGCATTAAAGTAACGTCCTGGTGGTAATCAGAACAGCTGTCTAAATTTCTGCTAGTGGGCCGTACTATTGAAGTATGGCCTTGATATCTGCTAATAATGATCAGGCTAGAATTAACCCAGGCGGATTTTGAAAATAAGGACTATGTTACAGAGCTTTCTCTGCAGCAATTACCGATATTTCAACCAATAGCGCTTCGCGAGCCATATTGGCTGTGACACAGGCACGTGCAGGGGCATAGCCTTCGGGAACCCAGTTATCCCACACAGCGTTCATTGCGGCGAAATCATCCATGGTCTTAAGGTAGATCGTAGCCGATAAAATGTGTTTGCGGTCGCTGCCAGCTTGTTCAAGCAGAGTATCAACCTTGTCCAACATGGTTTGAGTTTGATGAGTGATGTCTTGGGTGGCATCGGCACAAACTTGTCCGCACAAGTAAATCGTTCCATTGTGTTTAACAATGCGGCTCATGCGTCGCTTGGTTTCTATTCGCTCAATACTCATTTGGGGCAATCCTTAATGATCAGTGATTTTCAGGCACAAAAAAAACGACTTGCGTCGGTTTGTTGCTGCATCATTTAAAAGTGGTACCAGAGGCCGGACTTGAACCGGCACAGTGTCACCACCGGCGGATTTTGAAAAGTTAGTGTTTGAAATAATTATTTTAAATCAGCAAGTTAAATTGTAATAATGACGCTTTGCAAATTCTTTGCATGACTAACAGCTTTTCGCAAAGAAAATGCTTAAAGCCACTTTACCCGATTCTCCTTCCCCCAGTCCACGAAGCCCCAAACAAAGGTGATGAGGTTTAGGTGGAATCCCTTTCTATCAGATTCAGATAAACGGCGTGTTTTGATCTGAAATTCCATGCCATAACAAATAAGTTGAGGTTTATTGAAGACGCTGTGATTACTGACGCCGCACGCATTCGATTAGAGTAAATGACGTTTTTTATTACCGGATTCATATGTGCCAAGAAATCAGTTCGGTAAACAGAGGCGTAGCTACGATTTCTTTGGAAAATCCATTTGTATTTTCATCGGTGCTTTCACGTTTTTCTATTAGTCCGACTTGCCATGCAAAGTCGAACCAGAAATGAAAAATATACTGGGAGGGAAATTCTATCTTTGAAAGCTCTGACAACGAATCTGCTTGATCTGGGAAAGCCTGCTCATAAAGTACCTGGTATTCTCGGTAATGTCGCCATTCAGTGCCAAGATGACGAAGCATATACAATGAGTAACCTATACTGAACTGATAGAATGCACAATCGCTCTCATTACCACTAATGTACGCCCAGTTGTACTCAGTAGCATACGTTTTAAACAGTATTTGATAAAGTTCAGTCGCAGCTGTGTTATCACCTTGCTGTATGCGCTCATAAAGTTGCCATGTTGATTTCAATGGCTTCCAGCGCCCACCGTGTTTACGAATTAATTTGGCAATCAACAAGATGCTGCGAACTACATGTAGGTTAACGAAATCGTCTTCTTTATTTATTTTGGAAACGATAAAGCTCGGAGCAAACTCTTTCATATAACTATCGAATAGCGACCGACATAAATTGCGGGGCAAATTTCCATTGGCGGTGCACTTAACTCCATAAGCCCCTAAAGCTCCTATTAAATTTACAGCTAACCAATAAACAGGAGCTGATGTAAATTTGGTAACATTCGAAAATTGCCAGCTAAGTAAATCACTGGATTCGAAAGGCTCAGTAAGTAGCTTGTGAGTTTGGCTTGGTGTGAGGTTAAGCATATCAGTATTCGGTGAACTGTTATGCTCATTCATATAGTTCTCAACAAATGCTTGGGCATCCTCAATTGAGTCAAACTGCTCGTTGGCCATGGCTTGTGATATTGCCTGATTGAGTTCAGTGGCAGGATTTGAGGTTTTCTCTTTTTCTGCATAGAAATCGGTAATACCAAATCTTGGAAGCTCTTCTATCTCTCCGTCTTCAAGCGCTTTTAACATTGCCAGGTTATTTTTAGCTAACAAGTAATCTGGATCAATTGCCAATGCTCGATGAAACGCACGTTTTGCAGACAAATGATCGCCTAAATACATCTGACAAATTCCCAAATTGCCGCAGCTTTGTACATGCTCAGGCTGGCTTTTTAACAGTAGAGTAAAGCAGTTTGCCGCTTCACTGAACTTATGACTTTCTAACAATTCAACACCTTCTTCAAAAATTTCGGCGTCTATAAGGTACTGTTCTAAAGTGAGGTGTTCGGGAAGTTGCTCTCTTATCGCCTGGAGATGGAGTCTGGCAGGTTCATAGTGATGAAGTTCTTCCGGTGACGCACTGTCCAGCGCATTTTGAAAAGCCGCTAAAGATTCAGCAACTGAGCCAGATTTTTCGGCACAGAGTCCAAAATTAAAATATACAAAAGCAGGTGCGTAGCCACTGTTTATTGCTTGCTTAAAAAACAAATAACCATCGGTATGATCGTCATCGATAAATACAGCTGCTAGCCCTTGAAGCGCGAAGCAAACAGGATGTCGGGGGAATTTCCTGACCGCCTTTTTTACAATGAGTCGGGCAAGTTTGTAATCTTCGTCATCAATGGCATCAAAAAATGCGTCAAGCCGCATTTCTAGTTTCGGGAAATCTTTATCAAACTTTGTCAAGTAAGTAGTCTTGAATCGCTGAATTAATGTAAAAGCATAGCATGCAGAGTTTTCAATTTTGAAGCCGAATTGATTAAATAAATGCTCCGGTATAGGTATATCATGAAAATATTGCGGTCCACTCGGAAATCTATCCGTTTCATTTTTCGTCTATCGGACTATAATAAGTCTATATTTAGACCAAAGAGATTGTCATGAAAACTCAAACTGTATCTTACATGAAGGAACATGCGAATCATCTGGAATTGGATAACCCCATTTTGGTCACGCAAAATGGCAAGCCAAAGTATGTTATTCAGGATGCGAATGACTACGAAGAACAGCAACAAACTATAGCATTATTAAAACTCATAAATTTGTCAGAACGTAGAGCGCGACAGAACGGGCTATTTGATCTGGATGAAGCATTTGACGACGATTGAATACAGCATAAAAGTGACACCGGTTTTTAAACTTTGTTTGAAAAAACTGGATGCATTTTTAACCAGAAAATTTAATCACAATATTGCAAACGAGGCCAAGCGAGCTATTAAATCAAAAGTTAAGTCTCAACTCTCTGGAAATCCGTATTCTGCGCCTCATAGTGACAGGCTCCTGGAGTTAGGGTTAACCGAATACAGGCAGCTTCTTGTCGATAGTCATAATGTGGTGCTTTACCGAGTTGAAGAGTCTACAAAGACAGTCATTCTTCTTCTAGTTTTTGATTCTAGACAAGACCTGAAAAAGCTTTTGTTTGAAGTTAATTTACTCGTCTGATTTACCCCAAAATAATAGAACAGGATAAATACTGATCCCCCGTTAATGGGGTAGAGCCCAGAACGACGCTGATTTCAGACACAAAAAAACCAACTGAAAAGTTGGTTTAATGTTTGGTACCAGTGGGCGGACTTGAACCGCCACGCTATCGCTAGCAACGGATTTTGAATCCGTCATGTCTACCAATTCCATCACACTGGCATAGTGTATAGACATCAACGTGGTGTTGATGCTTGGCATTATAGCGATGCGGCGCGCCTATACAACTACTTTTTGTGCTTTTTATAACTAAGTGCCGAAAGATTGTCCAAACGCGCTAGCCGCTTCAGGCATTTCTTATTTAATTACTCGATATAAGCTTACTATTATCTCTCAATTAATCACTAGAAGTGCCGTTGCTACCATCTCTGTAGCGTCCAATTAAGTGCAACCACGGCAATGATAGATGATGCGATTGGCATTATCGCTTTGGCGTAAACCTTTACGTTTCGAAGTGTTAACAATAGCGGTAAAAGTATAGCAACAATGGCAAGTTGACCTATTTCAACCCCTACATTGAAGGCCAGCACGTTCATTACTAAGCTTCCCGACTGAGCATTGAGATCACCAAACACGCTGGCAAAGCCCATACCATGAAGTAGGCCAAAGCCAAAAGTGATAAACCCTAGTCGCATAATGATAGGGTACACATTATTTAGTGCGGTGATGGCAACTGATATGGCGATGCCCAACTCTACTATACGGCTATCAAGAGTAATAAAATCAAGAGCTGTAGCGGTTAGGGTAATTGAATGCGCCAACGTGAATGTGCTCACTAAAATTACGGTATTCCTGAAAATATGCTTCTTGCTCTGTTCTTTCACCCAGCGTTTATTTTTTCTGTAAAGGTTTACTGTAAGTAGTGTCGCGACTAAAAACAGAATGTGGTCTAACCCAATAAAAATATGCCAAATACCTTGATATACCATTTCACCAAATTGAGCAGTCCAGTCATTGTCTAAAGGGGAAACAGTGATGGATGTTCGCTCGCTGTCTAATACATATACCCTGTTGTAATCGTTGAGTGTTATAGACGTGAGCAACTTGTGGGTAGGAAAATCCGCGACAATGGCTGTGTATTGCACGGTTAGCTCGCTTAACTTTGCGCAAGTAACTTGAAGTGGATACGCCAACAACGATTCAGCAGATATATCTTTTATAGATGGTGGCGCTGTATGAAGCGCACAGCGTTGGCCATTATCACTGATGATAACATTGCTCTGTATATAACTGTTTGCCAAGCTGTGGTGTCGGTTCACCTCGCCCCACGTCAGGCTACCGTTGTTATCAATATCTAACCCAGCAGCGCGACCTATATCTTCAGGTTTTAATAACAGTTCACCGGCCAGTACATTGTCTGACGTGCTATTGAGCGTTAAATACCCGTTGCTCAACTCGTGAGATAAGACGTCGGTACTAAGCAGTGTAAACATGAATAGCGCAAAGAGCCTATTTATACTTTTTTGAATGAAAAAGGGGATAATGCTATACATCAGTTGCTACCGCCTTCTCTTGTCGTGCCCGCTCCAGTAGTTGCTTATCGCTTTTATTTTGCGCATATTGCCAGTTAAGTTCGGCAAATTTCAAAGCAAGAGAATAATTTGGTTCTATCTCTAAGAAGTATGTCGCAACTTGTGCGGCGTGTGAGCTGTCTTCACGCCAAACGCGTATTTCCATATTTTTAGCCAACTGAGATTGTACATTGGAAGCGTTAATGCCTTGTGCTCGTTCAGCCTTGGCCCACTGAAGAAGCAGACCATCATCGGCAGTAGATATGTCAGGTACAGATGCCTCTAAAGTCTCGGTAATGGTTTTATAATTGCCAAGAGAAGTGTGCGCTTCCGTCCAAACAAGCAGTGCGCTAATCGGAAGTTGTGAGAATTCCGTCTTGCCTAATAACTGAAGTGCCTCTTCAGCGTTGCCTAGCTGCAGCGACATGTCTGCAAGCACTTCATAAAACCATTCTTGCTCACTATGAGTTGCTGAGCCAGCATATACTTCAAATGCTTTTAGCTTTTGTAGCAACCTAGGTTCAGCATTTTGCGAGAAGTCTGCGTTAACTATGCAGGTAAACGCAATTAAAAAGCTGGTTTGTCCGACTAATTGTTCGCAGTAGCGTTTTGCTTGCTTTGCGTCGCCCTGCTGAACATTAATATCTGCGAGAAGCAAATGCGCAGCCGCAGAGCGAAAGTGTGATATTTGCGCTAATTGTTGCTCGGCCTGCTCAAATTTATGAATGCCTTGAAGCAACCTAGCCTCAAGAATAACAAGGCGTTCTTTTTGACCTGGATTTAATGCGTCATAGTTATTTCGCATTGCATTTGTAAAGCGGGTTACACGTTTTCGCTCATCCCCCTGCGCAAAAAGATATCTGCTATTTGATAACAGCTTTTCTGCTTCATCAAAGCTCGTTAATAATACGCGCTCTGGCTGCCATGTCGCTATGACGGTGTTGTCGTTGAATTCTATATTTTGGATGTTTGCTGCGTAAGGTTCGGGGATTAGCGTTATGTTTGACAAAAGGAGAATGAAAGCAAACGTCTTTATAAACTGCATTGTCGTTTCCTTAAAAAAAGCCTTCCTTGGCTTTACGGTTGACACTGTTTTCCGTTACTGAAGCAGACTGTTAATCGATGAGTAAATCGTCGAAAGTCGTATCATCAGCGTCCTGTGTGAACTCTCTTCCATTAACTGGAAGTGGTTCATCGGTAGGACCTTGGTTAAATGCATCGCGGGTATAGCTAGAAAACGATACCTGCTGCGCTTCTATAGTTACAGAAACCGATGCCGTCACCTCAGGGTTCACACCATCTGACACGGTAAACGTAAAGCTATCGCTACCCGTTACCTGAGCGTTTGGTGTGTAAGTGAAGCTTCCATCAGCGTTAACGACAGCGCTACCTAAGCTACCGTTTTCTCCAAGGCCGAAGGTAAGCGTATCGCCATCTTCATCTGTCGCAGTTAACGTACCGTCAAAGGCAATGTCAGCTTGCGTCGTCAGCATTTGATCAACCGCTACTGGTGCGACATTTTCCGCGGGCGGTGTGTAATCGTCGTCATCATCGCTGTCAAAACAGCCCGATAGCGCCAATACCAATCCCGATACGACCCAAACTCGGCGAGAGCGAGCGTTCGCTAAAGCAAAGCGCGCAATCGAAAATTGGCTGGAGTCATGATTAAATAAAGTTTTCTTCATAGGCATGATCGCGCTCCTTATTCTGAACCCGCAAGCGGTGTTTTAAGATAAGGGAATGAGCTATCAATCATGCTAGCGTCTACAGGCGCGCCGTCGGTGAAAGGCACGGTTCCCACGCTCGCATCTTCTGGTGCACATAAACCTAAATCAGTGTCTTGCCCTGCTACTGGGATAGGGTGACATAGGCGACCCATTACTACGCGAAGTGCAATGTCTACCACGTCATCGCCAGGGCGGCGACCGTTAGGGAAACCTGCTAAGTCGTTTCCTGCTACACCAAATGCCGACTGTGATTCAGCAGGTGTTGCTGGAATTCCAGTATTTAAGCGGAGCATTTCAGACGCTGTTACGGTAGCTTGCTGGTTAACACCTGGGAAACCAGTTAAGAACGCTGTTACCAAGTCCGTACGAGGGAAGTTAGTGGGTGCGAGGGTTTCAATCTCTGTACCCAGCGTAGTATTTACCGCATCTTTGAAAAGAATGTTAAGCAACTCAGGCAGTGATGGGTGAGTCACATAGTCAGCGAATTGACCATCATTACTAGGGTGAGAGGTTGAGAACTTATCCTTGTCACCAATACCAATTACCAGTTCGTTCACAAGCGGGCTACCTAGGCGAGAAACCTGTGTCATAGCACCGCCATTGGTTTCAGGTTTCGCAAAAGTGGCATCTGGGTTGAGAATGCGCGCTTGCGGTAAGCTTGCCGTGGTCCAGCTGCCAATGACGCCGTTGCCTTCACCAGTCACACACGCTGCAGGCACTTCAATAGAAAGTGCGGTTACGTTCTTGTCTGCCAAATCATCGTTCATGGCACTTTGAGTAATACCGCCAGGGAAGCCTTCACCGTCACCTGCACCCGGTGCACTGTCACCTTCCACAGGTACATAGTTTACCAGGTCAAAAGTTTTGCCTAAGTTAACGACGAAGGGGTCTTTACGTTGTCCAACGAACACTTTAGCCATGTCATCACAACCTGGGATGTTGAATGAGTAGATAAAGCTCTCTGCATATCGGGCGTATTCAGCTTCGCTCGTGAAGGTTTTATTGCCGATATAATCAAGGGGCTTTTTGAACATGTCGCCCATCGCAGGCGTTAGCGTTGTGCGCGTACCGGCTTTAATGTCGCCGCTTACCATTGTAAGGCTGTACATTTCTGAAAAGTTTGCTGCGCTTGAATCATCTGCACTGATACCGCCAACGTTCTTAAGCGGCACTTTTACCATCTTTTGATTGCCTTCCGGGCCGATAGGTAGCGCTATACCTTCATTACCAGCAGCTAGCATGTTATTAAAATTAAACACAAAGCTGATGTCTTCTACAGCATCACCATCGTTATCGATGTGAATGGCGTAGTGTGCATTCGGGTCCATAGCAAAGTAGTTAGGGCCGCCGTATGCATCTTGTAATGGAATATAGTTGGCGATGAAGGTGACGTAGCCTTCTCGGCCTTGCTCATAACTATTAAATGCGTAGAAGTCTGTGCTGTCTAGCGCTGGGTGACGAGTAATGTTTGGTGCTTCTCGATGGCTTGACGCGACTGCGCCCGCTGTTATGGCTGCACAAGTTACAGCAACGGCCAAAGACAAGGTTTTGCGTTTGAATTGGATCATGTCGAGTCTCTCTGTTTTTTATGAGTTCAAAAGTTAAACGGCCGAGATTTCACTTTGGATGCAAGAAAATTTAAAAAAATGAAAAAAACTTTTTAAAAAAACTTTAAAAACAAAAAAGGCCACATTAGCTGTGGCCTTTCGACATGTTATTTGTCACTAAAGATATTAAACTGACACGATAGGGGCAATGTAAAGTACTTCAGTCGGTGCACCTGTTACGGAGCCGCCTGGTGCTTCTAAGCTAACTGCCAAGGCTGCGATACTTTGACTGAGTAAAATATCGGGTGTCGGCCGAGTATCTCCGTTAGCTTCTGGCAAAAGTCCGAGTGAAATCGGTGCTTCGCCGTTTGCTGGCACCATCCAGAGCTCGTAGTCTTTGTCTGATAAGGCGATAAAGGCGTCAGTCACCTTAACGTTCATGCTATCACCTGATACCTCTATTACCCACAGCGGCGTATTGTCTGCATTGTTGACTACAGCAATATGCGAAACGACAGGAGCAGGTACAGGCTGCATAACAAATAGCAACACCGCCAGAACCATGGCTGCAGCCGTGGAAATGAACGACAGACTTTTCCAGCGTTTCTGCTTCTCTTTCTCAAAGTCAATAACCTGTCCAGACTTGCTGGAAGGTTGTGTATCGCTTACTACGTGAGCGTCGTTAGCCGCTTTATGTCCAAGTTTTATTTGGATGCTTTCCCACACGTTGTCCGGCGGCGTAACAGGTGGCAGTGTCTCTGCAAAGCCCGTTAGATATTGTTCCCACTGAGCAGTGGCATCGCTCACCGCTTGGTATTGCATCATCAACTTTTGATAGCGTGTGCGCGCTTTACCTCTCAGGGTACCAACAACGTATTCCGCTGCCAGTGCATTAAGTCGTTCTTCTTTCAAATAATTCATAGTGACAGGCACCTCTGCAAGCTTTGCAAACCTCGTCTTATCCAGCTTTTAATTGTACCAAGTGGCGATGCTAAGTGATTCACCACTTCTTGGTGCGACATGCCGTTCACGTAAGCCAAATGAATGGCTTGACGTTGCGGTCCTTCAAGTTCATCTAAACAGGTCGCTAATTTTGCTTGTTCTGCCCCCAGTTTGACAGTTTGTGAGCTTTCTATTCCCGATGGTGCATCATCGTTTAGCTCAACTTCGTTTCTTACATTGTGATAGCGAATTAAATCTAGCGCCCGATAGCGCGCAATGCTTACCATCCAAGTCAGCACGGTGCCTTTACCTCGCTGATAATTGCCTGCGTTATGCCAGATTTTAATGTACGCATCTTGTGTTGCCTCGTCGGCAAGCTCGGGTCGCTTCAGCAGCTTTAAAGCAACCGCATAAAGCTGGGGACTGGTTATTTTATAAAGCTCTGCGAACGCTCTTTTGTCGCCGTCTGCCGTTTTACACAGCAGAGGGAACAAAGTTTCATGTTCCATCGTTGCTCCTACCTTCTATTATTATGGCTGTCTTCACAAAGAGACCTGCTGCTGAAACAGACATTTGCCTCTAAGTATTTAAACTAGCACTCTTTTTGAACAATCACATAAAAATAACGGTACCCGAGGGTGCCAGCACCGCCATGGCTATTGATCACCACCGCTTAGTTAATATTTCAAGGAAACAGTAAGACGAACGTTTCTTGGTTCGACCGGGTGATAGTGCAAATCCTCTATGCCCTCTTCAGGCTCGCCAGGAAGTCTCGACGCATAAAAGTAGTCGATATCATGGTCATCACTATCAAGAGCGTTCAACACTTCTAAAGTCACGTCCCACATCGGCTGACGATAAGCGACCAGTGCATTCAGTAAAAACGTTGATGGCGGTGAAACTTCATCGAAGCTTTCCACCGTGCGAGAACTTAAATAACGACCTCGCAGCGTATAGCTAAACCCAAGCTGGTTGCTGTTTTGAAAATACGTCAGGCCCGCGCTCACAACGCCCGGAACTGTACCGTCAATATGGCGGCCTTCGCCCTCTACGCTGTCGCTGAATCTTGCTTTTGTCCAAGCAGCTTCAATGTCAGTTGTTACATGATGATTAACCCAGTAATAGGCACTTACTTCTATACCGTGTCTTTCTGATGGTCGGCTCGCTTCGGTGAAGCCTGCGTCGCCGACATAAACCAGTTCACTATCTAGTTCTAGTCGCCACAATGCAGCTGAAACGTTATAGGTTCTGTTGTCGGTAAAATTAACCCCGGCTTCATAGCCAAGAGATTTCACTAATAGCGGTGATGGTTCGGTTGCATCCCCACTTACCGGATCTACAGTAATAGTTGCACCCCGCGCGTCGTTTGAGTGATAGCCTTGACCGATATTGGCAAATGCAGTGAGCTGTTCAGACAGCAAGTATTTCAGGCCTGCTTTTAAGGTAAAAATACCATCGTCAGTACTGCCGCTGTTGGCATCTAAATCGCTATCTACGTCAACATCTAAGTAATCATAACGACCGCCTAACGACAAGCTCAATCTATCGTTTAGAAAAATATTGGACTGAACAAATAGTGCATAGCTGTTACTTTCAATTGCGTCTTCTCGAACGGTGCCAAACCGAGCTAAATTTTGGGTGCGATACAAGCCTACATTGTTAATATCGTCAAAGCGCCATTGGCCGCCCACGGTAATACTGCTTCCGTCGGTAATCGAGAAAGGAAGGGTTGTGAATATTTCACCGCCATAGATTTTTCTGTCATCAGCTTGTTCGAACTGATCGCCTCGCTCAGGGTTATCAAGAAAATAAGTGAAGTTAGAAAACAAACTAAGCTCAGCGTCTATAGCATAGATAAAGGCGTTCCACGTGTCGCTAGCGTAGTTTGCAGATAGACTATAGCGAGAAGACTCTCCCCCAACTTGGGTATCTATAGAGCCTAGGCGGTCTATTAAGCCGCTTTGAATAGCACGCTCTGGTACCTGATCAGCGCCGTTCCAGCTATTGTCATAAGCCATGCCTGTTATGGTAAGTTGGCCATCTAACATTGGCGTAAAATATCGGATATGAGCGTTTTTCTTTTTTACGTCTTCGTCAACATCAGTCCATGGGCCGTCATAGGTTTGGTATTCTAACGCCGTAACAACCCGGCTTTCTCCGGCTTTGAACTGGTTTAATGCAACCGCGCGCTTAAAACCATATTCGCCCAAGCCTAAGAATACCTGGTTGTTTTCAAGAGAATCTCTCAAATTAAAAATCGCGCCGCCTGCGCTAGAAAAATCGCCAATGTTGGCATAGTAGGTACCTTTAAAATAGCTAAGGCTGTCGATTAGTTCAGGAATTATAAAGTTTAGGTCGCTGTATCCTTGACCGTGGCCGTGACTACGCATGTTGACCGGCATTCCATCAACGCTTACGGTGAAATCGGTTCCATGGTCGAGATTAAAACCGCGAAGAAAATACTGGTTGGCTTTTCCTGAACCGCTGTGTTGCGTCACCATCATACCCGGAATGAATTCTAATATTTCGCCAGCGCGTAGCATTGGGCGCTCAATCATAGTGTCACCCGACACCCAGCCCTGAGAGGCAGAGATAAATTCGCCATCTTTTACCGACGAATCACCACGCACTCGAATGTGTTCAATATCACCTTCTGGGTCATCAAAGGCTAACGTGGGCGCAGTTGCAAATAATATAGCGCTTGCCGTTAATGTTTTTGCGAGAGATAAATTTGTCAAAATATGATTTCCGATATCCGTTTTACTATCAATAACGATTGACTGCGGTACTTGGATGCATTGTTTTTAATCATCGAACATCGAACATCGAACATCGAACATCGAACATCGAACATCGAACATCGATCCATGATCCATGATCAATGTTGCCTGTCACATTGTCACGCCACATGATTAAATGACGTTAAGTGTTGTTTATTGTGTTTAAGCCATAGGGCGCTTGTGTCAAAATATGCATCGAAAATGATGATGTGAAGAGATACCCGTGGCACGACACGATAAGAAAGTTAAGAAAAGACAATCGGCACCTAGATCGTCGACGACTGCTGAACATGAAAATGCGAGTAGCACAGACTTAGAAAGTGAAACCCTTGAGCGAGCGGGGTTTGTTCGTCGCTTACTTGCCATGGTGTACGACACGTTAGTGGCAACGGCTGTGGGTATGTGCGCGGCGATGGTGATGATTGTAACGCTGGTGGTTATGTTAAAAAACGGTACGCTCGATTTACAGGGGTACGCGGAACCTGCTGACCTTATTCAGGCGTCGTTTGGCTACAAACTGCTTATCCAAACCTGGGTAGGCTTGTGGATAGCGGGATTTTTCTTATGGTTTTGGCGTCGAGGTGGGCAAACACTAGGTATGCGTGCTTGGCGCTTGCGGATTTATAGCACCGTTGAAGAGCCAATGACGTGGCCTCGCTTATTCATTCGACTTTTTGCATCGCTAGGTGGTCTCGGTACGCTACTTGTGTTATTTGATTTCAAGAATAAACAGTCACTGCAGGACCGTTTAGCGAAAACAGAAGTGTTGAAATTGAGTAAAGAGGCGAACGACCATAAGAGCTGGTAGTTGGTTTTAGCCGAGGACACCTACTTTGATAGGTTCAACTTGAAGAAAGAACATACTATCGGTTAGTAAATAATGAATCTCTGTGCTTGGGCGCGACAATAAGTACAAAAAAAGAGGCAATGCCTCTTTGTTTGTATGTGCGTTAGGCCTTAAATAGACTAAGCGAACGTCGCACTGTTGTTTAATTATCGCCTAAGCATAATGCCTGCAACGGCAGCAAACAGTAGGCTTGGTAGCAAAGCACCAAGGAATGGCGGTAACTGATATACCAAGCTCACGGGGCCAAATACTTCGTTTAATATAAAAAAGCCAAACCCTGTTAGCACGCCCATAATGACGCGCGCCCCCATGGTTACGCTGCGTAACGGGCCGAAAATAAATGACAGCGCCATCAACAACATCACCCCAACTGATATAGGCTGGAATACTTTCCGCCACAGCGCTAGCTCATAGCGAGATGGGTCTTGGTCGTTATTATCTAGATAGTTCACGTAATCAAGCAGACCAGTAATAGACAATGCTTCGGGCTTAACCGCCACAATCCCCAATTTATCGGGAGTAAGGGTCGAGTTCCAGCGTACGCGATTGCTTTCGTCTAATGTGACGTTGGTGTCTGTAAACTGAGTTACTTCAACGCCGTTTAGCCACCATCCATCGCCGTCAAACTCTCCATTTTTCGCATAGGTAATACTTTCTAGTGAGAGGTCAGGGTTGAAGCTAAATATGCTCACATCTTTTAGTGAGTCTTGACTTAGCACTTGGCCAATACTCACAAATCTGTCTCCATCTTTTGCCCATACAAGCTTGTCAGATGAAAATAAACTACCGCCCGAAATGGCTTCGGTTCTTATTTGTTTGGCTTTGGTTTCACTATATGGCGTTACCCACTCACCTACGGCCATGACCAGTAAAATCATAACAAGAGTCGATTTCATGGCCGAGTTGATTATATTCCAGCGACTCATTCCCGACGCTTGCATGACCACGAGCTCACTATTACTGGCCAAGACGCCCATGCCAATAAGGCCGCCAAGCAGGGTAGCCATAGGAAAAAACTGTTCTAAATCACGGGGCAAGCTTAGTAGTACGTAGATAAACGCGGCGAGCATGTCATAGTCGCCTTCGCCAATTTTGCGCAACTGTTCAACGAATTTAATAAGTGCACTTAAGCCAATGAGTACACTAAGGGTAACTGTGATGGTGCCTAGCAGCGTTCGCGCTATGTATAAATCGAGGATCTTAAACATCTATTTCTTCCTCAATATCCAAGCGCGAAGCTCCGTGCCAGTTTTCCTGTCTCGCACAATAAGCATAACGCCTATTATCAACATAATGGTATGAACCCACCATAAACCAAGTTGTGGGGGCATTTTTCCGTCCTCTAATACCCGTCTACTTGCCAGTAGCAACAAGAAGTATCCCAAGTAAAGCAGTATGGCAGGGAACATTTTTCCAAAGCGCCCCTGACGCGGGTCTACCGCACTAAGTGGTACCGCAATAAGTACTAAAAACGGTATGGATAAAGGAATGGCAATACGCCACTGTAGCTCTGCTCTGGCCTCGATACTGTCGTCTTCCCACAGCTCGTTGGTGGGCAAAACGCTTACCTTACGACGGGTTTCGTCTGCAGGTTTATCGGCTATCTGAATCTGATATTCATCAAACTCAACTTTACGATACGCCTTTTCAGACTGCTTGCCCTCATACTGCACCCCTTCTTTTAAAACAAGGTTTCGCGTGCCGTCTGGATTGTTAGCGACTTCGCCAGTTTGCGCGTAAACCACGCGGACATCGCCTTCGCTATCATCTGTTTGATTTTGCGACAGGAATACACGCTGTAATGTGTCATTTTTGTCTACGTCATGAACAAAAATAACCGCTTTCTCATTACCGGTCTGTTGGAACCGGCCAGGCATTAGAGCTGAAAGTCCCGCCTCGTTTCGCGCTTTTTCTAGCAGTTGATATTCGTTTTCGGCAGCCAGTGGCGCGAAATAAAGGGTAATAGCGCCAGTAACTATCATGATAAGCACAGATAAAAACAGCATCACCCGGGTGACGTACCATTCACTGATACCACAAGCCCGCATTACGGTCATCTCACTGTCTACATAAAGTCTGCCGTGCGCTAGCATTATGCCTAAGTAAGCACTGATAGGCAGCACCAAAGATGAGAGAATGGGGGCATATAAACCTAAAAAGCCAAGCACTAGCCCAGCAGGTATATCACCGTCTGATGCATCGCCTAAAACGCGCACAAATCGCAAGGTGACAAAAATGGCCATTAGGATAAAGAAAATCGCTAACTGAGATTTCAGCGTTTCCTTAAGTAAATAGCGGAATATCAGCATCTCAGCCCTTCCGGAAAATTAGGAATTTTAGTGAAAGAAAGCACAATTTTGTTTAAACTTACCGTTTTTACAAGTTTTGCCTGCAATCATAAACCGTTTGCATGGTGTTTTGACGCAAATCTAACCTATATTCAATAGGTCTGTAAGCGTGAATTGCAGCGAACTAAAAAGTTATGCTGCGTATTAAAACATAAAGCAGCGCGAAACGTTACGTGATTTTAGTCATCGTGCAAACCATAAACGACGAAAAGCGAGGTGATATCGTGGAGTTTAGTGTAAAAAGTGGCAGTCCTGAAAAACAACGCAGTGCATGTATTGTTGTGGGTGTCTTCGAGCCGCGTCGCCTAACGGCGGTGGCCGAACAACTAGACGAAATCAGTGAAGGTTATATCAGCAACTTGTTGCGCCGTGGCGACCTTGAAGGTAAAGCGGGCCAAATGTTGTTGCTACACAACGTGCCAAATGTATTAAGTGAGCGCGTGCTTTTAGTCGGTTGTGGTAAAGAGCGCGAATTAGACGAGCGCCAGTACAAAAACATTATCGCGAAAACTATCCAAACCTTGAACGAAACGGGTTCAATGGAAGCGGTGTGTTTCCTTACTGAGCTTCACGTTAAAGGCCGTGATACTTACTGGAAAGTGCGTCAAGCCGTAGAGGCAACCGAAGACACACTTTATACCTTCTTACAGCTTAAAACGAAAAAAGGCGAGCCTCGCCGCCCGCTTCGCAAAATTGTATTTAACGTACCTACCCGTCGTGAACTGACAGTTGGCGAGCGCGCTATCGAGCATGGCTTGGCTGTAGCTCGTGGCTCAAAAGTCACTAAAGATGTGGCTAACATGCCGCCAAACATTTGTAATCCGGCGTACCTGTGGCAACAAGCCCAAGAGTTAGCTAGCCAATACGATAGCGTAACCGCTGAAGTAGTTGATGAAACTCAAATGGCAGAGCTAGGTATGCAGGCGTATTTAGCTGTTGGCCGTGGTTCCGACAACGAAAGCATGATGAGTATTATGCATCACCGCGGCGGCGCTGCCGACCAAGCACCAATTGTGCTTGTTGGTAAAGGTCTTACTTTCGATTCTGGCGGTATTTCAATTAAGCCTGGCGAAGCCATGGATGAAATGAAGTACGACATGGGTGGCGCTGCAGGCGTGCTTGGTACAATGCACACTATCGCGGCGCTTAACCTGCCAATTAACGTTATCGGCGTATTAGCAGGCTGTGAGAACATGCCAGACGGAAAAGCGTACCGCCCAGGCGACATTCTCACAACCATGTCGGGTCAAACCGTTGAAGTGCTTAATACCGATGCAGAAGGGCGCTTAGTTTTATGTGACGCGCTAACTTATGTAGAGCGTTTCGACCCAGAGCTTGTTATTGATGTTGCTACGCTAACGGGCGCGGCCATCATCGCACTTGGTCATCATGCAACAGCGGTAATGAGCACGCACAACCCGCTGGCCCACGAGCTATTAAATGCATCAGAGCAAAGTTCAGATCGCGCATGGCGTTTACCGCTATGGGACGATTATCAAGAGCAGCTTGAAAGCCCATTTGCCGACATGACAAACCTTGGTGGTCGCCCTGCAGGTTCAATCACCGCGGGTTGTTTCTTGTCACGCTTCACTAAGAAGTACAACTGGGCTCACCTTGATATTGCCGGTACGGCATGGCGCAGTGGTAAGAACAAAGGGGCAACAGGGCGTCCAGTGCCTATGCTGTCTCAGTTCTTGATGAACCGCGCAAATATCAAATTAGAGGACTAATCATAAATGCCACAAGTGATATTTTATCAACTTACTAGCAGTGACAATGGCGTGGCAGGTCGCGCCAGTGAAGTCATTGCGTCAGCGTTTGCCAATAAGCAAAAAATTAGCGTGCTGTGCGATACGCAGGCGCAAGCTGAAGAAGTTGATGAATTGTTGTGGCAGCTGCCGGCTGACCGCTTTGTGCCTCATAACCTCTATGGTGAGGGGCCGCAGTCGGGAACGCCGGTGGAAATTTGTTGGCGGCCAGAGCAGGTAGCCAGACGACAAATGGTGGTGAATGTGGGCTCCGGTATGGTGCCTTCACCTAATCAACATCGTCAAATCATCGATTTTGTACCCGTGGACGAGAATGCCAAACAGGCAGCACGGGTGAGATACAAAAACTATCAGCAAGCTGGATGCAACATGCAGTTTAAATCTGCATAAATCATTCGCGTTTAGCTTCAATTTGAGAGTGTGTAATGGATAAAACCTTCGAACCGCAGTCCATCGAGCAGCAATGCTACAAGTCATGGGAAGAAGCGGGTTTATTTAAAGCATCAGGTAGCGGCGACCCTTATTGTATTTTGCTTCCGCCGCCAAACGTTACCGGTAGCCTTCACATGGGCCATGGTTTCCAGCAAACGATTATGGATGCCTTAACCCGTTATCACCGCATGAAAGGCGATAATACGCTATGGCAAGTGGGCACTGACCACGCTGGTATTGCTACCCAAATGGTGGTAGAGCGCCAGCTTAACGCACAAGGCAAGACGCGCCACGATTTAGGCCGCGAAGACTTCATCAAAAAAGTGTGGGAATGGAAAGAGCACAGCGGCGGTACGATCACCGGTCAAATGCGCCGTCTAGGTACTTCACCTGATTGGTCTCGCGAAGTGTTTACCATGGACGAAGATCTGTCTAAAGCCGTCACTGAAGTGTTCGTGAAACTACACGAAGAAGGCCTTATTTATCGCGGCAAGCGTTTGGTTAACTGGGACCCTGTGCTTCACACGGCAGTATCTGACTTAGAAGTACTGAACGAAGAAGAAGACGGGCACATGTGGCATATGCGCTACCCACTTGCAGATGGTAGCGGTGAGCTAGTGGTTGCGACAACGCGCCCTGAAACCATGCTAGGCGATACAGCGGTTGCCGTTCACCCAGAAGATGAGCGCTATCAAGGCTTTATCGGCAAAGAAATTAAGCTGCCTATTACTGGTCGTTTAATTCCTGTGATTGCCGATGATTATGTCGATCAAGAATTCGGTACGGGCTGCGTTAAAATTACGCCAGCTCACGACTTTAACGACTACGACATGGGTAAGCGTCACAACCTGCCTATGATCAACATTCTTACCGACGATGCGAAAATTAACGACGATGCGCCAGAAGCGTACCGCGGATTAGATCGTTTCGACGCCCGTAAGCAAATTGTGGCTGACTTAGATGCACAAGGTGCTTTAGTAAAAATTGAACCGCACAAGCTTAAAGTGCCACGCGGCGATAGAACAGGTGCGGTTATCGAACCCTATCTGACTGACCAGTGGTACGTAGCGGTTGAGTCTCTAGCTAAGCCGGCTATTGAAGCGGTAGAAAGTGGCGAAATTCGCTTTGTACCGGAGAACTGGAACAAAACCTATTACCAGTGGATGAATAACATTCAAGACTGGTGTATTTCACGCCAACTGTGGTGGGGACACCGCATTCCTGCGTGGTACGACGAAAACGGCAAGGTTTTTGTTGGTCGTACGGAAGAAGAAGTGCGTGAAAAGCACGGCCTTGGCAGCGACGTCATCCTTTCTCAAGACGACGATGTATTGGATACCTGGTTCTCAAGTGCGCTGTGGCCTTTCGCGACCATGGGCTGGCCTGAAGAAACGCCAGATCTTGAAACTTTTGTGCCGTCTTCAGTGCTAGTAACTGGCTTTGACATCATCTTCTTCTGGGTTGCCAGAATGATCATGATGACCAAGAAGTTCACGGGCAAAATTCCGTTTAAAGACATCTACATTACTGGTCTTATCCGCGATGAGAACGGCGATAAAATGTCAAAGTCGAAGGGTAACGTGCTTGACCCAATCGATTTGATTGACGGTATTGATATTGAGTCGCTAGTAACGAAGCGCACCGCTGGCATGATGCAGCCACAGCTTGCTGAGAAGATTGCCAAGCGTACCCGTAAACAGTTTCCTGACGGTATACAGGCCTACGGTACAGACGCACTGCGCTTTACTTTTGCAGCTATGGCGTCAACCAGCCGCGATATCAACTTTGATATGGCCCGTGTTGAAGGCTACCGCAACTTCTGCAACAAAATTTGGAACGCATCCCGTTTCGTATTGATGAACACAGAAGAGCACGATACAGGTCGTGACGGCGGCGAAATGGTGCTTAGCATGGCCGATCGCTGGATTTGGGCTAAGTTCCAACAAACGCTGGTTGAGTTTGAAAAGGCCCTTGAAGACTACCGTTTCGACATTGCTGCGCAGACGGTTTACGAATTCACCTGGAACCAGTTCTGCGACTGGTACTTAGAGCTGACTAAGCCTGTGCTTAGCAACGATGCCAGCACCGAAGCTGAAAAGCGTGGTACACGTCATACGCTGATTAACGTACTTGAAAGCCTGCTTCGTTTGTTGCACCCGCTAATGCCATTTATCACCGACACGATTTGGCAGCGCGTTGTGCCACTAAGTGCGCTTAAGGTGGAAGAGGGCGCAAGCATTATGGTTCAGGCATTCCCTGAGGTTGATGCTGCGAAACAAGACGATAAAGTGCTCGCAGACATTGAGTGGGTGAAGAAGTTTATCGTAGGTATTCGCAATATCCGTGGTGAAATGGATATCTCGCCAAATAAACCGCTTAATGCGTTACTTAAAAACGTAAGCGATGAAGACGCCCGTCGTCTTGATGCAGCGAAGGCGTTCCTAGATAAGCTCTCTAAGCTTGAAACCGTCACTATTTTGAAAGACGGTGAGCAGGCACCAGCGAGCGCAACCGCGCTTGTGGGCGAGATGGAAATTCTTATCCCAATGGCAGGGCTTATCGACAAAGACGCAGAGCTTGCTCGTATTACTAAAGCCATGGAGAAAATCGAGAAAGATGTCTCTCGCACCCGTGGCAAGTTAGGTAATGAGAAGTTCGTAAGTAACGCGCCAGAAGCGGTAATTGAAAAAGAACGTGCGAAGTTGGATGAGGGCGAGAAGGCCCTGGCTAAACTTAAAGAGCAGTTTGAGACAATTAAAGCTCTGTAAACGAAAATACTTAGGCTTTAACTAGCCAATTAAGTAGATGAATAAGAGGGTTACCGTTGAGGTAACCCTTTTTTATTTGATGATGCTGATAATCAAAAAAAGTTAACTATCTTAAGTACTGCTTAAGCATGGCAACAAGCGCTTTTTGTTTAATGGGCTTGGTAAGATAGTCGTTCATGCCGGCATTCAGCGCTCCTTGTCTATCTTCTTTCATTGCATTTGCTGAAAGGCCAATAATAGGCACACCAGTAAAACCTTTCTCACGAAGTAGCCTTGTAGCTTCATAACCATCCATTACGGGCATTTGAACATCCATTAATACAAGGTCGTACTGCGGTGCATTTTCCACTTTTTGTACAGCCTGTTTCCCATCTTCTGCGATATCAAAAGTAAGCCCAAGGTTTGTCAGCATCTCGCCAGTTACCAGTTGATTGATATTATTGTCTTCTACCAACAGCACGTGGCCTTCAAGCAAAGTACTTATGGTTTCATTATCGAACCTTGCGTTGTCATTTTTGTTGTCTTTCGAGATCACTTGATTTACGAAACGGTCAAACTGCGCAGGCGTAAAAGGATGCATGATTGAAGGTCCTTCCCACAGCGAATCATACTTTGCTTGAAGGGCAGTACCTGCCGTCTCGATAACTAGGCCCACTGATTTGCCTGATTCACGTAAACCTTTTAGCCACGAGAGATTTTCTCTAAAGGTACTGAAATTTTGTATATCAAAAATAATAAATTCGGGAAGGTCCGATATTTGTCTCGCTTCGTCAATAGACAAGCGTCGCTGTTCCGACAGTTGAATCTGATGGCAATATGCCAGCGGCAGCAGAGGCGCTTCGGTAATATAAAGGCTATCTAACGGAAGCTGAGGGGTTTGCGCTAACACACCTGGCTGGTTTTTAAATGCTTTTAACGGTAACTCAATCTTAAATGTGCTGCCTTTACCTACTGTGGAGGTCGCATCTAGGCGCCCATGCATAAGTTCTGTGAGTTGGCTTACAATGGCTAGTCCTAAGCCAGTACCACCGTATTTTCTGTTCGTCGCCCCATCAGCTTGAATGAAAGGTTTGAAAATTTTATCAAGTTGAGATGGACTCATTCCTATACCCGAGTCCGTCACTTCCATCTTGAGGTTAAGCACATTTCCTTTTTCATTTAATGTGCCGTCAAATGTTATATCAACGTGACCCTGCTCAGTGAATTTAACAGCGTTGTTACCAATGTTCATGATGATTTGGGCAATACGCAATGGGTCGCCAATAACCTGCGGAGGAAGTGAAGGGCTAACAGTGAAGTGAACGGATAAGTTCTTTTCCTTTGCGCGCAATGCGATAACCGCTATTAAATTATCGAAAAGTGAATGTAGTGAGAAACTAACTTCTTCTATTTTTAATTTGCCAGCTTCAATCTTCGAAAAGTCGAGTATATCGTTTATCACACTTAATAAAATTTGGCCTGAATACGCTGCTTTGTCCAAATATCCCCTCACCGTATTTGAGAGCTCCTGCTGTTGAGCAAGTTCTATCAGGCCGATAATGCCATTCATTGGCGTACGGATTTCATGACTCATATTGGCTAAAAACATACTTTTAGACGCGGTAGCCTGTTCAGCCTTGATCTTTGACTCTGTCAAAGCCCTGTTCAAGCCCTCTAGCTGCGTATTCATGTTTTGCGCTTCATGTAAGAGCTTTTCAGTTTGGCGATTCTTATCACTAAAAACCAGTGCTGCTTTTGCTAATTTACCAATTTCATCCTTTCGACTACTACCAGGAATATTGGCGATTTGAACGCCTTTAGACAGCTTGTTAAACACCATTGTGATGGAACGTATAGGACCAAGAATACGAAACGTAGAAAAGAGTGCAGCTGATAGCGCGAGAAGTATCGCTATAAGGGAGAATAACTCGCCGTTTCGCTGAGTATTCTTGGCGATTTGATACGTTCTTTGGGTGGCTACTTCTGAATTAGTGGTGACTTGCTTAGCTAGCTCACCACTTAGATAAAGGAACTCGTTGGCAGAGCCTGCCATGACCACGTTGACAAGAAACAAGTTGCCTTGAATGAGCTGGGTGAGTTTAAAAAAGTCGCCTTTTATTTTAGCAGTCAATGTATTTAATCTTTGCTGAAAACGCTCATTTTCTGAAAATTTTAGATTTTGCAAGGAATCGGCGGCTTCGTTAAAGGATTGAATAAACCTCATATCAGGCTTCATTAGATACTTTAACATTGCGTTTTCAGCACGAATTAAAGAGGTTTTCGCTTCTTCCACCAAAACAACGGAGACCTCGCCTTTTGTTAACGCTTCATCTAACAACGTGTTAAGAAAAGTGATATCTGAGAGCGTGCCTTGGGCAATTAGGTTATCTCTTTCGGAGCGGGCATTTACAACTTGAGAGAAGTTCTCTTGATAAGCATTCAGGTGCTCTCTCATCCTCGAAAGAATATACCGGTCGCTCTCTTTTTCTCCTGATTGTTCTGCAGCGTCGAGAGTATCTAATTTGCTGTTTATCGTTACCATTAGCCTGCTGAAGCGAGTAATTGCAGACTTACTGGCATTTTCCTTAAAAATAAGTACGTTTCTTTGTAAGTCTACAACGTCGCGTTCTAACTCTTTAACAATGCCAACATTGATAACGGCGTTAGCCGCTGATGAAACCCCTTTACTCAAAACATCTTGGTTTTTACGAGCAATAAAACCCTGCGCCAGAATCAAAGTGATTAGCGCAAGAAAGACGGTGATCAGCTGTATGCGAATTGACGATAACATTCGAACTTACTAAACCTTATTCCATTTTGATAGCGATACTTTTTTCGGAGAAATCATGCTGTAATGAACTCATACCATTTTTGTAAGCTATATTCATACGTAGGCATAACTGTGTTCCATACTGCGACGTTACTAAAGCGGGTTTCATAGCTGCCACCATTGCGCTGTGCCCCAGCTTTCACGCTTACATTTCCATCGGTTCCCTTCAACGGCTCTGATGCTACTTTTCCTTCGTACCAATAATCCCATTCGGCCTTCGATAAATATGAGGCTGAACGCTGTGGATTAGATATATAATATCCCTGTCTAGCGATAAATGCGCCAGGCCAGCCAGATAACCACCAGTTCATGTACTCGTAGGCAACGTCTTTCGCTCGCCCTTGTGTAGCGGAAGATAAACACATTACGCCGTGCCAGCCACGGTACCCTTCTTTCGGCGCAGCAAATTGCACAGGAATATCTTGACCATTAAGTGCTGATACAGCGGGCGAGAACATGCTTTCAATGGACACTCTGCCACTTTTCATAAACTCTACAGATTCGGGCACTGATGTCCAAAACCCGTTGAAATGATTTAATTGCGTTAACTCTATAAGAAGGTTAAATAAGTCATCTAGCTCGTATTCGGTTATAGCGCCAATATCTTCAAATTGCATAAATCCTTTGGCCTGCGCGGCAAGCGCTAGATCAAACAAACCAATCGTTGGATCATTCACGATACCAACTCTTCCTGAATATCGAGAGTCTAATAACCATCCCCAGCTTTCTTCTTCACGTTGGAGTTCTTCAGGAAGTTTCGTTGTGTCATAGCCAAAAGAGTCTACGTTGTGCACGTAGGGTAAGAAACTAATTCCATCTGTATGCTTTTCGCCTAATGAGCCATTACCTTGAACATGGAGGATTTTATGCGGTGCATCGCCTGCTCCCTCTCGTGCATTTTCGGTGAGTTTGCCGGTTTTAGTCAGGTTATTTATCTCTTCCCAATAAAGAAGACGCTTTTTATCTATCGGTTGAATGGCCTGAGCTCGCCACAGCACGTTAATGCTGTTAGACCACTGTTCATAGAGATCGAACGAACTCGGGAGCATTGACGCTTTCTGAAGAACTGTCGCACTTCCGCCGGGTTCAAACGCTATGTTTATACCTAAGTCTTCCATTGCCCGCTGGCGTATAGCTTCTTGCAGCGTTACGTGGGTACCCATTACACGAAGCGTGGGCTTAGGCTTTCCGATGGCAAAAGGCGTCACGCCCGCAGTTAAACCAAAAGCCAGACCGCCCTTTAACAGAGTTCGTCGTGTTGGTGAAGGTTTTTGGCTTTTATTATATTTTGCAGGCATGTGCGTACGTCCAACATAAACGGTGACCTGATTTTATTCTGGCATTTATTGCATAGAAGTACCAAGTAATGTTGGGTTTCGGCGAAAAATAAACCTACCAATTAAATGAAAAACCAAGATTTTTTTGCTCAAAAGCGCTAAGTCCCTACCTTTGTACTATGCTCTTTAAATTGTGTTAATTTTGAATGGAAGTTGGCTTAATGAAGTTATGGCGAAAGATCTCTTTTCTACTGCTCACTTATTGCCTTTTTGCTTTTCTTTCCTTAGCGAGTGCGCAAACGGTGTTGGTGCCAAAAGTAGAAGGCGAGAAGGAGCAAATTCTTTACGATATTTTAGCGCTGGCGTTAAGTAAGAGCGCACCATCCATGACGTTGTCGACGCTTCCTGAGGTGCTCAATGAAGCGCAATTGGTTAGTGAAGTCGAATCTGAAAACCTTGATGTTATGTGGTCTGGCGGAGACAAAGAAAAAGACGAGCGCCTTCAAGCAGTGCGAATTCCCGTTTTAAAAGGTTTACTAGGACATCGTATTTTTCTTATCCGAAGCCAAGATAAGGCGCGGTTTGCCACGATTAAAACGTTTGAAGATCTTTTGCAATTTGAAGCCGGGCAGGGACGTTTTTGGGGCGATACACAAATATTGAAAAGCGCCGATATACCCACGGTAACGACAATTAAATATAAAAACTTATTTCCAATGTTAGAGGGCGGAAGGTTTGATTATTTTCCTAGGGCGTTACACGAACCCTTCATCGAAGCTGAAAACCACAAGCATCTTGACCTTGTTGTAGATACTAACGTAATGCTAGTTTATCCCTATGCCATGTACTTTTATGTTAATAAGGGTGATCAGCGTCTGCATGACCTTATTTACAGCGGCTTTGAAAAGGCTATAGAGGACGGTAGTTACGATAAACTCTTTTTCAACAACTCCATGATCCAAGATGTACTGACCAAGGCAAATATTGGCGAACGAACTGTTTTTCGAGTGGGCAATCCTCATTTACATCCTGACACTCCGCTGGACAGAACGGAGTTTTGGTTAGATATAAAAAATTTACAGTAAGTACATTTTTGAGTAATCAGAATATTGGTCTACTTACGTAGGCCAAATTACGGATATGAACATGCAATCGATAAAACAAAAATCAATGATAACCCTTTCTCTCGTTTCATTAGCGGTAATGCTGGTGGTGTTTGGTTTTAGTTATTTTGCAACCAGCCAGTATTTCGATGAGCAATTAGAGAAAGATATGCGTGACACTAACCAAGCGCTGTCTATTGTTATGCAAGAGCCAATATTTGCATACGATAATGAATTAACCGAAGACATTCTTTCATCTTTTGTGGCTTATCCTCACATACTAAAAATAGAGGCCTTCGACCACAGAGGAAACGCGATTGCAAGTGCGGTAGATCAAAAGGCTAACGCGCAGCCGCACGAAGTAAGCAAAGCGAAGGTAGCGATCACATGGGAGGGTAAAAAAGACATAGGTTATCTTCAAGTCTCCTACCTGTTAGACACCAATCAGGCTCTTCTTTCTGCAGCTAAATGGATGTTTCTATTTATAGGACTAATTTTGATTGCCGCGCTTGGCGGTACCAATTGGTTTGTATTATCAAAATATGTACTACTACCTTTAAGCAAAGTGTCAGGCGCAATGGCCGAAATTGCGCAAGGCGGAGGAGATCTTACGCGTCGTCTCGACATTCAAACAAACGATGAAGTTGGAGAGTTAGCTGATACCTTCGACAGGTTCGTAGCGAATTTACAGATGCTGGTTAAAGGCATTGTTGAAAATGCTGAGCGCCTTTCAGTATGTGCCGAAGAGATAAGAAAACATTCGGATAATAATGTGACTGAAACTCAGCTCCAACTAGCCGAAATTGAAGAGGTATCAGCGGCGTTAAGTCAAATGTCTAAAGCCACTGAAGAAGTGTCTCACAATGCCGTACAAACCTCTGATAAAACGAAGAGCTGCAACCAGCTTGCAAGCTCGGGTAACCAAATAGTACAAAAAACCGTAGATGATATTTATAGCCTAGGCGACAGTATTGGCGAGACCTCTACTAAAATTTCCGAGTTGAAAGAAAAAAGCGAACTTATTAATACCGTGCTCACCGTGATAAAAGGAATAGCGGAGCAAACAAACTTATTGGCACTTAATGCTGCTATTGAGGCCGCCAGAGCAGGAGAGCAGGGGCGTGGCTTTGCCGTTGTAGCCGATGAGGTACGTGCACTTGCGCAGCGCACTCAAGATTCTACAAAAGAAATTGAAGTGATTATTAACGATTTACAAGTTTCATCTGAAGACGCTAACAGATTAATGTCTACCACTAAAGATAGGTTAGGTGACACCATCAACGAGTCATCGCATGCTATAGCGGCGCTTGAAGATATTATAAGAAATATACAAATCATTAATGACATGAACTCAGGTGTAGCGACGGCCACTGAAGAGCAAAGCGTGGTTACGACAAACGTAAATACTAAAGTGTCGTCAATCAATGAACTGACTATAGATGTTGCCAAAAACGCTAAGTCGTCCACAGTATTAACCGACCAACTAAGCGCGTTAAGTCAACACATAAAGCAAGACTTAAACAGTTTTAAAGTGTAGGTGGTCTCATACCCGAATAAAAACTGATGATGTGCTAAGGAAAGCGCGGGTCGAACAACGCAGGGTGAAGCTTGTTGAGAAAATTGTGGTAGATATAGACGTTGTTGACGCAACAGACGATAAAAAGCTGCAGTAACCTGCAGCTTTATCAGTTAGCACGCTGTGTACGCAATTTATACTTTGCTTCTCGCCAACAACCTGCGCATAAATACCATTCCGCTTAGCGTAACTAGCGTGAGAAAAGTCCAAGTACCGCCGTGTTCTTCCACTATCACTACAGTATCTTCTACAACGTACTCATAGTTTTCACTTTCAAGGGGAAGGTAGGCCAGTGCACTGTCGTCATAAGCATCGGTAAACGCCACAAGCACTTCGGTATCTGCATCGTACAGTTCCAACAATATGTCGTATTCGCCAGATGGAAAGCCAGAGATTAACGAACTTTCAATAGTAAACGTATCCGTTGAATCTTCTGAATAAATATAGAATTCAGACGATACGTGAATAGCATCGTAAACACCGTCCTTGCCTAAATACAAGACAGCGTATACAGGTGCTCGTGTAAATATGGTATCGGCGTCAAACTCAATTGAAAAGGTGGAGTGATAGCCGTCGTAGTCTATGTCTTGCTCAAGCGATACCCAGCTTTCATAAATCCAAAATTCATTAATACTACTAACGACAATGTCGCTAGAGGACTTATTTATGCCCAGGTGCTGTTGATGTTTGTTGGTTTTACTGTGTGTATTTTGTTGTGCGGCAACTTCATCGGTAGAGCGCTCAACTAGACGTTCATTAGACAGTTCGTCCTTTGTTTTAGGCAAAAGTGATTCAGTGCCCACAAATGGTTTGTCGTAACGGAACTCGTTCGAGGTGACCTGTTTTACTTCTGATTTACCATCGGTATTTGCATGTGCAGGTGACAAAAGCGCGAGCTGTAACGTGGTGACAGCAGAATATGTGGCAAGTGCGAGTAGTAATTTTTTCATCTGTCCATCCTTTTCCAATCGATAATGACAGTGTCATTGTTGATGGAAAAAGATGAACAAAAGCTGAAGGAGAACTTAACGTTTGCTTTTATTAAAACGCTGGACGCAAGGTTTAGTCGTCGAATTGATATTCGTCTTCTTCGTAATCACCTTCTTCACGGGGTTCAAAGTAGGTGCCCCATCCATCGTAGGTTACGTCATGCTTGTCAGCAATTTTTAGCAGTGCGTCAGAATCAGCATTAAGCTTTTCAATATCCAGTTTCCTTTCAACGATAGCGTCGAAGCAGAAAATCGTTTCACCGTCATCTAGCATCAATTCTTCCGCATCAGTAACTTCAAAACCGGCTTTAAATGCATCTACTGCGGCTTTTTCTAACACGTCGAAGTCTGTACTGGCGAAGTGGTGCTCAATGGTATAGTCGGCGTCTGCTTGGCTGCCGTCTTCTAAAAGGGCATCAATGGTTTCTTGATTAAACTCGTACCACTCTTCTCTTTCATCGAACTGGGTCATAATAAACACTCATTAGCAATTTTGACGCAAGTTTACCTGCTTTTTTCTAGTTCAGCGACCTGAGTATTGAGCGTATCGAATTTTTGTTTCATTTCATTATTGAAATGTATCATCCACTCTTTGATTGAATGCGCTTCGGTAAGGGTGACGGGGGCAGAAATATCAATGAGCACTATGCCATTGTCCCAACGATTCCATTTCACTTTGTTGTGTAAGTTACTGGCTGTAACCATGACCACTGGCTCATTCGTCGTTTTGGCTAAACGAAATGCCCCTTGCTTAAAAGGAAGAATACCTCGGCCGTAACTTCTGGTGCCTTCAGGAAATAGCCATACTGACGTCTTCTTTTTGGCAATACGGTGTGCGGCAATATCTAGCGTATTTCGGGCTTTACCTGAGTTCTTTCTATCAATCATGATGTTCCCAGATAGCCAGTATATTTGGCCGAAGATAGGGATCCACTTCAGACTTTTTTTACCAATTGTTACCACGCCGGGAAGGGCAGCTTTACAAATTGTAATAACGTCAAAGCTATTTTGATGATTAGCAATAAATACATAGGGCTCGTTAATTTTAACAGCCGGGTCCTTTCGAATGATGAGCTTCAGGCCCACAATTTTCGCCATGAGAGAATATAAGCTGCCCGCCGCGTGAACGTTATCTTTGTGAAAAGGGCGCACAATACAAATAATTAACAAAACAATGTTGATAAATAAAAAGGCGATAAAAAGTGCTGGAATGCGGAATAAAGCGATCAAAACAACTCCTAGATTCTATTGACGCGCGCAGTATAGATGAAGTTTGAGCGTACACTTGTCCGATGAGTTTTTACAGCGCTAATCTTTTTGTTTAAAAAGTCCTTATATTTATCACCTTTAGTATGAGGAAATTTTGCCGATACCCACTTACAATAAGAATACGCGCAATCGAATCTAACTCGGTAACCAGTATATGCAAACATTCACTCCAGACGACCTCGAAGAAGATATTCTCGCTGACCTTATGGAGGAAATTAACGAACTCTATGAATCTAGTGAGCAAACTCTGATTGAACTAGAGCTTCGTCCTGAAGACAACGATTTGCAGCGCGCTTTGTTTCGCTCTATACACACAATCAAAGGCGATTTGGGCTTAGTAAATTTCTCCCCCATGATCCCCCTTTTGCAGCACGTAGAAGACTTGCTAGATTATCTGCGCAAAGGGCAGGTGGCTTACACAAGCACAATGAGTGATTTGGTATTGTTGACCATGGACAGGGTTAAAGCGTTTGTCGAAAGCGTCATGGCCAATGGTAATGCTGAGTACGATGATAATCTTCATAACCAGCTAGTTTTGGCAATAAGCCGTGTTACACCTGAAAATTCATCTGACCACGAAAAACGCCTAACAGAAGCCGTACTGTTGCTAAATCCGGCTCTCGATAGAGTGATTGATGATAACGAGCATTCCAGTGTTCAAAATAAGCCGGTCTCTTTAGCGGCAACGGGAATACCGAAAGATATTAGTAGCGAAAAAAAGCAGGATATTCTGTTTTTCCGAGATCTAATGCAGTCTATAGAGCGCCGTTCAGATTATTGGGCTGGGCGCGGTGATCGGGTCGCAAAACTTGCAATGTACATTAATGACGTGGCCGAAAATCCTATTGATGAAGATCAGCTTGCTGTTGCCAGTTATGTTCACGATTTCGGTATGGCATTTATGCCTCTAAAATTACTTCACAAAGGGGATGCTCTTAGCGATAACGAGTTTAACCTTATGCGCTCTCATGTGTATAAGAGTGCACGTTTGTTAGAGCATTTAGACCAGTGGGATATGGCGCGTAAAATTGTGATGCAGCATCACGAGCGTACCGATGGCACCGGTTATCCGCTCGGGCTTAAAGAAGACGATATCTGTGAAGGCGCAAAGTTACTCGCCATTGTGGACACCTATGACGCCATGACTCATCCCAGAGCCCACAATGAGGACAAGGTATTGTCAAAAAAAGAGGCGGTGATTGAAATTAATCGCAGCGCCAAAGGCCAGTTCAGCATGAAATGGGTGAGAATTTTCAACCAAGCGATGACGGCGCTACTGACCAAAGGGCATTAACAATCTACAGTACTTTTGGGTAAGCTCTGAATAGAAGGCCTATTTACGGCATCTTAAAGCCATTCAAAAATGAATTGGTAATTCAGACGCAAAAAAATAGCAGGCATGTGCTCCTGCTATTTTTAACGTTGTACCTGACTCAAACAGGCAATTAATTTACACCGAGTTCTTTAAGCTTTCTTGTTAACGTGTTGCGCCCCCAACCTAGGCGCTTCGCCGCATCCTGTTTATGGCCGTGAGTGTGATGCAGCGCCCGTTCAAGCATAATGCGTTCAAAGGTAACCATGGCGTCGTTAAGAATATTGTGATGACCGTCACGCAGTTGCTTATCCGTCCAGCTAGCCAATAAATCTGGCCACTCGCCTGACGCTGTACTCGGTTTCTCTATCGCGTTATCGCTGTGGATCTCTGGTGGTAAATCGCTAGGCAAAACTTCTTGACCACTTGCCATTACGGTGAGCCATCGGCACACGTTTTCTAACTGTCTGACATTACCTGGCCATGGTAGCTGTGACATGACGCGCTCAGCCTCTTTAGAAATACTTTTCGCTTCTACATCCAGCTCTTTTGCCGCACGGCGCAAGAAGTGTCGAGTTAGAAGGGGGATGTCTTCTCTGCGCTCACTTAGAGAAGGCAGGTGCACGCGAATTACGTTCAAGCGGTGGAATAAATCTTCCCTAAATTTTCCATCGGCAACTCGCTGTTCTAAGTTTTGGTGGGTTGCTGCAATGATGCGCACGTCTACACTCACCGATTGATGGCCGCCAACACGATAAAACTGGCCATCAGCTAGTACGCGCAACAAACGGGTCTGCACATCTAATGGCATATCACCAATTTCATCTAAGAATAGCGTACCGCCGTCGGCTTGTTCAAAGCGGCCCTGGCGAGCAGCTTGTGCACCGGTAAATGCGCCTTTCTCATGACCGAATAGTTCAGACTCTACAAGGTCAGCGGGAATGGCGGCCATGTTCAGTGCAATGAAGGGTTTACTCGCTCTAGGGCTGTGCCTGTGAAGCGCATGTGCAACCAGCTCTTTACCTGTGCCTGATTGTCCGTTGATAAGCACGCTGATTGAAGAGCGAGATAAGCGCCCAATGGCACGAAATACTTCCTGCATAGCAGGGGCTTCGCCGATGATCTCTGTCACCACATCTTCAGGTTGTGTTTTCGATACGGTTGATTGCTCCCTTGAATGGGCAAGAGCGCGCTGGGTTAATGTAACCGCTTCGTCTATATCGAAGGGTTTTGGCAAATATTCAAATGCACCCTTTTGATAAGCATTTACAGCACTATCAAGGTCAGAATGCGCTGTCATGATAATAACGGGCAACATAGGGTGCGAAGTATGCACTTCGTTCAATAAAGTCATGCCGTCCATTTGTGGCATTCTAATATCTGAAATGATGACCTCAGGGGCTTGGCCGCTTTGAAGTTGAAGTAATAAATCTTCAGGATTTTCAAAACTTAAGCAGCTTATTTCAGCCGCTTGTAAGGCCTTTTGCAGCACCCAACGAATAGAACTGTCGTCATCGACAATCCACACAGACTCATTCGTCATCGTCTGTCTCCTTACGATCGATTGGTAGATAAATTACGAACTCAGTGTGACCAGGGTAGCTGTCCACATCTATTTTGCCGCCGTGGTGGTTGATAAGGGTCTGTGATATTGACAAACCCAGCCCAGAGCCATTCTGTTTACTTGTGACCATGGGGTAGAAAAGTGTGTCTTTGATTTCCGGAGGAATGCCCGGGCCGTTATCAATAATCTTAATTTTTGCCACCAGCGCATAACGTTTTGTTTGAATCGTCATCTGGCGCTCTATGCGTGTTATTAACCTTATTTCTGGATTAGGCGTTTCGCTTTCTGTCAGCGCCTGAACACTGTTGCGAACAATATTAAGCACCGCTTGTTGGATCATATCTGGATCGAGCATTAGTGGCGGTATACTTGGGTCGTAGTCGCGAACAATGGTAATAGGGTTATCTGTGTCAAATCGCATGAGGCTGCGGATTTTTTCAAGGGCCTGATGCACATTGCTTTCTTCGAATCGTGGCAGTGAATTAGGCCCTAGTAGACGGTCAACCAAGTTGCGAAGACGATCTGATTGCTCAATGATCATGCTAGTAAATTCTTTGTGCTCGTCGTTCAGCTCTTTTTCTAAAAGCTGTGCTGCGCCACGAATGCCACCAAGTGGGTTCTTAATTTCATGAGCAAGGCCGCGCACTAGTTCTCTGGCCGCAAAATGCTGTGCGTTTTGCAGTGTTTCTCGAGTTATGCGCTTTTGCTGATCAATTCTTTTAACTTCAAACAGCAGTCGTGGGCCGTCTTCAAAGTGCAAATTAGTTACAGTCAAGTCAGCAGATACGTAGCGGTTATCTCTAAACGCGAGTTTCACTTCATTCTCAGTGAAGTCTTCACCTTTTCTAATGGCGGCCTTCAATCGTGTAGTTTCTATTGTGCCGGGTATGAAAAAGTCTTGAAGCAAGTGCCCAATAAGTTGTTTTAGCCCAGTCTCAAACAAAGCTTCACCCGCATGGTTGGCATAAACAATCGTAAGTTTATTGTCTACCATCACCAATGCGGTGTTTAAGCTATTGATTAGCTGTTGTGTTTCTAACTCGGTGGAATGCATCCGAGCTCGTCTCCTTTGCACCATAATTGTGCATTGTAGCTTGCAATGATGCGGAGCGCGAATAAAGAACTCAGTAATAAATATTCACTGAACCTCTGTGGTGCGCTTGCATAACAATGGTTGCACGCTATTAGTTATTAATTAACGCCGATGCCTGATGAAGGTAAAGGGTTTGAACTGGAGACGATGCAAGAGTCTTGCCCGTATTGTTAGTTAATTCAACTTTGTAGGTGTGTGCCCCACGATGGATACCAGATAACTTAAAAACGCCGGAATTATTGCTAGCAATTGGGGCATCATCAAAAATTAACCGATAGATAGGTGCTTTAGGTGCACCAGTTTGAGTCGCTGAAATGGTAATTTCACCTAAATTATTTCGGATCGTCGCCTCAGGTGCTGGAGATTTGATTACCACGCGGTACTTCGGTTTCGGTGAATCTAGCTTAAGTGGTGGGGGAGGGGGAACCTTAGCAGCAGTAACTACGTTCTGTGTTTTTCCATCAAACGCTAACGGCTCTGCATTTTTTTGCGGCTTATCGGTGTAAGTAACAGACCCATCTTCTCCAACTACTTTATAGATTGTTGTAGAAGAAGAGGTTCCAGCAACGGGTGCATTGAGGCCTTCAGCTTCGTCGTTCATTTGTGCATCTTGCTGCGTACTTTGTTGCTCATTATCTTGACCTAGCGCATTGGCCTGTAAAGGAAGCAACCCATAGCTAACGAGCGTGAGCAGTGATAGTAAGCAGATATTTCGCGTCATGTTTTGCACGTGTTGTTACCTAATCAATGTATTGTTGGGCTGCCTGTTTATTATTTTTGGCCGAGTACTTAATTGGTCTGGCTAGATTTGACTAAAACTGGCGCACAGTAAATTCCGCTAAAAAGGGGACTCTATTGGTATTTTTTAACGAATTTATAGAACCATAGTAGATAATTAGCGCGCATAAAAAAAGCCCGCAACGCGGGCTTTAGTATATATCGCTATACAGGTGTAATTACACGCTGTAGTACATATCAAACTCAACTGGGTGAGTTGTCATGTTAAGTTTAGTTACTTCTTCAGACTTAAGGTCGATGTATGCATCGATCATGTCGTCTGACATAACGCCACCGGCTTTAAGGAAATCACGGTCGTTATCAAGCGCTTCAAGCGCCATTTCTAGCGAGCTTGCAACTGTTGGGATTTCCGCTGCTTCTTCTGCAGGTAGATCGTACAAGTCTTTATCCATAGCATCGCCAGGGTGGATCTTGTTCTTAATTCCGTCAAGACCAGCCATAAGCATAGCGGTGAACGCTAGGTATGGGTTAGCCGTTGGGTCAGGGAAGCGAACTTCGATACGGCGCGCTTTATCACTTGTTACGTGTGGAATACGAATAGACGCAGAACGGTTACGTGCAGAGTATGCAAGCATTACCGGCGCTTCGAATCCAGGAACTAGACGCTTGTAAGAGTTAGTCGACGCGTTTGCAAATGCGTTAATTGCACGTGCGTGCTTGATGATACCGCCGATGTAGTAAAGTGCTTCTTCAGAAAGACCAGCGTACTTGTCGCCTGCGAAAATGTTTACGCCATCTTTAGAGATCGACTGGTGGCAGTGCATACCAGAGCCGTTATCGCCAACAAGTGGCTTAGGCATGAAGGTAGCAGTTTGGCCGTATGCATGTGCAACGTTGTGTACAACATACTTGTAAACTTGAATTTCGTCCGCCTTCTTAACTAGCGTATTGAATTGGCATGCAATTTCGTTTTGGCCAGCGGTTGCTACTTCGTGGTGGTGCGCTTCAATAACAAGGCCCATTTCTTCCATTACTAAGCACATTGCTGCACGGATGTCGTGCGCAGAGTCTACTGGTGGTACTGGGAAGTAACCGCCTTTAACGCCTGGGCGGTGCGCCATGTTGCCGCCTTCGAACTCTTCACCAGAGTTCCACTTCGCTTCAGCAGCGTCGATCTTGTAGAAAGAACCCGCCATGTCAGTGTGGAAGCGAACGTCGTCGAAAAGGAAAAACTCTGGCTCTGGACCAAAGAATACCGTATCACCAATACCTGTTGACTTTAGATACTCTTCAGCGCGACGTGCCACTGAGCGAGGATCGCGCTCGTAACCTTCCATTGTAGAAGGCTCAACGATGTCACAACGAATGTTAACTTGGGTTTCTTCAGCAAACGGGTCTACAACGCAGCTGTCCGCATCTGGAAGAAGAACCATGTCTGATTCGTTGATGCCTTTCCAGCCAGCGATTGAAGAACCGTCGAACATTTTACCTTCTTCGAAAAATTCTTCATCAACTAGGCCCGCAGGGATAGATACGTGTTGTTCTTTACCTTTAGTATCGGTAAAACGTAAATCTACAAACTTCGCTTCACTTTCTTTAATAAGCTCTAATGCCTTATCAATCGACATCGTGTCCTCCAGGTTTAATGTAAAAAATGCGGGATGATCAGCTTCACCCCAACAGTGAAAAAAGTGAAAGCGATTATCATGCCATCTATATGTATGCCGATTTCTGTGGCATAGAGGGGCACTTATCACTTCCTTTTACGTCAGAATGCACCACAATGGTGCTATGTTGCACTATTGTGGTGACATGTTCTTTTTTACGTTAATCAGCCTAGAATACTTTGTAGCATATGGCTACCTAAGATGTTCAATCCGGTGCAACACAGGTGGTCAATAGTTGAACAGGTAATTGAAAAGCAATAAAACATGTCCGTATCAAAAAAAAGATGCGCAAATGCCGTGGTTTTTCTGTACAATCCGCGCAAATTTTCTATCTGCATTTTTTTGCAACAAATCTAACGCATACTCCTTTCCACTGAATTGCAGTAGTCGTTGATTTACACAGGCTCTATATAAGCATGAATACCACTGATATAAATAAGTTGCGTAACATCGCAATCATCGCCCACGTTGACCACGGTAAAACGACCCTGGTAGACAAACTGTTACAGCAGTCTGGCACCCTTGAATCTCGAGGCGAGCAAGAAGAGCGCGTAATGGACTCGAATGACATCGAGAAAGAACGTGGCATTACCATCCTAGCTAAGAATACAGCGATTAACTGGAACGACTACCGTATCAACATCGTTGATACTCCAGGACACGCTGACTTCGGTGGTGAAGTAGAGCGCGTGATGTCGATGGCTGATTCTGTACTTCTACTTGTAGATGCACAGGAAGGTCCGATGCCACAAACGCGTTTCGTAACGCAAAAGGCGTTTGCCCAAGGTCTTAAGCCAATTGTTGTCATTAACAAAATTGACAAGCCTGGTGCTCGCCCTGATTGGGTAATAGACCAAGTTTTCGATTTGTTCGACAACTTAGGTGCTACTGACGATCAACTGGATTTCCAAGTTGTTTATGCGTCTGCACTAAACGGTTGGGCATCACTTGATGCAGATACTAAAGAAGACGATATGACGGCATTGTTCCAAACTATCGTCGACCAAGTATCTCCACCTGATGCAGATATCGACGGCGCATTCCAAATGCAAATTTCTCAGCTTGATTACAACTCTTATGTAGGTGTAATCGGCGTTGGTCGCGTTAAGCGCGGTTCTGTGAAGACTAACCAACAAGTCACTATCGTTACTGCCGATGGTCAAAAGCGCAACGGAAAAGTTGGCCTAGTTTATGGCTACCTTGGTCTTGCTCGTCATGAGGTGAGTTCTGCTCACGCGGGTGACATTATTGCAATTTCTGGTCTTGGTGAACTGAAGATCTCTGACACCATCTGTGACGTGAACACGGTAGAAGCGCTTCCTCCACTATCGGTTGATGAGCCTACAGTAACCATGACGTTCCAAGTAAACACGTCACCGTTTGCGGGTAAAGAAGGTAAATACGTAACGTCACGTAACATTCTTGAGCGTCTAACCGACGAGCTAGTACACAACGTTGCACTTCGCGTAGAAGAGACGCAAGATCCGGACAAATTCCGCGTATCAGGTCGTGGTGAGCTTCACCTGGGTATACTTATCGAGAACATGCGTCGTGAGGGTTACGAGCTTGCAGTATCACGTCCAGAAGTAATCTTGAAAGAAGTTGACGGCCAAACACAAGAGCCTTTTGAAACCTTGACTATCGACTGTGAAGAGCAGCACCAAGGTTCTATCATGGAACAGCTGGGTCTTCGTAAAGCTGAAATGACAGACATGTCGCCAGATGGTAAAGGTCGTGTGCGTATCGACTTTATTATTCCAAGCCGTGGTCTAATTGGTTTCCAAACTGAATTTATGACGATGACGTCAGGTTCTGGCTTGCTTTACCACACGTTCGATCACTACGGTCCATACAAGGGCGGTGTTATTGGCAAGCGTAAAAACGGTGTGCTTATTGCCAACGCTAACGGTAAAGCGCTAACTAACGCCTTGTTTAACCTTCAAGAGCGTGGTCGTCTATTTATCGGACACGGTGTAGAAGTGTATGAAGGTATGGTTATCGGTATTCATAGCCGTGACAACGACCTTACTGTAAACGCGCTTAAAGGTAAGCAGCTTACTAACGTTCGTGCATCAGGTACTGACGAAGCGCAAACGCTCGTTCCGCCAATCAGAATGTCTCTTGAGCAAGCACTTGAGTTCATCGATGATGACGAACTCGTTGAAGTAACGCCTGTGTCTATCCGTATTCGTAAGAAGCTTCTTACTGAAAACGAGCGTAAGCGTGCATCACGCGGGCCTAAGTCTTAATACCTTCTAAGACTTAAACAACTCTCAAAATGCCAGCTTTTTGCTGGCATTTTTTATTCTGTTTCATCGCTAAGTACAGCGTTAAACGGCCAAAACTTCGACCAATGGTTAGTGGTCAAAGATAATTTACCCACCTATGCTTAGACTAATTGGGTTCGGGTCTAAAAAAGGCCTTAAGCTGGCATAAATTATAATTACTTACCGATTTTTAAGGGGAGCGTATTGTTTTCCGTTGCTGTGATCGAAGACGATCCTATCACGCTTGATATGATAATAAACGCGCTGGAAACGCAGCTAGACGCTACCGTTTACTCGTTTACACGCAGTAAGTTTGCTCGGGACTTTTTGCTACAACAAACTTCTGACTCGTTAAACCTTATTATTAGCGACCAAGTTATGCCAGATTATGATGGTTTAAGCTTGCTGAGAACCTGTCATTCTTCAGGTCTTAACGTACCATTTTTACTTATTACAGCAGATCCAAATAAAGAACTGGTTATTGAGGCTCGTAAGCTTCAAGTCACGGGCTTTTTAGCTAAACCGCTTGATATGAAAGAGTTAATTCAAAAGACGAAAGCCGTAGCCGCGCTCGGCAATTAATAGCATAAACTGATGTGATTTATCTCTAATTAAGTTCATTTCGATATAGAAAATAAAGTAAAACCGCGTGATTCACCCTAGTTTATGGCGCGGGAAACTTCTACACTGGTGCCACAAGTTATTATGCAACAGGATGTAATGTGAGCACGTTATTCGATAATACTCCCCCTCGAAAAGACACCTTCTCGTTTAAATGGCAAAAGTACAAAGGAAAAGACATCATTCCTGCTTGGGTTGCCGATACCGAGTTTCGTTGTGCTCAGCCAATATTAGATGCCATATCAGGCTACATTGAACACGGTAATATGGGGTATATACTGCCCGCGCATCACGAAGGCGCAATTCAAGCAGTAGTGAGATGGCTTAAGGAAAAGCACAATTGGAACATTCAGCCTGAGTGGCTAGTATGGACGCCAGGTGTGGTGCCTGCGTTCAACGTTGCCTGTAAAGCTTATTGTGAGCCCGGCGATAAAGTGCTTATTCAAACCCCGAATTACCCGCCCTTGCTAGCTGCACCTAAGCTAAATGGTTTAGAGCGCGTTGATATTGGTACTGTGGTTCAACATGAAAATGGCGAAAGCGCAGATAAGATTAATCACGTTGAAGGCGCACGCTACACGCTAGACTTTGAAGCGCTAGAGCGGGAGGCGGCAGACCCTAAGTGTAAGCTGTTTATTCTTTGTAACCCAATGAATCCCGTTGGCTCGGTATTGTCGAAAAAAGAGTTAGATCGTATTGCCGATATTTGTAACGCAAATAATGTAAAACTTTGCTCTGATGAAATTCACTGTGACCTTATTTTAGAAGAGGGAAAAACACATATTCCTGCAGGACGTGAAGCAAACCTTGCGGACAATAGTGTTACCTTAATGGCCGCGAGTAAAACCTTCAATATTGCGGGCTTAGGTACCTCATTTGCTATCATTCCTAACCGTCAACTGCGTCAGGCATTTACTAATGCCGCAGCAGGCATCGTGCCGTGGGTTACCGTATTGGGGTTGGCAGCAACTGAAGCGGCGTTCACCCAGTGTGACGATTGGCATCAACAGCAACTTACTTATTTACGTGAAAACAGAGACATGGTCTTCAACACCATTAACAGCATAGATGGACTGCGGATGCTAAAAGCTGACGCCACCTTTTTAGCTTGGGTTGATGCAAGTGGCCTTGGCGTTGAAAATGTTCAGCAGTGGGTAGAGGAAAAAGGTGTGGGACCATCGCCTGGCATCGATTTTCACAAAGCTGACCATTTCCGAATTAACTTCGGCTGCAGCAAAGCGATGCTCCAAGATATTCTCCAACGTCTAGCCAGCTAAAATCGGGGGTAAAGTGCTTTTCAGCCCTAATCTGAAAGCTTTAACCTACTACTGACGTTAAAAAGGGCCAAAGCGGCCCTTTTTCTATGCAGTCTGTTAGTTGCATTGGCTTACTGCTTTTGAAACCTGTCAACTGGGTTAACTTACAAAAAAGTCAGATTAATTCTGCCCTCATTTCTGTAACTAGCCAAAAACACCGATTAGTTTATACAAACCCAAACCAATAACAGTGCCTACTACCAGAAACCCGGCTACGTTACTTTTCCACGTGTTTCTAAATTCGCCCAACGCAGTGTTTTTGTTCATCACCACTAGCAAAAATATAGCAATGATAGGGAGTAGCAAGGCATTGGTGGCTTGTGCGAACAAAATGGCGGGTAACGGCTTAAAGCCAAGGGCTGCAACGCTTACTCCTATCACGATGATAATAAACCACACCGCTTTGAAGCTTTTGCTTTGCATATCGTCAGATAGTCCAAGCGCACCAGTCACGGCGTAAGCGGCTGCTAATGGCGCTGTGATTGCACTGGTTAATCCAGCTGCAAACAAACCAAGTGCAAAGAACCACTGCGCTTTATCTCCTAAAACGGGCTTAAGCTGTTCGCCCATATTAGATGCGTCCATGGTTGCAGCTTGATTGAAAAACGCCATCATGGCCGTGGCCATAACAATTAGCGTGATAAGTCCGCCCATGCTTATTGCTCTTGCTGATTGATTGCGACAGGCTACAACAGCGTCGTGTTTATTCTGTCCTTGAGATGATTTAGCCACGAGGCTAGCGTGTAAGAATAAATTGTAGGGAACGATGGTTGTACCTATTAGCGCAAGCACCGTTGTAATTGCATCGGTATCAAGGCGGGGAGAGATGAATTGGCTAAACATAGCAGCAACGTCAGGCTTAGCTACTAATAGGGTCACTAAAAACACCCCAGCCATAATAAATACCAAATAGACGAGAACGGTTTCAATCCACTTATAGCTTCCAGACCAAAGTAAAACGATTGCAATTGTGCCTAATACGCTGGCCCATGGGCCTATACCAATGCTTATAAAGGCATCTAAGCCGATGGCTGCCCCCGTTAAATTTCCAGACTCATAGGCGGCATTTCCGATACCGATGGCACTGACTATAAGCAAAATAAACACATTTTTCAGCCATGGTTTATATGCCATGTCTTTCATTGCACTGGCTAAGCCTTTGCCACTGGCCACGCCTAATCGAGCCGCCATATCTTGCAGCACTATAGTAGCGAAAATGGAAAAAAGCAGCGCCCATACAAGGTGAAAACCAAAGTTTGCACCAGCTAAGCTTGCTGTGGTTACTGTTCCCGGCCCTATGAATGCGGCCGCGATGATATATCCTGATTTATCTTTTGCCATTGCAACGACTCTTAGTTAAGTTTTGCTATCATGACAATAGGTAGGCGAGCACGCAACAGTACCGCTAAACCAATACAGTAACAGATTGGTTTTAAACCTATTGTCGCGTACCCAATGCGGGCAAGTCATTTTCTCTCGCCTTTACCCGGTTTAAGTGAGGGTAAAAGGTTAAAAAATACGCCCTTAGCAAAGTGGGCGCGCAGACTACCGTTTCACGAAATAGAACGCAAATTAAAATAGGATATTAATGGTGAAAGACGGTTATCCGATAACGATGGTGAGCGATATTGTGTCGTTACCTAATTTTGAGAACGTGCTTCCTTCCACTTACCACGTTGATGGAATGATCTTTGCCATAGCCTCCGCGCCAGAGATACCCATGCCCGAGCAGTGGATGCCTTGGTTAATTCAGTCAGGTGACAGTAAGCTTGTAGATAAAGACGTAGATAAACTGGCTGATGCGTTAATGAATGGTTTGCGCGCGCACTTGAATTTTATGCGGCAAGAAAAGTCACCACTGCCTCAGGAGCTAATCTTGGCCGAAGAGGTGAGTGGCTTTAAACGACCCTCGAAAGCATTAGAGAGCTGGTTGTCAGGACTACTTCATGTCCACAAGTTGCTAGAACCTGTTTGGGAAAATGCCTGGCAACAATTCGAGAAAAAGAATACCGCCGATAATGGAGAAACGCTAGAAGCGCCTGAAGTGCGATTGTCACGTTGTTTAAAGTTGTTTTCTACATTGGCAAATATAGATTTAGCACTTTCATATCGTAATGAAGCACAAACCGAGCAGTTAAAAAGCAACATGGTTTTGCTGATAAAGCAGGTGCCTTCGGTACTTGCGGATTACACAAAGCTCTCCGGAGAATTGGCTGGGGCACTACCCAATCAGTTTGAGACATTCAGCAAAAATTAAATGGCTGCCGTTTGCCTCAACCTTAAATTGAGCTGTTACCGCTGTCGTTGGTGTTGGCGCTGATTCAACGTGTGCTTAAGGGAGGCGGTATAACTGTCTAACTCTAGCTTGGCCTTCTCGTATTGCTCGTTCAAAAGCAAGGAAGCCGGTTCCCTCATCAAGGCTTTAAAGGCCAAATCTGTTTGTTTTAGCAAATCTTTAAGGTGTTGATTACTGTCGTCCATGTCGTATTCCGATAAGTACATTTGTTTAAATCCGAGAAACAGCTTCAACCCGGAGCTTTCTTGCGCTTACATCGTTATCGCTAGTTTATCGCTTCAGGGCTCGATACTCCTTTTATCAAGCCCCAAAGGGTTTAATTTTTCGCTAAAAAGGCTTAACTACCGCCAAACAAACGATAGCGAGAATAGCCAATACCGGTACCTCGTTCAAAAAGCGGTAAAAGCGAGGAGAATGCCTATTTTCATCACGCTCAAATTGCTTCAACAACTTAAACAAATAGAAGTGGTACCCGTAAATAGCAAGTAAAAGCAATAACTTTATGTGAAGCCACCCTGACATTTTAAACCATGTACCGCCGTAACTAACAATAAGCGCAACGCCGAATGCCAGAGTTAACAAGGCGAATGGGGTTACGAAGAACCATAGTCGACGCTCCATAACTTTAAATTCGTCTTTTACCACTTGTGATTGAGTGGTGGCGTGATACACAAAAAGCCGTGGTAGATAAAAAAGCCCTGCCATCCATGCCAACATGAAAAAGATATGCAGTGCCTTAAACCATAAAATGTACATACTAATATTGCGCCTTCTGTAAAAAACTTTGCAAGATATTCCAAGTTACTACGCCAATAATATCGTTAAGTTCTTGATCGTAAATATAAACTGCGCCAGAGCGCGAATTTTTAAGGTGTTCATACACCTCGTGCAGAGTAGACTGGGCGCTAATCCCTTCCATCTCGTAGTAGTTAAGCGCCGTTGCATCGTGCTCCAGACTGACATTGTATTGGACCAGCTTATACTGCACATCTATTTCAAACTTTGATTTTTGAACGACAATTTGTGTCGGATTATTTTCTAAGTAATTGAAAAGCGCCGCCTCTGGAGCATCGTGAAACAACTTGAATTCGGTATCCATTGCAGCGAGCACACCGGTTTTCTCCAGCGCTTCGCGAATTGAAGAAATGGCGTAGGGCAGGTTCTGATAGTCGAGTTGCCGTATGAATATGGATCGGTTTCCAAAAAACTGCGTGGAGGTAACATAAGCGGGCACGATAACAAGCATAGCCGGTAATATAATTTGCGGGCTGTAGGAAAGCTCCATAACCGCTGAGAGGGCTGCAAGCGGGGCATGTAGTACGGCAGTCAACATACCGGCAATGCCCAGCAGCGCGAAGCTATTTGTAAATTCGGGAACATTAATAAAGTAAGATAAGGGTAAAAGAAGCACTGCACCAGCGAGCATCCCGATCACCATCACTGGGCCTATGATCCCTCCCGGTATGCCCAAGCCAATGGCAAAGACGGCTAATATCACTTTGAAGACCAAAGTTGAAACAAGCAGCAACGCCCCAGGAGAGCTATCAAACAAATGTTCAACGTCTATAAAATTAGCGCCAAGGGCTTCAGGGATGAACATGCCAATAGTGCCTGTAATCAACGCAGCGAGTACGAGTCGCCACACCATGGATACCGGTCTGAAAAGCGTCATTACACGCATTAGCTGACTGTTAAATAATACGGCTAAGACACCTAATAGAATGCCTAAAAGGACCAAGTAAAAGTACATCCACTGACTGAACGCATTGAACGATAAAAAGGACAGTTCGTTGACCTCACCAAACACGATACGCGTAAGTACTGAACCGCAGGCTGCAGCCAGCATGATGGGAACAAAAATATGGATTTTGTATTCTCGGAGCACAACTTCCATTACGAAAATAACTGCGGCAAAGGGCGTATTGAACGAGGCGGATATACCCGCAGCAATACCGCAGCCAGCAAGTATGCGAATACTGTTGTAGGGAAGGCGAAGCCACTGGCCTAAAAAGCTGCTACTCGACGCGCCCATGTGAACCGAAGGGCCCTCTCTTCCCACTACGAACCCGCCCGCTAATGCAAGCATACCGCCAAAAAATTGGTTGATGGTGGTTCTTAGCGGTACATAGCCATAATAATATTTTACCCGGTGAATAACGAAGGGAATACCAAGGCGGTAATGCTTGAAACCAGTTAGAAAAGCAATGAAGAGTATCAACCCCACGCTTATCAAAGGCATGATAAACCACACTAACCAGTCGTGAGTGAGGAACGATTTAAGCGACGATACGCCCGTTTCCTGAAGCCATTCGACACATAGCCTGAACAAGATAATAACAAGCGCCGCGCAGGTTCCCCCTACAATGCCCAGCATGCACAACTGAATGGATGTGCGTGGGTGAGCTACTTCCTCTCTTAAAGCCTGCAAGCGCATGTTGTGGTACAGTAGGTTAACGTAGCTAGCAGCTTACCATAAACACTTAAAATTCATAATATTTAGAACGCGTTAGCGTTTTGCATTTTTGTTGATGTAGAGATCATGACAACCGATGAGTTAAAACACCTATTAGGAAACTACAAATGGTCACTGCTAGTGGCTTTAATGATGTTAGCCATGGTGGGCTTTGGTTATAAAATCGCCCGAATGATTGATGAGGGCGACAGCAAAAAAGTTCAGGCACAGCGGGAGACGATAGCTATTTTGTCTGAAGAGAACAACGCGTTAACGACTAAAGTGAATCAGCTTGAAGTGGCCGTTGAGATTGCTTCGTTAGAAGCTGAAAAAATTGTTAATACACTCAGTGAACAGAAAAAAGAAATAGAAGCTCAGCAAGAGTTGATCAGCTTTTACGAACGGGTAATGGCGCCGGAAAAAACGGAAGACGGCTTTGCTATCGAAGGGGTAGAGGTTTTCAAACTAAGCGACACTACGTATCAACTTAGGTTGGTTTTACTGCAGTCGAAACAGCAAAAAGCGGTGATAAACGGCAACTTAACGATTGCTGTTGTGGGTCAAAGAAACGGAGAACCTGTTACTTTGAAATCTGGTGAGTCGAACCTGCTAGCAGAAGACGTTAAATATCGTTTTCGTTTTTTCCAAGCGGTCAATGTAACGCTCACTATTGATAGTGATATCGATGTAGAATCCGTTCAATTCGCTACAACAGTTTACCAGTACAAAACTCGGAAAGGCACTCATGAGATGAGTGTTCTATGGAGCGAGGCCCTTTCTGTAGAGATTGAGTAAACGTATTTGAGCAGTGCTCTTGCAGCAAGGTTTCACGTTGTCTTTTCACAGCACATCGTCTTAGTACTTTTTGCTATTTAAAACATTGTTTCCACTACAACTTTGCCCTAGGCCTACTATTGTTCGAGTTAAGGCGCGCCTTTAAAAACGCGCCTAAATAGTGAACTAGCTAGACAGGGTCACTGTGCCTTTCATAATGCCGATATGGCCTGGAAATGAGCAGAAAAACATATACTCTTCATCTTTGCTCAAGCCTTCGACAGAAAACGTGGTAGAGGTTTGCTCGCCACCGCCAATAAGATCTGTAGCGCCAATGACGCGCTCATCATTAGGCTTAACATAGTTGTTGTCTAACCCTGCACTCATGCCATCGGTTGCCACGGCTTGACCATCGGCTTTAGTCGTCATAACCCAATTGTGACCCATAGACTGTTTAGGCAATTGACCGGTGTGTTTAAGCGTCACCGTAAATTCACTACAGCTTGCTGGAATGGTCACGTTCGATGTGTTGAACTGCATAGCATCGTTTGATTCCACAGTAACCTCACATTCGTTAGCGAACGCACTGGAAGCCAAAAAGAAGAGGGCTGTGCCGCCAAGTAGTTTCTTGATCATAAATAATATCCTTAGAATTTAGAGTAACTGCACCTTTCGGTGTAATTGGAAGACTCAATGTCCTATACGGAAAAGAATACCACCGGATCATTGTTAATGTTAACGATTATCATTTATATTGAGTATGGGCCCAGCATGAAAACACGTTCTGTATCTTAGAACGCGTAAGGAAGCCTATGTCATTGATAAGCAATGCACCGCAACAAGTTCGACTTGGACACACCGACGGTGAGCTGAGCGCTACGCTCGCACCGAGAGTGATCGAATTGCGCTTGCAAGAATAAAAATAGATATACATTTATCCGTGCTCCATTTTTTATAGAGGGTTTACTTGGTCACCAGACATAAAGGTGCCCTAATACGAGTAGAGTGATAATGAATGCGGGGCAAACACGCTCATCACGAGTTTCATCAAAACAAGGATACGAGTAATGACAGCAACACGCACAGAACGCGACAGCATGGGAGAACTTCAAGTTCCTGAAGATGCGCTTTACGGCGCGCAAACTCAGCGGGCTATTCAAAACTTTCCAGTAAGTGGGCAACGTATGCCGGAAGCTTTCATACGCTCGCTTGTCACCGTGAAAAAAGCAGCAGCGCAAGCCAATATGAAACTCAAAGCTCTCGATAATGATCGCGGGCAAGCCATCGTTAAAGCATGCGACACACTACTTTCTCTTGAAGACATAATGCAGCATTTCCCCGTTGATGTTTTTCAAACGGGATCGGGTACAAGTACCAACATGAATGCGAATGAAGTCATTGCGAAATTGGCTTCGGGTTACGCAAACGAAGAGGTTCACCCCAATGACCATGTTAACTATGGTCAAAGTTCCAATGATGTCATTCCTACCACTATTCATGTCAGTGCTGCTATTGCGCTTACAAACGAGCTAATACCAGCTGTTGAAAGCCTCATTAACATCATTGAGGTGAAAGCAAAGTCGGTGGCGCAGTACAGTAAAACAGGGCGCACCCATTTAATGGATGCCATGCCGATAGGAATGGACCAAAGTTTATTAGCGTGGGCAGCACAGCTTAAGCAGCAAGTTAAAACACTGCGTGCAGTACAACCTGCCATTCAAACTCTTGCGCAGGGCGGTACCGCCGTAGGCACAGGTGTAAATGCACATTCAGAATTCGCGGTTACCTTTTCCGATAGCTTAAATGCGCTTACCGATTTAGGGTTTAAACCGGCAGACAATTTCTTTGCGCTTATTGGTTCTCAAGATACCGCTGTCACATTATCTGGCGCGACCAAGAGTCTCGCCGTTACGCTTATGAAAATAGCTAATGATTTACGTTGGATGAATTCTGGGCCGCTTGCTGGTCTTGGTGAAATAGCCTTACCAGCATTACAGCCTGGCTCGTCAATTATGCCAGGAAAGGTGAACCCAGTGATCCCCGAAGCGGTGGCAATGGCCTGCGCGCAAGTTATAGGCAACGACGCAGCCATAACCGTGGGCGGACAGTCGGGTAATTTCGAACTAAACGTCATGCTGCCTATGATTGCTAATAATCTGTTATCTAGTTTGTCGCTAATGACCAACAGCGCATCGCTTATAGGCGAGCAAGCCATAGAAGGTTTCACCGTTAATAAAGATAACATTGAGACACCGCTCTATCGAAACCCAGTACTGGTTACCGCGCTTAATCCTGTGATTGGCTATGCGAAAGCCGCCGAAATAGCCAAAGCAGCATATAAAGAGAATAAACCGGTTATTGACGTTGCCGAGGCCATGACAGATATACCCAGAGATGAGCTAGAAACCTTGCTTGACCCTAAAGCACTTACTCGTCCATAGTCACTTAAAATAGAGATTTAGTGTTAAAAAGTGCGGTGTTTTACCACACTTTTTTATGGTGAAATAACATCCAATTCTGAAGCAATATCGGTGAACGCCTCTCTTCATTAAAAATAATTCGGTTATTGGCATAATATTGGCTTAGTCAGTAGTCAAAAGGGCATTACAGTTGCTGTATGTGCAGGTTTTTTTTGATACAGTGACGCGTTGGAACCATTTGAATCGCTGCTTAAGACGGCGACAAACTATTGCGCTAATAGGTTTTGCTAATACCAAGGTAAAAGCAACGCCTTTTCGGGAAGAAAAAATGACAGAGACTTGCTTTCGCATGAAGGGCACTACGCTCACCAGTATTGTGTTAGAAGTAATAGATTTTGAGCCAGACAACTTCGAAGCGCAGCTATCGCAAAAGATTGCGAGCGCACCGCAGTTTTTTACCCGTTCTTCACTGATCTTGCATCTTATAAAACCTTTGTCAGCCACAGAGTTTGAACTGCTTGTAGCCCTGTGTCGTCGCTTGCAGTTGCAACCCATGGCGGTAAAGGGAGAGGTGGCTGAACTAAAACCAACCATCAACGATTTAGGCTTGGCGGATGTCAGTCAGAGCAAATTTACCGATAGTGTACTTCGCTCGCAAAATCCGTCTCAGCAAGCAACCGAGAACAGCGGTAGCCAAGATAAAAGCGCCGGTCAGGCACAGCAGTCAAGTGACAGCGCTGCCAAGACGTCATCAGAGAATACATTCTCCTCATCCACGGTAACGCCGCCTAAAGCTGAAGTTAAACCTGCCAAAGTAATAAACCGCCCCGTTCGCTCAGGCCAGCAAGTGTATGCTGAAGGTGGTGATTTGGTAGTAACGGCGTCGGTAAGCGAAGGAGCTGAACTTCTGGCCGATGGCAATATTCATGTTTATGGCACATTGCGCGGGCGCGCGTTGGCTGGCGTTAAAGGTAACACGGGCGCCCGTGTTTTTTGTCAATCGCTAGACGCTGAACTTATCTCAATTGCAGGGCAATTTATCATGCACGAAACCGTCAAAGGTGAATGCTGGAAGAAACCTGCACAAGTATATTTAGAAGAAGAAACATTACGTATAGAGCCGTTGGCTTAATGCTTTGTACGCACCAATAGGAAAGAATAGATGGCAAAGATTATCGTAGTAACCTCAGGAAAAGGTGGTGTAGGCAAAACTACATCGAGTGCAGCAATAAGTACGGGGCTTGCATTAGCAGGTCATAAAACGGTGGTGATAGATTTTGATGTGGGTTTGCGAAACCTCGACCTCATCATGGGCTGCGAACGCCGCGTTGTTTACGACTTCGTAAACGTGATTAATAAAGAGGCTTCGCTTAAACAGGCGTTAATTAAAGATAAGCGCACAGAAAATTTGTTTATCCTTCCTGCGTCTCAAACGCGAGATAAAGATGCCCTTACGGTTGATGGTGTTCAAGCGGTCCTTGATGAACTGAAAAAAGACTTTGAATTCATCATTTGTGACTCACCTGCGGGTATTGAGCAGGGGGCACAGATGGCGCTGTACTTTGCTGATGAAGCTATTGTTGTTACTAACCCCGAAGTATCATCAGTACGAGATTCAGACCGTATTTTAGGTATCTTACAAAGCAAGTCTATGCGCGCTGAAAAAGGCGAGTCAGTTAAAGAACATCTTTTGCTAACCCGCTATAACCCAACCCGCGTTGAAAGTGCTGAAATGTTGAGTGTTGCTGACGTTGAAGAGATATTGGCTATACCGTTATTGGGCGTTATTCCAGAGTCTGAGGCGGTATTAAAGGCATCAAACCAAGGTCAGCCCGTTATTCTTGACGAAGACGCAAATGCAGGACAAGCTTACGCTGACGCGGTTAAACGTCTGCTGGGCGAAACTGTTCCACATCGTTTCCTTGAAGCAGAGAAAAAAGGGTTCTTTAAGCGCCTGCTAGGAGGGAAGTAATGGGAATTTTCGACCTGCTTAAAAAGAAGCAAAAGCCGAGCACAGCGGCGGTAGCCAAGGAACGGTTGCAGATCATCGTTGCGCATGAACGCAAAAGGCGTACAGAGCCTGATTACTTGCCCATGATGCAGCAGGAAATTATTCAGGTTATTCGCAAATACGTAACAATTGCTGATGACCAAGTATCGGTGCAGTTGGACAATAACGACGATTGCAGCGTACTTGAGCTCAATGTGACGTTACCCGACAGCAACAGCTAAGCCCTAACAGCGTAACGCGTTGTGTTACAGACGTCAGTACCATAGCGGTTTTATACGAGTGCCACAGCGGCTTTATGCCAACATCGCAGCGCCTGTGCTAACAGTCGCATGCGCTATTTGCTAAAGAGGTCTTCATCTAGATCGAGTTGTTTGGAGGCCTGCGCAATTAAATTCTCATCGAGTGTAGGCGGAGAAATATCGACGCCTTCGCTTAATCTGTCGATAACAGTGTCCAATACGTTGACCCGTGCCTGCCACTTGTATTCCCCATTAACAATATGCCACGGCGCGAAGCTCGTATGAGTGCGTTCAAACATCTCGTTCACTGCTTTGATATACTCTTTTCGCATTTTTCGATTGTGCAAGTCTTCTTCGGTTAACTTCCAGCGTTTAAATGGGTTATGAAGACGCTCTTCAAACCGTTCACGCTGCTCTTTCGACGAAATGTGCATAAAGAGCTTTATAATGCGAACCCCACTGTCGCTAAGTGTTTTCTCAAACGCATTGATCTCTTCATATCCTCGGTTGTAGGTCTTTTCGTCGATCAGCTTATCAACGCGCTCTACGAGCACTCTGCCGTAGTGAGAACGGTCGAATATTTTAAGCGTACCGGGGGAGGGTATGCGCTGCCAAAAGCGATAGAGGAAGTGTTTGTCTTGATCCTCTTTTGCAGGCTTAGCGACAGGAAATACGCTTACGCCACGAGGGTCTAACTTTTCAGTTATACGCCTTATCGCGCCGCCTTTACCAGACGCATCCCAGCCTTCAAAAACGACCAACGCACGCTTTTTCTGGTGGAAGTAAGATTGCTGAACGTGAAAGAGCTGCTCTTGCTGCTTTGCTAACGCGTCCTTGTATTCTTCTTTGCTATCAAAGCGAGACTGCCCGAAATCCTCGAACAAAACAGGGGGAGAAGAGAGCAATAGCGTATTGTCGGCATTATTCATTAGCGCGCCTCGATTTTAATGATTCAGTGCGCAGAGCCAAAAAAAGGGGCTCTGGTATTTCAGTGTTCACTACTTAGCTTTATTTTTCTATCTTTACGTTTAGTTTATTGCTCGCTCAATGGTGGGGATAAACTTGAATCGTTAAGTTTTGCCCCAATAATTGCTTACTATCCGCAAGTATTAGATAATTGCGAGCAAGCACAAAGTGCGTAAGCACGAAGTTAATGTAGAGGTGGGTATGTCTGTAGAAACGGCGTTGCCGATAGAGTTTTCTGATGCTGCAGCAGCGAAAGTGAAAGCCCTTGTTTCAGAAGAAGAAAATCCTGATTTGAAATTACGTGTATACGTAACAGGTGGTGGCTGTTCTGGCTTTCAATATGGTTTTACTTTTGATGAGAAAGTAAATGAGGGTGATATGACCATCGAAAAAGACACGGTCACCATGGTGGTTGACCCAATGAGTCTACAATATCTTGTTGGTGGTGTAGTTGATTACGTAGATGGCCTAGAAGGCTCACGGTTTTTAGTTCAAAATCCCAATGCCACCACAACCTGTGGCTGTGGTGCGAGTTTCAGCGTTTAAGAGGTGCTTTGTTAGCGTTTAACGTTTTTGCGCAAAGCGTGAGTTTTTTGAACGTCGAAAGCCTTTTGAATCGAATTAAAAGGCGCTAAACGTTGATGACTTCTACAACCATAGGCATACATCGCATCATTTTGTATGCCTATCGGTTGTCCTGTTTTAATACTTCCTTTTGTTTTCAAATTCCGGCTACACTAATTTCATCAAACGACCACGTTTAGGATAGCGTTATGAAATTGTATGGCTCAACGACTTCTCCCTATGTACGCCGCATACGTATTGTACTCGCCTCTACTGAGCACGAATTTTTAAACCTTCAAATATTTTCGGGTGAAGACCGAGAATTACTCGCCTCCCGCAACCCGACGCTTAAGGTGCCTTGTCTTGAGGACGAGGGGCAAATGATTTTTGATTCCCGCATTATTTATAACTATCTTGCCGACAAGCTTGATCATGATGGCTTAACTTGGGAAGAAGAAAATCAATTGACCCTGATAGATGCAGCTAACGATTCGTTTGTACAACTCATGCTTCTTAAGCGTTCAGACTTTGATATTAGTGAAGATAAAATGTATTTCAGGCTTCAAAATGAACGAATTGAAGCAGTGCTTACTGCGTTAGTTGACCAGCTTGATGCTGGTGGTTTTAGCGGATGGACTTACCCAGAAATTTGCTTATATACCATGATCGACTGGGTGCTGTTTCGTGAATTACACAATATGAAGGCATTTCCAGAATTATTAGAGTTTCACGAAAAGCATCACAACCGTATAGAGGTTACCGCTACCGATCCTCGCGGTTAGCGCTAAAACTTTTTAGCAGAAGAAAACGATAAAAAAGGGCTATCGGATAATCAATAGCCCTTTGCAAAGTCGAACTGATACTTAAGCGGCAAACGCGCTAAATAGCGCTCAGCATTTTCTAAAAACACGCTTGCTACATCACTTGGCTGGGATTCCGCTGCTGTATGAGCCGTTATGGTAATGTTTGGATGATGCCAGAATCGGTGAGTAGGAGGTAAGGGTTCATGTCGAAATACATCGAGCACGGCGTGAGCAAGAGTACCTTTATCGAGCCCACTGATTAATGCTTCGTCGTCTACAGCACTTCCGCGCCCTGCGTTAATAAATATACTGTGAGGTTTTAAAGCATTAAAAAATTCATAAGACAGCAAGTTTTGTGTTGTTGGCGTGTCTGGCATTAAATTAACGACGTGATCACAGGCACTGGAAAACGCCCTTATTTCACTAGGCGTATATACGCGCTCAGCACCTTCTATATGGTTACCACTTCGCGTTAAACCTATCACTTTCATGCCAAAAACATTCGCTACTGGAATTAGCGCTTGTCCAATGCTGCCAAGCCCTGCAATACCAAGGGTCTGGCCATTTAGCGGTACGCGTGGTGATGCTTTCCATTGAGGTGTTGTTGCCCGCTGATTGTCTTCAAAAGCTTTAATATTTCTTGCATGTTGAAGTAAATACGCAAATACATACTCACGCATAAGCTTGCCAAAAATTCCCTTTAATCCAGTGAGTATATAGTCTGTTCTACCTGCATTGAGAAGCGGTGCATTACCTGCCCACGTGGACTGACACCACTGTAGCGCCGAACACTTATCAATGATGACTGCTGTCAGGTCTGGATCGGACAGTAGTACGGTCACATTATCGGTGTCGACTTCATCAGGGTGGCACGTTACTTGGTCTATCGTGAGCAAAGGCTGGCGATTGGTTCCTCTCAATGCGTCGCTATCAGCAATTTTTTGTTGCAAAGCCTCGGCAATTTCATTGGCTTCATCGCTTAGTATTGTCAGTTTTATCATTCCCAAATCCCTCGCGGCTGGTCGCCTAACGCATGGTAAGTAAACATTTCTTTCCTAGACGTACAGCTAAAATCGTTCAGCAGGTTGTTCTAAAAATGTGATTTAAGTTTTACATTTTTGTAAATAGTGTTGGTGCAACGTTGATTGCACCTGAAGTTAATTCGCAACGGAATCGTCATGCAGTCAGAAAATAATGCCCAAAATCCACTAGCAACACATATTGATGTGAAGCACGCTAAAGTACTCTCTCCAAAGCGTAACACAACCCAAGCTGAAACCACGCAGGCATTGGTGGTTGAGCAGCTCGCTCATTTTGGCATTGATGCAACTAGCGATTATGGTAAAGCGCTCGCCAGCACTGCGCATCATCTCTATGGTGCACAAGCGAGCGTAATGCAATTGTGGGACATTACCAGTAATACGCTGCAAGGGCTCGATAAAGAAGACAGAGTTGCGTACTTCAACGCTAAAAAGTTTCTCTCTTTCCAAATTGCGAAAATTCTGGATACGCTACAAAACCCCTTTCGCGCAACCTACCAGAGTTTATCAAGCGGAAATGGTTCGCAAGGGCACTATCCTCTATTTGATAATGTGACCGCGCTTTTTTCAGCAACGCCAGTGGTCGTGCGAACGGCAACCTATGTTTATGCCTGTACCGAATGGGTAGACGATGCGTTTCAGGGCAAAGAGTTTACTCACCAAATTTATTCGCGATTATTAAACCCTACTAATATCTCTCTTGCTAACGCCATTGTGGATATGGAAGCAGGCCCTTACGCCGCAGAGTATCTGGCATGGAACTTCAATTCAGGCATGGCAGCAATTGATGCTTGCTTGTCCAACGTGTTGAGCCATGGGGATGTGCTTATTGTCTCTAGAAACGTGTACGGAGGCGTCTATCAGTTGCTCCATGATTATTTCGCACGCAGCAACCGCATGGATATTCAAATTGCGTGGTTTGACGGTTATGACGCGCAAAGCTTTGCTGAATTTATGCAAACAACGAAAGCTGAGCATGCGGCTCGCTTAACTAATGGTGCTAAAATGCACGTGTATTTAGAGTCGCCTTGTAATCCACATGGTTATGTATTGGACGTACCGGGAATTTGCGAACTGGCTCACGCACAAAATGCGTTGGTGATGCTGGACTCTACCCTTGCTACGCCTGTTTTGCACCAACCCCTGCAGCACAAAAACAAAGCCGCACGACCCGACTATGTCATTCACAGCTACACCAAAGATTTGTGTGGCAGTGGGGCGACCACGGCGGGCGTTGTGATAGGTGAGGGGCATCGTATGTTCCAGCCAAAAGGCAGTTCAGCGAATGGCGTAGACTGGTCTGAAACCATGTTCTGGGATGTGTATTACATCAAAGGTGCATTCCTAGATTCTGAAAAGGCGTTTGATGTATTAAACGGTATGAAGACCCTTGAGCAACGCATGATGACGAAAGTGATCAACACGCAAGTCTTTACCGCATTTCTTAATGCTCACGATCAAATTCGCGTTAACTGCCACGCACTGCCTGAACACAGTAATGCCGGACTGCGGGAGAAGCAGCATGCGCATGGCTGGCCGTGTACGCTGTTTACCGTTGATATGGCGCCGGCACATTTACCTCGTGATGTATTTGTACGCTTCTTTGATGCTCTAGAGCCCGCGTTTAGTCATCAAGTGAGTATTGGCCAGAACAACACGATTATCCTATGCCCCGCGTTGACGTCTCACTCTGAACTTAGTACAGAAGAACAGAAAAAAGCCGGGATAGAATTGACGACCATGCGCATAGCCATGGGAACCGACAACGTTAAACAACTCATTGCCCACTTTATGTTGGTCGCTAAACATTTTATCGAGCCACACGCACCAGGTTTTTGTGAGAAGTTCATGGCAAATGCCGACATTGACAGCTTGTATTTATCAGTGAGTGAGAGAGTCAGTTCGCAGCACTTTGGCAGCAAAGCCAGTATGGATTCACTGATGAAGGGGGCATAGTTTCATTTTTTAGCTCAAGAAGTTGCATTGAGCAGTCGATAACAAATGTTGAGGATGTTCTCCTTCTCCTGAGCCTTTCCTTACGCGGGCTCGGGATTTTTTTGTATCAAAGATTAATGGCGTTGGTAGGCTCACGCCTTTGTTTTAAAAAAAGATAGAATGACTCTTAATCTTAAAGACTATTTAAGGCGGCTATATGCACGAGTTTAAAATTGATGTAACGCTAGATGCATCATTGCCCTTCGTTTTTGCAGCATTTCACGAGCCTGAATACCTGTCTGAATGGTTTGCGCCGGGTGATTGTTCTGTAACACAAATTATGAGTGATTTTAGAGAGGGCGGGCGCTATCGCATAAAAATGATGGATCCCAGCGGTACTGAAATGTCTTTGACCGGTGAATACGTGACTATATTAGCAAATGAACAGTTGTCGTTTTCTTGGGCATGGGAAGACGATATTGAAGAGTCGATAATGACAACGGTGGATATTCACTTTGAAGCGACTGAGGGTAATAACGTCAGGCTCGTGCTTTTGCAGCAAGGATTTGTGAACAAGCAAGAGTGCGATCAACATAACTATGCCTGGATGTCGTGTTTAGAAAAGCTCGCCGTGTTAGCCGCTAAGAAAAAGTCATTCAATTAATCGTTTGGTTTTTTATTCGTAGTCTCGGTTTAATGACGCTAAAACGTGCACAATGAAAAGGCAGAGCGAGAAGCTCTGCCTTACTTTTTTTCCAACAAAACGTGCAGCGCTATTATGCCTAAGTAAGGGACGTCATAGCGTCTTTTCCGCTTTTTTCACGGTAAGTTTCATGATCATTGTAGCCTTCTTCTGAGCCGCCATACCAAGTTGATGGGTCGTCAAATGAGGCGAGCGGATAATCGTGTTTGAAGCGAGTAGGCAGGTCTGGATTGGTTATCCAGGGTCTACCAAAGGCTATCATGTCGCCATCGCCATCAGATAAACGTTTTTCTGCTTCTTCTTTGGTATATCCACAATTGCCCATGAGCATACCGTCATACAAAGCTCTAAACTCGGCAAGGGTCATAGCTTCGCCACGCTCGTGAAAGCCAAACGCTAAGCCATCCATAACGTGAAGATAGCCTATGTTTACCTTATTAAGTTGTTGAGCAACATAGGTATAGGTCTCACGGAAATCATCAGCTCCCATGTCGTTAAATACACCGTTTGGCGATAATCTAACGCCCACTTGCTCGCTTGGCCATACGCTCAGTACAGTATCCACGACCTCTGCTAAGAAGCGATAGCGATTCTCTAGGCTACCCCCATAGTTGTCGTCACGTTGATTGCTACGGCTATCGAGAAATTGGTTGATAAGGTATCCATTCGCCGCGTGTACTTCAACGCCGTCAAAGCCAGCTGCTTTCGCGTTTACCGCCGCCTTTTTGAAATCTTCAACGGTTCGCTTAATGTCATCATAGGTCATTGCCTTTGGCACTTCGTAAGGCTTTTTACCTTTTGGTGTGTGGATCTCATCACCTTCAATTTTTACTGCTGAGGCTGATAAGGGCAGTTCACCGTTATGAAAGTCACTATGTGATGCGCGCCCAGTGTGCCATAGCTGCAAGATAATCTTTCCGCCAGCTTGGTGAACGCGGTCCACAATAGAGCGCCAGCCATCTACCATTTCGTCGGTGTATATTCCTGGTGTATCAACCCATCCAATACCTTCTTCTGAAATAGCTGTCGCTTCTGTGATAATGAGCCCCGCATCAGCGCGCTGAACATAGTGATCGCCCATAATTTTATTCGGTATGCGATCGGCGCCTGCCCGTCCTCGGGTCATTGGTGCCAACACCATTCGATTTTGAAGCGTATTACCTGCCCAATCAAACGTGCTAAAAAGTACTGAATCTGTCATTCGTTATCCTTAATTAATCTGAATAATTCTCTAAGGGGTATGAGGTAGTCGAACGCCCTAGATTTTAGATAATAATGATTACAGCAATACGGGTTAATTGGATTGATCAATGCGCAAATAGAGAGTAGCGACGAATTTCCGTTTCACGGCTTGAAAAGACGTCTTTTAAAAAAAGATGCGCCTTTCGGCGCACCAGATAGGGGGCGGGAGAGAATAGATAAGCGAAAGAGAATAAAGCTATCGCAAAATCAGGGCCGCAAGGTTAACGTCGAATCTTAGACCTAATACAACAGCGTCATCGAGGGCAGTGACTCTGCCGCGCTCTGCGAACTGGTCGGGGTTAATAACGTAATGTACGTTTGGCTGAATTCTTACGTGCTCGTTAAGTTGGTAACCATAGCTAAGCTCTAACATAGTTTGACTACTTGCCGGTGTACCAACGCCGCCGTTCGTGGCTCGTAGAATACGCTGGTCTTCTAATGCTTCGTCGCTGTATTGTTGTCGGGTATATACGAAACCAATGGTATCGTCAGGACGTGACGCAAACGTGCCGCGCAATACAAAACCTGCTTTAACGTAGTAGTCTTCAATCAATTCACCAGAAGTGCCGGTTAGCACAGCACCGAACAGCGTGAGTCCCTCTTTCGTAAGTGGGTTAGTGCGAGTGACGGTTTGTTCAAAACGGGCAAATATACCTGAGCGACCGTTCCTAACCGCATAATCATTACCAGACTGCGCTGCGTAGTTGCCCTCATCATCAAATACAGGGTCGGTATAGTCAGCGCCGTCGTACCAACCGCCAATTTCATATCTTCTTGGAAGTTCGTCATCATCCCATGTAGTTTGATAACCCAGCGTGAATGGAACTACAACACCCGTGGCTTCATTTGTAGCCCAATCAAATCCGTGGTCCCCGAGGTCTTGATGACTGGTATTGTCTTCATATATTCCAGTATGGAAATAGATCTTTGGTGAAAGCCAGTATTTTGCGTGTCCGCCCCAACTAGATACAGGCCACCATGTAAAGTTACTGGTCCTAAAAACAAAGGTAGGATTGCCGCATGCGGCATTTGTTTGAAAGTACTGGCAAAGTTCTGAGCCCAAAAAACTAATATTGGCTACTGTACGGCCGCCTTCTACTTCCAAATCACCGTCTAAAAACGTTGAAGAAATAGTAAAGCGAGCAAGACGAGTGTTCTGACCGCCAAATATTTCCTGTACAGAAGTGCTGTTGCCAATGTAATGCTCAGCTAAGTTTTTTCCATGTCGATTAGTCATTGCAATATGAACTTTAGTGTCTTCCCAATTTAACAACGTATTTAAATCTAACTCTCCACCCACAAAAAGTTGTCCGGCGTATGCACTGCCTCTTCGCTGACCGCCCTCAATATTTGTCGCTGACTCGCCGGTATAGCTAGCTTGAAAGTCGAACGCCTCTTGCCAGCTACCTTGTGATGCTATGCAGGTAGTAGAAAAAACGAACATGCTTGCTATAAGCGCTGCCGAGAAATTCTGCGATAGCGCTTTAGCAGTGCTGAAAGGTGTAGATTTATCCATCATTATTCTCTCAATATTAAATACGTGGCGAGTTCGAGCTGTTATGAACTTGTGATAAAGGATATAAGCGTATTTCGCGTCTACTTCTCGCTAATCCCTTGTTTAAACAATAAAAAATCAATTTTCACTAATAACAGTTTGTTAACACTTGCTTAGAGTAATTCGGAATCTATCTAACTATAAAGATTAAATCAACCTTGTTTATTTATGTGTTTTGTCAATTTTGTTTGATTTTTGTTGAAGAACGTGGGGAGTGAAAAGCGCAGAAAGTGACATCTTTTGATATAAGTATGAATACTCATTTATTGCATAACACGTTGTATTATAGAGCTTATATTTTTTGTAAGCGCTTCATCTTTATTGTGTGTCACGAGTTTTGTTAACACGCGGATTAAACCAAAGTATAAATTTTTACCTTTTTATAATTAAATAAACTAAATTGATTTATTGACAGTGGTTAAGTGGGGTGATTAAATTGGTTAACTAATTATTTACAAGCAAAAGGCCGTTCATATGAAAAACAACGCCCCTTTGGTTTCCAAAGACACATTACTCCCCTTTGTATTGTTAACAATTTGCTTTGCAGCATGGGGTGTCGCTGCGAATATGACTGACCCTCTGGTTAAAGTGTTCAGTAAAATATTCACTATGTCATCGTTGCAGTCTGCACTTGTTCAATTTGCTTATTATGGTGCGTATTTTTGTTTGGCAATTCCTGCTGCGTTTATCAACAAACGCTTTTCTTATAAGACGGGAGTACTCACCGGATTGGGATGTGCGGCTGCGGGGGCTTTTCTGTTTTATCCCGCCAGTCAGACCATGACCTATGGCTTTTTCTTAGCTGCCCTTTTCGTATTAGCCGGTGGACTATCTATTCTTGAAACCTCTGCTAATCCTTACGTTATGGCTATGGGAAGTGAGAAAAGTGCTACTCGCCGTCTCAATCTCGCTCAGGCATTTAATCCTGTGGGTACGAACCTAGGGGTATTCCTAGCTGCGACACTTATTCTACCAAACTTAAACCAGGCAACGGCAGAAGAGCGAGCAGCCATGTCGGTAGGCGAACTTAAATCTGTTATAGGCGCTGAACTTGATGCGTAATGCTGCCCTATGTAGGTATGGCTTGTGTGCTTGTGTTAGTTTGGATTGCAATAGCACTGATTAAAGCGCCCATTCAAGAGTCGGTAGAGTCAAGCGTAGAAGACGTTAAGCTTGGTGCGTCGCTAAAACGCTTAGCGGCAAATAAGCACTACCGTTTCGGCGTGCTGGCTCAGTTCTTTAACGTTGGCGCGCAAACCTGTGTTTGGACGTTCACTATTCAGTACGCTATGACAGCCATGGGTGGTAATGAGGTTAGTGGTGGTGAAATTTTACAATACAGCATGATTGTATTTCTAATTTCTCGCTTTGTAATGACGTGGGCTATGCAGTATCTCTACCCAGCTAGACTGTTAATGATCATGTCACTGATTGCCATGGCGCTATGTATTTTCATGACACAGTCTCCTAATTTAGCGGGCGTAATAGCATTGGTATCTATTTCTGCCTGTTTGTCGCTAATGTTTCCTACGATTTACGGCATTGCGCTGGAAGGACTGGGAGATGACACCAAACTAGGTGCAGCAGGTCTTGTAATGGCTATTCTTGGTGGAGCTATTATGCCGCTGTTCCAAGCCGCCATTATCGATAGTGCAGGTGTGGTTGTCTCTTATGTTGTTCCGGCCATTTGCTTCTTGCTTGTAGGTGGCTACGGCTATTTCGATATGCGCGCTAAAAAGGGATGCGCTGACGGTAAAAGTGAAGTAGGTGCAGAAGCGCTAAAAGACATGGAAATGGGAATCGCTAAATAGTTGATAAGTGTTCTTCATGAAGGGCGATGATACAGCGCCCTTCATGCTTTTTTAAAAAGTGCTCCAAGCACAGTGGCTTTAGCTGCTCCCGTCACCTCAGGTATATTGCCGGGTATGTCATTGATATACGCATGAGCAAACCACGCAAACGCGGCACCCTCAACGTGTTGAGGGTGCATACCGAGAGTAAAGCTATCAGAAACCTTGTAGTTATCTAAGGCGTCCACAAGATAGGCCAAGAGCGCTTTGTTAAATGCGCCCCCTCCGCAAACAATAACTTCGCTAATTTCACCATGTTTATTAGCTGAAGGTAAGTATTGCTTAATATCCCGAGCAATAGTTTCACCGGTTAAAGCAAGTAACGTAGCTTGAACATCTTTCGGCGCTAAATTGTTACTCGCCTCTTCACCATCTAACGCCGTACTAGAAGGAAAGTAATCTGCGAGCGTGTTACTTAACCAGTCGATATTGAAATATTCTCTACCTGTACTTTTCGGTGCGGGAAGGTGGAAGTAGTCGTCTAGCAGAAGCTGCTGAAGCAGGCCCGAGTGCGGGGAGCCCGACGCTGCCCAAGCACCGTCTCTATCAAAGCTCTCGTTTAAATGTAGGCTTATCCACTGATCCATTAGCCTGTTGCCTGGCCCGATATCAAACCCCCTTGGGGCTAGACCTTCATGTTTAGGGGCAAGCAATGAAACGTTAGCTATACCACCTATGTTTACGAGGGCGCGATGCTTTTCACCACTTGCGAAAATTGCATTGTGAAAGGCGGGTACAAGGGGAGCGCCCTGTCCACCCAGCGCAATATCCTTGCGCCTAAAATCGGCAATAACGTCAATACCTGTTAACGTGGCAATAGTATTGGGGTCGCCTATCTGGCAGGTAAAACCGCGCACTGAAGATCTCACAAAGTGTGCCGATAATACGTCTGCATTTGGATGGTGGCGTACTGTTTGGCCGTGGGAACCAATTGCAGTGATATCTGAGGCAGTAAGGCCGTTTACTTCAAGTAATTCTAAGGTAACTCGGGCAAAGGTTTCAGCGACTAATCTGTCTGCAATTGCCATGCTATTCAGTTCGTCAGGGCCTTCGGAGCAAAGCGCGTTTAGCGCTAAAAGTAATTCGTGAGAATAGGGTGTTGAGTGTGCGGCGAGGGTAGTAAACGAGGTTTGCGTAATATCACACAGGACGGCGTCGACGCCGTCCATGCTAGTGCCTGACATCAGGCCAATATATTTTGCCATAGCGCTGCTATTTCATCGCAAGCATAATACGTTTGTTGTTATTAAGTTGCTGCTGACGAAGTTCTGCTATTTCCATAAATCTTTCTCGCTCTTCCTTTGCTATCGGTAGCGCTTTCGGTAGCTCTACTGTGCGTGGGTTTCTATGTACACCATCCACCAAAAATTCATAGTGTAGATGCGCACCAGTCACCATTCCTGAGCTACCAAGGTAACCGACAGTTTGACCTTGTTTAACAGTATCCCCAACCTTCACTGCGCGTTTCTTGAAGTGAAGGTATTTGGTGGTATATTTTTCACCGTGTTGAATGAAAACATGGTGGCCATTATATTTATCATAGCCTGCTTTGATTACTTTTCCATCGCCAGCGGCCATAATTGGTGTGCCAACGGCAGCGACATAGTCTGTACCACGATGTGCTTTCCAGCGCTTTTGTACAGGGTGAAAACGCGCTTTGGTGAAGTTAGAGCTAACGTATCTAAAGTTAACCGGTGCACGCAAGAAGCTCTTTCGCATGCTGCGGCCCTCAGGCGTATAATAGGTGCCGTCTTCGTGAAGAATCGCGCTAAAATGTTCGCCCTGATTAGTAAATTCCGCCGCCACAATATCGCCGTAGCCAACAAATTCGCCATCAATGTACTGCTCTTCGAATACGACGTTAAAGGTATCGCCAGCGCGAATTTCCATCGCAAAGTCGATATCCCAGCCGAAAATTCCAGCCAAATTCATAATTTGATTACTGGTTAAGCCAGCGTCACTCGCGGCATTCCAAAAGCTAGAATGAATTTCACCTTGCGCGAAGTTATAGCGAATATCTACATCACGTTTCTCAAGCTGAGCAGTCAACCCGGCATTATCGCTAGACGTATCAGGACGGACAAAAAGGGTTTCCGTCGAAGATAGTCTGTACTTTAACTCACCAAAACTGCCGTCTTTATTCGCCTTAAATGAAAGCTCATCCCCAGGAAGCAAAGTGACGAGTGTTTTTGCTAGCTCGCCAGCTTGAGTCACATTGTAAACGTCACGGGCGGTAAAACCCGCGCGTTTAAATAGCTTTGCTAATGTATCGCCACTGCGAACTTTATAAGTTTGCCACGTAGACTCTTCCTCACCAGAAAATACATCAGTAGACGGCGTAATATGCAGATCTACTGGATAGCGGACGCCTGCGTCTAAAATATGTGCCTCTTGATGACGGCTAGCTTCAACTGGCTCCGACGGCAAAAGAATAAGCCCGCCAAGAAACAAGCTTGCGATAGCAATACCTGTTCTGTGCTGCTTAGGTAAATTTTTATATAAATTGAGCGCTTTTGAAGCGTCTAATTTCTTTCTCATACTACGGCCCACCTGAGAAATGTTATGTGCACAACGCTATTTCACATATGTTGCTTAAAAATGCAACTTTTCTCATTATTTTATTAGCGCAAATTGTTACACCCAATAGCTCTTATCATCGCGGTCATCTGATGTGTTCGCTGAACATTTGTAAAGGTGAAGCCACCCCTCTAACGCTGAGATGCTGAGGCGGAGCGCCCATGATACGCCTAACGCGTATTTGCAGAAGCCCTTCCCCTCACGTTCGACCTAAGTCAATTCAGTACACAGATTTCACGTTCAAAACTGTTGGGTTTAACAACCTGACTGTTTGTAATCCGTTTTTTGACGCGCAAACCTTTTAATGGTTCCATTGTACGCGTAAAATGCCCGCCAATATTGAATGTACAGTTTATTTAAGAGTGTGACTTACAAATGAAAGATTGGCAAACAGCGCTGGCTGAGATTAAACGGGGCGTAGATGAAATACTTCCCGAAGAGGATTTAATTGAAAAACTAAAATCCGGCAAAACCCTAACCATTAAAGCGGGTTTTGATCCAACTGCGCCTGATTTGCATCTTGGTCACACTGTATTGATCAATAAGCTGCGTACATTTCAGCAACTTGGCCACAAGGTTGTTTTTCTTATTGGCGATTTTACTGGCCTTATTGGTGATCCTACAGGTAAAAATGTCACACGCAAGCCCTTAAGTAAAGAACAGGTATTAGAAAACGCGAAAACGTATCAAGAACAAGTGTTCAAGATCCTTGATGAAGATAAAACGGAAATACGTTTTAACTCAGAATGGATGGACAAACTGGGCGCAGCAGGCATGATCAAACTCGCTGCGAGCCAAACGGTTGCGCGTATGCTAGAGCGTGACGACTTTAAAAAGCGTTATACCAACGGTCAGCCTATCGCTATTCATGAGTTCTTGTATCCGCTGGTGCAAGGCTGGGACTCCGTCGCGCTTGAATCAGACGTTGAATTAGGCGGTACTGATCAGCGCTTTAACCTGCTTATGGGTCGTGAGCTTCAAAAAGAGCAGGGTCAAAAGCAGCAGTCTATTGTGATGGTGCCGCTACTAGAAGGTCTTGACGGCGTTCAGAAGATGTCAAAATCTTTGAACAACTACATTGGTATCACAGACGCGCCAAACGATATGTTCGGTAAAGTGATGTCTATTTCTGATGATTTGATGTGGCGTTACTACGACCTTCTAAGCTTCCGTCCATTAGAAGAGATAGCTGAGCTTAAATCTCGTGTTGCTAGCGGTGAAAACCCTCGTGATATTAAAATCATGTTGGCGAAAGAAATTATTGCACGCTTCCATGACGATGCTGCAGCTGAAGGCGCGCATCAAGATTTTATTCAACGCTTCCAAAAAAATGCTATTCCCGACGACATGCCTGAGCTTGAAATTGCATTAAGCGACGAAGGCATTGCCATTGGTAACTTGTTAAAAGAAGCGGAGCTTGTTGGGTCAACGTCAGACGCTATGCGCATGATTAAACAAGGCGCAGTTAAAATTAACGGCGACAAAGTGGAAGATACCCGTTTAGTTATTACCGAAAAAGGTGAAAACGTATACCAAGTAGGTAAACGTAAGTTTGCGCGCATTACGCTAGCCTAATATTTTTCGGAAATGTTTTGAAAGCCCGCTTATTTGAGCGGGTTTTTTTGCCTTATTAGACGACATGAAATAGCTGAAAGCTGTAGTCTCAGCCTTATAATTCAAGAATAGGAACGAAGCCCCCATAGATAAGGCGCTTACCGTCGAAAGGCATGGGGTTTTCGCTATTGTTCATTCTAGGGTCTTCCATCACCTTCTGCCATGCGGTATCGCGCACTTCTTTTGATGGCCAAAACGCAATTGAAAACACCACGGTTTCATTTTCTTTAGCTTTTACAGCTAGGGGAAAAGACGTTACCTCGCCAACGGGCACATCGTCACCCCAAGCTTCAAGAATTTTAGTGGCACTATACTCTTTAAAAATATTGCCGGCGATTTTGGCGTGCTCAATGTATAACGCTTTATTTTCAGTGGGAACGGCTACAGCAAAGGCATCGATATATGACATGAGGTGACTCCGTCAAAGAAAAGTGTTCTAACATAGCCTAAATTATAGACAGTATGCAATGTAAACGTTGCTAGCGTTCTGCAAATTTCGCCCATTGATAAAGGCCATGCAGGGCGAGCCTTCTCCCTTTTGTAAAAGGGTAGGTTTTAAGTGGCGAACAATAAAGGGGAAGGGATAAATCGACGTCACAGGTACCGAGCATACGTTGAGCGAGTCGTTGCCCAGCAAATGCGGCAAAAGAAACCCCCGAGCCGCAGTATCCCATGGCATAACCGACAGTAAAGTCAGAGCCGTTTGCACTTTTGCCGCCGGCCTCATTGTCGACGAAAATTCTTGGCATACTGTCTAATGACACACTCACCCAGCCACTCCAGAAATAATCCATAGTAATACCGCTAAGCGAAGGGAAGCTTTTTACCATGGCGTTATAGAGACGCTGCCTCTCTGAGGAGTTGTCGGCACCTTTTCCATTTACCGCTCCACGGCCACCGAATAGTAGGCGTCCGTCGGGCAATACACGATAATAGTATTTCATCATTCGTGTATCCATAAAGCTCATTGGCGCAGTTAGGCCAGACTGCGCACGCTGTTCCTTATTCATTGGCGCAGTGACAAAGATGCTCGACTGAACGGGGAACTGCTTATTATCTACGGCGTCGTGAAAGCGTTTCGGGGTATAAGCGTTAGTGGCAATTAGTATGTGTTTGGCTGATACAGAGCCGTTTGGGGTTGTGACTACATATCCTGTCTTGTGCTTCTCAATACGGATGGCAGGAGAGTCATAGTAAAGCGTCGCGCCAAGTGCTTTTGCTAATCGCGCATACTCGCTTACCAGTTTTAACGGGTGTAAACACGCTCCGTTAACTTCAACTCCCCCGTAGGCCCCCTTGATGCCGAAGCGAGAGGTTAGATCTTCTTGACTAAGTAATGTACTTGCTACTTTGAAATGAGATTCATGGTGCTTTGCACTGTCACTCAGTAGTTTGGCTTGCTTAGGACTGTGAGCGAGTTTCAAATAGGGCCCTTTAACGAGGTCTACGTGCATATCAAAGTCTGCGATACGTTGATTGAGTAGACTTACCGCGCCATCAAATTCAGCCTGCATACCCTTAGCAACCGCATATCCCCATCTATTTTCGATGGCACTCAACGATAGGCGGCCGCTACCAGAAAGAATGAAACCGCCATTGCGACCTGCGCAGCCAAAACCCAATGAATTGGCGTCGAGCAGCGTTACCTGTTGATTAGCCTCAGCAAGTGTTATTGCAGCCGATAGCCCAGTGTATCCCCCTCCAATAACAAGGTAGTCTGAACTTATATTTTTACTTAATGGTGGCAGTGTTTCAGGTTTGTGAGTGGCATGCCAGTAGCTTTCAGCTGGGGGCAGAGAAGGTGAAACGCCGTGGGAAACTAAAGGGTCGTAAGGCATAAGAAAAAAATAGTAAATACCAGATAAAGCTTAAAATTCAAGAAGCATTTCTGCGCCTTCACATTCGCAGTATTCTGTACATACAGGGCAGTTGTAGCCTTCATGAATAGAAGCATCGCGCCATTTGTTGGGGTGTTTTTTTATTAGCTGCCCGCCATTTTTGGTGAAATACTTAAAAGCGCTATTGCCAGGGCTGGCCAGCCAAATGTGTGCTAATCCCGCATCTGCGCCTTGTGTCTTTGCACATTCAATAGACTGACGCAGTAATTCGCTCCCAATTCCTTTACCTTGCATGTCGGGATCAACGGTGTTGCACTTAAAGTAGCATACATTTTCAGCTGTCGCAGGCCACAAAGATGGCGTGCACCATTCGTCGCTTTGCCATTGGTTGTGAGCAAAGGTTAAACGAAAACCAACCACGTTATCTTGATTCAGCGCCACCCAGCTAGCGTTGATATCGCCTACAAAGCTTTTTGCATAATAATCGGCTAGTAAATCATTGGTAAGATAGTTGTCGCCATGCACCTTATTCCCCAGTGAAATTACACCAGCAAAGTGGATGGGCGAGAGTGGCGCATAGGTTATATCACATTGCGCCAAAACGGTTTGATGCATAGGGTCTGACGTCATGACTTCTCTTTGCTTGGCGTATGCTTTATCCCGTCCAAGTGAACATCCAGCGCCTCTACGGATATGAGTATTTCTCTCACTGACATCCACAGTGAATAAAGTAATGAAACTAAGCTTGCAGCGAAAACCCAATTGCCTACCTTCTGGTAAGTAAGATAGATGGCTAGCATGGAGACGACACAAAGAAAAAAACTTCCAACGCCTGCTATTTGCATGCGTTTAATGAGTTGAATGCGCAAACGCAGGTTTTTAATTTGAGCCTGAGTATTATCGTCCCGCTCTTCTTTTGAAAAATTTCTGATTATCGTGGCGAGCGTTAAAAAACGATTTGTATAGGCCAAAAGTAGCAATGAAATTGCTGGAAACAACATGGCTGGGGTAGCGATATCTATTTTCATAAGAGGGTTATACAATCGAAGAATAACAAGAGTGTATCACACGCTGTTATCAACACACAGCATACAGCGTCTTGGGCAATGTGTGCTTGATTAAGGCGCGTTGAGCAACACCAATAAGCATTAGTACGCAGAAACAACCGCGTACACAAGGGCCAATAGAAACTACATTCTATCGACCGTCATTCCTGCTGCACTCCACCCCAACATATCGCCTTCCAAATGCATGACTTCAGAAAAGTCGAGGTCTTCTAATACTTTCATAGCGAGTTTGGCTCTTCTGCCCGAGCGACAATAAATGATGATAGGCTTATTCTTGTGATTTTCTAATTCGCTAAGGTAATCGTTGATGTTCTCATGGGGCATATTGACGGCCCCTGGTATATGACCATCTGCGAATTCTTGGGGAGAACGCACGTCGATAAGTAGCCAGTCTTTATTCGCAACGCGTTCAATGAGGTAAGGCGAGGCAGCGACAGATGCTTGTGAGGTCGCTTTTGCAGAGCATTGAAGCGATGTAAAAAGTACAACACCAACAATAACAATAACAAGAAAAAACACAACGGCTATTCGCATGTTAGAAAAACTCTCACTCTCACTTCAATATTAGACTTAAGTATAGCGTTTATGCAGATTAGTTTATACCTTCACACAGCAATTTTAGTTCATTTATTAAACGCAATGAAAAGCGGCTGGTAACGTCAGGATCTACAACGAGCAACGGTGCGTCTAAGAAGGCTCTGTGCTTGTCCCAAAAAACGTCAAGATCTGCGCGTGTATTCTTTGACGCAGCCACTAATGCGTGAGGTTGCCTCATTAAAACATCTTTTACGCTAACCTGTGGATAGTCGACAGGACTATCGTTAAACAACGTTTGGGCTCCGCATACATTAAGCAGTTTATTCGGCCACGCTCCCGGCCCGATAGACATAAGCGGCACCGTCCATGAATAATAGAATACGGGTTTATTGGTGGTCTTTGCGTATTTCTCTTTTAGGGCGTTGAGTTCGTTTGTAAATTTATCTGTTAGTGCGGTGGCACGTTTTCTTGTACCAGTCAGTTCGGCGAGTCTGTTTATTTCTTCGGGAATGTCTTCCAAATTTTCAACGTTACTGCTAAAAACCTTAATCCCTAAAGAGGAGAGTTTGTGAATATCTTGCGGCTTATTTCCCCCATCCCAAGCGAGGATTAGATCGGGTTCAAGGGCTATTATTGTTGCTATATCAGCACCTTGATAGTCCGCTACGCGAAGAATAGCTTTGGCTTTCTCTGGAAAGTCACTGTAATCACTCACGCCCACAAGGTTATCGCCAAGCCCCAGACTAAAGGCCCATTCAGTTAAGTGGGGGGCTAGGCTAACGATCTTCAATGAAGAGTCGGAGGTTAGCGTTATATCTTCATACTGGAAGCTACTTGAATTCGCCGCGTGTGAGCTGGTGTTAAGCAATGCTGCCAAAAAACACGCATATAAACCGCAAACACGCAGCGCAGAGCGAAATAAATTTAACACTTTGATTTGTACTAAGTTGCTAATCATCTGACGCATTATTACTTTTCTCACCGTTCAACTAACCTTATGAAGTACCCGATACATTTTATCACTGTGTCACGACTCAAATGATCACCGGCAGGACATTGATTGTTATCACCCATCAACATGTGGGGGCTAAACGAGGGCTGCTGCCAACAATACAAGCGAAGCTACGGCGGTTGTTACTAGCATTGCATACGTAATGATAGACTTGGCAGCAATCATGTTTGAGTATTTTACATCGCATTCGCCCCCGACTCGGGTGTAACGATACTTTTTATTTGCGTAGATAGCCGGCCCTCCAAGCTTTATATTGAGCACGCCGCCCAGTAATGCAAGAAGTAGCGAGGTTTTATCTTTTACAGGTGAACGTTTTACGGCACTCAACCCCTTGATTGGATGACTAACAAGAAGAGTTATAAATCCACCAAACAAGGCAGGTGGAAAGGAAAGTAAATACACGAGCTTTCGCACAGGTCGGGCAAAATAAACCATTTTTGGCGTGCGATAATGCCATTGCCACGACGTAAGTAGCAGTAAACGGTAAATGAGTGCACCAATTGGGCCAGTGACTAGATAGTAGAAGATGACACCGCAGTAAAGATAAAGAAATTTCAGCCATAGTGACTCAATAGCGGCTTTAGCAATGCCAATATCAGACAATGAATCACATTGCCTCGCGGTTATTGTTTGCACCATCTCTCTTGCAAGAGATTTTTTATTTCTACCAACACTTGTCAACACCCTTTTATATTGTTGGCGCTGATAGCCAAAATCGAGTAGCGCAATAAGTATGATGGCCTCGAAGAAAACAGGGTATTGCGCCATATAGACCAAAATGGCAACACAAATTACAAACGGAGCAAGCAGGACAAGCGCGGCGAGAGAGCCTGAAATATAATGCTGGCTAGGGCCATAGTCGCGCGATGGTACGACTTTGCGCCCCATCTGTTGAACAAGGTAGCGCATTAGTGTTAACGGGTGAGTACTTTGGGGCCAGCGCCACAGTGCATCAACGGCAACTGCCAACCAAAGTACTAATAGCGACTGATATCTAGGGTCGCTAATAATGTCTGTCATCTTATTTTGCGAGTGCTTTTATCATCGCCATTACAAGCTGTGCTGAATTTTTGGCAGCAGTGTCTAAATATTCTTTGAAGCTAACCGATGATGTTTTTCCAGCAATGTCCGACAGCGAACGAATCACAAGAAATGGCGTGTCAAGCATGTAGCAAGTTTGGCCTATAGCGACGCCTTCCATTTCAACTGCTTTCATATCAGGAAAGTTTTTACGTAGCTCTGCTACTGCTTCATCGCTACCGATAAATGCATCGCCAGTACAAATCAAGCCAGTTGTCGATTGAAGCGATGTGATGGTTGCCGCAGCATTATGTGCTGCTTCCATCAGTGTAGTATCACAACGAAAATCTTCAGGCATACCGGCACACTGGCCTAGCTTATAACCAAAATGAGTAAGGTCGGCATCATGGTGAATGACGTGGCTAGCAATAACCAAGTCGCCAATATTGAGGGTTTTATCAAAGCCACCGGCTGAACCGGTATTAACCACAGCATCGGGAGCATATTGCTCAATAAGTACCGTGGTGGCAAGGGCGGCAGCAACTTTACCAATCCCGCATTTTACTAGCACAACGTCTAGGTCGTTAAGTGTGCCTTCGTAAAACGTAAGGTGCTTCCACTGAGTTTCTTTTACATCGCAAAGTGACGCTTTAAGTAGCGCAACTTCTTCGTCCATTGCACCTAAAATACCAATTTTTTTCATAACTATACCGACGATGTTGAGGGGATTTAACGCGTGAATACGCTCTTTAATAGCTTAATTGTATAAGGAAATCTTTAAAACTGACAGAAAAACGCCTTTGTTACTGCTATTTGAGAGTAAGAAAATAGCAATGCAACAAAGGCTAGGGGAAGTTAGGCTTGTTAGATTAAGCCGCCGCAGGTCTGCTTGAACGGATTGGGCGAGTTGGTCGTTTTGTCGGTTCAGGGTTATGCGTCGGCAACTGAGCCATTTTCTGTTGTAGGCGACGGTATGGAATGAGTTTATTTTCTACGCATTCTCGAATGTCATCTACCGTATAGCCAGATTTCACTTTAATTCTTGCGTGAGGAAGACCAGCAGCGTCGAGCGCTCCTGTTACGAACCAGTCTTTTTGAGATTTATAACCTTCTTTACCTTGGCTGTGAACAAGATCAATAGCCATAACCGGGCTCATGTCGTGTTTGTTCACTAAAACAAAATCAAGTTGACGACTAGATGCTCTGCTTAACGCTTGACTAGCCGTTTTTTTGTTAGTCGATTGACGGACGGCAATGAGGTCGTTAAGGCGCACGCGGCACACAATTCTAAACTCTCTTCCCACCGCCTGCTCGATAAGATTTAAGAACGTATGTTCAACAGGCGTGAATAACTGTGGCTTTCGTCTGAATGGAAACGCGACCCCGCCATCTGACAATTTTATGGCACCTAGCGCAACTACAATAAGTAACATCATTAGAATAATTGCCAATTCCATCGTAACCCTCGCAAATATCAAAAAAAATAAAAGCCCGTGACAGTTCGGTTAGTTAAGGTGCGCTCATTTTTTTAAGCTAACTCGGGCACCTTCGCTTTATCGGTGTCATAAAAATGACGCCAGGCACTGTCACAGTGTTGTACTTATTGAAATTGCAAGCCAGATGCCAACATGAGTAGGTTTACGCGGCTTTTTAAACAGAGAGATTATTTGCTGTTGGATGTAACCAGAATATCGACTTGAGATCCGGTTTTATCGGGGCTTATTATTACCCTTAACGCCTTATTTTCAGAAGTGAGCAAGGTGCGACCGCTAATGGGGGAGTGAGCTTTTAGCGATGGGTGCGCAGCTTGATAGAAACTAAGCATCTCACTTGGGGAGACTGGAGAGTGATAAATCATTACCGCGGTCATGCTTTCGTCAAATGCTTGGCATTGTCTCGCATCATCAGAAATCTTAACCTGTTTAAAATCAGAAGGGCAAGACACTGTGCTTGGCGTTGTCTTTGAAGATAGCCCGTCTTGATGCTTGGTCTGGTTTTGGACTTGAGCATTTATTGAAGAATCTACTGAAATAGTATCAGCAAAGCATACATGACTCGCCGCTAAGGCTAATGCGAAACAAAGTACAGGTTTTCTGATGTTTACGTGCTTCATAGGTAAATTCTTTATCCAACGTGCGGTGCTTTTTATTTGTTTATATGATAGTAAAGACGTAATCCTCGTGCTTCAACTAAACCTTGGTCTATTAACGTATATCCGTCAGGTTTTCCGTATAGGTCTAGGTTTTATAGCATGACTTCTTCAACACCCCTTATCACGGGGAGTAAGGGGTAGTCAGCAATTGATATAGCGCATTCGTACCACTGTAAAAATTGCCTATACGCAGATTTTCGTTGGGGGCATGTTGATTATTATCAGCATTAACTAATGGAATAAGGATCACAGGTTTATTTAAGCGGGTTACAAGGGGAGCGGTGGGGACAGTACCGCCCATCATAGGGATAACAACGACCTTGCCCTCGCTCACGGACTGTAATGCCTTTTTGGCCCATACTCCAACGCTTTCATCAAGGGGTGTTTGGAGTGCTGCGGTACCTTGGGAGACCTCCATACGAATGAGTTTTTCATGTTTAAGGCGAACTTCTTTTGATGGCACCTCATCGACAATGTGATATCCCCTGGCCCTAACAAAGTCTTTTAATAGATTAACTTGTCGTGAAGAGTGGGCGTCTTTTGTTGTTCGAATATCGATAGATGCGGTGGCGTAAGAAGGGATGATAGTTCTTACGGCTGTCGTGCTGGCTGCACTTAATCCATTGATGTTTAAAGAGGGCAGGCTAATAGATTCATAATAATTGCTGCCGACAGACTCGGCCTTTACTACACCAAGGCGCGCCAGTAGCGCCTTTTCATCGATGGGTATTTCTCGAAGCACGTTTTTTATTTCTTCTGGCAAAGGTGAATCTCCATAGTAATTCGGAATCGTCACCATGCCATTTTCGTTTTTCATGCCAGCTAAAAGAGAAGAAAGCATAAAAGCAGGATTTTGAATGTAGTTACCAAAGTGACCGCTGTGACTATCGGAAATAGGCCCATAAGTCGTCAGTTTTACAAGCGTAGCACCACGATGTCCAAATACTACGGTTGGGGCATTAGACGGATGCATAGGCCCGTCTAGCATTACTACTGCATCAGCAGATAGCAGGTTTTTATTCTTTTCAATAACTGTTGCCAGTAAAGGGCTACCGCCTTCTTCATTTGAATCTAGCAGTACCTTGACATTAACCGACGGAGAAGTTTGGTTTAACGACAATGTGTGAAGCGCGGCAAGCAGCATCATAATGGGCGCTTTATCATCTGAGGCCGAGCGCGCGAATATTCGCCAGTTAGGATTATATTGATTTTTTAGTAGTGACAGAGGCTTTTCGACCCATGTGCCATTTTCTTCTACTTTAAGCACTGGCTGCCACGGGCTTTCTTGTTCCCAAACCTCTGGGTTAACCGGTTGACCATCCATATGAGCATAGAAGAGAACGGTAGGGGCATCCTCACCAGCCAACATGTAATCAGCATAAACCATAGGCATCCCCTCATTGTCGAGAAGCTGGGTATTAACGCCATATTCACTGTATTTCGCAACCGTCCATTCAGCGACCTTTCTAATATCAGCAGCAGACTGCGTGGCTACATTGGGTAGCGTAAGGTATTCCAAATACTCATTAAAGACGTCCGAAGTTGCCGTTTCGGTGAGCGAGCGGTGGTCATCCGCTTTTGAATAGAGAGAAAAAGAAACGAAAGCCAATCCGTAAACAAGTAATAAACGCACGCCCATGATGTCATCCTTTCAATATATGCTTGTAGCTACTGTAAAGCGTATCTCGTTAGTTTTAAACAAAAAAAAGCTCGATAGTTAGACTATCGAGCTTTCTGTTAACAGACATTTAAGCGCAACTTAAACGCCAATATAGTCCATGATACCTTCGGCAGCTTTACGGCCTTCGTCGATGGCAGTAACAACAAGATCACTACCTCGCACCATATCACCACCGGCAAATACCTGGGGATGGGAGGTTTGGAACGCAAATTTACCCGCTGAAGGAGCGCGTACGCGCCCTTTTTCATCAAGCATAATGCCGAAGTCACCAAACCATGGTGCAGGGCTAGGCTGGAAGCCGAAAGCGATAATAACCGCGTCTGCTTCAAGCACGTGCTCTGAACCTTCCACTTCAACAGGACGGCGACGACCATTGGCATCCGGTGGGCCCATTTCTGTCTTAACGAGCTTAACGCCACAAGCTTTGCCATTCTCATCGACAGCGATATCTAACGGTTGAAGGTTAAATTTAAACTCTACACCTTCTTCCTTTGCGTTAACCACTTCACGGCGCGAGCCCGGCATACTTTCTTCGTCACGACGATAAGCACAGGTTACTTGCGCAGCGCCCTGACGAATAGATGTCCGTACGCAGTCCATCGTAGTATCACCACCACCGAGCACAACAACCCGTTTGCCTTTCATATCGATGAAATCAGCAGGGTCTTTTTCAAGGCCCATTACGCGGTTAGTATTTGCGATAAGAAACGGCAGCGCCTCGTAAACACCTTCGACATGTTCGTTGTCAAAACCGCCTTGCATCGACTTGTAGGTACCCATGCCTAGGAAAACAGCATCGTATTTATCAAGCAAGTCTTGGAACTGGATGTCTTTGCCGATTTCAGTGTTAAGTACAAACTCAACACCCATTTCGGTAAATATTTGGCGGCGCAGTTTGATCACGTCTTTCTCTAGTTTGAAAGAAGGGATACCAAACGTGAGTAGGCCGCCAATTTCTTCATACTTATCGTAAACAACAGGTTTAACACCGTTACGTACCAGAATATCCGCACATGCAAGGCCAGCTGGGCCTGCGCCTACAATCGCCACTTTCTTGTCGGTCCATACTACGTCAGACATGTCTGGGCGCCAGCCCATCTTAAACGCGGTATCGGTAATGTACTTTTCAATACTACCAATGGTTACAGCACCAAAGTCGTCATTAAGCGTACATGCACCTTCGCACAGTCTGTCTTGTGGACAAACGCGACCACAGACTTCTGGCAAGCTGTTAGTTTTATGCGAAAGCTCCGCGGCTTCTAAAATTCGACCTTCGTTAGCTAAGCTCAACCACTGAGGAATGTAGTTGTGCACTGGACACTTCCATTCACAATAAGGGTTACCGCAGTCCAAGCAGCGGTCTGCTTGGCCTTCGGTTTGAGATTGGCTGAGCGGCTGATAAATTTCCGCGAACTCATGTTTTCGTACCATGATCGGCTTTTTCGGCGGATCGATACGTTCAACATCGACAAATTGATATACGTTCTTTGCCATAAACTAAATCCTCCTACTGAGCCTGAATGCGTAATTCAGCACTTGAACGACTGATGTGACCAAGCAAGTTTTTCACATCACTGGTTTTTGGCTTAATAAGCTTGAAGCGCTTCAACGTTGCGGCGAAATCAGTCAGTAGCGACAACGAGTGCTCACTGCCTGTCTCTTCATAATGTTGATTAATTAAGCCACGCAAGTGCTCAGCAAGAATCGCTTTGTCTTCAATTGGCATAACATCGACAAGCTCTCCGTTAACGCGGTTGTCCAAGTCATCGTTATCATCCAAAAGATAGGCAAAACCACCTGTCATACCTGCACCGAAGTTAACACCAACCGGGCCAAGTACCGCCACGATACCGCCTGTCATATATTCACAGCCGTTATCGCCAATGCCTTCAACCACAGCAATCGCACCAGAGTTGCGCACAGCAAATCGCTCACCAGCACGGCCCGCAGCTAATAGCTTACCGCCCGTTGCTCCGTAAAGGCAGGTGTTGCCCATAATGGCACTGTTGTGTGCGTCGTATGAGATATCGCGAGGTGGATGAATAACAAGCTTACCGCCTGTCATGCCTTTACCTACGTAATCGTTAGCGTCGCCTTCAAGATGCATGTGTAAACCGCCTGCGTTCCAAACGCCGAAGCTTTGGCCTGCTGTTCCGGTTAGCTCAACTTTAATCGGTGTATCTTCAAAGTCCTGATTACCGTGATGTTTAGCGATTTCACCTGATAGCAATGCGCCTACAGAACGGTCTGTGTTGCGAATTGGGTATTTAAGTGTAATCGATTTACCATCGAGTACGGCTTGCTGACCATCTTTAAGCATCTGTGCGTTCAACTCACCTTTATCGATAGGTGCATTGGTCGTTTGTGAGCAGAATAAGCGCGTATGCTCGCCCGCCTTTGGCTGCGCCAGTAACGGAGACAAATCTAAACGATTTTGCTTAGCGGTGATGCCATCGAGTACTTTAAGTAGCTCCGTGCGGCCAACAAGGTCGTCGAACTTAGCGATACCCATAGATGCCATGATTTCACGCACTTCCTGAGCAATGAACTTGAAGTAGTTCATTACCATGTCAGGCAAACCAATGAAGTGGTCGTCACGCAGCTTTTGATCCTGAGTTGCAACACCTGTCGCACAGTTGTTTAAGTGACAAATACGTAAGTATTTACACCCTAATGCAACCATTGGACCGGTACCAAAGCCAAAGCTTTCAGCACCCAATATACCCGCTTTAACCACATCAAGACCGGTTTTCAAACCACCGTCAGTTTGAACGCGTACCTTGTGGCGTAAGCCATTTTCGATAAGGGCTTGTTGCGTTTCAGATAGGCCAAGCTCGAACGGACTACCTGCGTATTTCACTGATGTTAACGGGCTTGCACCTGTACCACCGTCATAGCCTGACACGGTGATAAGGTCGGCATAGGCTTTCGCTACACCCGTAGCAATGGTACCCACGCCCGGCTCAGATACTAGCTTAACTGAGATAAGCGCCGTTGGATTAACCTGTTTCAAGTCGAAGATTAGCTGTGCTAAATCTTCTATAGAATAGATATCGTGGTGCGGAGGCGGTGAAATAAGCGTTACACCTGGCACAGAGAAACGAAGCTGTGCGATGTATTTATTCACTTTGTCACCAGGAAGCTGACCACCTTCACCCGGTTTTGCACCTTGTGCCACTTTAATTTGAATAACGTTAGCGTTAACCAAATAGTGTGGCGTAACACCAAAGCGTCCTGATGCAACCTGCTTAATTTTTGAGTTCTTTTCAGTCCCAAAGCGAGAAGGGTGTTCGCCACCTTCGCCAGAGTTTGATTGACCGCCCAAGCGGTTCATCGCAATCGCAAGCGCCTCATGCGCTTCAGGGCTTAGTGCACCAATTGACATCGCCGCAGTGTCAAAGCGCGGGAATAGGTTTTCCGGCGCTTCAACTTCGCTAATATCAATAGGGTCACAATTAGGATTAATGGCTAACAAATCGCGGATGTGCGCAGGCGCACGCTCGTTAACAAGCTTGGCGTATTGTTGGTAATCGTCGTAATTACCTGAAACAACGGCCTTTTGAAGCGTGCTTACAACATCTGGGTTGTACGCATGGTATTCGCCACCGTGCACATACTTAAGCAAGCCACCGTGATCCACAGACTTACGCTTAAGCCATGCAACGCGGTTTAGATTTATCAGATCTTGATGGAAATCATCGAAGCCCGCGCCTTGAATACGCGAAGTTACACCTTTAAAGCACAAGTTCATGACTTCATTGTTAATACCCACAGCCTCAAATAGCTTAGAACTGCGATAACTGGCAACAGTACTGATACCCATTTTCGACATGATCTTATACAAGCCTTTATTGATACCTTTACGGTAGTTCAACGTGGCCTGCATAGGAGATATGTCTAGCTCGCCTTTTTCGCAAAGCTGTTCGATAGTTTCATAGGCAAGGAATGGATAAACCGCCGTTGCACCGAGGCCAATAAGTACGGCAAAGTGATGCGGGTCACGGGCACTCGCTGTTTCAACAACCACGTTCGCGTCGCAGCGCAGTGATTTTTCAACCAAACGGCGCTGTACCGCACCCACGGCCATTGCAGCAGGGATCACTAAACGGCTTTGCTTAATGTTTCTGTCAGACAGAATCACAAACGCAGCGCGCTTATTTTTAACCAGCATTTCTACTTCGTTACACACGCGCTCAATGGCTTTCTTCAAGCCCTCCTGAGGTGCGTATTGAAGTTCTACTACTTCTGAATAGTAGTTATCTGGGTTAAATTCACGCAGCTGTTTAAGATCGGTATACATCAATATTGGCGAGTCGAATAGCACGCGGTCAGCGTAACCTGACGTTTCGCTAAATACGTTTTGTTCGCGGCCAATACAGGTTGCCAACGACATAACGTGGTTTTCACGTAATGGGTCGATAGGTGGATTTGTAACCTGCGCAAACTGCTGACGGAAGTAGTCGTAAACAGTACGCTGGCGTGATGACATGACCGCCATTGGCGTGTCGTCACCCATAGAGCCAACGGCTTCTTGTCCGTCTTTTGCCAGTACTTTCACAACTTGTTGAATTTCTTCATAGCTGTAGGCGTGAAGCTTGTGATACACCGCCATGGCATCATCATCAAATACGCGCTTTCCTATAAGCGAAGCATCAAGCTGTTCGATTGGCGTAAGGCGACGAATGTGTTTTTCCAACCACTCTTTATAAGGGTGGCGAACTTTAAGGTCGTCGTCAATTTCGGTAGAACGCCAGATTTTGCCCGTATAAGTATCCACAGCAAGCATTTCGCCTGGGCCTACGCGGCCTTTTTCTAAAACGTCAGCCTGCTCGTAATCCCATATACCGACTTCCGAGGCAAGGGTAATGAAGCCATTCTTGGTGATAACGTAACGTGCAGGGCGCAAGCCGTTTCTATCAAGGTTGCAGGCTACGTGGCGACCGTTCGTTAAAACGATACCGGCTGGGCCGTCCCATGGTTCCATGTGCATCGAGTTAAACTCGTAAAATGCACGAAGGTCATCGTCCATGGTTTTGTTGTTTTGATACGCCGGTGGAACAAGCAGGCGCATGGCACGGAATAAATCCATACCGCCAGCTAGAAATAGCTCAAGCATATTATCCAATGACGAAGAATCAGAACCTTCGGTGTTAACGAACGGTGCCGCGTCTTTTAGATCTGGAATGAGTGGCGTTGAGAATTTAGCAGCGCGGGCCATTGCCCAGTCACGGTTTCCTTTAATGGTATTAATTTCACCATTGTGCGCAAGGAAACGGAAAGGCTGGGCTAGCGGCCAGCGCGGTAGTGTGTTTGTCGAGAAGCGCTGGTGGAATACACAGATTGCACTTTGCATACGCTCATCGGCAAGATCGTGATAAAAGGCAGGCAAGTCTTTTGGCATTACCAAACCTTTATAAATCGTTACGAGGCCTGAAAGACAAGCCACGTAAAAATCGGGATCTTTTTCAAGACGCTTTTCAGCGCGGCGGCGGATCATATACAAGCGACGTTCTAGGTCGCGCTTTCTCCAACCCGCTGGTGCGTTAACAAACACCTGCTCGATTTGTGGAACGCCTGTTAGCGCGAGTTCACCCAGTACCGAGCGGTCGACAGGCACTTCGCGCCAGCCCACTACTGAGAGTGTCTCTTTTTCAAGTTCTTCATTGAGTACTTCACGCGCGGCTTGCGCAAGCACTGGGTCCTGACTCAAAAAAATCATGCCAACGCCGTATTTTTTGCTGAGTTTCCAGCCATTTTCTTCGGCGATTGCATGGAAGAACGCATCCGGTTTCTGTAGTAATAAACCACAGCCGTCACCGGTTTTCCCGTCGGCGGCGATACCGCCACGATGCTGCATACGGTCAAGGCCGTGTATAGCAGTTGTTACCAATTCGTGACTGGCTTCCCCATGAGTGTGAGCAATTAAGCCAAACCCACAGTTGTCCCGGGAATCATTGGGATTATATAAACTCATCTCTTAACTCCTTCAACCTTTTGACTGGGCAAGGTATGCGTTGTGTGTAGATGCGCCTAGGTTTGCGTATCACAACATTATTAGACGTCTTTTGAACCTGCTAGCGTTATTGCTGACAGTGTGCGCCTTTCTAGTCGTTATTTATTATTAGAGGATTACCAGTCGTTTCCGCATTTTTATGCATTATTGCGTTGCGGGCCGTACAAAATACCCACATTGAAAACTAAAATCAAACGCTAAAATTAGTCGGTTCGTTAGCTTTTAGTATAAATATAATTAAGTCTTTACTTTTCATTTGCTTATATTCTTTATTTTAAGTTTGTAACAAAAATGTTATTAGCCTAAAAAAGCAATTATATTACACCTCTCAAATGATAATGGTTTTCATTTATATAAATTAGTTGAATAAATATTCTGATTAATTGTTGTTTTATGTAGTCAATGCTTGGTTGGGCTGTATTTTTATTAAATTGTAAAGTTTTAGTTCCGGTTACATAAGAACTTTGTTATGTTGGTTAAAAATCGAACTAGTGTAAAGTTAAATGTGGTGTGTTGGACTTGATAGTGCTTTCGACATTACGCGTTAGCTGGCCGGCAATTGAAAGTGTTAGTAAGAGGTAAAGCAAAAAGGTTCACTGTCACAGTGCTAGGCATGACCAATAAGGAATAGTAGACAATGCCCCTATCCTCACTTCCTGAAAATTCACTTAAGCTCATTGAACATAGGCTGATTGGCGAGAGTGTGAGTTTTAAAGCGTCGCCCAATACCTCTGGGCTATTTGAGCCCAACGCCCCGGATACCATCGTCGTTCATTTCACTGCCGGAAGCAGTCTACAGTCATCTGTCGATGTTCTCACTCGTGTTAATAGTGGCGTTTCGGCTCATTTTGTCATTGGTCGAAACGGCGACATCGTACAATTGCTGCCGACTAATCAAATAGCATGGCATGCTGGCGAAAGCGCTTACGCCGGAAGAAGTGGTTTAAACCGATATTCGATAGGTATCGAATTAGATAATGCCGGACAGCTAGAGCCGAAAGGCGATGGCCTCTTCGAAAGCTGGTTTGGTAAGCTATATGATGAACGCGACGTTGTGGCCGCGCAACACCCTCATCAATCCGTCATGGGTTACTGGCATAAATATTCAGACATACAAATCGCTAAAACAGTCAGTCTTTGTCGCGTGCTTTGTGCTCACTATTCAATCTCTACAGTGGTTGGACATGAAGAAATAGCGCCTTCTCGCAAGGTTGATCCCGGTCCGGCATTTCCAATGGAAGCACTAAGAAAGTCGTTGATGGCACGTGCACATGAGCAGGAATTGCACTCACGAATAGATGAGCTAGCCAAAGAAGACGGTTTACGTAAAGAAAACCATGCGGGGCGTGAAAATTTTTTGCCTGACAAAGAGGGGGCCGTGGCTAGCGTAAGCGCCAACGCTTTAAATGTGCGTAAGGGGCCGAGCATGTCATCTCCGCTACTGGATAATACGTTGCACAAAGGCGAAGTGTTAAAGATAGTTGAAAAGCAGGGGGAGTGGGCAAAAGTTTCTTTCACAAAAACAGGGTGGGTGAACACGCAATACATCAATGACATCTCTGAGAAGTTGCCGTTTCAAGTGTAAACACTCACCTCGGGCATGTTGATAGAAAATTTAACGCATTCCCGAAGTGGTGAAAGCCTGATAGGATAAAGGCAAAATAAGCTTTAATTAGACGTACATGCATTCAGATTCACCAAACGATTCCTGGGCAATTCGCTTTGCTCAATTTGTGCAGCGTTTTGGCACGCTAAAGCTCAGCATTCTTTTTGTTGTTCTTTCGCTTGTGTTCACGCTTGGCGGTTCATACGTAATTCGTGTGAGCATGGGGAGTCAGGTTCAGCCTGATGATTTTATTAGTGCCGTTGTCCTTACGATGCTTTCAGCGCCATGGGTATTGTACTTCTTCAGTGAGTTAATTAAGCAATTAGAAAACTCACGAACTAATTTAAAAGAAGTGGTAAGCCAGTTAGAAAGTTTGCGAGAAGAGGATGTTTTTCTGAACCGAGAGCTTCAGAGTAATATCAGACAGTTAAACCATGAGATAGAGCAGCGTAAACAAGCACAAGAAGAGCGTGAAGCTCTCTTTAAAGATTTAGAAAGAGAAATTCAAGATAAGTCAGAGCAAGAAGCTCAGGCACGTCGTCTCTCTACACTGCTTCGTTCGATTATCGACGCTTCCCCAGACCTTATTTACTACCGTAATGAAGAAGGCCGCTTTGCTGGCTGTAATCGTATAGCCGAACTTATGACGGGGAAAACCGAGCAAGAGCTGCTGGGGTTAACCCCGAAAGATGTCTATGAAGAAGAACTTGCTCGCCAAATTGTTGCCAGTGACCACGAAGTATTAGAAACCAACGCCAGTATTACAGAAGAATTGTGGTTGCGCTTTGCTGACGGTCGTCGACGCTACTTCGAAATGAAGCGTGTGCCATTCTTCGATAAAGAAGGTAACCGTTTAGGTTTACTGTCTTTCGGTCGAGATATGACTGAGCGTAAACAGGCCGAGAATGCTGCTGCTAAGGCTAGCACGGACAAAACCCGCTTTATCGCCACCATTAGTCACGAACTGCGTACGCCATTAAATGGCATTGTTGGCTTAAGCCGCATGCTGCGTGATACAGAGTTAAACGATGAGCAATTCAGCTGGGTAAGTACTATTTACGCAAGCGCGATAACGTTGGGTAATATTTTTAACGATATTATTGACCTGGATAAACTAGACAGAGATAAGCTTGAGTTAAGCCTTAAGACGATTTCACTTAAGGATTTTACTGAGGAACTGAGCAGTATTATTCGCCTGCTTGCAGGAGATAAACAACTCGATTTTAAAACCAAGATTAACGAACCGCTGCCGCGTCTTGTCGAGATAGACGGAACACGCCTACGACAAATTCTGTGGAATATACTGTTTAACGCAGTGAAGTTTACGCAAAAAGGGCATGTGAGTTTATCGGTGTCTGCTACTAAGCCAGATGGCGATAAAGCGTATGTGACATTTGTGATAGAAGACACGGGTGTCGGCATACCTGAAAGCGAGATCGACAAAATTTTCGCCATGTACTATCAGGTTGATCATCCTGATCATCAGTCGGCAACAGGGACCGGTATTGGTCTGGCGATTTGTAAGCAAATGGTTGACTTGATGAAGGGTGAAATTCACGTTTCAAGTCAAGTAGGCAAAGGAACGCGGTTTGAAATTGTGTTGCCTGTGCAAATTTCTAATAGCCCAATGAAAGTAGCCCAGCTAGAAGTCACCGGGCTCAATATCTTGCTGGTAGAAGATATTGAGTTGAACGTTATGGTGGCCAAAGCCTTGCTAGAAAAGCTTGGTCAGAAGGTTGACGTAGCTATGACGGGGCAAGAAGCGATAGATAAAGCACGAGCCACACAATACGATCTCATATTGTTGGATATACAACTGCCAGACATGACAGGATTTGACGTGGCAAGCACGTTAATTGAAGAAGACTTAGTTATGCAGACGCCCATTGTCGCGCTCACGGCGAATGTCATCAAAAAACGTAACGAGTATCTTGAAAACGGCATGGATGACGTTATTGCTAAACCGATCAAGAAATCGCGGGTTATTGAGGTCTTTAATGAGTTGTTCCATGCTCCTCCTGCTCCTCTAGAAGTAGATGGGGAAGTAGAGCGCCCTGAACCAAACAAAACATTAAGTAACATTTTAGATATGGACTTATTGCAGATGTTGGTTGATACCATAGGGGATGAAATGGTGCGCGCCAGCGTTAAAGTATTCCAAGAAAAAATGCCTGAGTACATGGAAATACTGCAGCTGAGCTTAAGTGCGGACGAAAAGTCAGAGGTGTGTTCACAAGCCCATAAGATTAAGGGGGCTGCTGGCTCTGTTGGTTTGGCTCGTGTACAGCGTATTGCTAACCAAATACAGCAGGGCGATCACCCGACGTGGTGGGAGAACGTGCATGACTGGGTGGAAGAGCTGCAGATGGCAGTTCAGCACGATATGAAAGCACTGCACGACTGGCTTAACGAACAACAGGTTGACGATTAAGTTGCGCGATGCGCTCTACAATGATTAATGTAAAAAGAGGGCTTGCCCTCTTTTTTATTGTTTGATCAGGGGACCAAGGTTGCTCCAAAGCTTGAATTTTTTTAGATGTTTAGAGTAAATCAGCAAACTGAACGGGCTAATTTAGTGGTAAAAGGAATTTTTGTGATGACGACTGACACGCAACAAGAAACCGTGTTTTCAAATAATCAGCTGAGCGCTGATGAAATACCGTCTTTTAAAACGCTTACCTTGGTACCCATATCCAAAAAGTATCGCGCGCTAAATATCTTCTCAATTGGGTTAATAGCCTTGGCGTTGACGGGGATTGCAGCGGGCATGAGGTTCCAACGTTTCTGGTCGCTGCCTGACAACGTGCTTATCGCGTACCCTTATGTGGTTGCGGGTATACTTGCAATAGGAAGCGTGTGGGCCCTGTACCACTTTTTTGCTGATGTTCGTATATTCTACGCAATACGAGAGCAAGACATTAGCAAGCAGTCAGGGCTTATCTTCAGAAAGCTTTCCTGCCAACCTATATTGCGTGTTCAGCACGTAGAGGTAAATCGCGGGCCGCTAGACAGATGGGCGGGCCTCGCTTCACTTCAAGTTTTTTCTGCTGGTGGCGAAATGTACACGTTTGAAATACCGGGGTTAAGTATAGCGCGCGCCGAGCAGTTACGTGAATTCATACTGGCGCATAAAGACATAGGTGCACGTTAATGCCAGCGCCTCCTGAAAACCAAACTGTCAATCTAATGCAGTCACAAAAGCCAAGAGAAGATGCCTCTCTTCATTCTAAAAGCGAAGACAGTGGGAGTGATGACCCCAAGCTAAGAGTAGAAACCGGCGGAGAGTGGCAGCGCCTCTCTCTTATTTCGATTCTTTATTTTACCATCCGCAACGTTACCAATACCGCGCAAGGGCTTATTTACGTTATTCCCGCATTAGCTATTTCGTTCAACATTTGGGATAACCTTTTTTCTCCCCAAGTGCTAATTGGCGCTGGCGTCCTATTTTTATCCACTAGCGGCAGCGGCGTAATTAGCTACTTGATGTACAAATTTCGCGTGCACAACCAGCACGTAGAAATTCATCATGGCGTGTTTCAACGCCGGTATACCAATCTGCCGTTGTGGCGCATTCAAAACGTTAAGATAGAAAAACCGTTTTATTATCGTCCCTTCGGCTACGCGTTAGTGGTACTTGATACAGCGGGAAGTGGTAAGGAAGAAGCCAAAATAGTGGCGGTACCCGAAGCTTATGCTGAAGCCCTAAAAAAACAGGTGCTGTATGAAAAAGTGCAGCACGAGGTGGATGACGTTGCTTGTATATCTGATGATGAATTGTCTGCTAAGCGAAGTAGTACATTACATTCATCGAAAATGCATACTGCCACAACGCATGCTCATACACATGAAGAAGTGCTTAACCGTCGTTCGGTCAAAGACATTATTATCCATGGAATTACGAATAATCGCATTTGGATCATTTTAGGTGCCGCAGCGCCGTTTTATGACGACGTATTTGGCGTGGTGTCGGAGTGGCTAGCAGGCAAAGGTTTACAGCTGAATCAAATCGTGGGCGAGCAGACGGTAGCGTGGTGGCAGTTTGGTCTTTACGCTTTTGTCATTTTAATGATGCTTATGGCCTTGGTGGCGCTGCTTAGTGTTGGCGGTGCGCTTTTCACTTTCTACGGCTATACGCTATCGAGAACGGGAGACCGATATATACGTCGCAGTGGCTTACTCAACAAGCTAGAAGTTAGCATGCGAGCATCACGTATACAGATGATAACAGCCAAGCAAGACTGGTTGGATAAAGTGCTGAAGCGGGTAAATTTGTATTTCGAGCAGAACTCTACCGCTGGACAACAGGTGCAAGAGTTGATGTCGCCAAATAAGCTCATTGTGCCATCGGTAACTGAGGATGAAGCCTTTGAGCTTAGCCAGGAAGTGATGCCAGGTTGTGATTTACGTGGTCAGCAATATCATACTATTAGCAGGCGTTTCATTCGGTTTTGGCTGCTTGCGGCCTGGACTACTCCACTTCTGGGCGTTTTCGTCGTTGGCGCAGTAACATCTCATTTAGACATTATGATTGGCGCAGTCACTGCTTTTATCACAGTGGCGCTTTTACTGACACTTAGATGGTGGCGGTGGGGAATAGCTTACGATAACAAGTATGTTTATATAAGACGAGGACGAGTGGGCGTAGACTACCAGTGCTTCGAACCCTATAAAGCGCAGCAAGTTATTATTAAGCAGAGTATATTTATGAAGAAGAAAAAGCTAGCCACCATTAAATTCGTGCTGGCTTCAGGCGCGGTGACTGTGCCGTTCCTGCCGGAAGAGTACGTGAACACACTTGCTGACAGCGTGTTGTTTGACGTGGAGTCGACGAGAAAATCTTGGATGTAATCGAGCGGAAATTGTCGAAACTCACTATGAATTTAAGTTAAAAAGCGCCGCCTCATTAGAGGCTGGCGCTTTTACACCATTATGTATGATTTTTGGTTAAAGCTTTATTTTTGGTAAAACTTTAGTGCATCTAGCACGTCATAGCAGGCGCCCATAGTATGGTAATCTGTTTTTCCTACTGGGCTTTTAGTCTCTTCTAGCTTTTCATTGTTAGCCGATAAAATCCTGAACCAAGCGCCGTATATGTGATCAACCATGTGCCTCCAAGAGTAATCCCAAATCCGGTTGTACCACTGCCAATACTTTTCGTTACCCGTTTCTAGCGCTAATCGGGCGGCACAAGCAAATGATTCAGCTTGTACCCAAAAGTACTTTTCATCGTCACAAATACTATTGTCTGGAGCAAAGCCGTAATATAAGCCTCCGTTTGCATCGTCCCAGCTTATTTCAATAACGGAATCAAACAACGAACAAGCTCGTTCAACTAACCAATCTTGAGGTTCATATTGGTGAATTTGTAACAATAGCTTTGCCCACTCAGTATGATGACCGGGTTGAAATCCCCAAGGACGAAAAAGGTTTTTAGGATCATCTTTGTTGTAATCCCAATCTACGTCCCATGTGTTCGTATAGTGTTCCCAAATTCGACCATCAGCTTTGTTTGCTTGACGAATAGTGATATTCCTAGCTAATGCTATAGCGCGCTCGAGAAAAGGAGCGTAGCGTGTTGCTTCGTAAGCCGCGATAAGGGCTTCGCAACTATGCATATTGGCATTTTGACCACGGTAGTCACTGCATTTTGAGAAGTCAGCATTAAATTCGTCTTTATACAATCCGAATTCGCTATCCCAAAAGTGCGTTTCCATAAGCGAAAACGTTTCGTGAATATACTGCTCGGCCTCTTTCACTCCAGCTCGAAGTGCCCAGCTGTAGGCTAAAATTACAAAAGCTAAACCGTAGCAATGGTTAGTTGCATCAGTAATTGTGCTTTCGGTTCCATCCACAGAAAGTGTCCATGCATAGCCCTTAGTATCTTTCTGCAAATGATACTCACGTAAAAATTCAATACCAGACTCGACACGCTCCTTGTAACGTATATCACCAAAAGCGATGTAAGCTCTCGCATAGTTAAAAACAAAACGTGTAGAGCTCACTAAGTGGCGTGTCTTCGTGTCATACACACTGCCATCATCCATAAAGTTCTGATAGAAGCCGCCCGATAGAGCATCTACATTAGGCTCGTAGAAAGCCAGTATGCTTTTTATATGCGAATCTAAGAATTCTTTAGATGAAAAATCTGGTTGAGAAAGCATAGTAAGCACTCCTTAACCTTTTTTCGCGGTGTCAGGTAACAGCCAATATAGCGCCATGGCTGCGGTCCAAGAAAAATCAGCTCCTCCACTACGCGCGCCGGTCTCTGCATGGAATGACTCGTTAAAACCGCTGGTATAAATACACGCGCGACTTCCCTCTGTAATGCGCTGAGCTTGTTGTGAGAAGCCATAGTCCTCTAAGCCGATGGCTATCATCCAATTTATATGGATCCAGATAGGGCCGCGCCAGTAGCGCTGAGGTTCATAATTGGGATCGTCAGGGTGAGTAGAAGATATCGCATATTTGCTGTGATCAAGCCATTTATCTAACACTGAAATAAGTGGTTGCGTTTGCTGCTCACTGACAAGGCCTGCGAAAAATGGTAATAACCCAGCGGACGTGCGTGCTTTACACATTGTGTTGCTTCTTGTGTCGAAGCTATGAAACATGTTGGTATCGGCACACCATAGCTTATCGATAGCATCTTCCGTCAGGTTCAAGCGTTTTTCAAGGTAAGCAGTTTGTTCGTTACTTACGCCAACTTTTTTGCATATTGCCAGCAAGTCTTTCGTGGCGCGGTGCAGAATTGAAATAATGCTCACATCGTTTACACGATATGGGCAATCTTGATAAATCAACGTATCGTCAAAATTCATCTTTCGGAAAAAGTCGACAAGATACAAAAAGCGGTCATATTCCTTTTTGTGAGGACGCTCGGAGGCATCGATGTGACTTGTGTCACGGCGAGTATATTCCCAGTCTACACATGGAACCGCTTCTAGTGCTGCATCCCACGCAGGGCTGTTATCCATACCCGATTCCCACGGATGATAACTTACAACCAACCCTGTATTTTCAGGATCTCTCTGCTTATACCACCATAAGTGGTAATCGATAAGCTGAGGTACGATAGTGTTTATCTGAGACTCAGCAAGTGCACGATCTTTTGTCTCCTCAAACAAAACCTTGATAACGGAAGCCAGCACGGGAGGTTGTGTGATAGACGTACTATCCGGTGAGTTTTGTACGCCCCAAATATCAGGACCCGGGAAGTAAGTATCTGAATGCTTGTGGAAAACAACATGGGGCACCATTCCTGACTTCCATTGCGCGCTGAGCAATGACGTAGTTTCTTCCCAAGCTCTAGGCTCGTCAAAAGGAAGCCAGCCTAAAGCCACAATAGCTGAATCCCAGTTCCACTGAAATGGATACAGTCCGTGCGTAGGCACCGTATAGCCACCAAGGTCGTTTTTAATTAGCGTTGCTTTCGCTTCTTCAATGAGATGCGCATCACGGTTTTCTATATTCATCATTACTTTTTACCCAATATGAGTTTTAGATTTAGCAATTATTACACAAAGATTTAAAAATAAAACCCATTTTGGGTTGAAAGTGATAAATTTGTGTTTTATTGTAAATGGGAAGTTAATCATGAGGTGTTGTGTTCGGCAGTGTGTGAAGCCCTACTAAAACACTCAACATAATTAAAAACGGTTGGAGATACACAGTGAATAAACTACTTCTTGCGACGACGATTTCGTCGCTATTAGCTGGCAATGCAATCGCTCAGGACGCAGAAAAAACGGATGCTGATCAAGGCGCCAAAGCTAAAAAAGATTATGAACAAATCGTTGTTACGGGCACCAGTCGTGCTCGTTTGGTGGCGGAAACGCCGCAGTCGACTACATCTATGGACGCGCAAGAAGTAGCGAAACTCTCGATGAGTAGCCAAGCCGATGTTCTTCGCTATGTACCGGGTATAAAGGTAGAAGGCGGTGGTGGTGAAGTCGCCACTAACTTGCAAGTGCGAGGCTTACCTTCATCAGGTCAGTTCCAATTTACTCCCTTACTTTATGACGGCTCACCCACTTTGAGTGCGTTTGGTCTTAATTCATCTGCATACGATGTTTACTTTAGAAACGATTTAGGTATTGAGCGCGTTGAGTTTGTGCGCGGTGGTGTATCTAACCTGTTTGGCCAAGGCTCTGTCGCTGGGGTTATTAACTACCTTTCTAAGAAAGGAACTGAACTCTCAGAAAGTACAGTTCAGCTGGAGTTATCTGACAACAATCGCAAGCGTTTAGATTTCGCGACAAGCGGCCCTTTGAATGAAAAGGGTATGTATTACGCTATGTCTGGTTTTTATCGTTATGATGAAGGCCCTATTGACACTGGATTGCCCACCGAAGGTTACCAAGTTCGCGGTAACATTCACAAAGAGTTTGATGACGGGAGCGGTTACTTCACTATCTATGGTCAAGCCATTAACGATGAAGTGCAATTTTTTCTCCCTCTGCCGCTTGACGCTCAAAGCCGAGAGCGTGTTGCTGGCAACGACGGGCGAGAAGTAGAATCAACCCAAACCTTCTACGCATCTGGTTTGTCTTATGACACTGCAGATGGACGCTATCGCACGCCGATTGAGGAGGGCGTTGCGACAAGAGGCGGTTCAGTGTCTATGGAATTTTCAAAAGACTTGGGTAATGACTATAGCGTACTTGCTCGAGCAAAGTATGCCAGCTATGACCATCAGTTCAATTTGTTCCTAGATGGCGATGGCATTATCAATGTTCCAGAGACACAAAGCGAATATTTAGCAAACCGAGGGCTTGATGAGTTAGGTACACCAGCTTTTACTTACGCGGGAACAGACATTGCGCTACCCGAAGATGACCTATTATTTGCAAACCGCATTCTAGATAGGGACAGACCGGCGACAGATTTCTCGTCTGAGTTGAATATCGTTAAATATCTCGATATTGGTGATTTCTCCCATAGCATTACAGTTGGTACCTTTTTCTCAAGCGCTGAGGCAGAAGATAATAACGTAATTACTCGATATCTTGGTGAGTTTAACAATCAAGCACGTTTGGTCGATTTATCGATTACAGATGCTGACGATAATAACCTAATAGTCAGTCAAAATGGCGTAACAGGCCCTGGCATTAGTTTTTCTGATACGACGATTTCTGCGCGAAGAAATGCCTTTTATATTGCTGACCAAATGCAAAGTGATGATTGGATCATTGATGTTGGTCTACGCTGGGAAGAAATAGACGGCACGATTACACGAGAAGGCAGTCAAACGGTTGTCGTTAACGACGATCCTATGCTTTATCAAGACTTACAGGTGAATGTAACGGGTAGCGGTGCTTTAACTCACGGTAACGTTGATAACTCAGAACTTGCTTATTCGATAGCAGCGCTCTACAAGCTGGCCGATAACTTCAATGTTTATGCTAACTACTCAAGAGGGTTCTTCTTCCCAGAGCTTCGCGGCGTTGCGTTTAACCCTAACGGTCAACCAGGGCGTTACGAAAGTGAAATAGTGAAACAAGCAGAGGTAGGTGCCAAGTTCTTCTTAGATGATTTTGTGGGAACGGTAGCGTTGTTCAAAACTGATCTTGAAGACAGACGCTCTGTTGACTTCGTGAACGATGAAAACGGTGTGGCCATAGAAGTTCCGGTTTTCCAATCAACAGAAGCCTATGGTGTTGAAGTTGTTGGTAGCTATAACATTACCGATGACCTGATTTTCGATGCTAACTTTACTTACACAGACCATGAATTTACCGAATACGATTCTGACCCTTCTGTAATAGGTAACGAATTAAGAAGAAAGCCAAAGGTGATGTTTAACTCAGCGCTGCGCTATACGTTAGACGACTGGGATATCTCTTTTTACCATAACTACCACGGTAAAAACTTCACTAATGACGCTAATTCTGTTGAGTTAGACGACTTCCATGTATTCCGTTTAGACACGGGCTATACATGGGAACTCGGGCAGGGTGAGCGACTTCGTGCAAGTATAGCTGTATGGAATCTATTCGACTCAGATGGTATTACTGAAGGGTCTCCTCGTCTAGGTAATAGCCAAACAGCGGGTGAATCTTACTTTGTAGGCCGCCCCATATTACCGCGCCGCGTGTCGCTGCGTTTGCGTTATGATTTTTAGTCGACGTTGACACTTCCCCTTCGCTGATGGCTCTTAACGGGGGCTATCAGCTTTTTAATTCGCGACTTGAAAAATAAGAACAGCATATGAATTTTTTAGATTACATTGTAGTGATAGGCTACCTAGGCGCTTTACTGTATATGGGGTTCGCCTTAAGACAGCAAGAAGACAAAGGTGATTATTTTCTCGGTGGCAGAACGTTAGGGTGGAAGCCACTAACCCTTTCCGTAATGGCCACGCAACTCTCTGCAATTAGCTTTATTTCTGCCCCAGCTTTTGTTGGATTGCGGGATGGCGGCGGTATGATCTGGCTGTCTTACGAGCTGGGTATTCCTATTGCTATGATTCTGCTGCTAGGTACTATCCTTCCGTCTTTATATAAGTCGGGTGTGGTAAGCATATACGACTATCTAGAGCAAAGATTTGGGCGTTTAACCCGCGTTTTAATTAGTGTTGTTTTCCAATTTAGCCGTGCATTTGCTACCGGCATTATGATTTATGCGGTGTCAATTATTTTGCAAGGCACAATGGGCATTGAAGCGTGGCAGGCAGTAGTGCTTACTGGCATTATTACTGTGCTTTATTCGTTGCAGGGCGGGATGAAAGCGGTAGTTTATGCTGACGCCATACAAATGATTATAATTGTACTGGGCACCATTGCGTGCATCGTCATTGGTCTTCAAGCACTGGGTGGCTTTGACGTGCTCGTAGCGCAGGCACCAAAAGAGCGATTAATAGCAATAGACTTCTCTTCGCTAGGCTTCAGTGGGGACGGCTTCGGTTTCTTCCCCATGCTGTTTGGAGGAATCGTCCTCTACGCATCTTACTATGGCTGTGATCAAACACAGGCTCAGCGTGCGCTATCGGCAAGAAACGAGAATGACCTCAGAAAAATGATTGTGGCAAACGGTATCATTCGTTTTCCCATAACATTACTTTATTGTTTTTCTGGGTTAATTGTCGGCACACTTGCCCTAACCAACACTGACTTTTTCAATAAAATTCCCGCTGATAACCCAGACTGGCTCATGCCGACTTTTATCCTAAATTATCTTCCGCATGGATTAATTGGCCTTTTGATTGTGGCTATTTTATCTGCCGCCATGTCGTCGTTAAGCTCTGCCATAAATTCACTATCGGCGGTGACCGTTGAAGACTATTGCCGCATAACCGATACAGAACTTGAGCACAAAAGTTATCTTCGGGTAGCTAAAATAACTGGTTTGATATGGGGGGGCGTTACGCTTGTTCTTTCTCTTTTTGCGGGAAATATTGCACCAACAATAATTGAAGCTATCAATAAAGTTGGCTCTGTATTTTATGGGCCTATACTCGCGCTCTTTTTACTTGCCGTAGCAAGTAAAACGCTGAGCGGACGACACGTTAATTTGGGGCTTATTGCTGGTGTAGGTACCAACATTATAATTTGGCTTTTCGTACCAGATATATTCTGGTTTTGGTGGAACGTTATCGGCTTTGTCGTTACTTGTGCAGTCTCTATCCTCGCAAGATTTATATGGCCTTCGTCAACATGTGTGGATGATGTTAAACAGCTAAGGTTTCACTCCATTCTTACCAAAAGCGACATTACTATATTGTTGGGCTTTTTTGCACTTATGCTGACTGTGTGTCTACTACTTCCCTCACTATTTACATAGGGTCCCGAGGGGCCCTTTCCAAAGGTTTTTCATGAATAGATCATTTCTTTTATCCTTATACGAAGAGGCGGTAAGAGTTAGTAAGCCTAGATATTGTTTACCAGAGCACTTTTCATCGTTTGCTCGAAACAAGCGAGTATGCATTTTGGGAGCAGGGAAAGCGGCTGCGGACATGGCGGTCGAGGCTTATAAATACTTTGGCGATAACGCTTACGGGCTGGTGGTTACTCGTTATGGCTATGAGAATACCGAACCCACGGGCAACATTGAGGTTCGCCTTGCTGCACATCCAGTGCCTGATGAAAATAGTGTAGAAGGGGCTAAAGCGTTATTGTCTTTGGCATCTAAGGTGAAGTCTTCAGAGGACGTTATCTTTCTTATTTCCGGTGGAGGATCGTCGCTTGCTTGTGCGCCACCTCACGGTATTTCGCTCGATGAAAAACTTGCGCTGCACAAGTTCTTATTGCGAAGTGGTGCAAGCATTGAAGAAATGAATACGGTAAGAAAGCATGTTTCAGTTATTAAAGGAGGGAGACTAGCCGCCGCTTCGAAAGGGAAAAATACAAGCCTAGTTATTTCAGACGTGGTAGGAGATGACCCAGCTTTTATTGCTTCAGGCTTAACCGTGCAAGACACTACAAAACCTGAAGACGCGATTGCCATCCTAGACAAATATGACTTTTGCAACGAGTCCCGTATTCGCGATTACTTAAACCATGCATTACCGCTTCCGAAGGTTTCTGGCGGTTATACCTTGGTGGCTAATGCGCAAAGTGCCATTGATGCAGCAGTTGGAAAAGCAAAAGCTGCGGGTTGGGATACTGAAATCATTAGCTACACAGAAAAAGGGGAAGCACAAACGGTAGCTAAACGTCACGCGCAAATTGCACGAGAGTATAAGAAAAAAGGGAAACCTATTTTATTGCTTTCTGGCGGTGAGCTTACCGTGACATTGGGAGATTCAAAAGGCGAGGGTGGACCAAACCAAGAATACCTTATGGCACTTGCACGTGAACTGGGCGGAGAACCAGGAATTAGTGCCTTAGCGGCAGATACAGATGGCGTTGATGGCAGCAAAGATGTCGCGGGCGGTTACATCGACGAGCATACACTGGCAGAGGCGGAGAAAAAGGGGCTGGAGGTAGACGCGTTATTAAAAGAGCACAACAGTTTTAGCTTTTTCGATGTGCTTGATGCACATATAGCGATAGGTCCAACGCGAACCAATGTTAATGACTTTCGAGTGATTTCTGTTTCAACGTAGTGGGAACTGGGCGTGAGTTACGTATAATGTGCCTAGCTTAAATCGAATATGTTGAAAGTGGGATCTATGCTGACATCGGCGAGAAATAATCAATTGCTGCGCGGTAATTTTGAGCTTGGTAAAGGTGAAAAGTTGCTGCAAGACAATCCCAAAGCCATCGTCAAAGAGGTGTTTTGGACTCACGGCATCACGCAAAGAGCAATATCTGTTGCCACTAAAATTCCCCAGCAAACTGTTTCTCGTTTGGTCATTACGCTTATTGAAGATGGCCTTATCAGAGGAGTCGGTGATTCAGGTAAAGCTTCCTCAGGATTAGAGCCAAACCCAGAGTATGCTTACAGCTATGGTTTGTCGATATTGCTTGATGCTATTTCTATTGCTTTGATGAATTTCAAAGGTGAAGTTGTTGCAACTAAACACGTTGAATTAGACGACATGGGGATTGCATCTGTACTTTCAAAAGCGGTAGCTGAATTTGACGCAATGTCTGCAAAACACCAGATAGACAACGAACGCATACTTGGTATTGGCGTTGGAATTTCTGGTTTTTTTAGTTCTACTGATGGAAAAATGAACACCCATCATGCTATTGAAGAGTGGGCTGACATTAACATAGCTGAGACTGTTGCCGACGCATTTAATTTACCCACTTGGGTGGTAAACGATGGAACCGGTGCTGCCGCTGGTGAGGGCATTGCGGGGGTTGGCCGGAAGTATAAAAACTTCGTTTATTTCTTTGTTTCTAGTGCTTTTGGTGGGGGCTTAATTAACAACGGTGACATGATTCGAGGTACCCATGGAAATGCGGGGGAATTGGGCGACATGTTGCCTGCTAAATTGTATAGCCACCCCAACCTTAAGCTTTTAGAGCGCATACTCTTGAAAAATGGCGTCGATGTACCGTCTATGTATCGATTGAATGAAGTTTTTGATCCTGAGTGGCCTGGCGTTGATGAATGGATTTACAAGGTTCAAGATTCATTTGATTTAGTCGCTACAGCAAGCTCTGCCTTGCTTGATAGCCAAGCAATAATAATAGGCGGCCACATACCCACTAAGCTCGCTCAAAAGGTAATACCTAGAATTGATGTATACGCACAGTTTAGGCGAGGGGCCAAACGTCCTATGCCTGAAATAGTTTGCGCAGGCGTTACAGAATGTCCAGTTGCAGTTGGCGCTGCAACACTGCCTATAAGAGACTGGTTTTTGTAATATAATTTATGCGGGTTGTGATACTTTTTGTGATTTACTTCTAAGAATAATTTGGTCTTTACCCGCATGTTTCGCTTCGTATAAGCGAGCGTCAGCAACTTCTAATTGAGATTCCAAGCACTCGTGCTCTTCGGCACACACACCGATGCTACATGTGACATTGAATTTATGATGAGTAAACTTAGTCGTACGCACGGCATCCATGAATGTAGCGAGCGCTGAAAGGTAAACTTTTGGTGGTCTTACCGATACTACAGTGAATTCTTCACCACCGTAGCGGACTATCAGGTCGTCCGGGAAGTAGTCTTTTAGAAGCGCAGCGAACTCTTGTAACAGCACGTCGCCGGTTTTGTGACCGTAAGTATCATTAACGCCTTTGAAATTGTCGGCATCTATCATGGACACGATGACGTTTGTTCTAGCGCCCTTATTATCAAATAGTTCTTCGGCTTTTTCATAAAGAAAACGGCGATTATAGACCCGGGTAAGTGGGTCTAAATTGGCTGAGTCGCGGATAGTTTGAATCATTTCCTGCGATTCAAGGTTCTGCATAATACGACAATAGAACTCTTCGTGATAAAAGGGTTTTGAGAGAAAGTCATTTGCTCCACTTTTTATAAATTTGGAAGTAAGCACGCTATCGCCGGTGGCAGAGAGCCCAATAAACACTAAATCTTGCATTCTTTTTTCATGACGTATTGCTTTAACCAATTCATAGCCATCCATATTAGGCATACGATGATCAGCAATGACCATTTTAATGTCGCGATGGTTATCAAGCTCATCGAGCGCTTCTAAACCATCGCTTGCTTCGTGAACTTGAAACTTGAATTTGCGCAGCAAGGAGCAGATATGGTTTCGGCTCGTCATAGAGTCTTCAACAACAAGCACCTTTGTGTTTAGATTTTTTCTTAAACGATCAACCAGCTTAGATACCTGTAAGTAAGAGTAGCGAGACTCTTTTGTGATGTAGTCCAACACGCCCTGATCAAGCAGTTGCGCGCGGGTAAATTCATCGAAGTTACCGGTCAATACGATAGTCGGCACGTTGTGAGAAAGGGCTAATTCAACGCTTTCGCCACGTGGCGCGTCAGGAAGATTTAAATCAACAATAGCAGCCAGATATTCAGTGCCGCTCTCGAGTGCGATTTTGGCCTCTGCCAAATCTTCACAAAGATCACAGGTAAGATGAGGGTTTTCCTCAATAAGTTTATTAACGATCTTGCGGACAGTAACGCTGTCTTCTACTACAAGCACTTTATACATGTGAGCTTCTCTTGATACTTATCACTCTATTTTACTTAATAATCATAAAAAAGCCCTCTTGTAGAGGGCCTTTCATACGAATGTCTATATTGTAACGCGTTGGGGTAGGCGACGGCCATTAACTCTGTTCAACAGGAACACGCACAGTTCCTTCCATAAGTACTCGTGCACTTCGGCTCATTACAGCTTGATTGATATGCCACTTGTCGCCTTCAAATGACGCTTTCGCACCAACGCGTAACGTACCCGAAGGGTGCCCAAAGGTAACCGACTCTCTGTTCTCCCCACCTGCCGCTAGATTAACCAACGTGCCGGGAATAGCGGCTGCTGCAGCTATAGCAACGGCTGCCGTGCCCATCATCGCATGGTGCAGTTTACCCATAGACAGGGCGCGAACGAGTACATCAATATCAGAGCCCAAAACATCTTTACCGCTAGACGCCTTATATCCTCGTGGCGGAGCAACAAACGCCACCTTGGGCGTGTGCTGCCTGTTTGCGGCTTCACCCACGTCTTTAATTAGGCCCATTTGAACAGCGCCGTATGCGCGAATTGCTTCAAACTTTGCAAGTGCATCAGCATCACTGTTGATATCATCCTGCAGTTCCGTGCCTGTATATCCGATATCTACAGCGTTGATGAAGATAGTGGGGATCCCCGCGTTAATCATGGTCGCTTGAAGTGAGCCTACACCCGGCACTTCAAGTGTGTCGACCAAGCGTCCGGTAGGAAAAATGGCCCCTTCTCCATCAGCCGGATCAACAAATGCTACTTCCACCTCTGCAGCAGGAAAGGTCACACCATCAAGCTCAAAATCGCCTGTCTCCTGTACTTCGCCATTGGTCATTGGCACCTTAGCAATAATCGCTTTATTGATATTGGCCTGCCAAATGTTCACCGTGGCAATGCCATTTTGTGGAATTTTGCTGGCATCGACGAGGCCGTTGCTAATGGCAAAGGCGCCCACTGCAGCGGTCAGGTTTCCGCAGTTACCGCTCCAGTCTACAAATGGCTTGTCTATGGCTACTTGACCGAATAGATAGTCGACATCGTAACCTTTACGCTCGCTTTTGCTTAATATAACGGTTTTGCTGGTGCTTGATGTCGCACCGCCCATACCATCGGTTTGTTTTCCATATGGATCAGGGCTTCCGATAACACGCAGAAGCAGGGCATCGCGCGCAGGCCCCGGCTTTTGCGCAGCTTCTGGCAAGTCAGTTAAATTAAAAAACACACCTTTACTGGTACCGCCACGCATGTAGGTAGCCGGTACGCGAAGTTGTGGCGCATACATTGTCATGTTTTTTTCCTCAGCTAGCTTCAGCTTCCAAGAAGTCCTTTGCGAAGCGTTGTAGTACACCGCCTGCACTGTAAATAGAGACTTCTTCTGCAGTGTCTAAACGACAGGTTACGGGTACTTCTAGTTGCTCGCCGTTTTTACGGTTTACTACCAGCGTCAGTGTTGCGCCCGGCGAAGGTTCTCCGCTTACATCGTAAGTTTCTGTACCGTCGAGCTCTAGTGTTTTACGGGTTGTGCCAGGCTTAAACTCTAGCGGCAACACGCCCATACCAATAAGGTTAGTACGGTGAATACGCTCGAAACCCTCTGCTACAATGACTTCAACGCCCGCAAGGCGTACGCCTTTCGCTGCCCAATCTCGCGATGAACCCTGACCGTAGTCAGCGCCTGCTACAATGATCAGCGGCTGTTTGCGGTTCATATAGGTTTCAATGGCTTCCCACATGCGCACGACTTTGCCTTCTGGCTCTACGCGGGCTAGTGAACCTTGTTTGACTTCGCCGTTTTCCAGCACCATTTCATTGAACACTTTGGGGTTCGCAAGGGTAGCGCGCAGGGCGGTTAAGTGATCTCCACGGTGGGTGGCGTAGGAGTTGAAGTCTTCCTCAGGTAACCCCATTTTCGCTAAGTATTCCCCCGCGGCACTGCTTGCCATAATGGCGTTAGAAGGCGATAGGTGATCGGTGGTGATGTTATCACCTAAAATGGCTAACGGACGCATACCCTTCATGGTGCGCTCGGCATCCATTGCACCTTCCCAATAAGGCGGGCGGCGAATGTAGGTGCTCATTTCACGCCAGTCGTAGAGCGGATTAATGTCTTTACCGTAATCCACACTCAAGTCGAACATAGGCTCGTACACTTTTCTGAAATGCTCAGGCTTGACAGATTTAGCAACAATAGCGTCAATCTCTTCATCGCTTGGCCAGATATCTTTAAGCGTTACTGGGTTGCCATCTTTATCAGTGCCTAACACGTCCTTTTCGATATCAAAGCGAATGGTACCGGCTATGGCGTATGCAACGACCAAGGGTGGTGATGCCAAGAAGGCTTGCTTCGCATAGGGATGAATACGCCCATCGAAGTTACGATTGCCCGAAAGTACCGCTGTGGCGTATAAATCGCGGTCGATAATTTCTTGCTGAATTTTAGGGTCTAGCGCGCCACTCATACCGTTACAAGTGGTACATGCAAATGCCACAACGCCAAAACCTAAGTCTTCCAATTCGCTCATTAAGTTGGCCTCTTCAAGGTATAACTTAACGGCTTTAGAACCAGGCGCCAGTGAACTTTTCACCCATGGCTTGCGGGTTAAACCGCGCGCGTTTGCATTTCTGGCAAGTAAGCCTGCTGCAATCACGTTTCGCGGGTTAGAGGTATTAGTACAGCTGGTGATAGCTGCGATAATCACCGCGCCATCTGGCATTTTACCTTCTTCTTCAGTCCACTTAGCTGCGATACCGCGACTTTCTAGGTCGCTAGTGGGTAAGCGTGCATGCGGGTTAGACGGCCCGGCCATGTTTCTGCCTACGGCAGACAAATCAAACGTGAGAACTCGTTCGTACTCGGCAGTTTCTAAGTCATCAGCCCAAAGCCCAGTGTGTTTAGCGTATTTCTCGACAAGCGCAATTTGCTTTTCTTCACGCCCAGTTAAGCGCAAGTAATCAATAGTTTGCTGATCGATATAGAACATCGCCGCTGTGGCGCCGTATTCGGGTGTCATGTTCGAGATGGTCGCCCGATCGCCAAGGGTTAAGTGCGATGCACCTTCACCGTAGAATTCAAGATATGCAGATACTACACGCTCTTTACGCAGGAATTCAGTTAACGCTAATACGATGTCGGTAGCCGTAATACCTGGCTGTGGCTTACCGGTAAGCTCGACCCCTACAATATCAGGCAAACGCATATAAGACGCACGGCCCAGCATAACGCTTTCCGCTTCAAGGCCGCCCACGCCTACCGCAATTACACCAAGTGCATCAACATGCGGGGTATGGCTGTCTGTGCCCACGAGGGTATCTGGGAAGGCTACGCCGTCACGGCTTTGAATAACTGGCGACATACGCTCCAAGTTAATCTGGTGCATAATGCCGTTACCCGGCGGAATAACATCTACGTTTTTAAACGCGGTTTTTGTCCAGTTAATGAAATGAAAGCGGTCATCGTTTCGTCTGTCTTCAATAGCACGGTTCTTTTCAAATGCGTCTTTTTCAAAGCCCGCGTGCTCTACGGCGAGGGAGTGGTCCACTATTAGCTGAGTAGGCACCACTGGGTTTACTTTCGCAGGGTCGCCGCCTTTCGCCGCAATGGCATCGCGAAGGCCCGCTAAGTCTACAAGGGCCGTTTGACCAAGAATATCGTGGCATACCACACGTGCTGGGAACCACGGAAAATCGAGGTCGCGCTTGCGGTATATCAGCTGTTTGAGTGAATCGTTTAGCATGGCAGGGTCGCATTTGCGTATCAAGTTTTCAGCCAACACACGTGACGTGTACGGCAGCTTGGCGTATGCACCTGGCTCTATGGCATCAACCGCTTCACGAGTATCGAAGAAGTCGATACCCGCATTTGGAAGCGGTTTACGGTAATCAATATTCATAAACCACCTATTCTCTTAGCGTTCGCTGATTGCAGGAACAGGGCGCAATTCTTCGCCCGTGTATTCTGCTGATGGGCGAATAATACGGTTGTCAGCGCGCTGTTCCATTACATGTGCAGCCCAGCCTGTAAGGCGAGACATAACGAATATTGGGGTAAACAGCGGCGTAGGGATTCCCATAAAGTTATAGGCAGAGGCGTGGAAAAAGTCTGCATTACAGAATAGCTTCTTCTCGCGCCACATCACTTCTTCACAGCGCACAGAAACAGGGTAAAGCACCTCATCGCCCACATCGGCAGCCAGTTTTTCAGACCATTGCTTGATAATTTCGTTACGCGGATCAGACTCAGAATAAATCGCGTGGCCAAAGCCCATGATCTTCTCTTTGCGCTCTAGCATGCCCATCATTTTTTCTTCAGCGTCATCGGCTGACGTGAAGCCTTCTATCATTTCCATTGCGGCTTCGTTTGCACCGCCGTGAAGTGGCCCGCGAAGAGAACCAATCGCGCCGGTTACGCAAGAATGCATATCAGAAAGGGTAGAGGCACATACGCGCGCTGTGAATGTAGACGCATTGAACTCGTGCTCGGCATAAAGAATGAGAGACACGTGCATCACCTGTTCGTGAAGCTCACGTGGCTTTTCGCCGTGAAGCATGTGAAGGAAGTGACCGCCAATGGAGTCGTCATCGGTTTCCACATTAATGCGCACTCCATCGTGTGAGAAGCGATACCAGTAACAAATAATACTTGGGAAGCACGCTAACATGCGGTCTGTCACATCTTGCTGCTGATCAAAGCTAGTTTCCATTTCAAGGTTACCTAGCATTGAACAGCCAGTGCGAAGCACGTCCATAGGGTGGGCGTTTTTAGGAATGCGTTCAAGCACGTCTTTCAGTGCGTCAGGAAGACCGCGCATACCGCGAAGTTTGGTTTTATAGTCATTAAGCTCAGCTTGATTTGGCAAGTGACCTTTTAAGATAAGATAAGCGACTTCTTCAAACTGACACTTTTCTGCTAAATCTTTCACGTCGTAGCCGCGATAGGTTAAACCTGAACCTGATTTACCTACCGTTGATAAAGCTGTTTTACCTGCAACTTGGCCGCGTAAACCCGCGCCACTTAACTGTTTAGCCATCTTGTTGTCTCCGGTCTTGTATAATATGTAAGGTACTTTTTAAAAATATTTCTGATTAAAACGGTTAAAACTCAACTTAAATTGGGTGCGAGGCACCGAAATAGCGGGGGCGGTGCACAGGGCGTCACCCCTTTGAGGCATGGATGCCGAAACGGAGCCCCAATGGATAGGTTCACGGCGCGGTAACGCCCTGTGTACTGCCCCTGCTCCAAGGAGCTTCACCCCTGCATCCTCTTGCCCGCCAACTTCAAGCGGAATTTATCTCTTTACTGATTTTTGCCTTCTGCAAATAGGGCATCTAGCTTTTGTTCGTATTCGTGGTAACCAAGGTAATCGTATAGTTCCATGCGTGTTTGCATGGTGTCGACGACAGCTTTTTGGTCGCCATTTTCAAGTATAGATTTGTACACCATTTCTGCAGCTTTATTCATGGCGCGGAACGCACTTAGCGGGTAAAGCACCATATCGGCGCCCCATTCGCCCAACTCTTCTTTGTTCCATAGTTCGGTTTTGCCGAATTCAGTGATATTGGCAAGAATAGGAACGTCTAGCGCTTCAGCAAACGCGCGATAGTGTTCTTCGGTTTGTACCGCTTCGGCAAATATGCCGTCAGCACCTGCCGCTACGTAAGCTTTTGCACGCTCGATGGCTTTTTCTAGCCCTTCTTGAGCAAACGCATCGGTGCGCGCCATAATGAAAAAGTCGGGGTCGGTTCTGGCATCGACGGCGGCTTTAATGCGATCTACCATTTCCGCCGTACTCACAATTTCTTTATTAGGGCGATGGCCACAGCGCTTTTGTGCGACTTGGTCTTCCATATGTACAGCGGCCGCGCCTGCTTTTTCCATATCGCGAATGGTTTTGGCAATATTAAATGCACCGCCCCAGCCGGTATCAATATCGACCAAAAGCGGTAGGTCACAGGCGCTGGTAATACGCTGAACATCTGCAATCACGTCATTAAGCGAGGTCATACCTAAATCTGGCAAGCCATACGAAGCGTTAGCTACGCCACCACCGGAAAGATAAATGGCTTGATGGCCTATGGCCTTCGCCATCATGGCCGTGTAGGCATTGATAGTGCCCACGATTTGAAGAGGTTTGTTGTTCTCTAAGGCGGTTCTGAATTTCTTTCCTGCACTCATGATAGTCACTCGCTTATTTGAAAGTAGGGTAGAGGTGTAATAGGTAAGCAGAAGCCTTATGGGTATTAGTCATTGTTGAGCTTCTTCTCGATATTATTTTTTGAATAAAGAATGTGGCGACGCATGAGCATTTCTGCTAACTCTTCGTCGCGATTGGCAATGGCGTTAACAATGTGTCTGTGCTCATCAAACGCCGTGCTTACCCGAGGTCCTGCCATACCAAGCTGTACGCGGTACATACGAACCAAATGGTAGAGCCCATCAATAAGCACGCTGATAAGGTGGTCGTTTTTGCTGCCAGTGACAATTCGGTAGTGAAAGTCGACATCACCGGCTTCTTGATAATAGCTGTGGCTGTCTTTCACCTTATCGAAATGACTATCAAGCAGCGCTTGCATGTCGGCAATTTCAGAATCACTCATATAGCGGGCAGCTAAACGTGCCGCCATACCCTCTAACGCTTCGCGCACCTGATAAAGTTGAATGAGGCCTTCGGGTGAGAGTGCAACTACGCGCGCCCCTACATTAGCTTTGCGTTCTACAAGATGGCAGGTGGCTAGGCGATTAATAGCCTCGCGAATAACTGCACGGCTGACCTCATACTTTGTCGACAATTCCATTTCACTTAGCTTACTGCCTGCGGGAATAATGCCCTCCACAATGTCCTTCCTAAGCTGAAAGAAGGTACGGTCGGCATTGGTTATGGCTTGTTCACTCTTCGCTAACACAATATTCAGTCGTCATTTAATCAATGTCGACAATATAGGCCTGTTAAGAAGGTTTTTCAACCTTTGGGTGCTTATATTGTCGACAAAATTGTAAGATGTTAGTCGTACGTTCATAGTAGAAAACCATCATCGCGTTCCCGTAGTGATAAGAATTGAAGGTATGCACCGATCACAAGAAGTGTTGGATGTTGAACTTGTCTTTTTTGTGTAAATTGATTGATGAAACGCTTGTAGAGTTCGCCCACTTCGTAGCAATAATACGTGGTTGAATTTTGTCCAACTGGTCAAGCTTTTGATGCCAGGTGCTTAGACATCAATTTTGAGTGGTTGTACCTCTTAAGTTTTTAAAAAGTATATGTTTTATCCTTTTATTTCTATACTGATTAAGTATTTGAGTACTTAACCATTTAGTCTGTTATCGAAGTTTTAATTCAGTGAAAGTGCAATAATTTACTTTGCAAGATCGCAAAGTAACGGTAACATATCGTTCCAGTCTTCAGGCCTAAATTCTTTTTCTGAATTTTAGGGGGCTGGAAAAGTAATTCCGACTTTTAAAGCAGAGTTTTATTGAAAGTAAGTTTGTAATGTTTTATTGCGACTTACTTTTTTATTGTCTGCTATCCAGTACTAGCACACGGTAAAGTGCACCTCTTTAATCAGTGAGTTTAGGCTTTCAAAGTTCCAAAGAAGAATTTGAAGCAACCTATAAAAAACAATTTTAATACCTAACACTCACGCAAAGGGGTTACACCATGAAAACCAATACTGACGTGTCTAAGACACTCGCCAGTAAGCTTTCACCTGTCGCACTAGCAGTAGCGATGACCGTTCCAGCTCTTTCAAACATTGCTGTTGCTCAAGAAGCTGAAGTAACAGAAGAACAAAAGTTTGAAGCCATTACCGTTACCGCAACAAAACGCCCTCAAGTTATTTATGAAGTGCCTATTGCAATCAGTGCTTTTGACGGCGACAAGCTAGCTGCCCAAGGCATCACAGACCTAACAGACGTAGGTAAGTTCGTACCAAACCTTAACGTTACCGGTTTCTCTGCAGGCCACACGTCTTCTGTAAACCCTTTCATTCGTGGTATCGGTCTTCAAGATCACCTTATCACTACCGACCCTGGTGTTAGTGTTTACGTTGATGGCGTTTACCTAGGCCGTCAAGTAGGTCAAAACTGGAGCTTAAACAATATCGAGCGTATTGAGGTGCTTCGTGGCCCTCAGGGTACACTATATGGTCGTAACTCAATTGGCGGTGCTATCAACATCATTACTAAAGAGCCAGATCAAGGTGACGTGACTAAAGTAAATACCGAATTTGGTACCCGCGGCCGCGTTAAAGCAGACATTTTTGTTAACCATGGTCTGACTGAAACTGTTGCGTTCAACATGAATCTAGCGTTTAACAAACGCGATGGTCTCGGTGAATTCATTAACGTACCAAATGCTGAATACGATGTGGGTGAAACTGAAGATATTTCAGGTCGTGTTTCACTTAAGTGGGAACCTTCAAACGATTTCCGCATGGTGCTAACCGCAGATGCTAACAATGGTGACGGCGGTCTACGTCCTTACACTGTGCTCATCGATGAAGTGGGCTCTGCGCGCTATTTCGGTGGCGGTAACGGCTTAGGTGTTGAGTTGCGTAACACAGATGTTACGCCTGAAGGTGCTGACATTTATGATAATGCTACAGGTACAGAAGCAGTCACTGGCGTATCAAATGAGGCCCGTGGTCTTTCACTGACTACCGAGTGGGATATCAATGATGATTACACTGCAAAGGTTGTAGCTAGCCAACGTACGTCTAAGTACAAAGCGGGCCTTGACGATGACGGTACGGTTTTCTCATTAGATCAGTTCCCTGAGCGCGGTGAAGCTGACCAAACCTCTATTGAACTTCAGCTTAACGGCTACATCAACGAGTACACTGACTTTGTTGCTGGTCTTTACTATTTCAATGAAGAAGGTAGCAACCGCCAAGGCGACGACTCTAACTTCGACGGCGGCCCAAACTTACTTGAGCTAGACCAAGAAACCACGTCTAAAGCGGTATATGTAAATGTACGTCGCGACCTAACTGATGAGCTAAGCGTGTCAGGTGGTCTTCGATACACCGAAGACGAAAAAGAAGCGTCTGCTAACGTGTTTTCAGCACTCGGTACAATATTCGACTCAAACGAATGGGATGAAGTAACCTGGGAGCTAGCTACCAACTATACGTTTGAAAACGGCATGACAGGTTACGCGACTATTCAGTCTGGCTATCAGTCGGGCCAGTTCCCAGCACGTCCTTACTGCCTAATCGGCCAGTTTTTCGGTGCGGGTGGCTTCGATGATATCGAAGGTGCGCAAGCTGCCGTACGTGCTAATAACTGCTTCACAGCGTCAGACAACATTACTGCAACTAACTATGAAGTTGGTATTAAAGGTCGTGTAAACGACTACTTTGACATCAGTGTAGCTGTATTTAACACTGAGTTTGAAGACTTGCCTTACCAAGTAAGTCGCGTAAGCGAAGGCGGTTTCGACACAGCAAACCTTGTGGTTGAACAAACATCGCGCGGTATTGAAGCCGATGCAACGTTCAACTATGGCAACTTCAGCATGATGACCAGCATTGGTTATATGGACGTTGATGTGGAAGAGCAAGATGGGTTTAACCCGGTAGCACCACTGACTCCAGACCTTACGCTAGCAATTGGTCCACAGTACACCTTCGAACTTGATGGTGGCGATTCAATTCGCGTGCGTGCTGACTACTCTTACCGTTCAGAAATGTACGGTGAGCCAACATCTGCACCAGAGCGTATGACAGAGCTTGATAGCCGTGCGTTAGTTAACTTTGATATCGCGTATACACCAGCGAATGAAGCGTACACAGTCGCACTTTACGGTCGCAACATTTTCGATGAGCGTTACGACAACGCGCGTTTGAATACAGGTGACTATATCCTGCAAATTCTAAGCAATGACGCGAGCGAGTTCGGTGTTAGATTCTCCACTGAATTCTAATAGCTACAACCAGTTACAATATAAAAGCCAGTCGTAAGACTGGTTTTTTTTGCTTATTTTTTCTTGTTTTATCTTCATTATTAGCTTAGCTTTAAGACTGTTCTAAAAATGCACAATAAGTAATAATGAGTTTAAAGGTACTTTCCCGCATCAGCGTAATGATAGCCACATCGCTTCTTTTTAGCTGCACTTACACTGTGTATTTACCTGACGATGAAGAAGATCACACCACTAGGGGGGAAAGAGTCGCGACTGCTAAACCAGAGTTTGGTAATCAATGTCGCTATAGTGGTGATGGCGAATATGGCGTATGTCCTACGTCAAATGGTGAAATGGTTGGAACCTCGTGTTCGTGCCCCACACCGTCAGGGCAAATTATGGGAACGGTGTCGAAATACTAAAGGCGCTTATAGTCGTGAGACCTATCAATCATACGGAGTTGAAGCGTGGGGTTGTTTACCAGTTTTAAGAAATCGAGATTAGAGAACAAATTCAAGAAAAAGGAATGGGTAATTATTCAGCCTATTCCGTTCGCTCAATTTGAACAACTTATTGTCGACCATGTTGACAGTGGTTGGGAGATTGAGGATGACTACGAACGACTAACCGAAACTACCGCTAAATGGCAATGTGAGTTGCGCAAAGGAACCAGTATTTTAACCTGTATTTGGACAGCTAACCACCGAGGTATTGTATATGGGCCTGAACGGGTGCTTACCGGACTATCTGAAAAGCTAAAAGTCTCTACATCTAAAAGCATCACGACACCTTGGTTTTAAATTAGCATTTTTGGCCATCGTTAGAGCCAGCCTTTTTGTTTCGCTATGCGGGCAGCGTCTACTCGGTTTGTGGCGTCTAGCTTAGATATCGCTTCTGACAAGTAGTTTCTTACGGTTCCTTCAGATAAAAACAGCGACCGGGCTATATCTTGAGTTTTCAGCCCTTCTGATGCCAGCTTAAGCGCCGACATTTCTTTTTTTGATAGCGGGTTGTTGTCATCTAATGCCATGATCGCAAGCTCGGTGGAAATGACCTTTTCTCCGGCAGATACAGCGTGAATTGCCTTTATTAAATAGTCGCTATCCGATTCTTTTAAAATAAACCCTTTTACCCCTAAGCTTAACGCCCGCTTGATATAACCTGGTTTTGAAAATGTGGTTAGTCACAAAGATCATCAATAGGATGTGACGTTTGTCACTATATGGTCAGGACAGCCTGAGTGAAAAAGGTCGAATGACAAAGAAGAAACGCAATAAGGTTGAGACACTATGTGTGTACTGAAAAGGTTATTGCGTCTGCCGCCCTTTTTTCGCTTTGCGTTTATTTAACACAGACACACCGTCTTCTTTTGACAATAATAGGCTGTCATAAATACTGACAAGGGCTATCGCTCCCATAAACAGCATTGCGATAGAAAATGTTTGCAAGTTAGGTGTATCAGGGCTTTGTTCCAATATAAGCGCTGCAACAGCGATGGCAAGGGCTGAAAGCGTGATGCCTAAGCCGCGGTTCATTTGCATTAGAATTGCGCCCAACGTGTTTGCGTCTCGCATTTTATTGGGTGGAACGTCGGCAAAAGCAATGGTGTTTATTAGCGTTAAGTGCATTGAGCGAGTGATACCGTTAACAAACAAAATAGCGGCAATAGTAAATGACGATGTCGTGTGGTTTATCATCGCCAGCGCCACAAAGCCAAGGGCGATGAGCACACCGTTTACTACAAGCACGCGTTTGAAGCCGAAGGTATTCATGATCCACGTTGTCGCTGGCTTTATTGCTAGGTTTCCAGCAAAAAGCCATAGCAACAAAGAGCCAGCCTCTACAGGCGAGTAGCCTAGCCCTAGCTGTAGCATTAGCGGCACAAGAAACGGGGCACTGCCAAGTGCTACACGCACAACAGAACCACCGTAAACAGAAAGCCTGAACGTTTTGTGCTGCATGGCACCAAATGAAAATAGCGGGTTTTTGGCTTTTTTGACATGCCGTATTGCAAATACCATGAGCGCTAGGCCAATGGCGATGATGCCTAGCGATTGAAGAAGTTTATCGCTGGCGCTGGCAAGAAATTCAATGCCTGCCATAAACAGCGCGAAGCCGACGCCGGTAAGTAGAAAACCTTTAACGTCGAATTTACCCACATCGCCTTTGGTATTTCTAAGCAGATAGAGAGACGCGATGATGGCAATGATACCCAGTGGAATATTCATATAAAAAATCCACTGCCAGCTAAAGTGAGTCGCTATATAGCCGCCTAACACGGGGCCTAATAGCGGTGCACTCAAGGCGGGCCATGTGATAATGGCTACGGTTTTTACTAGTTTTTCTTTGGGCAAATCCCGCAGAACCACTAACCTGCCCACGGGGACCATCATGGCGCCGCCTAAGCCCTGCAGGATTCGAGATAGGGTAAATTCGAATAAGGTTGTGCTTAAGCCACACAGCACCGACGCCAGAGTAAAAACGGCAATCGCCGCTATAAATATTGTGCGAGCACCAAATTTGTCAGCAGCGTAGCCGCTTAAAGGAATGAAGAGCGTAACGGCCACTAAATAGGCCGACACGCCAATAGAAAGGTGGGCTGCCGGTACATTAAAGTCAGCAGCAATAACGGGAAGCGCCGTGGTAATAACCGTGGCATCTAAAATTTCCATAAAGAGTGCCCCTGCAACCAGAAGGGCAGTGGCTAACTCTCTATTGAACAATTTCAAAGGCTCTAACGACGCGAGCTACACCCGTGATATTGCGAGCAATATCTACAGCGGCAGTGGCTTCAAGGTTAGTTAATCTGCCCATTAAAAAGACTTCTGAATCTTGTACAACCACTTTAACTTGAAGAGCAGGAACGCGCTCATCTGCAACAATTTTGGTACGCACCTTTGATGCTAGCCAAATATCGTTAGCTTGTGTTCCCGCGCCGATGGGGTCGCCTATGCGAATTTGATTGTGTATCTTCTTGATATAACTCACTTCCTGAGCGCGCCTAACGGCTTCATCGATGAGACTTTGACTTGGCGCTTGCCCAGTTAACAGCGCTACGCCGTTATATAAGTCCACTTGAAGGTTGGCTTGCTCTTTCAGTGCGTCGCTTTTAGACCATTGATAGGATACCGCTGCATCTGCGTTTTGATCGTCAAGCTGCGTACCCACAGTACGTCTGTCATTAGCGACTTTTGCAGCCATCGCGCCCGCTGCACCTACCGCTACTACACAGCCTTGTAAGCTTAGTACGAAAGCAAGAACAGCCCCAAGTAATCCTAAATATCTTGCGCTTTTAATCATAGTGCTTTGTTTACTCGTCACCATGGTCAGCAGGGAATAAGCTATCATCAATACATTCACATAAATTGTGAATGACTAATAAGTGTACTTCTTGGATACGAGCAGTTCGGTTTGAAGGTACGCGAATTTCCACGTCGTGCTCACTCAAAAATCCCGCCATTTCGCCGCCGTCTTTACCGGTTAAGGCAACAATGGTCATATCACGAGAGAGGGCTGCTTCCATTGCCGCAATAACGTTACGCGAATTACCGCTTGTAGATATGGCTAGAAGAATGTCACCTGGTTGACCGAGCGCGCGAACTTGCTTAGCAAAAATCTCGTCGTAGCTGTAGTCGTTTGCAATGGAAGTAAGTGTAGAAGTATCTGTACTCAACGCTATGGCCGGCAAGCTAGGGCGGTCGCGCTCGTAGCGGTTCAACATTTCAGAAGAGAAGTGCTGTGCGTCACCGGCAGAACCACCGTTTCCGCAACTAAGTACTTTATTCCCGCGAATAAGCGCTTCAACCATCATATTGGCTGCTTTTTCGATAGACTCAGGCAATATTTCTGAAGCTGCAATTTTAGTTTGAATGCTTTCTGTAAAGTTCGCTTTAATTTGTTCAATCATACTTCTAATCTCTTTTTAAAAAGACGGGGAATTATGGATATGAAAAAAATTACGGTAATTTGAGTAACAACTTATACCTAAATACACCGAAATCGTATGCTTTGTTCTTTTAACAATGCGTAAAGAAATATCTCTAGCCTACGTTTTTCAACCATTGAAGGTTATGCCCGTCTATGGCAATAACGTCGATCCGTAGGGGAGTAGACGCTGAATTAATACCATTATCTAACAAATAGAACTCAAACGCAGCCTGAATTCTTTGTAGTTTTTTAGCAGTAACAAATTCCAGCGCACTGCCGAACTGGTTTCTTTTTCGGTATTTAACCTCAACACATACAATGGTGTTTCCATCTTGCATAACCAGATCAAGTTCACCGCGTCTGGTGTAGTAATTTCGACACCTTAGTTCAAGGCCTTGTTCTATCAAATAATTACAAGCCTTATCTTCTCCCGCATTCCCTTGCAGTTTTGACATTGTATTTACTCCGAAAGCATTCTTACTTTTTCGTTGCGTATAATGGCCTGCGGCTGTTTGCGAACAACTTCACCTCGTTGGTTTAACGACAAGTTACCCGTCAGTCCGTCGTGCGAAAGGTACTTCAGCGTATTAAGCATGCCTAACTGAGGCAGCAACTGATAGGCATCAAAGCCAAATGCGAATAACCGCTTCTGCATGGTATTTTGGTTTTGCCATGCTTGTTGTACTTCTTGTTCTAATGGTTGCCATTTATGTGACGGCATTAACCATGGCATGTCTATAAAGTGAACGTTTTGTAAATCACGCCATTGGTTCTTACCGCTGTCGTAATCCATCGAGCGCGAGGTGGCATAAACAGGCACCTGCTTACCATCGTATGGATTTAAGCTCGCTTCGATTATAGGGTTAAGCAATTCGGTGTCTTGAGGTGATGAGAACGCAACGATGGCGTCGATGTCCCGTCTACTGCGGGGCATATTGTATACCTCGTCATTTGTCATATACTCAATTTGATTAATGCGCTCGTTGCTTTGCGCAACATCTAACGCTTGAGTAATGCCCTCGCGAAGGGAGTTGCTGTCGTTGAATGTGACTGACGTAATATTAGCGCGCTGCTTGTTTTCGGCGCTGTTGAGCGCTTTCCAGTGGGCTTTAAACGTGTCGTCCATTCGCTGATAAAGACTATTCTGCGCAGCAATGACAATAGGAGCTCTATACCCCTTGTTAAAGATGAGTTCGGCAAGCTGTTTCGCCTCATCTTCTGGGGCAAGTCCATAATAATTCAATGAGACAGGTAAATTTAACTCACTCACTTCATCTTGTGCCTTTGGCTCTGCCAAGTCCACGTTACCCGCGTCACTGTCAACGTCTACTCGTTGAGTAGCAATAGAACTTGGCGTAGGTTGAGCGATTGAACGCTCTGGTAACTCGTCGGGGCGATTAAGCGCCAATACATTAACCCCAACGGGGAGATTAGGTATTACGCTTTCGATCGTTTCCTTTAATAAAGGACCTATAATAAATTTAGTGTCGGCAATTTTGGTGATTAATTCCTGACTATCTGCGCCGTTGGTATCTATAAATCGCAAGCGCGGTAAAAGATGTTCATCTTGGCGCTTTTCTACATCGGTATAATACGCCGCCATAATGCCGTCTTTTACTACTTGACCTGTGCGCGCCAATCTTCCGGAAAGTGGCAGCAGCACCGCGATATCGTTAGCGCCAGCGTCGGTCAGCTGCGCGGCTTTAACAACGTCTTGCGGCAACGTGTTTTCAAGCACGTGACCGCGATAAACTTGTTGGAACTGCTGCAAATTATTGGCAAGTTTGATGGGGGATGAAGCGTATTCTTCGGTGAGTTCTCGCAATGTAATAAATGGAGTTAGTGCTGGATACTCTTCTCCAATAGCAATAAGCGATTCTTTAGGCAAAGAAGTCATCCATTCCCATACTTGCTTTACTTTTTGCTCGTCTGGTAAATGCGTTTTTAATACGCTATTTGCCGCTGCCGCAAAGTTTCCCAACCGAGAGTAAAGCTGTGTTTGTAGTTCCGCTTTCTGGTAAGCCGTTTCGCCTGTTTCAATGACGTTATCAAGCATTGCCAGCAAATCTTCTGGGGCTGCATCGGTTGTTCCCGCATAAGCTTTGGTTATTAGCAACGAATAATAAGACTGGTTTGCTTCTGAAATGCCGTCTTCTTTAACTTCAAAGAGAACTTGTTGTGCGAGAACCGGCTGTTGATTCTGGATGTATAAGTCAGCAGCTTGGAGCAACAAGGTATCGCGCTGATTTTTGTCGCGTGTACGGGCCCACACTCTTTTAGCTTCAAGTAGCTTATGTTCTGGCGTTACATTATCATCAACTTGGGTAGTCTCTATAGGTGAAGGCTTCACTTGCACAGGTTTAGATTGAGATCGAGGCGTGCTTCCACAGCCTGCTAGCAACAGTACAGAAGCGACGGCTGACAGCGTAAACATTTTTCCAGCTTGTCCGATATGACGCACAGTTTCATTCCTTTTACATCGTGATAGGTCAAGTTTATCTTAACCACAGTGAAAATCTACGCTTGCCAGCATAATCTGGACTAATGGCGTGTTACACTTATCGCATTATCTTTATCTTTAACGAAAGACTACACCACTGTTATGACAGACACCGCCACCCTATATATTGTTCCAACGCCTATCGGTAACTTAGATGACATTAGCGCCAGAGCCATTCGCATCCTTAGTGAGGTTACCTGGATTGCGGCAGAAGACACCCGCCATAGTGCCCGTCTTTTACAGCACTTTAGCATTGGAACTAAAACACTTTCGCTGCATGAGCACAATGAAGATAAGCGAACATCAATGCTATGTGAGCGTTTAAAAGGCGGAGAGTCGGTGGCGCTAATTAGTGATGCCGGTACGCCGCTTATCAGTGACCCTGGCTTTGTGTTAGTGCGTAAATGCCGAGAACAAGGCATTCCTGTGAGTGCTTTACCTGGCCCATGCGCTGCTATAACGGCGTTAAGCGCGTCGGGGCTTCCTACCGACAAATTTATGTTCGAAGGTTTTTTACCCGTTAAAACACAAGCGAGAGAAGGTGTGCTGTCTTCTCTTTTAGACAGAACTTTCACTACCGTTTACTACGAGGCGCCACGCCGAATTTTAGACACGGTTACCGATATCCAGCGTGTGCTTGGAGAGCGTCAGATAGTTGTAGCAAAGGAACTTACTAAAGCCTTTGAAACTTACGTCAGTGGTAGTGCACAAAATGTACTTGATTATTTGAATGCTGAGCCCGCTCATCAAAAAGGTGAGTTTGTCGTCATGATCGGGCCCGCTCAAATAAGTGAGCAGGCAATTCCAAGTGAAGCGATGTCGCTGTTAAACGCACTTTGTGAGCATATGCCGCTGAAAAAGGCAGCAGCTGTAGTCGCCAGTCATTACGACTTGAAAAAGAATGCGCTTTATCAAGCCGGACTCGATGCAAAAGCGTAAGTCGTCGCAAGCAAGATTGATCTTAAGTGTCTCTGTCGAATACAAAGTAAGAGATTCAATATTTGCCCTAATCACGCGAAGGGCAAAATGCTAAAGGAGGCGCAGATGACTAAGACACTAAAGATCACCATGTCGGAAGGCAAATGGTTGGTAGATATATTTTCTCAAGCCAACGATTCTGGCGTTTACGATCTAATTCACCCTAATACCTCCACTGAGGTATCGTTAAATGAAGGTGAAATGTACGGCTTTCGCTACAGCCTGCAAGGCAAGCCGGGTGCAACGTTTAAAATTGAATTAGATGATGAAGTGTTAGCTGAAGGCGAGATAGATAAATCTGAAACTGCGTCGGGAAGCGGGGTGGTTTAGTCGTAAAGTTGAGACAAACAAAACCCGCCAGTTGGCGGGTTTTGTGTTTGTAACGTGTTTACGACAAACGGCCTTTAAAGTCTTCGTAGCTAAATTCACGTACTAATTCGAAGTCACCATTTGAACGCAAAATGCCAATAGCAGGGTGCTCTACGCCGTTGAAAAACGTAGTTTTCACCATGGTGTAGTGCATCATATCTTCAAATTGTAATCTATCACCTGCCTTGAGCTTGGCGTCGAATGAATAAGTATCAATAACGTCACCAGCAAGACACGAATTGCCGCCTAGCTTCACGTTGTGTGCTTTTTCATTTGGCATACCGGCGCCCAAAATTGTAGGGCGGTAGGGCATTTCTAGTACGTCTGGCATGTGTGCTGTCGCTGAAATGTCCAAAATAGCGATATCACCTTCATTTTCGACCATATCAACAACTTCGCAAATGAGCGGCCCGGTTTGCCACGCAACAGCAGAACCTGGCTCAAGGATAACATCTAAATGAGGGTAGCGAGCTTTGAAGTCTTTTAGGGTTTTGATGAGGTGATCAACATCATAACCTTCACGGGTCATAAGATGCCCGCCGCCCAAGTTCAACCATTTTAACTGGCCAAGCCATTTACCAAAACGCTTTTCGATAGCTTCAAGGGTACGTGCAGTAGCAAAAGAATCACACTCACAAAGGTTATGGCAGTGAAAACCCTCGATACCCGTCAGGTCCACGCCTTCTAGCTCACTGGCGCGTATACCTAACCGTGATCCCGGCGCTGCTGGGTCATATAATGGCGTATCTGCTTCCTGGTGTTCAGGATTGATTCGAAGGCCTAACGACACGTTTGCTAGTGCGTCTTTATGCGTATTCCACTGAGACAAGCTATTAAAAGACAGGTGATTGACCAAGCCAGCCAGTTCCTTTGCGTCGTTAGCTTTGTAAGCTGGAGAATAGGCATGAACTTCTTTGCCCATTTCAGCGGCAAGCTTTGCTTCCCATACCGAACTGGCTGTCGCGCCATGCAAATACTGTTTGATAATGTCAAAGCAAGACCACATCGAAAAGCCTTTAAGCGCAAGAATAATCCGCGCGCCAGACTCATCTTGAACTCGTTTCATCAATTCAAGGTTTCGAATTAATTTAGCCTCTTCCAGTACGTAGCAAGGAGAAGGAATATCAGTGCGTTGGGTTAAATCGGTCAATGGGATAAAGCTCCAAAAATATAACGACTTTCAATATTCGTGAAATTCCTACTGTATTACACATACACTCAGAGCTCAAAGTTAAGATGGGTGAGGTCAATAACAGAGGTTTCAATTAAAAAAGGCGCTTAGAAAAAGCGCCCTATGTTTAATTATTTAGTGAAAGGGCTACTTTCACATTCAAGTACGTGCCAAGGTAGGCCGTGCTCGTTAAGCATGTCCATGAATGGGTCTGGATCGAATTGTTCCATGTTCCATACACCTGCTTCTTTCCACGTGCCGTTAAGCATAAGCGCCGCACCGATCATCGCCGGAACACCTGTGGTGTAAGATACCGCTTGCGCGCCCACTTCTTCGTTACATTTCGCGTGGTCACAGTTGTTGTAGATAAAGATCGTTTTTTCTTTGCCATCTTTAATACCTGTGATGTAGGTACCAATGCACGTCATACCGCTGTAACCTTCAGCAAGTGAGCCAGGGTTAGGCAGCACTGCCTTTAAGAACTCTAGAGGTACAATCTTCTGACCTTGGAATTCAACTGGCTCAATGCTAGTCATACCAATACCTTCAAGTACACGCAGGTGGTTTAAGTAAGCATCGCCAAACGTCATCCAGAAGCGCGCTCGCTTAAGGGTTGGGAAGTGCTTAACAATAGATTCCAGCTCCTCGTGGAACATCAGGTAAGACGCACGAACGCCGATGTTTTGGTAGTCTAGGTCTTCACGTACAGTCAGTGGGTCGGTTTCTTTCCACTCACCGTCTTCCCAGAAACGTCCGCGCTGAGTGATTTCACGAATGTTGATTTCAGGGTTGAAGTTGGTCGCGAAAGCCTGACCATGATCGCCGCCATTACAGTCAACGATATCAAGGTAGTGGATTTCGTCGAAGTAATGCTTCGCCGCGTATGCCGTGTATACGTTAGTTACGCCAGGGTCGAAACCACTGCCAAGCAGGGCCATAATACCCGCGTCTTTAAACTTATCTTGGTAAGCCCACTGCCACGAGTATTCGAATTTCGCTTCGTCTTTTGGCTCGTAGTTAGCAGTGTCTAAGTAATCAGTGTTCGTTGCAAGACATGCATCCATGATTGGAAGGTCTTGATATGGCAACGCTAGGTTGATTACTAGGTCTGGTTTTACTTCGTTGATAAGTGCTTCAACTTCCTTCGCGTTATCTGCATCAACAGCGAAGACACCTTTAACGCGATCCGCTCCTACTTCTTGCTGTAGCGCTTCACACTTAGATACCGTGCGGCTTGCTAAGTAAATTTCGTCAAAATGTTGTGGTAAACGTGCACATTTTTTCACGGTTACCGACGCAACACCGCCAGCACCAATAATTAAAACGCGAGACATAATAACTAATCCCTAATTTTGCTAATGAATTTTGGGCTGAATGCTAGCAGACCAACCGGATTTGGCAAGCAAAGACAGCCCATGACAGTACAAAAAATTTTAATCGTAACAAACAATGTGAAGTGAAATAGACCGCGAAGGAAAACTCCTTTTTAAGTCAGAATTTTCACCTCACCAGTTCTGCTTCTAAGTTGTATCACGTCAAATTTCTCGGTGATGTGAAACCTAGAGTAGGTTTACACAAGACAACCTGTAAAAACAACAAATAGTAAAGTTGCTAATGTTACCGTGTAACAGCATCGATAGGTGGTGATATGACAACTTTGCCATCTACCTTGTAGTAAGGATAAAGAATAAGGCGTTCTTCATGGTCGGGTGTGGCAGTTGCAATCGCAATTGCGTCTAACGTCTTGCTATTTTGTGTGTTGACGGTGGCGGCGTAGACCAAAACGCTGTAACTGTCTGTATCCGTTGTCGTATCAATAATACGCCACTGTAACTGTTCAATGAGTTGAGACTCGCGTTTCTTACCTCGATCCTCCTCATTGAAAATACAGCCAATCCGACCTTTCTCATAAATGGCCGCAAAAGGATAAAATACATCACAAACGGGTAACATATACTCACATAACTGCAGTGACTTAGAAACCAGAATGTTCAACGGCGTTGGCAATGAAACTGGACGGTCGATCATAGCTTATCTCCTGTGAGTTAGCGTTGCTAGACACGCGTTAATACCTACGCTTTCAACGTCACAATAGTTTAATAATCGACAAAGGGGTAGAAAGAATTAATGTGTCGAGAGAAAGTTAAGCGTTTATCGCCTTTCGTAGGCGAACCCTGACTCACATTCACCTTCTTTCAAAATAGGCGACATTACTCTTGATTCACTAAACGCTTTTTATACTTCATCGGCGTGGTCGAAAACCACTTTTTAAAGGCATGAGTAAAGGAAGACTGCTCCTGAAAACCAAGTAAGTCTGCGGTGTCGGCAATCGTGTGGTTTATTAATAGTTTATCCACGCGCGCTTTTCGCTAGTCATTTAATATTTGCTGAAAACTCGTTCCACTGAGCTTAAGTTTCCTCTGCAGGGTCCTGGAACTGATAAAAAGTGCATTAGCAATGCGTTGCTGATCGCAGTTTTTAAGTGTTGGATTAGCCCTCAAAAGAGCAATTGCTTTATGTTTTATTTCTTCCTGTTTATTGTTTGTAAGTTGGGAAACAGCGCTTTTGTTTTGATCCAAAAGTTCTTTTTCGGTTACTTCTACAAGCGCATTAAACATCGCTTTGTTTTCGCTTGTAAAGGGAACGTGGAGCAGGTGCCTAGGGAAAATAATAGCGTTGGTTTCAGCATTGCCCATTACCTGACAGCTAAACCATTCCTGCAGTATTTCTTGCTCTGATTTGTCCAGTGAGAAGGTGAAGGTTATCGCAGTAAGTTTACAAGCTGGGCCTAAGATCTTGTATACCGTAGCAACCCAAGCAGTTGTATTGCGCAGCACCATCTGTTTGCAGTCGATACATCGCGGCGTCCATTGTATGCGCGTGTTATCAATCTCATAAAGCACGGTCGTGGTACCGATATCTGCCACTAATGCATCAAAGCGCGTCAATGCTTGAATGGCTTGTTCGAGGTTCTCGCAACTTTCAACCAAATACCCCAGCACACCATAATCTTTGGCCTGAATATGTTTCCCTAGTGCGAAGCCGAACAAGGAGTCACCAGTTAAATCTGCCCCTTTGTTGAGTAAATTAACGTAATCTTCCATCGATACCCTGCTGCAAGTTAAAGGATCAGGGCGCAGGGGTGCGGGTATCTCCTGATAGTCGATTCCTAGACTAACCAAGAAACTCACAACGCTTTGTTGATAGGCTGACGATACGGATGGCATCTCTTTGTCGCAAAATAACAAAAATACTGGCGTATTAGCGCAAGATAGGTAGCAAATGTCAAATTATGCTATTTGTTGTTCATACAAAGTAAGTACGACATGGTTAACGTTTATTATCAGAAATATATTGCAACAACGCCGCGGGCACTTCGCGACACCTTACTCGACCATCAAAATCTAAGCGACTTTTTCAATGCGTCGTTCAAGGTTCTTCAGCCGGAAGATGATAATGAGGTAAGCGGTGGCAAAGGCTGCGTGAGAGCGGTAACTATTTTAGGCGTGTGCTTTAAAGAGAAAATTGTTCACGCAGACGACCAATACATTGAATATACCGTAGTTGGTGATTTTCCCGTTAAACAACATACCGGCGTTATTACGTTTACGCCCCATGAAAACTGCACCCTAGTCACTTATCGCATTACCTGCAGTGCACCTTGGTATTTACCCGCTTGGTTGCTGCAACGCCTTCTACAAAACGATGTTGAGCAGTGTTTGAATAAGTTAGGAGCCCGTTTTGATCCCTGTTGAACTTGTATTACTTGGCTTAAGCCCAGTTTTTCTCCTTTGTGTTTTAATTGAATATAAAAAAGCTCGGCAGTTTTATAACGTTAAAGACAGCGTGAACAATGCTCTTTTAGCCTTGCTTCACCAAGGAGCCGATGCATTAGTGCTGCTTCTTCTCATGCCAGCATTCATTTGGCTTCACCAGTATTCGCTGTTTAAGATTGAGCTTACTGCTATTTCTCTCATTGCTGGCTTTATGCTTCAGGATTTTTTGTATTATTGGTTTCATCGGGCCTCACACAACATACACTGGTTTTGGATGGCGCACGTGGTGCACCACAGCTCGACGAAAATGAATTTCACCACGGCTTTCAGACAAAGCGTTCTATACCCGTTTGTTGGTATGTGGCTGTTTTGGATACCAATGATTTTAGTGGGGTTCTCACCAAGCCTGGTATTTGCAATTGTTGCAATAAACTTGGCCTATCAGTTTTTTGTTCATACGCAAACCGTTGGAAACTTGGGGTGGGTTGAATATGTGTTTAATACGCCTACTCATCACCGTATTCATCACGCGACAAACAAGCCCTACATCGATAAAAATTACGGTGGTGTGCTCATTATCTGGGATAGGTTATTTGGCACCTATGCTAAAGAAGATAAAGCAATAACGATAAAGTACGGCATTGTAGGAAAAATGCCCAAGGACAACCCCCTTAGCGCTAACTTTAGTCAAATAGGTGTGTTGCGTGAACAGCTTCGGCAGGCAAAAGGAGTTAGAGCAAAGCTAAAGAGACTGTTTGGCTATCCTGTTGCTGATTAGCTAGATAGTTCAAAAAATTTTATCTTGCACCCTGCAGACCGCCAGTGTGCAAGATAATAATGCGTGTACCGTCTTTGAACTTACCTTTAGCCAGCATATCTTTCACGGCCCAAAAGGCTTTTCCTGAATACACTGGCTCAATTTCAAAGGGCATCGTTTTATTAAAATCGTCACAAAAGGCAACGAGTTCAGACGGTGCTTTTGCATATCCGCCCCAGTGATAATTGTGTTTAATATGCCAAAACGGGTGAGTGGTTTGCGTCGGTAAATTTGCAGTGTTTTGGTTCGACTCAATATGGCGGTTATTTTCCCTTTTGAGCGAGTTAGGAAGGAATTGTTCTACCAATTCCTCTAAATAGCCTTCGCCTTTAAGCACGCCAATACCTATAGCATTACAAGCAGAAGAGGGCATATCTTGAAGCTCTGTATAAGCGCACTTGTTACGTTTATCTAGAGCTCGGATAATCCCAGCTAAAGTGGCACCGCTAGCGACTGGGGCAACCATAACATCAAATTCAAGGTCGATTTCATTCATCATGTCTTGAAGACCTGCAAGTGCCCGAGTTTGGCTTCCTCCTTCGGGAATAATAAGGGCGTCAGGATATTTGTTATGAAGTTCGTTTAAATACGCGCTTTCATTACGTCTTTGGTAAGTTTTTCTATTGACGTATTCGATTGTTGTTTCCCATTGAATGAGATCTTCAATCATTGGCGAAGGATTAGCGGAATAATTTCCACGAACAATCGCTGTAAAAGGAATGCCGAGCTCAAAACAAACAAAGCCCAAAGCGTGAAGATGGTTAGAAAATCCACCGCCGAAACTTATTATGGCATTAGGAAAAGGTTGCGTTAGCGAATGATTTAATTTTCGCCACTTGTTACCTGAAATTATCGGGTGTATCGCGTCGTCTCTCTTCACATAAAGCGATACGTTCTCTGCGCCTTTCCATTCAGGAGAAATAGACACTAAGGCGGAGGGGAGAGTAAGCGATGTTTTGAAAGCTTCAAGCGGTAGCACGTAAAGAACCTGGTCTTATTTGATCAAATGCATATTGGCGAGAGTATAACCAGATATAAACGCAATAAAAAACCTGTAATTTTTATTACGCTGATATAGAGCATACATATGGCAACTATAATAACTCACGTTTTTTTCATATCCCTTGTGATGGGAGCAATATTTATGTCGAATAAGACATTGGCACAGGACGTAAATTCACAAAAGGCGAGCGCTGAGCGTATAGAAGAGCACGTACCTAAAGCAAAACTAGTGGGTAAAGGCATGTTTTCCTATTACTTTTGGGATGTTTACACTGGCGAATTATTTGCCCCTGAGGGCACATACAACAATGCGCCACCATTTGCTTTGCGTTTAACTTATCAAAGAGACCTTGAAGGGAAGAAAATTGCTGAACGTTCTATTGATGAAATGACGAAGCAAGGGGATGTGTCTTCAGATAACGCTCAAAAATGGCTGGCTTTGATGGAAAAAATATTTCCTGATGTCAGTGAAGGTGACGTTATTACCGGCATCGCAACTGAAGATGGCAAAAGTATTTTCTATGTGAATGGCGAAATGTCTGACGAAATCCAAGATTCCGCTTTTACTCAGCGGTTCTTTGATATCTGGTTGAGTGAGAAAACTTCAGAGCCAAAGTTTAGAAAAAAGTTGCTCGGCAAGGGGTAAGAAGGCCCAAACTCTTTCTTGAACCCTATATATTTTAATTGATTACGTAGGACATTATTCGATGATAAAAAGTGCGTGTAAACTCGTTTTAGGCCTTAGCCTCGCTACATTGAGTGTTGCTGGACTATCAGGCTGCTCTGTCTCTGTTGAGGGTGAAGACTATCAGTCAGTGACGCCTGCGTTTAATATCGAGCAGTTTTTTGACGGCAATGTGAAAGCTTGGGGAATTGTCCAAAATCGCTCTGGAGAAGTTGTACAGAGGTTCGTCGTTAATATTGATGGTGCTATTGACGGCGAAACGCTAACGTTGGATGAAACGTTTGATTATGGCGTGGGTGACGGACCTAAATCTCGCACTTGGAAAATTGTAAAGCAAAGCGACAACACCTTTATTGGCAGCGCGGGTGATATTGATGGGCCAGCTAAAGGCACCAGCTACGGCAATGCATTCAACTTTCACTATCAGATGGATTTACCAGTTGACGATACCACCTATTCGGTAACGTTCGATGATTGGTTTTGGGCGTTTGACGACAGCACTATGATGAACCGTTCATACATTCGCAAGTTCGGCCTAGTTATGGCAGAGGTGACGATATTTATGCAGAAGCAGCCATAAGGCTGCTTCAAATAACCGTATTTAAAAATCGCTTCACTGGTCCCCCAAATTAATAACTCGCTATTTGGGGAAACAAAACACCACGCCTAAACCGTGCCCTTTCATTAAGGGGTCGTGTACGAACCACGTTTGTCCGTCGTGTAGCTTTACTATCGCGGAAACGAGAGATAAACCTAACCCGTTCCCTTTACTGGTTCTACTGCCATCGGCCCGATAAAATCGGCGTTCTAAATTTATTATCTCGTGTTCACCCACACCTATGCCTGCATCATTTACGGCAATCACAATATGTTTGGGCGTGGTTGTTAGCTGAACAGTAACCATACTATTTTCATTCGAATATTTGATTGCATTATCTAATACATTAGCCACTGCTTGGAACAGCAAATTGGGGTCGGCAAGCATTGTTACGTCATCAAGGTTGCTCGAGAGTTGAATATTTCGTTCCTCGGCAAGGGGATGATAAAGATCAACCACGTCCTCGACGATAGCGCGTGCATCTGTGCTGCAGAAGCCTTCTTTTTTATTCGTGGTCTCAAGACCACTTATGCGCAAAAGGCTGTTAAACATATTAAGCAAGTTGTCAGCTTCTTGCGTTGTCTCATTGCGAAGTTCGTCGTCTTCAATTTTTTCTAACGTGTTGCGAAGTCTGGAAAGTGGCGTTCGCAAATCATGAGCAATGCTATCTGTAACCGACTTGATGTTATTCACCGAACTCTCAATAGTGTCAAGCATCTGATTGAAAACGAAAGAAAGGCTGCTTAAATCATCCCAGTTACTGTCGATCTCTAAGCGCTCTTCAAGACTACCGGTTTTGATAATTTTGTCGGCGGTCTGCGACATACGGTTAATTCTATTTACGACATAAACGGCGATGGCGAAACTCAAAACACTTAACGTACAAAGCAATATAACGATTATCCAGCTAAAGGTTTTACCGAACCATTGCGCGCTGTACAAGTCGTCGATACCTCGCCCAACGTAAAGTTCGTATTCACCTAACCTTGTTTCTCTCATTAGCGCTTGGTGGAGTATTTTCCGAGAATTACTGTTTTCGCGAGTAATAACGATTTCAGCCGTGTCAAAACTCGCCCCTTTGTGACGCTCTAGCACAAGTGGAACGGAAGACAAATTACCTGCTACTATTTGACCATCTTTACTCAACGCAATAAATGAGCGTAAATTATTGAAAACGCCCCCTTGGGAACTGGCGTTGGACGCGTCAGGGGGGAGATTATCTGACCTGATGGAGGCGATTACCGCTTCGATACCAAGCTTCTCGTGAAGTGTGATTAATGCGTTTGTTTTGGCGTTAACCGCAGCGTTAGATTCAGAAATAAATAGATCGCTGCTAGTTAAGCGCCAAAAATAAACGATAAGAACGATAGCAATGCAAGCTAAGGTAGTGAGCAATACGCCTACACGAAAGCTAGAGCTTCGCGTAAAGTCGCGGATCGCTATCATGCAAGCTCGTCCGCTATGCGGTACCCTGTGCCTCTTACTGTTTCGATGAGTGGAACATTAAACGCCTTGTCTACTTTTTGACGTAAACGGCTTATGTGCACATCAATCACGTTTGTTTGTGGGTCGAAATGATAATTCCAAACCTGTTCAAGCAGCATACTGCGCGTTACTACTTTACCTTTGTGGCGGAGCAAGCATTCAAGCAACTGGAACTCTTTGGACTGTAAATCAATCTCTTGGTCACCACGCAGTACTTTACGGTTGACCAAATCAAGGGTTAGATCGCCCACCTTTATCAGCGTTTTATCCTCGCTTTCTTTATTGCGACCGGCTAGCCCCTCAACACGAGCAAGCAATTCTTCAAAAGCAAATGGCTTTGTCAGGTAGTCGTTTGCACCGGTACGAAGGCCTCGCACTTTGTCTTCAACTTGGCTTTTTGCGCTTAGCAACAAAACGGGAGTGGTGTTGCCTTCCTCGCGAAGCTTTTCTAAAACTGAAAAACCGTCGAGTTCAGGAAGCATGACATCTAATATCACGGCGTCTAGTTCGCTTTGTGACGCTTCACGGTAGCCAGATGCTCCATCACCAACTGTAATACATTCATGCCCTTCGCCCAACAGTCCATTAGCAATGTGCGAGGCAACTTTAGGATCATCTTCTACAAGTAGCACTTTCATTATTACGCTTCTTATGGTTATCAACATTCAAACGCTTGTTTGGCATTGCTATTACCTGATACATCGGTTTTTTAACAGCAAGCGAGTTCAAGCAGTCAAAAAGCATTAACGCTTTATGGTTCTTTTACGTACATGGAGCAATGAAACGATCACTTTTAAGCTTTTGTGCATATAGCGTTTTTTTCAATTGTTAATTTCATTCTTGAAAGGCGCACTATTTATTACTCTCCTCTCTCAAAGCGCATAGTCGCGCTGTATGGTGTAAAGTGCTGTACATCACCCCGTGCACATTTTTCCTGTACTTCATGCCAATATTCAGGCGTCATCAAGTCGCCGTGAAGGGATTTCAAGATATCTTTGAACTTACGTTTTCCTACAATGAAATGTTCAAATTGCTCAGGAAACACATCGTTAGGACCGACAGACAAGGTGTCGATTGCATAAGGATCATCAGATTTTGGCAGCGCTCTAAAATTACGTTCGTTCATTAAACAAATTTCATCGTAATCATAGAAAATAACGCGGCCGTGGCGCGTAATACCGAAATTTTTATGGAGCATATCCCCTGGAAATATATTAGCCATCGCTATTTGTTTGATACATAACCCCAACTCATCAATAGCACGTGTGATTTTTTCTTCATCAGTTTCTTCTTGCAGGTACAGATTGAGCGGGGTCATTTTTCGCTCTATGTACATGTGCTTAATGATGAGTTCAGATTCTGTAAATTCCAGGCTCGATGCACAAGTTTCCTTGAGTTCATCGATGAGTTCAGGTTCAATTCTGTCTAAAGGAAACCTAAAGTTTACGTATTCGTGAGTATCTGCCATTCGGCCCACGCGGTCAGACATCTTGACCAGTTTGTAGCATTCCTTAACGTGATCGCGAGTAATTTTTTTGCTCTCTGCAAACTCATCTTTAATAATCTTAAACACCACGCCGTAAGACGGCAGGTGAAAAACCATCATAACTAAACCGCGAATGCCGGGCGCAGCTTCAAACTTATCGTCAGATTCGTCCATGTGCTGTAAAAAGTTTCGATAGAAAACCGTCTTACCATGTTTGTAATGTCCCATCGACATGTAAAGTTCGAAATGCTTTTTGTTCGGCAAAAGCTCTTGAAGAAAAGCGGCGACTTCGGCAGGGTTTTGGGTATCAGCCATAAAATAGCTGCGAGCAAAACCAAAAATAACGCTTAAATCTTTTCTGTCAGTAAGCAAAGCGTCGACGAACATATGGGGCTCATTGTATCTTCGCATGGCAATAACAAACGGCAGTGTTTCTTCGGGCATGCAAATTCGGCCAATCAAATAAGCGGCTTTACCACGAAAAAAAGTGGGTTTTAAAATTTCAACTGCCTGAACGCTGGCAAGCTGTTCTTTGTTTAACCGCGCGCGAAGTGCCTCTTCTAGATGCTGTAAATCCCGCTCGAAGTTTTCAAACGGAATGTTGTATCGATAGATTTTGAAAATCGACTCATACATTTCGCGAACCGTCGTTGTCGTGTCAAAGCTGTTAATGACTTTGTCTCGGTCTTGGCCTGGCAGGAAACAGCGGCTTGGCAGGACAAACATCATGTCGTTGTCAATTTTTCTATGTTTGAAAAAGCGGCCAATAACCGAATTGTAAAAGGTTTCGGCAAGCTCAAACTGTGGGTGGCCTTCGAGTTGCAAAGCGAATACTTTCTTAAGTTCTTGCCAAAAAGCATCGTCTTTTTGATGAACTTGCGTTAAGTGGTATATCTCGGCTACAGCGTCAGAAAGGCTTTGTTCATAAATAGTAATACGCTCTTTTGATGCAAGCTGCGTCTCTTTCCAGTTTCCCTTTTCAAACCTCTCCTGAGCGCCACGTGTAATACGTGTAAACCACCGATAGCTCTTATCGAAATGAGACAAAATCTGGTAGGCAACTTTTTTAACTAATTGCTTATCATCGCTAGCGGCTAACTCTTGCATTGGCGTATTTCCTTGGTCTGTTACCTACTAGATTTACCATAAATCCCTTCTTTTTCAGAGAAAACTTTGGGTTATAACCGGAATAAGTTAGGCATTATTAGAGGCTTTTTATATTTTATTATACTTTCGTTTAAGGTATTCTGTCGGTCGATTATCAACCATTTATAAGTTTGTTGTTGATGGGTTTTAATATTCTTATTTGTGATGATTCTTCGCTGGCCAGAAAGATGGCGAGAAATAACTTGCCAGAGGGATTCGCTGAAACTATCTATGAAGTGTCAAACGGTATGGATGCTTTAGAGGTGTTAGCACATCACACCATCGACTTGGTTTTGCTTGACCTTACCATGCCGGTTCTAGATGGCCTCGGTGTATTAAGCGAAATTAAGCACCGTAAGCTTGAGGTGTTCGTTATCGTGATTTCTGGCGATATTCAGCCGCTGATGCAAGAAAAAGTGATGTCGTTAGGGGCGCTATCCTTTATAGAAAAGCCAATTAAACGTGATGCGTTGAAAACCATTCTTTGTCGTTTTGGTTTTATTCTGCCTGAAACCTACCAGACTGCAATTGCCGTTTAAATTATCCGTTTACAAAAAAGAGCGAACCTTGGTTCGCTCTTTTTCGTTGTGTACCAGCACGAATAATAGTGGTGGTGGAGAATAGTTAATCTGAGAGATACTACACTGGCGTTATTTAGAAAATAACGGATGTGCAGTTACACAAATGCTTACTATTAATCAAACCAATGACGGGTTTTGTTAGCAAACCACACTAGTGAAAGCATAACCGGAACTTCCACTAATACGCCTACTACAGTCGCTAAAGCCGCACCGCTGTGAAGCCCGAAGAGAGAAATTGCCACGGCAACCGCTAACTCGAAAAAGTTAGACGTACCAATCATACATGCCGGTGCTGCAATATTGTGCGGTAGCTTCATGCGCTTTGCTGCAAAGTAGGCAATGGCGAAAATACCGTACGTTTGTATTAGTAGCGGTATGGCAATAAGCACGATATCTTGGGGCTGCGATAAAATGGTTTTCGCTTGAAGACCAAATAAAATAACGATAGTCAGTAGTAAGCCAATGACTGAAAATGGTTTTAACTTGCTAACCAATGTGTCAACTACGCTATTTTTCGACATTGCCGCATTCCCGTTAGCGCTTTGCTTTTCCATGTGACGGCGCGTGATGTAACCCGCTACCAACGGCAGTACTACATAGAGAGCGACAGAGAGCAGCAGGGTGTCCCAAGGAACCGTGATGTCTGTTACGCCTAGCAGCATGGCAGTAAGCGGTGCAAAGGCAACTACCATGATTAAGTCGTTAATCGATACCTGTACTAAAGTGTAGTTCGCATCCCCCTTGGTGAGGTGACTCCACACGAACACCATAGCTGTACAGGGGGCAACGCCCAGTAAAATCATGCCGGCAATGTATTCTGTCGCAGTTTGTGGATCAACCCAGTCGGCAAAAATGCCCTTAAAGAAAAGCCAACCTAGAAGCGCCATAGTGAAAGGCTTGATAAGCCAATTTACTACCAGTGTAAGCACCAAGCCTTTTGGTTTTTTACCTACGTCTTTGATTGAGCTAAAGTCGATTTGTACCATCATTGGATAAATCATTAACCAAATAAGTACTGCCACTACAAGGTTTACGTGTGCATATTCCAGCGCTGCAATAGACTCAAATACGCCTGGTACGGCATAGCCCAAGCCCACTCCGGCAATTATGCAAAGGCCAACCCATACTGATAAATATCGTTCGAAGAATCCCATTTCAATTTACCTTATATGGATTTTTGGTTGACGCGTTTGCTCACTTCTTCTGCGCTTTCAACACGCTCAGAATAGCGATCGACTAAAAAGTCTTTATTGTCACGGGTTAATAAAGTGAATTTCACAAGTTCCTCTACTACGTCTACGATGCGGTTGTAGTAGGGAGAGGGTTTCATTCGGCCATCTTCTTCAAATTCGAGAAACGCTTTTGCTACCGAAGACTGATTAGGAATAGTTAACATGCGCATCCAACGGCCCAAAATTCGCATTTGGTTTACCGCATTAAACGACTGTGAACCGCCTGATACCTGCATAATGGCCAGTGTTTTACCTTGAGTCGGGCGCACGCCGCCAAGGCTAAGCGGTACCCAGTCAATCACGCTTTTCATAATGCCGGTCATGCTGCCGTGACGCTCGGGTGAACACCAAATTTGGCCTTCAGACCACATCATTAGCTCGCGGAGTTCTTTGACTTTGGGATGTGAGTCGTCTTCAGTATCGGGTTGTGGCAATCCACGAGGGTCAAAGATCTTGGCTTCTGCGCCAAAGTATTCAAGCAATCTAGCCGACTCTTCAATGACCAAGCGGCTATAAGAGCGTTCTCTAAGCGAACCGTAAAGTAACAAAATGCGAGGCTTATGCTCTGAAAACGTCGAGGCAAAGTTGGCCATGATAGGCTTGTGCATTTGTTCCATTACCGCGTTATCAGACGGTGATTGTACAGAAGGTGTGCTGTTGTTTGATACCTCCTTGCTCATTATTTCGCTCCTAACGTTGATAGCGCCTCTTTAAGGGCCGCTTTATCTAGATTTTTTTCAGCCAGCTCAGCTAACGCGGCAACACGCTTTTCGATAATATCGATTGTGGTATTGAACGCCTTAGCTTTTTCTTCCTCTGTGCCTTCTAACTTCGAGGGGTCTTCCAAGCCCCAGTGAACTTTAAGTGATTTACCGAAATACACGGGGCACGATTCGCCAGCTGCCGAGTCGCATACTGTTACCACAAGGTCGGCATTGTAGTCTTCAAACTCGTCCCAAGATTGGCTTCTAAGGCCCTCGGTATCAATACCACGGTCAGCCAAATATTTAAGGGAGAGCGGGTGTACTTCACCTACAGGCTGGCTGCCTGCACTACGCGCTTCTACATTGCCGGTAGAGGCATTAGTGATAGCTTCGCACAGGATGCTGCGACAACGGTTATGCGTACAAATATATAAAATCTTCATATAACACCTTGTTTAATTGGTCGAAGCTATTTTGAATAGCCATCGAAAAACGTAAAAAACTTCTAAAAAGCAGACCTTTGATGAGGTTTTATGCTGCAATTAACACCAATGACGTAAGCCAGAAAATTCGGGCGTCAGCAACTCGTGCAAGACAAATTCGCTAAGGCTTCGCTGAAATATTCATCGTTATAGTTAGCGGTATTTTTAATGACGTCGCGTGCCCAGGCCGGTAGGTCAGGGTGGAGTTGGTAATACACCCATTTGCCCTTTCGGGTATCGAGTACTAGACCGCATTTTCGTAAATCAGCGAGATGACGTGATATTTTTGGCTGGCTTAATTGCAGCGCGTCGGTAAGGTCGCATACGCATAGTTCGCCTTTTACGCTGAGCATTAAAAGCGTTTTTAAGCGGGTGTCTTCAGATAGGCATTTAAAAAATGTTAAGGGCGACAGTAAACACTCAGACATAAATTACGTCACATATGAAATTTCGTATGTGATGTATCGTATATGAAATTTCATATGTGTCAATTGTGTATCTGAAATTTCACATATCTTTGTTATTAAAGAGTGGGTTTACACGAGTATTCAACCGCTTAAATAAAAAACCTAACCCTGTTCTGGCAAGGCAGCGTCGAAGGACATCGCCACTTGGCTGTTGTTTAGCGCATTGTAGTGAGTGATAACGTCGCTCATAAAGGCGTACCATGTCGGATTAGGATGCCAAATAGCCATAAGATCTTTCTTGGCGTTTTGTTCATTTTCCCCAAGTACGTTGATTCTGTATAAGTATGTAAAAGCAGCACCTCGCCAATTCAGTTTACAGTGGGTCAGTACCTTGTCTTTACTCACATCTACGCTTTGCATAAACGCTGCGTAATTTAAAAAGTTAGCGAGCGTAGGGCCTTCCCAATCAACAGGCACATTAAAATAATCAAGCCCTAATTCTGAGGTAGTTAAAATTTCACTGCTTCGATCTCCTGGGATCAAGTCTATAACGTGAGTTAGCCCTTTCTCTTTTAGCAAAGAAAAATGAGCAGCATCGGGCAAGCCAGAAGAATACATAAATGGCACGTTTTCTTGGTAATTGGTGAGTGTTGCAAGTGTAGGTGCTGTTTCCATCTGCGTGTCATTACTCGCTTGCTGAATTGAGTTGCCCTCATGATAAGCGTTTGCGCATAAACTCAATCCTAGCCCTACGCTAATAAATGCGGTCGTGACAACGCGAAGTAACGTAGACTTTTGAAGCGATGGTGTATTTTTCATTTTTGCAAGTACTGCTGGTTGGGTCTTTTTCATCATTCAGAGCTCACTGTTGACACCGATGTGATTATGATTGCTACGTTACACGCTTGCTACCTATTGTCCAAGTAGTAAAAGCTGTGAATAAGTCTTAAACAATAGCGTTTACATTAGGAACTAGGTTTAGTCTTGGGAAGTTCCTGATCTAGTCTAATGAAGAGCCAAGCTCGGTGTGAGAGATAGAACCAGAGCCGTGCTCAAGGCGTTAGAGCAGGGAGTGATATAGCATAGGTTTAAAAGGAGAGGGGCTCCTCTCCTTAGATGTTTTTCAATGGTTCGTATTATTTATCCATATGCACAACAGAGCGGATGCTTTCGCCTTTATGCATTAGGTCGAACGCTTCGTTGATCTTATCAAGACCCATTGTGTGAGTAATAAACTCTTGAAGACCAAAGTCGCCGTTTAAGTATTGCTCTACAATGCCCGGCAGCTCTGAGCGACCTTTAACACCACCAAACGCAGAACCACGCCATACACGACCTGTCACTAATTGAAATGGGCGCGTTGAAATTTCTTGCCCAGCGCCCGCAACACCGATGATCACCGACTCACCCCAGCCTTTATGACAGCACTCTAGGGCTGAACGCATCACGTTTACGTTACCGATACACTCAAATGAGTAGTCAACGCCGCCGTCGGTCATTTCAACAATCACTTCCTGAATAGGCTTGTCGAAGTTGTTGGGATTTACTACATCAGTTGCACCAAGTTGTTTGGCTAAATCGAACTTACTTTCATTGATATCAATACCAATAATGCGACCAGCACCGGCCATGCGAGCACCAATGATAGCTGATAGACCGATACCGCCTAATCCAAAGATAGCAACCGTATCGCCCTCTTGTACTTTTGCGGTTTTTAGTACTGCGCCCATGCCTGTAGTTACACCACAACCCAGTAGGCATACTTCGTCCAGTGGTGCATTTTTATTAACTTTTGCTAGCGATATTTCTGGTAAAACCGTGTACTCAGAAAACGTTGAGCAGCCCATGTAGTGGTAAATTGGCTCGCCATCTTTAGAAAAACGGCTTGTGCCGTCTGGCATTAGGCCTTTACCTTGGGTTTCGCGCACTGCTTGGCAAAGATTAGTCTTCCCCGATTTACAGAACTTACACTCGCCGCATTCTGCGGTGTAAAGAGGAATAACATGGTCGCCAACTTCTACACTGGTTACGCATTCGCCAACCATTTCAACAATACCGCCACCCTCGTGACCCAGAATTGAAGGGAATACGCCTTCTGGATCGTCACCCGAAAGGGTAAACGCGTCAGTGTGGCATACGCCGGTAGCAACGATCCGAACGAGAACTTCACCTTTTTTAGGCAGCTCTACGTCAACTTCCTCCATTTTTAACGGCTCACCCGCGGCCCAGGCTACGGCGGCTTTAGACTTAATGTGGGTTTGACCTTCTTGCAATGAATCTTTGAACGATGCCATGTTATGACTCCTTTATATCAATTATTTGATAACGCTTTATAAGCCAAAGTATAGGAGACAAATTACTATTGATAAATACACTTTTAGTAAATCACTTTTGCATATTTGTAATAATGGCGAAAGATGACTAGTATCGGGGGAATGGAGCGCAACGTGCGTGTTAATAGCTGACGAATTTACGAGTAGCATTGATGAAATATTTAGAGGGCATAGCAGAGTTTTGCGCCGTTGCTGAGGTAGGTAATTTCACCGGCGCAGCTAATAAGCTTGATACGTCGGTGGCACAAATAAGCCGAAAAGTGGCGTCTTTAGAAAAGCAGCTTGGCGTAAAATTACTGCATCGTACTACGCGAAGCGTTTCACTCACCGAAGCCGGTACTTTATATTGTGAACAAGCACTGCCAGCATTAAAAGCGCTTGAAGATGCACAGCTATCAGTAAGCGCATTGCAAAACTCACCGCAGGGTTTAATTAAACTCACAGCGCCTGTAGCATTTGGCGAAGCATTTATAGCACCGCTACTCAATGCATTTATGCAGAAGTATTCAGGCATTAGCGTGCAGTGCATTTTCTCGAATGAAAAGCTCGATATCGTGGATATGGGCCTCGACTTAGCCATTCGAATTGGAAAACTTGAAAACTCGACGCTGGTGGCCAAAAAGCTAGCAACACGTCATCTTTTTGTTTGTGGCAGTAAAGCGTATTTTGAAGAGCACGGTCAACCTCAAACTATCGACGAGTTAAAAAATCACTCCTTATTGGTAGGTTCACAACCTTATTGGCGATTTATGGTGAACAACAAAATTCAGTCTGTTGGTGTGCAAGGTCGGGCTCGCTATAACAGCGGTAATGCTTTATACAGCGCAGCTATTGCCGGGTTGGGGCTAGCCCAGTTGCCAGGCTTTTATGTGCGAGATGCTTTGGCTTCTGGCGAGCTCATCGAAGTGTTTCCTGAGTACAAAGATAAGCAAGAAGCGATATGGGCGGTGTTCCCTTCAAACCGTAATGTCGCGCCTAAAATTAGATTATTAGTGGATTTTCTGGCTCAACATATCGTCTCAGATAGTTAGCAGGCTGCCTGATTTACTGATCGAAAAAAAGCCAAAATCTCTACACACTATAACGTCTGTCGGCCTTTACATTGTTAAAAAGGGCCGCAGTTTCAGTGCAAATAACGATATAGGTGAATAGGTGCATAAGGATGAAGGGCAAATTCAGATACGCGGTGCTCGCGTACATAACTTAAAGAATATCAACGTTGATATACCTCGAGATTGCGTTGTAGTTTTTACCGGCGTATCTGGCTCAGGCAAGTCCTCGTTGGCGTTTGGTACGCTGTACGCCGAGGCGCAGCATCGTTATTTAGATTCCATATCGCCCTACGCCCGGCGTCTAATAGAACAAGTCGAAAAGCCAGAAGTTGATGCCTTGGAGGGATTACCGCCAGCCGTTGGCTTACATCAGCGTCGCCAAGCGCCGTCAGTGCGTTCATCTATTGGCAGTATAACTACCCTTTCTAACAGCCTGCGTATGCTTTATTCCCGAGCAGGGGATTACCCAGAAGGCCAAGCTATTATATATGCAGACGGCTTTTCACCCAACACGCCTCAAGGCGCATGCGAGCGGTGCGACGGTATCGGTAAAGTGTTTGATACTCAAGCTCAGCTTTTAGTGCCTGACGATACCCTAACCATTCGAGAAGGGGCTGTGGCGGCTTGGCCCGGTGCGTGGCAAGGTAAAAATCTTGTCCGGGTGCTGCTGTCTCTTGATATTGACGTGGATGTGCCGTGGCGTGAATTGCCGAAAGCGACGCGCGATTGGATCTTATATACAGACGAGGCGCCACAGGTGCCTGTCTATCGAAATTACAACCTAGAACAAACGCGCAAAGCGCTAGCAGAGGGCGAACCTGCTAGCTATAAGGGAAAGTTTATAAGCGCTAGGCGTCACGTTTTAGATACCTTTACAACCTCACAAAAAGAAAAAGTTAAGCAGCGTATTTCCCGTTTCCTCTCCGTTACACCGTGCCCCCGTTGTCATGGTAAAAAGCTTAAGAAAAAAGCCCTTAACGTTACGGTAGACGGTGTCGATATTATTGACTTTTCAAGGCTACCGCTGCGCGAGGTTAATGAAAAAATGAATAAGCTGCGGGGTTCAGTAGCAGGTGATACTTCAGAAAGGGCACAAGTCATAAGAAACATAGCGGACGATGTGATCGATAGAATTAAGCCTATTATCGCGCTAGGTCTGCATTACCTTTCATTAGATAGAAGCACTACTACTATTTCGGTTGGCGAGTTACAGCGACTGCGCCTCGCTACTCAGCTAAAATCCAATTTATTCGGCGTGGTTTTTGTTATGGATGAACCTTCGGCTGGGTTGCACCCTCGCGACGTCGAGTCCTTGGTTAATGCGCTTCATGATATTACTAAAGCGGGTAATTCTCTGTTGGTTGTTGAGCATAACCCCTATGTGATTAAAGGGGCTAACTGGGTAGTAGATATTGGCCCTAGTGCCGGTAAAGAGGGTGGTGAGCTCATATTCAGTGGGCCAGTTGATGAACTCGCGAACATAGAGACCTCGCCAACCTCAGAATTTGTTTTCAATGACAAACCCCTCGTATCAAGAGAAAAATGCAACTCATTATTGACGCTAAGTCTTAAAAACGTGAGCAGAAACAATGTAAACAACATTGATATTGATATTCCCCTTGGCGTTATGACAACGGTTACTGGCGTTTCAGGCTCTGGAAAGTCGAGTCTTATTAGCCAAGCATTGGTAGAGCTAGTGAAAGAGGGATTGGGTAGCGTTAGAGATAAAACTGACGGTGAAGTTAACGAGGTCGCGTTACTTTCAGCCGAAGATAAGGTTACCCAAGAGGGCTTTATCGCCAGCGGATTAGAGAATATTAGTCGCTTAGTGGTTGTAGATCAGTCTCCTATAGGCAGAACGCCACGCTCGACGCTCGCAACCTACACGGGTATGTTCGACCAAATCAGACGCTTATTTGCTAACACTGACGACGCCAAAAGCCGTGAGTATGATGCCGGTCATTTTTCTTTTAATGTGACCAAAGGCCGATGCCCCAACTGTGAAGGACTAGGTGTTGTGTCGGTAGAATTACTATTTATGCCAAGTGTGTATTCACCTTGCTCGGCCTGTAATGGTTCACGGTTTAAGGATGAGGTTTTAGATATTCACTATAAAAAATACTCTATTGCCGATATTTTATCTCTTACAGTAAACGAGGCGCAGGATGTATTTGAGGATAACAGCGTAGTTTTGCGAGGGCTTAAAACATTAATTAACGTTGGCCTTGGTTATCTTACACTGGGGCAAAGTGCCACCGAGCTATCAGGAGGGGAGGCCCAGCGTATTAAGTTGGCCTCTGAACTTAAGCGTGCGCAAAACAATAACACCCTTTATGTGCTGGACGAACCGACCACAGGTTTGCACCTTTCAGATACTGCACTGCTTTTGGAGCACTTAAGTACGCTTGTGGATAGCGGTAATACCGTGGTGATGGTTGAGCATAATATGCAAGTGGCCGCCGCTAGTGACCACATTATTGATATGGGGCCAGGAGCTGGCGAGGACGGTGGACAAATCGTGGCGTGGGGCACACCAAAAGACGTTGCGAAAAATAAGGAAAGCGCAACTGCGCCCTTTTTGAAGCAAGCTTGCAAAATAAATTAGTCGGCAAAGGCCGCCGGTCGCTCATTTGTTTACTCATTTTGCATGACGTACCTTTGTCATAGCAGCAAGCACCGTGCAATACGGCTTTGAGAAGCCAATGTGTAGTATCACACTTAAACGGCGTAGTGAGGTAAAACGGGTTTGTACCTTAAAAAGAAATGTTTTTGAAAGAGTGTTTCACTTTTTGCAATACAGTGTGGTGAAAACTGCGGTTGACTTATAGACGTCTATACGGCAAATTGCTTGTATGAAAAAGATTCTACTTACTCGCACCACCATGATGTCGATTACCACCTTAAAAAGGGCGGTCGCTGGCTAGTGCAAGTAAGCAAAAGACAACGAAAGCCCGCCTAACACAGAGCGGGCTTTTTTTTACACACGTTTTAGCATGCGTAACCTTAAGGAGCAGCATATGAAAGTCTTAAAGTTTGGGGGTTCTTCTCTAGCCGATGCACCGCGATACATGCGCGTTATGGAAATTAGCACGGCAACCCACCAAACCGACGGTGCTGCGGTTGTACTCTCTGCCCCTAAGGGGGTAACGAACGCGCTTTCACTATTGTGTGAACAAGCAGCCGCGGGTGAAGATTTCCAACCGTTATTAACTAAACTGAACGACACGGTTACCGGCATTGCCAACAACCTTAACGAAGAACTCGACGGCTTTGCCCACGCAAGCGTGGTAGATTTTATCAATAGTCACCTCAGTGTATTAAAGCAGCACCTTGAAGGCATCAAACTTTTAGGTGTGGCGCCTGATAATGTAGCTGCGGGTATCCTAAGTATCGGTGAATATATCTCGGTCACCCTGTTTAGCGCTATGCTATCCGCCAAGGGAATAACTAATCGCGTTATCGACCCGGTTAAGTATGTGCTTGCTGAAGGTGACTACCTAGACAGTATTGCCGATGTGTCACTCAGCAAAGCGCGTTTTTCAGATGTGCCTTGCGATGGCAGCGAATTCTTAGTTATGCCGGGCTTCGTTGCCGCAAACGAAGCGGGCGAAAAAGTAACGCTGGGACGCAACGGTTCAGACTATTCTGCGGCCATTTTAGCGGCCTGTATCGATGCAAGCTGCTGTGAAATCTGGACCGACGTAGACGGTGTGTATAATGCTGACCCGAACCAAGTAGAAGGTGCGGTACTGCTTGATAAATTGACTTATCAAGAAGCTATGGAGCTGTCTTATTTTGGTGCTAAAGTACTTCACCCGAAAACCATTGGCCCTATTGCCCAACATCATATCCCTTGTTTGATCCGTAATACGCTCAATCCTGCGGCGCCGGGTACGCTTATTAGTAACGAGAAAAGTGAAGTATGGACGTCGGTTAAAGGTATTTCTCAGCTCGACAATGTAACTATGTTTAACGTTGCAGGCCCTGGTCTTAAAGGCATGGTAGGCATGGCAAGTCGCGTGTTTGAGGTCATGTCGAATGCGAATATCTCTATCAGCTTGATTACCCAGTCTTCTTCAGAATATTCAATCAGTTTTTGTATTCAAAGCAAAGATGCTAATCGCGCGTTGACCCTACTTGAAGATGCATTTGCGCTTGAGCTTCAAAATCAGCTTCTTGATCCTATCGAAGTGCGTCACGACTTGGCCATTGTTACCTTAGTAGGTGACGGTATGCGTCAAACCAAAGGCTTGGCAGCCCGTTTCTTTAACTCGCTAGCGCAAGCGCGAGTTAACAACGTAGCCATCGCACAGGGCTCTTCTGAGCGCTCAATCTCTACGGTTATTGAAAGCAAGCGCGCTAAAAAAGCAGTAAAAGTTATTCACCAGAATTTTTTCTCTGACCGCCATACCATAGACGTGTTCCTAGTGGGGTGTGGCAACGTTGGCACTGAACTGCTAGGGCAGATTGAAAAGCAACAGCCAGCATTGTTAAAGCGCAATATACAGCTGCGAGTTTACGGCATTGCCAATAGCCGCAAGCTGCTGTTAAACAGCCAGGGCATTGAGCTTAGCGGTGATTGGAAAGCAGCCCTTGAGTCAGCAAGCGAAGGATTAAGCGTAGAGCGCTTACACCAGTTTGCGAACGACAATAGCTTGGTAAACCCGGTTATTGTTGACTGCACCAGCCATGAAGCTATTGCCAATCAGTACGTTGATATGATGGAAAGTGGTTTCCACGTAGTGACGCCGAACAAAAAGGCGAATACCAGTGCCATGGCTTATTACCGTAAGCTGCGCAAAACGGCACTTTCTACTAACCGCCAATACCTTTATGAGACGACAGTGGGCGCAGGCCTTCCGGTTATTGATAACCTGCAAAAGCTGTTTAGCGCAGGTGACGTTCTGCATCGCTTTGAAGGGATTTTGTCAGGCAGCTTGTCTTATGTGTTTGGGAAACTTGAAGAAGGCATGAGCTTGTCGCAAGCGACACAAACAGCAAAAGATAACGGTTTCACTGAGCCTGACCCACGTGACGACTTAAGCGGCATGGATGTGGCGCGTAAGCTGCTTATTATGGCCCGAGAAGCCGACTTGGAACTTGAACTTTCCGATATAGAGATTGAGTCAGTATTGCCAGCAGGTTTTGCTGAAGATTGTTCCATTGACGAATTTATGCACCAGCTCCCAGAGCTCGATGCTGCAATAAATGAAAAAGTGGAAGCAGCCAAAGCAGAAGGCAAAGTGCTTCGTTATATTGGCAGTATAGAAGACGGTAAATGTAAAGTAAGTATTCAAGCAGTGCCGGCGAGCAACCCGCTTTCACAGGTAAAAGATGGCGAAAATGCACTGGCTATCAACAGCGATTACTACAGCCCAATCCCTTATGTAATCAGGGGTTATGGTGCAGGCGGTACGGTAACGGCTGCAGGGGTGTTTGCTGACATTCTGCGTACTATGCCGTGGAAACAAATGGCCCATTAATGGCTAACTAACGCTTGGTATGCTTAACGCAGTGAATAAGCGCTTAAAATAAGAGATTCGAAGGTGCGACTTAGGCCAGTAATGTTATGGCATTGATTTACGGCGCTGGGTCGCAAGCGAAGTAAGAGAAATAATATGAAAGCACTCAAGGCCTTTGCGCCGGCATCAATTGGAAATGTAAGCTTAGGCTTTGACGTACTTGGCGCGGCGCTTGCGCCTGTTGACGGCACTAAGCTAGGTGATGAAGTTGAAATAAAAGCAGCTCAATCATTTTCGTTAGAAACAGTAGGGCGCTTTGCCCATAAGCTTCCAGGTGATGCAGATAGCAATATTGTCACCAAGTGCTATCACTATTTTTGTGAGCAAATGGAAAAGGTTGGAAAACCGACTTCTCCGGTAGCCCTAACGCTTCACAAAAACTTGCCTATTGGTAGCGGCTTAGGTTCAAGCGCCAGTTCAATAGTGGCGGCGTTCGCAGCGCTAAATGCTTACTTCGATACGCCGTTTGACCAAGATACGTTACTTATCATGATGGGCGAGCTAGAAGGTCAAATTAGCGGTAGCGTTCACTATGACAACGTAGCACCGTGTTATTTGGGCGGCATGACGCTAATGACGGGGAGCGACGCGCCTGTCACACTGTCATTACCTCTGAACGACGACTGGTACTACGCCATTTGTTATTCGGGCATTAGCGTGTCGACAGCGGCTGCACGAGATATATTGCCTAAGCAAGTGGATATGGCGACGGCGCTAACCTTTGGCCGCCAGCTTGGCGTATTTGTACACGCGTTACATGCAGGCAACTTTGACTTAGCTGCGTCGGTCATGAAAGATGTTATCGCCGAGCCCTACAGAAAGTCGCTACTGCCAGGCTTCGATGAAGCCCGCGCGTTTAGCGAAGAAACCGGCGCGCTGGCGTTCGGTATTTCCGGCTCAGGCCCAACGGTGTTTGCGGTTTGCTCATCGAAAGCGCAGGCAGAAAAGGTCGCAGCCTATTTAACTGAGAACTACATTCAGAACGAAGACGGTTTTAGTCATGTGTGCCAAATCCCTAGCCAGGGCACGCTAATTTCTGAATAATTGACGCAATAACTAAATCTGCCTAATTTCACTACATAGAAAACTGGGCAGGGCAATGCTTGAAAGCCAATGCGAATAACGCGGGCAAGGCGAGCAAGCATACAAACAATTTAAGAGTTTGAAAGGGCAGTGTACTCGCCCAATAAAAAAGGTAACAGCAAGTGGAATTGGTAAATTTAAAAGATTCATCGGACACAGCGAATTTTGCTGACGCGGTAAAGCGCGGCTTAGGCAAAAACCAAGGGCTTTATTTTCCAGAGCATATTCCTACTCTAGACAATATTGATGAACTGTTGGAAAAACCGTTTGTCGAGCGCAGCATTGACGTACTTCGTGCGCTGATTGGTGATGAACTAGGCAATGGCGAGCTAGAAGAAATTGTACAGGCTGCGTTTGCTTTTGGTGCGCCAGTTGAGCAAGTGAATGACAACGTGTACTGCTTAGAGCTTTTCCACGGTCCAACGCTGGCGTTTAAAGACTTCGGCGGCCGCTTTATGGCGCAAACCCTTTCGCGCATCAGCGAAGGCAAGCCAGTGACTATCTTAACCGCAACGTCAGGCGATACAGGCGCTGCTGTCGCTCATGCATTCCACGGTATTGAAAATATCAACGTGGTTATCTTGTTCCCCAAGGGCAAAATCAGTGCGCTACAGGAAAAGCTATTCACCACGCTAGGCGGTAACATCCATACCGTGGCAATAGAGTCTGACTTTGATGCGTGTCAATCGTTGGTGAAAACCGCGTTTGATGATCCTGACGTACGTGAAGGCCTTCACCTAAACTCAGCAAATTCAATCAACATTAGCCGTTTATTAGCCCAGGTTTGCTACTACTTTGAAGCGGTTAGCCAACTGCCTAAAGAAAAGCGCGACCAAGTTGTTGTCTCGGTACCTAGCGGAAACTTTGGTAACCTTACGGCAGGTATGATTGCTAAATCGTTAGGCCTACCAATTAAGCGCTTTATTGCAGCGACTAACTTGAACGACACCGTGCCTCGCTACCTTAAAACCGGTGAGTGGGACCCTAAGGCGACCGTAGCGACAATGTCTAATGCCATGGATGTGAGCCAGCCAAATAACTGGCCCCGTATTGAGGCCCTTATTGAGCGTGGTTACATTGACAAAGCGTGCCTTAAAGGTGAGATGGTCGATGAAGAGTATACTCAGCTTGCTATGCGTCAATTAGCGCAACAAGGCTATACCAGTGAACCACATGCCGCCATTGCCTACCGCGCGGTAAATCATGACTTAGAAGCCGGTGAAATTGGTTTGTTCTTGGGCACTGCACATCCAGCCAAGTTTAGAGAAACCGTAGAAAACGTGTTAGGTAACCCTATCAGCTTACCTAAGCCGTTGGCCGACGTGGCAGGTGAAGATAGTTTAGCCGTAGACTTACCAGCGTCTTACGATGCACTTAAACAGCATATGATGGACTTATTGAAGTAATGACATCATTGGTTTCAACATGGCAGAGCGCGCTTGGTGAAGAAAAGCAAAAAGACTATTTTGTTGAATTGCTTGAGCGCGTGAAGCATGCGCGAGAGGCGGGATGCGTCATATACCCGCCTCAGCCTGATGTATTTAACGCACTTAAATACACGCCGCTCGACCAGGTTAAAGTCGTGATATTAGGGCAAGATCCTTATCATGGACCTAATCAAGCCCACGGTCTCTGTTTTTCGGTAAAAGCAGGCGTTAAAACACCGCCATCACTTAAAAACATGTACAAAGAGTTATTGACCGACATCGACGTCTTTGTCGAACCTAATCACGGTACGCTCACGTCATGGGCAGAGCAAGGTGTGTTGTTGCTAAATACTGTTCTCACTGTCGAGCAGGGCAAGGCACATAGTCATGCAAAGTGGGGGTGGGAAACTTTCACAGATAAAGTTATTGATGCCGTCAATGAACACTGCAAAAACGTAGTGTTTCTTTTGTGGGGGAGTCACGCGCAGAAGAAAGGTAAGCACATAGACCGTGAAAAACACCAAGTCTTACATGCGCCTCATCCGTCGCCACTCTCAGCACACAGAGGTTTTTTAGGTTGTAAACACTTCAGTCAAACTAACCAATACCTTGTTGCCAAGGGTAAAGACCCCATCAATTGGCAGGTATAGCATTAGCTTTTAGGCTAAGCACCTAAATAAAGCATACTGGAAAGTAAAAAGGCCGCCTGTGTAACAGGCGGCCTTTGATTTATCTTTCCAGTGTTTCTAGCTCGTACTCGAAACCACAGTCGAGTTCAGCGAGTTCTTTTTCTAATTTGTAGCGATCTTGTAGCGCTTCGATTTCTCTCCACTTACGTTTTTTACTTTTGGTTCTTGCTGGGCTTGCTTCGATGTCTAACATGGCAAATAGATCTGACTTATCCACTGGGATCTCCTTTTTATACCACTACAACTAATACAGAGTTTTTTGTTTTTAAATTCCCTCTGTACGATTTTGTATCACAGCCGCCACTAAAATAAAATAGTTTAGTTTACTTTTTATTAACAAATTGTGACGATATGATGACAACGGTAAGGAATGTCCAGTGTGTTCAACGCGTAAACAAAAGCTGTATGTATATGATACTATTTGTTTTATTAGTGACCAGATGCATAGTGTTACGGATGTCAAAAAGTGTCTAGCGTATAGCAGATGAATACCGCAACTAAAAACGGCCAGCTTTCGAAAAAGCTGGCCGTTCAGTTTGTTATTTGCACCAAGTGGGTGATTTTACATCACCTCTCATTCCTTATTTTGGTGCATTCGCTGCTCTGAATTTGGCGATCAATTGTTGTGTTGAAGCGTCGAAATTATCTTTGTCTGCTTCGCCTTGAATGCCAGCAAGTACTTGGTTTCCTAGTACTTTACCTAACTCTACGCCCCATTGGTCGAATGAGTTAAGGTTCCAGATAACACCCTGAACGAATACCTTATGCTCATACATTGCAACCAACGCGCCAAGTGTTTTAGGCGTGAGTGAATCAAATAAGAAGGTGTTGCTTGGCTTGTTACCCGGCATGGTTTTGTGAGCCGCTAAACGCTTACGTTCTGCGTCGTCTAGGCCCCTGCCATCTAAGTCCGCATAACACTCTTCAAAGGTTTTACCCTGCATCAGTGCCTGAGTTTGACCAAAGCAGTTAGACGCGAGCATAGCGTGGTGCGTGTCATCTTGGTTTGGCACTTTAAGCGGCAGCATGAAATCAGCTGGAATAACGCCTGAACCTTGGTGAATAAGCTGGTGGAAGCTATGCTGACCGTTTGTCCCTTCACTACCCCAAATAATTGGGCCGGTAGGGTAGTCTACGCTTTCACCTTCTTGGGTTACTTCTTTACCGTTACTTTCCATATCTAGCTGCTGTATGTAGGCAGGTAGACCGCGCAGGTAATGGTAATAAGGCAGTAATACGTGAGACTGCGCATCGAAAAAGTTTCTGTACCAAATACCCAAAAGGCCAAGCAATACAGGCATGTTTTCTTCTAAAGGTGCAGTAGTGAAATGGGTATCCATATCAAACGCACCTTCAAGCAAGCCTTTAAAGTTTTCAAAACCAAGGGCAAGCGAGATAGGTAAACCGATAGCTGACCACAGAGAGTAACGACCGCCCACCCAGTCCCACATTGGGAAGATGTTGTCTGCGCTAATACCGAAGTCGGTCGCTGCTTTTACATTTGAAGACACTGCTACAAAATGTTTTGCGATATCTTCCTGGGTACCGCCAGATTTTAAGAACCACTCTTTTGCGGTAATGGTATTTTGAAGTGTTTCCTGAGTAGAGAAAGACTTCGATGACATCACCACCAAGGTCTCTTCAAAATCAACGCTAGATAGCACGTCGTGAATATGACAGCCGTCAACGTTGGCAACGAAGTGTACTTTCACAGCGTCAACCGTATGGGGTTTAAGCGCCTCGGTCATTATTTTAGGCCCGAGGAACGAGCCACCAATACCAATTGCCACTATGTGCTTAATAGGCTTGCCGGTGTACCCTTTATGCTCGCCGCTGTGAATAGACGCGGTAAACGCTTCAATTTTTTCAAGCGTTGCATATACTTCAGGCATTACGTCTTCGCCGTCTACCAACACTTTGCGGTCAGAGAAGTTACGAAGCGCCGTGTGAAGCACAGCGCGACCTTCTGTTGAGTTGATTTGCTCACCAGAAAACATCGCGTCGCGAAGGGTTTCTAACTTACAGGCACGAGCAAGATCAAATAGGCCTTTTAACGCGTCTTCGTTTACGCGGTTTTTCGAGTAGTCTAAAAAAATACCGCAAGCTTCAAGCTGCATCTTATCTGCGCGGCTTGCATCTTGTGCAAACCAGTCGCGCATATGCGCACTTTTCACTGATGCGGCAATGTCAGATAAATTTTTCCATTCAGGAAGAGAAGTTAAAACACTCATTGTTTCAATAGCCCTTATGCGCTTAGTTTTTCGCGAAGCGTAGCTTCAAGTTTTTCCTGATCGGCAGCAAAGTTGCGAATGCCTTCAGATAGCTTTTCAGTTGCCATCGCATCTTCGTTCATTGCCCAGCGGAATTCGCTTTCTGTTAAACGGTCACCCGGTGTTTTCGTTGCGCCATTGTCTTTAAGCTTCACTTCCAAGTCGCCAGGCTCGTTAGCCAGTTCTTCAAGAAGAGCTGGGCTGATGGTTAAGCGATCGCAGCCCGCTAGCGCCTGAATTTCGCCAATGTTACGGAAGCTTGCGCCCATAACTACCGTTTTATAACCATGTTCTTTGTAGTAGTTGTAGATTTTCGTTACAGATACTACACCCGGATCTTCATCTGGTGCGTAAGATTCGGTACCGGTTGCTTTCTTGTACCAGTCTAAAATACGGCCTACGAAAGGCGAAATAAGGTATACGCCCGCTTCGGCACACGCTTGAGCTTGGGCAAAGCTAAATAGCAAAGTAAGGTTGCATTGAATACCTTTTTTCTCTAGTACTTCTGCCGCTTGAATACCTTCCCACGTTGATGCAATTTTAATTAAGATACGTGACTTGTCGATGCCAGCGTCTTCATAAAGCTGAACTAAGCGCTCTGCTTTTTCGATGGTTGCAGCGGTATCAAACGATAGGCGAGCATCAACTTCGGTAGAGATTCGGCCTGGGATAGTTGCAGATATTTCTTTACCAATGGCAACTGCTAACTTGTCTGAAGCATCAGTTAATTGCTGGTCGGCGTCGTTAGACTGAAGTTTTGCCCATGCTACAGCATCATCAATTAGGCTTGCATATTGAGGAAGACCAGCCGCTTTTAAAAGTAGCGACGGGTTGGTAGTGGCATCGACTGGTTGATACTTTTTAATGGCATCAATGTCGCCCGTGTCGGCAACTACGGTAGTGATATCACGTAATGAAGCTAACTGATTGCTCATAATTCTCTCTATTCTTTATTAATAATAAATTTGGACAACTCGCTAGAAAAGCCAATTGAATAAAACGGTTCGCTTGCGCGTATGTAGGGTCTTGCGCCTGCGTTTTCTTTTTGCAAAATGCTTCTTCCATCAAGGAAGGAGGCAAAAATAAATTTAGCGCTTTGGTCATCAAGACACATATCTAGAGGATGCATCTGATTTATAGTTTGAATAATTATTTGTAACGCTATTTATATCAAACCCGTGTGACAATTCATACAGAAGATAATGACAAAATGGCTAATCGGATTAGTCTGTTAAGCCAATTTGCTTCTTTCTTATGCCATTTGGCTTCTCAGCGCGTATGAAGTGGTACAATAAAGGCGTAAAATTTAAGGAGTCGAAATGTTAGTTGTAGTATCCCCAGCGAAAAATCTAGATTTTGAAAGCGACATTCCAGTGAGTCAGTTTACTCAGCCTGCCATGCTTGAAGATACTGAACGGTTAATGAAAGTATGCCGCACGTTATCTCCCGCTGACCTGTCATCGCTAATGAAAATCAGTGACAAATTAGCTACCTTAAACGCTAATCGCTTTGCAGAATTTTCTACACCGTTTACGCCAGATAACGCACGTCAGGCTATGTATGCATTTAATGGTGATGTTTATACTGGGCTTGATGCTTATTCGCTAGACAGTGAAACAGTAGAATACGCCCAGAAGCACCTTCGTATTCTGTCGGGCCTATACGGACTGCTTAGACCACTAGATTTAATGCAGGCCTATCGTCTAGAGATGGGCACTAAGTTAGCAAACTCTGCAGGCAAAGACCTATATGCGTTTTGGGACGATCGCATTACCTATATGCTTAATAAAGCACTGGAAGCACAGGGTGATAATGTGTTAATTAACCTTGCTTCAAATGAATATTTTAAAGCGGTTCAAAAGAAATCTCTTGATGGCATGATCATCACGCCCACCTTTAAAGATTGCAAAAACGGCCAGTATAAGATTATTAGCTTCTTTGCGAAGAAAGCCCGTGGCTTGATGGCACGTTATATTCTTGAAAACCGTGTAGAAGACGTTGAAGGTTTAAAAAACTTCGACGTAGACGGCTATCAGTTTAGCGAAGAACAAAGTTCATCGACGGAACTTGTATTTCTTCGTAACCAAGAGGGATAAGCCCCCCTCTCTGGGTACTTATCTATGCGGACTGGTATTATTCGGCGTTACCTTAAGAGCGGTAAAGAAACGGTGCGTGATCACATGCTACAATATACCTTACCATTATTATCAACTGAGTTGAGTCATACCTTGAGCATACTAGTTCGCAATTTACCTAAATCATTTACCCAAGAAAGTCTTGAAGATCTGTTCTTTGAGTTTGGTTCCATTGTGTCATGTGACATGGTGATGGACGATGCAACAGGCTTATCTAAAGGCTTTGGCTTTGTTGAAATGAGCACGCAAGATGAAACCGACAATGCCATTAAAGCGCTAAACGCAAAGATTATTGACGGGAAAAAAATTCGCGTTAAATGGTCAAATCAAGAGAAAAAGCAGGCCGCCGCGGAAGAGCTTGCTCCTGCAGCACCTAGAGATATACCTGAAAACGTGTGGGGAAGTGCTGCTAGCACCAATGATAAGCATAAAAGCGAGTCAGAATAATTGCTTAAAGTTCGATGGTTAGTGTTACGACGAATCGTTGTTATTTTCTCAAATGTTGCCGGGCAAAAAACGCCTGCAAAACGAGATCGATAAAGTAAGAGAAACTTTATTTAATTGCAGCGCCAGCGCGTAGTTACCCTGTAGAGATAAAAACGCGCTAGCGCTTTTTCTATTTCACGAAAAAGGGAAAGTTCGCATGTGCGGCATTACCTTTTCCATCATAAACAAACGCATACAACCGATAAGCCCCCGGAGATTCTGGCGCTTTCAATGTTATTTTCTGTGCTTCAGAGTTCTTTATCAGCCCTAATACTTCCTCTGGCACTACTTCACGGTCGCCACCCACTTCTGTGGCTGTAGACTCTTTTCTCACTTCCCATCTAAATAGCAACGGATCGCCATCGGGATCCACTGCGTTGAGCGTTGCCTCATAACTGTCGCCGGAAAAGAGAAAAACGTTATCAAACGCTACCTTATCATCTAAACCAATGGGGCTTACCCTAGGTGTACGGTTTTCAGGCCACTTTCCTTTCCATATATAGTGCATTACATCTATAGCTTCGGTGCGCTCTCCTGAGTCCAAAAACATTCCGTACCACGTGCTTGTGCGTTCTTGCTTTTGCCCCCAAAGAAAAACATAGTTGCCAATAAGTTGTTTCTTTTCCGGTTCAATTGCCCTTACAAAGCTTTTCGCATAGTTACTGGCCTTTTCTGAACTGGTAGTTTCAACGGGGGCACCCCATTTAGTTTCATATACTTCCCAGTGACCCACTGCGCCCCATTCAGTGATCATATAAGGCCCTTCATAGCCATACTTTTCAATATATTTAGGAAGATTGACCACGTCAGCATAAAGCTGAAAACTGACGAAATCGAGTGACTGAGCACGACGCATAATTGCGTCCATGGCTTTTTTGTCAAACCCGGCAATGGTGGTTGTGGTTGGGTGATGCGGGTCAATTGACTTGATCAATTCCGCAGCCTCATTAACCGCGTCGTATACTTTGGGGTTAGTGAAATCAAAATTCAGCTCATTTCCAATGAACCAAGTAAGTAGGGCAGGATGGTCTTTGTGAGCCAGTACGCTGGCTTTTACCTTCTCAAGCTGTGCAGCGACAGCTTGTTCATCATTATAGTCAAAGCCATGTCGTTCACGAGCGAAGTCAATGCCTAAAGAGACGGTCATTCCAAGCTCATGGGCTTTATCTAATAAAGCTTGGGCAGGCATTGCTCCACCATCTATCGACCATGTTCGAACTGAATTGGCACCGTATGCAGCCAAAGTGGCAAGGTCGGCACCATCTACGCCAGCACCTTTGACTTGATACGGTTTACCGTCACGTAGCAAGATGTAACTGCCATCAGGAAGCTTACTTACTTCTACGTGCACTGGCTTCGCGGCTATTTCGCCACCTGATAACATAGTGAATAGAAATAGCAGACCTCCAATGATAGGGAAACGTTGCACATTATTCTCCTTTAATCATATTTACGTCGAAAATACAGCAGAATGACGATGTTTAAGAGTAATAAAAAATAACGCGCATACTCCTTTCGGTTTATATGCGCGTTGGTTTTGCTTAGTTAAAAACTTAGCGTTTTTCGCTGCTGTTCAACAGTTACATTAGTAGGTGTACCTTACGCGCACGCCAAACGTTCTTGGACGTGTAAAAAAGCGTGTGTTGTCAAACTGGGTAATAATTGTTGCAGCGGTGCGCACTTCATCAAAAAGATTGTTTGCGAAAGCTTCTACACGAAGTGCACCATCGCCATGGGTATAGCCCATACCCGCATCCACTGTCCAATACGTATCTACAGAATCGTCTAGTCGGCGACGAGGATTATCAGGGTTTTGATAATCAATGCTGTTGAATATGGTCAAGAATTGAGAGTCGCGCCACCCTGTAGAAATAACATAATCGAGGGTGCCGCTACCTATATCAAAAATTTGACTTAATGAAGCATTAAGCTGGAAGCGCGGTGTGCGGGGCAGACGATTACCGTCAATAGACTGGAATACGGCTTCATCTGGCGCTACGTCGGCCTGAAAACGGGAATCTTGTATTTCCTGACTATTCTCAATTTCCGCCTCTAGCCACAGTGCGGTCCAGTTGAAGTTAATGTCGTAAGGTAGCTCAAACTTACCATCGAACTGCATACCATAAATTGCTGAGTCTGCAGCGTTAAAGCTAAATGACACTACCAGTGCTCCTGGCGTTGCATCAAGTGGGTCAACAGGTGCGCCAGAGTTGAACTCAAGGGCTTGTTCAACCGACAGAAGGTTTGTAAACACTTGGTCGCGATAATCATTGTAAAACGCCGAGAAGTTAAAGGTGGTAGGAATATCACCAAGATCGAACTCGTTCTTCGAACCAACCTCGAACAATGTTACGCTTTCTTCTTGATAAGTTGGTGCCAACGTTAACCCAGTTGTAGGGTCGCTAAACGTATCGTTAAATCCACCTGATTTGTGACCTGTAGCAATCAGACCATACAACAATTGGTCGTTGTTTAAGTCATGTTCGAGTCTGATACGCCAGTCCACAAACTCATTGTCTATACGACCATCCTGCACGGTTATTGAGTTGTTTGGCGAGATAGGTACTGCGAATGAGTGAGTACCATCTTCATTACAGATAAGTCCATCCGTCACATCACTGTCTGAGCAGGCAGGGCGGTTTTCTGCGCCGCCTTGGGTAACGCCATTAGCAAAGATATCGTCAAGGGTGTCTCTGTCACCAAACTGAGCAATACCGTCGAAGTAGAATGCTAAGAATTCGTCATCAGAAACATTACCATCTCCATTTTGATCTGGGTCGTAAATAGAGCGCCCAAATCCAGCGAACTGGAAGCCTTCTGTGCCCACTCTGGCGCCCATACAGCAACCAAATGGGTTACCGGTATTAACATCGAAGCCGCCGAGTGCAAAAGCATAGCGTGCATTCACACCTTGTCGTGTCTTAGTATCTTTGGTGTAACGTAAGCCAAGCGTTAGGCGTGTATCCGCACTGAACTCGTAGGTCGCGTCACCATATATTGAAAATGAATCTGTATCGGTGTTTGGCTGGTTAAATTCAGCACCCTGAAAAAAGCCGCCGCGATCACCTGCCGATGCCAAAAATGTTTGCTGACGTTCGTCAAACAAAAAGATGCCAGCAGTGTAGGTGAGTCGACTTGCATCGTCGTCAGACAACAAACGTAGCTCGTGAATGATTGACTCAGAGTCAGTTAAAAACTGGAAACGAGAGAAATCATCAAGTGCTTGGTCTAACGGGGCTAGGGCGTCGAAAACGCCAGGGAAGTCTGGTGACAATGGCGTTGCGGCTTGATAGTCGTATATTAGGTCGCGATAGCTTCCATTATATTCCAGCTTAACATTACCCAAGTCATAGGTTATCTCAAGCTTGAAGCCATCGTGAATAGTGTCTTGGATGGGAGAAAAACCGCGGCCTACCACGTCACGAGGGTCTTCAATGGTGTCAGGGTCTATGCCAAGACCAAGTGGCAAGGCGTAGTTCGTGCCCGTGTAACCAGTGCCCTGTTCTCTCGCAAAGTCGTAAGACATGTAAATGCTTAAGTCGTCATTAGGCTCGTAAAGCGCTTGAAATCTTAAGCCTAGATTATCAGCGGCTTCCGCCAGTTCAAGATCGAGCGGACCAACATCGTTGTAATACGAGTCATGGTCGGTTTTGATACCGGCAACACGAAAGGCCAAGACGTCATTGACGGGAATATTTAAAGCGCCTGTGATAGTCCGGTGATTGTAATTACCGAACTCAACTTCGGCACTGCCATTCCACTGACCAATAGCTGGGCGCCAAGGGATGATGTTGACAGAGCCAGCGGTCGCATTTCTTCCGCGGAGGGTACCTTGAGGACCAACGTTTACTTCAACGCGAGATATATCGAAAAATGCTGAACCGATACCAGAGGGGCGCGGTATATATACGCCGTCTAAATGCGTCGCCGCCGCCGGGTCGCCAAGCTCAGTATTGTTAGAGCTGCCTATACCGCGGATCCATACCTCTACGTTACCTTGATTATTACCGATTTCTAAACCGGGAATGGACTCAGAAATATCGGTGATATCTTGAATACCTTGTGCCTTTAGGTCTTCGCCAGAAAACGCAAACGCTGTTCCTCCTAAATCTTGAATATCTTGAGAGCGACGTTCTACGGTTACCACTATGCGTTCTAAGTCTGCTTCCTTTTCTTCCTCGGTTTTTTCTACTTCTTGTGCAACCGCCGATGCGACACTAAAGACAATGGAAGAGGCCAAGATACAGTGTCCGAATAATTTCATAAGGTTTCCCGCACCGACCGATGTTGTAATTGTTGGCATGTCATTAAAATCTCGATTAAAACATTTCATTTTTGACCCTCCCTATTCAACTATTGAAAAATTAACGTTGTCGTAGAAGACACCGCTGGGGTTATAGTCAGTAGCTGAATTTGAAAAACCAAACTGAAGGATTTGACCGTCTAAACTCTCGTCTAGTGTCGCCTCAACATTGTAGCGAGCCCATTCCGTATTACTTACCGCACTCAAATCCACTCTCACGTCCACACTAGATGCAAAACCGTTGTTAGGATCGAGTACTCTGATGTAGGCATACGCTGTGGTGGGTGGGGCAATCCCCCCTTCAAACGGTGCTTTAGCGTCAAATGAGAACACGTAGCTACCGGCGTCAGACGCGCTGAACACGGTCTCTTGGAAACTAGCGGCTTCAATCACCAAGCCATTAGCATGGTCGCCATTATTGTAATCACTGAATACGTTTAAGTACTGAGTACCTTGCGCTTCACCAGCTTCGCCAGTGGCATAACTTGTGAACCCGCCCGTGTTGTTAGGGGAGGGGAATGGACCGTAACTATAGGCAAAGTTGCCGTCAGCAAATACCGCTGCAAAGCTTAGCCATCCATCACCAATTTCTCCTGCACCAGCGTTACCTGATTCGAAATCTGTTTCGTAGAACACACCCGGTTGTGCTTTATCAAAGTCAACGTTATCGACAATGATGGCTGAAGGCGCAAAGTTGGTTGTCCTAGAGGTGAAACCAAACTCTAGTAATTGGCCAGCCATAGCGTCGGTGATATCAAAGTTGACGCTATAAGTTTGCCAGTCGCTACCTGATATCGCCGACAGATCAATTTCTACCCGTGCGGTGGTTGAAAATCCATTGCTGGGATCTAAGGTCTGTACGTAGGCGGTGGCTGTTGTAGGGTCAGCAATTGCGCCTTCGCTTGGTGCCCTTGCATCGAAGGTAAAGGTGTAAGTACCGGTGTCTTCAGCAACCAAATTAAACTGTTGGAATGTCGCCGCTTCTATAAATAAGCCATTACCATGGTCGGCATTGTTGTAATCGTTGAACAACACCAACTGTTGTGAGCCCTGCGCAGCATCGCCTTGTCCCACGGCAATATTAGCAAAGCTATTAGAGTTGAGTGGGGTACCAAATGGTGCGCCATAATTGTAAACAAAGCTTCCGTCAGCAGTAAAAGCCGTACCAAAACTCATCCAGTTGTTACCCAGTGCAGTGGCTTGAGGGTCAACGCCTTCAAAGTCTGCGTAAAAACTTAGCGGTAGTACTTCTTCTTCCACGATATCGGTAAACGGTTCCCAACGAACGTTATCGATAGTGAACGAAGTGGTGGCGTTAACATCCGTAACTGAAAGCACCAAACCAGCACTGACTGTCGTGGTGTTTAGCCCGGCGTTGATAAGTTGATTGAGAGGAATTTCAATTTCCTGCCACTCGCCATCAGCCGGTCGACCTAAGTCTTGTGGACCGCTTGTGCAAGGGAATACACAGTCTATTTGCATAGTAATGGTGTTTGTTTCACTACCAAAGTCTGACACAAACAAATCAAACACCACTGCGCCATTATTGTATCCTGCTAAATTCTGAGGGTCCGTTGCGATAAACCATACGCCGTTTTCTCCATCGCCATTGAAGGTGATATCGATAACTTGGTCTCGTAATGCATCGTCGCTGGTGACAATTTCCCATTCTATTTTGTTAACACCATCGGGATTGCTTCCATCGGTGTAGGTTTCAAAGCCAGATCCGCTATCGACTGCGCCTATGCCAAAGGTCCAGAAGGGGTCAACCTCATCAATGAATACGTTTTGCGGCACGGTAGTAATTCGAACAATACCGCACGGCTCAGATTGTGGCGTTCCGCACACCAGCCGTATATTGTCGAACCGCATTTTCGCAGCGCCACCTACTGGTTCAAGTACAATGAGGTTTACGACTTCCTCGACATTCATTGGGCCGCCGCCAAACGCACCAATATTGCTCTGGATAACGTCACTTAGTGCTAGAGATACTGATGTCCACTCGTCAGTAGGAAGGTTAGCAAGCGGCACCTGGGTAAATCCAATATTTGGGAAACCGCTGTCAACGCCTACTTGCAGCGCGGTCGCTTGTGTGGCAGCACTGTCGATGTACACGTCAAATTTTAATTCGCCGCCATAAAACTCGTTGTTGTCGGCTCTACCCATTCCAAATAATTCAAAGGTGTTGCCTTCTGGATCATTTATTTGGATATTTCCGCCACCACTTGTAGTGACTTCGATTACCGTACCTCTCGTCGTGTCACTTGACTCTACTTCAGCAACGGTTAGCGCACCGTCATTGTCGAATACACCAATGCCCAAAGGTCTTTCGCTGTTAGTGCCGCTAAATAACACGCCCGGAGCGTTGTCATACAAAGGGAACGTATTTACGACTACATCTTGTGGGGGCGGCGTACCGTCGCCTCCTTGAGTGATAACAAACGGGTCTACCTCATCTATGCTATTTTCGCACCCAAGACCGTCGCCTAAAGGTGGTAGAGGGCATTGATAAACGCGAATGTAGTCGACCAAAAGCTGCCCGGGAAATACGTCTGCGTCATTGGGGTTGGGTACACCTGCAGGATTGCCTCCAACGGCTAGGTTAACAATGAGATGCTGATCTTCATTGAAAGGCGCATCGTTCTCACCAGAGAGAAACCCTTCCATTTGGTTTTTGAAATAATAATTCCAGTAGGTATCTCTGCTGATTGTAAAATAGTGATCACCGTCTATAAACCAACGAATGCGCTGCGAGTCCCATTCAACCGCGTATTGGTGAAAACCATCTGTAGGGTCGATATCGTAGGTTTTAGACTCGCTAACATTTAGAGGAAATCGCTGACCGAAGTGCGCAGTACCTGCGACAAATGGCGTAGCCTGACCGAAGCTTTCCATTACGTCTATCTCACCACGCGCCGCCCACTCTCCAAATGGAGATGGATCGCTGCCAAGGGTCCAAAAAGCGGCCCAAAGTCCAACACCCTCGGGAACTTGAATGCTCGCCTCTATTCGACCGTAAGTAAAATCGAATAAGCCCTGAGTTCGCATACGACCGGAGGTGTAAGCGAAATTAGGGTCAGGAGAGTCACCAACACGTGCTTCGATGATTAATGTTCCGTCTTCCACCGTTATGTTGTCAGCCGTGTAATATTGTAATTCGTTGTTACCCCATCCCGGTGGTAATCCCACTGATGTGCCGTCTCCGACTTGTATTTCCCACTTGCTCGTATCTACAGCAGAGCCGTCGAATTCATCAGCCCAAACAAGTTCAAAATTTGCTGAGGTAGGAGGAGGTGGATTTTCAAGCTGGCCGCCTATCGCTTCGTCATCATTCTGACAGCCACTTAAAAGTATGGAAGCGCTTACAATTGACGCTAAACTTAATACGAGTGTTGGTCTGCTCATGTATCTTTCTCTTATTAACAGGACAGGTAGTGAATACTCATGTACACGTTTAACGCTTTGTAGTTGTTTTATTAAGCGTCGTGTGAGCACCCAACTGTAAGTTATAGACAAAAATTTTTAAATTGAAAGAAAATGTATCGTTAATTTAATGTTAACTATGGTGGGACTTATTAATAATGAGGATGTCGATAATGGTGGGGGTGATAAAGCATCAGGTGTCGCTTCCGTTAGCCAACGTTCTTCGAGGTTTAGTAAAAGAGGGTATTGTTGAACAGACACTTACGTCGTTCTATCGGTTCTGGTTGGGGAAAGAAGGGCGGCGCCAAGGCTTTGAGAGGAATGGCAGCAAGATATGGTATCACCCTAAGAAGATGTGCTGGCAATTGTATCCGCCAGCACAAATCAGCAGCTTAATCGGATACCGTTGCTGTCTGAGCTTTGGTATTGCGCGCCGACATCACGATCGCCAGCCAAACCAGCACACCGCCCACAGCAAGAGCAATACCTACCCAGCCCGTTGAAGAATAGCCATAGCCAGCAGATAAAGCCATACCCGCCAGCCAAGGCCCTAATGCGTTGGCTGTGTTAAACGCCGCATGATTCATCGCACCAGCCAGTGTTTGTGCGTCGCCTGCCACATCCATTAACCTAGTTTGTAGCGGAACGACCATGCCGCCCCCGATACCTATGAAAAATAGTGATATTGCCATTAGGTAAGGGTTGCCCATAGAAGCTGCGTAAGCTGCTGCCGATAAGCCTAGCAGTAGTTGAAACATTATGGCTGAAGTGAGCAGACGGCCTTCAGAATACCGTCCGGCAATAATGTTACCCAGCGTTACGCCAATGCCGTAAATCAATAAGGTTGCAGATATTCCCCATTCTGGGGCTGTTGTGGTACTCAGGTACGAGGCACTGAAGTAGGAGTACACCGAAAACATACCACCAAAGCCAATTGCGCCCATTAGCAGCACTAGCAAAACGTCTTTATTTTTAAGGGCTTTAAGCTCAGTGAGCGGTTTGGCATCTGGGTTGGGCCCTCGATACGGTGCCGTTTTCCACACCATGAGGGCAGTCACTATAGCGAAAGCCGAAATCATGAAGAATCCGGTTCTCCAACCAAACATTTGCCCTATGCCACTAATTGACGGCACACCAATAATATTGGCAATGGCCAAGCCTAGAATGACGTTACTAACCGCTTGCGCACGTTTATTTTTTCCTGCGATATCAGCGGCGAATAGCATGGCAATACCGAAATAGGCGCCGTGGGGCAGGCCGGCAATGAAACGAGCAATATTCATTGTCCATTCTGACCATGCCAGTGCTGTAAGCAGGTTTCCAACTGCATAAAACACCATCATTGAAATAAGCATGGTGCGGCGGGCAAGCCGAGAAAAGAATATGGTTATAAGCGGCGCACCCACAACCACCCCGACGGCGTAGGCGCTGATTGCGTAGCCCGCGACATGTTCGGTAATGCCGAAGTCATCTGCAAAGTAAGGTAATAGACCCATAGCAGCAAATTCGCTACATCCTATAACGAAGGTACCGAAAGCCAACCAGAATGTAATAGTGGCGAGTGAATATTCTCCTTTTCCAGGAGTATGGTTGTGATCCGCAGGATTAGACGCCACCTCGTCAGTTTGGTTTGCCATAAACGACCTTTTGTTCCTTCAGTTTTTGTTTCCCATTAAGCTGGACACTAACGTTTTGCATTTAGCCGACATAACAAAACGCCCACACATGCAAAATCGGACAAGCAGTGAGACTGCCGATTTTTGCAATGTGTAACGGCTCTGCGAATAAAAGCGGTAAACCTCAAATGACGCTTTCCCATTGAAGATAAGCAGCACGTGGCTTGATCTTCCACCTATCCGTCGACTAGGAAAGATCGTAACATCATCAAGTTAGCAACGTAACGGTAGCTGATAAGATTTATTAGTGTATTCAACGACTTGATTGTTACCTTTATGTTAAGGGAAAGGGCTTGGCGTGTTTTTTCAAGAATGGTTAAAAGGTAATTGCAAAATGATGCCTCTGACTTTTAGGCAAAAAACATGTGCTTCTATGAAATATAAATCAAGTAACGATTCACATTTACGGTAACATATTGTCGGGGTCAAATTGTGGCTTGCAGCGCTGATTTAACTCACGTACATGAAATACAAGACGATTGGGCGAAATGCCTGATCGCTATCGTTTATTAAAAAGAGACAAAGCAATGAGCACGACTGCAATGCGAAGTGGACTAATACAGGGTGTTATAGACGGGCTGCCTCTGCTGGGTGGTTACATTCCGGTTGCCATTTCATTTGGTGTTATTGCGGTTCAAGCGGGTTTTTCCACACTAGAGGCCACGCTGATTTCTGTATTTATTTACGCAGGGGCCTCGCAGTTTCTGTTAGTTGCTATGGTGGCGGCAGGTTCGTCGCTCTGGCTCGCGGTATGTATGACATTATTGGTAAACGTTCGCCATGTAGTATATGCCCCAAATTTAGTGCCATATTTGCCGCAAAGTAAGGCATGGCCCTTTTTAATGCATGGTCTAACAGATCAAATATTTGCGCTTGCACACGCTCGCTTACCGATACTAGAAGATTCCAGAAAGGTAGATTGGTTTAAGGGCGTTTCGATGGTTGCATGGCTAAGTTGGATTTTGGGCACTGCGCTGGGTGGCATTGCTGGTGAGTCGCTCACACAGCAGTGGCCAGTGCTTGATAGTGTAATGCCCTTCGCGTTACCAGCGCTTTTTCTCGTGTTATTAGCCCCCAAGTTTTCAAGTAAACTATGGAGTACTACTCTACTTGTAACCATCGCGGCTGCGTTAGTTATTGCACTTGGTAGCTTTAAAAACGCAGCTATTCCATTCGCCGCACTATGCGGTGCACTAACTTTTTACGTACTTACGTCACATGTCGATAGGAAGCAGTTCAATGCCAATTGATACTTGGGTAGCAATTATAGTAGCCGCAGTAGGTACATATGCTTTGCGTGTAGGGCCCTTGTTGTGGACACAGCGTCACTTTAATAAACACAAGGCCAACAACACCCAAGCACGTTTGCCTACTTGGTTGAGTGTACTTGGCCCATTGATGATAGCGGCCATGTTGGGAGCATCGCTTATTCCAAAAGCGCCATCAGCAGAAAGCTGGGCCGCAACTGCTATTGGCGTTTTTATAACTACACTTACATGGCGTAAATACAGAAGTTTAGGGCTGCCCGTTTTTTGCGGTGTTGTATCATTTGGTCTAGCGTTCGTACTGCTGGGTTAAGAATCTTTCTTTCCCAATGCCTTGTCCCCCCAAATTTCTTTTAAACGCTGGTCGCGACCGCAGTTCCATCGATAGAATTTGTAGCGAACAGGACTTTTTTTGTAGAAATCTTGATGACCAATTTCATCGCCCTTTATTGGATAAAAAGTAGAGGCGTCGAAAATAGGTGTAACAATCTCTTTATTCGGAAACTGGGCTATTACTGCCGCTTTCGTTTTTTCTGCAATCGCCCGCTCTTTATCGTTAGCAACAAATATGGCGCTTAAATAGCTTGGGCCTTTGTCACAAAACTGTCCGCGGCTGTCGAAGGGATCTATGTTTACCCAAAAATGATCAAGAATATCTCGGTATGAAAGTTTTGATCCATCATAGGTTATTTTGACCGCTTCATAGTGCCCTTTGTGATTGCCGTTGTAGGTTGGATTTGGCGCACTTCCACCGGTGAAGCCAGAGACTACATCGGTTACCCCCTCTAGCTTTTCAAAATCAGATTCCATACACCAAAAGCAGCCACCCGCTAAAACGGCTTCGTCTGCATAAGATGCTGGTAAAAAAATAGCGGTACTAAGCACAGCGCTTAGAAGTAATGTAGAGAAAGTTGATTTCATTTTTTACCTTCTGTCGTGATAACGAATTCTGCGCTAATAATTAGAAATGTCGAAATGGTGCAAAACTATTGACCTACTTCCTAATCATATACGCCACACCAATAGAGAACGTTTAAGTGCGCGAAATATTTCATCGCAGTATTCGTCTTCTGCTGTTTCTCCACCTTTTTAGATAACTTCTTTCAAAAAAATGTAGCAAGCCAGCACGTAAAATTTTCACTTTAGTCTGTAGTCTGACTATGTTTTTAGTCATTAGCTTACCTTACATATAAACCTGCTCTTTCCTAAGGCCAGGCATAACAAGGGGGAGCGCTAAATTGTGATGTCGGCAAAGCGTTTGCATTATTGAAGTTACATAAAAGCCGATTTGTTTGACCGCAGGTTGGCTTTAACCCGCTTATTGCTAAAAGCTCTGTTTAAAGCAGTTCAGTTAGAGTTTGAATATGTTCGTAGCAGTCAAAACGTTTAGCGAGAAGTTAGTTCAGTCAAAAATGTAAGGATGAATGATATGTCGATAGTAAAATCAGGTAGTGCAGCGTACAAACCACTTGGCAAAAAAGGGAAGGGGAGTATCTCTACAGAAACAGGTGCATTGTCTAATCAGCCCTATGGTTTTAATACACGATTTGAAGACGGAAAAGGGACTAACCCTGAAGAGCTAATTGGTGCTGCTCACGCAAGTTGCTTCACAATGGCGCTTTCATTTGCACTATCAGACGCTGGCTATGACGATGGCGAGTTAAATACGACGGCTAAAATTACTTTAGAGAAGAGCGATGACGGTTTTGAAATTACTCAATCAGCGCTAAGCCTGGATGCCAATGTTGAAGGTATTACCGAAGATGAGTTCGAAAAAATTGCACAGGACGCGAAAGAGAATTGCCCCGTATCTCAACTTCTAAACGCTAATATTACGTTGGAATACAAACTGAACAAAAGCTGAGAAAACAGCAAAAACCTTTTTTCAAACAGATGAGAGAAAAGCGGCATTGGCCGCTTTTCTTGATTTTGGAATTTAATGAGTTCATTTGAGTTCTAAATAAACTTTCCAGGGCTTATTTCCCAATTACACCACAAGCGACGCGCTCACCACCGCCGCCCAGCTTTTTAGGTGAATCGGAATAATAGTCGCCGCCTGCGTGGTTATAGGTTTATAGAAAGGAAAGATGAACGAATTAATGGGGAAAAAAGCCGACATTTGAAGTCAGAAGCACCTTTAATGTGCAAGTCGTATGTAATGCACGCCATAAAATTGAAGTCCCGTGGTTTGGTAAACCTTTAATTACACCCTTAAAACTCAGTTACAATATGTCGCTAGCACTCTTAGCGCATTAGACTTAAAGTGAATACACATTAACTTGATAAGGGCGGGATATGTATACGCTTTACGGCTACCCGAAAACGCGCTCGGTACGAATAGCATGGGCGTTGGAAGAAATTGGTTTACCTTACGACTACAAGGTTATTGATTTAAAGGCAGGCGAGCATCTGTCCGATGAATACAAGGCAATTAGCCCCGCCGCCAAAATCCCAGTACTTACAACACCTGAAGGTACCTTGACTGAATCAGCAGCTATTGTCACTTTTTTGGCTGAAAGACACGGTATGCATGAGTTTATTCCTGCACCCGGTAGTTTTGAAAGAGCCAAATATGAAGAGATGATGCTGTTTCTTACTAACGAGTTAGAACAGCCCATCTGGAACTTAGCGAAGCACACCTTCGCGTTGCCTAAAGAGCAAAGGCTTGAGCAAATGCGAGATGTGGCAGTATGGGAGTTTAAACGAGCTCTTCCCGTATTTTCGTCCATGCTTGGCGACAACGAATTTGTGTGCGGCAGCATGTTTACCATGGCTGACGTTATAGCAGGTCATATTTTGGCATGGGCGAAAGGAAGTAGATTAGACTTAACATTAGATGGAAATTTAGAAAATGTTTCGGTTTACGCGCAGCGCGTATTAAGTCGAGAAGCGCATGAGAGAGCGTGGCGAAAAGAAATGGCTCAGATAGCCGAAAACTAATAGCGCATATGCATGTTCTCAAGATGAGACTTATAAAGCTTCTCTTAAAAGAATCTGACCTTGAGGCTTTTAATAGAAATGCAGCATACGAAGTTTAAATAACGTCTGGTGGCTCCGCGCATCCGCTAAGCGATATAGCACTTAAAATTATAACGAATTAAACACGACAGCGCCCTCGTTGCAAAACGGCGGCGAAATAGCTGCAAAACGGCGGCGAAATAGCTGCAAAATAGCGGCGATAAAACAAGGAACAAATATGAAAGCATTTAAAACACTACTGGTTAGTAGCGCAGTTACTATGGCTTTAGGCTTCAGCGCTACGGTGGCGTTTGCTCATAATCACGCAAAGCAGCAAAACGATAAACCAAGTGTGTCGGCAGCAAAAGACGCGTCTGAGCACGATAAGCTTTTTACACTATTTGCGGCTGCTGATCAGCGCAATATAGAGCTAAACCCTATTATGGCTATTTTCCGTGGCGATATGCGTTATGCAGATAGAATGGGAGATTTCTTAACAGACTCCCATGCATTAGCTGGCAAAACGGCCACACTGCTAAACTTGTCAGAGCTTAAACAAATTGACCGTAGTCAATTAAGCGATACAGACAAGCTTGCCTACGATGTATTTAAATACAACCAAGAGCGCTCGCTGAAAATGTCGACAGACGAGATTGAAGCGCTAACTGAAGTTCGTCCTGTTAACCACTTCAGCGGGTTTCACACCTTCTATCCAACCTTTGCGAGCGGAAAGGGCGCAGCGCCATTTAAAACGGTAGAGGATTACCAAAATAACCTATCTCGCCATGAAGATTACATTGCGATTTCTGACCGCGCTATCGATAAGTTTCGAGAAGGCATGGAAAGTGGCGTGCTTGAAACCAAGCTTACTATTGACCGCGTAATTAAGCAGTTTGATACCCAGTTGGCTATCCCAATTAAAGAGTCACAATATTGGGGGCCAATCAACATGCTCCCAGAGAGCTTTTCTGATGAAGAAAAAGCTCGTTTAACTGCTGATTACGAAAAAGCGACGCAAGATATTTACGATGCAACTACACGTATGCGTGACTTCCTTCGCGACGAGTACCTTCCCGTTGCTCGTGAAACTATTGGCCTTAGCGATATGAAAGGCGGCGCGAAGCTTTATCAGCTTATGGTGGAAGGCTCTACAACGTTGCCGATGACGCCAGATGAACTTCACAAACTGGGCTTGAAAGAAGTGAAGCGTATCAAAACTGACATGCTTGAAATTAAGGATGAAGTGAAGTTTGAAGGGACGCTAAACGAGTTCTTCGACTATGTGCGCACCGACCCTAAGTTTAAGCCTGAAAGTCGCGAGGCGCTAACGCAAAGCTATTACGATATTGGCCGCGAAGTTGACGAGAAAATTGACCAATACTTTTCTTTATTGCCAAAGTCTGAACTAGAAATAAAACCGTATGATCCCGCCATTGAGCAATTTAGCGCGGGTGGTTCTTATCAGCCGGGCACGCCTGATGGTTCACGCCCAGGTACTTTCTACTTTAACGCGTATGACCTTCCTAGTCGCTTAACCACAGGGAACGTTACCTTGTACCTACACGAAGGCGCGCCGGGTCACCATTTCCAAGTGAGTCTAGCGCAAGAAAATGAAGCGCTACCTTCATTTATGCGCTTTAGCTTCCTTCCTGCCTTCGGTGAAGGTTGGGCGCTGTATTCTGAAACGTTAGGCTACGAAATGGGCTTCTTCGATGACCCATGGAATCGCTATGGTACGCTTCAAGATGAACAACTGCGCGCCATGCGTTTGGTGGTAGATACAGGTATTCATGCCAAAGGGTGGACCCGAGAACAAGCTATCGACTTTATGCTTGATAATTCAGGTATGACACGTACAGAAGTTGTGGCTGAGGTAGAGCGTTATATCGCTATTCCTTCCCAAGCCCTGTCTTACAAAGTTGGCGCGCTAAAAATTCAGGAATTGCGTACTCGCGCTGAAAAAGCGTTAGGTGATAATTTTGATATCCGTGAATTTCATGCACAGGTGTTAAATACAGGTGGTATACCATTGGCCATACTTGAACAGAAAATTGACCGCTGGATTGCGAGCCAGAAAAGTTAGATAGCATCTACACACTAGGTAGACGTTAAAACATATTAAAGCCAGCAAGTTTAAAGCCTTGCTGGCTTTTTTCGTTTTTGCGACCAATGGCAGTGATATTGGTAAGTAGCTTCACTAGAGTAGTAATTAATCATTATTTACGACTTATAAGGAAGCGGAAGGTGGATTTAGGGCTATTTTCGTTGAGTTTAGCGGTAAAGGACATCAGCAAGTCGAAGGCATTTTATGAGGCGTTGGGCTTTAAAGCCATGCCTTCATGCGGCTCGGTGGAAGACAAATGGTTAATGATGAAAAATGGCACCACCATGATTGGCCTATTCGAAGGAATGTTTGAAGACAATATTATGACTTTTAACCCTGACGATGTTAGAGCCCTTCAGGCTGACCTAGTAGAACAGGGAATAGCCCTAGAGGTTCCTGTGAAAGGCGATAGCGGCCCTGGGCATTTAATCGTTAAAGACCCAGACGGCAACGCTATCATGTTTGATCAGTTTTAAATATTCGCTGCGAGCTCCGCGCCTTGACGAATCGCACGCTTGGCGTCTAGCTCTGCAGCTACATCAGCCCCACCTATAATGTGTACAGTTAATCCCGCATTTTCCAGCGGTTCTTGGAGAGGCTTAAACGGCTCTTGGCCTGCGCATACAATGATATGATCAACAGGCAATACTTTTGGTTTATCGTTGATTAGAACGTGTAGACCCTCATCGTCCACTTTTTCGTAGCTTACCCCATTTATCATCTGTACATTATGGTGTTTTAATGATTGCCTGTGGATCCAGCCCGTTGTTTTGCCAAGCCCTTTGCCTACTTTTGAGGTCTTACGCTGAAGTAAATAAACGTCGCGGTCTGAAGGCGCTATTGATTTTTGTTTGAGCGCACCTGGCGTTGAATAATCTTTATCGATACCCCAGTGGTCAAGCCATTTGTCTTTATCTTTGGCTAAATGTTCATGCTCAACTAAAAACTCTGCCACATCAAAACCGATACCGCCAGCGCCCACAATTGCTACTTTTTTGCCTACCTGCTTGTGGTCTCGCAGTACATCCAAATAGCTCATCACTTTGGGGTGGTTGTGGCCTTCAATTGTCAGTTTACGTGGGTTGATACCGGTTGCTAACACGACTTCATCAAAGCCGCCTTTAGCAAGGTTTTCAGCATTCACGTCAGTATTAAGATGGAGAGTAACGCCAACACGTGCCAACTGATTGTCGAAATAGCGTAACGTTTCGTAAAATTCTTCTTTGCCTGGCACTTGTTTAGCGTAGTTAAATTGCCCCCCAATCTCAGCGGCTTTATCGAACAAATGTACGTCATGACCACGTTCAGCGGCATACATGGAAAACGCCAGACCAGCTGGACCTGCACCTACTACCGCTAACTTTTTCTTGTTTTGGGTGGGTTCAAAAGTCAGTTCAGTTTCATAGCATGCCTGCGGGTTGACCAAGCAGCTCGCACGCTTTTGTTCAAATGCGTGGTCAAGACATGCCTGATTACACGCAATGCAGGTGTTGATAAGCTTTGATTCATTGCGCATGGCTTTGGCAACAAAGTGTGCATCAGCCAGGAAAGGGCGGGCCATCGACACCATATCAGCATGACCTTGAGCCAACACCGACTCTGCAACTTCAGGCGTATTGATACGGTTAGTCGTAATAAGAGGGACAGACACCTCTTTTTTCATCCGTTCGGTTATCCAGGTAAACGCCGCGCGAGGCACCGAGGTGGAAATAGTGGGGACCCGCGCTTCGTGCCAACCAATGCCGGTATTAATGAGTGTTGCGCCTGCTTTTTCAATTTCTTTAGCCAAGTACACGACTTCATCCCATTTAGCCCCGCCTTCAACCAAATCCAGCATAGACAGTCGGTAAATAATTATGAAGTTAGTACCTACTTTTTCCCGTACGCCTTTAACTATCTCTACAGCAAGACGAGCACGGTTTTCCAGACTGCCGCCCCATTCGTCACTTCTATGATTGGTACGCTCGCAGAAAAACTGGTTAATCAGATAACCTTCAGAGCCCATAATTTCGACGCCGTCGTATCCTGCATCTTGGGCTAAGCTAGCGCATTTTATGTAGTCTTTAATGGTGCTTCTTACGCCCCGTGAGGAAAGTTCCCGTGGCTTAAAAGGTGTGATAGGCGACTTCATAGGTGAGGCTGAAACGGCTAGAGGATGATAACCGTAACGGCCTGAATGCAGAATTTGCATGCAAATTTTGCCGTTTTCTTTATGCACAGCATCAGTAATCACACGATGTTTTTTTGCATGACTTGAGCGCGTCATTCTTCCGGCGAAGGGCGCTACCCAACCTGAAATATTAGGGCTGATCCCGCCAGTTACGATAAGACCTGCACCGCCTTTCGCACGCTCGGCATAAAATGCAGCTAGTTTGTCGAAACCGCCTTTTTCTTCTTCAAGGCCAAGGTGCATAGAACCCATTAGCGTTCTGTTGCGAAGCGTAGTAAAACCTAAATCTAGTGGTTCAAGTAGGTGAGGGTAAGGTGAAGGCTGCGACGAGGGCGTACTCATAATTATTCTCTGTTTTTATATGCTATGAAGGCGACTGGTGTAAGGTTTACGCGCTAAGGTTTACCGCACAACGTATAAACCTTAGCTTGACCGACCAGTTGTTCTGATTATTTACCACTGCATGCAATTGGTAAAGGAGAGTCATCAAGTTTTTATAATAATAAAAAAGCGAGATACCCGTTAAACGGAAATCTCGCTTTGAATAGGTTAAATTTATTAACCATGACTTGGTGCAACGCATGAGCTAACTGTTACGCTTATATTTGGCGTAAGTGCTTAAATATATCGCTATCTATTCATCAACATACATTTTTTGCTGGAACTTCAACGTTTGTTTACTCGCACCTTTTTGTACATCAATATCAAACCTAAAGGTTTCCTGATCGCGAAACGGTAAAACAGCTAAATAATAAATTGCGTCGCCATCTTCAACTTTTTTGAAGGTGAGCTTGCGGGTGTTACCTAAGAGGTTCTTTGCTGTACCTGTGACGTCTGCACGTTGCGCTTCGCCAGAAACTTTGTCGAGTACAGAAATGTTCACCAGCGCATTAAACTTGCTTCTTACGATGCCATAGCTAGCAGCTACTTCGGGCGTTAAAAATGGGGTGCCGACCACCATATAATGTACATCCCATTCACCCAGCGTTTGCTTTTGCTCGGCAAAAACAGAAATGCTTAAGCAAGCCATCGCTATTGCAAGAAATGCCAAATAGCCTTTTTTAATTCGGTTTAATTTATTCATGATAGACCTTATCGTTGCCTTCATTTTTACTTATGTTTTTCCGCTCACGATGCAACAGACTTCATTGCTTGAACCGTAGATTCCTATTGATATGTCGGTATGTAGACATTAATTACATAGGGAAAGTATCTTGGATCAGTAGCTGTAAAAACTGTAATGCAATGATGGCAATAAGCACCGATAAGTCCAAGCCGCCTAACGGAGGGATCACTTTACGAATAGGCGCTAAAAACGGTTCGGTAAGCTGATATAAAACGTAGTCAACAGGAGATTGACCTTGCGATACCCAGCTTAAAATAGCCCGTAATAGTAATACCCAAAACATCAGCGACAAGGTTTCTTTTACCACGCCAATCAATGACAGAATAGCAATGCCGACGGGGTTAAGGCTACCGCCAAACATGAGCCCTAATGTAATTAGTTTGAGGGCACACACGGCCACCGCTAACACAAAGGTAGCGGTGTCGAATCTGCCGATTGACGGGATGACACGGCGCAACGGCCCCACGATAGGGTGGGTTGCTTTTACAACAAACTGACTAAGTGGATTATAGAAATCTGCTTGAACCACTTGTAACCAAAGGCGCAGAATAACCACCATCAAATAAAGGCTAAATAAGGTATCAACCAAAAATACCGTTGCATTCATGTTGTGCTTTTCCTAATACGTTATAGCTGTTTTGCCATTTCTTCAGCACGTGCTACGGCTGCGCGCATCGACTTGCTGACAATGTCTTGTAAACCTTCATTAATGAAAGTATTTACGGCTTCTGCTGTCGTGCCGCCTTTAGACGTAACTTGGGCACGAAGCTCGCTTAATTCAAGATCAGGGTTGTTACAAACCATTTCGGCAGCGCCTAACATGGCCTGCTGAACCATTAAGCGCGATTGCGCTTTATCAAAGCCCATGTTCATGGCTTCTTCCTGCATATTTTGCAGGAACAAGAAGAAATAAGCAGGGCTGCTGCCCGCTGCAGCGATAACACCGTTTATACCCTCTTCTTTATCTACCCATACGGTTTCGCCCACGCTGTTCATTACATCGTCAACGTATTGCCTGTCAGATTCTGAAACCGTGTCGTCGGCATACATGCCCGACATACCCTTACCTAACAAGCTTGGGGTGTTTGGCATAATGCGAACAACAGGGTATTCACCACCTAGCATTTCTTGAAGCCGAGCAACGGGTAGACCGGCAGCAATACTCATAAACAACTTGCCAGATAGGTCATTGTTCTTTTGTAACTCGGCGCACATATCGCCCATTATTTGTGGTTTTACCGCAAGCACGATGGCATCAGCGAATTGGCAAGCTTCATCATTAGATTGTGTGGTGTGAATACCAAACTCGGCTTTCAGGCCGTCTAACTTGGGTGTGGAAGGGTTTGCCGCCAAGATATTTTCTTTGGCGTAACCAGATTTGATAAGACCACTGATGATGCTGCGGCTCATGTTACCCGCGCCAATAAATGCTAATTTTTTCTGTTGCATGTAAATCCTATTAATTAGTTTCGTTTAAGTCTGTGTAGTGAGGTGTCGACCTAATTTCGTTTGCCGAAAATAGCGGTACCTACGCGCACCATCGTCGACCCGTGCTGAATCGCTTCTGCCATATCACTACTCATTCCTACGGATAGGGTATCAAAATTGCTCAGTGATGTATGGTAGTGGTCGAATAATTCTTTAAGTTTGGCAAGCGACTTATGCTGCTGCTCTTCACTCGGGTTGGCTTTGGGAATGGCCATCAATCCACGCAAAATTAGGCGTTCCTGCGATTCTATGAGCGTTACGAGTGCGTCTAATTCGCTTAATGCGACCCCTGATTTGCTGTCTTCATCATCAATATTCACCTGAATACACACATTGAGCGGCGGCATTGTATCAGGTCGTTGGTCATTTAAGCGACGGGCAATTTTTTCTCTGTCGACGGACTGAACCCAATCGAAATGCTCAGCAACGATTTTAGTTTTGTTTGATTGAATTGGGCCAATCATATGCCATTCCAGATCACTGAGATGCGAAAGTTCTTGAACCTTTTCAACACCTTCCTGTACGTAGTTTTCACCGAACATTCGTTGTCCCGCTTCATACGCTTCCATGATATCTGATACGGGTTTTGTTTTGCTAACCGCTAGCAATTTAACGGAATTTGGTGGACGATGTGCACTGGTAGCGGCTTGGTCTATTCCTTTTAGTGCGGAATTTAGTCTTTCTGCTATTGTTTGCATTATTCACCTTGTTTTGGAGAAGTGGTTGTGGATATTACCGAACTTTTGGCTTTCAGTGTTAAGAATAACGCCTCAGATTTACACTTATCAGCAGGCTTACCACCAATTATTCGTGTAGATGGCGAGATGCGTAAACTGAATGTGCCTGCTCTCGACCACAAGCAAGTGCACAGTCTCATTTATGAGATTATGAATGACATGCAGCGCAAAGAATACGAAGAAAATCTAGAAACCGATTTTTCTTTCGAAGTAAATGGTCTGTCGCGCTTTCGTGTAAATGCATTCGTTCAAAATCGCGGTGCTGCCGCTGTACTGCGTACCATTCCCAGCAAGGTATTGACGCTAGACGATTTAGGCGCACCTGAAATTTTTAAAGATATAATAAACCAACCTACGGGAATTGTACTGGTAACGGGAGCAACAGGCTCGGGTAAAAGTACCACGCTTGCAGCAATGGTCGATCATATCAACACGCACAAGCGTGAGCACATTCTCACCATTGAAGATCCCATCGAATTCGTTCATGAAAACAAGCTTTGCTTGGTAAACCAGCGCGAGGTGCACCGCGATACCCATTCGTTTAACAATGCGTTGCGCTCTGCACTTCGTGAAGACCCTGATGTTATTCTAGTGGGCGAGCTACGTGACCTCGAAACTATACGCCTTGCTATTTCAGCTGCGGAAACCGGTCACTTGGTGTTTGGAACGCTTCACACTAACTCTGCGCCAAAGACTATCGACCGTATTATCGATGTATTCCCAGCCGAAGAAAAGGCCATGGTGCGCTCCATGCTCTCAGAGTCGCTGCGCGCAGTAATATCTCAAACCCTGCTGAAGAAAGTCGGGGGAGGTCGAATAGCAGCCCATGAGATTATGGTAGGTATCCCAGCTATTCGTAATCTTATTCGTGAAGATAAGGTGCCGCAAATGTACTCTGTCATTCAAACGGGTCAGGCACATGGTATGCAAACGATGGATCAGTGCTTACAGCGTTTAGTGGCCATGGGGGTGATTACTAAACAAGATGCGGCGGCTAAGTCGGTGGATAAACAGTCGATGAACAACTTTTAGAGGCCGATATGTTAGATTCACTATTACAAAAAATGGTCGACACCAATGCGTCGGACTTGTTCATTACCGCAGGGTTTCCTGTTAGCGCCAAGATAAACGGTAAGCTTACGCCTGTCACTGAAACTGCGACTTCTGAGGACGCCTCATTAGCGCTTGTTCATGAAGCCATGACCGAAAAGCAGCAAAATGAATTCCATACCTCGAAGGAATGTAACTTCGCGATAGTGCGAGAGGGAATTGGCCGCTTTCGTTGCTCGGCGTTTTGGCAGCGAGACCAAGCGGGCATGGTCATTCGTCGAATTGTTACTCAGATACCCAAAGCGGATGATTTAGGTCTGCCGCGAGTATTGAAAGAAATCATTATGTCCAAACGCGGTCTGGTTCTTTTTGTGGGTGGAACCGGAACGGGTAAATCAACCTCGCTTGCTGCGCTTATTGGTCATAGAAATGAAAACTCTCATGGTCATATATTAACTATCGAAGACCCTATTGAATTTGTGCATGAGCACAAAAACTGCGTTATTACTCAGCGTGAAGTGGGTATTGATACTCAATCTTTTGACGATGCTCTCAAGAGCTCGCTACGTCAGGCGCCAGATGTCATTCTCATTGGTGAGATTCGTTCTATGGAAACCATGGAATACGCCATGTCGTTTGCCGATACGGGGCATTTGTGTGTGGCAACATTGCACGCTAACAATGCAAACCAAGCCATAGAACGTATTATGCATTTAGCGCCTAAAGATCAGCACGACAAGCTGCGCTTCGATTTAAGCCTAAACATTCGGGCTATTGTTGCCCAGCAGCTTGTTCCTACTCCGGATGGTAAAGGCCGGGTAGCTGCAATTGAAATACTGTTAAATTCACCACTAGTGCGCGACCTCATTCAGCGAAATGAAATTGGTGCGTTAAAAGAAGCGATGAAGAAGGGCAAAGAGCAGGGCATGCAGAGCTTTGATATGGCCCTTTATGATCTTTACAAAGCGGGCAAGATCGATATGGATCAAGCGCTACACCATGCTGACTCGCCTAACGACTTACGCTTAATGATTAAGCTTGATACTAGCGATGGATCTAGTTTGGGCACGTTGTCTAACGTGTCCATTGATATGGACGATTAGAAAGCGATTTAGTTGAATTTAGACATATTGCAGGTCTTTATTTTTTGTGGTCTGTTAATTTCAGTAGACAGGATAGATGACAAAAGCAGCCCACAGTGGCTGCTTTTGGATCTGAATAAGGATAGCTTTTGAAAAAACTTTTCACTTCGCAAGATGCCTTTGAAATGCAAGCCGTTCGCAGTGAATTAGACGCCCTAACGATACCTTATATGGTAAAAAACGAGTTCGCTAGCGGCGCCATTGGTGAGTTGCCCTGGCAAGACTCACAACAAGAAGTATGGCTTGTTGATGAGAGTTGGTATGGCAGAGCCTCTCAAGTGGTTGAAGCGTTAATAAACAACGCAAATAAAGCAGCGAGTGCCAGAGAAGACTGGCTTTGCACGCAGTGTGGAGAGGAAAACGGTAGCGCATTTGAGCTATGTTGGCAGTGTAACGAAGGAAACCGCCCAGAATAACGTTAGCTCAATAATTTTTTATGTGAAGTGCCACGTTGTTATGCTGGGTCGAAGAAAAGGCACAACTTTCTCAATAGCCTTAGCCATACTGGCTTTCACTCCAACTGGCAAAAATAACACAAGCAGACACACTATCTACCTTATCTTTGGTCAATTTCTTATAGCCGCCTAGCTCAAATAGCATGGATTTGGCATCGGTGGTAGTAAGGCGCTCATCACAGGTCTCTACCGCAACACGAAATCGCCCATGCAATCGGTTGGCAAACTTGCGCGCTCGCTGGGTCATTTCTTGCTCGGTCCCATCCATATTAAGCGGTAATCCCACTACGACAACATCAGGCTGCCATTCCTCGTAGAGTTTCTCAATAACCGTCCAGTCTGGAATGCCGTCTCGGGCTTTCAACGCGGCTAAAGGAGAAGCGGTGCCGGTAATTTCTTGCCCTACCGCCACGCCAATGCTTTTAGTACCAAAATCAAATGCAAGTACTGTACGACTACCTAGTTCAGGCATGTCCGGCCCCTGGTGCAAGCTGCCAAACGTCAACCCCGAGTTTATTAACCGTCGCCTGCCACTTTTTGTGCATGGGCGTGTTAAACAAAATGTCTTCATCGGCCTCGAATGTCAGCCACGCGTTCGCTTGCATTTCTTTTTCAAGCTGTCCTGCTGTCCAACCTGCATAGCCCAGGGCGATAAGCACGTCCGTTGGCCCTTCGTCATTGGCAATTGCAGTAAGTATATCTTTCGATGTGGTAACCATTATGCCGGGTGCAAGCTTGAGACTCGACGCCCATGCTTTTTGCGACGAATGCAGCACAAATCCGCGCTCTTGACTGACCGGACCGCCAGCTAGCACTATCTGCTCGGCTTTATCGTCAGACACATTGAGGTCTTTATCAGTCTGTTCTAAAAGTTGCTTTACGTTCATTGTGGAAGGCTGATTTACTACAATACCCATTGCACCGTCAGCATTATGCTCACAAACATAAATGAGTGATCGGGAAAAGTACGGATCGTCCAAACTCGGCATTGCGACTAAAAAGTGGTTCTGTAAGCTTTTCAATTCCGTCATAGGTTTTCTTTCACTTCTATTGGACTGCGAGTTGATGGTGTGCAGGCCTTATCTAACTCATTATTCATTGTATAGTCAGTGTAAGGCTCAATGGTGTTGAGCCTTTTGATCATTACTTCGTGAGGCGCTTTTCAATCGCATCAAACAGCGCACCAATTATATTAATGTCGTAAGCCGCCTCTATTTCTCTTACGCACGTTGGGCTGGTAATGTTTATTTCGGTAATTTTATTCCCAATAACATCAAGACCCACAAAAAGAATATTGTTTTCTTTTAGCGTAGGCGCTATGGCCTCAGCGAGCGCTCTGTCAGACGCTGAAATAGGCTGCGGGCGACCTGTACCTCCGGCAGCCAAATTACCTCGGGTCTCGCCTTTAGTTGGTAGGCGTGCCAAGCAATAGGGCATGACCTCGCCATCAACAATTAGTACACGCTTATCGCCATCTTTTATTTCTGGCAAATACTCTTGGACCATCATGTAGCGCGTGCCCAACTTGGTTAACGTTTCAATGACAACGCCCAAATTGTTGCCGTCAGGTTTAATTCTGAAGATAGAGGCACCGCCCATACCGTCCAATGGCTTACAGATAATATCCTGGTGCTTAGCGTGAAACTCGCGGATCAAGGTTTGATTGTTTGAAACCAATGTATGAGGAATATGTTCTGGAAAGTAGGACGTAAATAGCTTTTCGTTGTAATCACGCAGCGCCTGCGGATTATTAACCACGAGCGCGCCTTCATCTTGAGCGAGCGAAAGTATTTGAGTGGCATAGAGAAACTCACTGTCAAAAGGAGGGTCTTTGCGCATTAGCAATACATCGATATCCCCTAAGTGAACAGTAAATTCATCCTCAACAGTATAAAATTCTGTTGCTTGATCTTTTACTGATACGGTCTTACCTAGCCCCATAGGCTTACCGTTATCCAAGTACAAGTCTTTTAGCTCAAAATAGACAACTTTTGCACCGCGGCGCTGAGCTTCAAGCATCATTGCAAAGCTTGTGTCTTTATGTGGCTTAATGCTCTCAATGGGGTCCATGATTACGCCAACGGTATATTGCATAGTTTCTCACCTTGAATAATTTTAACATCCCATCAAAGATGGATTATCTTCTTATCGCGTTATATTGGGGCACAGCTTAAATTCTTCAAGCTAACCACGTTTTAAGGTAGCGGCGCTAAAAATCGCCATGCTGCGCTTGAAGTATACTTAGGCTGGTAATTGCTGCGGTTTCCGTTCGCAATATCCGAGGACCCAAGCTTACCGACTGATAGCCGTTTTCATTTGCAATATGTATTTCTGATTCGGATAAACCGCCTTCAGGACCGATCAATAAACGAAAACCCTGGGTGTTGTAGGGTTGTCTGGCTAGGCTTTGCTCTGCCCCTGGAGCAAGTACAAGCCTAGTTGTGCTTGTCGATGATGACAGCCACTGGTTTAGCCTTACTGGCGCATTAAGCGTTGGAATAACGTTGCGGCCGCTTTGTTCACACGCGCCGATAATGATCTTTTCCCATTGCTGAATTTTCTTTTCCCAGCGCGACTCGTCGAGCTTGACGGTGCAGCGCTCGGTGATGATAGGTGTAATTTCAGACACCCCAAGTTCCACACCCTTTTGTAACACAGTGTCCATTCTATCGCCCTTTGAAACGCCCTGACCTAAATGAAGGTGAAGTGGCGATTCTTTTGCCAATGAAAGGCAAGCATCGGCTTCCACAATGACTTTTTTTCTTTGAATGCTGATGATTTGGGCGCTGTATTCATTGCCATCACCGTTAAAAAGCACTATTGGGCGATTAGGCTTGATACGCAAAACAGTGGCGATATGATGCCCTGCATCTTCGGTTAACTCGAACTCTTGTTCTAAAGAAATAGGGTAGGGGTAATAGACTCTAGGTATACGCATAGTAAATCAAGTGTATGGTTTTACCGCGTATAATACGTGTGTGGAGATACAGGTTGCAATGCTGTTGAAGACTTCGTGTATACATTAAGGCCAAATTTACCTCAATAACAGATAACACCAACAACAGCACGCGGCCTTTTAATACTCGCTGACTCGGTTTTACTCTACGCTGCCGTTGGCGAAGAGTCGTTAGAAGACGATTTCAACACAGAGGTTGTTCGCTTCGATTGCGGTGCTGGGCGGTAATCCGCTCTTGCGTACTTAGTATGTTTTCCCTTATCAGTGCGTAGTGAATATAAAAACAAACACAATACAACCGAAAATAAGGTAGTGAGAAGCAACATGCGTTAATCCTTTAAGTGACATAGTTTGCTAAAGCTCGTTCATGTAAAGTTAGCCGGCTACAAATAGAAGTGTAACACGTCCAACTTTCATGAGACTTTAGTCTAAAACGTTGTGGCTAAAAAATCATCAAAAAAATTGTCTTAAAACTCGGTAACTTCCATCTTTATGAAAGATAACAAAGCGCATTTTAGCTTCGACTAACATCATGCTTTTGATGAGTGACAGGTGTGTGACAATTATTCAAAAAGATACTCAAACTTTAGTCTATAAGATTATTAAAAATGACGCTTCAGACCGCTACTTTAGGATAAGTCTCGCTTTATCAATAGCCTATCTAGCTTAGACTTTAGAGCAAATTTATACTGTTTGAACCTATTATGTATTGGTGTTAATACGAATAGCTGCTAACGTATTTGCGTTGATCACAACTAACCATGACAAGGACCATATTATGGAAGAGAAACTCTCGCTTTTTTCAGCAAGCGATGTTGAAAGATATATAAACGAATACGCCATTCCTTGGGGTATCAATATATTAATGGCGATTGCAATTTATGTAATCGGTAAAATCGTAGTTGGACTCATCCTTTCTGTTTTTAGACGCCTAATGGCTAAATCTAAATACGATGACATGTTAGTAGACTTCCTAGAAGCCATACTTAGCGCAATTCTGATGCTGTTTGTTATTGTAGCGTCACTCGACCAGCTAGGTGTAGACACTACGTCTCTCGTCGCAATACTGGGTGCTGCCGGTCTTGCAATTGGCCTATCACTGCAAGATTCACTGAAGAATTTCGCGGCTGGTGTAATGCTTCTAGTATTTAAGCCATTTAAAGCAGGCGATTTTGTTGAAGCTGCTGGTACGGCGGGTTCTATTAAGAAGATTGGTATCTTCACAACCACAATGAATACACCAGACAATAAAGAGATTATTGTACCAAATGGTAATATTTATGGCGGTAACATCACCAACTATTCTGCAAAAGATACTCGTCGCGTAGACATGGTTGTTGGTATCGGTTACGACGCCGACTTGTTAAAAGCTAAGCAGGTATTGCAAGAAATGGTTGCTGCTGATGAGCGTATTTTGGCAGAGCCAGCACCGACTGTTGCAGTTTCTGAACTAGCAGATAGCAGCGTTAACTTTGTAGTACGCCCTTGGGTAAAAGCTGCAGATTTCTGGGCGGTTAAGTTCGATTTTACTGAGCAAGTCAAACTTCGTTTCGACAAAGAAGGTATTTCTATTCCATTCCCACAAATGGATGTTCATCTTCACAAGCAAGATGGCGAATAGTCACTAGCTTTGAAAACAAAAAAACGCTGCAATGTTGCAGCGTTTTTTTGCTTTAAGGAAAGGGAATACTGGTGCCTTTTACTGTAGCCTTATTAGTAGCCAAAAAACGTCGATTTTGGCGCCCATATTTTATCTGCAGTTAGGACGATAGGCAGTGGCTTGATAGTCTGCATAGGCGTCGGGCATATTAGCTTGCAAGTTATCAATTCTGGTTTGTGGAGCAGGGTGAGTTGATAACAGTTCCATTGGACGGTTGCCACCACTCGCTGCATCCATGTTTTGCCATAAGTTAACTGATTGTCTAGGGTCAAATCCAGACTTCGCCATGAGCTGAAGACCTATAACATCGGCTTCAGATTCGTGAGTTCTGCTGAAGGGAAGCTGAACACCCACCTGAACACCTAAACCTATGGCAGCCATAATCGGCCCTGATTGAGGCACTTCGTTCGCTGCTAACACCTGACCAACCGCTTGACTTCCCATATTTATCAATGTTGATTGAGACATCCGTTCGTTACCGTGCTCTGCAATAACATGCCCCACTTCATGACCGATAACAGCGGCAAGCTGATGCTGGTTTTCTGCAACGTTAAGAAGCCCTGTATATACGCCAATCTTTCCGCCTGGCAGGGCAAACGCATTTACCTGTTCATCGTCAAACACCACCACTTCCCACTGACCATTGAAAACGCTAGAAGGTACTTGGGCAGTAATCGCGTTTGCGACACATTCTACGTAAGAATTCTGAACAGACTTGTTCGAAATTTTGAGCTCCTCTTTCATTCCTGTGAAAGCTTGGTCACCCATTTGAGCTAACTGACTCTCAGAAAAGAGCAATACTTGATTTCTGCCTGTTGGTGAGGTTGCACAAGCAGTTAGCGTAAGCGTCGCTGCAATCAATGCTGACGCTGTGAATTTCAATTTCATGACTAATCCTTTTAAAAACCTAAGAGCGTCGGAACCACTCACTTCAACAACGAGCTATTCCAATTTCATTAAGTTTATACATAATATTGGGAATATTAGTATCAGATAGTGGCTTTAAATAAAACTAGCTGTTTGCCTTATAGAGTCATCGATGTGCTAAACCCACGGATTTCTTATCTTTGTTATAGAAAAGTTACTCCCCTTTGCCTATTTAATATTTGTGTCATAAACTGATTCTAATTTATACATAGAAGTTACATAAATTTTCTGGTGTACTAAGGCAAGAAGTCCTTGTTTCTCTTTTTACTCTCGCGGGCGAAAGTAAAAGGTCTGAGATTTCTAGGGCCTCATAACGTACGACAAAAATACAAATAAAAAGGAAATAAGATGGCAGTGCGTAATAAGTTTAAATATGGATTACTCGCATTTTTAGTGTCTGCTGCGCTCTCTGGATGTGGCCTTGATGGCGACGACGGGGCACAAGGTGAAACGGGTGCGCAGGGCCCACAAGGTGAACAAGGTGAGTCTGGCGCAGATGGAAGCGATGGTACCGATGCATCAATCGGCATTGCTATGGACGTTGTCGGTCGTGCCTTCCTAGGTAATCAAACGGCCGCTGAAATTGTTCAATTCCACGCTGGGACTAGCACAATTTACGCAACAAATGGTGAAACCAACACCATTGCGGTTATTGATGCTTCTAGCGTGAATACGGCTACTATGCCAGATCCCATCAACACGACTTCACTAACCCCAACCACTATCGCACTGCCTGCTGATATTAACGGCGTTACGCTGGGTAGCGTAACAAGCATAGCAATAAGCGGTGACCTTATGGCCGTTGCAATGCCGGCTGACGTTAAAACAGACAATGGTTATGTACTGTTTTATAACGGTCTGGATAGCTCAGCGCCCGCATTTTTAGATTCGGTAGAAGTAGGCGCGCTACCTGATATGGTTACCTTTACACCAGATGGCGGCAAAGTATTGGTAGCAAACGAAGGTGAGCCTTCTGATGATTACACTATTGACCCTGAAGGGTCGATTACGGTTATCAATATTCTAGCCAGTGGTGAACCTGAAGAAACAGGGACTACCGTTGGCTTTAGCGCACTTAATGGCACTGAAGCTGATTTGATGGCACAGGGAATGATGTTCCCTAACCCAGCAGGACGAACAATTAACGGCACTGCAATCACGTCGTCTGTTGCAAAAGATTTAGAGCCAGAATATATCACAGCCACCAACGATGTTGCTTACGTAAGTCTTCAGGAAAACAACGGCCTGGCTATTTTAGACTTAGAAGAGTTAACAGTTGATGTTGTTGGCTTAGGCACTAAGTCGTGGGCTGGTCTTAACATTGATATACAAGAAGACGGGGCCGTGAGCTTTGGTCAGTACACAGGACTATATGGTGTGTACCAGCCTGATACCATCGCTAACTTTACGTGGAAAGATGCGACTTTCATTGTTACAGCGAACGAAGGTGATGCCCGTGAATACTTCTTTGAAGCTGCTGACGAGGCCGCATGTACTGCTGCCGGCGGTCTATCATTTGATGAAGACGATGGCTGTCTGGCGTATACCGATGAAGTTAAAGTAGAAGACCTGACTGCTGCCGCAAACTCTGAATTAGCCATGTTGCAGGCAACCGGTGAAGCTGACGATCTACGCGTAACTTCAGCAATGGGTGATGCTGATGGTGACGGTGAGTACGATGCTGCTTATGCATATGGCGCGCGCTCATTCACTATCTGGGACCAAAACGGTTTAGTGGTTTATGACTCAGGAGACGACTTTGAGCGTATTACTGCTTCGATTCATGGTGCACAATTTAATAACGGCGATGACGAAAACGAAGGCGACTCTCGTTCAGAGAATAAAGGGCCTGAGCCAGAAGCATTAACGGTAGGTCAAGTAGGCGATCGGACTTACGCCTTTATTGGTACGGAGCGCATGGGCGGTATTTTTGTTTACGACGTAACAAACCCATACGATGTACAGTTTGCTGAATACATCATTAACCGTGACCTTACCGAAGGATTAACCGCTAACGATGTTATTGGTGATCTAGCGCCAGAGAGCTTAGTATTTGTAAGCGCTGAAGATAGCCCAAGTGGTGTTCCTCTTCTGGTTGTAGGTAGCGAAGTAAGCGGTACAGTGACCGTTTGGCAAATCAACCAGCTTTAATTATTTACGAAACACTCTATGAAAACCCGCCTTTAAAAGCGGGTTTTTTATTGGCATAAGACGAGTGTCAAAGCTGTCATTAGAAGTACCAAGTAAGCGGTTCTGAATGCAATCGGCATAGATACTAAGCGCGCTAAGAGCTTCACTAACACAGATATCTCGCAAAGGTATTTTTCCACTAGTTCAATTCACTAGCCTTTTTCAATCTATGCGGACTGTTATTTATTGAGTCAGAGCGGTTGATTACCAGCGCAAACACGATTGGTCACATTCCCTATAGTTACACCGAAAGCGGATTGAGGTAAGCTATATGCACGAAATGCGCTCGGCACACTAAAGTGGGTGTCGGTGACATTAAATTGCACACGTATTAATGCGTTCAGGACACGCCGCCTATCGTGTAAAGGGCACGTCGCAACGCTGTGCATAATACGTTTGTGGTGTTAATTAAAAAATAGAGAATGCTTATGTCTCAGCAAGTTGTGATTAGTGGTGTAGGTGTATGGCACCCTAAAGACAGTATTACAAATGAAGAACTGGTTAATAGCTATAATGCCTATGTTGACGCTTTCAATGAAGAAAATAAAACGCAGATAGAAGCGGGCGACGTTAACGCCATGCCTTATTCAAGCGCCGAGTTCATCGAAAAAGCATCAGGCATCAAAAGCCGCTATATCTATCAGAAAGAAGGTGCGCTCGATATCACTCGGATGAAACCGAAAATTGCGCCTCGTGGTGATGATGAACTCTCCCATCAAGCTGAAATAGCCGTTGAAGCGGCAAAACTTGCCCTGGCATCAGCTAACCTTGATAGCAAAGACATTGACGCTGTTATCGTCTCATGTGCCTATACACAACGTGCCTATCCGGCAATAGCCATTGAAGTGCAAGAAGCACTCAATATTGAAGGTTTCGGTTTCGATATGTTGGTGGCTTGCTCGGCGGCAACTTTTGGTATGCATCGCGCTTATGAGATGCTGTGTGCGAAAAACGCAACGCGCGTATTGGTAATAAACCCCGAGTTGGTTTCTCCACAAATTAACTACGCCGACCGCGACAGCCATTTTATTTTTGGTGATGTGGCAACTGCTACCGTGTTGGAGATGGCTGAAACCGCACAGAGTAAGCATGTTTATGACGTGCTTAGTACTAAGGCGCTGACAAAGTTCTCCAATAACATTCGCTCGAACTTTGGTTATATGACCCGTGCAGAAGATGTTGATCCCTATGGACCTGATAAATTGTTCCATCAGGCTGGGAGAAAAGTGTTCAAAGAAGTTTGCCCCCTGGCTGCTGCGCATATTGAGGAGCACTTAGCCACTCACGACATAAAACCTGAAGGCGTCAAACGCTGGTGGCTGCATCAGGCAAATATCAATATGAACACCCTCATTTGTAAGCGATTGCTTGGACGAGATGCAGATCGTACAGAAGCGCCAATCGTGCTGGATGAATTTGCCAATACCGCTTCTGCAGGCTCTGTGATTGCCTTTGGCCTTAACCATGAAGATCTTGTTGCGGGCGACGTTGGCGTACTTTGCTCATTTGGGGCGGGTTATTCAATTGGATCTCTGGTTATACGTAAGAGATAGTGCTTTATTAACTTATGAAGGCACTGAGCTGTGTAAGCATAGTGTCTTTAGGATAGGGATGTCGTGCTTACACGCGTTCTCTGATAGTACATTTCTTAGAAACGACAATAAGGGTGAGATAAAAGGATGATTTCAGATGTAGGCTATGTGTTAAATAGTCTGGCGCATTTAGCCCTTTTATTGTTGTTACTGACAGTACGCAAACCGGGTGTGGCCAAAAATCTATTAGTGTTGGCCACGGCTGCTACATTTTTGTGGTCGACTAGTTTAGTTACTACACTGTTTGGTCCTGTCTCACTGAGCTGGTTACTTAGTGCAGACGTTCTCAAACAGCTTGCGTGGTTGTTATTTCTAGCGGGCTGCCTGCAAACCAGTTTTAACAATATTGTTGATGTGTTGAAGCGGCCCGTTACGCTTATTATTTTAGCACCTGCGTTAATTGCATTGCTTGCGCCTTATTTATTGGCGGTCAATCCAGCGTGGAGTTTTCTTGTACTCATTGTATTGTCTTTGGAAGTACTGGTTTTACTAGAAGTGGTCTATAGACAAGCAGGTCGAGAGCAATGGGCCTTTAAGCCACTTATTATTTATCTAGGGGCAACAAATTTATTTGAATTTGTTACCTACGCGAATGCAACCATGGTCAACCAAGTAGAGGTTGGCTACATAGCTGCCCGCGGTTTTATCTACTTCATGTTAATGCCCCTGCTCGTTATTTCCATCCGGCGAATCCATCATTGGGGCATTGATATATTTATCTCCCGTGATGTTGTATTGCATAGCTCGTTGCTTTTAGTGGCAGGTGGCTACCTTTTTGTAATGGCGGTAGTTGGGTACGCGATAAACTATATGGGGGGGAGTTGGGGCGCGACCGTTCAAATAATTTTAGTCGTCATGTCCTTTGCTTTGCTTGCCACGGTATTCTTATCGAATGGTTTTCGAACCAAGATAAAAGTATTTATTACGAAGCACTTTTTTGCCAACCAGTTTGATTATCGCGTCGAATGGGTAAAGCTGACGAAATGGCTGACGAAAGCCGGAGAGTCGAGTTCAGATGTGTACTATGCGGGTTTAACCGGCATGCTTAACGCTATCCAGTACGAATCTGGCTTGCTATTTAAAGTCACGTCGAACGGGTATGAGTGTGTTGCTGAAGCGTCTCCAATTTCAAACGACAAGGCGCACAAGTGCACAACCCTTGATGCGCTCGCACTTTATAGTGACAAAAATGGTTGGATTATCGACACCGATGCTTACCTGGTAAAGCCCTTTGATTACGAAGGGTTGAAGCTAGATAGAGACGCGTTAAAGCAGTGGGGGTACCAACTTTTTGTTCCTTTTCTGAAAGATGATGGTTTGTGGGGCTTTGCTGTGCTCGCGGCAGGGGAGAACGAAAAAATCAGCCTTAATTGGGAAGTGAAAGATTACCTAACCGCCGTATCTGAGCAAGTAGGCACATATATGCAGCATCACGAAGCTGCCCAAGTCGTAGCTGAAAATGCTCAGTTTGCTGCATTTAATCGAATGTCAGCGTTCGTATTGCATGATTTGAAAAATGTTCTAGCGCAAGTCGATTTGATCTTGGCCAATGCTCAGCAGCATAAGCACAATCCGGAGTTCATCGATGACACCTTTGAGACCTTAGAGCATACCAAAGCCAGAATGGAAAAAATGCTCAAACAACTTACCGATAAAAAAGCGGTAGAAGAGGGCGTGAATTCTGAATTTCTTCTTTCAGACATTGTGAAAGATGTGGTTGAGAAGCGATGTTCAGTACTACGTCCTTTACCATCTTTGCATCTTGTGCGAGAAACACCCGTGTTGGTAGATAGAGAAAAAGTTGCAAACGTACTCTACCATCTCATAAGTAATGCGCAGCAAGCTACGGCAGATGATGGTGAAGTAGATGTGGTTATTACCCATAATTCAGATAATAATACACAGCTTGTAATGATAGAAGATACCGGTACAGGCATGGATAAAGCGTTTATTGATGAGCGACTATTCAAGCCCTTTGATACGACTAAAGGGAATGCGGGTATGGGCATTGGTGCTTATGACGCCAAAACCTACATTGAGTCACTTGGCGGTAAGCTTACCGTTCAAAGCGAACCTGGTCGTGGAAGCTGTTTTACGCTGTATTTTCCGATAGGATAGGGTGTGCTCTGAATAAGTGTGAAAAAACGCATAAAGCCACGCGCTCTCAATGGATGAAGTATAATAATAGGATGACAAGATGACTGATACCATTTTGGTAGTAGACGATGATTTAGGTATTCAAAAGCAGCTTAAATGGAGTCTTACGGATTACAATGTTGTGTTCGCTGACGATCATACTTCAGCCATCGCTCAACTGCGTCGGTTTGAGCCAAAAGTTGTGACTCTTGATTTAGGACTGCCTCCCGATCCAGCGAATGCCTCAGAGGGGCTTCGTATTCTCCATGATATCATCTCTCTTGCGCCTCGAACTAAAGTCATAGTTGTTACAGGAAACAATGACAAGCAAAATGCGTTGAAGGCTATAGACTTCGGAGCCTACGATTTTTATCAAAAGCCAATAGACTCTGACACCATAAAGTTGCTTGTCCACCGCGCACTCAATCTTTCTAAGCTAGAACACGAAAACAGCATATTAGCCCGCTCTCGTTCGGGTATGTCGCGTATTGTGGGTAATAGCGAGGCGATTCAAAAAGTAGTACGCCGCGCTGAGAAAATTGCCAATACAGATATAAGTACTTTGTTATTGGGTGAAAGTGGCACAGGTAAAGAAGTTTTTGCTCGTAGTATTCACGAGCACAGCCCTAGAAGAGATAAGCCTTTCGTGGCGATTAACTGCGCCTCTATTCCTGAAAACTTGTTAGAAAGCGAGCTGTTCGGATATGAAAAAGGCGCGTTTACCGGCGCGAATAAAACGACCGTGGGCAAAATAGAGACCGCTCAAGGAGGAACGCTGTTCTTAGATGAAATTGGAGACATGCCTATTGGACTTCAGGCTAAAATGCTTCGTTTCTTGCAAGAGCGTGTTATTGAGCGAGTCGGTGGTCGAAATGAAATTCCAGTAGATATCCGAGTCATTTGCGCAACCCACCGAGATTTACAAAGTATGGTTGCGCAAGAAACCTTCAGAGAAGATTTATATTATAGAGTAGGTGAGATGCCTATTATGATCCCGCCGCTGCGCGACCGGGATCAAGATATTATTCTGCTTGCCCGAACTTTCCTCAATATTTATCGTGAAGAGTTTAAAGCCAAAGCCAAAAGTTTTTCTGAGTCAGCGGTTAATGCCATGCTTGCACATAAATGGCCGGGCAACATTCGCGAAATGCAGAACAAATTGAAGTCAGCGGTAATTATGGCAGAGGGCACGGTTATTCAGCCTGACGATCTTGGGTTAATGCCTGTTGATGCTCAAGATGAGCCTGAAACGCTGAATTTGCGAGAGGTGCGAGAAATAGCCGAAAGCCGTGCAATTCGTCGGGCGTATCAAAAAGCGGAAAAGAATATGTCGAGAACGGCCGAGCTTCTTGGTGTAACTAGACCAACCCTTTACTCACTTATCGATAAATATCACATGGAAGACATTAAAAGCAGCGATTAACTTATCGCACAATATGGTGGTAAGTGCCTTTGCTTGCCACCATACAAGAATAAATAGCGCGTCGTGAGCATCACAACATTCCGCTAGAGAATGAACTGGCAGTGTGTCTCAGCTAACACATCATGGCCGCTGTAATTAACCTCTACCACAATATTTTTCGCGCTATCCTCAATATAAACGACGCTGCCACAAAGGTTGCATACGTGATGCGTTTCTCCATTTGACTCATGCAGTGCAGCCAGCGTTGAAGGTGCGCAGTCAATGACCAGTTGCTCTTTGGTTATGTTTACCCGAAATGCGCAGGCATCAGCCTGTGACAATGTCTCATTATCAGCTTCAAGTTCACCAATATGGTCAACTTCATACTGAATAGCTTGGCAACTACAACTTCCTCTATACATACCGCTATTCCTCTACTGCTTTTAATCGAGGTTATCTGGCCATTTTATACTTGCAACGTTATTGAATGATGTCGCAATTCTTGAACCAGTAAAATTAAATTTGTGATCTATTGGCGTGCGCTTATTTTCATTGTTATTGAGCGTTTCAATAACGCCTACCCAGCCGTTTCTTCCTGAGAGCTTTGCAGCGTAGAGCGCATAATCAACGACAGCAAACGTACGCTCCCAAGCCATGTCAAAATTGTCTTTTTTGTCTGGCGGCAGTAACGAGAAACCTATGCTGCAGGTTATATTTATCGGTTTTTCTAACCCAATATCAAAAGGGGTACTTGCAACCATTTCGCGACAACGTTCAGCAAGCTCCGGAAGCTCCTCGCGATTAGACTGGCGACAAACGACTAAAAATTCTTCGCCTCCCCATCGAATTATTAAATCGGTAAGCCTAAAAACGTGCTTTAAAACTTGCGCAAACGATGTCAACACCTTGTCGCCTGCAATGTGGCCGTAATCGTCGTTAATTCGTTTGAAATGGTCAATATCAATAAGTAGACAAAGTAAATCTTGCTTTGACTTATTCGTATCAGTGCTTTGATTAGATGAAAACTGGCTTCGCCTTATTTCTCCGGGAAGCTGAGACTCAAGGTAGTGTCTGTTGTATAAACTCGTTAAAGAATCTCGTAAGCTGACTTCTTCAAGGGTTCTATAGGCGGCTTGTAATTCTTCGTTCTTCTCTTGAAGCGTCAATGTTTGCTGACGAACCTCACGGCGCAAAATGATGGTTTGCTGGCGCTGTTTGTATCGGCTCCATATTAGAAACGTAAACAGCAACGCTGCCAACGAGATGCTCCAAACTAGGGTTGTCTGTAGCTTTTCCTGCTCTGCCTGGGCAAGGGCTAGCTGTTTTGATTCCTCTAGCTTTTCAAGAGTGTGAGATTGTCGGATAACTTCAATTTCAGCTTGAAGGCCTTCAATAGCAGATTTGTTTTCAGAGTCCAGTAATGCCTCGCGCAACTGCTGTATTACCGATTGAATGTCCAACGCCTTTTTAAACTCTCCCACGGATACGAAAGCATTGAGCTGTAAAGATAAAAAGCTTATTTGTTCGCGAAGGTCACGATGTTTTCTAGCCTCAACAGTTCCGGTGCGCGCCTCAGCTAACGCCAGCTCGAAACTCTGCTCCTTCATGTAGGCGCGAGCGAGGGCAAGCCGCCCTTCCTGCATAAGTTTTAATTGTCCGGATGATTGAGCAAACGCCATGGCTTCTTGCAGCAATTCACGCCCATTTTGTGTATCACCGTGTTCTACAAGCGCGCTACCCAACAACATTTTCGCTTCGGCGATAGCGCCCACGTCGTCAGTAGCGTCTAAATGCTTAAGCCCGTTTTCAATGCTTTCAATAGCTTGTATAGGTGTACTCGTTTTAAGCAAAAGTGCACCCAAGCGAGTTTTAATAATACCAAGCAAGCGACTGTCATTCGTTTTTTCTATACTTTCTAATGCGTCACGATAATAGGTATGAGCAAGTGAAGTCTGATTAAGTGTGCTGTATAAGTCGCCAATATGCAGCAAGGAAAGGCTCATCTCGCTGGGCATATCATTATCTCGGAAGAAACCTAATGCTTGTTTGAGTGGTTCGAGTGCAATCCCGATTTTGCCTTGCTGCTGCTGAATAGTTCCGAGTTCTAAATTTAGCCTGGCTTTTAAGGTATCGTTTCTCTCTATTTGTGCAATCGACATAGCACGATGCACATAGGTAAGGGCGGAATCGTAGTTGGAAAGATGCCTTTCGGAAATAGCAAGGTGAAGCAGTGTCAGTGCCATTTTGCTAAGTGCACCTGTAGATGTGTAGCGTTCCAATGCGGCACTAAATACTACTTTAGACACTTCAAAACGAGATGCATTTAGGAAAAGTACACCAAGTTTCAGAAAGTCGTCCGCGGGTACTTGGTTTTGTTGATAGGCTTGCTCTATTACAAGCAGTGCTTTGCTGTCGGCATCAGCATATCGTTCGGCATCAAGAAGCCTTTCAATGTTTGCGATTTCAGTGCCCAAAATGGTGTCTGCAGCAGCCATTTTGATATAGGCAAGTTGCAGAGTAATAAGAAGGGCACACCCCAGCACACGCAAAGTGCTACGTCTCCTTGAGCCCATTCGCTCTTATCTCCTATATACTGACGGTATTCGCGTTGTGTAAAAGTTTAGTCAGGCTTTTAAAGCAGCCGGTTCTTCAGCCCAAACATATAAGCGGAACGCTGTTACATTGTGAAGGATTAAACGAATAAAGTCTGTATTTAGGTTTATACTTTTGTCTATTTTTAGCTGTGCGCGTTTATCCATTCCCGAATTAAGGCAGATTTGGCTTTACCTGTTTTCTCTGAAATATCTGCTAGCTTATCGATACATTGTGGAGTTAGCGTAAAAGTAGCATGACGCATACCTTCTTTGACCGGCCTGTCAACCGTATTGTTAATCGATACCACACGATCTGGCAGCGACGCGCAAGGTTTAACACTCTTTTCTTTGGCTAACCGCTGATCCACAACACTAACTTGATCTCGCGCATTTACTTTCCCCTGAGCGTAGTGCAGTGCATCATCAATGAAATCTTCAACAGTGCGGAGGTTGGGCTTAGCTAATGGCTTCGACTTTTTGAGGTTGAGCAAACTCATAAGCATCCTCCATTTTGCCAGCAAGTAGCTCTTCAAATAACGCTCTAATTTCTGTAGCGGCTTTGCCTTCTGGTTCGCTTTCAATAACAGATTGACCTGATTCCTCTGAATCGTCATACATATTACGGCTGAACGTTACTGAGTTTAGAACCGGAATGCCAAAAGAGCGACACACTTCTTTTGCTTCTAAGATACGACTAGCAAGACTCGGCAGGGAAGGACACTGCGTGATAACGAATGCCGCGTTCATCTTAGGGTTTACCATCTTACAGGTAGATAAAATATCTTCCATATGGGGGACTGTCTTCAAATCCCGTCTTTTAGGACGTAATGGAATTAAAATGTGGTCGGCCACTGCCATTGATGAGCGCAACGCTAAGTTGTCCTGCCCTCCACAGTCGATAACAACGTAGTCATAATATTGGCGGAGGCTCAATAACTCATTGCGTATTTTTCCGTATAACTGAACGCAATTTATTTCAGCCAGGCGAGGGTTAGCCTTACGTTCCTGGATCCAGTCCGAGGTCGTTCGCTGTGGATCGCAGTCTACCATCAGCACCTTTGCACCCTTTTCGGTGCGAAGGTATACGGCTATATTTTGTGCTAAGCAGCTTTTGCCACTACCGCCTTTTTCTCCACCAACTAAAATAATCATGGTGCTAACCCTCGAATGTCGCTTTACATTAAAATTTGCAAGTAAGTCCGACCATAAATAATCTTACGGCCGTACCTGTCTGTGCTAGAAAGGATAGGCAGTGCAGGCGTTTAATTCAGCATCAAAATCGATATTAACGAATGTAAGGCAATACCTATTGATTTGTGTGCGAACTCGCTCTAGGCTTCTAAGCGTAGTGATGTGTTTATTTTCAAAATTATCGATAAGAGGTTGTTATGTCAGAAAGTCGCTTTACGTCAAAAGAGGGGCAAAAAGTTCCGAGTGTTTCATTTCAATGCCGAGATGGCGAGGCTTGGGTAACCAAAACCACCGATGAGTTATTTTCTGGCAAAACAGTCGTTGTGTTCTCGCTTCCGGGCGCATTCACGCCAACCTGCTCTTCTACACACTTACCTCGTTATAATGCGTTAGCAAAAAAATTCGCTAAGCATGGCGTTGATGACATCATTTGTATGTCGGTGAACGATACTTTCGTGATGAATGCCTGGGCTGCGGACCAAGAAGCAGAAAATATTACCGTAATTCCTGACGGGAATGGCGAATTTACTGATGGCATGGGAATGTTAGTTGATAAAGCGGACTTAGGCTTTGGTAAGCGCAGCTGGCGCTACTCAATGTTGGTAAAAGATGGTGTGGTGGACAAGATGTTCATCGAGCCAGATGTGGCTGGCGACCCCTTTGAAGTGTCTGATGCGGATACCATGCTTGCCTATATTGCACCGGAGGAAGAAACTAACGCGCCGGTTTCTATCATTACGAAACCAGGGTGTCCTTTTTGTTCAAAAGCTAAAGCGTTGCTTGATGAGAAAGGCTTTGAGTATGAAGAAATTGTGCTTGGTAAAGGCGCTACGCTTACAAGCCTGACAGCAATTAGTGGTCGAGAAACAGTACCGCAAGTCTTTATCGGCGGAAAGCACATTGGTGGTTCAGACGACCTAGAGGCTTATTTCAGCTAATACAATTTTTGTTTGAATCGTCACAAAAGCGGGGGCATGTTACTATGCTCCCGTTTTTTATTAGTCATCCATAGCGGAGAAGAATGGTGTCGTTGAAGTCTTTTGTAAAAACGCTGACGTGTTGTGTTGTATTAATAGCTGCAAATAATGCTGTAGCTGAAAACAATGAAATAAAAGAGCACAAAGCGCAGTTTAAAGGGTTTTACGAGAAAGAATGGGGACAAACCCAGCCCTGCAAAGAAACTAGCCTTAACCGTTATTCCGTGTGCAGCAACGTATTGCGCAATGAAGGCAATGCGCCTTTTATACTCACTAACAAAGAAAGCGATAATGTCGCTGTGTTAATCCACGGCCTCAGTGATTCACCTTTTTTCATGCGCGAAATCGCCAATATCCTTTTCGAACAAGGATTTACCGTTGTTGTGCCGCTGCTTCCAGGTCACGGTAAACGGGACGCCGATGACGATATGTCTGATTGGGATTTAGCAGAGCGCTGGCAACAACACATTGACGATGTTATCAACTTAGCGAATAGCATGGGCGACACCTTGCTCGTGGGCGGTTTTTCTACAGGCGGCGCTCTTGCGGTAGAGCATTACTTAGATAGCGCTGAAAATATTGACGGCCTAATGCTCTTTTCCGGTGCACTTGCGCTTTCTGATAACGCTGAGGGCATGTCTCGAATTTGGGGTATTAAGCTTCTAGCGCAAATGATTGACGGTAGTTATGAGACTCACGGCCCGAATCCTTATAAATATCCAAATGTCGCAGGATTTGCCGGTTTGGAGTTGATGGACTTAATTAACACTATTCGCGAGAAAGTGAGCGAAGGGCAGTTAATCGAAGTGCCGCTATTCGCTGCGCACTCTCAAGCTGACGTGACAACACCTATTCGCGGCATTGAGCAATTAATGGACGCCAGCAAAGGCCCGAACACCTTTTTCGTTATTGATGAGTCGTATTCACTTTGTCACGCCGATTTAGTGGTTAACACACGTTTACTGAGCCAGATGAATTTCAATGCGATTATGGTTAACCAGCAAGAAGAATGTGCTGTACCAAAAGAAAATCCGTTGTTCTCGACTATGGAATTGATGTTGCGTGATTATCTATCGCAGTTTTAATAAATTAGCGTCAGCAGCCGTTAGCCTTTAGCTTTACTGCCAAAGACTAACGAGCTATGATTCACAGTACTAATAGAAAAAGTAAACCTTTTAACGTAGAAACCGTGAGCAATTTACAGCATTGTTTAATACCAAGGTGGTATAAGCCAGCTAACCCGTGTTCGTTAATGCTTATACTGTTTTTGATGGCGTCCCTTGTGTCGTCAGGCAACGCTGTGTCTTATGAACATGCTCACTTAGTATCTGATACAGCGGTAAATAACGCTTTACCTCACGATGCACAATATATTCAAGCTAGCAAAATAACACATGACATTCATCACGCCGCCTATTTAGATAAAACTGCGGTATCTCCTGAGCTTGCCAGTACCCATTGTCAGCAGCACGGCATGGCATCGCAAAATGCCGACACCTTTCAAAATAATGAAGCGACGTCTAGTGCTGATATGGGGTCAAAAGCCGGTATGGCTTGCTGTAAAGATGAGTGCCAATGCTCCACTGACCATTGTTTTAATACCAGTGCTACCGCGCTTTTACAGCCAATAATGGAAACCCACGTTTGGGTGACCAATATGGCAGCAATTGCACCTGTCTTGGGGCAATATCCAACCCTTCGCTTTGGGCAATTTCGCCCACCTAAGTCCCTTTTCACAGCATAGATCTATCTAGCGAGTTTGCGTCGCAGGTTTATTGGCGAATCGCGCTTGCATGTTAACTCGGTTTTATTTACCGAAGCACAACTTCGAAATAATGCCCGATTTAATTCTGTTTATCTATGTGGTACGTGGCTACTTCTCTAGTCGACACTAGCGTTGGCGAGTTCAATAAAAACAGCCCAAGAGACACGTACTGCTTCTAAAAAGTGATGTCATTGATGCGTTATTTTACGGTTTTTCAAAAAGTGAACGAGTGCGTTGCGGTATATCGAAAATCTCGTGCTTTGTTCACCGTTTTACCTTTGTTTTTGCTGTATTCTTTATTTCCTTTGAAGGGGTACGGACAAGTCCTTAGCCTTGAACAAGCACTTCAATTAGCGATTCAACATGATCCACAATTAAAAGGGAACGCTTATCGAGAGCAAGGGTTCAACGCCCAGTCCGATGCAGCGGCATACTGGGAAAACCCTCAGATTTCGGCGTCGGTTCAAAATATTCCAACCGATGGTTTTGCCGTTGACCAAGAGCCTATGACTCAATTCAAAGTGGGGCTGAAACAGCAACTGCCGCGAGGCGACGAAAATGTCTATACCCAACAAAAATACAAGGTCATGGGTAAAAGCGTGTCGATTGAAAATCAAGCAAGAAAAGCCTGGCTTAAAAAAGAAGTCACTCTCACTTGGTTAAACTGGTTTTATGCCTCACGTCGCATTACGCTGTTAGACAAAGAAAAGGCTTTGCTTACCCAACTACTCGATTTTACCAATTCTAGCTACAGCCAAGGTGCGAGCTCAACCGTTCAGCAAGATATACTAAAAGTCCGTTTGGCGCTCCTATCCCTTGACGACAAGTATGTACAGGCTTATCAGCAACAAAGTGAAGCGAAAGCAGCACTGTCAAAATGGTATGGTGCACCGCTAGAAGAATCGTTAAGTGTACCGTCGACGATAGACCTTAGTGCTATTTTGCAAAACCATAATGGCAACCTATCTGCTTTTTTAAATGTTATAGATAGTGCCGAGCCTTTTACAATACTACAGCATCACCCTGAAGCCATTTTGCTTAAATTTCAAACCCAAATCGAAGCACAAAATGTGAATATTGCTCGTGAGCAAACTAAATCACGGTGGGCGTTTGAAGCAAGCTACGGGTATAGGCAGGATGACGAAAATGGCGTGAGTCGCGCAGATTTTGTTTCTTTTGGCGTCCAAGTGGACCTTCCGTTTTTTAATCAATCTCGTCAAGACGCTTCTATTTCGGCGGCGGCTTCTAAGATGAGTGCGTCAGAAACTGACTTTCGATTAAAGGTAAATGAGCTAGCTTCGAAAGCCGACGTTCTTAAGACGCGATTATCCGGATTAAGTGAGCGAAAAACACTTTATGAAAGCGCGCTTATTGGCGAAACGGAACAACTTTCAGAGGCTGAGCTTACGGCTTACACCAGTGACACGGCAGATATCACTGACGTAGTAAATGCGAATCTTATGTTAGTAAAAGTGCAGGACGACCTATTAAACATTGATGTTGAGCGCGCCAAAACGTTTGCTGAACTTGCCTATTTATATTTGCCATCTCACATTAATCTATCGAGTAAAGAGTAGTTATCATGACACCTTCAATAAACATGAGTCCAACCACAAAAGGGTTACTTTTAGGCGTTGTGATTGGCGCATTATTAGCTCTAGGGCTATCTACACTATCAACGTCAGACTCGTCCAGCAGTGGAAAGAGCGAGAGCAATGGGCAAAGCGACGCACAAAGCGACGAAAACGTGCCATTATATTGGGTCGCCCCAATGGATGATAGCTATCGCCGAGATAAGCCAGGCAAGTCACCGATGGGAATGGATTTAGTGCCGGTTTATGCCACTGCTGATACACGCTCTGAACAAGGGAATGCGCGCACGCCTGGAACGGTCATGATCCCCTCCAATGTGCAACATAATATGGGGGTGAAAGTTGCCCCCGTTAGCATTGGTTCTTTGGAACAAACCGTAACAGCGTTAGGCAACGTAGCCTACGATGAAGAGAGTATTGTTCACATCCATCCCCGAGTATCGGGATGGGTAGACACGCTTTTTATTAAATCTCAGGGAGAGCAAGTTGAAAAAGGACAGGCACTTTACTCGTTATACTCACCGGAGTTGGTGACTGCACAAGAGGAATACATTCTTGCCCTTAAACGAGGAGACTCCCGCTTAATTGAAGGAGCCGCCGAGCGACTTAAAACGCTGGGGCTGTCACAGAAGGTCCTCGATAGCCTGACAGAAAGTAGACGCATTTCTCAAACGGTTACGTTTAACGCACCGCAAGGCGGTGTTGTGGAAGCGCTGAATATTCGTGAAGGGTTCTATATTCAGCCAGGCATGACACTGATGAGTATTGCCCAGCTAGATACGGTGTGGATCATTGCCGAGTTTCCTGAGAAGTACGCGCAAAACATAGCCCTGCACGATACGGCTTTAGTAAGCCTTGATGCACTTGCTCATACCTCAGATGCTAATTGGAAAAGTCATATTGAATACATTTATCCTTCTATGTCTGACGTTACGCGAACATTGAAAGTACGTATCCCACTTAGCAATAACCATCATACCCTTAAGCCCAATATGTTCACCCATGTTTCGATAAAACCATCTAAGCGCGTTGCTGCATTGCTTGTGCCTCGCAGTGCGGTCATTCGCTTCTCCCAAGGGGCCAGAGTTGTGGTGAGCGATGGGAAGGGGAACTTTAAATCAGTGAACGTGAAGCTAGGTCAAAGTGACCGCTCACATTTTGAAGTGGTAGACGGCTTGTTACCAGGAGATGAGGTTGTGGTATCAGCACAATTTTTGATTGATTCTGAGTCATCGAAAAGCAGTGACTTTAACAGGATGAAAGCACCAGATCATCAGGCAACAACGACGGGAACCATTGAGGCAATTACTTTCCCGGCAAATGACGAAGGCAATGAGGCTGGCGGCAATGCAGAAGTGGTTATAGCACGCGGGCCAATAGAGAAATGGGGGCGGGGCCCGGCAGTGATGTCATTTGCAGTTTCAAAGCACATTGATTTATCTCAGTTTGAAGAGGGCGACAAGGTTACGTTTACCTTCGTAACCGGCGAAGAATTTACGGTTATCGATATGCGTAAACAAATCGAGCATGCTATGCATAGCGATATGCTTCAAGGCTCGGAACACAGTGGCCATGTGCATCCTACCCCTATTGATGATGTTTCACACTCTAACGCTCTGGAGAATGAGATAGGAGAGGGGGCTCACAACGAAATGGGGCATGACAATAACAGTGGCGACAAAAACGAACACAAAGACCACCAAGAAAAGGATAAAGCCTACGAGTCGATGAATCACAAGGAGCACATGCACCATGATTGATTCGGTAATTCGCTGGTCGGTAAATAACAGAATATTGGTATTGCTGAGCGCTCTTGTGCTCAGTGTTGCCGGTGTGTGGGCAGTAAAAAACACGCCTATTGATGCGATCCCTGATTTATCTGATGTCCAGGTTATTGTGAAAGTAAGCTATCCGGGCCAGTCTCCACAAGTGGTCGAAGATCAGGTGACGTTTCCCCTAACATCAGCGTTAATGTCGGTGCCTGGTGCACAAACTGTGCGAGGCTATTCATTTTTTGGCGATGCTTACGTGTACATAATCTTTGATGACGACACGGACATGTATTGGGCGCGAAGCCGAGTTTTAGAATATTTAAGCCAAGCGGCTTCACAGCTCCCCGAGGGCGTCACACCTCAACTGGGGCCCGATGCTACGGGTGTAGGCTGGGTATACATCTATGCCTTGGAAAGCGATGCAAACCAGCCCAATGCGCTTGATGCCGGTGAATTACGGGCATTGCAAGATTGGTTTTTGAAGTTTGAATTGCAGTCAGTGGAAGGCGTATCAGAAGTCGCATCTGTGGGGGGTATGGTTAAGCAGTATCAAGTCATTGTCGACCCGGAGAAATTGCGCGCGTATAACATTCAGCCTTCTGTGATTGACATTGCCCTTAAGCGCGGTAATCGTGGCACGGGTGCTTCAGTTATCGAAATGTCCGAAGCAGAATATATGGTGACGGCGCAAAGCTATATTCAGGGAATAGATGACATACTCGCGTTACCTACAGGCGTTATTCAAAATGGCGTTAGCATAACCATCGACGATGTGGCGCAAGTAGTAGAAAGCCCGCTGATGCGCCGTGGTGTCGCAGAGCTCAACGGGAAAGGTGAAACCGTAGGTGGCATTATTGTCATGCGCTATGGTGAAAACGCGAAAGCCACTATCGACGCCGTCAAAGAAAAGTTAAATGCATTAAAAGCAGGTTTGCCGGAAGGCGTGAATATTGTTCCGGTTTACGACCGCTCAACCCTTATCGATAAGTCGGTGGATACACTTGCTAGTAAGTTGGTAGAAGAGCTGCTCGTTGTCGGGTTGGTATGTGCTGTATTCTTGTTTCATCTACGTTCTTCTATGGTCGCGCTAATCAGTTTGCCGATCGGTATTTTAAGCGCCTTCATCGTAATGAAGCTGCAGGGGCTCAACGCAAACATCATGTCGCTAGGCGGTATCGCGATTGCCATAGGCGCTATGGTCGATGGGGCCATTGTGGTGGTTGAGAATTTGCACAAGCACATTCACCAGCATTCAGTGTCTGCGCGTATGGGGGCAAGATCTCATCAGATTTCTTCTGCTGAGCGTTGGGCGCTGGTGATTAAGTCAACCACAGAAGTTGGCCCTGCGTTATTTTTTGCGCTCCTTATTATAACGGTATCGTTTATCCCGGTTTTTGCGTTAGAAGCACAAGAAGGGCGGCTTTTTGCGCCTCTCGCCTTCACCAAAACGTATGCCATGGCAGCCGCAGCGGCGCTGGCAGTTACCTTGGTCCCCGTGCTTGCAGGCTACTTCGTTCGCGGCAGAATACGTGCTGAAGGAGAAAACCCGGTTAATCGATTATTAGAGCGTATGTATCAGCCATTGCTGACACGGCTGCTTAATCACCCAATAGCGACGCTTCTTGGCGCATTGCTTTTATTGGTTTCTATGTATTGGCCGTTAAGCCATCTTGGCAGTGAGTTTATGCCTGAGTTAGATGAAGGTGACTTAATGTACATGCCCACGACTTACCCAGGTATTTCGGTAGGCAAAGCCAGAGAGCTTTTGCAACAAACCGATAAGCTTATTGCAACCTTGCCAGAAGTTAAGACAGTGTTTGGGAAAATTGGGCGAGCTGACACGGCGACTGACCCTGCGCCACTCACGATGATTGAAACGTTTATTCAGCTTAAACCGAAAGCGCAGTGGAGAGACGGAATGACCACTGAAAAGCTTAAAGAGGAACTTAATGCCCTTGTACAGTTTCCCGGGCTAACGAATGCATGGGTAATGCCTATTAAAACCCGTATCGACATGTTGGCGACGGGAATTAAAACCCCTGTGGGAATTAAGATAGCTGGGCCAGATCTGGCAGGCATTGAAGCAATTGGTAGAGAAATAGAAGTGTTACTAAAAGACGTGCCAAATACAGCGTCGGTATATGCCGAGCGCGTTGTTGGCGGGCGTTACGTCTATATTGATATTGATAGGCAGTTGGCGGCGCGCTATGGCATGACGATAGACGATGTGCACAATATCGTGGGAACAGCCGTGGGCGGCCAAATCGTGACTCAATCTGTGGAAGGGCGAGAGCGTTTTCCTATAACGATGCGATTTATAGAGCATTACCGCGATACGCCTGAATCTCTGGCATCTATGCCGTTCGTTACGCCAAGTGGGGCGCATATTACTTTGGGGGATGTCGCAAACGTACGAATAGATGATGGTCCTGCAGCGATCAAAAGTGAAAACGCGCGTCTAAACGGTTGGGTATATATTGATATATCGTCCGACTCAGCTACGGGTATAGATTTGGGAGGTTATGTAGCGCGTGCAAAAAGTCACCTGTCAGAGCACCTTAATTTACCCGCTGGATACTCAATTTCTTGGGCTGGCCAATTTGCTTATCTGGAGCGCGCGAAAGCAAAACTTTCGTTGGTTATACCGCTTACGTTAGCCATCATCTGTCTTTTGCTTTATCTCGCATTTAAACGCTTGCGCGACGTGGCGTTAATACTTGCTACCTTGCCCTTAGCATTGGTTGGGAGCGTTTGGCTACTTTATTTTCTTAATTTTAACCTGTCGGTTGCGGTAGGCGTTGGATTTATTGCGCTTGCGGGTGTAGCGGTTGAAATAGGCGTCATCATGTTAGTGTATTTAAAACAACATGTATCGGAAGCCCTTGCGAAGCCTGCTATGGAAAGCCGTAATGTTAAAGGTGATGAGCGGGTGAAAGAGGCAATCGTGCACGCCGCATCGGCAAGACTTCGACCGGTTATGATGACATCGCTTTCTATTATCGTGGGGTTGTTGCCCGTCCTATATGCGACCGGAACTGGTAGCGAGGTCATGCAGCGAATTGCCGCGCCAATGGTGGGCGGCATGGCGAGCGCACTGGTGCTAACGTTACTTGTGTTGCCAAGCGCGTTTTATCTCACGATTTCGCGTAAAAAGTAACAGGCTAGAAAAATGTGGGGAAGCAAACATCTGCTTCCCCAAGCCTTATCTGAGACGCGCTGGCGAGCTAGTGCGCTGCGGCATAGTCTTCTACCTGCTGCCAAACGCGCAGTAGGTTACCGCTTAATATCTTTTCAATATCAGTTCGGCTGTAGCCTCTATCTAGCAGCCCTTGAACGAGGTTTGGAAAGCTTGCTACGTCTTTAAGTCCAATGGGGAGTGAGTCACCTACACCGTCGTAGTCTGAGCCAATACCCACATGATCAACACCAATTAGTTTTACCACGTGGTCGATGTGATCAAGCACTTCATCAAGGGTTGAATATGGGTAAGGCACTTCTTTGCGGTAACTGTCTTCAAAATTCTCTAGCTTAGGGCTATCTTCGCCTTCTTTTTCAATCAACGCTTTTCGCGCAGCAGTTAGGCCACTACGCCATTTACCGGCTTCTTTCGAAACAAAGCTAGAACCAAAGTTAATCATGATCACGCCGCCGTTTTCGCCGAGCTTTTTAATCATGTCGTCGTTCATATTTCGTTCGAAGCCAGGTGTGAAGCGGCGCAGTGAAGAGTGAGAGGCTATAACCGGCGCCTTGGTCAATTCAATAACCTGATAGAAGGCGTCGTCAGATACATGAGAAATATCCAACATAATGCCAATATTATTCATTTCGCCTACGAGTTCTTTGCCAAATGGACTCAGCCCTTTCCACTTTCTGCGAAGATCGTATGAAGAATCAGAAATATGATTTGCTTGGCTGTGAGCAAGAGTAATATAGCGGATACCGCGCTCGTAAAAAGCGGCTAGGTTTTTCAAGTCACCTTGAATAGGCGAACCGTTTTCCATACCCATAGGCAAAGAAATTAGCCCTTTTTCAAACTGTGCTTTTACGTCAGAAGGGCTTTTAGCAATGGCGAACTTGTCCGAAGCGCGAGCAACAATTGCTTCTACTGAGTCAATAAGCTCGTGAGCAAGCTGTGTAGATTCAGGTGAATTGTCTAAGCTTGCGGGTACATAAATGCTCATAAACGGGGCGTTTAAACCACCGGCTACAGCGCGAGGGTAGTCAAAGTCTCCACCATCGGTCGCCTTGGTAACATCTACCCATTTTTCTTTTACGCGATAAGGCACATCAATGTGCCCGTCTACTATAATGGTTTCTTGAGCGATCTTAATCGCGTTTTCTGATGCAGAGTAGACCGGAGTGTCTGCAAATACACTGTTGGAAGCAAAAAGCGCAGAGATAAAGAATGCGCAAGACGAGAGTGGGAAGTGCCCCTTCATAGAAAATCCTTATTTTGTTTTTTATCGCTTAGGTCAACAGCCCCTAATTAACTAGCAATAAGAGACTAAAGGATAATTCATACCGCGACAATAGGTCTTCAACAGACTCTCATTTACATCAAATCGCTCTTTCGACTCTTGAAATCAGCTTGAATTGCTCATTTTTAGAGCGCTTGTGCTTGTTTACTTCAAGTTTACATTGCAATAAAAATTTAAAACTTGTTATGGTGAAGACTGCGTGACTTCATTGCGCGAATACGGGATACTCCCAAGCGCTCCGCCAACTATCGATGCTGATACGCATCAGCGCGGCCGACTTAAATTTTTTGATGGCACCCGCTCTTCTCACATAATCAAGCCGGGGCCACAGCTAACAAGTATGAGAAATAAATATGGCTATTAATTTTGTACCGCTAGATAAAGAAAAGCATAAAGACCTAAAGGTTGCGGTAAACACTTCTTTCAGCTTTGCGAAAAACACACACCTTGCAGCAGCGACAATTCGTGAGTTTGCACAACTTGCAGCGACAATGCCGTTGGTTTTTATTGAAGATACCAATGCAAAGCGCCATCACGTGGTGACTATGCTAGGCATGGAGCAAGGACAAAACCTTTTCCTTACTGGCGATAGTTGGAAAGGCCCACACGTTCCGATGAACATCCTTCGCTACCCATTCGACGTACGTCCTGACGGCGACAAGCTTGGTGTTTATATTGATGAAAACTCTGACCTTATCTCTGATGAAGGCCAAGCACTATTCACCGAAGCTGGTGAAGCAAGCGAGTTCCTTGAAAACCGCCAAAAATTCCTAGCGGACCTTGCAAACAGCGAAATGCTAACGCAGCGTTTTGTAGCGAAAGTCGTTGAACTAGACCTACTAGATCCGATTCAAATTCGTCTTACTTACCAAGATGGTAAGCAGCGCAACGTTACCGGCATGATGAGCATCAACGAGAAGAAACTTCTTGAGCTGCCAGAAGAGCAAGTACTAGAGCTGCACAAGCAAGGCTTCCTAGGCGCTATCTACGCAGTAATGATGTCTGTTGGTCAGCTTAACCGTCTTGTTGAGCTTTCTAACGATACAGAAAACCCAATTCGCAGCATGCAGCTTTCTGCTGTAAAAGCAGAAGAAGCGCCTGCAGAAGCGGCGCCAAGCGCGTAATCGCTACCTCATTTTGAAGTTTAAAAGCCCGCCAAGTTGCGGGTTTTTTTGTACCAAAAATTCACGTTCAGACTTCGTCACGTTTCGTTCAGAAACCGTTAAGTTTTAATGTCTTATCTTGTTTGTCGATTCCAACACATTTTTTAAGGACAAAAGACATGAACATCAAATCTAATAAATTTTCAACAACGCTAACTGCGCTATCACTTATTACGGCTTCAGTATTTTCAGTCTCAGCAGCACATGCCGCTACACAAAACGAAGTACAAGTTATGGCTGTCGATTTTGAAGGATTAGATGAAAATCTTTATGGTGCAAAATATGTTCGCTATTTAGATGAAGTAAGCGGTAACAGCGGCGCTTACCTTATCAACCCTTATCTTCAGCGTGTATCTAGCCTGTCTGGTGGTTATGCAAATTTAGATGGTATCGACGTGTTTAATTTAGGCAGCACGTTTTATATTGATGACATCTGGATGCTTGCTATAGAAGGCGCCCATAGTAAATTTGATGATGACTTTGGTGATGAGGACTACACCAATATTGATCTAAAAGTAGGGTTTAACCTATCACGTCAGTGGCAAATTGGTGCAGGTCTTATCTACCAGCGTGCTACCTACGACTTTAATGCCGATGGAGAGAGCTATAGCGAGAGTGAAAATGAAACATCACCCCTTGTTTTCACCCGATATACCACGGTAGGTAATGCAGGAACGGGATGGGATTTCACAGCCCAATACATCGCCGATGATATTGATGTGCTGTCTGGAAGTGCGCGTTACTTCTTTAGCCCGGGATTAAGTGTTCAAGGTAGCTACAGCTATACGAATGCGCCAGACGGTTTTGATAATGTTAAAACGGCAGGCGTAGCGCTTGATTACTGGGTCAATGAGCAGTTCGCAATATCAGCGAGTTATGAAACGGATGTTGATAGCGACGTAGATAGCGATGTTGCGGCATTGTCAGCCACGTACCGTTTCTAATTAAATGCACGGCTTCTCAATAGAATAAAATTCAACAGCGATAAACAATAAAGACAGTGGGCTTTCAGCTAGGTTGAAAGCTCATTTTTTGCTTTCATCCTCCTACCTTTACCACGTTAGAATTGTTGCTGCGCTCGTGATTGGGGAAATCTACAGGCCCTTCACTTCAGTGCGTTAAAAACTGCAGTTCATCGATTAATTACACCTTTATTTTTTCTAACCTGAATAATTTTTAATCTTTTTTACACGCCTAATCATACACTTCCTAAAAACACTGTATATACAACCAGTTTAAACCCAGTGTTTATGCGGCTTTCACGGCTTTTTTCTACTTGACAGTGGGGATCATTGGTACCTAAACTGTATCTCAGTGGGTAAATGTGGCGAATTGTGGATCAAATCATCATCACTTTGCAGATTAGTACTCAAAAAACAAGAAAACCAAGAGCAAATAATAAAAGGCTAGGGGAATGTTCCGCGGCGCTAACGCAATCAATCTGGATACAAAAGGCAGACTGGCTATACCTACGAAGTATCGTCAGTCGCTGCTGGATGATTGTCAGGGACAACTAGTCTGCACAGTCGATACACAACAAAGTTGTTTGCTGCTTTACCCACTTCCCGAATGGGAAGAGATTGAGCTAAAACTCTCTAAACTTTCAAGCATGATACCAGCCGAGCGTCGCCTTCAGCGACTGCTCCTTGGATATGCTTCTGAAGGCGAGATGGACAAAAGCGGCCGTATTCTTGTTCCCACACCGCTGCGAACATTCGCAAAACTCTCAAAAGAAGTCATGTTAGTTGGTCAGTTAAACAAATTCGAAATTTGGGATGCCGATATTTGGGCACAACAAGTTGAAGCTGATATAGACACCGAACGCAAAGGCGAATTTGAACTTACCGAACGACTACAGGACTTCTCGCTATGACGCAGCCTAATGAATTTAAACATATTTCGGTACTTCTTGATGAGTGTATTGAGGCGCTGGCGATTAAACCAGACGGTATCTATATTGATGCCACGTTTGGTCGTGGTGGGCATTCAGCACACATATTAAACTCGCTAGGTCAAAACGGGCGTCTTATCGCCTTTGACCGTGACCCCCAAGCAATTAAAGCCGCTGAACGCTTTGCCGATGACAAGCGCTTTAGCATTATCCACTCACCATTTGGTGATATGGCTGAAGAAATCGAAGCGCTGGGGCTAACTGGTAAGATTGACGGTGTACTGATGGACTTAGGCGTATCTTCACCACAGCTTGACGATGCTGAACGTGGGTTTAGCTTTTTGCGTGACGGTCCGCTTGATATGCGTATGGACACCTCGCGTGGTCAAAGTGCGGCAGACTGGTTAGCCAACGCCGAAGAGCAAGACATAACACAAGTCATTAAAGAGTTTGGCGAAGAAAAGTTTGGCAAACGTATTGCGCACGCTATTGTAAACACTCGCAAAGATACACCCATTACCCGTACTGCTCAGCTAGCAAAAATCATCGATGAAGCCGTGCCTGTAAAAGATAAATTTAAGCACCCGGCAACCCGCGCGTTCCAAGGCATTCGCATCTATATCAATGCAGAGCTTGAGCAGCTTCGTGTGGGCCTTAAAGCTGCCACACAGGTGTTGGCAAAAGAAGGGCGTCTTGCTGTTATCTCGTTTCATTCTCTTGAAGATCGTTTAGTAAAGCGCTTTATCAAGGAGCAAAGTAGAGGGAAATCAGTACCACACAATTTACCTATTACACAGGCTGAAATAGATGCCGATAAAGTGCTTAAGGCACTGGGCAGAGCGATAAAACCTTCAGAGCAGGAGATTGCGAACAACGTTCGCTCTCGCAGTTCAGTGCTACGCGTGGCGGAAAAGCTATGACGAAAGTCACGCCAGACAAGGCCAGCACTAATTTTAAATTACTGCTCATAATTGTTTCAGATTTGACCCGCAACAAGTTGCGGGTTTTGTTGTATTTAATGGTTATTACAAGTGCTATGGCTGTAACGCTCAGCAGCCACCACAATCGGCAGCAAGTTATTGCCCTTGAAGACCTTATGCAGGAGAAGGATGAGCTTGATGTTGAGTGGCGTAACCTTGTTCTAGAGCAACGTGCGTTAACTGAACATAACCGTATCGAAAACCTCGTAGAAAAACAGCTGGGCATGTACCGCCCGACAGCTGACGATGAAGTAGTGGTGAGGTTGAAATGAACGCCGCAAATATTCGACAGCGAAAGAAAACCGGCGCAAAACAGAATGTCACGCCAAGCTTGGTGCACTGGCGCTTTGTCGTTGTGCTTGTTGTTATTATGCTAGTTTTCAGCGTGCTAGCCGCCCGTGCCGCCTATATTCAAGTTATTGAACCTGATGAACTTATTCAACAGGGAGACAACCGTACGCTTCGCACCCGTGATATGCCGACCTACCGTGGCCTTATTACCGACAGAAACGGGGTTGAACTGGCGGTGAGTGTACCTGTTCGCGCTATTTATGCAGACCCGAAAATTATTCACGAAAACGACGGCTTTAAAGAGGAACGTCGTTGGGAAGCGTTGGCCGATGTGCTGCGCCAAGATGTTAATGAACTTAAAGAAAAAGTAGCTAACCCTAAACGCCGCTTTGTGTATTTGCAGCGCCAAGTTTCGCCTGCCATGGCCGAGTATGTGGATAAGCTAGATATTCCGGGCATTTATCTTCGCCGTGAGAGCCGCCGCTATTATCCTACGGGGGAAGTTTCCGCTCAGCTAATCGGCGTTACCGACGTTGACGACACGGGTGTTGAAGGTTTAGAGCGCATGTATAACGAGTGGCTCACGGGGACGCCAGGCTCTCGCAAAATCCGCCGTGACGCGAAAGGCCGTCAGGTTGAGATTTTAGAAACCACTTCAGGTGAAAAGGCCGGCGATTTACAGCTCACTATCGACCAACGTATTCAAGCTCTTGCTTACAAAGAGATAAAAGAAGCCATGATTTATTATCAATCAAGCTCGGCTTCTGCCATCGTTATCGATGTAAAAAGCGGAGAAGTGCTGGCAATGGTTAACGCGCCATCATTCAATCCAAATGATAGAAGTGATATCAGCCCGCACCGCATGCGCAACCGGATTATCACTGACGCCTTTGAGCCGGGCTCCGCACTTAAACCCCTTGCGGTGTTAACTGCTCTGGAGTTTGGCGAGGTAGAACCGGAAGATTCTGTTAATACTCACCCAGGCTGGATGCGCTTAGGCGGAAGCCTAGTAAAAGACTCGCGTAACTACGGTGAGTTAACTTTAGAAGAAATTATTCAGCATTCATCGAATATGGGTACGTCCAAACTGGCGCTGTCTGTACCTAAGCAGTTCTTGCTAGATACCTATTACAACATGGGGCTGATGAGTGACACGGGCCTTAACATGGCCGGGGAAAGCAGCGGAATTTTCCACGAGCGTAGTCGTTGGTCTGAATTTGAACTTGCCACACTTTCATTCGGTTACGGTATTTCAGTGACAACGGCCCAGTTAGGACGCCTCTATGCCACATTGGCAAATGGTGGAATCAAAACGCCGCTTAAGATCATCAAAACACCAGAGCAACCCTCGTGGCACGCACAATCTGAGCGCGTTATAAGTGAAGAAAACGCAAACGCCATCGTCCAGATGATGGAGAGCGTTACGCTGCGCGGCGGCACTGCAACAAAGGCTGCCGTGCCCGGTTATCGAGTTGCAGGAAAAACAGGAACAAGCCGAAAGGCGGTAGCAGGCGGGTACGGTGAAGAGTACGTCAACATCTTCGCCGGTATTGCACCTGTGTCCGACCCAAGATTAGTGACTATTGTATTGATCAACGAACCCGGCGGCGATTTGTATCACGCGGGGGATACGGCTGCACCGGTCTTTTCGTCGATTATGGGGGGCGCGTTACACATGCTAAACGTTACGCCAGACGATAAGCAGGTTACTTCTAGCAGCTTATTGAAAGGAGGCCAAAGTGGTAGTTAATGCCTTTATTCAAAGCACCAAAGCGCTGCTAGCGAAATTCGGCGTAGAGGCGCCAGACATTCGTATTGAAGGTCTTACGTTAGACAGCCGAGAGGTAAACACCCGTTTGGCGTTCTTAGCTATTAAAGGGCACGAACGAGATGGTCGGGATTTTATCCCGCAGGCAATTAGTTTAGGGGCCCGTGTAATTCTGGCGCAAACTGACGACAGTGAAGCCCATGGTCAAATGGAAATGCGTGACCACAGCGTGATCATTTCGCTGTATGAATTACCGCAAATGCTTTCATCATTGGCTGCCGCATTCTATGACTATCCTGCGCAAAAAATGACGACCGTTGCAGTAACAGGAACAAATGGAAAAACCTCTACAGTTCAGTTGCTTACGCAGCTTAAAGATGTCTTAGGTACGCGCAGTGCAAGCATAGGTACCTTGGGCAGTAGCGTATTTGAAGGTGATGAAACGCAGTGGGCTAACACGCCGGCGGCAAACACAACGCCCGACGCAATACGTATGCAATATTTGTTGGCAGACTTTGTGCAAAGCGAAGTTCGCCATACGGCTTTTGAAGCAAGTTCTCACGCGTTGGTTCAAGGGCGTCTTGGTAAGGTTAAAACCGATATTGCGATTTTCACAAACCTTACGCGGGATCACCTCGATTATCACGGCACGATGGAAGAGTATGGCAAAGCCAAGCGCTTGCTGCTTCAACAGCCGGGTTTGAAAACCGTAGTGTTAAACGCGAACGATGATGAAAGTACAAAGTGGGACGGTGCCGCAGATAGCGCCATCATGCGAGTGTGGACGGGTATTGATGATAGCAAAGATGCTGCGCTGTTAAGCGCCTACAACAATCCTCAACATCGCCATTGTTTCGCCACAAATGCTTTTTATCATGCGGGTGGATGTAGCTTTGAGTTGGTGAGTTCTTGGGGCAGTGCTGCTATAGCTTTGCCACTTTTCGGTAAGTTCAACATCAGTAACGTGCTAAGTGCCATCGCGACCTTATTGGCTGAGGACGAGCGTTTTGATGAAGTGGTTAAAGCCGTGAATGCTATTACTCCTGTACCTGGCAGAATGGAAGTGTTTCCTGTCACAGGCGCCGCCAATTTAGTGGTGGACTACGCGCATACGCCAGATGCACTCGAGAAGGTACTACTTAGCGCAAAATTTCATACTTCAGGCAAAGTGTGGTGCGTATTTGGTTGCGGTGGTGACCGAGACAAAGGTAAGCGGCCTTTAATGGGGCAGGCGGCAGAGTCAGGTGCTGACGCCATCGTTATCACAACCGACAACAGTCGCAGTGAAAGTCCAGAGTCTATAGCAAAAGATATTATCGCTGGCTTGAAGAATCGCGAACTGGCCGTGTCTATTGCAGACCGCGAAGACGCTATTCGCTACTGCCTTGAGCATGCACAGGAGAGCGACATCATCATTGTGGCCGGAAAAGGCCATGAAGATTACCAAATTATCGGTGACAAGAAGACTAACTATAACGAACGTGCAGTTGTGGCGCGACTGCAACAGGAGTACAGCAAATGATAACAACAACGCTGTCGTGGATAGCCGAAAAGGTTAACGGAAAATTAGTAGGGACTGCCGCGGACACCGAAGTGTGTTCGGTAAGTACCGACACGCGCACGCTGGAAGCGGGCGCGGTATATCTAGCACTCAAAGGCCCAAATTTTAACGGTCATGACTTTGTCGAGACCGCTGAAAAAGCAGGGGCGAGTGCCGTTATTGCCAGTGAAGAGGTAGTGACATCGCTACCTGTAATTTTGGTGAAAGACACCAAAGAGGCACTGGGCGCATTAGGAGCAGCGGTGAAGGCACAGGTTGCACCAAAAACTATTGCGATCACAGGAAGTAGCGGTAAAACCACGGTGAAAGAAATGTGTGCAGCAATTTTAGCCCGTAGAGGTAATGTGCTCGCCACTAAAGGAAATTTTAATAACGATATTGGTGTACCGCTTACTTTGCTTCGCCTAGAGCCTCAGCATGAATACGCAGTAATGGAACTAGGGGCCAATCACTTAGGTGAAATTGCTTATACTACCAGCCTCGTGAAGCCCGATGTTGCAACGATAGTAAACGCCGCAGCTTCGCATTTAGAAGGTTTTGGCAGCTTGTTGGGCGTAGCACGAGCAAAAAGCGAAATATTTAAAGGGTTGGGAAGCGACGGTGTGGCCGTTGTGAACATCGACAGTCAGTTTGCAGAGTTTTGGCAAGGTAAACTTAAACAGACTAAAACGCTGACGTTTTCCCCTCAGCAAAAAAATGACGCCGACTTCAAAGCGCAAGATATCACTATCGGATTAGATGGATGCGCTGCGTTTCAACTAGTTTGTCTCCAGGGCGAAATAGCCATCCAGCTCACTATTCCCGGTATTCATAACGTGGGTAATGCGTTGGTCGCTGCGGCGTTAACGTTGCAAGTGGGTGCAACTATTGAGAACGTGCGTGATGGACTGCTAGCAATGAAGCAGGTTAGCGGCCGCTTGAACGTAAAACAGCTTACCGAACAAGTTCGATTATTAGACGATACCTACAATGCCAACGTAGCTTCTGTGAACGCAGCAATTGACACGCTCAGTAGCTTTTCGGGCATACGAGTGCTTGTGCTCGGAGACATGAAAGAATTGGGCGAACAGGCGCGCTTTTATCATGAGCAGGTAGGTGAATACGCAAAGCAAAAAGGTATTCATTATCTCTACACTATGGGTGTTTTGAGTCAGTCAGCCATTGCTGTGTTTAATGAAAATGGTGGTCATTTCAGCGATGTTGAAAGTTTGTTGGCCGCAATGGAGGATGATTTGTTAGTGCAGCAGCGCGATATTTCTATTTTAGTAAAGGGTTCACGCAGTTCTAAGATGGAACGCGTGGTAGAGGCGATCGAGGCCTCTGCGCTGGGAAAGCTCGATAGCCGTCGGGAGCGAATAGCATGTTAATTTGGCTCGCCGACTGGCTGACACAATTCGATTCAGGGTTTAACGTATTTTCATACCTTACCCTTCGCGCAATTTTAAGTACGCTGACCGCGTTACTTATTGCCATTCTTATTGGCCCTAAAATGATCCGTTATTTGCAGCGTATGCAAATAGGTCAAACCGTGCGCGACGATGGCCCGCAAAGCCATTTATCAAAATCGGGCACGCCCACAATGGGCGGGCTACTCATCCTAGCGGCAATCGTGGTAAGCGGCCTGCTGTGGGCAGACCTCACAAACCGTTACGTGTTAGTAACCCTAACCGTGGTAGTGGCCTACGGCATTATCGGGTTTGTTGACGATTATAGAAAAGTCATTCGCAAAGACTCAAAGGGGCTAATCGCGCGCTGGAAGTATTTCTGGCAATCGGTTGTGGCTTTAGGTGTAGCGTTTTATTTGTATAGCAGTGCCACGATAAGCGCTGAAACCTCGCTTTTAGTACCTTTCTTTAAAGAAGTGTTCCCGCAGTTAGGTGCCTTTTTCATCATCATTACTTACTTTGCCATTGTGGGAACCAGTAACGCGGTAAACCTTACTGATGGCCTAGATGGCCTGGCAATAGTGCCAACCATTTTGGTGGCAGGCGCGTTTGCTATTTTTGCCTATGTGACAGGTAACGCAAACTTTGCTGAGTACTTAAATATTCCGCATATCCCCCTTACCAGTGAACTGGTGATTGTGTGTACCGCTATGGTCGGCGCTGGCTTGGGCTTTTTATGGTTTAACACCTATCCAGCACAAGTCTTTATGGGTGATGTTGGCTCACTAGCGCTAGGCGGAACGTTAGGTGTACTTGCCGTGCTGGTGCGTCAAGAATTGGTTCTCATCATAATGGGCGGTGTGTTTGTCATCGAGACCTTGTCAGTGATCCTGCAAGTGGGTTCTTACAAACTACGCGGTCAGCGTATATTTCGGATGGCACCCATTCATCACCACTATGAATTAAAGGGCTGGCCAGAGCCGCGCGTAATTGTGCGTTTTTGGATCATTTCTATCATTTTGGTATTGGTGGGGCTTGCTACCCTCAAACTCAGATAAGCGCTGAAGAGATAAATAGTAATGTCGTATAACGTACGTGAGCATAGTTATGTAGTCGGTGGCCTAGGTGTGACGGGTCAGGCTTGCGTGCGCTTTTTGTTGCAGAAACAGGCAAGGGTTAAAGCGTTTGATACACGCGCTAATTTCACTGCACCTGACAATCTAGAACCAGACATGCTAGCTTTCATGGCTGAAAAGGTCACGTGTAACGCGCTTAGCGCAGATTTCTTTGATGGCGTGGACACCTTAGTGTTGAGCCCAGGTCTTGCGCTTGACATTGAACAAGTTAGCCTAGCGAAAACACGCGGCGTTGAAGTGATTGGCGACGTAGAACTATTTGCCCGCTTAAACACCTCAAACAGCAGCAACACGCCTGCTAAGCGTGTGGTGGGCATAACAGGCTCAAACGGCAAAACCACTGTCACTCTGCTGGTCAATCACTTACTCAACGCCTGTGGCGTGAAAAGCATTGAAGCGGGTAATGTAGGCCGACCTGTATTGGAAGCGTTGGAAAGCGATGCTGATGTAGTAGTAATGGAATTGTCGAGCTTTCAACTTGAAACAACGTCAAGCCTAGTGCTTGCGGCTGCCACGATACTGAATATCACCGACGATCACCTAGACCGTCACGGAACGCTAGAGGCGTATATTGATGCTAAGCATCGCATTTTTGATAATGCGAAATCAGCGATTGTCTGGCGAGACGGTGAGTTTGTAGCACCAGATGAACACCTCCTAGTTGAGTATGATGAAGGTGTAAGCGCTGTTGCGGACGTAAATTCTAGCGAAACGACACACCCAGAAACGCAAGCTTCCCAACATATCGTAGAGTATGGGTTAGGTGAGTCTTCTACCGGGTTTTCCATCGCGAACTTTGACGACGATGGCAAACTTTGTATCGCGTTTAACGGCGAAAAGCTTATTGCTTTAAGCGACATTCATTTAGCGGGCATGCATAACGTGCTAAATATTATGGCAGCACTCGGCATCTGCTTTAAACTCGGCGTGTCGCCTCAAGCGGCGGCTAAACATTTACATAGTTTTACATCTGCGCCTCATCGCTGCGTTGAAATAGCCAGTGTAAATAATGTTCGCTATATCGACGATTCAAAAGCAACGAATATTGGCGCTACTATCGCCGCACTTGAGGGAATTGGCCCAACCATAAATGGCAAGCTTATTCTCATCGCAGGAGGCGATGCCAAAGGTGCTGATATGGCAAGTCTTGCGCCCTATTTAAACCAGCATGTTTTCCATGTGTTTGCTTTGGGCAAAGATGCACATTTGTTCGAAAAGCACTTTGCGCATACTACCCGTGTAGCCACCATGAAAGATGCGGTGAAAGCGGCGATTAGACTTGCTACTCCCGGCGATACCGTGTTGCTTTCACCAGCGTGTGCAAGCTTAGATATGTATAAAAACTATATGCACCGCGGCGATACCTTCAAACAGGACGTTTACGACCTACACAATATAAGTTTGGAGGCGGCATTATGATGACGGCCCCAACGAAACTTAGTGCATTGTTTGCCGCAAAATACGATGGAAAAGCGCCAGCGCAACATCCTTATGACGTTACGCTTATTTTAATAGCGCTAGCACTGATGAGCATCGGCGTTATAATCGTCACGTCGGCATCTATGCCGGTGGCAGACAGACTGCACGATAATCCTTTCTACTTTGCTATTCGCCACGGCATTTACATTGTTGGGGCGATTGTCGCGGCCATGGTTGTGCTGAATCTTCCCATGCAGTTTTGGCGCATGACCAACCCTTATTTACTTCTCGCTGCAATCGGGCTTCTACTCGCTGTGCTAGTAGTGGGAAGAACCGTAAACGGAAGTACTCGCTGGTTGGCGATAGGCCCCATTACCATTCAAGCGGCAGAGCCGGCTAAGCTCTTCTTCTTCGCTTATCTGGCGGGCTATTTAGTGCGCCGATATGAAGAAGTGACAGAAAACTTAAAAGGGTTCATCAAACCGCTAGCTGTGTTTTTTGTTTTGGCGATGTTGTTACTGCTTCAACCGGACTTGGGCACAGTGGTGGTAATGTTCGCCACCACGATCGGCCTGTTATTTCTAGCAGGTGCACGACTATGGCAGTTTTTCGCATTAGTGTTTGCAGGCATATTGGCGGTGGTAGCACTTATCGTATTTGAAGAATACCGCCTCAAACGGGTGACCTCATTTTTAGATCCGTGGGCAGACCCCTTCGGCGCAGGTTATCAGTTAACGCAATCTTTGATGGCTTATGGCCGGGGTAACTGGTTTGGTCAAGGTCTAGGCAACAGCCTGCAAAAACTGGAATTCTTACCCGAAGCTCACACAGATTTTGTTATGGCCATCTTGGCAGAAGAGTTGGGCTTTGTTGGCGTACTGGCTGTCCTTGCGCTTATTTTATGGATGGTGTTGCGTGCGCTGAGCATTGGCAACAAGGCACTTGAAAAAGGACGGGCGTTTGATGGCTATCTGGCTTACAGCATCGGCATCTGGTTTAGTTTCCAAACGGCGGTAAATATTGGCGCAAGTGCAGGTATCCTGCCAACCAAAGGATTAACGTTACCGTTAGTTAGCTATGGCGGTTCGTCACTCATTATTATGGCTGTGGCTGTGGCTATATTACTTCGTATCGACTTCGAGTTGCGGGTTGATGGCGTACAGGCAATTGGCCGAGGCGATGGTAAAGACGGCAGGAAAAACCCGCGTAGGAAAAAGCCTATTAATTCAAGCATAGCTAAATCCCCGGTTAAACCAGAGACGAATGCTGATGATGAGGCATTTTCAACATCTAAGGTTGAAACTAAGCCAGTGGCCAAAAATTCAAGCGCGGAAGATGAAGGTAAAGCCGGCATTAAAGCCATACTCGCGCGCGTCGCGCAGGAGGCGGACAATGGCTAAACGCTGTTTAATCATGGCCGGCGGTACAGGCGGGCATGTTTTTCCGGGTCTCGCGGTAGCCAATGCGCTTCGTAGCGAGGGCTGGGATATTCATTGGCTGGGTACCGCCGAGCGAATGGAAGCGCAGGTTGTACCTAAGCACAACATTCCCATTCATTTTATTCCGGTAAAAGGGCTACGTGGTAAAGGAATATCGGCACGTTTTCAGGGCGCTATTGCCCTAGTAAAAAGTTTATTCTCAGCAAGACGAATCATCAAACGCCTAAAGCCTGATGTTGTTGTCGGGTTTGGCGGCTATGCGAGTGGTCCCGGCGGGGTTGCAGCAAAAAGCTTAGGTATTCCCGTTATTGTGCATGAGCAAAATGCCGCGGCAGGCATGACCAATAAGCTACTCAGTAAATTGGCGAGCCGAGTGCTTCTTGGCTTTGACGATGCTAAAGAACAATTCTCAGGTGTTGCTGACAAAGTGCATACTGTGGGTAACCCCGTTCGCGAAGAGATTTGGCAGGTTCAGCCCAAACCTGTAGACATTAGCGTAGATGCTCGCCAAGGCGAGCGGGGGCATAAGCAAGGCTTAAATATGCTTGTGGTAGGCGGCAGTTTAGGCGCACAAATTCTTAATGAAACTGTGCCACAGACATGCGGTGCACTTGGTGGTCTATTTATAAAACATCAGTGTGGTAAAGGTAACAGTGGATATGTGGCCGAGGCATATGAGTCGGCAGGCGCTGACATGTCGAACATTGATGTTAGCGATTTTATCGAAGACATGGCCGCAGCTTATGAATGGGCAGACTTTATTGTCTGTAGAGCCGGTGCGCTTACGGTAAGTGAAGTCGCAGCAGCCGGACGCGCGGCGATTTTCGTACCGCTACCTTTTGCGGTTGACGATCACCAAACAAAAAATGCGCAGTCGCTAGTGAGGCAAAATGCGGCACTGATGATTGCTCAATCTGTATTGAAAGAAAATTTAGGGCAGGCGGTGCGTCAGTGGGTACAACACCCTGAAGGCTGCTTAAAGATGGGTGCTGTTGCGAAAACATGTGCAAGCACTCATGCCACGGAAAATGTAGTAAGCCACGTTAAAAGCGTGGTAGGAGTAGGGGACTAATGGTTTTTAAAACCCCATTTGAAAGCCCGCAAATGCGCAGGGTGAAAAATATATTCTTTATTGGTATCGGCGGTGCCGGTATGGGTGGTATTGCCGAAGTATTACTGAACGAAGGTTATGCTATTGCTGGCTCTGACATTCAAGAAGGGCCAATGACACAGCGCTTAAGCGAGTTAGGTGCCGAAGTAAAAATTGGTCATCGCGCTGAAAATGTCGAAGGCATGGATGTTATCGTTGTGTCTAGCGCAATTAACGAGCAAAACCCAGAAATTATCGTTGCTCGTGAAAAACGCATCCCTATTATTCGTCGTGCAGAAATGCTGGCGGAGCTGATGCGATTCCGTCACGGAATTGCGATAGCGGGAACGCACGGCAAAACGACCACAACTAGTTTAATTTCTACCATATTTGCAGAAGCCGACTACGATCCTACGTTTGTGATTGGTGGCTTGTTAAACAGTGCTGGCACTAACGCCCGATTAGGAAAAAGTCGTTATCTCATTGCCGAGGCTGATGAGAGCGATGCATCTTTCCTTCACCTTCAGCCAATGGTATCGGTAGTTACGAACATTGAAGCGGACCATATGGATACCTATGGCGGCGATTTCTCAAAGGTGAAAGATACCTTCGTAGATTTTCTGTCTAACTTGCCATTTTACGGTCAGGCCATTGTCTGCGGCGACGACGCCAATATTCAAGAGATTCGCCCGCGTATTGGTCGTAGCATCATTACTTACGGTTTTGAACCGCACAACGACTATCGCGCTGAAAATATTACTTTGTCATTTGGCAAAGCAAATTTTACCGTTATTCGTCCCGATCACGAACCGCTAGACATTACGTTAAACCTAACTGGCAACCATAACGTTTTGAACGCCCTCGCTGCCATTGCGGTAGCAACTGATGAAGGGGTGGAAGACAACGCCATTATGCGTGCTTTAGCCAGTTTTGGAGGCATTGGACGTCGATTTGAACAGCTAGGTACATTTAACACGAGTAAAGGTGAAGTGTGCTTGGTGGATGATTACGGCCATCATCCTACAGAAGTAAGAGCCACTATTGCTGCAGCTCGCGCAAACTGGCCAGATAAACGTTTGGTCATGGTTTACCAGCCCCATCGGTTTACGCGAACTCGTGACCTGTACGAAGATTTTGTTGAGGTGTTGTCGAGCGTTGACGCACTATTGCTTCTGGATGTTTATGCTGCCAGTGAACAGCCTATCGAAGGTGCTGACAGTAAAGCCCTGTGCCGTTCAATTCGTCAGCGGGGACAGATAGAGCCGGTATATGTAGGCGATAAAGACGCCTTGCCTGCAATTTTGGCGAATATCATGCAAGACGGCGACATTGTGATGACCCAAGGTGCGGGTAATATCGGACAAATCGCGAAGCTGTTAGCGCGTTGTGAGTTAGAGCCTGCAACGCTTACAAAGGAAGGAGAATAAGATGTCTACACCTTTAGTAAGTATTCACTCACAAAAAACACATTTGCCAAGCGAGTACGGCAAAGTTGCTGTGCTGCTTGGGGGCGATTCCGCTGAACGGGAAGTATCGCTAAATTCAGGCAACGCGGTGTTAAATGCATTGTTAAGACAAGGTGTAGATGCTTTTGCGTTTGACCCTGCTAAGCGCCCGTTAACCGACCTTCTTGAACTAAACGTAGACCGAGCGCTCATTATGCTGCACGGTCGAGGTGGTGAAGATGGCTCTATGCAAGGTGCCCTTCAGCTTCTAAAAATACCCTACACGGGAAGTCGAGTTTTAGGCTCAGCGTTGGCAATGGACAAAATTCACACTAAGCAAGTGTGGCAAAGTTTAGGCTTACCTACAGCGAAATATGAAATTGCTGATAAAAGGCACTTTGAAGCTGGTAAGTGCAGCGCTATAATGGATAAATTGGGGAATGAAGTCATGGTAAAACCGGCCAGAGAAGGGTCGAGTATTGGCATGGCAAGAGTGACAAGCGCTAAACAGCTCGAAACTGCCGTTCAGGACGCCTTTAAATATGATAATCAAGTCCTGTTAGAGCAGTACATAGACGGTCCCGAATTCACTGTTTCTGTGTTGCAGGGACAGGCGTTGCCGTCCATTCGCATGTCTACTCCACATACATTCTATGATTATGCTGCGAAATATCAGGATAATACAACCGAATATTATTGCCCAAGCGGCTTGTCTGAAGAGCAAGAAGCACAGCTAGCAAAACTAGCATCCCGTGCGTTTGACGCTATTTCTGGCAGCGGTTGGGGCCGAATAGACGTTATGCAGGACAATCAACGGCAGTTTTATTTGCTCGAGGCAAATACAGTGCCTGGCATGACAGAAAAAAGTTTGGTGCCAAAGGCCGCCAAAGTTGCGGGCTTAACGTTTGATCAACTGGTACTGAGTATTCTTTCTACTAGTTTTGACGACGTTGCAAATAAGGCGTAGACGTGACTAACACGAATACTAGTCAAGACAAGCGCGCGACTGAAAAGGGCGACAATAGCAAAACGGCAGTGTGGGGCGGCGTCGCTTTCTTAGTGTTGGTTATTGCTGGGTTAGTATTTGGTGGGTTGAAAGCGAACCAGTATTTGCAAGACGAACAGCAAATGCCGGTACAGGTTATCGATTTTTCTGGTGATTATCAGCATATCGATATTACAAAGCTAGAGCGGTTAATACGCAAAGCGCAGCCTGGAAGTTTTTTTGCGCTTGACGTTAATGAGGTATTTGAGCTTGTTGAAGCGCAGCCTTGGGTTTATCGCGCTTCAGTAAGAAAGAAGTGGCCAAATACGTTAAAAATCTATCTGGTTGAGCAGCAGCCGGTCGCTCAATGGAATGAAGATTTGTTGTTAAACCCTTATGGGGATACGTTTAACGATGAAGGGGTAGTGCTCGATTTACCTCGTTTATATGGCCCCGGCGGTAGCGAAAAAACCGCGTTAGAGGGTTACAACGCGATGCATGCGCTCATTTCAACGACAGACATGACGTTGTCTGAGTTGTCATTAAGCGAACGGTTTGCATGGCAAGTGCAGTTGAAAAACGGCATAAAATTGAATTTAGGACGTCAGGAGTTTATCGATAGGCTGCAGCGCTTTATTGATGTATACCCACTGTTGGCGCAACAAGAGAAGGCGGTGAAATACGTCGACCTTCGCTATGACACGGGTGTTGCCGTTGGCTGGAAAGACGACAACACCACAGATGAAGAGAGTTAAGGAAACCATGTCAAAACCTGCTGAACGCAATTTGATTGTAGGACTAGATATCGGCACCAGCCAAGTAAAGGCTGTGGTGGGTGAATTGCTAGAAGACGATCAAATCAGTATCGTTGGCGTGGGCACCCATGCATCAAAGGGCATGGATAAGGGCGGCGTTAACGATTTAAATCTGGTGGTTAAATCGGTTCAGCGTGCGGTAAACGAGATGGAGTTAATGGCGGATTGCCGTGTATCTTCAGTTTTCATGTCTATCTCGGGACGCCACGTGAAGTGCCAAAATGAAAATGGCATGGTACCGATTAACAACCAAGAAGTAACACAAGAAGATGTAGACAACGTTATTCATGCAGCGCGCAGCGTACCTATTGCGGCTGAACGTCGTTTGCTTCATGTGTTGCCCCAAGAATTTACTATCGACGTGCAGGAAGGGATCAAGAACCCGATAGGCATGTCAGGCGTGCGAATGGAAGCAGATGCGCACATCATCACTTGCGCAGACGATATGGCGAAGAACATGGTGAAGTGCGTTGAGCGTTGTGAGCTGAACGCTGATCAACTTATTTTCTCAGCGTTGGCTTCAAGCTACGCGGTATTAACTGATGACGAGCGCGAGTTAGGTGTATGCGTAGTAGACATTGGTGGCGGTACTATGGATATCGTAATTTTCACCGATGGTGCCATTCGCCACACTGCCGTTATACCGGTTGCGGGTAATCAAATTACCAGTGATATTGCGAAAATTTTTAGAACACCAATCAGTAATGCAGAGGAAATAAAGGTGAATTACGCCTGTGCATTAAAAGATATGGTGAGTATGGAAGACAGTATTGAAGTACCCAGTGTGGGTGGTCGCCCAGCTAGAGTAATGTCTCGTCATACGTTAGCTGAGGTTATTGAACCTCGCTATCAGGAACTTTTTGAGCTGGTACATGATGAAATTCGTGCCAGCGGTCTGGAAGAGCAAATCGCAGCGGGTCTTGTACTTACTGGTGGTACCGCTAAGATGGAAGGTGCTGTGGAATTTGCCGAAGAACTTTTCCAGATGCCCGTGCGCGTGGGCAAGCCCATCAACGTAAAAGGTTTATCTGAATACGTTGATGATGCTGGATTTGCGACAGTCGTAGGGCTGCTGCAATATGGCAAAGTACAATCTGATAATAAGAAGTCCAGTACGCAAAAAAACGGTGAAAGTTTATTTCAGCGTGTGCAAAGCTGGTTTAAAGGTGAATTTTAAATTTTTTTTGGGGGCGCTATAGCTACGGCATTAAGGCTAGCAGGAAGCAATTAGCCTAAGGGAATGACCTGGCGTAGTGTTTAAAAGACGTACAACCGGAGAGTAAGTATGTTCGAATTAATGGATAGTCACGGCGAAGAAGCCGTAATCAAAGTCATCGGTGTCGGTGGTGGCGGTGGCAATGCAGTTGAGCACATGGTGTCTCAAAGCATTGAAGGCGTAGAATTTATTGCAGTAAATACAGATGCACAGGTGCTTCGTAGTTCAAATGCAAATGTTACGCTTCAAATTGGCTCAAGCGTAACAAAAGGCTTGGGTGCAGGTGCTGATCCGAATATCGGTCGTGAAGCAGCGCAGGAAGACAGAGAAACTATTCGTCAAGCATTAGACGGTGCGGATATGGTGTTTATCACAGCCGGTATGGGCGGTGGTACGGGTACTGGTGCAGCGCCAGAAGTGGCAAAGATTGCCCGTGAAATGGGTATTCTTACAGTAGCAGTTGTTACTAAGCCATTCCCATTTGAAGGTAAAAAGCGTACCTCTTTTGCTGAGCAAGGCATTATAGAGCTTGCGAACAATGTTGACTCGTTGATTACTATTCCTAACGAGAAACTACTGAAAGTAATGGGTCCAGGCACGCCATTGCTTCAAGCATTTAGCGCGGCGAATGACGTGCTACGCGGCGCAGTTCAAGGCATTGCTGAGCTAATCACTCGTCCTGGTTTGATCAACGTTGACTTTGCAGACGTACGAACTGTTATGTCTGAAATGGGTAAAGCCATGATGGGCAGTGGCGCAGCAAGCGGTCCTGACCGTGCTGAAGAAGCTGCGGAATCTGCCATTGCGAGCCCGCTTCTTGAAGACATCGACTTGTCAGGTGCGCGCGGCATTCTTGTGAACATAACAGCGGGCCCAGACTTCGCTATCGATGAGTTTGAGACTGTGGGTAATGCTGTAAAAGCATTCGCCTCAGAAAACGCGACTGTGGTTGTGGGTACGGTAATCGATATGGAAATGACGGATGAACTTCGCGTTACGGTTGTAGCAACCGGTATTGGCGCAGAGCGCAAGCCTGATATTTCGTTAGTAAGCTCTGAGGGCTCTCGCCTTACGGCGCCAGCAAGAGAATACGGTAATACACATTCAAGTGAACCGCGTTCGGCAGTAGGTGGTACGGAAGGTAATCAAGCGCTTAAAGCCGACGACAGTGCGCAGCCAGACAACGACTTGGAGTATTTAGATATTCCAGCGTTTCTTCGTAAACAGGCAGACTAATTTAGCTGCCTGAAAACGAAGGGAATTATTTCACGTTTGTGATGTCTCACTAATTAGGTGAAGATTCACAGCGTGAAAAATGCGCGTTGAACAGTTGATTAAATACGCAATCTGGCGGGTTAATTTCCGTCGGAAAGGGTGTTTTTTGACATGTGAGTAATAACTCACTATAATTCGCGCCCGCTTTTTTAATAGGTAAAAGCTTAAGCAGATGATTAGACAACGTACAATCAAGCAATCGGTACAAGAGACCGGAATTGGGCTTCATAAAGGGGAAAAGGTCACAATGACTCTCCGACCTGCGCCAGCAAACACGGGTATCGTGTTTAGGCGTGTTGACCTTGAACCACATGTTGACATACCTTCGCGTGCGAACGCGGTAGGTAATACCATGCTGTGTACGTGCCTAAATAACGAAGACGGTGTAACTATCCAAACGGTAGAGCATTTAGCATCTGCGCTTGCAGGATTAGGTATCGACAATATCATTGTTGAGGTAGACAGTAACGAGCTGCCAATTATGGACGGAAGTGCTAGCCCGTTCGTATTTCTACTTCAATCTGCGGGTATTGAAGAGCTAAACGCGCCTAAGCAATTTATCCGAATTAAAAAGCCTGTTCGAGTTGAAGATGGCGACAAGTGGGCAGAATTAGTGCCATATGACGGTTTTCGCGTTGATTTCCAAATCGACTTTGATCACCCAGTGATCAGTCAAACTCGTCAACATATGGTAATGGATTTTGATTCATGTTCATATGTCAATGAGGTAAGTCGAGCACGTACGTTTGGTTTTATGCGCGACCTTGAATACATGAACGCTAACAACCTAGCGTTAGGTGGCAGCATGGAAAATGCGGTTGCGTTAGACGAGTTTCGCGTACTTAACCCTGAAGGGTTGCGCTACGATGATGAGTTTTTGAAGCACAAGGTTTTGGACGCTATTGGTGATTTGTACCTTGGCGGCCACAGTTTAATCGGCGAGTTGCGTGCATACAAAACCGGTCACGGTTTAAACAATAAGCTGTTAAATGCAGTGTTAGTGCAACGCGAGTGTTGGGAGTTTGTGACTTACGAATCTCAAGAGACAGCGCCAATTCGGTACGCTCAACCTGTGTTGGCTTAAGATTTTCAAAAAGCCGCCTAATAGGCGGCTTTTTTTCATATGGCAATTACTGAAATAAATGATACAGTAGCCGAATAACTAATATAAATTTCACCCATGTGCCAGAAATCAATAATCAAAGGCGATTGTTGTTTATTTTCGTCAAAGCACAGGCGTGAAACAGCAATAATCTTCGTGGTATGAAACTAACTATTACATTAGCAGGCAAAAATAAACGTTACAGACACAGTATCAGTGTCCGCACGCTTGTTAGTGCCACCGTGCTATCGTCTATTTTTATGTTGGTATCCAGCCGCTCAACCGAATCGGTGTCCGAAGATATTGCGCGTGTGCGTTTAGCCCAAACAGAAGTCAATGAACAACGAAAAGATGTTGAGGCGCTAAAGCAACAAACCTCCGTTAAGATAAAAGCCTTACTTTCTCATGTCGCTGAACTATCAGCGCAAGCTACGTTGCTTGATGAGAAAGGTAAGCAAATAGCAACAGAATTAGGTATGTCAGCGGCTGACCTGGACGCTTTCGTACCGGTATCGATACCGGATAACCTCCAAGACGACCCCATTCTTCACGAAATAGCAAAGCTTGAGCAATCACTTGATTTGAAGTCTCAACAGTTATCTATGCTTGAAAGTTTGGTAAGGGGTCACCATATAAACGAACAGAGCCAATTATCTGGTCGTCCGATTGAGTCAGGGTGGTTGTCTTCTTATTATGGTATGCGGGCCGATCCGTTTACAGGTAAACCAACCATGCATAAAGGGTTGGATTTCGCTGGTAAAGCAGGAGAAAACGTCGTCGCCACTGCAGCAGGTATTGTAACCTGGGCGGGGGAGCGCTACGGTTATGGCCAGCTAGTAGAGATTGATCACGGTGATGGTTTTGTTACCCGATACGGGCACAACGATGAGTTAACCGTATCAATCGGCGATGTTGTCACCAAAGGTGAAGCTATCGCTAAAATGGGCAACACCGGGCGTTCAACCGGCGTTCACGTTCACTACGAAGTAATAAGAAACGGAAAACAAGTCGATCCTCTGCCTTTCGTCTACAAAAAGTAGACTAGGGCAGCAGCCAGGTATATTCCTGTTATCAGGGCTTTTTAAAAATGGCGCTGATAGCGGTGAAACACAATTTTAGAAAATCGCAAAGCACCCGAACTAACCGGTTGTGTTTTTTACGTTTAATTTAGCTGTGCACAATGTGCGGCGTCTCGACAAGTAGTGGAATAAAAAAGCTAATGTTTTCAAGCATCCTTCGAAAAGTATTCGGTAGCAGAAATGACCGACTATTAAAAAAATTACGCAAAAACGTAGATGCCGTCAATGCACTGGAAGCAGAATTTGAAAAGCTTTCCGATGAGGCGCTAAAGGCTAAAACCGACGAATTTAAAGCCCGCATCGAAAAGGGAGAAACCCTTGACGATATCCTCATTGAGGCGTTTGCGACGGTGCGTGAAGCAAGTAAACGTGTATATGGTATGCGTCACTTCGACGTTCAGATGCTAGGTGGCCAAGTACTGCACGAAGGTAAAATTTCAGAAATGCGTACCGGTGAAGGTAAAACCTTGACCGCTACTTTGCCGACGTATCTTAATGCGCTTTCAGGCAAGGGTGTACATGTCGTTACCGTGAACGACTACCTAGCGCGTCGCGATGCCGAGTGGAGTAATAAGTTATTTAACTTCCTGGGAATGCGCGTGGGCTGTAATGTACCTGGTATGTCGCCACAGCAAAAGCGTGAAGCGTATCAGGCGGACGTTACCTACGGTACCAATAACGAATTTGGCTTTGACTATCTTCGCGATAATATGGCATTCAGCCCGCAAGATCGCGTTCAGCGCCCACTCAACTATGCAGTAGTGGATGAGGTCGACTCAATCCTTATCGACGAGGCACGTACGCCCCTTATTATTTCTGGGCAGGCAGAAGACAGCTCAGAGCTATATCGCCGAATTAACATTATTATCCCTAAGCTAGTTCAGCAAGAAAAAGAAGATGAGGAAGGCCAAGAAGGTGACGGTGATTACACTATCGACCTTAAAGCTAAACAAATTCATCTGACAGAGCGCGGTCAAATTCACGTCGAAGAGATTCTTCATGAAGAAGGCCTATTGCCAGAAGGCGAGTCGTTGTTTGATGCGGGCAATATTTCTTTGCTCCACCACATAAACTCCGCACTTCGCGCGCACAAACTGTTCGCCAAAGACGTAGACTACATTGTTAAAGAAGACCAAATTGTTATTGTTGATGAGCATACTGGCCGAACTATGGAAGGCCGTCGTTGGTCTGAAGGTTTGCACCAAGCGATAGAGGCGAAAGAAGGGGTTCGTATTCAAAACGAAAACCAAACGCTAGCGTCAATTACTTTCCAGAACTATTTCCGCTTGTATAACAAGCTCGCAGGTATGACGGGTACTGCCGATACAGAAGCATTTGAGTTTAATCATATCTACGGCTTGGAAACGGTGGTCATTCCAACTAACCGCCCTATGCAGCGTAAAGATATGCCTGATCTTATCTACCTGACGGCGGAAGAGAAGTACGAAGCCATTGTTGAAGACATTAAAGAATGTGTTAAGCGCGGACAGCCGACCCTTGTAGGCACGGTCTCTATCGAGAACTCAGAGCTTATTTCTCGCATTCTTAAGAAATCGAAAATTCCTCATAAGGTACTAAACGCTAAATTCCACGAACACGAAGCCGATATTGTTGCTCAGGCAGGTAAACCGGGCGCTGTCACTATTGCGACCAACATGGCCGGCCGTGGTACCGATATTGTGTTAGGTGGTAACTGGCAGGCGGAAGTCGAGAAAATAGAAAATCCAACGGAAGCACAAATTGAAAAGATCAAAGCGGCGTGGAAAGAAAGCCACGATGCTGTACTTGCTTCAGGCGGTCTACATATTATTGGTACAGAGCGTCACGAATCTCGTCGTATTGATAACCAGCTTCGCGGTCGTTCAGGCCGTCAAGGTGATCCGGGTTCAAGCCGTTTCTACCTATCATTAGACGATGCGCTAATGCGTATCTTTGCCTCTGAAAAAATGGGCAACATGATGAAGCGCCTTGGTATGGAACGCGGCGAAGCAATTGAACACCCTTGGGTAACGCGGGCCATCGAAAATGCACAGCGCAAGGTAGAAGGGCGTAACTTCGATATTCGTAAGCAGTTACTTGAATACGACGATGTGGCCAACGACCAGCGTAAAGTCATTTACGAACAGCGTAATGAGCTTCTTGATGAAGGCGATATTAGCGAGACGATTGCTGCTATTCGTGAGGATGTTATTTCAAGCGTTGTTGACGAATACATTCCGCCACAATCGCTAGAAGAGATGTGGGACGTCAGCGGCCTAGAAGAGCGCATGCGCGCCGATTTCGCTGTGGACCTGCCAATTAAAACATGGCTAGAAAATGACGATAAGCTTTATGAAGAAAAGCTTCGCGAGCGCATTTTAAATGAAGTCGTCGATGCGTATAAACAGAAAGAAGCGGTGGTAGGTGAACAGGTGCTGCGTCAGTTCGAAAAAGCGGTAATGCTACAAAACCTGGACAGCCACTGGAAAGAGCATTTGGCGGCTATGGACCACCTACGTCAAGGTATTCACTTACGTGGCTATGCACAGAAAAACCCTAAGCAAGAATACAAGCGTGAATCGTTTGCCTTGTTTTCTCAAATGCTAGAAGCGCTTAAGGTTGAAGTGATCACCATTCTTGCTCGTGTGAAAGTACAAGCGGAAGAAGACGTGGAAAAGGTTGAAGAACAACGTCGCCAAGCTGACGATGTGCCTAAGAACTTTGAACACGAAGAAGCTAGCGCAGCGCCAGAGGCAGCTAGCGACAAAGTACGTACCCAAGTTCGCGAAGGCGCGAAAGTAGGCCGTAACGACCCGTGCCCCTGTGGTTCAGGTAAAAAGTACAAGCAGTGTCACGGTAAATTGAAGTAATGAAAGTAGTACATGTTGCTGTGGGCGTTATCGCCCGCGGCGATGAAATATTTATTACCCTTCGCCCAGATAATGTCCATCAGGGCGGGAAATGGGAGTTTCCTGGCGGTAAAGTGGAAGCAGGCGAAACCGTGCTTCAGGCATTAAAGCGAGAGCTTGCTGAAGAAGTAGGAATTAGCGTGAACCACAGTGAGCCTGTGATTGTTACTACACATGACTACGGCGACAAGCAAGTTAAGCTAGACGTTCATCGCGTTTATGACTTTACCGGTGAGCCCCATGGTAAAGAAGGTCAAGCATCTCGATGGGTAAACGTTAATGCGCTTAACCCAGAAGATTTTCCTGAGGCAAACGTGCCAATTATTAGCGTATTGCAATGACAGCGCTTAACATAATGAAAAATCAAAGCGGCTAATAGCCGCTTTTTTCTTATACCTAAGTATAATTGAATCGTTTCCAACTGTTTTTTCTTCAAAAAATTTAACTCCACAGTTTGCCCCCTTAGACTTTTGTACGTTGACAAAGTTGCGCTTTTCATCGTTGGCTAAAGTACATACATAAACTCTTGTTTTAATACAATGTACGTAAAATTGTGTTTTTTACGACATTTACGTCTTTCTGCGGCTGAAACGTGTGAAAGCGAGGGAATAGTGTTTATCGTTATATAAAAGTATATGAATTTATACTTAAATAAACCATTTTTTAAACGATATTTAATACGTGCATTAACAGCCATTTAAATGTCGAGGTTAACTATGGCGCTCAAAAAATCATCTGATCAAGCAGTCGCACCTACCGTTCGCGTAGACGCAAAAATGAGGAAAGAAGCGGAAGAGGAGCGCCGCAAAGCGAGAACACTAGCAAGGCAGCAGCAAGCAGCGGAGCGTATTGCGTCGGCAACCGCTGAGCTAGCTAGCGGTATAAACCAATCATCAAGCGCTACCGACCAGTTATCTACCGCTGTAAACGAGATTGCAGCAGGTGCAGAGGAGTCAAGCAGTGCAAGCCAAGAAAGCCTGGCGGCAGTGACACAAATATCCGGGGGGCTGGTAGCACAACTCGAGCTTGCTGGCTCCACTATGAATAAAACCAATGAATTACAAATATTCTTAGAGCGAGTGGTAGCTGATTTAGGCACTATGATGACCAGCGTAAAAACCGCGTCTGAGCATCAATCTCGTTCGGTCGTGATGATGAGCGAGCTAGAACAGCAAGCTTCAAACATTGGTGAAGCTGTCAAGCAGGTGACTCGAATAGCAGATCAAACCAATTTGCTGGCGCTTAATGCTGCAATAGAGGCTGGTCGAGCTGGCAAGCACGGTAAAGGGTTTGCAGTCGTCGCTGACACTGTCCGAGCGCTTGCCGAGGTTTCAGATAAAAGCGCAGCGGATATTGCGAAGCAAATAGAGCTAATTCAAGAGCAGTCAAATCGTGTTTCTGATGCGGTTAAATCTTCTTCTGAGGCTGCGCTAGAAGAAGTGACAAAGGGTGAGGCCGTTACCGAACAACTCACCATTATTAAAGCAGATATGCAAAGTATTGCTGATGGCGCTGAAGAATTACAGGCGCTAGTTAATTCAATGGATGCTGCTGCCAAAGAAATCCAAGCTGGCTCAGAAATTATATCATGCGCTGCCGACGAACAATCCACTGCAGCTCAAGAAGTCTCGTCAAATGTGTCGGAGCAAAGTGCAGCCTTGTCACAGGCTGAGCAGGCTGCGCAATCATTAGAAATAATCACTGAAGAGCTCAAAAATAGTACAGACATTAATAAAAGCGCTGAAGAAGTTGCATCATCAGCAGAGGAATTGTCGGCAAGTTTGGAAGAAATTAACCGTTCATCGAGCGAGATAATGACTGCACTTACCCAAGTTAATAACGGGGCGCAGCAAGCAGCAAGTTCTGTAGATCAAGCTGTGGGTAATATTGATCTGTTACGAGAGGGCGTTGAAAAAGCAGCAGCGAGCAGTGATTTAGCGCTAGAGAAAGGAAGTTCTATCGCAGCATTACTTAAAGATAGCCGCGTGGCAATTGAAGAAATGGTGGGCGGTATCAATACGGCGCTTGAAACTAGCAAGGTAAATGTAAGCGCTATAAGCGAAATGGAAGTTATGACCCGTCAGATCGATAAGGTTATTGACACTATTACAACTGTTTCGGTTAAAACCAGCATGCTCGCGGTAAACGGCGCGGTAGAAGCAGCAAGGGCCGGTGAGTATGGTAAAGGCTTTGCTGTGGTATCGGCTGATATTCAAAGCTTAGCTGATGAAGCTGCCGAAAACGTAGAGCAAATAAAAGATCTTATCAAAGCTATTCAGGATCAAACAGTTAGCGTTAAGACCGACCTCACGAACGTCGCTGAAAGCGCATATAGAGAAGTGATGAAAGCCAAGCAAACCACCCGAGATGTAGAACAAATTTCTACAGATATTAATGATGTTGTTGAATACAACAAAGCAATGAAAGTTCGGGGTGAAGAAATAGCTGCGGGAGTGACACAAGCTCAGCGTGGTTTAGAGCAAATCGCGACGGCCAATGAGGAGGCAAGCAGTAACTGCCAGCAGGCGCTGAGTGCCGCTGAGCAGCAAAGTAAAGGTATGGAGATGTTGGCCAAGTCTATTGAAGAAATTGCTTCGGTGGCAGACGAAATGCAAAACGGCTAATCCATCGCGCTAGACTGTAAAGAGGAGCTTGCCTCATGAGCAACGGCAATACATTCGATGAAACTGAAAGCAACACGGATCAAGCGACTGACGGCGAACAACAGTTCGTTTCTTTCTTGGTCAACCAAGAGCGCTTTACCTTTCCTATGCTATCGGTGGGCGAAATCATTCGCGTACCCACCATGGTCTCGGTGCCGCTTGGGCCACCGCAGATGATTGGTTTAGCTAACCTGCGCGGAAATGTACTTCCCGTTTATGACTTAAGCGCCATTTTGTTAGGTACCCATGCAGAGGCGAGCGATGTTACTCGCGTTATTGTAGTGGAATCTGAGCTTGGCAGCATAGGCTTTTTAGTCGACAGAGTGCTTCGGGTATACAGTGCGACAAACGACGTCGTTATTGAAAAAGCATCAATGACGGAATCTATCGCCTATGAGTATATGCTCGGAATAATTAAGCAAAGCGACCATCCTGTAGAGCAAATCCTTGATGTTTCTTCACTTGCCAGAGCGCAAGCTGTAACAAAGCAAGACGGCAATGCCATGCAATTATCGGGGATGAGACGCATTGACAGCGATGAAGTGGGTGACGCAAACGAAAATGATAGTCTTCAACAGTTGGTGTGTTTCTCTCTAGAAGACCAAGAATTTGCCTTTCACCTCCAAGACGTAGAAGAGATTGTTCGGGTGCCCGCAGATATATCCCAGCTACCAGACAGTGCACCAGCTGTCCTCGGTTTGGTTAACCTACGCGGCCGTATCATTCCTATTGTCGACTTATCGAACGCCATCGGCATGATGTCCACCGAGATCAATGAAGCCTCGCGCATTGTAGTTACACAAAACAGTGAGTTTGGCAGCATAGGCTTTGTCGTAGCCAAGGTCAGTAACGTGGTGTCTATATCAGAATCAGAGTTAGAAAGCGTGCCATCAGTATGTAACGACGGTGCGGAATCGGGGCTTCTAGAAGCCGTATACCGTAGCGATGGTGGCAAGCGATTGGTGTCCATTATTAACCTTTCTAACGTATACGGGCGCGCGTTGATGAGTGTACTTAGCAGTATTGAAGACGATATCAAGCAGGAGTCGCAAATGAGTGAAGGTAATGATGTGGTGATTGACGAAGATGATTGCGAGCAATACGTGATTTTCTGGATTAACGGGCAAGAGTATGGCGTGAGCATCGACGACACCCAAGAAATCACGCGAGTACCTGAGAAGCTGGAAAGTGTGCCGAGTACGCCAGACTACCTAAAAGGTATCGTAAATCTTCGGGGCACAGTTCTGCCAGTTATTGATTTGCGTAGTCGCCTGGGAATGCCCAGTAGCGAAACCTCAGAGCGCCAGCGTATTGTTGTTCTTACCAAAGATAAGCAGCGTACGGGGTTCATTGTAGATGGCGTAGCCGAAGTTAAAACAGTGGTGAGACAGACCATTGAAAATGCCCCATCACTCTCTGATATGCAGTCTGAATTTCTAAATCGATTGATAAAACTCAACGACGAAAAGCGCATCATCCAAATTATCGAACCCAATGTGTTGCTTAACGACAACGCCGTTGCAACGGCTCAAGAGCAATGCTAACTAACGTTTGAGGTTATGTATGACAGTGAAAGTACTTATCGTCGATGACTCAGCGTTAATGCGTAAGTTGTTTACGGAGCTTTTTGAGAAAGAGGGCTTTAACGTTCGGATAGCGCGTAACGGCGAAGAAGCGTTATCAAAAGCGATAGAGTTTGAGCCCGACTGCATAACGTTAGATATCAATATGCCGGTAATGGACGGCATGACATGCTTAGCCATGCTGAAAAAGCTTTATTCATGTCCCATCATCATGGTGTCTTCGTTAACACAAAAAGGCGCAACCATTACGCTAGAGGCGCTGGCGCTTGGTGCCAGTGACTTTGTTCTAAAGACTGGGGGCACTGTTTCACGGGATATCTCAGATTTAGAAGTCCCGCTTATTAATAAAATCCATGCGTTAGCGAAAACCGGTAAACCCCAGCGTCCCATCATAAAAACACCGCCTGTCGTTAATCAAAAAGTGATTCGAAGTAACAAGAGTGCACCCTTTGAAGTGGTGCTAGTAGGCGTTTCAACGGGGGGGCCTAAGAAGCTGGAACACCTAGTATCAAATCTAAGCCCGACGTTCCCGGTACCCGTTGTCATTTCTCAGCATATGCCAGCGTCTTTCACCTGTGCACTGGCGAAGCGGTTAGATGGTTTAAGTTCGCTTAATGTTGTTGAAGTCGACAGTAAGATGCCAATAAAACCAGGCACCGTCTACTTAGCGAAAGGCGATGCAGATCTCTCTTTTTCGAAAGTAGGAAGCGATGTTTTCGCGCGGCCTGTGCCGTCCAGCCCCAGCTTTCTATGGCACCCCAGCGTAGATCGGATGGTAGACAGCGCGCTTACCTGCTACAAACCGCTGTCTATGCTATGCGTTCAACTAACGGGTATGGGGTGTGATGGCGTTGCGGCAATGAGTAAAGCATTTAAAGAAGGAGCGACAACTATCGCGGAGAGCGAAGCTACCTCGGTCGTATTTGGTATGCCCAAAGAGCTTATCGAAGCAGGCTGTGCCAGTTTTGTCCTAGACAGTCCAAAAGTTGCATCGAAACTCAATGTGCTTTGTCGTTAACAGGAGAAGTCAAAATGGGTTTAAAAAAGAAAGCGGAGCCTATTGCAAACCATGGCGATGAGTTTGATGAGAAACGCCACCACCCGCGAACCACAGAACAACTTGTTAACGACCTTAGCTCAAACGACAGAGACGTGCGTCGATGGGCGATAAGAGATCTAAGTGGTCAGCAAGACGCACATGATGCGTTTATTGATCGACTGCCTCTTGAAGACGACCCTACCGTTATCGAAGCGCTATTTAGTGCACTTGAGCACGATATGTCAGACAGTCACGCATCACAAGTGCTCACCATGCTTAAAAGCGAACACGTGCAGCTTCGAAACGGCGCCATAGAACTTATGCAGCAAAACCCAGACGTGTTTGCGGCCAACGTTAACCTTCTTATGAAAGACAACGACCCAGACACGCGCATTTTCTGTGTAGATATCATTGGCGCCGTAGCACATATTGAAGCCTTAAATTGGCTGCACCAGTTTGCATTAACAGATGATAATGAAAATGTTGTCGGCACAGCGCTCGATAAACTCGCAGAGATTGCCGATACCTCGACACTCGATATTTTGCAAACAGTAGAAAGCCGCTTCCCAAATCACAGCTATATCCAATTTGTCATATCACTGATACGAAATCAGGTAAGGGGCGCTGATGAGTAGCGCAGCATTAGATAAAATAGATGCTGCCGACTTCGAACGGTTCCGCTCTATGTTTTACCGGAAAACGGGAATTCACTTTGAAGACTCGAAGCGCTACTTCGTTGATAAGCGTCTTCATGAGCGAATGAAAGCCACCGGCCATTCGAGCTTCAAAGGCTACTTTACCTATATGCGATTTCAGGCTTCTGGCGAAGAGTTCCAAAACTTAGTGAATTCGATGACGGTTAATGAAACCTATTTCTTTCGAGAAGAATATCAGTTCGAAGCCATGACTCGAGATATTATGGACGAGCTCGATAGTTACCGTCCGCCCGGGGAGGACTTGAGAATTTGGTCTGTACCTTCAAGCACGGGTGAAGAACCATATTCAATTGCTATCTACCTTATTGAGTATTGGAAAGGTTTAGCTCACAGAGATGTGGAACTGATTTCTTCCGATATCGACAGTAATGTATTAGCATCAGCGAAAAAAGGGCTCTATTCAAAACGCTCCGTGCAAAATATCCCGTTGCCGTTGGTAAAAAAATACTTCAAAGAGGCAAATGGGCAATACCAGCTAAGCGAAGATATTCGCGAGTCGGTGTCATTTACCCTCGCCAATATATTGTCGGGCACCAATATGAAACAGTTTCGGCACTTTGACCTGATTTTTTGTCGCAATCTACTCATTTACTTCGACGATGAATCACGCAAAAAGGCGGCGCATGTTCTTTACGACGCCATGAAGCCAGGCGGCTATATCTTTTTGGGGCATAGTGAGTCGATGAGTCGCATTTCTTCTATGTTTAAGGTACGCAAGTTTGGCGATGTGATTGCCTATCAGAAGCCACTTGCAGGAGAGGCATAAGATGAAAACAGTAATGATTGTTGATGATGCCACTACGGTCAGGATGTTCCACAAAAAGCTAGTGTCCACGCCGGATAGGATTATTGAAGAAGCGGAAAACGGAGTAGAAGCGCTTGAAAAAGCCATTGGTACACAGGTTGATTTGTTTTTAGTTGATGTGAATATGCCAAAAATGGATGGCTACCGACTGTGCAAAGAAATTCGTCGCAACGAGGCGTTGCGCGCGGTCCCCGTAATCATGATAAGCACCGAGTCGGCTAATCAAGATGCCGAACGTGCGTACCAATGCGGCGCAAATTACTACATGACCAAGCCTGTTGATGCAGACATGCTTAAATCGGTTGTAAGTGCAGTGATTGGAGGAGGCGCCAATGAGTGAGTTACTTGACGTATTCATCGGAGAGTCGCGAGAAAATCTAGAGTCGGCGAGCCAAGAATTACTAGAAATTCAATCGTCGGGATCATCGTCAGAACGTGTAGATAAGATATTTCGCGATTTGCACACCATAAAGGGGTCATCTGACTTATTTGATATAAAACCCTTAACTCGGTTAGCGCATGCTGCAGAAGACTTACTCGATAGTGTAAGAGCTAACGAAGTAGCTTTCAGCGACGATATCGGCGAATTGCTGCTAGAGGCTTTAGACCAAATTTCGATTTGGTTTGACGAGTTAGAAGTGGGCTCACAAGACCTTGAACAGTGGCAACCCATATCGACTAACCTAGGTGCGAAGCTCCGGTACTTTATCGATCCTGACGCATCAGATGGCGCAGGCATTAAAAATGAAGCTTCACCGACTAGCACAGTATCACTAGATGATAAATTCCTAACTGACGAGCAAATAGACCTTTTAGCAAGCTTTAGCGAAAACGCAGATATTAAACTCTTGTGTCAGGTCGAGGGACCATACTGTTATCTAGTGAGATATACACCCGATGAAGGTTGTTTCTTTCGCGGCGAGGACCCTATTAATGTTTTGCTAGCCTTACCGGGGCTCAAAGCGTTCAATATTGACATGCCCGAACTTAACCATGATGCCGATATTTATAACTGCGTGACCAGTATTGAGGCGCTCGGTTGTGCAGATGAAGATGCAATCAAGCAGCACATGGCGTATTACGAAGGACAATATACCGTTACTGTATTTTCTAGCCAGGCGTTAAGAGCAAGTTGCGTTAGCAAAATTATAGATAACGTTGCCCAAATCGCTGACCAGACATTATCAGATGCGCTAGCAGACAATAACCTTGAGCAGGTTAACGCCAGTGCAGGGCTACTACTTGCTTCTCAAGATATTGGTGATGCGCACTGTGATGATGCCAAGCGCGCTACTTTACAATTTTTATCAGCAGCAAGTGAGCTAGATTTTCTTCGTGGGCCTGAGTCAAGCAGTGTTGCGGAAACAGCAGAAAGCGCCAACGAAAGCATAGGCCAAAGCAATGACGCGGTTGTCGGTACTGATGATACTGCAAATGTCAGTGTATTGGGAAACGCAGATGAAGACGCTCCCCTTGAATCTAATGCCAAGCCATCAGACATTTCAGCGCGCCCCGAAAAAATTCTAGCTCCTCATGAAAAGGCAATTCTTACTCAGCAACTTACGCTTTTGAATTCAGATAACTATAAGTCGGAGTTTATGTTTCCCTCTATATCAGGGCTTGTAGGGAACATCTTAGGTGAAACCTTTAGCGATGAAGGTACCTTGGCGTTGGCTATTTGCAATGCGTTAGATGACGAAACAATCAATGAGCAAGCTGATGAAACACTAAAGCAGCAAAGCGCAGAAGATATGTCAGCGGTGGCTACGCAGACGACGGATACACCAGAGAAAGCAGGAAATAACACAGAGAGTAATGCCTTAAACAGTACCAACGAAAGTGCACAGCCCGTAAAAGCCGAGCGTCAGGCGGTTAAGATGCTAAAGGTCGATCAAGCCAAGATCGACTACTTAATGGACATTGTGGGCGAGCTAACGGTGGCCAAAAACTCTTTACCCTATCTTGCTAAACAAGCCGAGGAAGAGGGGGGAAGTAGAAAGCTTAGCAAGCAAATTAAAGCCCATTTTTCTATTGTTAATCGCCTCACTGAATCACTTCAAAGCGCGGTATTGCAAATACGTATGGTACCCGTTTCTCATGTATTCCAACGCTACCCTCGTTTAGTGAGGGACTTAGCTAGAAAGCTCGATAAAAAAATTGAGCTTTTTCTGCAGGGTGAAGACACTGAGTTTGATAAAAACTTAATTGAATCACTTTCAGAGCCGCTCATTCATTTATTGAGAAACAGCATTGATCACGGTATTGAATCGCCAGCAGAACGGCTTGCGGCTGGCAAGTCAGAAATGGGCCGTATTGACCTTATTGCCACGCCCCTTGATGACAGCGTAATTATTGAAATTCGCGATGATGGAAAAGGTATAGACCCCACTAAAATTAAGCTGCTGGCCTTTCAAAAAGGGGTAATTAGTGAAGCACAACTTGAGAGCTTAGACGATAACGAAGCGCTACAGCTTGTTTTTGCCGCGGGTTTTTCGACCAGTGAACAAGTGTCGGATCTTTCCGGTCGTGGCGTGGGCATGGATGCGGTTAAAACCATGGTCAGTCAAGCGGGCGGCACTATCGAAATGCACAGCGAAGTGGGCGTGGGTACGACCTTTAAGCTGCTGTTACCTCAAACCATGTCGGTTAATCGCGTGATGATGTTTGAAGTGAGCGACCAAATGTTTGGCGTGGGGATGGATGCGGTGGTTGAGACCGTTAAAGTCCCTACTTCTGATATTCAACGTATCCGCAACGAACATGTTCTTGTTATCCGAGAAAAGCTTATTCCACTGTGTAATTTGCGTGATGCACTGGGTTTCGACGAGGCCGAGGAAAAAGAAGAACACTCAATTCTGGTTGTTTCGGCACCGCAGGGAGAGTTTGGGTTAATCATCGATAAGTTTCATGAAGGCATCGATGTCATTCAAAAACCCCTCGAAGGAGTGCTTGCGGGATACGCGCAGTTTTCAGGAACAGCGCTGCTTGGCGACGGGCGTGTGCTGTTGATCATCAATGTACAAGAGGTGTTAGCCAAATGCCTATAGCGTTCAAAAAGAAAGTGGCGGTGATGACCGGACACTGCGAAATTGAAGAAGCGGAAAGCCTGTTTACCTGGCTAAATGAAGAGGCCTCTCGCCAAGTTAACTTAAAGGTCTTAACCAGTGCACACACAGCGGTGTACCAGGTGTTGCTCGCTAATAAGCCAAAAGTCAGCGTGTGGCCAGAATCTGAAAGGCTGTTTTGGTTAACGAAGATGATGAACAACCAAAGCAACGTGTGGTGCGAATGAAAGTAATCACGGTAGCTAATCGCAAAGGAGGTACGGCCAAAACGACAACTGTCGTAAACCTTGCCTATGGGTTTGCACAGGCAGGCAAGCGAGTAATGGTGATAGACCTTGATAATCAAGGCCACGTGATGCATGGCTTAAAAGCACTTGGATGTGCACCACAAAACGATATTGCCGAATTACCAATTAGCCATTTCTTCACGTCAATTGTGAAGTGTACAGAAAATATCTACGCCACGAATGTGGATACGAACAAGGCCAACACGAACGATAGCATCACGTTAGATACATTGCGCACTTGGTGTGACTCAGATTGCGTGACAACGCTTTTTGACATTGTACTTATAGATACGCCACCAACGCTAAGCCCGCAACTGATGGCCGCGCTATCAGCCGCTACCGATATTATTATTCCCGCCACACCTTTGCCGCTTGCCAGTGACGGTGTGCAGAAATTATTAACGGCCTGTAGAAACGCTATGGCGGAAAAAAAATTCAGAGCGACCAAGCTGACTATTTTGCCCGTCATGGTCGAACAAAATCTAAAGCTTCATCGTCAGGAATTAAGTGTCTGGTACGAGCGGTACGGGCGCAGCAAGGTACTGATTCCTATAAGAAAGAGCATCAAATTAGCCGAGGCATTTGCACAAAACAAACCGGTTTTTGCCTATGCGCCTAACAGTCGTGGCGCACACGACTATACTGAATTATGTAAACAATTAATCGGCTAGAAACAAGAGGTAATGCAATGAGCGCAATACACTTAGTAGATGATTCAGCAACCATGCTAATGAGTATGGAAATGCTGCTAAAACGAGCAGGGTATACTGTTACAAAATCAGAAAGTGCTGAAGCGGCTATGACAGCACTTGAATCAATATCGCCCAAGTTGATTATTACGGATTTAAACATGCCAGGTATGAATGGCATCGAGTTAATAAAAACATTAAAGCAGCAATCCAAATTTAGATTTACCCCCATGTTGATGTTAACAACGGAATCGCAGCAAAGTCGTCGACAAGAAGCGAAAGCGGCAGGCGCTACAGGATGGCTCGTCAAACCCGTTGAGCCAGAGCAATTGTTAGGTGTAGTAAAGCAGTTGGTGCCAACTGCATAAGGTAAAAAAATGAAAGTACTTGAAAAAGCAAAGCAGTATTACGAAACCATGCTCGCTGAAAAAATAAAAGTGCTTAGGGAAAAGACTAGTAGCATGAAGGACTCGCTTTTACTTTGGGTTGGGCTGTTAACCGTGGCATTAGTGGGGATCATGGTGTCGCTAAGTATACCTATAGAGATAATGGGTGTGCATGCGGGCGTCTTTGTCACTATTTTAGGAATGATCAGCTTTATGCTTTGGTATCAAAGCAGACAAAACCGCGTGTTTGCCGCCAAGCTAAGCAGCCAAGAGAATTATTTGCAGGAAACCTCGTCGCAGTTAAGTGAAACCCATTCTCAGGTTAACGATTACGTAGCCATATTAAAAGGCCAGATGGACGGCATAAGTGCGATAACTGAAGATGCCTCGATGGAACTAATGAAGGCGTTATACGAAATTGAAAGCAGTATTCAAGACAGTATAGATAACGTCGAAATAGGTCATAAAAATGCCCTTAATTGTAAAGAAAAGAGTGCCGATGAATTTGAATTGGCCGCACAGCGCTTGTCTAATATAAAAGAGATGATAAACACGCAACGCGAGCAACAAATAGAAGATAGCGAGGCAATTCAAGGGGTAATGCGTGAGGTTGAAAATCTCAAGGAACTCACCGAACTGGTTAAAAATATTGCCTCACAAACCAACTTATTAGCGCTTAATGCGGCAATTGAAGCTGCGCGTGCCGGCGAATATGGCCGCGGGTTTGCCGTAGTAGCCGAACAGGTACGAATTTTATCGTCTCAGTCTTCAGAGGCGGCAGAAAAAATTGAAAGCGGTATCAAATCAGCCCTCGATGCGGCGCACGTTCAAGGCGAAAAAATGCTCAGTTCAACAAGGGCAAATGATACGTGTGAATTACTAACCGGTTTTTCTGAATCCCTGGAAAATATAACGTCTCATTATCGCGTGCTAGAAGACCTTAACCCTAATATGCTGGCGTGCTTTTCTCAAAGTGCAACCGAGGTTGCATTTAAAGTAAGTGGTGCTATCGCGAAAATTCAATTCCAAGATATCATTCGTCAGCGCACCGAACATGTGAAACTAGAGCAAGATGCTATTGTTAGTTTGTTCGGGCAGTTCTCGTCATACATTAATAACCGAGAACATTTTGATGACTCGTTTAACTTGAGCACCAAAGAAATGTTTGAAAAGTATGTGATGGAAGACCAGCGCAAAATCCATTTCGATATTAATGAGTCATCGACAGAAGAAAAAAATGAGTTTGAAGAAGCCCGCGAGCCTAAGATAGAGCTTTTTTAACACGCTCTGGCTAAGACGCTGTTTATCTTGATTACTTTAAGGTGAGCGGGCCATAAAAGTAAGTAAGACGTGCTGGAGAGCCTGCCCTATAACAAAATATGCCAGTCAATTTTTGACTGGCGCTTGTTGATTTAATCCTTAACGCATTTTCGCTCTGTTGATGATATCGCCAGTTGGTTAATTCGTTAGCTTTTGAAAGTAGCCGGGAAATAAACCTATATGGTCTACAGGGTAATACGTTCAGACGTGGCAAACGCAACGTCCAGTTTGAAATAGGCGGCTTCATTAATGAAGTGAGGGTAGGTTTCTTTATCGCCATCCCACAGGATATCTTTGCCGTCAAAAGTTCTGAACATGGGCATGCCAGGCATGAGTGGCTCAAAGTCGTTGTCTTGCAGTGCATGGTGGATCATAGCGGTGCGCTTACCATTGTCATCCAAAGGGAAACCGACATTTTCACCTAAGCGAAATGCTTCACAGGCTGGCAAGGCGTCTGTTTTTATCTCTTGATTGTTATAAGCAACACAAAAATCTAAAATGGCTTCTGCCATGGTTTGCGTTAAAAGGTAAACATCTTCTCTTAACACGCCTTGAGGCTGCCCGCCCACTTCAATCATCACGCCTTTTTTACCCGTAGTACACAAGTAACCGTGTTCAAGGTAAGGCTTCTCGTCTTCCACCAAAATATTCGCATCTGGCATCCGCTGTTTAACGAATCTCGCTAGCTGAGTGTGAAACTCATCGGCTTCTAGAATAATCAGCGTGGCACCCATTTCGCTGGTGGTGTTGTGAATGTCGATCACAAAGTCGGTATTTGACTTGCCTTTAGGCCCAAACTTCTCATTAAGCGATTTAGCAAGCACCGCCTCTTTCGCTGGGTTTTCAGCAGCTAATCGCTCCATAGTGAATTGTCGATTTAAATCTTCTTCTACGAATCGCACGTTTGCTTCAAGTGCTGCTTCATTAGCAATTGTCAAAGAAACATTTAATGCATCAAATCGCGACGGTAAGCCGAACTGTTGCCAGTTGCGGATAAGCTGAATACCGCTGGTTTCGTTTCCGTGAGTACCACCAACAAGAGCGATAGAATTAAACATTGTGTTTCCTTGTATTGTTAATGCTTGAAGAAGTCGTCAGATTGTTGGGCCAACATGGCTTCTATCTCTTCGACATCGAACTCTGTTGGGCGCCCGTCTTCGGCGGGCTTACCCGCTATCTTTCTGTCTTCTGCAGCCCACTCGCCTAAATCGATAAGCTGACATTTCTTGCTACAAAAAGGGCGGTATTCGCTTGTTGGCGCCCAAACCACTTGCTTGGCACAAATTGGACATTTCACTTCCATAATACGCTCCAGTGAAATACGTTAAGTAAGGCTAATTGCGTTGGCACTAAAGCCTTAGAGATAACCAATAAAAAGAAATAGATTGAAGTTTAACAGGCTGCTAAACGAAACTGAATACTGTCTTCGACAGCGCCATTTTGCCCCTCTTCGGGAGCAAAGTTCATGAAGCGCAGTGCATAGCGGTATTTGTTTCCACTCAGGGTAGGGTAATACCCCCCATCTACGCTGCATTTTACCCGAATAAGCTCGTTTTTGTCTTCGGCTGCGCCCTGATAGAAGCCGTTATCAGCAATGACGTCGACAAATTGACCACGCTCGCGAATAAAAGAGAGGCTTACGGCAATGGCATCATCTAGTAAGCTTAGCGTTTCTAGCCATTGCGTAATTTCTGCTTGGCGCTGCTCTAACGGTTGCTGCAACCAAAAATGCAGGTTGGGTAAATCGAAACTACACGCACCTCCGGGAATGGCGAAGCGCTGACGAATAGCGCTCAACAGTTTGTCGTCTTTAAGGACATTGCCAAAGCGACGATCTGTTTTTAGCTTTTGCCTTAAGGTTAGTACCGTCTTTAAAGCTTGTTCTAAAGCTGTACTATCAATTTTCGGATGCTTTGACCAATACACCAAGTTCTTCTCGTGCGCGTCGAGATCTTTAGTTAAATCTGAACGCAAATCTAACCGTTCAATTAAATCAAGAAGTTCGAAAAGCTGTTCGAAAAAAACGAGCTGTAAATGGGTATGCTCAGATTTCGCCGTAATCTTAAGTTGTCCAAGCAGCTGCTCAACACGTAGATAGTTACGTACTTTTTCCTTTAGCGGAAATTCGAAAACAGCGTTACCCATGAAACCCCTTAAAACACATTGATATAGAGAATTGGCACGAGAGGCGCACCAAAATTGAAACTGAACAATAAGTTGCGTTAAGCCTAAAGCATCAATGCGTTTAAGCCAAGCATACTTGTACACCAAATCTTTTGTTTGACGTTATCTGTTCAAAAAAGTTTCAAAAACTGCCATTACACTGGAAGGGACGTTATTGTTTCTGCGGATATCGCGTCATAAGCACTTAAACAGATGATAACGTCAATAGGGTATTGTGAAGGTCTGTAATTTGTGCAGAAAGGGCAGGTAATGTTGTACTGTTATCCAAAACCACATCCGCGGCGTTAATTCGCTCGTCTCGTGTGGCTTGAGAAGCCATGATATTTCTAATGGTTTCTTCTGTACTTCCATCCCGCTTCAAAGCACGTTCAAGCTGCATTGCTTCAGGGCAGTCAATAACAACCACATAGTTACACATCTCCGTGAGCTTGTTTTCAACAAGTAGGGGCACAGATAAAATGCAGTAAGGGCTGGTCGATTCACCAAGAAGGTGTTGCATACGCGAGCGAATGAGAGGGTGAAGCAAACTATTCAGCCAGTTTTTTTCATTGATGTCGGAAAATACTTTTTCACGAAGTGCGGCGCGATTAAGACTGCCATCTTCCTGTAGAATGCTATCTCCAAAGCGATTTACTATTTCTTTTAGGCCTTCAGAGCCAGGCGCTACCACATCACGTGCTACTTCGTCTGCATCAACAATGTCGATACCGAGCTTTTCAAAGCACGCTGTGGCTGCTGATTTACCGCTGCCTATACCGCCTGTGAGGCCAACTACAAACGGTTGTTGTGCTGTTGTCATTTTCTATAAAACCTTGGGATGAATGTTCGTAGCCAGATTACTGAGTTAAGGCGTTGAGTTAAAGCACTGAGTTAAAGCACGTAGTGGAAGCACTGAATTAAAGCACATAGTCTAAATACGTGGTAATAATTTCATTTTTAAATAACAGGGTTAACCATCCTGCCACGGCCAGATAAGGGCCAAAAGGAATAGCTAACGACTTTCCTTTGTTCTGAATAATCATGATCAGAATACCTGCAATCGCGCCAACAAGAGATGAAAGCAATATAATAATGGGCAGCCCTTGCCAACCGGTAAATGCCCCAAGCGCAGCTAACAATTTAAAGTCGCCATAACCCATGCCTTCCTTGCCTGTAACCAGCTTAAACAACCAATATACCGACCATAAACTTAAATAGCCTGCCGCTGCACCAATGATAGCATCAGTAGTACCAACAAAAATGTTTTGAGTGCTTAACAGCAGCCCAAGCCAAAGCAAAGGAAGCGTAAGCTGGTCGGGCAGTAACATTTTGTCTAAATCGATAAATAGCAGCGCAACAAGCACATAGGTGAACGCGACAGCCCACAGTGCTTGAGACGTAACGCCAAACTGATAGGCCGCGAGTGTACAGGCTAGGGCAGTGAACAGTTCAACAAGTGGGTAGCGAATAGAAATCCCAGTTTTGCATTTAGCGCATTTACCTTTTAGAAACAGGTAGCTGATAACAGGAATATTTTCCCACGCGCGAATTTTATGACCGCAGCTTGGACAGGTACTGTCGGGTTTTACTAGGTTGAATGTTTTTGTGGACGAGGTTGGCTTGCTATCTGTAGATATACTGGCATTTTTATTTTCACCGTTCTTCGCACCACTATCACTAAAATAGCTTTCATATTCCTGCTGCCAGCTTCGCTCCATCATAATGGGTAAGCGGTAGATTACTACGTTTAAAAAGCTGCCCACCATTATGCTTACAAAGAAAACAAGGCAATAAAAAATAGCGGGGTAGAGCTGGCTAAGCGTTATTATGGCATCCATGAAGTGTAGTTCTTTTCGTTCTATTAGTGGTCGAAAAAAGGCTTGGCTTTAAGTTTATAACAAAGCGCCGTTTTAAGGCGCTATAGCCAAATTCAATCTATGTGCTTAAAGCCAACGATTTGGTAAGTTATACCACGTTACCCATCTCGAATATAGGTAAGTACATGGCTACAATTAGGCCACCGATAACCACACCCAGTACCACCATGATCATAGGTTCAAGCAAACTGGTTAAACCGTCTACCATGTCATCAACTTCAGCTTCATAAATGGTGGCTATTTTGCTTAGCATTTCATCAACGGCACCGGACTCCTCACCAATGGCAATCATTTGGGTGACCATGTCGGGAAATACTTGAGTAGCACGCATGGCGACGAACATGGGTATACCGCCTGCAACTTCTTTCTTAACAAATAAAATTGCATCACGGTATACGGCATTGCCAGATGCGCCTGCTGCTGAGTCCAGTGCGCCTATTAGCGGAACGCCTGCAGCAAAGGTAGTTGATAAGGTACGTGTGAAGCGGGCGATACTCGCTTTCTTAAGAATCTCACCAATCACTGGGATTTTTAAAGAAAGTTTGTCGCATTTGTCCCGCAGCGCCAAGCTTCTTGTGTACGTACGTCCAAATAAAAAGCCCGCAATTCCCATCCCCAGCGCTATAAAAACGCCATAATCTTGAACAAAGCGCGAGATGCCGAGTACAAACTGCGTGAATGCTGGTAGTTCAGCGCCGAACCCCGAAAAAATTTCTTCAAACTGCGGAACAACGAAAACTAGCAGAATGGTAGTAACGATAAACGCCACCACAAGAACAGCAACGGGGTAAAACATCGCTTTTTTAATTTTAGATTTTAGTGCTTCGGCTTTTTCTTTATAGGTGGCTATTCGTTCGTAAATAACTTCTAAAGCACCTGATTGTTCGCCTGTGTAAACCAGGTCGCAGTACAAGCTATCGAAATATTGCGGGTGTTTGCGTAGTGCGGAAGATAAAGGGTTACCTGATTTAACTTCGTTAGTTATCTCTATCAGAAGGCTACGCATGGGCGCTTTCGAGTGACCTTGCCCAATCATCTCTAAGGATTGTATAAGCGTTACACCTGCAGCAAGCATGGTGGCGATTTGTCGAGACACTACCGATATGTCGACAGGAACAATTTTTTGGCCTCGACTAAGTATCGATTTTTGCTGTTTTTTAACTTTTTGGACTGAAATACCTTGCTTACGGAGCATAGTCCTTGCTTCGGAAAGGTTCAGCGCAGAAATCTCGCCTTTTCGACTTGAGCCTCGGCTGTCTTTCCCCTGCCATTCAAAAACTGCTGCAGCTTTCACGGTATTGCTCCTTAGACTAAAAAAGGAGGTGCATAGCGCACCTCCTTTTTACTCTATTCTTTTCAGCACAAACCAGTGGTCGTGCAAGTACCGCCTTTAGTCCAAGTAATTGGCGGTGTGATACCGCTTGGTGTTAATGTGTAAGTTGCGCTGTCAACGTCTGCAGTTCCAGTAGCTGTGATTACGCCGTCTACAATTGTAACAGAGTTAACAACACCAGATGCACCGACTGCAGCAGGCAATCCGTTAGTGGCAGCATCAGCGTCACCTATCGCAGCAAATTCACCTGTTTGCGCTGCTACTTCAAACGCAGTTTTGAACGCCGTTGTCGCCATTACAACTTCGGTAAACTTAGATTTCTTTGTGTAAGTCTGGTAAGCAGGCAATGCAATTGCAGCGAGTATGCCGATAATTGCAATTACAATCATTAGTTCGATTAGGGTGAAACCCTTTTGGTTTTTAGTGTTCATTTTCATGATGGTTTTTCTCCGGGACGCGTATACACGCTAAGTTAAATCTAATTCAAATTGACGTTTATACCCGAGTCGTCCATTTCAACGCCCCTGGTACTTGATACTCAGTATAGAATTTTATTTGTTACTGACAAGTATAGGCAAATATACGTATGTCTAGCTTTTGCAGTATGACATGGTTCGGTAAACCATGGCAGGCCTGTTTGATTGAACTTTCGTATAAATCTTAATGACTTAACCAGGTATATTCATCTATACACAGAAGAGATTAATGAGAAATGACTGGAGATATCCATAAGTTGTCGTATCACAGGTGATACGACAACTTATGGTTGTATGCTGCACGACTAAACTAGATGTTGACACTTAATCACGCTAATAGCATATGGCCTTTCAATGGTTTCGCTATGACAAATTAATTCGTAGAGACAAGTCAATGGCCTGAACATGCTTAGTGAGCGCGCCAGATGAAATATAGTCTACGCCGAGCTTGGCAAGCGAGGCCAGTCGTTCATCAGTAATGTTCCCTGATACTTCCAGTTTACATTGGCCTTTGTTAAGCGCTACTGCCTGTTGGATCTGTTCGTTAGAAAAGTTATCCAACATGACAATGTCGGCACCTGCTGATAGGGCCTGTTCAAGCTCTGCCAGATTCTCCACTTCTACTTCAACAGGCTTGCCTGGCATCATTGATTTTGCACGGCTGACGGCTTTTTCGATATTGCCGCAAGAAAAAATGTGGTTTTCTTTGATTAAGAACGCGTCAAAAAGGCCTACACGATGATTTTGACCGCCGCCACAGCGTACCGCGTATTTCTGTGCATAGCGAAGGCCTGGCAGGGTTTTGCGGGTATCTAGAATTTTAGTGTTTGAGCCGGTTAAAAACTTAGCGTAAAACGCGGTTACGGTTGCAGTAGCTGATAGGGTCTGCAAAAAGTTAAGGGCCGTACGTTCAGCAGTTAATATGGCGCGAGCAGAGCCTTCTAAACTCACTAGAACGGTGTCGGCTTCAACCTTATCACCATCTTTTACATGCCAAGTTAGCGATACTGACTCATCGATAAGCGCAAACGCCTGGTTTGCCCAAGCGATCCCGCAAACAACGCAAGGCTCCCGCGTAATGATGGTGGCTTTTGCGTTAACGCTTTTATCTATCAGGTTTGCGGTTATGTCGTTTGCAGCATTTAACTCGCCGCCAAGATCTTCAACAAGCGCGTTAGATACTTGCTCTCGAATTGCTTGCATGTCTTGTGATGTCATCTTCATCGCTATGATCTGTGTTATGTTCTACTTAAAGGGTACGCAATATTAACCAATCTCCGCGCTGAGTAAACTCTAATTGGCGAAGAACGCTCATTCCAAGCAGTATATGGTCATCTTGCATACCAGGGTTTAAGTTTGCTTTTACATCGCGCACCACAATTTCACCAATGCGCAACGTATTAATGGTCGATTCGGCAACTCTCACTACGCCATTGGCTGTGCTGGCTAATCCTTCACGTCCTGCTTTGAGTTGTAGTTTATTTGCCAGGTGAGCCGGTACAGCCACGTCGGTCGCGCCGGTATCCACAAGAAATACCACTTCTTCGCCATTGATATAACCTGTGGTTACATAGTGCCCTTGGCGATTTTGCTTAAGACGGACCTCAGTTTGGGAACCAATACGCTCGGATGTTGGTTCGCTATTTGGGTTAACCTGTTTCTCTAGTAAGTCTGAGAAGACAAAAACCAGTAACCCGAAGCCGCATATCCAGGCAAGCGCCACCATCCATTTGCCCGTTGATGCGGTCGGGTCTTGTTGTTCACTCATGCTTTAACCCTTTCTATTCATGGTATGAATTGTATCTCATGCAGCCGGTTTTTCTGTACAGACCTAAGAGAAGGTCTAAGATCAGGCTTAATTATTTGCCTAGACCATTGACTAAATAAACTGGTTCAAATTACTGGGAGCTCTTATAGCCCTATACACTTATAAGCCTATACAATGTAGGCTACTACGCAGAAAATCAATTATCGAAGCAAATATCATGGTGCTCTACAACAACGCGAGCTACACATCGAGCCCGCATTTCGACGCCCGTCCTGACGGCACAGACGTAAGCCTATTAGTCATACACAATATCTCACTGCCGCCTTCACAATTTGGTACGCCTGGCATTCGACAATTGTTTACTGGCACGCTAAATCCAGATGAACATCCTTTTTATAAAGAAATTGCTGGTTTACGGGTTTCTGCCCACTGCGTGATATATCGAACCGGCGAAGTAGAACAATTTGTACCTTTCGAGAAGCGGGCATGGCATGCAGGTGTATCTTCATTTCAAGGCCGTAGCCGTTGTAATGACTATGCCATCGGTATTGAACTGGAAGGCACAGATACCTTGCCCTTTACCGATGCGCAGTATAAAGCACTCGGTGAACTCACCGAATTCATTACAAGACACTATCCTCGGATCACTTTAGGGCGTATCGTAGGTCATAATGATATTGCGCCTGGTCGAAAAACTGATCCGGGCGAGGCATTTGATTGGGCAAGGTACAGAATGCGTGTTGCTGGGCTAAAGTAATTTAATTAATCCACGCCGCTGAAAAAAGGAAACACAATACCTATGATGTTAATGAGCTTGCTATTAGTTCTCAGCTTAGAGCGGTTGATAACAAAAACACCGAATTGGCATATCGAAAAGAATGCCGTTCAATATCGTGCTTTTCTTCATGATAAAGGTTTGATCAAGCTTAAAGAAATTGGAGAGGAAAGTAGGGAGGAAGGCAATGAAGAACGAAAACCCGCTTCCTCCGCCACACTCTATTTCTACCTCTTAATTCCGGCAGTGCTGCTTGGGGCCATTGAGTATTGGCTACTAGGTGCATTTCTTACTTTTATAGAGCAGAGCATAGTGCTGTTCGTTTGCATCGGCTGCCCGGTATTAAGGGCGGTTTATAAGAACTTTCTTAATGCTGCGGATCGAGGCGACCTTCAGGCGTGTAGCATGTATACCGACCAGTTAGGTCATTGCGGCAGTCACTCTGACAGTGACGGCACTGCCAGTGCAGAAGGTAAAAGCTTTGGTCAACATCTTACCTGGCTTAATTACCAGCATTATGCCGCGGTGATGTTGTGGTTTATCGCCTTCGGAGCACCTGGAGCGTTGTTTTATAGCTTAAGTCGAAGCACGACTGAAGTTTTGTGTGATGTTAATCATCCTTTAAAAGTGGCCTCAGGCAGGCTGATGTTCGCGCTAGATTATATACCCGTGCGGATAACAGCGTTCGGTATGCTGATGATGGGACATTTTTCGCGAGCGCTACCAGAATGGCTTAAATATGCGCTTCAATTCGATGTGCCTGCATACGATGTGCTGACGAAAATTTCCTCAAAAGCAGAGGTGCTCACGCCAGACGAACAGCAGCTACAGGCTGAAAATGCAGCGGTAGAGCCCAAGGTGCTTGTAAAGTTAGCAAAACGTAATGTTATTTTTCTGCTAGTTATTACCTCGGCGCTCACGCTAGTCGGTAGCTTGGCATAACCACTATTTTTAACATTTAATAAGTACTAAACGTTTGGTCTGTTTATAAATTAGTAGATAGATCAAACCCTTCGCGTCTTATTTTACACCCCTTCTGCCTCATCAGACCAGTTTCGATTGCTGCGCTTTTCTTAACAATTTCAATAATAAAGCTTAACACGAAGCAAATCCCTATGGCTTTGCTATGCTTGGAAGTATTTACCTCGAATTCGATCTGCCTTAAACTAGATAGGTAAAATGGTATTACCAATTGTGTCTGTGATTAAATTATCTCTGATTATTGTTTACATTCACTGCTGTTATATCAGCGCTGGTTTAAATTAAAGGATACGTGCAACGCATGCGGCAGCAGCGAAAAAAACTCTCTGATGTGATTACCGAGCAACTCGAGTCAATGATACTCGACGGTACTCTGTTGGCGGGTCAAAAACTGCCGCCAGAAAGAGAGCTAGCGCTTGAATTTGATGTTTCTCGCCCCTCGTTGAGAGAGGCCATTGGCAATCTACAGGCACGCGGACTGGTAGAGCGTAAGCAAGGCGGCGGTACATTTGTAAATCGCAACCTCAATTCAGCGATGACCGACCCGCTAATGGACTTAGTCAGCCAGCGCCCTGAAACCCAGTTTGATTTGCTTGAATTTCGTCACGCCCTTGAAGGAATGGCGGCTTATTACGCGGCACTTCGTGGTCAACCAGAAGACTATGAGGCATTAAAGCAAGCATTAAATGACGTGCCTACGCCCAAAGCCCATGAAAGTAAGCGTGCTCAAGCAGAGGCACTAGGTCAGTTTTACATTATTATGGCAAGAGCATCGCACAACATGGTGCTGTTGCATGTGATGAGCACCATGCAAAGTATGCTGGTGGACAATATTGAACGAAATTTTGACATGTTGGCAGCGCACCCTGAAGCAGTGGAAGACATTGCCAAGCAGCGTCGTGAAATTGTAGAAGCTATTGCTTCTCGCGATCCTGAAGCTGCGCGTCAGGCATGTAACACGCATTTGGCGTTTATTGAAAAAACGCTTTTAACCATTAATCAACGCGATACACGTGTACAGCGCGCATTGCGACGATTAGAGATTTAGTTACCTAGCTTTGCTTTCAAAAAAGCTAGATAGCTATTCATTCGCAGAGGCCGGTCAGGTTTTTCCTGTGCCACTGCAAAAGCAGGTGAGCCAGATTGGGTCACTGTGAGTACAACGTAATTTAGTTTTCCTTCTTTTAGCGCCTTTAAGATTAGAGGCAATGCTAAAGGGGGATTTTCTATATAAGCAAAAAATAGGATGGCACCATGTCTGATATGATGCACCAAGATGTAGATCCTCAAGAAACTAAAGAGTGGATTGATGCGCTTGAGTCGGTTTTAGAAGAGGAAGGCGTAGAACGCGCTCACTATTTACTCGAAAAACTTATTGATAAAGCACGTCGCAGCGGAGCGCATTTACCGTATGACGCAACTACTGCCTACATCAATACTATCCCGGCAGCGCAAGAACCAAAAATGCCTGGTGACTTGACCATCGAAGCGCGCATCCGTGCCGCTATTCGCTGGAACGCATTGATGATCGTATTGCGTGCATCGAAAAAAGACCTGGAGCTTGGTGGCCACATTGGAAGCTTTGCATCATCCGCTATGCTTTACGATGTGGGTTTTAACCATTTCTTTAAAGCGCCTAACGAAAACCAAGGCGGCGATTTTATTTTCGCTCAAGGCCATATTTCTCCTGGTATTTATGCCCGTTCTTACATAGAAGGCAACTTAACTGAAGAGCAGTTAAACAACTTCCGTCAAGAGTGTGCAGGCGATGGTCTATCGTCTTACCCGCATCCTCACTTGATGAAAGACTACTGGCAGTTCCCAACGGTATCTATGGGCTTAGGTCCACTTCAAGCAATCTACACTGCTCGTTTCCTTAAGTACCTAACCAACCGTGGTATTAAAGACTGTTCAGGTCAGCGCGTATACTGCTACATGGGTGATGGTGAGTGTGATGAGCCAGAGAGCTTGGGAGCGATTGGTCTTGCGTCTCGCGAAGGCCTAGACAACCTAACGTTTGTTATCAACTGTAACCTTCAGCGTCTAGACGGCCCGGTACGTGGTAACGGCAAAATTATCCAAGAACTTGAAGGGACGTTCCGCGGCGCAGGCTGGGAAGTCGTGAAAGTCATTTGGGGTAGTTACTGGGATGAGCTACTAGCTCGTGATAAATCTGGCAAGCTAATCCAGCTTATGGGTGAAACGGTAGACGGTGAATACCAGAACTGTAAAGCCAAAGGCGGCAAGTACACCCGTGAAAACTTCTTCAATAAGTACCCTGAAACAGCGGCACTTGTAGCAAACATGTCTGATGATGACATCTGGCGTCTAAACCGTGGTGGTCACGATCCAGTGAAAGTATTCGCAGCTTATCAAAAAGCGATTGATACCAAAGGTCGTCCGACAGTAATTCTTGCTAAAACAGTAAAAGGTTTCGGTCTTGGTGCATCAGGTGAAGCACAAAACGTAGCGCACAACGTTAAGAAAATGGACGTAGAGTCAATCAAAGTATTCCGCGACCGTTTCAATATTCCAGTAGCAGACGACAAGATTGCTGACTTACCTTACTTCAAGTTCGACGAAGATAGCGAAGAAATGAAGTACCTTCGCGCACGTCGTGAAGCACTAGGTGGTTACCTGCCTTCTCGTCGCGAACAAGCTGAAGAGCAGTTGGAAGTTCCTGAGCTAAGTGCATTCGATGCAATCTTGAAAGGTTCAGGCGACCGTCAAGTGTCATCAACCATGACCTTTGTACGTGTACTTAACGCGCTATTGAAAGACAAGAAAATTGGTAAACGCATTGTGCCAATCATTCCTGATGAAGCCCGTACATTTGGTATGGAAGGCTTGTTCCGTCAGGTCGGCATTTACGCCAACGAAGGTCAGAAATACGTACCTCAAGATGCAGACCAAGTGGCTTACTATCGCGAAGATAAGAAAGGTCAGGTACTACAAGAAGGTATTAACGAGTTAGGTGCAATGGCATCGTGGGTTGCGTCAGGTACGTCTTACTCAACCTGTAACGCGACCACTATTCCGTTCTACATCTACTACTCAATGTTTGGTTTCCAACGTGTTGGTGACCTGGCATGGGCAGCTGGCGATAGCCAAGCGCGTGGTTTCCTATTAGGCGCAACTGCAGGTAGAACCACACTTAACGGTGAAGGTCTACAGCACCAAGACGGCCACTCACATGTTCAGGCGAACCTAATTCCAAACTGTATTACTTACGACCCAACGTATGGTTACGAAGTGGCGGTTATCATTCAAGACGGTCTGCGTCGTATGTACGGTAACAACGAAAATATCTTCTATTACCTAACGTTGATGAACGAGAACTATCAGCACCCTGCAATGCCAGAAGGTGATGACGTTGCCGAGCAAATCATTAAAGGTATCTACAAGCTAGAGCGCGTTGAAAACGACAAGTCTACGCTTAACGTTCAGCTAATGGGCTCAGGTACTATCTTGAACGAAGTGCGTAAAGCAGCGCAGATTCTGTGTGAAGACTACAACGTGTCTTCTGACGTTTACTCTGTGACTTCATTCAACGAGCTAGCCCGTGAAGGTCAAGACGTTGCGCGTTGGAACATGCTAAACCCTGAAGCCGAGCAAAAAGTACCTTACATTGGTCAGGTCATTACGAAAGACGCAGGTCCTGCGATTTCTGCCACTGATTATGTGAAGAACTACTCAGACCAAGTACGCGCGTTCATTGAAACTGAATACCGCTGCCTAGGTACAGACGGTTTCGGTCGAAGTGATAGCCGCGAAAACTTGCGTACTCACTTTGAAGTTAATGCGTCATACATTGTGGTTGCATCACTTTACGAATTGGCTCAGCGCGGCGACGTTGAGAAGAAAGTGGTAGCAGAAGCCATTAAGCGTTTTGATATCAACGCTGAAAAACTTAACCCACTTTACGCGTAAGCCAGATAAGGTATTTTACATATGTCAGATATTCAAAAGATTATCGTACCCGATGTAGGCGGTGACGAAGTTGAAGTTATCGAGCTATGTGTTGCCGTAGGCGACAACATCGAAGCCGATGAAGGCGTTGTTACTGTAGAAAGTGACAAGGCGTCAATGGACATCCCAGCACCATTTGAAGGTGAGATTGTAAGCCTGTCTGTATCAGTAGGCGATAAAATCAAAGAAGGCGATGTGATTGGTGAAATGAAAGTTGCCAATGGTGACAGTGCCGGCGATAGTGCTGCTGAAGCATCATCTTCAGACAACGCGTCACAAGAAGAAGCGCCTAAGCAAGAAGAAGCTCCAAAAGAAGAAAGCAAGTCAGATGCAGCGCCTGCTGCTTCTGGTACCAGTGAAGTGATTGAAGTTGCCGTACCGGATATCGGCTCTGATGACGAAGTTGACGTTATCGATGTATTGGTTTCAGCGGGCGACACCATTGAAAAAGAAGATGGTCTTATTACCCTTGAAACCGATAAAGCAACGATGGATGTACCTTCAACACACGCTGGTACGGTGAAAGAAGTATTCATCAGCACTGGCGATAAAGTGAAAGAAGGCACAGTTGTTATTAAGCTTGAAATTGCTGGAGAAGGTGGTTCAAGCGAGCCTGCTGAGAAGCCAGAAGAGGCTTCTAGTCAAGAGTCAAGCCAACAAGAATCACAGCAAGATGCGTCAGCTGGTTCTGCAAGCAGCGAAACCATTGAAGTGGCTGTACCTGATATCGGTGAAGACGGTGAAGTTGACGTTATCGATGTGCTTGTGTCTGTTGGCGACACCGTTGAAAAAGAAGACGGTCTAATTACGCTAGAAACGGATAAAGCCACCATGGATGTGCCTTCAACGCATGCAGGTACCATTAAAGAAGTCTTTATCAAAACGGGCGACAAAGTTAAGCAAGGCACCTTGGTTGTTAAGCTAGAGACTAGCGGTGGTTCGTCTTCAAGTGCTGCTGAAAAGCCTGCTGAAGCGCCTAAGCAAGAAGCACCTAAACAGGAAGAGCCTAAGCAAGCTTCGCAGCAAGAAGCCTCGCAAGGCCGTTCTCCTGTGCCTCCTGCTCCTGAAGCAAAAGGTAACGGCAAAGCGCACGCATCGCCTTCGGTACGCCGAATTGCGCGTGAGTTTGGTGTAGACCTAACTCAGGTTAATGGCTCTGGCCCTAAAAACCGTATTCTTAAAGAAGACGTTCAGGCTTACGTGAAAGCTGAACTAGCGAAACCGCGCTCAACAGCAGCGGCTTCTGGCAGTGCGCCAGTGGGCGATAACGTGCTTCAAATTGTGCCAGTTAAACCTGTTGATCACAGCAAGTTTGGTGAAATTGAAGAGCAGCCATTATCTCGAATTCAGAAGATCTCTGGTCCGTTCTTACACCGTAACTGGGCGACGATTCCGCACGTTACGCAGTTCGATGAAGCAGATATCACTGACGTTGAAGAATTCCGTAAAGAGCAAAACGCTTACCACGCGAAAATTAAGTCTGGTCTTAAGATCACGCCGCTCGTATTCGTAATGAAAGCGGTAGCAAAAGCCCTTGAGAAATACGAAGTATTTAACTCATCACTGTCTGACGACGGCGAAAGCTTGATCATTAAGAAGTTTATCAACATCGGTATTGCGGTTGAAACACCGGGGGGCCTTGTAGTTCCTGTTATTCGCGACGTGAATAAGAAAGGCATTGAAGAACTTTCTCGCGAGCTTATCGAAACATCGAAGAAGGCCCGTGAAGGCAAGCTTAAAGCTGCCGACATGCAGGGTGGTACGTTTACTATCTCTAGCCTAGGTGGTATTGGCGGTACGGCGTTTACGCCTATTGTAAATGCACCAGAAGTTGCCATATTAGGTGTGTCTAAGTCTGAGATGAAGCCTAAGTGGAATGGTAAAGAGTTTGAGCCGCGCTTGATGGTGCCGCTAAGCCTGTCTTATGACCACCGAGTAATCGATGGTGCGGTAGGTGCAAGATTCTCTACCGAGGTTGCTGCAAACCTAACTGACTTACGCAGAATCATACTTTAAATAAAAGGCCGAAAAAGTTTACAATATCAGTAACATTTTTGATGATTTTATCAGCCTTTTTGACGGCATTTAGGTTATGCTATTACGCAAAAGTAATAGCATGACCCTACAAGAACAGGATTGAGGTTCACAATGAGCGAAATTAAAACGCAATTGGTGGTACTGGGCGGCGGCCCTGGCGGTTATTCAGCAGCATTCCGTGCGGCTGACTTAGGTATTGAAACGGTTATCGTAGACTCTCGCGACACCCTAGGTGGCGTTTGTCTTAACGTTGGCTGTATCCCTTCAAAAGCCCTTCTTCACGTTGCTAAAGTGATGAAAGAAGCGAAGCACCTTGCAAGTCACGGTGTATCGTTTGGCGAGCCTACCATCGATCTAGATAAAATCCGCGAGTACAAAGACGGCGTTGTTAAGCAGTTAACAAACGGCCTTAGCGGTATGTCTAAAATGCGTAAAACCAAGCATGTACAAGGCTTTGGTAAGTTCACAGGTACAAACACCCTAGAAGTAAAAAATGGTGACGACGTTACTACCATTACTTTTGAAAAAGCGATTATCGCTGCGGGCTCAGAGCCAGTAAGCCTACCGTTCATCCCTGAAGATGACCGCGTAATCGACTCAACTGGCGCACTGGAAATGAAAGACATTCCAGAGAAGATGCTAGTACTAGGCGGTGGTATCATCGGTCTAGAAATGGGTACTGTATATGAAGCACTAGGCTCAAAAATTGACGTGGTTGAATTCTTAGACCAGCTTATTCCAGCTGCTGACAAAGATATCATGAAAGTATTCATGAAAGACTACAAAGAAAAATTCAACATCATGCTTGAAACCAAAGTGACTGCGGTTGAAGCGAAGGATGACGGTTTGTACGTAACGTTTGAAGGCAAGAATGCACCTTCAGAGCAAGTGCGTTACGACAAAGTATTGGTTGCTGTTGGCCGTAAGCCAAACGGTAAGCTTGTTGGCGCAGACGCCGCTGGCGTTAATGTTGACGAGCGTGGCTTTATCAACGTTGATAAGCAAATGCGTACCAACGTTGACCACATCTTCGCAATCGGTGACCTGGTAGGCCAGCCAATGCTTGCCCACAAAGCCGTTCACGAAGGTCACGTTGCTGCAGAGGTTATTGCAGGGCAGAAGCACTACTTCGACCCACGTGGAATTCCTTCAGTTGCGTATACTGAGCCAGAAGTTGCTTGGGTTGGTGTTACTGAGAAAGAAGCGAAAGAGCAAGGTTTGAGCTACGAAACAGCGGTATTCCCGTGGGCTGCCTCTGGCCGTGCCATCGCATCTGATGCGACTAACGGTATGACCAAAATGATCTTCGACAAAGAAACAGGGCGCGTTATCGGTGGTGCAATGGTAGGTACCAACGCTGGCGAAATGCTTGGCGAAATTGGCCTAGCATTAGAAATGGGTGCTGACGCAGAAGATGTTGCACTTACAATCCACGCTCACCCAACGCTTAACGAGTCTATTGGTCTTGCGTCTGAAATCTTCGAAGGAAGCATTACTGACTTGCCAAACCCTAAAGCGAAGAAAAAGAAGTAAATTCGTTTCTTTCCATGAACTATAAAAAAACCGCTCATTGAGCGGTTTTTTATTATAGATTTGAATGCTTTAGAAGTATAAAGGAAACAGATTAAGCCGTTTCTTTTTCAACCACCACCTTGTCGAGTACTTGGTCTATTTCATCGTTGCCGGGTGTTGTTAAGTGAGCGGGCGTAAACCCTTCACAATCCATATTTCGTTCTTCCATAAAGCGTTTGACTGTATCTGCACAGTACGCTTTGCGACAACACTGAGAAAGCAGCATTTCGTGACGTTGTACCCGTTCGCGAATGAATTTGACGACTAAGCCTCGAAGCCATTGTAAACCGGCATCTTGGTCTTGACGTTTATGCCACATAACCGATAGCGGCGAACTAACTATTTCAATAGGGGTTTCAAATACGGCCAGTTCACCTGAGAAAATCTCTTTTTCCATTACGAGCGATGGTGCAACACATATCAAGTTACTTTCCCTAAGTAATTGCGCGGCGTTGTGAAATTGATTCACCGACATAGCTACACGACGCTTAAGGCCTAAATTTGCTAACACTTGATCAGTTGGGCCGGTTACGTCACCTGTTACCGAAACTAATAAATGATCAGCTGCCACAAAGTCTTCTAAACTAAGTTGAGACTTAGCTAATGGATGATCGGGGCGCATTACTACCACCCAGCTCGGGTCAAGCACATGCTCAGCGCGAATAACCGAGCCCGGCTCTTGGTATTTTGAAAAGGTGAGTTCGGCTTCGGCGTCCTTTAGGATCTTGTCCGTCTCCATGTCATAGTTCGGGATAGCGTGGATATTGATACCCGGCGCTTCGTTTTCGATAACTTTACGCAGCGGGCCCCATACCATAGAGACAATGCTGTCGGTGGCGGCAATACGAAAGGTACGTTTGGCTGTCGCTGGGTTAAAGTCGGTGGGGTTTACTGCAACCTCAAGCTCGCCCAATGGTCCTTGAATTTGGCTCCACAGATTTTTAGCAAATGAAGTAGGTTGAATACCGCGCCCGTCTTTCACGAATAGTTCATCGTTCCATGCAGTGCGCATACGCGAAAGCGCATTGGAAACGGCGGGCTGCGTCATTGATAGCCTATCTGCTGCACGGGTAATTGCCCCTTCAGTCATAATGGCATCAAAAATCATTAATAAATTTAAATCATGTGGACGCATCGTCGTCTCCAAATATCGTTTGCTCATTATATATAAGCTAAACGTTGTATAACGCTTGTGAGCAAGTCTCGTACTATGTCATTGCTTTCAAACAGCATGAAAATACTTGTGATAAGTACCTTTAATACCACTCGTTATTATTTAAAGTTCTGATATATAGGGGCTTATTTATTTAAATTAATAACTAGCGCAATGCTTACGTTAATAAATAACCGAACAAATACCATCTTAAGTTTACGCCCCTGAAACCTTGTTGTAACGCTGAGTTTTCCAGTGATTATCACTTCATTAACGCTTTCTGGGCGTTTTTTCAGTCTACATCAATATATAACATCATGTGATGTGTTGCATATGAAAAGATAATTATTTTTATTGTTTTGGGGTGTGCATAATGCGCGGCATCAAACTTTAGTTTAATTTTTTAGAGAATCTTGCAATGAAAACTTTTACCCGTTTATTGGCAATAGTAAGCCTAACTGCGCTAGTCGCTGCATGCGGTGACGAGCAGGATCCAGGTCAATCGATGAGCGCTGGCGCACATGCTGGTGTGCCTGTTGATGTGGCTACGGTTATCACCCAGCGTTTAACCGAGTGGGACAATTTTACTGGCCGCTTAGAGTCCCCTCATATTGTTGCACTTCGTCCACGGGTATCGGGTTACATCGACTTTGTTGCATTTGACGAAGGTGAATACGTCGAGCAAGGCCAAACCTTATTTCTAATTGATAACCGTACGTTTAAAGCGGAAGTCGACCGTTTAACCGCGCAGCTTGAAGAAGCGAAAAGCCGCGTTCAGCTTGCTGAACAGAACTATAATCGCGCGTTCAAACTTCGCAAAACGCAAGCGGTGTCTGAAGAAGTGCTAGACGCCCGTTTAGCAGAAAAGAATCAAGCATTAGCAAGTTTAAATCAAACACAAGCTGCCCTTGAAGTAGCGCGCCTAAATCGCGGTTTCGCGCGTGTTGAAGCGCCTATTTCAGGTCGTATATCTCGCGCGAACATCACTGAAGGTAACTTTGTTACCGCAGGTCAAACAGAACTTACTCGTATTGTTTCTACCGACCGTTTATATGCGTATTTCGATATTGATGAGCAGACTTACTTAAATTATTTAAGTGATAATTCAAACGGCAATAAAAAAGCATCAACTGCCGTTAGCGATCAACCCGTAGCTATGCGCCTTGCGAATGAATCGGATTATCAGCACTGGGGCCAAATAGACTTCATTGATAACCAAGTAAACGGTAGCACGGGTACCTTGCGCGTTCGCGCGGTATTTAACAACGAAGATGGCCGTTTAATTCCTGGCCTATTTGCACACCTTAAACTTGCAGGTGATACCGATGAACAGGGCATTCTTATTAAAGAAAAAGCCATTGGTACAGACCTTAACAACAAGTATGTATTGGTGGTTAACGACGAAAGTAAGGTTGAATATCGCGCGGTTAAGCTGGGTGACAAAGTGGGCAGCATGCGCATTATCACTAGCGGCCTAAATGCCAACGACACCATTGTAGTTGACGGCTTACAGCGTGTACGCCCAGGTGCACAGGTTGCCGCTAATGAAGTGCCAATGGGCGATGAAGATGCGCTTGCAAATTTATCTGACTGGCAGCAGCGCGTTGATAACGCATCACAAGTTACCCAAAACATGGCTCAGGTCGAAGATGTTTTATCTGGTGGTTCATTTGCCCCGGGTACAGCAACGGCAGGTCTTAAGTAATGAATATTTCGCAATTTTTCATTAGCCGTCCCATTTTTGCGGGCGTGCTTTCCCTACTTATATTCATTGGTGGTGCCATTGCCGTGTGGCAGCTACCGATTACCGAGTACCCAGAAGTCGTGCCGCCTACCGTGGTTGTCACGGCAAATTACCCGGGCGCTAACCCAGAGGTTATTGCTGAAACCGTCGCAACGCCATTAGAGCAAGAAATTAATGGTGTTGAAGACATGCTGTATATGTCGTCTCAGGCAACCAGCGATGGCCGCATGACCTTAACCATCACTTTCGCCATTGGGACAGATCCAGATGATGCAACAACGCTGGTACAGAACCGCGTTAACCGTGCTACACCACGCTTGCCGCAGGAAGTGCAGCGTTTAGGGGTGGTGACAGAAAAATCATCGCCAGATTTAACCATGGTGGTGCACTTAACGTCGCCCGATAATCGTTACGACATGTTATACCTGTCTAACTATGCCGACCAGTTTGTTAAAGATGAACTGGCGCGCATTAATGGGGTAGGGCAAGTGCGTTTATTCGGTGCGGGTGAATTCAGCATGCGTGTATGGCTAGACCCTAACAAGCTAGCGGCCCTTCAGCTAAACCCGGGGGACGTGGCAGCTGCTATTGCAGACCAAAACCAGCAGGCGGCGGCAGGTAGCTTAGGCGCACAGCCAACAGGCTCAAGCGAATTTCAGCTGTTAATTAACGTTCGGGGCCGTTTAAAAGACGAAGCAGAATTTGAAAATATTATCGTTAAGTCGGGCGAAAACGGCGAAATTACGCGCTTAAAAGACATTGCACGCATTGAACTAGGTGCAGATAACTACGCCTTGCGTTCGCTGTTAAATAATAACCCGGCAGCCGCCATTCCCATTTTCCAGGCACCGGGCTCTAACGCTATCCAGATATCAGATGATGTGCGAGCGCGCATGGCTGAACTGTCGAAAATGTTTCCTGATGGTTTGGAATACAACATCGTATACGACCCCACGGTATTTGTAAGAGGCTCAATCGAGGCAGTGGTTGATACCCTGTTTGAAGCCGTATTACTTGTTGTATTGGTAGTTGTGTTGTTTCTTCAAACATGGCGTGCGTCTATCATTCCGTTAGTTGCCGTGCCTATATCATTGGTAGGTACCTTTGCTTTTATGCAGCTAATGGGGTTCTCTCTTAATGCGTTGTCATTGTTCGGTTTGGTGCTGGCAATTGGTATCGTGGTAGATGATGCCATTGTGGTAGTGGAAAACGTAGAGCGCAACATTGCTGAAGGTAAGTCGCCCTTCGATGCAACCGTTCAGGCAATGAAAGAAGTAACTGGGCCCATTATAGCCACAACGCTAGTATTAGCCGCTGTTTTCATTCCTACGGCCTTTATGAGCGGTCTTACCGGACAGTTCTATAAACAGTTTGCACTTACTATCACTATATCTACATTTATATCGGCGATTAACTCGCTGACTCTTAGTCCTGCTCTGTCTGCGCTATTGCTTAAGCCTCACGGTAAAGCTAACGACTGGCTAACCCGCGGTATGGACAAAGTGTTTGGCCGTTTCGTGTTTACCCCTTTTAACCGCGTATTCGAGCGAGGCTCAAAAAAATACACCGGCGCTGTGGGTGGGTTAATTCGTAAGAGCGGTATTGTGGTGGTGTTATATGCGGGGCTTATTGCGCTTACGTATAACCAGTTTGCAACGACGCCTACAGGCTACGTTCCCGGCCAGGATAAGCAATATTTGGTAGCATTTGCGCAGTTACCTAATGCGGCAAGCTTAGATAGAACTGAAGAGGTAATTCGCGAAATGTCACGCATTGCCATGGAGCACCCTGGTGTATCTGACGCAGTGGCTTTCCCGGGGCTTAACATTAACGGTTTCACTAATAGTCCAAGCTCAGGTATTTTGTTTACCCCGCTTAAACCTTTTGGTGAACGTCAATCCCCCGAGTTGTCGGCGGGCGCGATTGCCGCAAAACTTAATCAGCAATTTGCTTCTATTAAAGGCGCGTATGTGGCTATCTTTCCACCTCCGCCAGTAATGGGGCTAGGTACCATTGGCGGCTTCCGTTTACAGGTAGAAGACAGAGGAAACTTGGGTTTTGAAGCGCTTGAGCGTGTTACCCAAGAGGTGATTGGCAAAGCGTGGGCACATCCTGCTCTAACCGGTTCATTCACCAGCTTTACCGTTGCCGTACCCCAGCTTGATGTAGATGTGGACCGCGAAAAAGCGGTAAGTCAGGGGGTGAACATTGATACCTTATTTACCACCCTCCAAGCATATTTAGGCTCGCTGTATGTAAACGATTTCAACCTGTTTGGCAGAACATACCAAGTTAATGTGCAGGCCGATGCCCAATATCGCCAAGAGATAGGGGATATTACTCAGTTTAAGATTAGAAACAGCCAAGGAGAGATGATCCCGCTGGGTTCTTTCTTAGACGTTCAACATAGTGCAGGGCCTGACCGCGTTATGCATTACAACGGCTATGTCACCGCTGAAATTAACGGTGCCCCAGCGCCTGGTTATTCGTCTGACCAAGCTAAAGCGGCGATAGAAGAAATTTTAGCGGACACCTTGCCACTGGGAATGACCTACGAATGGACTGAGTTAACCTATCAGCAAATATTAGCCGGTAACGCATCAGCCTTTGTTTTCCCGCTGGTGGTACTGTTAGTGTTCTTGGTGTTAGCCGCGCAGTATGAAAGCTTGCGTTTGCCATTAGCAATCATACTGATTGTGCCAATGACGCTGCTAAGTGCGCTTATAGGTGTGCAGATTTACGGTGGTGATAACAATATTTTCACCCAAATTGGCTTGATAGTATTGGTAGGGCTTGCCACTAAAAACGCCATACTCATTGTCGAGTTTGCCAAAGAGCTTCAAGACAGTGGTATGGATGCACTTTCAGCCATTAAAGAAGCGAGCCGCTTGCGTTTACGCCCAATCTTAATGACATCAATTGCGTTCATTATGGGGGTGTTGCCTATGGTAATTTCAACCGGTGCTGGTGCTGAGATGCGTCAAGCAATGGGTGTCGCCGTATTCTCAGGCATGATAGGCGTAACCTTCTTTGGCTTAATCCTTACCCCTGTATTTTACTATTTGCTAAAGCGCAAAGGTTAACTGTCCCGTCTACCCAAGCGTTGCCCCCTTAAGGGGCTCTTTAGGCCACTCATTTGAGTGGCCTTTTTTTTGCCACCATTGATCAGCTTTTATCTCGTTTTACATTACATAAATGCTTATATTTCTCTTTACCCTAGACGTTAAGTCATAAAAGCAAAGCAGATAAACGGAGATTCAAATGAAAATAGGAGCTGCAATAGTAATGGCATTAGGCATGGTAATAGCGGTGTCTTTACTTGGGGTTCAGGTATCCTCGGCCATGAACGATATGCAAACGTGGGACAGGGTAGTCACTGTGAAAGGGCTATCAGAGCGAGAGTACCTCGCTGACCAAGTCATTTGGCCTATTCAGTTCGTCGATGCCGGTAACGACTTACCTCAGCTTTATGAGCATATCGAGAAAAACAGCAAAAAGGTAGCTAGCTTTCTAGAAGATAAAGGTATTCCTATAGAAAGCATCACCATTGGTAAACCTGAAATTAACGATAAACTAGCCCAACAGTATGGAAGCAGTGAAAAGGCGCCGTTTCGCTATAGCGCCATTCAAACCGTTACTGTTTTCTCTGATGAGGTGGAAAAGGTACGCGAGCTGATGCAGCAAATTGGGGAGCTTATCAAGGCTGGCATTGTGCTATCAGAGCAAAGCTATCGCGCGCAGCCAGACTACGTATTTACTCGATTAAATGACGTTAAACCCGCTATGATAGAAGAGGCGACGTTAAATGCCCGTGAAGTCGCAGAAAAGTTTGCTAAAGATTCTAAAAGTGCCTTAGGGAAAATTAAGCGTGCTAACCAAGGGCAATTCAGTATCTCAAGTCGAGATAGTCATCATCCTCATATTAAGAAGGTTCGAGTCGTTTCCACCATTGAATACACGCTAGTAGACTAATATTCATGCTATGCTTTAAATACGAGCAGGGGGCAAACCTTTTTGCCGCGAAATGTGATGCTGATGCAGACGCGAAGTGAGCACGCTCTAGCCTTAAAGGTTGGGTAATAAACACCATGCGTATTCTGAATGTATTGTTTGCTCAATTTACTGCTAATGTCTACTGGTTAGATGCACGCTGATAAGGTTTAATTCGTGGTAGCGCCGCATCAAATAAAGCCTGTTATCAAGAGGTGGAACGTCTGAAATGACAGACCCAAAATCGCACGCTCAGCAACTGGAATTTTTTGAAATTCCTAGCCCTTGCATTGGTGTCTGTGAGTCTGGTCCTCGAGGTTTTTGTAAAGGGTGTTTTCGAAGCCGAGATGAGCGTCTCTATTGGCTCAAAGTAGATGACGCTACTAAACGGAAAATAATCAGCGCATGTGTGCGGCGTAAAAAAGCAGTACTGGCTAGGAAGCGTAAGGCTCAAGTAGAGCAAGGCGAAGTGGGGGAGCAACAGTATCCCTTATTCGATTCACCGCCAGAGATAATTTAAAAACGAAAAGAGACTGAGATTCAATAGATGTCGTTAGATAAGTATGTTGCCTTTGCCGCTAAATCATTTGCCTTGCCCGATATTTGCGTGCGGCTGCGGGCTACGCTGGACGACCCGCGCTCTAGTGCGCAGGATATAGGTCAACTTATCAGTGCAGACGCGTCGCTTACCGCTAAAGTACTTCGTTTGGCGAATAGCGCTTTGTTTCGTTTTCCGTCTCAGATTGAGACAGTGTCAAAAGCCATAAGCGTAATAGGTGGAGAAGCGCTTTACAACTTAGTTATGGCTGAAACAGCCACTACGGCTTTCAAGCACTTCGACAACATCCTTATTAAGCTAGATAAACATTGGTATACATCGGTTTATTGCGGGATGATCGCTAAGAGTCTTGCAATGCGTCTTAATGTTCGCGGTGCAGAACGTTTCTTTGTTATGGGTATTCTTCAAAACTTAAGCGAATTGGTAGTGGCAAAGAAAGAGCCTCAGCGTTACTACAATTATCAGAATGCTGAAAAGGGAGAATTACCGCAAATTGACCAGTTAACACATTTCGGTTTTACGTTTGCTCAATGCAGCGGTATCATACTCGAAAATTGGCACTTACCTATTGGCTTGTATTACCCCGTGTCCTTCATGAATGATGAGGCAAAATACGCGTCTGACGTTGATGTTTGTGTGCTGGCATTGGCTAATCGAATAACGTTTAGTCAGCTAGATAAAGAAAATTACGCAAACATTGAACTTTTTACGCCAGAAATAGCCAATACGTTAAGTCTCGACATGGAAGTGATAAGTAATTCAATTGAGTACGCTGAGCAAGAAACAGCAAAAATTGCTTCACTTATTCACTGAGCTTTAAAACACTAAAACTCCGTTACTTTATTTACATACTGCAAGAACGTTGAAAGCTCTCCAGAGGATTGGAATAACAAGCGTCGTTTTAAGACGTAATCTAATAACTATAAAAGCTTAACGTAAATCAGATTATGTTCACGAAAATCCTGCCAAGCATTGCTATTGCTTTTGTCTGCCTAAGCGTGTGCGCTTCGGTAAAAGCTAGAGATCTTATCGAAACCCTTTATCACGCCGACTTCACTCCCGACACTGACGATGAAATTCCTCGCTTTACCCTTGATGGGGAGCTTGGTGTATTGGTTAACACCGGTAATACATCAGCTGCTAGTGTGAAAGCTGCGGTAAATGCTGATCATGAGACTGAAGACTGGAGCAGTATTTACCTTGCCGAATTGCTGTACAAGGAAAGCGGCACAGCGAATACGCAGCGTGACATCAGTGCTCAGCGATTTTATACCAGTGCCCAATTCGATTATAAACTTCTGAAGCCCGGTCGCCGCCTTTTCATGTATGGCGATTTTGAAGATGACAAATTTACCGGTTATGACCATCGCGCTTCACTGGCAGCGGGGTGGTCGCAGCGCGTTTGGCGCAACGAAGACAGTGAATTTCGCTACAGCGTGGGTCCGGGGTACACATTTATTGAGGCCGAAGAAGAGAACGATAGTCTTGTAAATGATGGCATTATTGTGCGCGCTTCAGCGGAATACAAATACCACTGGAGCTCGGGAGCAAAACTAAGGCAGTTTGTGAGCACTGAAGCTGGAGAAGAAAATACTAAGTCGCGCTCTGAAACATCGCTATCCGCAAACGTCTTCGGTTCATTAGCGATGAAATTGTCATTTATTTTAAGTCACGAAACTGACACACCAGAAGATGTAGCCGCGCTCAGCACGGAAACATCTGTAGCCCTCGTTTACCAGTTTTTTTAATCAATTAGTGTAAATTCCCCTAGCGAAACGGACTTTTTATCTTTTCCGCATTGACTAGGAAAGTTGAAAATGTAAACTGCGCACCACATACACAGTGGTAGCTGCTACTTTGCAATGCCCTCTAATAGACTACGTTAAGATTCGCGTTGTACCGCCTTGCAGTACCAAAGGTTTCGTGTACGACAAATGGACCGATAATCAATAGGATTGTTCAATGAAAAAGCAAGTGCTCGCATCTTTAATTGCAGTTTCTCTTTCTCCAGCCGTTTTTGCTCAAGATGATGAAGTTAAGCCTTTTACTATGGAAGGTGAATTGGGCTTCATATCAACTTCAGGTAATACTGAAACCACGTCAATCAGTGCAGGTATTCAAGCCCATCAGGAGCTTGAAAATTGGAGTAACGATTACATTCTTAAAGGTCTTTACAAGCAAGAGACAGTAGAAGGTGATGATGGAGAAGATATTGAATTCACGTCAGCACAAAAGTTCTTCGGTTCAGCACAGGGTAACTACAAGTTAGAAAACCCAGATAATCGTTTATTCGGCTTTGCATCATACGAAGACGACCGCTTCAGTAACTTTAACTACCAATCGACCATCGCAGCTGGTTGGAACCAAAAGGTACTAGAGAATAAGCGCCACACTCTTGAATATTCAATCGGTCCTGGTTACTCGTTTATTGAAACGCAAGACGGGGAAAATCTGGATAGCGTTATTGTTCGTGCATCATCAGCCTATTCGTGGAAAATTTCAGACACCGCTAAGTTCACACAAACAGTGAGCACGGAAGTGGGTTCTGATAATACTAAATCCCGTGCTGAATCGGCGCTTACCGCGACGATTAGCGGCAACCTGTCTATGCGTTTGTCTTTCAAACTTGATCACAACACTAACGTTGAAGACGATATCGAGAAGCTAGATACAGAAACAGCCGTTAGCCTAGTTTACAACTTCTTCTAAAAAAGCGTTGAAAAACATTTAGGCAGTTTGAAATAGGCGGTCTTTTTCAGTCTTTAACCTGAACAATGTGTCTATAAACAAAAACGCTGCAATCTTGCAGCGTTTTTGTTTTTAAAAGCCACCTCAACATAGATGACCTATCATGGTATTGAAGGTATCGCTTCTAGTGAAGGATACGGGTTTTGATTGTACCGTCGATTTGTTGTAATTCAGCGAGGGCTTCATAACCACGGTCTTCTTTAACGTCAACAACTACGTAGCCGATTTCTGAATTGGTTTGAAGGTACTGGGCTTCAATGTTTATGCCTTTCTCTGCAAATGCTCGGTTAATTTGAGTAAGGATACCAGGCTGATTTTTGTGAACATGAAGCAGGCGTGAACGGCCTGTATGTTCAGGTAATGACACTTCAGGGAAGTTAACCGCCGACAGCGTAGAGCCATTGTCGCTGTATTTCGCCAGTTTACCAGCAACTTCGATACCGATGTTTTCTTGCGCTTCCTGTGTGCTTCCACCTACGTGAGGGGTTAGAATGACGTTATCGAACGCACGAAGTGGCGATTCAAACTCTTCTGTATTCGATTTCGGCTCAACAGGGAATACGTCAATTGCCGCGCCGTTAAGTTGACCGCTTTCCAGTGCCTTTGCAAGCGCGTCAATATCAACCACAGTACCACGGGATGCATTAATAAGAATGCTGCCTTTTTTCATTTGTGACAGCTCTTTTTCCCCAATCATGTCTTGAGTTTGAGGGGTTTCAGGAACATGCAGCGATACAACGTCAGACGTGTTAAGTAGCTTTTCCAGTGACTTCACTTGTGCCGAGTTACCTAATACAAGTTTGTCTTCAATATCGAAGAATTGAACTCGCATGCCAAGGTGTTCAGCAAGAATACTAAGCTGTGTTCCAATGTGGCCATAACCAATGATACCTAATGTTTTACCACGCGCTTCATACGAGCCAACGGCTGTTTTTTCCCATTCTCCACGGTGTGCTTTCGCGTTTTTGCTTGGTACTTGGCGAAGTAGAAGAATAATTTGTCCAAGCACTAATTCTGCGACTGAACGTGTATTTGAGAATGGCGCATTAAATACGGGAATACCGCGGCGCTGTGTCGCTTCAAGATCAACCTGGTTTGTGCCAATACAGAAACAGCCGATAGCCACTAACTTTTGCGCTGCATCAACCACTTTCTCTGTGATTTGCGTGCGCGAGCGAATACCAACAAAGTGAGCGTCTTTGATTTTCTCGATTAACTCGTCTTCTGGAAGAGAGGTCTTGAGAAATTCAATGTTGCTATACCCATTGCTTTGAAGTGTTTCCAAAGCACTCTGGTGAACACCTTCTAACAACAAAATTCGGATCTTATCCTTCTCTAATGAAACTTTGCTCATGAACTCGCTATCTCTCACTGATGTAATTTGGTTTACTTGAATCACTAAAACACATGCTTCAGACGTGCGGTAAAGGCTTTTAACGGTATTACAGCTTAGCTATTGCTAGCTAACGTATCAAAGCTGTTTTTAGTCTGAAATGTAGCGCTACCATGCTTTTAATCCCGTCGGTTTTGTTTTTCGTCGAAGCTAAAGGCTTCGACGAACTAGAATACCTACTTTCTTTAAAAGACATCTAGACGTCTAAACGGAAATTAACAGAAAACGTATCAAGTTAAAAGCAGTTTTTGTTTAGCTTTTCACCGCAGGTGTTGCACATACGCAAAAAAAGTAATTATTTGCACCACCTGCATAGAAGTCTCTTGCTTATTTCCAATATTGATTACTTAAACGTTTCGACGCCACTTTCCGTTGCGCTAAGCACGATGTCCGCACCGCGCAGGGCAAAAATTCCGTTAGTTACTACGCCTGGAATGTTATTAATCTGCTGCTCTAGTTCTCGCGGATTAAGGATCTCAAGGTTATGCACGTCTAAAATAACGTTACCGTTATCGGTAACAACGCCTTGACGATACTCAGGGTCTCCACCAAGTTTGACCAACTCGCGCGCCACAAAAGAGCGAGCCATCGGAATAACCTCAACTGGAAGCGGAAAGGAACCCAGTACTGGTACACGCTTACTTTCATCAACAATACAGACAAACGTAGTGGCGGCACCTGCAACAATTTTTTCCCGAGTGAGTGCGGCCCCTCCGCCTTTGATCATATGCTTGTGTTCGGTAACTTCATCTGCCCCGTCGATATAAACAGATAAGTTACTTACTTCATTAAGTTCAAATACTTCAATACCAAGCGCCTTCAAACGTTCCGTTGAGGCCTCCGAGCTTGAAACTGCACCTTCAATTTTATGCTTTATCTTGCCTAGTTCTTCAATGAAGAAGTTGACGGTAGAACCTGTACCCACACCCACTATGCTGTCAGACTCAACATAGTCGATGGCTGCTTTGGCTACGGCTTGTTTCTTTGCGTTCTGATCCATGATCATTCTCCGACTTATCGTTTTTTGCAGTGTAACGTATATAGGCATACGCTCCCACATATAAGTCATCACATTTTGATATCGTGAGTATTATGCGTTGTCGAAAAGTAGTGTCCTGGTAGGCGTAACGATGGCATCTAACGGGACGTCCCAGGGCGCAATAGGTAGTGAGTTGACCTCTTGAATATCGTGAGCAATTCCGACAAGTTTCGGTTTATTAGATACAAGCTGGTCGTAAGAGTGACTTGTGGTTTGGGTAAACGCTAGTGTTCTGTCATAGTAACCGCCTCCCATGCCTAAGCGATTTCCCTTAGTATCGAATCCAACCAATGGCATGAGAATAACGTCGCATTGTGAAGTCGGAAGTACATTCTGGCAGGATAACGCAGGCTCTTCGATATTGTATTTATTCCTCACTAATCTTGTATGGCGGGAATAAAAAAGAAAGAGCAGATGGCCTTTGCGAACGGGGTGGAGCACAGGCAGCGCAAATTGTTTTGACGGGTTGTTTTGCCATTGCGAATCAATATAGGGTTTAAGGTTTACTTCTCCGTCGTTAACCAAATAGCCGGCAACGTTACGAGCTCGGTCTAATAGAGACAACGAATTTAGCTGCACCGCCATACTGCGTGCAGCCTCTTCTTGTTGAACTGCGCTTAACGCGCGACGCGCTTCTCGAAGCTCTTTTCTTAAGACGGCGCGCGAATTCATTACTTTTTCTGAAACCATGGTTTAACCGTAGCTCAATATTTAACTATGGGTTGCATACAGCAAGCATAACTATGGTAGCTGTGCTATCGACGCTGTCATTTTATTGTTCTTCTTTTGCTAGAAAGTGATTGAGTACTCGCATCAGTTCACTGCTATTAATAGGCTTGGTCAGCACATCATCCAAGCCTTTTTCCCGCAGAGAGGCGGGCTTTGTAATAATATCTGCGGTTAAGGCAACGACTGGAAGTTCAGGCTTTAATCTTTTTATTTGAGCTGTCGCTTCATCACCTTGAATACCGGGTAAATTCAAGTCCATTAGCACGAGGTCAACGTGGTACGACTTGGCATATTCAACGCCTTCCTCACCCGTATTCACAATTGAACATTGAACGCCTAATTTTTCAAAAAGCGTTTGAATTACCACTTGGTTGATATAGTGGTCCTCAACCACCAGTACGCTAGCTGCTTTATCAATATCTATTTGCGCCACGAGACTTTGTGGAGTGTATTTAGAAAACTGGCAAGCATCAAGGGAGTCAGCAGGTATTGATACACTAACGCGAGTGCCCGTATCTAACTTACTGCTAACCTTAATTGAGCCGTCCATTAACTCGATAAGGCGCTTTGATATATTAAGACCTAAACCCGTCCCGCTTATCTTGAGAGCATTTTGCATTCGCTCAAAGGGAGTGAATAGACGCTTCTGGTCGTCTTCACTCATTCCAATACCCTGATCAATCACGTTAAAAATCAATTTACCGTTTTTGTATTTCACCTGCGCTTTTACAGATTTATCCTTTGCCGTAAATTTTATTGCGTTAGACAGGATGTTCAACGCAACTTGACCAAACTTGGTATCATCAAAAAATAAAGTATCGGGAGTCGCTGTGTCTATTGAGGTGTTAAAAACGACCCCGCTTTCTTCAGCGCGAATTTTAGTCAGCGAAAACAAGTGAGTGAAAAAGTCGTTCAAGTTGACTGCCCGCGGCATTACCCGCATTTTGCCCGCTTCAATCTGATTAATATCTAAAACAGAATTTACAATTTCCAGAAGCCTTTCACCGCTTTGCGCTACGTGTGATAAAGGCGTTTGGAAGGTGCTAGGTAAATTAAGTTTGCTTGCTTCGCTTTCAAGTAACTGGCTGAATGTATTGATAGCGTTGAGCGGTGTTCTAATTTCGTGACTTATGTAGGACAAGAAATCAGACTTAAATTGGCTGGTTCGCTCGAGCTCTCTGTTTTTACGCTTAAGCTCAAGGTGTGCTACCACCGACTTACTTAAGGTTTGTAGTGAGTCTTTTTGGGCATCGGTTAGTTGGCGAGGTCTCTTGTCTATTGCACATAATGTCCCTATAGCATGTCCTGACGGCGTGATGAGCGGGGCTCCGGCATAAAAGCGTATATCTGGCGCGCCAGTAACTAAGGGGTTATCGTGAAATCTTGGATCAAGGGTGGCATTTGGAATTTCAAACACGTCTTTTTGCAAAATAGCATGGGAACAAAACGCTATTTCTCTTGACGTTTCTTCGGCATCAAGGCCCACCCTCGATTTAAACCACTGTCTATTTGGGTCGATTAAGCTGATAAGGGCGATAGGAGTTTCACATATCTGTGAGGCAAGCGCGGTTAATTCATCGAACAATATTTCGGCTTCAGTGTCGAGGACATCGTAGCTTAATAGCTCCGCTAAACGTTCATCTTCGTTTTTGGGGAGTGGCGCCACTTCCATAGAGATTTTACCTAACGCTTAAATAAAAAGGGATTGTATATAAACAATCCCTTAAAGATATCATAGAGCATAGGTATCTATGAATAATTGTTCCAATTTTTGATGGTCAACTTTAGTTGCAACTTTGATGGTATTTGCCTCATTCCACAGCGGGCTAGGCGTCGTTCCTTTTGGAGCCACAACGGTTTGCCCTCTATCTAGCGTGCCTGTACCAACGCGAACATGACCTTCTGTCAGTTCAAACAGCTCAGGGTGACGAAGATGTGCGATAGGGAATGCATCATGGAAGAAACAAACGCGGTCTTCACGGTTCTGTGAGTAGAAGTCCATGTAGAACTGTGCACTTTCTTTAACAAACCCACCAAGGGTATTGTTTTTATCTTCAAGTTTTTCTACGAACTCAGGTGAGAAAGGCGTGAAATTAGTCACATCCAAACCGAACATGGTCAGTTCCCAGTCTGCAGCAAATACGATTTCAGCAGCGTTTGCGTCGTTCCAAATATTGGCTTCAGCAACAGGGGTGACGTTGCCAGGTACAAATGCGGCGCCGCCCATGATACTGACGCCTTTCACTAACTTCGGCAGCTCAGGTTCAAGACGCAAAGCAAGGGCTAAGTTGCCAAGTGGTCCTATAGCTACAATAGTAATCTCGCCCGGATACTTACGGACCATATCCACGATGAATTGGGCTGAACTGCGAGGGTCTAGCTCAGTTTTAGGCGCTTCAGGCTTAATATGACCAAATCCGTACTCACCGTGTACGAAGTGAGCGTACGTAGATTCTGGACCTACCCATGGCATGCCAACACCTTTTGTGACAGGAATGTCCTTGCCGGCAATTTCACAGAGAGTTAGCGCGTTTTGTGCCGCCATAGTGACTGGAACGTTACCAAAAACAGTGGTTAACCCTAAAACTTCGATATCTGGTGATTGGAATGCGAAAAATATCGCCATCGCATCATCAATGCCCGGATCTGTATCTAATATGATTTTATGTGTCATCAAATTATCTCAATGCGTCTTGCTAATTGGCGTGTTTCGCTAAGAAACGATCCACTTCTTTTTGTGTTGGAATACTTTGCGCAGCACCTTCTCTCGTTACTGCAATTGCCGAAGCGGCGCAGCCACGGCGTAATGCTTGCTTTGCATCAGTGTGATTGCAATAGGCTGAAAGGAAATAACCAATAAAGGTGTCACCCGCTGCGGTAGTGTCTACAGCGTCAACAGAGAACGCTTTAACTTCAATTACGTCGCTTTTACGAAGCATCATAACGCCCGCTTTTCCTAACGTAATGATCACTTCGCAATGTGACCACTGTTCTTTGAACACTGTCACAATATCTTCAAGTTCTTCTTTACCGGTAATCGCAGCAGCTTCTGTTTCATTTACAATAAGTAAATCCACGCAGTCGAGTGGAAGTTGTTTCACTGACTCGCTCATAGGAGCAGGGTTAAAAGCCACTTTAAGTTGCTTGTCTTTAGCCTGACGAAGCACTTCTTCAATACTACTCGTTTCGTTTTGAGTCAGCACCCAGTCCGAAGGACGTGTGTCATCTAGCGCTTGCATAACCGTATTTGCAGTGATGGTTTGGTTTGCACCACCAAAAAGTACAATGGCATTCTCGCCGCTAGGGGTAACTTGAATAATTGCGTGGCCGGATGGAACTTCAGAACACTTAACGCCACGACAATCCACACCTTTTTTAATAAGTGTTTGTTTAAATGAGGCGTCGTTTTCGTGAATGCTGCCGACGTGTCGAACGTCTGCACCTGCTTGCGCTAAAGCTATAGACTGGTTTGCACCCTTTCCACCTAGTAGCGTTTGGTAGTGGGTAGAAGCCAACGTTTCGCCAGGTTGAACAAAGTGATCTACCTGATAAACGTGGTCAATATTTATAGAGCCAAAATTTATTATTGCCATTTCTTCTTCCGTCGAAAGAGGGCGCTTCCCAGAATGCCGCGTGTCCATTTTCGCCCGTGAACCGAAAAGTTCAGGGCGGAAGTATCACAATTGCCGTAGGCTTCTCGATACACGTCGAGCTTGCACAATAGCAGCTGTTTCAACTTCCTTGGTTTAAAGCATCGGCCAGGGACATGAATGAACTAGCAAACATCCCAGGAAACATTGTTGTTGTATTAACGCAACAGGGTATATCAAACGCGAGATCCAGTGAATAGGATCACCTAAAGCGCTTTATAACTATTTTGCGTGGTGATTATAAAAGCGGTAAAAAAATATTACTTTTCTTGACCAATTGGTCAGCAATTATACACGCATATTAGTTAAGCTCAATAATAACCAAACAGCTAATTCAGGAAGTAACAGACTAAAGAACAGTTTGAAATGCTGTTGCGAAAGGAAATCCTTATCCAACGAGTCTGATCTTAGATGAAATCATTCAGTGTTGCTACCCATAACGCTTTAAATTTTGATAAACAGCCATAATTCAAGCCCGTTTGAACAGAGAATGAACAGCGTTTTTTCCTGTTGTACAACGCATATACGTCGTTTTGAAAACACGGCCATCGCATGACATCAACATTGCCAAAGTTAGGCTTTATCCATTGATTTTTGCTAGTATTATCTCCACCAAGAGATATCGGCCACGTAAAAAATGGTGCGTTAATCTCAACTCATTTAAAACGAAGAGAAAGAACCGTGGAAAAACAGCTCGATTATGACAGCGTAAGTAATAAATTGACTCAGCAAGGCATTATAGTAGACGGTGCAGAAGTCCATGGCATTTTGTGCGGCATGCTTTGTGGCGGTATGTCACTTACTGACCAAAAATGGCAAGAAGCGTTGAGCGAAACCATCAATCAAGGGGAACGCTTCGACGACCAAACTGAGCATCTTTTGAATACGCTCTTTAATCAAACCTGCCAGCAGTTGCTTGAGCCAGAGTTTTCACTGAGTTTATTGCTTCCTGAAGACCAAGCGCCGATTAATGACCGTGGTGCGGCTCTTATCAATTGGGTTCAAGGTTTTATGTTAGGGTTTGGGCTTCATCAACAAGATTTGATGCAGTGTTCAGAAGACGTTAAAGAAGCCCTCGAAGATTTCTCAGATATCTCTCGCATGGAAGAGCCTATGGACGCTGATGAAGAGTCGGAAAAGGCGTTGCTTGAAGTGGAAGAGTACGTAAAGATTTCTGCTATTTTGTGCTTTAGCGAACTGGGCCAATCACTTTTAGATGATCAACAAGACACGCCGTCCGTACACTAGTAATTAATATTAGTAAAAAGTAGCGGTTTAATTAGTTACTTAGTTCAAGTTATTCAAGTCACTTACTCAGGATTTTCTCGTTTATGATTAGTGCGCAAGAGTTTATTGCCAGACAGGATAGGCTACTGGCTCAGTGTGAACCAAACAGTGTCTGTATTGTTCCGGCAGCAGGATTAGTCACACGTAGTCGAGATACCGAGTATACCTTCAGGCAAGACAGCGATTTTTGGTATTTAACCGGGTTTGAAGAGCCAAATGCATGGCTTATATTGTCTAATCATTCACGCTATGGTGAAAGCTATCGAGCGATGGTGGTGCAAGACAAAGACAAAAGCGCAGAAATTTGGCAAGGCAAGCGCCTTGGGGCTGAAGCGGCATTGTCTCGTTTTAGTTTAGATGAAGCCTTTGAACATCAAGAGCTTGAGGAGGCGTTGTTGGCGTCTATGCAAGGACAAGACAACCTTTATTTCGGGTTGGGCCACAATGAAGCCCATGATAAGTTAATCACCGAGGCGTTAAATACCCTTCGATATGCGCCTAAAGAGTCTCTTGCGCCACGAGCAATACATGACTTTCGTCCAATCTTGCACGAAATGCGCTTGTTTAAATCAGCCTGTGAAGTTGCCGTAATGAAGGCGGCGGGAGAAATTACCGCTCGTGCTCATAAGCGTGCAATGCAGTTTGCAGCGCCGGGCTGTTTTGAATACCAACTAGAAGCAGAAATCCACCATGAGTTCGCGATGGCCGGCGCACGTTCACCCGCCTATAGCACTATCGTGGGTAGCGGCGAAAACGCTTGTGTTTTACATTACATCCAAAACAATGCGCAGATAAATGATGGGGATTTGATCTTGATCGATGCTGGCGCAGAGTATCAAGGCTATGCTGCTGATATAACTCGTACTTTTCCGGCGAATGGAAAGTTTAGCCATGCTCAACGCGAAATCTACAGCCTTGTACTAAAAGCGCAAAAAAGTGTGTTGGATATGCTTGCGCCAGGCGTAACGCTTTCTGAAGCAATGTTACACAGCGCTGAGATTATTACACAGGGTTTAGTTGACCTGGGCATACTAAAAGGTAGCGTGGCAGATAACCTTGAGAACGAAAGCTGGCGACAATTTTACATGCATGGTTTGGGACATTTCCTAGGGCTCGATGTGCATGACGTGGGTAACTATAAAATTGAAGGTGAAGACCGTCCGTTGAAACCGGGTATGGTCATTACCGTTGAGCCAGGCATTTACATAAGCAAAGACAGCGATGCGCCAGATAAATATAAGGGTATTGGTATTCGCATTGAAGACGATGTGGTTATCACCGCCACGGGCGTGGATGTGCTTACCTCAGATGTGCCTAAAGAAATTGAGGATATCGAAGCTTTCATGGCAAAAAGCTGAACGCATACGCAGTAAAACAACACATACGCAAAATACAAATAACCAAAAAACTGGGCGGCAGGATAAAACACGGTGAAATCGGCAAAAGCGGTTGATGTAGTAATTATTGGTGGCGGTATCGTAGGAACCGTGTTGGCCAAAGGGCTTTCAGAAAAAGTTAGACTCTCTGTAGCTCTGATTGACGCGGTGGACCCAAAGCAAAGCTCGGAATCATCTGCTGATTTCAACCCATTTACCGACACACGGGTCATCGCACTTGCAAGGCGTACAGTAAATGAACTTTCCGATATCGGACTTAATCTTGAAGATTTAGCAAAGCAGCACAATGGTGAATTACCCCCTCAGATTAAGCATATCGAAGTGAGCGATAAAGGTCATGTGGGCTTACTCAACCTGAATAGCGATGATTATCACATTGATGCTTTCGGACAAGTAGTAAGCTTGAGTGCGCTTACCCGTTTGGCAGCGAGCGCTAGTTCGGCTTATCAATACATTGCCCCTGCAAAAGTCGTAACGGTAACGCAGCACAAAGAAAGGGTGAACGTTGGGCTTGATAATGGCGAGACGCTCACAGCAAAGCTACTGGTGTTAGCTGATGGTGGCAGATCCGGTTTAGCGCGGCAGGTGGGGATCGCTAAAACCGTAAGTGATTATAAGCAAACGGCTATTGTATTTAATGTGCATACGCAAAATCCCCACGAGAATAAGGCGTATGAGCGCTTCACACAACATGGTCCATTGGCATTTCTGCCCTTCGATAGTGAAATTGAGGGCGTTAAAGCGCGAGAAAACGGATTTTCAGTCGTGTGGACAGTAGAAACAGAAGCCGCACAAAGCTTGATGACGTTAAGTAAAACGGAATTTGTAAACGCGCTGCAAGACGCGTTCGGTTATCGCCAAGGTAAGATACTCAGAGTAAGTGAGTTAGCAAGCTACCCGCTTATGCTTGCGAAAGCCGAACCGGTGACAAGCCATCGTACTGTGGTTGTCGGAAATGCAGCGCAAGCCTTACACCCCATTGCTGGGCAAGGGTTCAACCTAGGCTTACGAGACTTAAGCGCGCTAATCGCAGTCCTCGGTGCGTCATCGAACGCGCATAATGAACAACAAAATGCCGCCAATCAGGACGAAGAAAACAGTCAGAATCAATCTGCGCATGAATATGTTACTGAACGCTTTGATGCAGGCGCATTTAATGTTTTGCAACGCTACGCAATGGAAAGAAAGCAGGACAGAAACAATACAATAACCCTTACCGATACCTTGGTAAGAACCTTTTCTAATCAGTACTTTCCAACGGTAATCGGCCGGAATGTATCGCTACTGGCGCTGAGTATGATGCCGCAAGCAAAGAAAGCCTTTGTTAAATATACAACAGGGTATGGCGAAACACCGCAGATGAAAAGAGACCGCGATGCAGCACGTTGATATAGCAATAGTGGGCGGGGGAATTGTAGGGTTAACCCTTGCTGCCGCTCTTAAAAATAGTGAATTAAGCATAGCCGTTATTGATAAGGCAGCGTGTTATCAACCGCTTACTGAAAAGCCTACGGCCAGAGTGAGCGCCATAAACCAGGCCAATATCAAGGCGCTAAAACAATTTGATGTGTGGAACTATTTACAACAAGACCGCGCGAACCCATACACCGATATGCATGTGTGGGATAAAGACAGTTTTGGCGACATCCATTTTTCGTGTGGTGAGATGGGAAGCGACGCCTTAGGAATAATAGTTGAAAACCAAGCGCTGGTGAATGCCCTAGCTAAGACTGGCGAGGCACAATCGAATGTTCAGCTTGTTACTGCCGGAATTGAAAGAGTGCTAGCGGGGCCAAATCAAACCATGCTGATGCTAGATAACGATGAGGTGCTAAGCTGCAGGTTATTAGTAGGTGCAGATGGTGCCAATTCATTTGTAAGAAAGCAGGCAGGTTTGCCCATTACTTTCAGAGATTACGAACACACTGCCATTGTAGCCAATATAAGAACAGATGAGCCCCACGATAACGTTGCCAGACAAGCATTTACACCCACAGGGCCACTCGCTTTACTGCCAATGGTAGCGCCAAACGTGTGTTCAATTGTATGGTCTCAAACGCCGGAACAGGCAAGTTCGCTGATGGCATTAAATGACGAAGCGTTTTGCAATGCATTAACGGCAGCCAGCAATAGCGTGCTCGGCACGATGGTGCTAGAAACAAAACGCTCAGCCTTTCCACTTACCATGCGCTATGCGCGGCAGTGGGCAAAGGATGGCGTTGTGCTGATTGGAGATGCAGCCCATACTATTCATCCGCTAGCGGGGCAGGGCGCCAATTTGGGTATGCAAGATGCGCTTGTTTTGGCTGAAACGCTGAGCAATCTTAACGCATCAGGTAAAGATATCGGTCTTTATAAAAACTTGCGTAGCTATGAACGTAGTCGTAAAACAGAAGCCATGAAAATGATAGCTGCAATGGACGGTTTTAAATTCTTATTTGATGGTAATGACCCGTTCAAAAGGCTTCTTCGTGGCATAGGGCTGTCTGCCACCGACAGGTTAGGCACAATTAAAAACGCTTTCGTCAGCCACGCCATGGGCCTATAAAACCCCATTCTTGGTGTTGAGATAGTCGGCTGTAAAGGATACTCTTCGGTATCCTTTTTTATTTGTACCAACGGTTTATGACTATTTCTCTTTGCAAACCTTTTCGTGCCTTGTCTTTCGCTTGCGCCTCCCTGCTTACCGCGGCTCTTTCTATTAGCTTAGCAAGTGCTGAAGCTACTACCGAAAACGCCGGTGAATCATCTTCGGCAACGCTAGCAAGCGAGAAAATGAAGCTGAATAATGCCCCTATTGATTTGGGGGTTTATCGCGAGCACGTTAAAACCCTTGCTAGCGATGAGTTCGAAGGTCGAGGTCCACTATCAAAAGGTGAGAAGAAAACAGTAAGTTATCTGGTAGCCCAATATGAGAAGTTAGGGCTGAGGCCCGCCTTCGGTGAGAGCTACACTCAAGCCGTACCGCTTGCCAAAATTACACCTAATGACATGAGCGCCCTTAATATTGGTGATTTGACGTTTAAGGCTGGCGCTGAGTTTACGGCACGTACGCAGCGTATCGTCAAAGATTATTCGTTGAATAACAGCGACGTTATCTTTGTAGGTTATGGCATTAATGCGCCTGAATATAATTGGAATGATTATGCAGACATTAACGTAAAGGGAAAAACGGTTGTCATGTTGGTGAATGATCCGGGATTTGCCTCTAAAGATCCTGCTTTATTTCAAGGTAATGCCATGACTTATTACGGTCGTTGGACATACAAATATGAAGAAGCGGCTAGACAAGGTGCAGAAGCCGTTTTCATTGTTCACGAAACTATGCCCGCAGGTTATGGATGGGGTGTTGTCGAGAACTCAAACTCCAATACTAAATTCAGTTTGGTTGACAAAGACAACAACGCTTCGCAAGTTGGCGTAATGGGCTGGCTTCATCTTAATGCGGCAAGACAACTATTTGAAAAAGCAGGCTTAGATTATGGCGAGCTAAAAGAAAAGGCATCGAAACCTGGCTTCACACCTATTGAATTAAAAGCGAAGGCATCGTTGAACTTCACCAACACTATTGAGCACGCTGAGTCTCAAAATGTGGCAGGAATTTTAGAGGGTACCACTGAGCCAGACGAGTGGGTAATGCTACATGCCCACTGGGATCACTTAGGAAAGGTTGAGAAAAACGGCCAAACTACCATTTATAACGGCGCGGTCGACAATGCGTCGGGCGTGGCTGGCGTGCTTACATTGGCTGATGTACTTACCAAAGCTGAAAAGCGCTTTTCACGTACCCTTATGTTCAGTGCATTCACTGCTGAGGAAACGGGGCTGCTTGGTGCTGATTTCTTCGCAAACAACCCGCCTATACCCACATCAAAAATGGTGGCGTTTTTAAACATCGATGGCATGAACGTAAACGACGGCGTAGATTATATTTTGCAATACGGCGAGGGTTACTTATCTATTGAAGATGACTTAGCAAACGCAGCCGCGTTACAAGGGCGAACCGTAAAAATGGACCCACGTCCTCAAAATGGTTTGTTTTTCCGCTCTGATCACTTTGCGCTCGCTAAGCAGGGAGTACCATCGATTCTATTTATGAGCTTGGGCGATACCGATCCAAGCTTTATTATCAAGCGTTACCATAAAGCAGATGACGACTACCTTCCCAGCTGGGCATTAGGTGGCGTGGAGCAAGATCTCTCGCTTATTGGCTCTATGTTAATTTATTATGCTCAAGGCGATGTATGGCCTTACTGGAAGCGCGAAAGTGACTTCAAAGCAAAGCGTTTACAGTCGATGTCTGGTCGTGAAACTAACGCTAAATAAAACACGTTAGTACGGCAAATAAAAATATGAATTTCAAGATAAAGCGACGCTGATGAGTTGGATTTTATTTACATTGGGCGCGGTTGTTATGCAAACCGCGCGCAATGCACTGCAGAGCAAGCTGAGCGGCTCAGTAAATACTTCCGGAGTGACGCTATCTCGCTTTATCTTGGCCCCGCCAATAGCCCTTGTCTATTTGCTCATTCTCTACAGCAGTAGCGCCAGTCAAGTGCCTCAGTTCTCAGGCTCTTTTATTGCAGTGGTACTGTGTGCTTCGCTACTTCAAATAGCTGCCACTTCTTTAATGGTGATTTTGTTCAAGCAGAAGAACTTTGCCATTGGAGCTGGCTTGGCTAAAAGTGAAGCTTTAGTGGCGGGTGTGGTAGGCATGCTCTTTTTTGGCAGCTACTTAACACCTCTCGGTTGGGCGGGTATTGTGATAGGGGGCGTCGCGATATTTATTTTAAGTAGTGGCAGCCGACTTTATGGTATTAGCGTTAAAACCATGGTTATAGGTCTTGCCTGCGGTACCTGCTTTGCTCTAACTTCATTGCTAGTGCGTGAAGCTAGCCACATGCTCGATATACAATACACCCATGCAGCAGCTTGGGTTCTATTATGGGTATTGTGCGTTCAGGCTGTAGCTTTAAGTGGATATATTGCATTAACTAAACCTTTCGTGTTCATCCAATTAGTGAATGCTAAAAAGCAGGTGCTAGCGATAAGTACGGTAAGCTGCTTAGGTTCTATATGTTGGTTTACTGCTATGGCATTACAGCATGTAGCACTGGTCAAAACATTGGGACAGTTAGAGGTGTTGTTAACCTTGCTCGTGTCTCACTACTGGTTAAAAAACGTTGTCACGAAACGTGAATTTGCCGGGCTTCTGTTAGTGGGTATTGCAGCCATTATGGTGATGTGGGCATAAAGTTCGATCATTAAATTTTTATTTTAGCGGTCAGTATTCGACAATGTATCAAGCTGTTATTAACTAACTTGCGGTAAGACAGCTACCTTGTTTTGCCGTCCTCTTACAATCCTCGTCCTATTAGCCTACTCGCGATATACGCTTATCAAGCTAGCCCCTAAACTGCCTACCAAAATCGCATATATAGCCAGTACACCAGCCATTTTTTTCAATATAAAGCCATCTTGATTTTTAAGCCCTAAAATTGCAGTTACTGCCACAATGTTGTTGATACACACCATATTCCCCATTGCAGCACCCACGCTTTGAAGGGCAAGTACGACCGGTAAAGGTAAAGACAGTTGTTCAGCGATAGCGTGCTGAATTCCTGCAAAGGTAAGGTTAGAAATGGTGGCCGAACCAGAAAAGAAGCTACCAAGCGCACCAAGTAGCGGTGCAAAAAGAGGCCAGTTATTACCCGCTAGGTATGCCATGTGTTTGCCAATGACTGACACGGCCGATTTTTCGCCGCCCAGCATCATTAAATTTACAAATACAAGCGCGCCCAATAGCGCAAATAGTGGCTTTGTCATACGTTCTGCGGTTTGGACCGACACGGATGTTATTCTGGAAACCCATTCCCGAGCGCCAAAACTATATACACTGGCAAACGCCACGACAATAAAAGGTATTAACGACGGAACGTAAAGCACGCTATGTTTCCATTGAATACTGGTGCCTAAAATACCTGTTATCGATATAACTAAGCTAGCGCTGACGGATAAATTGCCTAATATTCCCAGTGATGCCGTTATATTAGGGTCGCCATCTTGTAACAAGCTTCTTAGCCCAAGCTCTGGAAGTCGAGTAAGTAAAAGCATTATTACAGTGCCCCACAAGGGAAAAGATGCCTTGGCAAGCTCGCTGCCACTGGGTACGGCAGTCTTTTTCTGTGTATCAACCTTTGTTTCAGATTCGCTAGCTGCCGAGGAAAGCCCAAACCCTGATTTAGCCATCAAAACAGTAATGATAAGGCCAATGCCGCCGCCTAGCAGCGAGGTGAATTCAACACTGTAAAAACTTAATGCGAAGAAAGGCAGGGTGCATGCGCATGTCGAAGAAACGACAAAAAGCGAATGCCTGAATATGATTTTCCAAGATGGTATAACTAATCGCAATGCTATAAACACAATCGCTGGTGCAACAAGCGTGCTGATTAATGCGGCAAGGGTAGCGATATCAATAATAGTGTCTTCTTGCAGTGATAACAGCGACATACCAAACCACACCGGCGTACCCATGGCACCGAAAATGACCGGAATGGTATTGGTCACTAAGCAGAATAGGGCAACGTTTACAGGCGCAAAACCTAAACTAAAAAGTATGGGCGCCGCTATCGCAGCAGGCGTGCCAAAACCACTGGCACCTTCAATAAGAAATGCGAACGCCCAGCCTACAATCATCAACTGAGCAACCTTGTTTGAACTGATTGTATTTAAGCCACTCTTCAAGGTTGCCAGTGCACCTGTCTTTTCCATACACAGAAACAAAAATATTGCGCCGGCTATAATAGACAAAGGCGTTAACGCCAGTAAAGCGCCTTGTATAACGCTAGCATGTATGAGCGTTAAAGGTGAGTGACCGTTAAAAATCACAATTAAATAAGCAGCTAAGGCGCTTAAGGGCAAGGCTTTACTTGACGCCATACCGTTTGGTTTCACCATCAGGTAAATGAGCAAAATTAAGGGCGCATAAGCCGTGATAAGCAAGTTTGTGGCAATCATTTATTGTCTGGATTTTACTATTCTAAACGGGCGCGCGAACTCAAACTTAAGCCTAAAATACGTGGCGCTTCAACTGAAGCTTACCAAAGCTCCAGAGCGTTTGTGAAAATGCGTGACTGAGCGAAGCGCGCATGCATTCCATTGAAACCGATAGGTTATTTGCTCATAGTTATAGCACTAATTTTTAGTCTTAGAATAAAGGTTTTGCAGGAAATAAGTGCGTGTTTGACTAAGAACAATATAAATACAGATTATTGTTTGATTGCGACTTCAGTGCTTGAATTTTGTTGGATACAAAAAGCCAAAAAAAAGGGGAAATCTGGCTGTAAACAAATTACCCTCTCAACCGCACCTTAAAGAATTCCGCCAAGGTTTTGCTTATCACAGGGTGCTGGGTGTCTTGGTTAAACAGGCAAATGTTCACTTTACCAAGCTTGGGCAAGTGCGGGTGGTTTAACACCGCTAAGTTGGCAGGCAAGCTTGATTTCGCGAGCGCGGTGACGCCAAGACCTTGTTGAATAGCCGCAACAAGCCCCCCTAAATCAGCGTTGGTATAGCTAATCTTCCATGCAAAGGTTTGCTGCTTTAACTGCTCAATTACGCGGCTTCGATACATACAGCCATCTGGCGCTAACACTAACGGAATGTTATGTCCTACCAACGGATGAGCGTTGTCGCCAACCCACACTACATCGTCTTCTAATACCACTTCGCCTTCTGTCTGCTCGCCTGGGTTAACTAATGCCAAAATTAGATCGAAATGGTCGCGTTGTGTCGGATGAAGTAAATCGCGACTTAGTGCAGACGTTACCTCTAACGATACGTCCGGGTAGCGCTTCGAAAACTCTCCGATTAATCCCGGTAACAAGGTAGAGGCGAATTCGTTAGGAATGCCCAAACGCAATCGCCCGCTTAATGGAGCAGGGGTTAAGCTTCGAAAGATATTGTCGTTAAGCTCTAGCAGCTCTTTAGCTTTTGGGTAAAGCCAGTTTCCATCAGCACTAGGTACATGGCGCTGACCAACTTTGGTGAATAACTTTCTGTCTAACTGCGACTCTAGCTTTTTGATTTGCAAGCTAATGGCAGGTTGAGAGCGACCCAAAAAGTCGCCCGCTTTTGCGTAACCACCCAGTTCGATAACGCTTACGAAAGTACGTAATGTGTCTAAAGAAAGCTGTTTCATATTTATTAGCTTTATTAATACATGTGCTTGTAGTGATTATATTTGCAAATGTATTGGAGTGAAAGCCCAGGTTCTTTACTCGATTCATTTCGAACCTGCACGGCTTTGAAAATTTTACGCTTCGGGTGCCAGGCGCTTTGCTGTAACATCGCGCACTCTACCCATTAAAACGACTTACTATAATTGCGAGAACGTGTAATGAACTCTGAATTGTACTTTATCGGCATAGACGGCGGCGGCACCAATTGCAGAGTTACATTGCAAGATAAAAACGGGGCGCAGTTAGGAGAAGGCATTAGCGGCCCTGCCAATATTATGCGTGACGGAGAGCTTGCTAAAACATCCATAATGGATGGCGTAAACAAAGCTATTGCATCTGCCAATGCCTTTTTGGCTTCACAAAGCAGCGACGCCACAGTAAAACCCATCACAGCATCACAATGTATCGTTGGCGCCGGGCTTGCTGGCGCTAATATTACTTCTGCTAAAGCGCGTTTTGAAAGCTGGGAACATCCGTTTCATTCGCTGTTTGTGCTAAGTGATTTACACGCTGCCTGCGTAGGCGCGCACAACGGCAAGCCCGGTGCAGTAATTATTGTGGGTACGGGGTCGGCAGGAGCGGTATTTGCCGAGGGTAAATTCACCGATGTTGGGGGGCATGGCTTCCCTATAGGCGATGTTGCCAGTGGCGCTTGGCTGGGTTTAAAAGCCATTCAGCACACCTTATTATGTGTAGATAATATTCGAAGCCCTGATGTTCTAGCAAAGCAGGTGTGTGAAGCGCTTGGTACAACAAACGCAGATGACATTGTGGCAAAGTGCGCAGGCTTTAGCACACATCATTACGCCAGTTTAGTACCCTGCATGCTGCCACTTTTACAAGAAGCAAATGACGGGGTGGTTCGTATCTTTAAAGAGGGCGCTGAATATTTAGAAGCAATGGCCCAGCAGCTTTTAGGGGAGAATACCTATAATCTTGCCCTAATCGGTGGGCTAAGCAAAGTGTATGTACCGTACTTATCTGAAAAAATTCGCGCTCGCGTGCAAGCGTGTGAATTATTTCCTCAGCAAGGTGCTATTAAGTATGCTAAAGCCGTTTATAACGAACGCTAGTCTTGAAATAAATTAAGCACAACGCATAAGAGTTACAGACAGAGAATGTACGCAAGCTAGCGTTAACCCGCGCGTTAAACATAATGCTACAACCGCACCCAATTAGGAAAGTGAAAGCGCAATGATGAAGACTATTTTGGCCGAAAATATTTTGATAAAAGGTACATGGGAAAAAGACCAGGTACTTACCATCGAAAATGGCGTAATCGCTAACATTGAAACGCTTTCAGGGTCACAAACGCACCGCGAAGCGTTTTCTACGCGAGTGCACAACAAACTTATACCCGGGTTTGTAGACACCCAAGTAAACGGTGGCGGTGGCGTAATGTTTAATCACGCGCCCACATATCAAAGCATAAAAACAATGGCCCAGGCGCATCGCAAGTTTGGCACCACAACGTTCTTCCCCACACTTATTACCGATGATATTACAACCATTGAAAGCGCGGCCTATGCGGTAAGTGAAGCAATAGAAAGCGGTCATCCTAGTGTTGAAGGTATTCACTTCGAAGGGCCGCACTTAAGCGTTGAGAAAAAAGGTGTACATCTTTCAAAATATATTCGCCCGCTTACCGACAGAGAGCTTGCCACTTATACCCGCAAAGACCTCGGCAAGGTAATGATTACCTTAGCGCCAGAGAATACCTCTTGTGATGTTATTCGCGACTTAGTAAACCAAGGCGTTATTGTAGCGCTAGGGCACTCTAATGCACCGTTTGAAGTGGTGGAAAGGGCGATTGAGGCAGGCGCGACTGGGTTTACTCATTTATACAACGCGATGTCGCCGTTCACCTCTCGCGAACCGGGGATGGTTGGCGCAGCGCTTCTAAGCAATAACACCTGCGGCATCATTGTCGATCATCAGCACTTACACCCAAAGGCGGTTGAGCTTGCCTTTAAAACCAAAGGGCCATCCCAATTAATGCTGGTTACCGATGCCATGGCCCATGTTGGGGCTGATGAAGACGTTATCGACTTTTTCGATACGCATATTACCCGTGTGGGTAACAAACTTACTACACCTGATGGCACGCTGGCAGGAAGCTGCTTAGACATGCACGGCGCGGTTATTAACTGTGTTAACGACATAGGGATTTCGCTAGAAGAAGCGAGCCTCATGGCAAGTGCAACGCCTTCTGCGTTTATGGGCATTAACGAAAAGGTAGGCAGCATTGCTGTAGGCCAACGGGCAAACTTTGTAGAACTGAGCGAAAACAACGCGCTTGCGCACGTTTGGCAAAATGGCGAGGTGTGCGTTTAGCACACTTGCTGTCGAACAACTTACAACAGGCTACTAGTAAGTATTTAAACATTTCTTACAACGCCCTCAACAACTACGCAGCAAACACTCAGCAACGTTTCAAAAAAGCTAGGTATTAAATTGTAACTCCCTGTTCTAAACACCATCTGATATTAAGTTTTTTCAGGTTCGATAGTCGTGGCTGCGATCTTCGTTAAGCTATCTAAAAGCATCAGCAAGCGCTTACATATTTGCTTTCCTCATGTTTATCCATTAATACATTTACATTTCAAATGTATTGATAAAAATTTCCAATTTGTTGCATAAACATTAGCTCACTATACTCAATCTCGTTTTCTACCTTTCAAATTAAAAAGAGTAAGTGGAATGTCTAACACCACCGCCCTACATGCAAAGCACCTAGAAGCGGGTGCGAAAATGGTCGATTTCTTCGGCTGGGATATGCCAATTAACTACGGTTCACAAATTGAAGAACATCACGCTGTGCGTCAAGACGCGGGTATGTTTGATGTATCTCACATGACCATTGTTGACGTAAAAGGCGCACAAGCGAAAGCGTATCTTCAGTACCTGTTAGCCAACGACGTGGCGAAATTAAAAGACAAAGGCAAAGCACTATACAGCGGCATGCTTAACGAAGAAGGCGGTGTTGTAGACGACCTTATCGTTTATCACTTCGACGAAACTAACTATCGCCTAGTGGTTAACTCAGCAACGCGCGAAAAAGACATGAACTGGTTAATGAGCAAAGCAGAAGGCTTTGACGTAACCATCACCGAGCGCCCTGAATTTGCCATGATTGCCGTACAAGGCCCTAACGCAAAAGAAAAAGCAGCCACCTTGTTCAGCGCAGCGCAAAAAGAAGCGGTAGCGGGCATGAAGCCATTCTTTGGTGTACAAGCAGAAGACTTGTTCATTGCCACCACAGGTTACACCGGTGAAGCGGGCTACGAAATTATGGTCCCAGCTGAGCAAGCACAAAGCTTCTGGCAAGCACTACTAGACGCGGGCGTTAAGCCATGTGGCCTAGGTGCGCGTGACACGCTTCGCCTAGAAGCAGGCATGAATCTGTATGGCCAAGATATGGATGAAACCGTATCGCCATTAGCGGCTAACATGGGCTGGACAATTTCATGGGAACCGGCTGACCGTGACTTCGTAGGGCGTAAAGCACTAGAGGCGCAGCGCGAAGCAGGTACCGACAAGCTTGTAGGCTTGGTGATGACTGAAAAAGGCGTGCTGCGTCACGGTCTTAAAGTGAAAACAGAAAGCGGCGAAGGCGTTATTACTTCAGGTACGTTCTCTCCAACACTAGGTCACTCAATTGCTATGGCACGAGTACCACGTGATGTTGGTGAAACAGTAGAAGTGGAAATGCGCAAAAAGTGGGTTACAGTAAAAGTGGTTAAGCCCTCCTTTGTTCGCAATGGAAAAAGTGTTTTATAAAATTACTTCTTAAGTTTACAAAGATTAACAGGAACGATTATGAGCAACATCCCAACTGATTTACGCTATGCCGCTACGCACGAATGGGTTCGCCCTGATGGTGACGGTGTTTTCACTGTAGGTATTTCTGAGCACGCACAAGGCTTACTTGGTGACATGGTTTTCGTTGACTTGCCAGATGTTGGCGATGCGGTAAGCACTGGCGACGACGTATGTGTTGCTGAATCGGTAAAAGCAGCGTCTGACGTTTACGCGCCAATTTCAGGTGAAATTGTAGCAATTAACGAAGACCTAGAAGATTCTCCAGAACTAGTTAACTCAGACCCATACGGCGACGGTTGGCTATTCAAAATTAAAGCTGACGATGCGGCAGAAGTAGAAGGTCTACTAGACGCTGAAGGCTACGAAAACAGCATCGACGAAGAGTAATTCGTTACGCAGTTTTAAAAGAACCATAATTTGAAAAGGGGCATGAAGATAATTCAGCCCCTTTTTAACTTAAAGATTTAACGCGCCCTTGCGGCAACCATTACGAGTGCTAAACAACGTTATGTCGAATACTTCCCCTACATTGGCTCAACTAGAGCAAAAAGATACATTTATCCGTCGTCACATTGGCCCGGGTAAAGGCGAAATTGAAGAAATGCTGTCTGCGATTGGTGCAAGCTCACTAGACGATTTAATTGAGCAAACTGTACCGGCAGGTATTGCGCTACCAGAGCCACTAAAATGTGGTGAAGGGGCGACAGAAGTTGAAGCATTAAGTGAATTAAAAGCGGTTGCGCAAAAGAACAAAATTAACCGTTCTTTCATTGGTATGGGTTACTACGATACTCACGTACCTAACGTTATTCTTCGCAACGTGCTAGAAAATCCAGGTTGGTATACTGCGTACACGCCGTACCAGCCAGAAATTGCACAAGGCCGTTTGGAAGCCATTCTTAACTTCCAACAAGTGACTATCGACCTAACAGGCCTAGAGTTAGCGTCGGCGTCATTACTTGATGAAGGTACGGCTGCAGCAGAGGCCATGGGCCTTGCTAAGCGTGTGTCTAAGAACAAAAAAGCAAATGCGTTCTTTATCGCAAACGACGTTCACCCGCAAACGGTTGACGTGGTAGAAACCCGCGCAGAAATGTTCGGTTTTGAAATCATTAAAGGTGAAGCAGAAGAAGCAGCTGAGCACGATATTTTTGGTGCGCTACTTCAATACCCAACTTCTACAGGCGAAGTAAAGGACATCAGCGACATCATTGCAGCGGTACAAGCGAACAAAGGGATTGTGGCAGTAGCTGCTGACCTAATGAGCTTGGTAATGCTTAAGTCGCCAGGCGAGCTAGGTGCAGACGTTGCACTTGGTAGTGCACAGCGCTTTGGCGTGCCTATGGGCTACGGTGGTCCGCACGCGGCATTCTTTGCAACCCGCGATAGCTATAAGCGTTCACTACCTGGCCGTATTATTGGTGTAAGTAAAGACAGCCGTGGTCGCCCAGCGCTTCGCATGGCGCTACAAACCCGTGAACAACACATTCGTCGTGAAAAAGCGAACTCAAACATTTGTACAGCCCAGGTGCTTTTAGCCAATATGGCAAGCTTCTACGCGGTATACCACGGCCCACAAGGTCTTAAAACTATTGCTGAGCGCATTCACCGCTTCGCCGACATTCTTGCCACTGGTTTAACCCAGAAAGGCGCAGAGAAAGGTGTAGCTCTTAAGCACAGCACGTACTTCGACACGCTAACCGTAATGGTTAACAACAAAGAAGACGTACTTGCAAGCGCATACGCAAAAGGCATGAACTTACGTGCAGACCTTGAAAGTGCGGTAGGTGTGTCGCTAGACGAAACCACGACACGCGAAGACATTATTGCGCTATTCGACGTACTGCTTGGTGAAGAGCACGGCTTAACGGTAGAAGGTTTAGACGCAGAAGTAACCACGCAAGCTGTGAAGTCTATCCCTGACGATCTTGTACGTACCAGCGACTTCCTGACACACGAAGTGTTTAACAAGTATCACTCTGAAACAGAGATGCTTCGCTATATCAAGAGCCTTGAAAACAAAGACTTGGCGCTTAACCATTCAATGATTTCATTGGGTTCGTGCACAATGAAGCTAAACGCAACGGCAGAAATGATCCCAGTAACATGGGCAGAGTTCGGTCAGCTTCACCCGTTTGCGCCATTAGACCAAGCAGCAGGCTATCAAGAAATGATTGCTGAGCTAAGCGAGTGGCTAATTAACGTAACAGGTTACGACGCGCTTTCAATGCAGCCTAACTCAGGTGCGCAAGGTGAATACGCAGGCCTATTGGCTATTCAGCGCTATCATGAAAGCCGCGGCGAAGGTCACAGAAATGTGTGCCTTATTCCAAGCTCTGCCCACGGTACTAACCCAGCGTCTGCGCAAATGGTTAGCCTTAAAGTGGTAGTAGTAGCCTGTGATAGCAAAGGTAACGTAGACCTTGACGACCTTCGCAAGAAAGCAGAAGAAGTGGGCGATAACCTATCGTGCGCCATGATCACATACCCGTCTACCCACGGTGTGTATGAAGAAACCGTGCGCGAGATTTGTGACATTGTTCACCAATACGGCGGTCAGGTTTACATGGACGGCGCGAACATGAACGCGCAGGTGGGCATTACGTCACCTGGCTTCATTGGTTCAGACGTGTCGCACCTTAACCTGCACAAAACCTTCTGTATTCCACACGGTGGCGGTGGCCCAGGTATGGGACCAATTGGTGTTAAATCGCACCTTGCGCCTTTCCTACCAAACCACACGGTTGTTAACGTAGAAACGGCAGGTAAAGACTGTGGTGCGGTATCGGCAGCGCCATGGGGCAGTGCATCTATTCTGCCTATTAGCTACATGTACATCAAGATGATGGGCAGCGCTGGCCTTCGCCGTGCAACCGAAGTAGCTATTCTTAACGCTAACTATGTGGCGAAGAAGCTAGAAGGGCACTTCCCAGTGCTTTACAAAGGCAACAATGGCCGCGTAGCGCACGAATGTATTATTGACCTTCGCCCGCTTAAAGAAGCAAGCGGTGTAACCGAGCTAGACATTGCGAAGCGCTTAAACGACTACGGTTTCCACGCGCCAACCATGAGCTTCCCAGTAGCGGGTACGCTTATGATTGAGCCCACCGAGTCGGAAGCGAAGTATGAACTAGACCGTTTCATTGACGCGATGGTTAGCATTCGCCAGGAAATTGCGAAAGTAGAAAGCGGCGAGTGGGATGCCACAGACAACCCGCTACACAATGCACCGCACACACTAGCTGACATCTGTGACAGCGACTGGAACCGCAGCTACGACCGCATGCTAGCAGCGTACCCAGCACCAGAAGTACACAGAAACAAGTTCTGGCCAACGGTTAACCGTATTGATGACGTTTACGGCGACCGTAACCTGATCTGCTCATGCCCTAGCATTGAGAGCTATGTTGAGGAGTAGGGTGTAACCGGCTTTGCTCTCAAAGTGAGAAAAGTTTTAAAAGCGAGCCAATCGGCTCGCTTTCTTATGTGATTTTTTAAGGTAAACGTGCCGTAATTGTTATTAACATAAATGCCATTTAACGACACCGGCATAAAAAAGTTTTGGCGAAATTCTTTAAATTCAGTGTCTTCTATTTTTTTCATTCATGAACTAATACCCCATGACTTTACTAGAGTTAGTACAGGAATCTTCGCTAGGTGGCCTACTCTTCAGTTAGGGTAGTTGCTCTTTATTAAAATTTCCCAACAGTTTTTTGTAGAGACTCTGCTCTTTTATTGATGAAAAAAATATGTTGTATGAATTCCGTTTCGGGTTGCTCAGTGACTATTAAAGGTGTAAATAACCTTAAAGCCAATTGGTTTATCACTTCACTGGCAGGATGTCCGTATTGGTTTTGTTCTCCACATGAGACTGGACAAACAATATGTGGCCAAAAACCTTCAAATGCTTCAATAGCAAAATTGTGTCTCGAGCCATGATGAGGGACTTGTATAACACCAACACTCTCGATGTATTCTGAGTATTCGGTATTGAGGCTTATTTTGTTTAAATCAGCGTCTCCGGTGTAAATACATCCTGAATTAGTTCTATGAAACCAAAAGTCTGGCCAGCCAATTTCAACATAACAATGCAACAGCTCATCTTTGTTAAAAGAGGTATCTGGTCCAGAGTACAGTAACAGGGAATTTTCATTTACGTTGCCATCAACACGGGTGTAAATCTCTCTCAAAACTCTTCGACTTGCAGGTGTCGAAAAAGCTTTCAGGCTATAAATCGGGTCGTTTTTCAGTTGAGTAACGCAGAAGCCTTCAGATTCCAGTTCACTCTCTAATTGGATTGATCGTTTTTTATTACAGAAATTGTAAGGTACAAAAACCCAGCTTAACTCTGCTCCCAACCTCAGCTTTGAACCACTTTTTATTTCAATTTTGCCAGAGAGCGGATCTTGCATATGTCGTATTTCTTTCAGATCAAGCAGCCTTTTCTCTTCCCCTTCATTGTCATCATTTTCCTCCTGCGGCGAGGCGGGTTTCACATAAACAATATCGGTATCTTCACCGAAGAATGATTGAGGGTCTTTGAGCAGCTTTATTATGTTTTGAGACATTGCTCTATTTATATTTATCAGTAAGTTTTTATGTTCATCATGCAGTAACGGTAATACTACTTTTTTGATTTTTTTAACCTTTCGCATGAGTAAAGATATCGCTGAAACGTGGTCGTAGTCGAAATGAGAGATAAATAACACGTCGATTTTATCCGACGCTGTAAAAACAGATTGAACAAGAGATTTTGCATAAGGTGACAATGGTCTTGCACCACAATCATAAACAATGTTGAAATCATCATGGCGTTCAGAGTAAAACGCTCCTTGCCCTATTGGGTGAAATGTTCGTTGTATATGGTAGGTCATCATTTCATCATCTTTTTGTAGTGGTCGTCATACTCAGTTCGGACAAAAACCTGCCTGAAGATCTCCAAGAACCTGCCCGTATCAATGTCACCAAAATCGGTCAAGTTCACCATGTCTGAGTGCGACTCCCTGCTAATATATCTAAGCATTGGCCTGTAATTAATGTGTTCACTCCCTAAGTTACCGAGAACTTCTGACAACTTGTCTTTTTTATGGACAAAGGAAAAGAAGTGTTCCAAAACATTGCGCATTGCGTTGGGCAAAATAGGGCTACAAACACTATCTGCTTTGGCATCTCTAATGATTTGCCAATAGCCGTCATATTCGTTTCGTATATCGTTCCTTTGAATAGACACGATTTTGCTAAACTCACTTTTGTATATTCTGTATAAGCTGTATTGCTGAGTAAACTCGTCTTGCTTGAGACCTGATTGGTTCATTATCTCGTGGAAGAAGAACAGGTTGTGTGTAAACAGAAAAACTTGCTTGTATTGCTTCTTAACAATTTTTTGCTGGATAAGTGTTGCAATTTCATACACGAAGTTGTGCGACAAACTAGATACCGGGTCATCTATTACAATAATTTTATCTGCAATTCCCAAAGGAGAGTCTGGCGAAGGCAAGCCTTTACATAGCTCAAGGAAATATAAAAATGTGACGAGTGTTTTTTCACCTTCACTAAGTGTATCGTATACATTTAGTGAAGCCCCTCCTTTTCGTACAATTCTGTATCTCGCTTCAGCGTCATCAACTTTCTCAATATGAAAATCGTCAACACCAACACTAATTAGCGTATTCCTGATATTTTGAATAGCTGTTTCTATATTGGTGGTTTTTTGGCGTTGCTCGGAAATAATCGCCTGTTGCTCTGTAATCTCTATAGCCTTTGCTCGATATCGATCTCTAAGGGTCTCGAGCTCTTTATCTAAGCCTATGAGCTTTTCTTCTACTAGCTCTATTACTGCATTGTAGGTTCGTTTGTGTATCTGCCAGAACTGATTCCTTATGGTAGCTTTGATTTGGGGTTTACTGGTAATGCGACGGTTAAAGTCTACTATTTGCTCATTAATTGATTCGATGCATTTGTTTAGCTTAGCTAGCAATTCCATCGAGCTAGTTAAGTTTACTTCGATGCTTGGTTTTGCTTCTTTATCTTTCAATAAGTTTAAATTGTTGTTAAGACATGCGAGGAGCTTTGATTTGGCCGCAGCGAATACTGCGCTTTGAGTTACATATTCATCATTAAATTCTTCAGACGAAAGAGCCGATACTGTATATTTGATGGCTTCTTCATAGGCTTTTTTGTTAGATGCAATCTGCTCGCATTTCTGCTTATAGGTTTCATCAAATAGTGCTTTTAAGTTTGCCTCGAAAATCTCAATTGGTGTCTCCTGACAAAAAGGGCAAACACCATCAGATTGTTTGAAATGAGCAAGCCCGTCTCTGACCCAATCAGAGTGTCCAATCTTTTCCACTAATGTTGACAAATAGGATGATGATGAGCCAACAATCGCTTCTGAGTTAACGTGATCTAGTTCGATTGAGTCTCGCTCAAAACTAATTAAAGTCAACAGTGGCTTTTGTTTAAGATCTGGTTTCTCAAGTTCCTTTGCCTGCTCAAATAGCTGCTCCAATGTAATATCATCGCTGGCTAAATTGGCCGCTTTTACGGCGTCCAAAAACAGGTTTTTCCGCTGCTTTCGCTCAAGACAAAACTCCAATGAAGTTTTTACAAACTTGTCTTTTTCAGTCCAGACTTTGTTTTCTAGGTCAGTTTGTTCTTTAGTCTTTTGATCTTTTACTTTGTCAGCTTGAGCTTGTATATCGCGCTGCTGCTTTTTTAGCTGTTCAATTTTGGCTTCAGCGACTTCAATAGCTTTTTCTGCTTCTACATTTTCTTCGTTAACAGTAAATACACCAGGTTGCTGTGTGCTATCCCAGAAGTTGTCTTTAACGAATTTTTGATTGTAAACAATGACACCTTCTTCAATATCCGGTGTCACAGCGCATGATACAAAATCGAGTTCGGTTGGTGTCTGCAAATATTTAGCTATGGTAGATTTGCCTGAGCCGTTTAAACCATAAAAACAGTTTATTCTTAGTAAGCCTTCTATTGTTTGAGGTGTATCCGCTGAATAGCTGGCTACTCCCTGAAGCGTTATACGGCTTATCATACTTAGTTCCTTCTAATTGATAATCATTCTTCGATTATTTATAAAGCACAATCTGTAGGGAGAAGAAGCCTGAGAGAAGCATAATTCAAATATTCTTCGCTATAAGATCAGCCTTTAATAACCCACCCTTAGTAAACAACTTCGCAGAAAACTTGGGATTACGACGAGCTTCATAAGCGTCCAATATTTTCTTCAAACCTTCAGCCTCAAGCAAAGAAATATTTACTTCAGTATCCATCTCAGCACTTTCTACAAAATCTTCTGAAAACGTCGGCGCCACAATTAACACTTGAGCTACTCGTTTACCTGCATTCTCGCAGCGATTTACATATGCTTTAACTTGCCTTGAAGTCGTCGAGTATTTCGCAAAGTCACCGTTTTTACAGGTTTTAGCTTCGCCAACAATTACATCAGTTTCACTTATGGAAATAAGAATATCGGCCTTGTCTTTTGAGGTATTTATTGAGCGGCGAAGGTCTTCATCGACAATTAAGCCAAGTTGTTCAAATATAGCTTTTGTTACTTCCTCAAATTTAACGCCTATATCAGCTTCGGCAATTTCTACATTTTCAGCTTTTAAGGCTGCTAAATCACGTCTAGCAAGTGCCGCATAGTTATCGATCAATTTGTCTGTAGCATCTGCGAAACTATTTAATATGTTCAAACGCAGGTTACCGCGTTTCTTAATACCCATGCTTTCAACTACCGCTTTCACTTCATCGTTGGTAAGCATGTAAAGAATATCGTAAGGCGTAATACTTAGTGCTCTTAATTTCTCTACGTCTAATTCTTCTTGCTCTTCTAATTCAAACTCTTGTTTTAATACTGAGGAGAGGGAGGGAAAATGGTTTTGCAATGCTGAAAATAGTTCTTTGAACCCCGTGGCGCTAAGGGCGTTAAACTCATGCTCAGTGCATGTATTTAATGTATTTAGGATGATAGAAGTACGTTCTTCAAGAGTAGTACCTAATTTCTCTAAGTCTAAATCTAGGTCTTGAATTAAGGCTTTAAGTCGCTCCTTTCTATCATTGAGAGGAGTGTTATCAGCATAGAGATCTGTTTGTAAAACCTGAGAAACAGCAACGCCTAATTTCATTATATTTTGGACTTTCTCTTTGCGCTCAATTCCACGAATTTTTTTTCTATGATTCTTAAGGATATTTGAAAGCTCGGCATCACTGAAAGTGCGTAAGATTCTGAGGAAATGTTTGTCGGCTAACTCTTTTCCTTGAAGCCGATGAAGTAAGTTAACTATTTCGTCTGGAACGTATACGGTTTGGAGCTTACGGCTAACAAAAACTAATCCGATCTCTCGTAGTTCGTTCAGCGCTTCTTGAACACCATTTTTAGGCGTTTCATCTATCAAGTGCTCTATTCCTGCTTGGTCGTCTGCAGTCACATCTAATTTTTTCGCTAAAACGTTGAGAATACCTCGCTCGTCATCGGTAATTTTTGACTCACGATTACTTCTCTCATCATTTGAGTAAGCTTCATTTAAGCAAGCGTGATAAATCCCTAAGCGCTTTCCATCGTTAAAGGTCTCACCATCTTCGACTGATTCAATCTCTGACTTGAGTTCATTTGCTCTTTTATCAATTATTGCCCACTCCTTTGCATAAAGAGATTCAATCCAATTAATTCTTGCAATGCAATTGCCGTCTCGGCTCAAAATGTTAGTGAGTAAAGTGGCCTGGGCACCAAGCATGGCCAATTGCTCTCGCACTGACTTTTCGAAATACGGAAGGACAATTTTGAATAATTGTGTGATGTCGGTGCTAGATGCATCTTTAATCTGTCCATCTAGCTTGTTCAGTTGGGCGGCTATTTTCTTATCGTGTTTAACCGCATCACTGCATAGGCGATCTATCGCATTGATGAACTTAGATTTTTCGACCTGATTAACTAGAGAAAGTACGTTTGAAAGCTTCATAGATCATCCTTGATACTGTGAGTTAGTCACCCACTTTTATTATACTTAAGTTGTAACCATACACCCTGTTGTGAAATATTAAAACTAACAAATAACGCTATGGACATAGTAATGAGTGCCTCAACAAATTCGGTGAAACTGTCCAAGGTATAACAGGGGCATTATTAAGCTGCCTGCGAATTCACATAGTAAATTTAATATTTTAATTAACGTAGCGATGCCATGAACTTTGTAAAAGGCACAATATCCTGTTTGGCGCTGGCTACTTACAACGCTTACATGTATTCATCTCGCCGCGTATCCGGCACAATTGTCCAAGGGTAGCCACCAGCTGCCATCATTAGATTCATAATAAATTTTCCCATTCTCCCGTTACCATTAAGGTAAGCGACAACAGCTTTTTACCCCATTATGCAGAGATGTCTGTGCTCGCCCCGATTATCGCTTTTATCTGATATAAGCAATATTCCTCAATGATCAAATAAAGTCCCAAAATGGTTACTCAAATAGGTTAAAGGGCCCTAATGTAACCAAATCGGGACTTTATAGTGAACGGTGTGACTGCCATATTATTAGCAGAAGAGCTCGGCGAAAGGTTGAAGCAAGCCCGACTAAATCGAGACTATTCCTCTTAAAACAAGCTGAAGTTGCGGAGCTTGCTGGTGTTCACTTCTCCAAACTGAGAATGATTAAATCAAAGACGCCAAGAACTTTGTAAAGGGCACGATATCTTGGTTGACGCTGGCAGCTTCCAACGCTTGCATATATTCGTCTCGTCGTTCGACGGGTACAATTGTCCAGGGATAGCCACCCGATGCCATCATTAAATTCATAACAAATCTTCCCATTCTGCCATTGCCATCAAAGTAAGGATGGATGTAGACGAAAATGAAGTGCCCCAGTACCACTCTGACGGCTGAATTTTTCTCCTCTGCGAGCAAGTCGAAGAGTGTTGGCATCATATCGCGAACCGCTTCTCTACTTGGTGGAGTGTGCATAGATTGACGAATATAGACTGGTCCTGTCCGGTAACCAGCCAAGTCCGACTGCTTAATAATACCAGCAGCCACACTTGGGCCAAATAAAGCCAGATACCAATCGCTGTGTGTCTGTTCCAATACATCGCCAGCGTTTCTACCTTCTAACACCGCTAACACGGCTTTTTTAACTTCCTGAAATGCATTCCAGTAGCCTTTGGCGGCCATAGCATCTAAATGCCTTTTACTCTCGTCTGAACCTTCAGCTTGCCAATTACCAGAGCGAACCAGTTCAATCAATTCGTGAGTCACACGATAGCCTTCAATAGACAGTGAGTGGTATGCGTCTGTAACGTATTTGTCTTCTACTTCAGCCATGTAGGTTTCGATGTCGACGCTTTGTTGTGTTTGTTCAGGGAAGTGCGCGATAACACTTTCACGCATTTGTGCCCACATTAACCTCATTCGATTAACATAGGGTGACACATCACGACGACCAAAGTTTACCTGCACTTTTTCTGCAAATGGATCTTCTTCCTGCACTTTCAAATCGGCCGCTTGCATGCCCTTTAAGATATTATCAGCAATCAGATTCCGGCCGATATTTCTAAAGGCGCCCACTAAACGGCCAGCAATCACGCTGTGATTACCTGCAAGTAAAACGGATAGTGCGTCGGATGCATCTGTCACCATCGATAAGGCAGTACGTATTTGGATGGGCGCATTTTGAAACTGGTTCGCCGAAGCGTAAACAAGTGCAGCCGCTAAGCTATAGACATTTAGCCCTTCCAAGTTTTCAATGTATTCTGTGGCAGGCATGTTCAATCGAACATCAAAAACCGAGGTGTTGTGCAAAAAGGCAGTAGGTTTATTATTGCCTTTAGGCGAGCGCACGAGTAATTGCTGAGGTACGGTTCTATCGCCGATGTGCAGGCTAATTGATTGTTCAGGTGAGAGGCACCAGGCATTGTCGAATCGCTGTGACAAATAAGCGCCGCAAAAGCCCCAGAAAGAAGTATACCAAGATGTACTGTCACCCGGCTTTTCATCTGGCATCGCCGATATGTACCAACCCCGGATGACTTCGCGAATAAACCCGTGCTTCAATAGCCGCTCTCGATGCACTCTGCTAAGTTGCTTAGACTGGATGGCAACAGTCCCTGACTCTTGAAGTTTTTGTAATTGCTCAAGCGAATCTGCTAGTTTTTGTGATATGTCATTCATGTTCGCTCCAACTATTACTCATAATAGTGACCAGCTATCAATCATTGTTTATAGGTTTTAGTGTTATATCACTTATAGGTTTTAATGTCTTTCAACTTATAGGTTTTGGTGTTTCTTTGGCTGTAGGTTTTAATGGTTCTACGTTTACGGCGTTTAGTTAGAAAGGAGGGCTACAGAATATGGGTTAAAGCCTATGGATACTAAATCACGAACGCTCTAGTAGCCTAAGCGCGATTGCTGCGGCCGATGTTTTGTTATCAACGCCCAGCTTTTTATAAATCTGCTCAAGGTGTTTATTTGCGGTACGTGGGCTCATGTCGAGAATTTGAGATATTTCCCAACTCGTTTTACCAAAAGAAATCCAATACAGCACTTCAGACTCTCGCTTAGTAATCGGTAACTTTTCCTGCAAGCAAAGGTGGGTTTTACTGGTGGGTGGCTCTACTATTTTAAATAGATGGTGCGGTGCTTGTACACCTAGATACTTTATTTGCAGTGGCGATGAGAAACTATGTATTGTTAATATCGACGATTCTTCTAAATTTTCACTTTGAAGCCATGGAGCCAGTTCTTTCGAAATGCTTGCCCAAGGGCTAGTATCCTCACCACATATCTTTTCGATAAATTGATGAACGTTAGGCGTAGCCCAGGATAACCGGCCTTCTGAGCTTACACAAAAAGTGTTACTACCTGTGCTATCTAGTGCACTTTGGGCGCTCAAGGCTATCTTTGCAGTTTGAATATGAGTTTTAATTCGAGCGATGACCTCATCGGGGGCAATGGGCTTTGTTACGTAATCGATACCGCCAGCGTCGAAACCTTTAACCACATCATCGATTTCGGTAAGGCCTGTCATAAAAATTATAGGTGTATTGGGGAGTGCTTCTTTCAGCTTCTTGCAGGTTTCAAAGCCGTCCATCTCGGGCATAACGGCATCCAAAAGTATTACATCAGGTTTTACTTTCTCTACAATGGCTAATGCTTGTACTCCATTTAACGCTACCAGAGCAGTAAAGCCTTGGGTATTTAACGCAACATTTAGCATCCCCAAAGACTCGGGGGAGTCATCGACAACTAGCACGACATCACTGATATTATTCATGAATACACTCACCTAAATATCTGATTATTTCTGGAAAGTTACATTGGGAAATATGTTGCTTTATATTTGATTCTACATCAGGGGAAAAATAATGATGGGTTTCTATTTCCGTTAGTTTGCTATTAAACCCAGATAAATACCCAATTTCAGCTAGTGTGATCAATTCCCTGTAGTGGTCAGATGTAACGGGCGTTCGTTGCTGCTTTTCTATCTGCGTTATGCTTTCGGTTTTATCGGGAGAATATTCCCAATTAAGTGCTAACAACTGCCCAATCTGATTGAATAAATTGTCCAAATTGAACGGCTTTGAAATATACCCGTTATGCAATTTTGTGTGAGCCGTATATTGCTCTAACTCACGAGCGTTTGCCGATACCATGAGTACGGGCATTAACCAATTATCCATCCGTAGTGTGGACAGCAGATCCCATCCACTTGCCTTAGACAGTTTTACATCTAGTGTAATTAAGTCGATGTGGTGACTTTCTAATTGAGAAAACGCTTTTTTCTCATTTTCCGCTAGCAACACAATAAAACCAAGTGGAGTTAATACATCTTTAAGCAACTGCTGTTGATGAGGCTCATTGTCTATCACCAGTATAGTTTTACGCGTGCCTGAGTATGCGCAAACATGTTGGCTATGATTTTCCGGCGTGGTTTGATTTTGAGTAATGCGTGGAAGCATTAAGCGCAAAGTAAAGGTTGAACCTTTCCCTAGTAAACTTTTGAAGCTAAGTTCACCGCCCATTAATTCGGTTAAAGAGCGAGATATCGTTAATCCTAACCCAGTGCCACCAATCGCCTGTGTATGGGTGTTTCTAATTTGCTCAAAGGGCTGAAAAATAGTTTCTTTATACGCTTCGCTTATACCTGATCCTGTATCTACAACGACAAAAATCGCGACTTCATTTCTATACTGAACATCGAATTTAACATGACCGGCCTCTGTATATTTGATGGCGTTAGAGATCAAATTAATCAATATTTGCCTAAGTCTTTGCTTATCACCAACCACTACATCGGGAAGCTTTGTACTGATGTTAGTGTGAAAATTGAGACCTTTGTTACTTGCCTGCAATTCAAACATATCGATGAGTTGTTTCAATATAGCTCTAATATTAAATTCATCTCGGTGAAGTGTTAGGCGGCCAGCTTCTATTTTTGATATTTCCAACAGTCCTTCAATCAAATTGGCAAGATGCTCCCCATTTCTTCGCATGATGCCCATAGTGTCTCGTTGTTTTTCACTTAAACTAACATCTTTACCTAATAGCTGTGAATAACCTAGCATCACATTTAATGGCGTTCGCAGCTCATGGCTTAGTCCCGCTAAATATCGGCTCTTGGCTTCATTTGCAGCCTCAGCAGCATTCTTTGCTTTTTCAAGCGCAATGGACGTTACTTCGTGGGCTCCTATTTCATCGGCCAAAGCTGACGCTTGGGAACGAAGTTCTTTAAGGGCTATTTTGTTAGCGTTTCTTGCTAAAACAAATAGCCAACTTAGTATGCCAACAATGATAGAGAGCAAGAAAAATATCTTAATTAGCATATCTGCAAAAAGGACATTTGCACCTGAGGTAGAAGGTACTTGAAGGTAAACTAAATATAGAATACTGGCGCTAACACAACTTAGCGCAAATGTTAGCGCTATAAACTGTGACATAGGGGTCGTTAAGGCTTTAAGAAGGTCGATACTTAAAAAACGATGAAAAAATATCTGTGATTGTGCAAAGAGCGTAGCTTCTGGCCTACAGATATCTCCACACTTCACATCTAATGAACAGCACAGCGAGCAGATGACCCCACTATATGCTGGACAAAAAGTAATATCCTCTTGCTCAAATTCATTTTCACAAATGCAACATACACAGCTGGTTTGTGTAATAGCTACTTTATTATCAACCAAATAGTATTTACCACCGGTGAGTTTTCCAATGACAGGAACTAAGATAAAAGGTAAGAAAAAGGCAAGGTAAGAGGCAAGAGCTTGAATTGTTTCACCATACCAGCCGTAATGGCCCGTTATACCGATGAAAGAAGATATGAACATTGCGCCAATTCCCACAGGATTAATGTCGTATAAGTGAGAACGTTTAAATTCAATGTGCTTGGGGCTAATGCCTAGCGGCTTATTTATTATTAAGTCAGCTACAACAGAACTTAGCCATGACAATACCAATACAGAATAAACGGATAACATGGTCTCTATCGTTTGGTATATACCTAACTCCATTAGCAATAGTGCGATGACTACATTGAACACGGTCCATATCACTCGACCGGGATGAGTGCGAGTTACACGAGAGAAAAAGTTAGACCATGCTAACGAGCCTGCATACGCATTGGCGACGTTAATTTTTAACTGAGAAATAACCACAAAGCTACAGGCAACGATAAGGCTTATAGTTGGGTTATCAAAAACTAAGCTAAAAGCTAGGTTATACATGTGTGCCGGGTCATCTGCCAAGTCAATATCCACACCTTGAGTAAGTGCAAAGTACGCTAGAAAAGACCCTAAAAATAATTTTAATGCGCCAAAAAAAATCCATCCAGGGCCAGCAGCTATCAAAGCTAACCACCATTTAAACCTGCCAGCTTTGGGTCTTTCCGGTAAAAATCTCAGAAAGTCTACCTGCTCACCAATTTGCGCAACTAGGGAAAGCAATATAGCGGATGCACTTCCGAATAAAAGTAAGTTGAAATTGCGTGCCTCGGTTTCATTTTCGCCAATTCCAGTAAAAGCAATCCAGTCTTTGAAGTTACTGTCAGGGTGTTGAAACACGAAAAGGAGAGGCACTAATTGAAGTATTACCCAAATAGGCTGAGACCAAACCTGGAATCGGCTTATATAACTAATCCCATGCGTAACTAATGGAAGTACTAGCAATGCACTAATCACATACCCGATTGCTAAAGATATGCCAAATAGGATGTGCAAGGCCATCGCCATGATAGCGGCTTCAAGTGCGAAAAAAATGAACGTAAAAGAGGCGTAAATCAGTGAGGTTATAGTAGAGCCTATGTAACCAAATCCGGCCCCTCTGGTTAATAGGTCGATATCAACGCCGTATTTTGCCGCGTAGTAACTGATAGGCGTGCCGGTCAAAAATACAACAAGCACCACAGACAATATCGCCCATGCCACGTTAATGAACCCAAAATTAATTGTGGCGGCACCACCAATAGCTTCTAGTACGAGAAAAGAAACAATCCCGAGGGCAGTTCCTGCAACCTTATTCAAAGACCACTTTCGAGCTTTCTTCGCGGTAAAACGCAAAGCGAAATCTTCCATCATTTCATTCGCAACAAGTTTATTGTAACTGCGTCGGGTCGGAATTATTTTTTGATTAGATTGCATTTTAAAGTGCTACGTTTTTTTGAGTTATTACAAAGAAATACATTATTTATCAACGAACTTTCGTTGTTTAGATCTTCCCATCTTACATAAGTTAAACCACTTAACCATGCGTATTTATACGTAGGTGGTTGCGTGCTTTTGCGCATTCTTTTCATTGCATTCAAAACTCATAATGAACGTGTTGGAAATAAACACAATAAATAGAGCTCACTGACCATGTGCTGATTACTTTAATAAAGGAATGCAAATGAAACTAGCCCAAACATTAAAACCGGCCGCGGCCGTTGGATTTATCGCTTTGAGTCTCACAGGTACGGCGCACGCGGACGATAAATTTAAATTAACTGACAGTCTTTCGGTTACTGGCTTTATTGATATGTCGTGGTCGTCAGTTGACGTTGAAGGAGTTGGCACCGAACAGTCATCCGGTTTAGATCAATTCGAAATAGATTTTCTTTATAGTTTTGACAGTAAGTTTTCAGCGCAAGTTGACTTGGAATACCAAGACAACGGAACTGGAGAGGAAGTCGACATTGAACAAGCTTTTATTTCCTACGCAGTATCAGAAAATTTTAGTGTAAAAGCAGGACGTTTTCTTAGTTATACAGGTTGGGAAACGGAAGAACCAACGGGTCTCTATCAGTACTCAGGAACTGGCTATGCCGCATACTTTTACGGTGGTTATCAGCAGGGAGTTTCAGGTTTTTACAAGGGAAATGGCTACCAAGTTGCCTTGTCATTGGTTAACGATTTAGGGGACTTAGAAGGTGAGAACAGGGATACAGATCATCCTGCGTTTGAAGCAATGTTAGCAGTTACGCCCACTGAAGCCACAATTGCAAAAGCTTTTTATTCAAGCGACAAGCTCGACGGAACAGATGAAACTACCACACTGGTAAATTTGTGGGCCGCGTATATAGAAGGCTCTCTCACCCTTGCCGTTGAATATAACACTTCAGAAAACGCTCCAGCTTATGCCTATCGCTATGGCATCGATTCAGAAGCCTCTGGTTACTTAATCATGGGCAATTACGCAATGAACGATTTTGCTATTACTTTACGTTATCACGACTATGCAATCGATGATGCAAGTGGCGCAGAAGTAGAAGATGGCAGCGCTATCACGATTGCACCAAGCTATACCTTTACCAAAAACCTATGGGTGGTATTTGAATACCGAATGGGTGAACAAAATGGGGTAGATGTAGACCTTATGGCCCTTAAAGCACTAGTTACTTTCTAAGCTAATTCAATCACATTGATAAAAGGAATACTCAAATGAAATTTAAAAAGATCGCCCTCGCCAGCACAATTATAGTTAGTACATTTTGCTCTCAAATCGTGTTAGCGGCAGATACTATTAAAGTAGGTGTACTACATTCGCTGTCGGGCACCATGGCAATATCAGAAACAACATTGAAAGACACAGTGTTGATGATGATTGAAGAACAGAATAAAGCGGGCGGTATCCTGGGTAAAAAGCTAGAAGCTGTGGTAGTTGACCCCGCGTCAAACTGGCCGCTGTTTGCAGAAAAAACTCGGGAGTTACTGGCACAGGAAAAGGTCGATGTGATTTTCGGTTGCTGGACGTCAGTGTCAAGAAAATCCGTATTGCCCGTAATTGAAGAGCTCAACGGCTTGTTGTTCTACCCTGTGCAATACGAAGGGGAAGAGTCTTCGAAGAATGTGTTCTACACAGGCGCAGCGCCTAACCAGCAAGCTATACCAGCGGTAGATTATTTAATGAATGATATCGGTGCTACTCGTTGGGTTCTAGCAGGAACTGATTATGTATACCCACGCACGACAAACAAGATATTAAAAGAGTATCTGAATGCGAAAGGCGTTAAAGACGAAGACATTCTTATTAACTACACCCCATTTGGTCATTCTGACTGGCAAGGTATTGTTTCTGAGATCAAAAAGTTCGGCTCAACAGGCAAGAAGACTGCTGTGGTTTCTACAATTAACGGCGATGCGAACATTCCATTTTACAAAGAATTAGGCAACCAAGGCATTTCTGCAGAAGATATTCCAGTGGTGGCATTCTCTGTAGGTGAAGAAGAGCTTTCGGGCTTTGATGCAGCGCCTCTTGTTGGACATCTTGCTGCTTGGAATTACTTCCAAAGTGTTGAATCAGATGAAAATGATGAATTTATCGAAGGTTGGCAACGCTACATTGGTGATGATGAACGTGTAACGAATGACCCAATGGAAGCAACTTATATTGGCTTCAAAATGTGGGCAAAAGCGGTAGAAAAAGCAGGCACTACAGATGTAGACGAAGTAGAGCAAGCGATGATCGGTATCGCAGTGCCAAATCTCACAGGAAGCATTGCAGTTATGAATGCAAACCATCACCTATCGAAGCCCGTGCTAATTGGCGAAATTCAAGAAGATGGTCAATTTGAAGTGGTTTGGGAAACACCAGATACAGTGATTGGTGATGCGTGGTCAGACTTTCTACCGAGTTCAAAAAACCTCATGTCGGACTGGACTGCACCACTTCGTTGCGGAAATTTTGATGTGACGACAGGTAAATGCTCGGGTTAGAAGGTTTAAAGAATGGGTAAACCTGGCTACTGACATACAAGTAGCCAGCCTCCATGATGTTAAGAGCCTGAATCCCAAACGTACTTTAAATAGAGTGTATTTACCACTGTTAGTACAAGAGCATCTAGAAGCGGCTTAAACGTTGTGCATTAAGCTTTGTATAAGAGGAATATAAGATGATTCGAACGCACACCCGGTGGGTTAGTTGGTTATTCATCTGCTTAATATGCTTGTGTAAAGTACCTGTATATGCACAAACAGCAGATGTTCAGACCGTTCAACCTAGCAATGAGAATGACGCTGCACTTTATTCACTCGCAGCTAAATTGCCAAGCGCGAAGTTGAACCAAATGGAATCTTTGGTAACAGAAATTAGCCAAGTTCCTCACCCAAAAACCCGAGAAATATTGTCACTAGTGTTGAACGGTGACTTGTACTATATCAAATCAAATAGGCTGCTTGTTGCCGCTATAAAGGTAGGTAAAGAGTACGAACTAACTGATGTATTGCATGACTCAGAACTCGCATCGGTTAAAAAGTCGAAAATTAGAAAGGTAAGCACAAACAACCGACTGCGGGGTTTAATCCGAAGTGCTATCGCTGTACTAGACTTAAATTCCCCTAATAAGGATGTACGTCTACAAGCCGTAAAGCAGTTACTCGACAATCCGTCCACGATGGGGTTAGACGCTATCACGCTACGGCTTGATAAAGAAGAAGACCCAGAAGTGTCAGAATTAATGAATGTGGTGCTTTCATTAAACCAGCTAAAAACGGGTGAGCATCAAGCCAAACTAGTTGCTGTTAGTGATTTAGAAAGTAGTCTGCAGCCTGAAGTGCGAAATACCATGGTAAATATATTAAGGGAATTGCCACAAAGTCAGCGCAATGCGCAAGAAGCAGAACTAGCTGCGGCGCTCAATGAAGTCATTAAAAATATAGACGCAAAGCGCAGCCGCTACGGATTTATTGAAAATGTATTTTTTGGATTAAGTTTAGGCTCAGTATTATTGTTAGCTGCAATTGGCTTAGCAATTACTTTTGGCGTGATGGGTGTAATTAACATGGCGCACGGCGAAATGATTATGCTGGGCGCTTATACTACATATGTCATACAAATTACTTTTCCGTCCCTTATCGAATATTCGCTATTAATGGCTATTCCCGCTGCCTTTTTAGTTTCGGGGTTTGTGGGGGTATTAATTGAGCGAGGCGTAATTCGCTTCTTAAAAGGGCGCCCGTTAGAGACATTATTAGCTACGTTCGGCGTATCTTTAATACTTCAGCAATTAGTGCGTACGGTTTTTTCTCCACTTAATAGACAGGTGCAGGCGCCTGAATGGATGACGGGATCTTGGGTTATAAATCCCGTCTTTTCGTTAACCTACAATCGGCTATACATCATTATATTTTCGCTCGTTGTGTTTTTTACACTGATGTTAATCCTTAAAAAATCATCATTAGGTTTGCACGTTCGCGCTGTATCACAAAACAGGGACATGGCACGCGCGCTTAGTATAAAAAGTGACTGGGTAGATGCTGCTACCTTTGGTTTAGGTTCGGGTATTGCGGGTGTAGCGGGTGTAGTGCTTAGTCAATTGACCAACGTCGGACCAAACCTAGGTCAGGCCTACATTATCGATTCATTTTTAGTCGTTGTATTTGGTGGAGTAGGCAACTTGTGGGGAACGTTAGTTGCGGCTATGTCACTCGGTACAATTAATAAATTTCTTGAACCTATTACGGGGTCTGTGCTGGCAAATATTATCGTGCTGGTAGGCTTGGTATTGTTTATCCAAAAACGTCCGAAAGGCTTATTCCCACAAAAGGGTAGGAGCGCAGACTAATGACTATTTTATCAAACGTTTTTCAAGAGAAGTTTAAAGCGCTAAGCAACCTTCATGTAGTGGTGAGCGTCTTATTTCTATCAACGGCTTACGTAACTTTTTGTAATCTGGTTTTCGCTGACGGTGCTTTGTTACACGTTAGTGACTACACAGTAAGTCTTTTAGGAAAGTATTTGTGCTATGCACTTTTGGCCTTAGCCGTAGACCTAGTATGGGGTTACTGTGGCGTGCTTAGCTTAGGGCACGGAGCCTTTTTTACACTCGGTGGGTACGCCATGGGCATGTATCTTATGCGCCAAATTGGTGACAGAGGTGTTTATGGTAATCCCGACCTTCCAGATTTCATGGTTTTTCTAAATTGGACGGAAATTCCTTGGTTTTGGGCGGGAAGTAGCAGTGCAATTTGGATGGTTGTGATGGTGTTTCTAGGGCCTGGGTTGCTTGCCTTTATTTTTGGAACACTGGCATTTAGATCGCGAGTAAGTGGGGTGTATCTATCTATTATGACTCAAGCAATGACATACGCGTTGATGTTGGCCTTTTTTAGAAATGAAATGGGATTTGGTGGCAATAATGGACTAACCGATTTTAAAGAAATATTTAGTTTCTCTTTGCAAAACCCCAGTACCAAACTTGCGTTATTTGTTGCTACAGCTATTGCATTAGCAATTGGTTACGCCATTAGTCACTTTATAGTTTCTTCAAAAATGGGAAGAGTTATTACCGCTACGCGAGATGCAGAAAGCCGCGTTCGTTTCGTAGGATATAAGCCAGAGCATTATAAAGTATGGATATTCGTTGTATCTGCAATGCTAGCCGGTTTAGCTGGTGCCCTTTATGTTCCGCAAGTTGGCATTATAAATCCTGGTGAGTTTTCTCCGCTCAACTCAATAGAAATGGTGGTGTGGGTTGCGATTGGCGGACGCTGCACTCTTTATGGTGCGATCATCGGAGCTATTGTAGTGAGTTACGCGAAAACCCGATTCACCGCTATTATGCCAGAAGCTTGGCTTTTCGCTCTCGGAGGCCTATTTGTATTGGTCACGCTGTTACTTCCAAAGGGTATAGCCGGTTTGCTACCTAATATCTTCGACAAACTATCAATGTTTAATAGTGGGCCTACAACGTCAAAAGAAGAAGCACCCTACCATGTAGGTAGTAAAAAGGAATTAGAATGATGACTACTCAAACTACTAAGAGTCCTCAATTTGCTAATAAAGCTCCGCAGCTAGTTGGCAAGCACCCAGATACGCGCCATGGTGTAATTCTATACGTTGAAGATGTAAACCTAAGTTTTGATGGTTTTAAGGCGCTTAACAACTTGAACCTCTATATCAACAAAGGTGAATTACGATGCCTGATAGGGGCGAACGGTGCGGGCAAAACCACGTTAATGGATGTTATTACAGGGAAGACGCGGCCTGATTCGGGCAAAGTTAATTTCGGACAGAATATAGACTTACTTGGTATGGATGAGTCTGAAATCGCGTTGGCAGGTATTGGGCGTAAATTTCAAAAGCCTACCGTGTTTGAAGCCTTAAGTGTATTTGAGAATATAGAGTTGAGTTTGGCTGGTGACAAAGGTATTTGGGCATCTTTGTTTCATAAACTTTCCCCAGAGCAAAAAGACAGCATTGATAACATTCTGCGAACTATAGGGTTAGTAAATGAAGCCTATTATCCCGCAGGCCGATTGTCCCATGGGCAAAAGCAATGGCTTGAAATAGGTATGTTATTGGCTGCCGATCCCAAATTGCTATTAGTTGATGAGCCAGTAGCAGGCATGACGGGGCAAGAAACGGAACGCACCGCTGAACTTCTAACATCATTAGCGGGCGAACGCTCAGTGGTGGTAGTCGAGCATGATATGGCGTTTGTTCGCTCAATTGCTCGCCAAGTTACTGTGCTGCATCAAGGCTCTGTACTTGCGGAAGGTACCATGAATGATATCCAGTCGAACCCAGAAGTTATTCGAGTATATTTAGGCGAAGAAACTGATCATTAAGCATTATCAAACCTATGCGAAGGCATTAACATTATGATAGAACTACAGAATATTGATCAACAATATAGCGGTACTCAAATTCTTTGGGATGCGAACCTGAAAATAGAAAAGGGTTCTCGAACTGTAATTATGGGCCGAAATGGTGTTGGCAAAACTACGTTGCTAAACGTCATTATGGGGCTGTTGCCAATAAGCGGTGGCAAGCTCACGATTAACAATAAAGATATGTCTAAAGCCTCGGTAGAGTCGCGACCAGAGATAGGTGTAGGCTATGTACCCCAGGGGCGACATATTTTTCCTCAGCTAACCGTTGAAGAAAATTTGAAGATAAGTTTAAACTGCAAAAGGCAAACTAGTAAGACCATACCTGAGCATATATTTGAACTCTTCCCTGTGTTAAAGGAAATGTTGCACAGACGAGGGGGGGACTTGTCGGGCGGACAACAACAACAGTTAGCGATAGCTCGAGCGTTGGTGTTAAACCCTGATATTTTGATATTGGATGAACCTAACGAAGGTATCCAACCAAATATTGTCCAGCTCATTAGGGATGTGTTGTTAAAGCTAAATAAAGAGCAAGGGCTAACCATTGTGTTAGTAGAGCAAAAGCTTCCCTTCGCAAGAGCGGTGGGTGAAACTTTTGCATTGATGGAAAAAGGTCAGGTAATTGCTACAGGTGATATGCCGGATTTAAACGACGAACTTGTTAGTAAGTATTTAGCCGTATAGCTTATGTATTGAAATGGATGATATGAAACAAGAGTTTGCGTATGAAAAATTATCGGGTGCATCAAGTTCTGTAAATAAGGCCAGTGCATTCAAAGGTCTCAAAAATAAGTGGTTGGCTAGCTTATTCCTAGAATTTGCCATAAAAAGCAATGTGTCTCAGCTAGTTAAAACTAGCCGTCGCGGGCCTTTAAATGTGCAAAAGGCATTTTACCCTGAAGGTAAAGATTGTGCGCATGTTTACTTGCTTCACCCTCCTGCAGGCATTGTTTCGGGTGATGAACTCAACATTGAAATTTGTATTCAAGATTCAGCGCATGCGCTTATTACAACGCCAGGCGCCAATCGTTTTTACCGAGCAAGAACCAATTTAGCAATCGGCGACAGTAAGCAAACACAAATAAGCAACATTAACGTGTTGGGCAAGGGTATTTGTGAAAACTTTCCACTCGAAACTATCGTTTATGAAGGCGCAGACGCAATTAACCAGTTGGACTTAAAGTTGAGTTCACAAGCACATTATATTGGCTGGGATATAAGTTGCTTAGGGTTACCCGCTGCTGGTCAGCCATTTAAGAAAGGCCGGTTTACTCAGCTAAATCGAGTGTTTATCGACGGTAAACTTAATTTTCATGACCGAATTAATCTGACACCAAATAACAATGTTTGTGCACACGTAGCGGGGCTCAATAACCACTCCGTTTTTGCCACTATGTTGGCCCATGCGCCGAAAGTACGCATAAATGTAAATGAGAAAAGTCAGTTGGTAGATCGCTTAAGAGAACAAATTGCACATACAGATGGCATCGACAAACCTAGCCAGAAAGTGAGCGTGACTTACATAAGAGACCTATTAGTAGTGCGATACCTAGGCGACCATGCTGAAGAGTGCAAAGCCATATTCACCAGTATTTGGAAAACAATCAGGCCAATTTACATCCAAAAAGAAGCTAATGTTCCTCGTATTTGGCTTACTTAAAAATAGAATGAAAAGGTAGCTTAGAATGGATTTATTACCCAGAGAGCGAGATAAGTTATTAATCTTTACTGCGGCTTTGTTAGCTGAAAGGCGACTAAAGCGGGGCGTTAAACTTAATTACCCTGAAGCAATGGCCTATATATCGATGGAAATAATTGAGGGCGCGCGAGACGGTAAAACCGTTGCAGAAATGATGGACTATGGCCGCACTCTACTCACCAAAGAGCAAGTAATGGAAGGAGTAAGTGAGCTTATTCCAGAAGTTCAGGTAGAGGCCACATTTCCAGATGGCACAAAGCTCGTCACTATTCACAACCCTATTATTTAAAAGTCTAAATATTTAACAGGAGCATAGGTAAATGATTCCCGGAGAAATAAAAACAGACTCAGGCGATCGCGAGCTGAATGTGGGTAGACCTCGTATTAAGATTAAAGTGGCTAACGCGGGCGATCGTCCAATACAAGTAGGTTCTCATTATCATTTTTATGAAGTGAACAATGCGCTTAAGTTCGATCGGGAAGCCACCAAAGGCTACCGTTTAGACATTACCTCAAGTACTGCTATCCGATTTGAGCCGGGGCAAGAGCGCGAGGTAACTTTGATCCCTTATCAAGGCAGCCGTACGGTCATTGGATTTCAAGGTAAAGTACAAGGGGTATTGAGCTAATGGCAACTATCGATAAACATTCATATGCACATATGTTTGGGCCCACAATTGGCGATCGCGTTCGCTTAGGGGATACGGACTTATGGCTTGAAGTGGAAAAAGACTTTACCGAGTATGGTGAAGAAGTGAAATTTGGTGGTGGAAAAGTAATTCGGGACGGTATGGGGCAAAGCCAAGCAAGCTGTTTTGATACGCCAGACCTTGTAATCACGAACGTAGTTATTCTGGACCATTGGGGAATTATTAAAGCTGATATTGGTATCAAAGATGGCCGTATTGCTATTATTGGTAAAGCTGGTAACCCAGATGTTCAAGACAATATTGATATTGAAATCGGACCCGGCACAGAAATAATTGCAGGTGAAGGTCAGATAGTTACGGCCGGTGGTATAGATGCGCACATTCATTTTATATGCCCACAACAAATAGACGAAGCGCTAATGTCGGGTGTGACTACGATGATTGGTGGTGGAACGGGGCCTGCTACAGGTAGTAACGCTACCACTTGTACCCCAGGACCTTGGAATACTCATAAAATGCTTCAAGCTACTAATGATTTTCCTATGAATTTTGGCTTCTTAGGAAAGGGGAATACGAGTTTACCTATTGCGTTAGAAGAGCAAATTGAAGCAGGCGTATGTGGCTTAAAACTGCATGAAGATTGGGGGACTACCCCAGCTTCTATCGATAATTGTTTATCAGTAGCGGAGCGGTATGACGTTCAAATAGCAATTCATACTGATACACTCAATGAGTCTGGTTTTGTTGAAGATACGTTAGGTGCGTTTAAAGGGCGCACCATACATACTTATCACACGGAGGGGGCAGGTGGCGGTCATTCTCCCGATATTATCCGCGCCTGTGGCGAGTCAAACGTATTACCTTCTTCCACTAATCCTACGCGCCCTTACACAATCAATACCATAGATGAACATCTTGATATGTTAATGGTTTGCCATCACTTAGACCCGGCTATACCAGAAGATATCGCGTTTGCAGACTCTCGTATCCGAAAAGAAAGCATTGCGGCTGAAGATATCATGCATGACTTGGGTGCTATCAGTATGATTGCCTCAGATTCCCAAGCGATGGGGCGTGTTGGTGAAATGATTACTCGTACTTGGCAAACTGCACATAAAATGAAGCAGCAACGTGGCCCCCTAGCGCCGGATACTGAACGAAATGATAACTTTCGTTTAAAGCGTTATGTTGCGAAATATACAATTAATCCGGCAATTAGCCACGGCATTAGCCATGAAGTTGGTTCTATCGAAATAGGGAAGCTCGCAGATTTAGTGCTTTGGAAACCTGCATTTTTCGGTATCAAGCCCGCGATGATAATTAAGTCAGGGTTTATTGCGGCAGCCCCCATGGGCGATGCGAATGCGTCAATACCCACGCCTCAACCCGTCTACTACAGACCTATGTTTGGTGCACATGGGCAGGCGCCTGCCAATACTTCAATGACATTTATGTCTCAAGCTTCTTTAGATGCTGGGGTACCAGATAAAATTGGTTTGACACGTATGGTAAGCGCTTGCAAAAATACACGTAACATAGGCAAAGACGACATGATCCATAATAGTTGGCAACCTACTATTGAAGTGGATGCTCAAACCTATGAGGTGCGTGCGAACGGGGAGTTACTCACATGTGAACCAGTAACGACACTGCCACTGGCACAGCTGTACTGTCTGTTTTAAAGGAATAAATAAATGTTACTAGCTTACACACGTCTATCGCATATTCATGGGAATATTGATGATTCTATTACCCTTGACCATGACACCCGAAAGAAAGCGCGGATTAAAAGTACCACAGACACGGGCATAGATATTGGCGTATTTTTAGAACGAGGACACCCACTTCTTGTTGGAGAAATACTGAAAACTGAATGCGGTAAATTTATTGTTGTAAAAGGCAAAGCCGAAGATGTGGCTACCGCCATTGCAGATGATTGGCTGAGCTTCTCGAAAATTTGTTATCACTTGGGCAATCGCCATACATCATTACAAATTGGTGAGCGGTGGGTACGCTTTAAGCCCGATCATGTTTTAGAAGAGCTTGCTGAAAACTACGGGTTAAGTATCAATAAAACACCTGCTGTGTTTGAGCCTGAGAGTGGAGCTTATGGAAAATCAGGCCACAATCATGGTCATAGCCACTCTCATGAGGATTAAATGAAGCTGGCTCCTCAAACTAGTCCATTACAACTTCAGCGACTATTACAGTTATGCAGCGCTAATCTACCGGTGGGCGGTTTTTCATTTTCACAAGGCTTAGAGTTCGCCACTGAAAATGGTTGGCTTACCGACAGCGCGAGTACTGAAAGCTGGATAGAAGTGAATTTGGCAGAGTCTATCGCTCAGACCGATCTTCCTATAATCAATCGTCTGTATCAGGCGCTTAACGCCGGTGATACGAAGGCATTAATCTATTGGAATGAGCATATTGTCGCGTGTAGAGAGAGTCATGAGTTATTGCTGTCTGATTTAGCTATGGGGAAGGCGTTAATACGCCTAATGAATCAACTAGATGATTTCAATATCACTCCCTATTCTGACCTTCTTGACGGATTAGATTGTAGTTTCGTAAGCGCATATTCGTTGTGCGCTTTCACTTTCAATTTAGACCTTTTATCTGCCCAAAGTGGCTACTGCTGGACTTATATAGATAACCAAGTCGCCGCTGCGACTAAGCTAGTGCCGCTGGGGCAGACTCAAGCGCAGAACCTTTTGTTTAGGTTAAGCAATAATTGCGAAGCGCTAATTACTCGAGCAAATCATGTGAGTGACAACGATATAGGTAATAGCCTACCCCACTTAGCGATGGCAAGCGCGTGGCATGAAAGTCAATATTCACGGTTGTTCAGGTCGTAAGCCCGAAACGAAATTAAATTAAAAAGATAAACCAGAAGAGATACACAAATTATGAAAAAACAAGTTTTGCGTATAGGTGTGGGAGGACCAGTTGGTTCAGGTAAAACAGCCCTTCTTCGTCAGCTTTGTCTTTCGTTACGAGACAAGTACAACATGGCGGTTGTTACGAATGATATTTACACCAGAGAAGATGCCGAATTTTTAACGAAAAATGACGCATTGGCCGCGGATCGAATAATAGGGGTTGAGACGGGTGGCTGTCCACACACGGCTATTCGCGAAGATGCCTCAATGAATCTAGCGGCTATAGATGAGTTACAGGCACGTCATAATGATCTCGATTTTGTATTAGTAGAAAGCGGTGGAGATAACCTTAGTGCTACTTTCAGCCCTGAACTTTCTGACCTAACCATTTATGTTATTGATGTTTCTGCAGGCGATAAAATTCCACGAAAAGGTGGGCCGGGTATTACAAAATCGGATTTATTAATCATTAATAAGATAGACGTAGCCAACCTAGTCGGTGCATCGCTAGAGGTAATGGATGCAGACACCAAAAAAATGCGTGGAGACAAACCGTTTATATTTAGCAACATGAAAACTCAGCAGGGCCTTGCAGACATAATTTCGTTTATCGAAAAGGAAGGCATGCTGAGCTTGTAAGACTTAACATTAATATTGAGGAATTAAATCATGAGATTACATTGCATATTACTTAGCGCTTTTTTCTTTTTTGCGAATACTGCAAATGCGCATACTGATACGTTTTTAGGGGAAGGCGCCCATCATAATTTTTACCACATACTATTTTGGGCGTTATGCGCAGCTGTAGCGTTTACAATTTTTCGATGGGTAAGAGCAAAGCGAATGAATAAGTAGGTAAAGCTTGAATTTTAGAGAGTTAACAACCTACGAATAATATTGAAATAGTCGTAGGTTGTTTGAATAATCATAATGATAACTTACTCGTTCTGACACAAACCTGCATGCCAACTATTGCTCGTGATACTGAACAGTTAACAATCCTTATTTATAGGTTTTAGTGTCTCATCATTTATAATTTTTTAATGAATTGTTATTTTAAGTGTACTAGCTCAGACTTGATCTGACAGTTACCCGTTTTTTCAGGTGTCGCTGTCAGTTTAGATTTGAGCTAGATTCTTCTCAGCTGTTAACACCAAGCGATTCTGTCGGTCTTTAATTACCACGCGATTTTGTCGCATTCACTAATTACCAAGGGAATTTGACGGTTATCTTTTAACCGTGTTTCTTCTTTGTTTTTTGCATAGGAGAGACGCTGAGGATGATCATGTTAAATTCCAAAGCGCAATTGACTGTAGACGTTATTGCCAAGGTTGCTGAGCGCAAGATAACCATTGCTAATGCCGTCAAACTCCTGAATAAATCCAGACGTACCATTGAGCGTTACTTGAAGCGGTATCGTGAAGTCGGTATTCGTTTTGTGGTTCATGGCAATACAGGTAACGAACCAGTCAACAAAACACCAAATTCATTGAAGCAGCAAGTTCAATCACTTATCCGAGAGAAATATTACGATGTCAATCTGCTTCACTTGGGAGAGTTGTTGCAAGCCAACGAACACATTGAAGTAAAGCGTGAAACTCTGCGTAAGTGGGCGCATGATATTCATCATGTGAAACGTGCTAAACGCAGACGTGGCCGTGTACACAAGCGTAGAGAGCGTATGGAAAGCGTGGGATTAATGTTGCAAATGGATGGCAGCACACATCGGTGGTTTGGCACCCAAAAGACCTGTTTGATTGCCATGATTGACGATGCCAACAGCCAGTTGTTTGCCGAGTTTTTTCATGCCGAAACAACCGCTGGCTGTTTGAAGCTACTGCGCTCGGTGGTGGAGAAAAAAGGCGTATTTAAAACTTTGTATGTTGATCGCGCAGGAATATTCGGTGGACCTAAACGTTGCAACTTCTCTCAAGTACAGCGGGCATGTGAAGAGCTGGGTATCGAAATTATCTTCGCCAGCTCACCACAGGGTAAAGGGCGAATAGAACGGGCGTTCGATACCTTGCAAGATAGGCTCGTCCCTGAGTTTAGAATGCGCAATATCACTGATATGGCAGCGGCCAATGCGTACCTTCAGCATGTCTTTATCCCGCAGGTCTGGCATAAAAAAATGACCGTAAAGCCATCTACGACGGATTCTGAATATCAACCGATACCCAATCACGTCAACCTTGATGATATCTGTATAACCAAAGTGCACCGCAAAATCCGCAACGATCATACCTTCACTTACAAAGGGCAATTTTACTTTATTGAGTCACCCATAAAACACTCAATTGCCCATCAGAAAATCGAAATCAGAAACGTGATCGGCAAGCAGTTTGATGTCTACTTCGCAGGTAGAAAACTAACGGTATCACCAGTGATAGAGCCAACGAAAGCGCCGCTAGACAAATCCTATACGACGCACTCAGAAGACATTGATATACAGAAAAAGCTTGATGTACTGGCGTTGGCAGACAAGCTTGGCAATGTAGCAGAGGCGTCTCGACTGAGCGGCGTATCTCGCGATACTATCTACCGACACCGAAACCTTGTGAAAGAAGGTGGTGCCGACGCGTTAAAGCGCCAAGAACCTCAGAGCCTACATCATAAGAATCGTACTGACAAAGCTACCGAGCAAATCGTAATTGAGTTCTCGCTAGCCAATCCACATCTTGGTCAAGTGCAAGTGTCACGACTGCTCAAATCTGAGCGGAACGTCACGATACATGCTAGCGGAGTCCGCAATATCTGGCTAAGGGAAAAGATGAACACTATGGCGCTGAGAATAGACAAATCATCTGTAAAGTAATCAGGATGTTGAAAATCGGACTTGAAACTGTATTTATATACAGTTACTTTAGGGTTGTTAATTTTAATGATCCTGAAGGCGCACATGTTTTGAAATTTACGATGATATATGGTCCATCTGGAGTAGGTAAGGAAAGTGTTGCTAGGGAACTGGCAAAAAGAAAAAACTGGCGATTGTTTCCACAGCATTTGGCCTTTGACATTTCGTGTGCAGTGATCGGATTCGGTAATGATGGCTTTGAGGCATATCAGCGTCAGACATGCATTGAAGCCTTCCAAACGCTGATCGATAACAACACCAATGGATTGGTGTTTACGTTTTGCTATGTTCACCCCGCTAGTAACTATTTCATTAACGGCCTGCTTGAAATGTTAGAGCGAAACGACATTAGCCCTAATTTCATAAGATTATCTTGTACTTACGATGAGCACGTATGCAGAGTTATCGACGAAAGACGGAAAAACACCAACAAGATTCAGTCGAAAGAGTACCTTGACAATTATCTAGATAAATTTGATTTTTCAACTGATATACCAAAGGTAAAAACATTCCATTTAGACAATACAGGAATGTCTATTCAGGCAACTGCGGCAGAGATTGAACGCTACCTAGCCACGACTACGGAGAAAAGTCTATTGTCATAGCCTCAAACCGATGCTAATTTCAAAGCGTCAAAATCGCTTGGTAGTTAGACCGTCAAGTTCCCTTGGTAATCACACTAGATTCTTCTCAGCCCAAGTCCGTTTCCCATCGATTAATGTTTCCAGTGGCGTTCTGCCACAGCACATTTTGCCCTGATGAGTCCTTTCATTGTTGTAGTAATCCATCCACACGTCCAGATCTTTTTGAAGCTCTTCTAGCGACGCATATAGTTTCTTACGGAACGTAACTTGGTAGAACTCATTCAATATCGTTTTGTGGAAGCGCTCGCAGATTCCGTTCGTTTGCGGAGACATTGCTTTAGTTTTCGTGTGGTCGATATCGTTTATCGCAAGGTAAAGCTGGTAATCATGGTGCTCTACCTTCCCACAATATTCTGTACCGCGATCGGTAAGTATTCTGAGCATTGGTAAGTCATGCTGTTCGAAGTAAGGCAGCACCTTGTCATTGAGAGCGTCAGCAGCGGTTATCGGCGTTTTGGTGGTATACAGTTTGGCGAAGGCCACCTTGCTGTAAGTATCGATGAAGGTTTGCTGATAGATACGACCAACACCTTTCAAGTTTCCCACATAAAACGTATCTTGCGAGCCTAAGTAACCTGGGTGAAGGGTTTCTATCTCTCCGCAAGCTTCGTCATCATTCTTCTTTTTCTCTAACGCAGCAACCTGTGAATCTGTGAGGATTATGCCGTCATTAGCGACTTTATCTTCTAACGCTTTAAGCCGCTTTTTAAAGTTCTCCAAGTCATGACGAAGCCAAATGGATCTAACGCCACTACCAGACACAAAAATACTTCTCTTCCTAAGCTCGTTGCTGGTTCTGTGTTGGCCGTGAGCTGGAAACTCGATAGCGTAATCAATGACAGCTTGTTCTGTCACTTCATCAACGCGGTTTTTAAGATTTGGAGTTCTGCGACTTTTATCGATTAACGAGTCAATTCCACCGTCTTCAACAAGTTCTTGATAACGGTAAAAAGTATCGCGAGAAACGCCCATAACTTTACACGCTCTTGATACATTTCCGAGTTCTTCTGCGAGATTAAGCAAACCTGCTTTGTGTTTAATGATTGGATTGTTAGTATGCAACATGAGAGTTACCTATTTTGTTTTGATTAAAGATTCGACACCTTTATCAAAACGGGTAACTCTCATCTTTTCAAGAAGAAGTGTCAGATTAAGTCGAGACTAATTCATTTTAAGGCTTTAGCGCTTATTCTAATGCCATCGAATTCGATGATATTAGAGTGAGAAGCGGGTTAAATAGTTTTACACTTACGGTCGAGTTTAAACTCTACTTCATTGAAAGGGCTTGACTATTAAATGAAGGGTTTCAAAAATTGATCGGGAATATTCGCCGCATTCCGACCAAGTAGAATTACTCTATTTATACCAGTGCGGTAAAAAACTCACATTCTGAGAACACTTAGCTTTACCGCTTACTAGTCCCTAACACCCCGAATATTCCCATCCATCACAAGTGCCTCAACCAGCCCGTTCTTTTCATCCATCTCAAACCGAACACTACTGCCATTCTTGGCAAAAAATAGCCCTTCACCTTCATGAAAATACTCTTCATTTTCAACATAAGGTAAGGCATTAAGCACAAATCCATTGGCTGTTTTTTCTAGCACCACATCAACACTCACAGGGTTAGTTACCACGTAGGTTCCAATGTATTTACTCAGTTCCTTTGGGCTTATGGGTACTAACTTCCTAACCTCAGCTTCCGAGTAACCTACGCTTAGCGCTTCTTTTAGGCGTATTTCTAGCTCGCTTATCAACTGCCTGCCGTTATTGCCGTTCGTCATAATGGCGTAGCCGTTGCCGGTATCTAGTTCAAGGTATAGCTGCGACATAAACCCAGCATCTGCGCCACCGTGACCAAAGCCCAGAACTTCTCCATCGTCACTCATATTGATAAAAAAGCCGATACCAACATTAGGCGGCTCAATGCTTGGCGTATTGTTGGTTAACATCTCCTGCGCGCTGGCTTGCGAAATCCAGTCGGTTTTCTGCCCTAAATACGCGCTACGAACGCCGCTTGCCATTTTCAGCATGTCTGAAGGGGTACTCCACATGCCAGCAGCTGCAAGCGTAGCGTAAGTATGCGCACCACCTTTAATTGGCGCACCGTCACCGTCGTACGGGGTAGCCATATTGTTAGATAGTTTTTTCGATATGGGCTGGTCGAAGCCAGAACGCGTCATGCCTAATGGTTTAAACAAAAGCCGTTGCGACATAGTCGGCAGGGGCTCGTTAGCTTCGTCTTGCAAGGTAAGTTGAGCAAGCGTTGTGCCGCCACCTGAATAACGCATTTGCGTACCTGGTTGAATATCAACAACAACGGCATCGGTGTTGGCGGGAAATGCACCTTCTAGCACCTGCTGCAAAGTAGGCACGGGTTCGCCCGCCGCGTAACCAGGAAAGCCATGTACTGTGGTACCCGCCGTGTGGCTTAATAATCTGCGCAATGAAACAACATCTTGCCCAGTCCATTCATGTTCAGGCAACTGCCAGCTGGTGAGTAAGGTATTAACATCTGCGTCTAAATCTAGCGAGTTATCTTGGCGATATTTCATCAATACTGCGGCAAATGCGGGTTTAGAAATACTGCCTGCTTGGAACACCGTGTTTTCATCAACAGCCAATTCAGTGGTCAAATCTTTAACGCCGCTTTGCATGGTCCAAGCTAGTTGCCCATTTCTCATAAACGCGACAGACACACCAGGTACGTCATAATGCGCTTGTCTTTGCTCTAAAGATTGGTAATCAACCTCTTGCCCTTCAATTCGAATGCGTTCAGCCAGCCCCGATTTTAAAAGGTTAGCTTCTTTTGATTCTTCACCTTCCGCAATCTTCTTTCGCAAGTTAGCCAACCGCGTTTTAAAAGCACCATTTTCAACATTTTCTTTATAGCTCATTGCTAGCGCTTTTTCTCTCATTTCAAGCGCCATGCCTAATTCGCCGTTAGCTTCATAGCCGTCTGCTAGGCTGTCGTAGGCATCAGATTTGTTAGGGAAGCGAGCTATATTTTTCTTAAAAATCGCAATGGCAGAGTCAAAGTCTTGTTTGTTTAGCGCCGCATAACCCGCGTGGTTTACGGCTTTATATTCTGGCTTTGCTTCAAAAGCGTATTTTGCAGAAAGGTCTTTATAGTATTGCTCTACCGCAGGAATGCCTTCTTGTATTATCGCACCTGTTGGGCGTAACGAATTAAGCTGTTTTTGAAGCGCCAAGCTCATACCTGCAAGCGCAGTCGTGTTGTGGCTTTCAGATGTATCCAGTTCGGTATCAAAGGTAAACCCTTTTCGTTCGCTGCTATTTAGTAGTTCAACGTAACGTTCGTATGCGCTTAGCATGTTCCCATCTTCGTTACCCATATTTATATATAGATATTTGTTAAGGTCGCTATCTGACGCATAGAACGCTTTTGCCTCTGGAAATATCACTTCTTCGTGCCACCACAAACTTGGGCTGAATGCGAAGTAAGCTTGAAACAGTTCAGGCCTCTCTTGCAATGCGTACACGGTAAAAAGGGCGCTTAATGAATGCCCTGAGATAATTGCGTAGTTATTGGTGCGATAGTTTGCCTTTATATAGGGCTTTAGTTCTTTTTCTAGAAAGTCTAAAAAGTTGTCGGCACCACCAGATATCCCCCACTGGTTGTAGCTTTCATCAT
>NZ_JAEFCD010000029.1 GCF_016405965.1 Alteromonas sp. IB21 | reverse complement strand
CGGACTTAGAAAAAGCTGCTTAACTGGGTTGTGTGAATTTGCTTGACCACGTCACATATCCTTCTAAGCCTATGGACTTGTGCTCTACCTCCAGCACTTGTCCTAGGCATCCTTTCGTTCACTGAATACAACCACAAGAGGGTTCTCAGTAGGTACGCCCAAAGATACCTAAATGCAGCCTGAGAGCCTTCTTGTCTTTGTATTCAATTTATTTTCACAAAACTTCAACTATAGGAGAAACACTATGACTGACATTAACGTTGTATACGGCCTTATGCGTGACGGTAAGATTATCGCTATGGATGACGGTACGGTGACATTTACTACGCCTGAGAAAGCCCTTGAAGCTAAGAAGATGCTTAACTTCGAGGAATCGAAAGGTATCTCTACCAAGGTTCAAGCATTCGCACTATCACGTACTGTAGTTGCTGGAGGCTAACGATGAATGCACTAGGTAAACCACACAAAGTTGTGTCTCAGCCTTGCATCAACGTGTACTTAACCAGCAAGAACTTCGAGACCGTCCAGAAGTACCAAGCACGACTTCAAGACACTAGAGGCGTGAAAGTAAGCGCTAGTAGTATCGTGAATGAATGTATCCATAATTACTTAACTGACAAGGTTTAACGTTATGACAACTTCCACATGCAAGGTGTGGGGTTGTTCTCGTCCTATCGATAACGCCAAGTATGGTAAGCACTGTAAGCGACACCGTGAAGCTAATCTGCACAACGGTCATCCAACGTTTAAGCCACCAGCACTATGCAAGCGCTATGCTTCATACAACCAAGAGCTAACTAAAGCTTTTCAAGGTGGTAAACAGTGGTACTCAGAGGCTGACTTAACGCACTACGAGAAAGCCTTTGGTGGCTTGTTAGATGACGCTGAGAAGTTTGAAGCACTATCACCGTATAGACGACTCGGTGACTTACCAGTTCACTCTCAGTTGCTGTATCTGCTCAAAGCTTCAGTTGAAGCAGTAGGTAGGCATGTGACCATGAAACAGTGGTTGTGTATCTACCTCGCTGCTTGGTTCAAGAAAGACTTATTCCCTAACAGGAAGACCTTAGCAATCTTTGTGTGCCGTAAGAGCCTTGTGAGGATGATTAACATGCCTCAGCACATCACAAGGACAGGTAAAAAGAGGCGTTATCGACTGAACGCTAACAGAGCCTTGAAGATGCTAGACATCCTTGAGCCAATCTTCGAGTTATCGCATGTGCCAATCAATAACCTCGGCCTTTGGACTAGGCATTACACATACAAATTAAACCTATCCAACATCCAGAAGCGAGTTATGAGAGAGAAGCACGAGAAGAACCCTTTTCACGCCAAACAACTTAACCGAATTAAAACCATTAAATCCCTTGAACGAAAATACTTAGGAGGATAAATCCATGAGCAAACAAGCTGACATCATTAGAGAACTACAAGAACGTCAGAAAGAACAACAAGACCGTCTTAACGCTGCTGAGGCTATCTGCCAAGACTTACTGAGTCACTTGTATAACAGCGAAGTACAAGGTCGCATTAAGTTCGATGATTACCGCATTAAATACACACAAGAAGCTATTGAACGTCGAGAAGCTGAAGCCAAGGCGAAACAACTTCGAGACAACTTCAACACGGCTAAGGCTGACTTCAAAGATATGGCTGAGGCTAACTTCTGGACTCTTGTGTTCCTGAACGAGAAACAGCGCCAAGAGAAACTAGATGACATCTGGAGCACTATCACGAGTGGCTTAGTGTTCCCTGAAGACGCTAAACGTCCTCAACACATTGTGCCTGAACTGACTGTAGACCAGCTTATTAATCGTCGTGCTGAGTTACTCGACTCAATCAACAAAGCTAACGCTACTCAGTACAACGACAGCATTGAGCACTGCAACCAGTCTAAAGCTGATTTCGCTTTAAGCATGGAACGAGAGCGAGACAAACAGATTGCAGAGATAAATCGCAAGGATGGACTGAAAGAGTCTGAACGACAACAGCAAGTTAGTGAGACACAAGCTTACTTCAAGCGAGAGATTAAGAAGCACTTGCTCGAAATGAATAGACAAATTAGTTCAGCAGAGGTTGGCCTTAAACGTCTTGAAGACTACAAAGCAGAACTAGCGAAGGTTCAACAAGCGCTAGCTAAACAGTTAACCCATTAATCGGAGGAATATACATATGAGTAAACAAACACCACGACTTATCTTTACTGATGGTGCAGCGCCTAACAACCAGAACGGATGTAAACACGGTGGCTTAGGCGTTGTCGTGTTGAATGACCAAGAGGAGGTCTTGGAAACCTACAAGGCACGAGTTGAGCCAGAAGCAGGCAGAGAGACAACCACAAATGTTCGCTGTGAAATGCTGGCAGTCATCAAGGCTCTCGAACTGGCAGAGCCCGAAGACATTATCCACACAGACAACGATATGATTGCTAGAGGCTACAACGAGTGGCTCAAAGGGTGGAAACTGAAAGGCTGGAAGAATGCCAATAAGAAGCCTGTAGCCAATCAAGACCTATGGCAACGTATCGACAAGCTGAAGCAAGAGAAGCCTACGGTTGTCGTTAAGTGGGTTCGAGGTCATAGCGGTATCTATGGCAATGAACTTGCGGATAACTTAGCGACTGAAGCTGCTGCTTAACGAGTGTGGATGAAATGCTGATTCGTGTATCAAGGACTTCTGGTGATTGTATGTGCCACGTGCAATGTTGTGTAAGTTTCTGATATCTTGTGGTAATGCGAGTCAGCATTTAACAATATAGGAGTGTATATGGACATACTATCTGACGATGGTGCCCAAATTGGAGATAGGCTCAAAAGTTGGCAGGAGATGTATGACCGTCCACGATTTGAACAAGAAGTAAATCCAGAGGACGTCGAGATTACCCGCATTATCAGTAACTACGATATGGGGGAAAAAGGTCGGTGTGGTCTTTCAACCTGTAAAACTCCACACAACAAGGGTTACCTAGTTTTGTGTAAGAGAAAACAAGGTTCAATCTTACCTATTGAAACCAATATCGGGCATGTGTGTGGAAAGAACATATTCGGCCACTCATTCGAGGAGCATGAGAAAGCTTATAAAAGAGACATTAATACACTGAGGTTTCGTGAGCTGATTACTGACCACATATGTAAACTTACCGAGTATGAAGAGAAGCTCCACCACCTGAAAAAGGAGTATGGGGGGGTAGAGGCATATGCGTCTATAAGGAACTTCGTAGACAATCATGTACTAAAAGCATCTGAGTTGACTAAGTTAAGGCGCAGGGCGATGACTGGACAATCAGAGATAGTGTATGTTCAGAAAGCATCTGAATACGAGATCGAGATGGAAGAGGTTCGACTCGGGCGTAAGCTTGATGATAGGGAAAGAGATAGGCTTACCACTTCAACAACACTGGGCTACATAGCCGGTGTTAAAGCGGTTAATGATTACACGAAAATCAAAAGAGAATTAGTAGATGAGATGCCCATGTTATTCAAAGACCTAGAACCCGTCGAGCCTGAGTTGTTGACATACCCCCAACTAGAAGTGTGGTCGAAAAGGCTGAACGGGCTTGAAGCTAGGTTCAATGATGTGGTGGCTGTTATTGACGAATGCAAAAGGTTTAGTCAGCCAGATAATATTGATTTCGTTAAGACGAACAGTAGTCTGCTTTAAATTTACTGTGCAATAAATAAGCGGTTGGTGAGATTGATTAAATTTAATTTCGACCAAAATTATTGCTTTATCTGGGTCACTTTCGGGGTCACTTTTTGGGTCTCTAAATTGAAATAAGCTTATGAATGTTGGTGTGTGGAGGTGTATTTATGGCACTGTCATGGGGTGTCAGGGGTCGGAGGTTCAAATCCTCTCACACCGACCAACTATCTTCCTGATATCCTTGCAAAAATCCATTTTTCAAATGTCCAAACCCCAATTTTGCACCGTTTTAATATTTTGGTGCGAGTGAGACGCCACAAAGGCATCCAGTTTTGAGGTTTGGATGAGTCGCAACCTTAAAATCTATCAAAATAGGTTTATCAGCAGATGATAGGCCCACACAAATCAGTGACTTACCCTTTGTTGACTTCAGTACCCTTGCAATAAAGTTTTTACTCTTAGGCCGCTTGGGTAGAAGTTTTACAACATTGTCGAAATCTGGAAAATCGTAATATTCGTTTACGGTTTTAGACACAATTTCTATGAGAGACGAGAACCAAGGTTCTATATAACGCTTAATGCAGAAATAGATAACAAAGGCACCAATTAACATCCCCAGCGAAGCGTTATTCAGTATTGCTATGCAAAACTCTTTGTAAATGTTCCATGGTTTACCAGTATTGATATAGCTTGAAAGTAAATATTTACTAAACAAGAGGACAATTCCAACACTAGCTAAAAGTGTAGTAAACGATAGTGCTGAAAAGACAAAACGGAGTGCTCTGGTTATGAGGGCCTGGTCTGCCCTTAAAAAGGATTTCCCTGCAACAATTAATGAAATCGCAAACAAATAGCCGGACACGAAAAGCGTCATAGTTAACTTGTCAGATGTCGCAATAGATAAGCATTGCCACAATGCATCTCGGGTTAAAGAGTTAATTTCACTGATTTGGAAAAGAAGTGATTTGTTTATCCCGTTTGGTAGTGGTTTCTGTTGAAATAACGCTTCTAGCATAATTAAAACCTCGATAGTTTACAAAAAGTGCGTACATCACTTAATGTGCTAGTTTTTTTGGCTGATAAGCTTAAAATTGTGATTTTTTCTTGGTTTTCCTTTAACTGACTGAAAATATGATGAATTTTTTTTGAAATGCAACGTTCATTAGTCGCACAGTTAGAGCTCTAGATGAGATCTACATTCCTTTGTGCAGGAGAAGCGCTCCCAAGCGCTGATAGAGAGATTGTCACCCCAGTGACAGACTAAAGGTCTGCAGGCCGCCTTCGGAGGGAGTGAAACGAGCGGCAGACCAACTGTGTTTTAAATGATGCAATCAGCCGAAGGCCGGTCGAAATTCCCTTCAGTTTCGGAGCGTAGCGACTCGACCGTTTTAAACGCAGTTGGTCGGGCGGCACGACCGGCGGCGGCATCGGATGAATTTTGTTGAAACGGAATGTCCAGTGAAGTGCAGACAAAAGAGGGTGTGAGGTCATAGGCCCCACGTGTAATTTACCCTCCATCATTGCATGAATTGTTTAGAGAAAAGCGATGATTCTCCTTGTATTCATGTTTAATAATTATATTTAAAAAGTCGGTTGATGTGCGTAACGTTCTAATTAAATGGCTTCGACCGTACGAATTCATATATATTTTTAAGTGGTTAAACCAAGGATTCAAAAAAAGTAATTCAACGCACCGATTCTGTAGTTTTATGGTTTTATACTCACTACTAAAGTATAGTGAAATTAAGTATTTGTGGTAGTCTCTTCTTTGCAATACACACAGAATAAAAAAGTACTACTGAGTTCTGATTGAACCAGCGTCAAGGTGAAATGGAGTTTCTTAAACATGGCATCCTCTATCCAGCAAAGTAACTTTGGGTTTCTACAAGAGCATGATTCACTTTTAGTGGAAATTGCCTCCTCTGCTGAAAAAGCCTTCTCGAGCGATCCCAACACAACATTAATGAAGCTTAGGCAACTGGGTGAAGCGCTGGCACAGCACATTGCAGCATTGGTTGGAATTGAGTTTGACGATAAGACTTCCCAGGCTGATCTGATCTACAAAATTAACCGTGAGTTACAGCTAGAGCCGGTAGTCAGAGAGTTATTCCATACTCTTAGAATGGAAGGTAATAAAGCAATCCATACATTCAGAACTCAGCACAAAGAAGCCATGAATGGTTTAGTGGTTGCACGTAAACTAGCCATATGGTTTCACCAGTCTTTCGGAAAATCAGGGGTTCAATTTAAACCTGGCCCCTTTATTCCACCTGCAGACCCCAGCGAACAGTTACGTCAGTTACAGTCTGAAATTGCAAAGTTAAAAAGTGATTTAGAACAAGCGAATGTTGACTTGGATTCCAGCAATCAACTTCATGAGCTCGTAGCCAAAGAAAAAGCAGAATATGAAGCATTGGCAATGGCAATGGACGAGGAATCTCGGTCTTTGGCGAAGCAAGCGTCTGAACATGAAGATGCCTTACAAGCACAACGTAAGGATTACGAAACAAAGATAAAGGCACTTCAAGCTCAGTTAGCGGCGGCTGATGAGAAAACGCAAACTGCCCAACGCAATCAGATAAACAAAAACACACAGGCGGCAACGCAACACATAGTGTTGGATGAAGCGCTAACCCGCATTTTAATCGATCAGCAACTGTTAGAAGCGGGTTGGACAGCCGATAGCGAAGCGCTTACTTATAAAAGTGGGGCTCGACCAGAAAAAGGCAGTAATATCGCGATTGCCGAATGGCCTACCGAGCATAATGGCGAAAAAGGTAGAGCAGACTATGTACTGTTTTACGGTTTAACGCCCATGGCCGTGGTTGAGGCGAAGAAAGAAAACACCAACGTTGCAGGAAAAATTTCGCAAGCAGAACGATATAGCAAGGGTTTTAGTGTTTCACCTCCTATGCTGGGCGCATGGGAATTAGCAGGTTTAACAATTGCCTGGCCTGATGAACAAGAAAGCCATTATAAAATCCCGTTTGTTTATTCTTGCAATGGTCGCCCTTACGTTCCCCAACTGGCCGAACAGTCTGGAACCTGGTTTCGGGATGTGCGCGAACCTGCCAATACTAAACGTGCACTCCCTAAGTTTCATACGCCAGAAGGCTTAATTGACAAACTCAAACGCAGTAAAGAAGAGGCTGAGAAAAAACTAAAAACTGAGCCATTCGGCTATTTAAAAGTTCGCGATTATCAGCAAAAAGCCATTATTGCGGTTGAAAATACGCTAGCGAAAGAAGTACGCACGGCGCTGTTAGCTATGGCAACAGGAACCGGTAAAACGCGCACCATCATTGGTTTGATGTACCGGTTTCTAAAGGCTGAGCGATTTAAGCGTATTCTATTTTTGGTAGATCGCACCGCACTTGGTCAGCAAGCCATTGATGCGTTTAATGAAGCACCACTAGAACAAAATCATACCTTATCTAAAATCTATAATGTTGCAGAGCTGGGAGATATGGCTGCTGAGGCTGAAACGCGTGTGCAGGTTGCAACCGTACAAGCCATGGTAAAGCGCATATTTATGAGCGACAACCCGCCACCGTTAGACCAGTTTGATTGTATTATTATTGATGAAGCCCACAGAGGGTATACGCTCGACCAGGAAATGACCGAAGGCGAAATCGCTACGCGGGGTGCGAGTCAGTATCTTTCCAGTTACCGCCGGGTGCTCGACTATTTTGATGCCGTCAAAATTGGCTTAACTGCGACGCCAGCGAAACACACCAGTGAAATCTTTGGCAAACCTGTTTATACCTATTCATACCGGGAAGCGGTAGCGGATGACTGGCTAATAGATCACGAACCGCCAATTCGATACGAAACCTTACTCACGCAAAACGGGATTAAATTTGCCAAAGGCGATGAAGTTAGTGCCATTAATACCCAAACTGGTGAAGTACAAAGCGCAGAGCTAGACGATGAACTTAATTTTGAAGTGGAAGCTTTTAATCGCAAAGTAATTAATGAAAACTTCAACAAAGTGATTTGTCAGCAACTGGTTCAAGAACTCGATCCGTTCGGGGATGAAAAAACTCTGATTTTCTGCGCAACCGATTTGCATGCCGATATGGTAAAGCGACTTTTAGACGAAGCGTTTAAAGACCTTTATAACGGTGAATATAACCAAGCGGCAGTCGTTAAAATCACCGGGCAAAGCGACAAAGTGGAACAGCTCATTCGACAGTATAAAAACGAACGCTATCCAAATATTGCCATTACTGTAGACCTACTGACCACCGGTATCGATGTTCCCAAAATTTGTAACCTCGTTTTTATGCGGCGGGTTAAATCACGGATTTTGTATGAGCAAATGATTGGCCGTGCTACCCGCCGCTGTGATGACATTGGTAAAACGGTATTTCGAATTTATGACCCGGTGGATATTTATGCCGCACTGGCCGATGTTAATACCATGAAGCCACTGGTTAAAGATCCCAAGATTACGTTGGAGCAATTGGTACACGAAATCACTAATCCGGAACAATTGGAACGCGCATTGAATGCGCCTGGTGATGCGCCAGAGCAGAGCCATGCCGATGTAGTGCTAAGTCAACTTAGCCAAAAAGTGATGCGCGTAATGCGAAAAGCCGGTAAAAAAGCTGAAAGCAAACCCGCACTTAAGCAAAAACTGGATGAATTACAAGGTTTATGGGGCGTTGAGCCCAAAAGCTTGCATAAACATTTACATGAGCTTGGCCCTAAGCAGGCCTCGGCCTTCATAACAAAACATAGCGGTCTGATAAACCAGTTAGCAGAAGTGAATGAGCTACTGGGCAGTGAACGCCAGCCTATAATTTCTGAGCATCATGATGAAATAAGAGAACGCACCCAAAGCTACGGTGTACATCAAAAGCCAGAAGATTACTTGGACAGCTTTAACCAGTTTATAAAAGAGCAGCTTAACCAAAGTGCAGCCCTTGCTGTAGTGGTGAATAAACCCCGAGATCTGACTCGCGATCAACTAAAAGAAATTAAGCTATTGCTTGATGGTGCTGGATACTCAGAAGCTAAACTACAAAGTGCGGTGCGTAACCAAACTAACCAAGATATTGCAGCAAGCATCATTGGCCATATTCGCCGCGCAGCATTCGGCGAGCCATTGTTACCCTTTGAGCAACGTGTTGCACAGGCTATGTTGCGAATATATGAAAGTCATAACTGGTTACCCGCACAGCGCAAATGGCTTGAGCGCCTGGCAAAACAACTGGTTCACGAAGTAATCATAGATAGAGAATTCGTAAACAGCCGATTTGCAGAGCAGGGCGGAGCAAAGCAGCTGGATAAGGTACTGGGTAATCAACTGGATGTGGTACTGGATGAACTGGGTGATGCAATGTGGCCTCCCCAAAGTGCATAAACCTTATATGTATAAATAAGCAGAAAAACTATACATGTTATACAGTACATGTATAATTTTTTGCGAAATCTATACATATGCAGAGCTACATGTATAAAGAAGGACATAATATTAATCATGCCAGCATCTATCCCATTGTTACCACTTGATAATATAGAGCAGTGGGAAACCCGCGCAGTACTCAAAAAGGTGGCTGAAGCTCACCGCTATCTGGCCGAATTAAAGGGTGTTGCCGCCAGCATTCCCAATGAAGCAATTCTAATCAATACGCTTGCCTTACAGGAAGCAAAAGACAGCTCGGAAGTGGAAAACATCGTAACCACGCATGATGAGCTTTACAAAGCCAACCTATTTGAAGAAGCCATTACCAGCCCTGCAACCAAAGAAGTGCAGGATTACGCGGTAGCATTAAAGCAGGGCTTTCAAACAGCACGGCAAAGCAAGCTCATTCGCTTAAGTGACATTCTCGCCATCCAGCAAAACCTGGAACACAACAACGCAGGTTTACGCAAATTACCTGGCACGGATTTGAAAAATGCCCGTACGGGCGAGGTGGTGTATACACCACCACAACATGCAGACGATATAACAGCGCTAATGGATAACCTGGTGCAGTTCATTAATAACGATGAGTTATGTGATGCAGATCCGCTGGTAAAAATGGCCATCATCCATCATCAGTTTGAAAGCATTCACCCATTCTACGACGGCAATGGCCGCACAGGGCGGATCCTGAATATTTTGTACCTGGTGATTAAAGACTTGCTTAACCTGCCGGTACTGTATTTAAGCCGTTTTATTATTCAGCACAAAGCAGATTACTATAATAATTTGCAGGCTGTGCGTGATACTGGTAACTGGGAACCTTGGATAGCCTTTATGCTTGATGGGGTTATCGACACAGCACAAAACACTATCTCACTCATTACCGAGATGAAAAGCCTGATGACCGATGTAAAACACGGTATTCGTGAACAACTACCCAAAATTTATAGCCAGGATTTACTCAATAACCTGTTTCATCACCCCTATACCAAAATCGATTTTATTATTGATGAGCTAGGGGTAACGCGAATAACCGCCACTAAATATTTAGAGCAGCTAGTAGAACACGGCTTTTTAACCAAACAAAAAATTGGCCGCGCCAACTACTACATTAATGAGCCATTGTGCAAAGTACTAATAGCACACAGCTAAGAACCAAATAATTTATAAAGAGACAAATATGACCAATAACGACATCGTTCAAAAACTCTGGAACCTCTGCGACGTACTTCGCGACGACGGCATTAATTATTCAGATTACGTAACCGAGTTGGTACTTCTGTTATTCATAAAAATGGTGCATGAGAACACTGAAGCGGGCGTATTAAAACGCCATCCACTACCAGAGGGGTGCCGCTGGACAGACATCAACGAAAAGTCGGGTATTAACCTGCTAAACGACTACAAACGCATTCTATTAAGCCTATCAACAGGTAAAGATTCAGACGGTAATATTGTGCATGAAGACCCACTTATCAGTGCAATCTACGCCGATGCACAAACTCGACTGCGTGAACCACGCCATCTAGAACAAATGATCAAAACCCTCGACCATATTGATTGGTTTAGCGCCCAAAAAGACGGGTTAGGTGATTTGTATGAAGGGCTTTTAGAAAAGAACGCATCGGAAACGAAATCCGGGGCAGGGCAGTACTTCACACCTCGCGCGCTAATCAACTGTATGGTGCGCTGCATTAAGCCGCAAGTTGGCGAGGTGATACAAGACCCAGCGGTAGGCACAGCAGGATTCTTAGTTGCTGCCGACCAGTATATGCGTGAACAAACCGATGATTACTTAGAACTTTCTGCTAAAGAAGCTGATTTCCAGAAAAACAAAGCGTTTGTTGGCGTGGAATTAGTACCCAATACAAGGCGCCTAGCGTTAATGAATTGCTTGCTGCACGGTATGGAAGGCGATGAAGAGGGCGTAGTGCATCTTGGAAATGCATTGGGCGATGCTGGGAAGGATTTAAAGCAAGCTGATATTATTCTGGCTAATCCGCCTTTCGGTACCAGTAAAGGTGGCGAAGCATCGAATACCAGAGACGATCTCACATACAAAACCACTAACAAACAACTAGCGTTTTTACAGCATATTTATCGCAATTTAAAACCTGGTGGCCGGGCGGCCGTAGTGCTGCCGGATAACGTACTGTTCGAAGCCGGTGTAGGCACCGATGTTCGCCGTGACTTAATGAATAAATGCAACCTGCACACGATTTTACGTCTACCTACCGGCATTTTTTATGCCCAGGGCGTAAAAACAAATGTCCTGTTTTTTACTAAAGGTTCTGCAAAAGACAAACTCCAGGAAGAAAACTGTACGGAAAATGTGTGGGTGTATGACCTGCGAACCAATATGCCTGGCTTTGGTAAACGCACCCCGTTTGGTAAGTCGGATCTTGGATTTGCGAAAGAAGAATTTGGTACAGATCCACATTTGGGCGCTTTCGAAAAAGTATATGGCGACTTATCTGATGGCACAAGCCAACGCAAAGAAGGTGAGTACAGCTTTGGTGCACAAGAGATTGACGTCGACAAAGAAGTGGTGAAAGAAAACCGGGGGGTTGATGACCGCCTGGCGCACTCCCGCTGGCGCTGCTTTAGCCGTGAGTGGATACGCGAAACAAAAGGCGATTCTTTAGATATTTCTTGGCTGAAAGATAAAGACAGTGTGGATGCTGCAGACTTGCCTGAACCAGATTTATTGGCTCTAGAGGCTAAAAATGAGTTGGAATCTGCATTACGTGAGCTCGATACGTTACTTGAATCGCTCAAGGGGTAACTGGATATGAGCGACAAACAATTACCCTACGGATGGGTTGAGGCTACAATCTCAGAAATCGCTGATATCAACCCCAAGAAAATTGATGCTGCACCTGAAACAGTTGCAGGGTTTGTTCCAATGTCACATGCTCCAACCAACTATTCAGACAATTTAAAATTTGAAGAGAAGTATTGGAGCGAGATTAAAAAGTCTTATACAAATTTTAGAGAACACGACGTTTTAGTGGCTAAAGTCACACCATGTTTTGAAAATGGTAAAGCTGCGATTGTAAAGGGGTTGCCAAATAAAATTGGCGCAGGCAGTTCAGAGTTTTATGTAATACGTCCTGCTATACAAGAAATATCTTCTCGATTTCTTTTTTCTATTGTTAAGTCATATAAGTTTCTTAGCGAAGGAGCTGCAAATATGACGGGAGCTGTTGGCTTGCGACGTGTTCCTCGTTCTTTTGTGGAGACCTTTCCGGTTCTAGTGCCACCACTAGCAGAACAAAAAGCCATTGCTGATAAAATCGATACACTGCTGGCTCAGGTGGAAACCACCAAAGCCCGTCTCGAACGCATCCCCGAAATTCTAAAAAGCTACCGCCAATCAGTCCTAACCGCCGCTATGAGTGGGAAATTAACAGACAAATGGCGAAAAGGAAAAAGGTTAGATGCTAGAGCAGATTTGGCGAGTGAATTGCGATTCACAGATTGTAAGAAGAGAAAAACCGAACCTACGTCATTTCATGATCTAGTAGAAGATATGATTTCTAGTTCTTGGGCTTTATCTAAATTTGACGATCTATACCGCTTCATAGATTACCGAGGAAAGACACCTAGAAAATCTCAATCGGGCAAAAGGTTGTACACAGCTAAAAATATCAAGATGGGATATCTGTCAGACGAGCCAGTAGAGTACATTAGTGAGCAAGATTATGATTCTTGGATGACTCGTGGAAAGTCTAAATTAAACGATATTTTTTTCGTTACAGAAGGCCACACAATGGGTTGTGTGGCTTTGAACGGTATTGGTTCTGATATTGCGTTGGCACAAAGAACTTTGACTTTGCAGCCTTACGGACAATTGATTTCTAAATTCCACTATTATTTTATGTTGACCGAACAATTTCAAAAGGTTGTTGACTTAAACGCAACAGGAACTGCTGCCAAAGGAATAAAGGCAGCAAAGTTCAGAGGCTTACCAGTTCCTTTTCCTGCATATGACGAACAAATAGAAATTGTAAGTAGAGTAGACGTTCTTTTCGGCTTTGCTGATAGCATTGAGCAAAAAGCTAATGCGGCCTTAGAACGTGTTGACAAACTTACCCAATCAATTTTGGCTCAGGCTTTCAAAGGCGAACTCACTGCCACTTGGCGTGAAGCTAACCCTGATTTGCTCTGTGGAGAAAATAGTGCCGAGGCTTTGCTAGAAAAAATTAAAGCAGAACGTGAAGCGTTGAAGCCGGTTAGAAAAAGTAGTGTAAGGAAAAAATCCTGATGCGTTTGCTGTCGCTAACTTTGGAAGGGCAGTACAAAGGATTGAAAGATCAGACCTTTAATTTTGAGGATGCCGATGACAATGTCATCGCATTTATTGGTTTAAATGGCTCTGGCAAATCCCAACTATTGGAGTTAATTGCAGAGTGTTTTGCCTATCTAGAACGTTTGCAGCGAACTGATTTTAAAAACAAAGGGCATTTAGGGTTCGACTTTTCGCTGGTTTATAGCATGAGCGGTTATGTAAATGCAGCACCTTCTGCTCATGCGGAAGTATTCGGTGAAAAACTCCGAGTTGCTGATGGTTTTACCGATCCCAAATTTTCGGTATCAGTCAATGGTGGTGACGTACAGCCAATCGATGTTGAGCAAGCCGACCAATCAATAAAAATAGGCTTAGAACAATTACCCTTACCGCATATTGTGGGATATTCCTCCGGCCTGAATGAAAACTTACAACGTCCGTTTTTAAAAAATGCAAACCAGCTGTTTAAGGCACTGAAAGCTAGAGCACGTTACCATAAAGAAAAACGTGCATTAGACCTGGCATATGAGAATGATCTAAATAATTCGGAATCTGCTTTTAATCAGTTTAGAAAGAACAAAATAGATCTTCTAAAAAGGTATCAACGAAATCATTCATATTTGTTTGATTTTGACTCGGCAAGTTATGTTGAAGATGAGATTGAATTACCAGAAACGGTTACTCAGCCCTCTAACTTGATATACCTCGACTACGATAGTGCACAGCTCGTTGTAGCTTTTATTGATTTTGAATACCAGTCTTTTTATGCCCAAGATTTAGCGAAAAAAAATAAGTTGTACAAGCTTTCTTACTCAAAACCAACGTTGCTGTTACTCGAATTTGATTTTACTCAGCCATATATAGCCGACGAAGTAGTAGAAAATGTTAGGTCCTTTATTAGATTAGCAGGAGCTGGAAATGTTGAGTATCAGGGCAGAAAAACAACCTCAGAAGAATTTGAGTACTACGAATTAGATGCATTGAAGGGTACCATTAGCTTAGATCTCAGCCGGCTAGCTCACGATAGCAGACTATCAACCAATGGCGTACTTAACCCATTTAGGCTTTTCGAGCGCTTGTATAAGACTCAGCAGTTGAGCCTAAAAAATATTAGCGCGCATGACCGATATCAACTGGATAGAAATTATTTTTTTGGGACAGTTAAAAAGCCCCTTAGAGTAAAGTTAGCATTAGCAGCTAAGCGTTTGATGCTAGAAGGGGATAATTTAACTTCAGTTGCTTTTGAAGAGTTATCAGATGGTGAGTCGCAGTTACTGCAGATATTAGCGATATTAAAATTGTATTCGCAGGAAAATACTCTATTTTTACTCGACGAACCAGAGACGCATTTAAATCCAGCCTGGCGAACTTCTTTTCATAAATACGTTTCTGATGCGTTGAATGCCGGTAACAAAGCAACAAAATCACAGGTTTTTCTCTCGACACATTCTCCATTTATGGTCTCTTCTCTCAAGCGCCAAAATGTTTATCAATTCCGGCGAGACGACAACGGACTTATACAGATGAACATGGCGCAAAACGAGACTTACGGTGCATCATTTGATGTGCTAATAAAAGAACTATTTGGACTACGCTCGTTGATCTCTCAAAGCGTGATTGAAGAAATTCGTAAGCAACTAGAGCAAGGTGAACAACAAGCGAAAGTTTGGATCGAAAATAATCTCGGATTGTCTGCGGAAAGAGCATATATGATAAGGAAGCTAACAAAGTAATGTTATTTCGTTTAGTAGATGGAACTCCTTGTTTCGAAGTATTTCGCTTACTCAACTTAGAACTATTGCATTTTCTCGAAGCGGCAGTAAATAAAGACGATTTTGACCGCCAATTATTCACTGTGGGTGCTATCGGCGATGCTTGCTGGGCGAACGGAAACACCCTGGATAAGTTTCAAAAACTATTCGAAGATCTTGGTAATGCTGATGGCGATACCAAACAGCAGCTTTTTCTGGCAATGCAGAATAATCAGGACTTAGAGGTATTCTTTGGCAATCCACAGAGAGGACTTTTAGATTTCTTGAATGGTGACTGTCGAAATTCACTTAAAGAGTTGAGCTCACACCTATACAGCGCGACAAAAGATTTAGTTCCTATTGTTGCTGCCGCTGGAGGGGTTAACATAAATTCTCATTTTTCTGAGTATAGATCTTCAGCCATTAACGGAAACGTTTGCAAAGCTTGTGGTATGGAAAAACTGGCAGTGATTAGAGCTGGTATTCCAGAACAAAGACAATGGCGTTCAGACTACGATCATCAACTTTGTAAATCTAAGTATCCGATTTTTGCGGTTAATCCTTACAATCTTATTCCCTTATGTAGTGTTTGTAATCAGTACGCAAAAAAAGCAAAGGATCTCTTCAAAAGTAGCGATGGGAATTCCCGCTTAGCTTTTTATCCATACACCGAAGAAGCGAGGGGCTTTGTTAATATTGAAATTAGTAATTTATCCGACCCTGAGCCAGCTACCAAAGTTATCTGGTCCACTCAAGATGCAATAGCACTGGAAAAGTTAGAGACATGGGATGAGGTCTACGAGATCAGAAGTCGCGTAGAGGCGGAATTGTGTTCGATTGAGAATATTATTATAGATGAAATTGACCCGATTGATGAAGCTCACCTTCTTAGCAGAATACAAGATGAAGCAAGACCTATTGCTGAAAAGACTTTTAAACGGAAGGAGTGGGTGTTTTGGTATCAGAAATTATTTGCAGCGCTAGAGCTGGTTGAACTCGCACCTTTCGCCGCTAAATTAGGTTTTATGCAAGAGCAGGGCGCTGATGGTGGTGATTTTATTTTAAGCGGCGGTTGATTGACTTCTTTTTTCATTATTTTTTAAACAAGGATGAAGATAGCTTGAGAGTTTATATAGCCAACTTTGGCGAAGAAAATTACGAGTGGCCAGTCTGTAAAGCAAAAGGCACTGTCGCAACTATGAACGATATCAAAGCACAGCCACTATGGGAGCAAGGTAAAAAGGAAGAGTACATCGTTTCCCGAATGAAAAATGATAAGTCAGCCAGGGGACAAGCGCCAACCAGACAAACTGCATCACGTTGGTATAACCTCATGACGATCATCTCTGAGACAGCTGATGATCTCTGGATTCATAGAGATGGCGAGAAGCTATACTGGACTATTTCAAAAAATGCCCCTCATTTCTTTGAAAACAAGAAAGAGCCTGTTGGCCGAAAAAGAGACGTTGTTGTCTGTCATAAACCATGTAAGCAATGGTCAGACCGCAGTAGGTCAGGGCAACAGCTTCTATGGCGTGGTCTTCATCCAAAAGCGAAAGATTTCTTATCAACCGAAGCTACACTCCAGCAATTAAAGCCTGAAAATGCTGAATATGCTATCGCTTTAATAAATGGCGAAGATCTATCGCCTTGGCATGAGCAGGAACTGTGGAAAAAGAAAAATGCCAATGCTTCAAAAGAATATAATCCTGTAACCTATGCGAACAGCGCCAGAAAAGCAGCTATGCGAATGGCAAGAATGGCATTTACTACAGCGAAACAATCTAATGGGCAAACAGTAGAAAGGGTGGTTAAAAATAAAGATGTGAAGTTCCGCAATGAAATTGAGCTTGAGGACTACATAACCGCTTTGATTGAAGCCCAGGAAGGCATGTGCGCATTAACAGAACTGCCACTGGAAATGGACGAGAAGGATGGCGATAAAGAGCTTATTTGCTCCTTGGACAGAATCGATAGCAACGGTCACTACGAGAGAGATAATCTTCAAGTTGTTTGCCGATTTATCAACCGCTGGAAAAGTGATTCGGATAATGAAGAGTTTAGGAGATTGCTAAAAATTTTGGGAATTAGCTGTATGACTCAAGATAATTAAGTAGTTTTTTATTCATAGCGTCGAATTGATAACACCAACTACAAAATGCGGGTAAAAGTTGCAGGGGAAAAATGCTTGCTTAGAGTCAAACACTAAAAATGTTCCCAGCTGTCGAAATACATGGAGGTAATAGAAAATGACCAAAAAGTGCAGTTACAACCATGGAAATGGCGAAACCTGTAAGCATCCAGCAGAAGAAAAAGCGCTTAATGAGGCAGAGCTGTGCCTATTCCATCAAACTATAAGGCAGGGTGATGCTCAAAAGCGTTTTTGGTGGAGATTGAAACGACTGGATTTAAAGGGAGACGGTGATTGGAGAGGCTTTAACTTCCCAATAACTAAAGAGCTAGAAAATGTGGTGTGTAAAACATCATTGAGATTACGAAATGCGAGCCTTTATGGAGTCAAAATAAAACAGGGCGTGTTTGAAGGCAATGTAGATATGACTGGTTGTGAAATTAGCAGCTTGGAACTACAAACCTGCAAATTCAAAGGCTCAGTTGATCTTAGCGGACTAGAGTTTAGCTTTTTTAAAGCTGCGTCTATTGAAGTAGAAGAAAGTTTTATCGCAAAAGAAGTAAAGTTTGATGGTGAATTCTTTATTTCGGGAGCTTTAAAACAGTTAGCTAACTTCAACCGTTGTCACTTCTCTAGTAAGGCAACATTTATACAAACCAAAACCGTTTCACTATCCGCGAGCTCCGCAGTTAGTTTTACTGTAGCCGGCCCATCTGTAGTAGTAACTCAGAAACCTGGACCTGAAGTTAATACTTGGACAAAGATTAAATACCAGTATAGAAACTATAAGTCATTTCTCAAAAGCCGCATTCGCCACTATATTCGAACTTTCGTGGGATTTGTGAAAAAGTTTCTACGAAAGATAAGAACAAGTCTTCTAAGAGCGTTTAACCGTTATCGCGTTAGATTTCCGCACAGACGAGAACACGTAGTTCTGTATGTTCTTTTCAATAGCAGAGCCATGCTTGAAGAAATAAACTTTGCGGATCCTAAAAGGGTTACTTTCAATGGAGTAAGACTTTCTGAAGCGAGTTTTCGAAATACTGACCTTCGCGGCGTTAATTTTATAGGGAATGATTGGCGGCAGAAAAAGATTAGGCGCAATGGATTGTTTGATGAACTAAGTTTTCACCAACAATATGATTATTACAGCAGGCGCGAGATGCTGCCAGGGATCGAGAATACCTATCGAAATATAAGGTACTCACTTGAAGAGAATAAGGACTTTGGATTAGCGAATGATTTTTTCGTAGGGGAGATGGAAGCTAAGCGAAGGCAGCTAAAATGGTGGCGGCGTTGGTTACTGAGTGTGCCTGCTGCATATAAAATTTTTAGCAACTATGGGACCAGCCCTTTAAGAGTGTTTTTATGGTTGTCACTACTCACTTTTCTAAATGCTTATCACCTATGGGATTATTCAATTTACGCTAATGAGTCACTAATTGAGGTGAATACTTCAGAAGTGGATATAAGCTCATCGTTGAACGGTTTTGAAACACTAATGAATTCTATCAAGATTAACCTTGAAGGAATTAGAGGTGTACTAACATACTCGATACAGACTTTAACACTTCAAAAAGATAAGCTTGAAATTTTTGATAATCTACCGAAAAACTCCCCCGTTTATTTAATAAATACGCTATACGCAGTTATAGGCCCCATTATTATTGCCCTGTTTGCCGTATCAATCCGTACGCGGATAAAACGCAACTAATAGCAATATTTACAGCATGTAGATTGCGTGAAATATGGAAGTTTTTAACTAGGGATAGTGCACCCATTTGTACACTAGCAGCACATTTCGGCACCCGAAACGTAATGCTACGTATCACTATATAGTGTCGCTCTGACGGGAGTACCACTATATATTGCTATGTAACGTGATCAGACTATTTTCAAATCCTCTCACACCGACCAACTTCTCTCTTCGAAGCGACACCCAAGCATTCAATTTCCAATAAATTCAAAAACCGATTCCAACACCATCTCAGCACTTTCGATCTGCGGATAATGCCCAATATCAGCAAGCTCAACTACGTCAGCATTCGGAATAAGCGCTCTGTATCGTGCCACCATGTGTGCACCCGAAATTGGATCTGCCATGCCGGCGGTGAGTCGCACAGGAACGTTGGCATTTTGTAAGGCACCTACCCAACGATCTCGGTACTGCTTCCTCTGTTTCATATAGTCTAAGAGCAAATGCATATATTTGTGCCCATTGTTTTCAGTAATAAGCGCCCAAAAGTCATCGATGCCTCTATCTGAAGGTGGTGTGTTTTGGCCAAAAATATTGTGCATGCTTTTTCTAATTGCGTTTTTGTTTAAAAAGCGAATGAGTAGGCCACCAATAGGGGATAGCAGTAGTTTTTGGATAGGTAAGGCGCGATGTGTTTCAGGAAATAGGCCGCCGTTAAGTAGGTGCAGTGAATCAATGCTAAACGAAAGGCTTTTTCCCAGGTGTTGCGCCAAAAGCTCTTGCGCTACGGTATCACCGTAATCGTGGGATAGAACGTGGGCATGGGGAATTTTTAAATGCTCCATTAAAGCACTTATGACAGCGGCTTGTTCTTTTATGAGGTATTTTTTAGGTCCTTTAGAGCTAAAACCAAACCCCAGCATATCGAGTGTTACACAACGAAACGTCTTTGTGAGTGTTGGCCATAACTTTATATAGTCGAAGCTGGCGGTGGGGTAGCCGTGAATGAGCAAAAGCACTGGGCCCTTACCCTCAGTTTGATAGAAAACGCGCTGATGATTAATATCTAAAAACTGACCGCTTTCACGCCACTGATTAAGCTGCATCTTTACTCACTCATATTCCTTAAATATGCCCAGCTTGGCCTGCTGGTGGATAAAAAACTGTCGCAAAGACGACAGTTCTAGAATCAACCGAAATATTTGAGAGTGTCGGTGAAAGCTCAGTCCTCAGCGGGGATACATACGGTTACTGTAGTACCGTCTCCAGGCGTTGATAAAAGGCCAATATCACCATTAAACTTTTGCCTAACTAGATTATATAAAATATGGAGGCCCAGTCCCGTGCCGCCCTTATCTCTGGCGGTAGTATAGAAAGGTTCAAATACTTTTCGGTGAAACTCTTCGGCAATACCTTTGCCGTTGTCCCTTACGCTTATAACAATATGGTTGTCTTGTTTACTGCAAGACACGGCGATTTTGTTGCCACTGTTATTTACTGACGGTCCAAAGGCGTGACGTTGTGCATTTGAAATCAGGTTCGTTAATATTTGTGCGTTAACCCCAGGACAGGTGGTAATCACAAAATTGGGTGTTGTATCAATTGAAAGTTCCACTTGCTCTTTGCGAAGCATAGGCTTAAGCGGGCTGCATACGCGCGGAATGTACTCGTCCAGCGCTATCTTTTCAATTTCTAACGAGGTTTGGTCGGCAGAGGTTCGTTTGAAATCCTGCACCAAATTTGCTGCGCGCATAATGCTGTTTTCGGTGTCAGAGAGTGACTGTCTAAGCTTCACACTAAGGAATAGACGGCAATGTCAGAGAGTGACTGTCTAACCTTCATTATTCAGGAACAGTTAGGGCATGCTGATATCTCAACCACGCAAGTCTACACTCATGTCACTAATAAACAGCTGGTAGAGACCTATCAGCGCACCCACCCCGCCGCGCTTAACGGGAAATAGCGCCGCCGGGTGCTATTGTGTTATCGAGTAAGGGTTTAAAAACTGCCGCTGCCAAAACAACCGCTTATCGATTTCAGTCAGTTCAGCTTCGGCACAGACGGCATCAAAGTTCGCTTTAATTATCTGAATTTGATGTTCAAAAATAGCCTTGGCTTCTTCCTGCGATAGCAGAAAGTTGTGCGCGGCTTGAAGGCAAGTCGCGAGTTGGCTCATTTTATTGCTACCTGCAATCAGCATGGCCTGAGACGCTTCGTTTCCGGTACGCCCCTGAGGGCATATATCATAGGCCGGTGTTAACGCTAGTGTATGGCCATTCCAAAACGCTGCATGGTTGCGAGCATGATCGTCTGTATTGCCGCAAAGAACATTAAAGGTCAGGCGGCTAAATAGTTCCCGAAGTGTCTCTTTCGGTTTAGTAAATCTGTGTCGAATAATTTCTGCTAGTGTCTCATAGCTGGCATACCGCGCCATCATGTCATCCAGTGCAAACAGGGTAAGTGCTGACACAATAGATTTTCTTTCCCAGCCTTGCTCTGAAGCTACACGATCAAACCTTTCTACCAGCAGTACATTTTTATTCGCGGCCTTGGTTAGTTTGACCGGCGCCACATCAAGTCCAGCCAGTTTGGCTAATCGCATGGCGATGTATTCAGCCTTAACGACACTGTAGATATCATTACTGGCAGAAAATTTTGCGATGTATTTTGTTCCGTCCTCTTCAATCAGGGCTTTAGGGCGTGCGCCACCAATCGAACTTCCATGAAATAGGGCTTGATCTAGCTCGGGTGTTAGCGGTATGCCTTTTTCAACGCGTTCTGCCGATTCTAATAATTCCTCTATGGTGACATTCTTCGCAGAGCGCGGCACGTATTCGGTAGGAGAGAGCTGAAAATCTAATGCACCAATGCGGTCAGACCCCGACTCCATAAGATAGGTCAGTTCATCTAGCTGGGCCGTATCGATATCATCACCGTTATACCCGAGGCGTCGGTTGATAATAACGCGTCTGCCCCATGCATCTGGCGCACTGTCACGGATACAGCCGGGCACACTGAGCCCGTCTAATAACGGAAGTGCACCGGGACGCAGGGGGAGTTCAGGTTCATAGATAGGCACTGCATCCTTCACTCTCTCTAAGTAACTTTTACCGTAGTTGAAGATCAAGTTATCACCATCAGGAGCGAGACGACCTGCCACGACAGGCTGGGTTTCTTCGGGCAACCAAATCCAGACGAATGCTTCTTTATAATCCTGTTTAGAAGTCATCTATCACTTCCTTCTTCGTTTTTCGGGCACTTTTAGGCAGCAGTGACAGCTTTTCTTCAATTTGCCTGACCTGCATGGTAAGTCGGCTAGGCTCTGCCTCAAACAATGTTACACCGACGATTCTGGCTACCTCAAAAGTTGCTCCTATTTCGCATTTAGGATCTGCCTTTTCTATGCGGGAAAGCATCCCTCTGGAAATACCTGCGCGGTCTGCAACCTCTTGCGCACTCATCTTTTTCTCGAGTCTTGAGGCACGAATGAGCTTTGCCAATAATGTTAGCGCTTCTTCGGTGTAACTGGAGTAACTTCTGACTGTGGATTTTGGCATTTGCGTCACATATGAAACATTTAACCGATTAATGTTCTATGTAGTGCATTTAAATATATTAGTCAAACTCCATGATGTTTTCTTTGTGCTATATATAAAGCATATGTGTTCTTTATGCTCTATATGTAACTCAATAGGCGGTTTTCTTAAGAGAGCAAATTATTCAACGAATACAGGCAGAAGCTACCAATACGTTACCAGTAATCACAAGCTAGCAATCGTTAACGTATTGACTGGGGGAGGTGAGCTATTTGGTTATGACAACAAGGGAAATCTAAGGAAGATGCGAATAAGTCCCAGATGTGAGATCACAGCAGTATAGTAAATCGCAACGACCCATACCGATGAACCAAAAGCATACCTTTCGCGCCACTGATGAAGCTGGATTTCTACTTGCCCATATTATTAATTGCGCTTAGATTGACGTGCTAACAGCCAGAAGTCTGTCGTAAAGGCGACACTCGTCAATCAACACCGACTATCAGTAAAACCGAAATCTAACCAAAAAAAGGTGAATATACAGGCAGTAGTATCAACAAAAGCTTAGCTGTCAGAAGGTATACGCACGGTTACTGTAGTACCGTCTCCAGGCGTTGATAAAAGGCTAATATCACCATTAAACTTTTGCCGAACTAGATTATATAAAATATGGAGGCCCAGTCCTGTGCCGCCCTTATCTCTGGCGGTAGTATAGAAAGGTTCAAATACTTTTCGGTGAAACTCTTCGGCAATACCTTTGCCGTTGTCCCTTACGCTTATAACAATATGGTTGTCTTTTTTACTGCAAGATACGGCGACTTTGTTGCCACCGTTATTTACTGACGGTCCAAAGGCGTGACGTTGTGCATTTGAAATCAGGTTCGTTAGTATTTGTGCGATAACCCCAGGGCAGGTGGTAATAACCAAATTGGGCGTAACATCAATTGAAAGTTCCACTTGCTCTTTGCGAAGCATAGGTTTCAGCGGGTTGCATACGCGCGGAATGTACTCGTCTAGCGCTATTTCTTCAATTTCTAACGAGGTTTGGTCGGCTGAGGTTCGTTTGAAATCTTGCACCAAATTTGCTGCGCGCATAAGGCTATTTTCGGCAAGTGTAAGGCCTTCAGAACAGACTTCCTCAAAGTCTTTAAAGCCCTGTTCTGTCAGTTCACCCTGTTCAAAATCGCGAAATATCGCTTTAAGCTCTTCTTTACAGTTGCTAACAGACGTTAATGCTATTCCCAGCGGCGTATTAACCTCATGAGCAATACCTGCCACTAAATTGCCCAATGCCGCCATTTTTTCGGATTCAATCAGTTTTTCTTGCGCAGCTTCTAATGCTGCCGTGCGGTCTTTGACGTTTTGTTCTAGCGTCTGGTTAGCTTGTATAAGCTTCGCTTCATATAGAGCGCGCTCATTCGCACTTACTGCCCGTCCGTAAAGGTCAGCGAGCGTCGCAGCAAATACGATTTCGTCATCTTCCCATGTGCGCGGCTCACCTTGATGCTCACAACAAATTATGCCAATCATTTTGCCGCGATGGCGAATTGGCACATCTAACATCGAGGAAATGCCCAGCGGCTTCAAATACACATCGGCAAATTCAAAAGTTGCAACGTCTGTAATTGCGTCGTGCGCTGCAATAGTTCTTTCGCTGTCTAGCGCCTCGAAATAGTGGGGAAAGTCTTTTCGCGTCAAGACCAAGCTTTCGTGCTCAAGATTATTGCTTTTATCAATCAGCAACGCACACTCAACGAGGGTTTGTTCAGCATCGTAGAGCCAGATGCCAGCGCGGGTGATGTGCAGGCCTTCACAGACAGAATTGATGATGAGCCTTAAGGCAGGCCCTAGGTCTCCCTTATCAATATCAGCGCTTCGACTAACACGCAGCAATATAAGCTCTAACGACTCTTTCATTACTCTTCATCCGGTTCTAATGCACGAATTTCTTGGATTTTGTCAAAATGTTCTAACATGATGTGCGTGATAAGCGGGTCGAATTGCTTACCTGCATTTTCACGCAAATAAGCTTTTACCTCTTCTTCACTCCAAGCTGGCTTGTAACAACGCTTAGATAAAAGGGCATCAACCACATCTACAATCGCCATTATGCGACCTTCAAGAGGAATGTTGTCTTTTGACAGACCATCAGGATAACCCTTCCCATCCCAGCGTTCGTGGTGTGTTTTGGCTATGATTGCTCCCATTTTTGCGACGATACGGTCAGAGCCCGCCAGAAGGTCGTAGCCTCGTTGCGCATGGGTTTTCATTATTTCCCACTCATCTGGGTCAAGCTTACCTGGCTTATGTAAAATGGTCTCTGGAATACTTATTTTACCCACGTCATGAAGAGCTGCAGCATAGCGAATGGTTTCAATAAATTCTTTACTTAAGTGCAGTTTTTCTGACAAGAACTCTGTCATGAGAATAACGCGCTTTACGTGGCCACCGGTTTCTTTGCTACGCATTTCAATTGCATCGCTCAGCACCATAATCAGCTCTTTTTGCGTTTGTTGAATGTCCTCTTTTTGCGTGAGGTTTTGAAAAATTATCGCAACGTTAGAAGCAAACATTTCGAGGGTTTTACGCTGTAGGGCATCGAGTGGACTGTTGAGTTTAACGTATAAAATATTGTGTGTGCTCTCTCCGGTAGGGTAATAGCCGATGAAGAGGTCTTCAGATTGATAATGGGTTTTGTTTGCAAGTACCTCTTTGACTTTTTCCTCGATAGACTCTGGAATTTTCTTAGAAATACCGGGTTCGCATAACCCAACCAGATCGCCACTTGCGCCTAAAACCGTCATCGTGGTGTCGCCATAAAGATCGGTGTGTTGTGTCGACAAATAAAGCACTGAGTTATCTAGATTTAAAAGCGTGAGCGTTTGCTTTAATACAGCGCTGCCAAACTGAGACAACGACTGACTTGCCAGCACGGATGAGGACGATCGAAGCACATCCTCCATACCGCGCTTACCCTTTTCAATGGTTTGAATGTCGCGATAAGACCGTATTGCGGTATACACGCAAGACTTTAGCTTTAATGAAGACAGTTCCGTCTTAGCTTTGTAGTCGTTAATGTCGTATCTTCGTATAACTTCTTCTTCAGGTGCTTGGCCGGGTTGCCCTGTTCGTAATATAAGGCGTGATGTGTGGTTATCTAAATCGTTTCTTATGGCGTCAACAAGCTTTAAGCCTGCGTCGTCGGTTTCCATCACTACATCTACAAACGCCAGCGCAATATCCGGGTGAGCTTCAAATAATGCAAGGCCTTGTTCACCACTGTATGCAGACAAAAACTCAACGCCACGATCTTCGAAATTAAATTTTCGCAGCGTAAGTTTTGTGACGTCGTGAACGCCTTCTTCATCGTCTATAATGGCAATCTTCCAGGGCGCTTTACGAACAGGAGCAGACTCAGTTATTGATTTTTTAAATAGCGACATAGGTTTTAAAACAAGACTAGATATGGTTTAAAAGTACTTCACAATTTCTATTGTCGCAATTAAAGCAAAATTAAATTGTTCTAAAGTTCAATGCGTTTGAGTGTTTACAGTAAATAGGTTTGCCACAATTTATAGCAAGTAATAAGGGAAACAGGATAATAGAGTAAAGGGGTTATAGGGTTTATGCCCTTGTCGCTTAAATGCAAAGCGACAAGGGAGTATTAACTTAATCAGTAGTTTAACTAATTAACTGTCTTCAATAGGCGTATTTTCGGTAATAGGCACGGTGTTGACATCCGTATCCAAACTTTCTACCGCATTCCTCACGCCCGCAGCATAATCGGGATGAACCTTCTCCAATACCGTATACCAACGCTCTTTTACACTATCAGAGCATGGGCCCATTGCGGCAGCGTAGTTCTTATACAGACGTTCTTTTTGGTCGTCTGAGAACATTTCATAGAGCTTACGAGGCTGCACGTAATCAACGTCACATTCATCCTGATGATATCGGTCGGCATCTCCGTCTATGCGAAGCGGAGGCTCTTTTACCGAAAAGTCTGCAACTGGCCCATCATATTGATTGGGTTCATAGTATGCATCAGGATTGCCAAAGTCGTTGGTAAAAAAGCGCATAGCACCATCTTTATGATAGTGATTCACTTTACTATTTTTGGGCGCATTAGCCGGAAGCGCTTCGTAGTGCGTGCCTAGGCGATATCTGTGTGCATCGGCATAGGCAAAAACACGAGCTTGAAGCATTTTGTCTGGGCTGAAGCCTATACCCGGCACTACGTTCGATGGGCTGAACGCGGCATTTTCAACCATTTGAAAATAGTTGTCCGGGTTCTTGTTCATTTCCAACTCGCCCACCTCTATCAGAGGATATTCGTCGTGAGGCCATACTTTAGTTAAATCAAAAGGATTATAGCTTTGCTTACCGGCTTCCTCTTCAGGCATAGCCTGAATATACATCTTCCATTTTGGGAATTTACCTTCCTCAATGGCGTTGTATAACTCTTCCTGATATTTCTCGCGGGTACTACCTATGATCTTTTCAGAAGTTTCATTGGTGTAGTTTTTAATACCTTGCTGCGTTTTGAAGTGAAATTTCACCCAGTGACGTTTGCCGTCTTTGTTCCACATGCTAAACGTATGACTTCCGTAGCCATTCATATGCATAGGGGAAACGGGAATACCGCGATCTGACATTAAAATAGTCACCTGGTGAACACTTTCTGGTTGTCCGGCCCAAAAGTCGAACATAGCTTCCGGAGATCGAAGATTGGTTTTCGGATGGCGCTTTTGCGTACGAATGAAGTCTGGGAACTTATAGCCGTCCCGAATAAAGAAAACGGGGGTGTTGTTGCCCACCATGTCCCAGTTTCCTTGCTGAGTATAGAATTTAAGGCTAAATCCTCGCACATCCCGTTCGGTATCGGCAGCACCTGATTCTCCCGCTACCGTAGACCAACGGCTGAGTACTTCGGTTTGTTTACCTATTTCAGAAAACATGTCCGCACAGGTATAACCGGTAATGTCGTGCGTAACGGTAAATGTGCCTTGCGCTCCCCAGCCTTTAGCATGAACAACTCGCTCAGGAATCCGTTCACGATTTTGGTGGGCTAACTTTTCAATGAGCTGGTAATCTTGCAAGAGTGCAGGGCCGCGCTCTCCCGCGGTTTTTGTGGTTTCATTACTTACTACAGGGGCACCAGCAGAGGTGGTTAACTGCGGTTTTTTAGTCATTGGTAAACTCCTTTGATTGCTTTTTTGCAAAGCCAAACTTCCATAAACACCATGCGTGTCTGACTCATGACTTGTAGTAGCTACGGGTTGCTGACTGAAAGAGTTTACATACTTCTATATATATCTATAAAAACAAACAATCCTAATTTGTTAATAAGTCGATTGAAGCTAGCACTACTCCTGTTTACTATATTTTTACATTTCGACAGCTATTCAATACGTTAGGGAAGTTCATGAATTTTGCAGAGTTTGCAGCATCAAGAAAAAGCGTCCGCGGGTTTACAAAGCAACCGGTTACCAAAGAAACGGTAGATAAAATAATTAATGCGGCCAAGTGGGCGCCTTCTTCATACAATACGCAAACATGGAAAATACACGCAGTAACAGGAAGTGTGTTAGACAAGATTCGCGAGGGCAATACTAAAAACACATTAGAAGGTAAGCCCCACGTTCGAGACTTTCCCTACAAAGAAGATTATGAGGGGAGCCACCGTCAACGCCAGATTGATGTTGCCATACAATTGTTCGACGTAATGGGTATATCCCGTGAAGACAAAGAAAAGCGGATGGATTGGATGATGCGCGGTTTTCGTCAGTTTGATGCGCCCGTATCTCTGGTTTTAACCTATGATAAATCTCTAGAGCCAGCCGGGATAACCCAGTTTGGTTTAGGTTCTTTGGCCTACGGTATTGTTCTAGCTGCATGGGATTTAGGGCTCGGCTGCGTCATAAATGGGCAGGGCATTATGCAGTCAGACGTAGTACATAAATACGCTAACATCCCTGATGATGAAGCCATCATGATTTGTATCGCTTTAGGCTATCCAGATCCTAATTTTCCCGCTAACGAGGTACGCTCAACCAGAGCTGATAACGAAGAGTTTGTTACATATCACGGTTTTTAGTTCGTGAGGTTGCCCAATTAGGTGGTTTTTATTAGGGGTAACATGTAATTTTAAGCACTAAGAGCGCAGTGATTAAAAATCAGTGTCTAACGAGGTGCGATAAATAGCCTACGAAGCGGCAGATTGCGTTGCGAGAAGCGTTTCAATCTGTTTTTCGGGAACAGGTTTACTCCAATAGAAACCTTGTCCAATGTCACATCCCATCTCCGTTAACTTTCGAAGCGCGGCCTCATGTTCAATGCCCTCTGCGACAGTGACCATTCCTAAACTTTCAGCGATGTTAATGATTGCTGAGACCAGGGGAACATCGTTTTCTTCGAGGCCCAATGTGTTTATAAAAATACGGTCAATCTTAAGTTTGTGCGCATTGAAACTTCGAAGGTAATTTAAATTGGAGTAACCTGTGCCAAAATCATCAATGGCGAATTGGACACCTAGCGCTTTTATTTTTTCAAGCTGCTCGGGAATATTTCCGTTTTCATCAGCAAGAATTGACTCAGTGAGTTCAAGTTCTAAAAACTTTGGGTTGAGCTGCTTTAATTCTAGTGCCCGCTTTACAATGTTGGGAAGGGTGCCATCTTTAAATTGTGCAAATGATAAATTCACGGCAACTGACAATTCACTGTGGCCATTTCGATGCAGTTTGGTGCAGAAAAAGCACGCTTGATTTAATACCCATTCACCTAATGGGTTAATTAGCCCGCTACTTTCCGCCAATGGAATAAATTTATCAGGGAACACCAATGAGCCATCCTCTTGTGGCCAGCGCACTAATGCCTCAAGCGAACATATCCTGCCAGTCTTCAAATCAATAAGAGGTTGATAATACACCTCAAATTGGTTAGCTAGCACAGCAGGTCGTAGCCGCTGAATCAACGAAAACTTCTCGTCGCTTTCTTCGTCAAACTTTATATTGTAAAACTCAAAGCGGTTTCTACCATTTCGCTTTGCTTCGTACATAGCGACGTCTGCTTTTCTACACAGCTGTTTGAACGTTGTTCCGTCTTGAGGAGCCATTGCTACGCCAATCGACGCTGAAACCACGATGTTGGTTTGAAATATTTCAAACTCAGAAGAGCACCACTCAATTAAACGCTCACACAAGGTCTCTATGTGCTTGCGGTCAGTAATATTCGCGGCGAGCACAATAAACTCGTCACCACCGAATCGAATAAGACATTCATCCGCAGAAAGCTTCTCATTTATTAATTGCGAAATATGCTGTAAGAAACGGTCTCCAGCGGAGTGACCTAGCGCATCATTTACAGGTTTGAAATTATCTAAGTCAATAAAAGCTAGCGCCAATTGCAATCCATTAGCTTCGCTTTGCGCTAGTTTTTCGTTAAATAAGCGTTCTCCCAAGAGCCTATTGGGTAAGTTTGTAAGTGGGTCATGATGGGCTAAATACTGGATATGCTCTCTATTTTTCTTAACCTTTGTGTATTCAAGTTGCAGTGATGTCATAAGCCGACGAATATCCTGCACGAGTATAAATACACAGAATCCAGTGATCACAAAAATGATCATAATAAAAGTTAAATGAGACCACGTTAATCTAGGCGTGTTGGGCGTAATGACGCCTTTCATAACGAGCCATGTAAGGATAATACATTGAACTAATACGAGAGATAACACCGTGCCAAAGAGCCCAATGCCACCGAGTAGAGCCGCAAAAATAATAATGGCTGGATAGCCAAGCATAGCGATATCGAAAGTGCCTGCACCTGTGGCTGATAGGGCAAACAGCATAGATGACAGTGCGACTAAAAGCAGGTAACTGCTGGCGACAACAAAATGTTTGTACGCAAGTATTGCGGCAGTGAACATTGCTGCTAACGCTACGAGCATTATATCGAAGGTGGTATCTCTAGCGGCGAATAATGAGATAAACAGACCAAAGCATGTCACTGTACTTATTTGAGCAACGCGATGCCTTCTAATTGTTATCAGGTCATCAGTGTCTGCAGATGGGGAAAATATTTTGCCAGCCTTCATTCGCTAAATTTTTGAAGTAAGTGAATGTCAACTTTAAACTTACCCTTATAAAAAGCAAGTGTATATAAGTCTATGTATTACGCAGTGGGTATCATTGAAGAATGCATGGAGTTAAAGAAAGACAGTAAAACGTTCTGTTTTACTGCCTGAATTAAGTGCTATCTCTCGTCAGACGGCGCGTAGCGCTCTAACCAGTGTGCGTAAGGCGCAGGCATTACCCAAGACGGTTTCTCAACGCCAAGCTGTTTTGCTGCAAAGTAGGTCCAATGTGGGTTTGTAAGGTGCATTCTGCCTATCATTACTACATCGAGCTGTTCATTTTTAACCGTGTCGTTTGCAAGTTCCGGTGTATCTACACCCCAAGCGGTAGCTACGGGAATTCCTGCTTCATCACGAACGCGTTTAGCAATAGGTGCTAAGAAAGCTGGCCCCCATGGGATGTTCGCATAGGGTGTGTTGAAACCTACGCTAACGCTCACAAAATCAGCGCCAATTTCTTTGAACTGCTTTATAAGCTCAATAGACTCATTAAGCGTCTCTTCGTCGTTACCATCATACTCAATAACGCCAAAGCGAATGGTAAGCGGGAGGTTTTCAGGCCACACTGCTCGCACTGCACTGAGTGTTTCTAACAAGAAGCGGCCGCGGCCTTGGGCGTCACCACCGTATTCGTCGGTGCGCTTGTTGGCGTGTTTCGAGAAAAAACTTTGAGCTAGATAACCGTGAGCAAAGTGAAGTTCAAGCCATTCATAGCCAGCTTCAAGGGCTCGCTCTGCGCCTTTTACAAAGTCATTCTTTACACGTTCGATATCGGCTTTAGACATTTCCGTTGGGGTAACAGGTAAATGTGCACCAAATGCTTCGGCAGACGGGCCAATAGGTTGCCAACCTTTTTCTTCGGTAGGCTGGATATGATCATCGCCTTCCCAGGGGCGGTTAGCACTGGCTTTGCGACCGGCATGAGCTATTTGAATACCTGCTACAGCGCCCTGGCTTTTTATACGTTCGGCAATGTTTTTCAAGCCGTTAACGTGTTCGTCTTTCCAAATACCCAGGCAGTTTGGCGTAATTCGACCTTCTGGTGAAACGGCAGTGGCTTCAACAATGACAAGTCCTGCACCGCCTCGTGCAAATGATTGGTAGTTAGCTTCATGCCACTGATTAGTAAAGCCGTCTTCTGCGGAGTACTGACACATAGGGGGCACTGCAACACGATTGCGAAGGGTCACGTCTTTCAATGAAAATTGTTCAAATAAAGCGGTCATATTTTTCTCTTTCAGTAATGAGAATAGCTAGCACCCAACCTAAGATTGGGTGCTATTATTTTTAGGTATGTGCGCTTGTAGTCACATGTGGGATAGGGTTTACGCCGCTAACGTCAGAATCTCGCGCGCTTTAGCAAGGTCGATGTCGCCATGCTCACCCAATGCGGTAAGGCCATTTCTCTCTAGGTTGGCGATAAGACCGTCAATCTCAGACTTTTCAATACCATGATCAGATAGGCGAGTTTTCACCTGCATTGTTTCAAAAAAGTCCTGCACGGCTTTAATGGTCAAGTCGATAGCCTTTTCTTTGTCATCTTCGTTAATACCGAAAACGCGCTCGCCTAGTTGAAGGATTTTTTCCTGCTTCTTGTCGCGCTGCACAAACATGAGTGATGGCAATACAATTGCCAGAGTTACGGCGTGATCTAAACCGTGCAACGCAGTAAGTTCATGACCAATCATGTGTGTACCCCAATCCTGTGGTACACCTTTACCGATTAGCCCGTTGAGCGCCATAGTTGCCGACCACATTACGTTTGCTCGTACGTCATAATCTTCAGGGGTTGCTAATGCTTTTGGGCCTTCTTCTACGAGGGTTCGTAAAATACCCTCAGCAAAACGGTCTTGAAGCGGCGCATTTACCGGGTAGGTAAGATACTGTTCAATTACGTGAACAAAGGCATCAACTACACCGTTCGACACCTGACGCGGTGGCAGTGAATAGGTGAACTCAGGGTCAAGCACAGCAAAAACAGGCTGTACGGTTTCAGAGGAAAACGCTCGTTTCTGTGAGGTTTCTTTTCTGTTTACCACCGAGTTGCCGTTACTTTCAGAACCGGTCGCAGGTAATGTAAGTACTGCGCCAACGGGTAAAGGATTATCAAACGCAGCGCCTTTAACTAAGATATCCCACGGGTCGCCTTCAAAGTTGACTGCAGCAGCAACAAATTTCGCCCCGTCGATGACACTTCCGCCGCCCACAGCAAGGATAAAATTTACGTCATTTTCACGGGCCACATCCACTGCTTTCATGAGTGTTTGAAACTCTGGATTTGGTTCCACGCCCTGAAATTCAATAACGTTAGCGCCCTCAAGCGCGGTGGTTACCTTGTCGTAAATACCGTTTTTCTTAATTGAGCCACCACCGTATAAAAATAGGACTTTAGCTTCTTCCGGCAAACGTGAAGACACTTCACTTAGTTGACCTTTGCCGAATAGGATTTCGGTTTGATTTTTAAATGTAAAATTAAGCATTATGTTGGCTGTCCTTAATTAGATTGTGAATTTAGCTGCTGTAAAAGCTTTTCAGCCAGCAGTTCATTAGAAAATGGGAGACTTGTTATAACTTCACTGAGTGAAAGTACATTCATCTTAAAGCGCTGGGTTTGAATGCAGAAGTCAGATAAATTATTATGAGCCATCAAAAATCTGATGGGTAGCAAGTCGTGTCTTATTTAACTCAGCTCAAAACGTTCGTCGAGGTTTATCGCAGCGGCAATATAACGCGGGCAGCTTCCCGTTTGCACATGTCTCAACCTGCGGTAACAAGCCATATTCAAGCGATGGAAAATATTGTGGGTAAGGAGCTTTTTATTAGAAAAGCCCGCGGCGTTGAGCCAACACCAATAGCGGATGATTTAGCACTTCAAGTGGCTAGTCATATTGATATATTGGAGCAGAAGGTTGCTTCAATTCGAAGCCGAGCGTCTACCGATCATGGAACGCTGCACCTTGCCGGCCCCGCTGAATACTTGAGTTCAGTGGCAGGACCTGCCCTTGCAAATTTACTTCAGGCAGATAAGGTCAACTTAGTCATTCATACTGGAAATAAAAATAATACCTACGAGTTGCTGGAGAAGGACATTGCAGAGCTTGCTATCACAGCTTCAGAACCCGGTGATGCCATGTACGAATACCAAAAGTTAGATAAAGAGCGTTTGATTTTGGTAATGAACCGAGTACAGGGAAGGCTGCTTAAAGATAAAGAAATCACAGCATCGCTGTTAAATCAGCACAAAATTGTTACCTATGATGAGCAATTACCCCTCATTCGCCGTTATTTTTCAGAAGTGTTTAACGCCCCGTGTGAATCGCCAGTGGCAGCCGTATGTCCGGATATTCGAGCAATCAGTAATATTGTCAAAGCCGGGATCGGCTATTCCGTCCTGCCCGATTATTTATGTAAAGAAAGTATCGCGAAAGGCGAATTGATACCGCTAGGCAGAAAGGGGCCTGAAAATGAGATTTATCTTGTATGGAAGAAGGGGGCGCTTCGAAATCCTAGGGTCGACTTTGCTAAAGATGTGATCATGGCGTTTGCCAATATCAATCACCTTGCGAGCTAACCTGATCAACGGGAAAAGCACTAAGCGACGCGGTATTTAGCGTCGCTTTTTAATCAGCATTTTTTAACCGGAAACGCTTAAAACGTACCAATTACTTTTACGTCACCACTTACCTTGCTTTCGTCAACAAATCCGATGGTATTCGGGTTAGTGGCAACAAGTTGAAGCATTTCCTCTTCTGTCGCTATCATTTCAGGAGGGGTGCCCCTTCCTGTAAATACAAGCTTTGACCAAAACGCAGAGTATTGAGACTCTGATTTTCCCAATACGCCATTATTGAATGCGTTTCGTGTGTCGTTGCCTTGTTCAAATGTGAGCGGAATAGCTCGACTGCCATCTGGAAATGCCTTCATCTTTCCAAGATATATTTTTTTCACCGTATCGAAATCTACTCCAGAGTTGTTGTTCGCGTTAACGATAACGGCGGTGCCAGCATAAAGAGGCGCTGACAATAAAAAGCAAAGGGCTACAACTACTTTCATTGATGTTACCTTAATTCGCTACTCGACAACGGGTGTTGTGCGAAGGCGTCGTTGATAGACTAGGGCAGTATGCCAGTGGTAATTATAACCAAAATTCTCCACTTGTCGCATTCAGACAAAAGATTAAATCAAATAAGGTCTATTTAACAAACTATGGCAAAACCCAGCGCAAAAGGTCCGGTGAAAACCGTTCAAATTTATTGTGAAAAGTGCAAGTTTCAGTTGTTGAAGTATCGAAAAGGCGGGAAAGGAGCGTTGGTAAAGTGTTTTAAAACCCGCATTGTTGAAAATTTCACTATTGATGAAGGGGTCTGCCCTTCTTGCGAAAGTCAGTTTGCCAGAAGCACACTCATCCGAGGTACGCCGGCACTAAAAATAGTGGGCGGAAAAGTAAACGTGAAGTAACCGTGAGTTTTCAGCGTTTTGTAATTACTGGTCTCATTTTAACTTTATACATTTTAATAATTTGCGCTAGTGTCAAAATGTTCTAGATTAAGAGTATGTGCAATAGCGATATTTGCTATCACGCGTGTAAAGTAAGTCTAAAGATAACGGGAACGTGAGTTTTCAATGGAGTGAGGGGCTGAATTAGTAAATTAGATGAGAAATTAGATGTCTATTCAAAGAAAGTTTCTGTTCTCCATTGCAGCGGTTATCGGTTTGTTTGCCGTTATCGTGTCTATTGTGACGGTGTTAACAACATCCGCGTCCATTTCCAACCAAGTTCAAGATCAAAAAGACAGCACCGCTGATAGGCTTGTAAACATACTTACCGTCACTGACGCCATCATGCTTGAACGTGTCAAAAGCAGTATGGCGCTTCTCAAACAGCGAGGAGAGTTGTTAGGTGTGCCAAACCAAACAGATTATGTCACGGTGAAAGATACTCAGGCGCGTCAAATTAGGCTAGGTACAACGGCACAGGCTAATTCTTTTGATTTGGTCGATGGGTTGACCAACGTTATGGGCGGAACCGCCACCATATTTAGTAAAACTGGCGATGACTATATACGGGTGAGCACCAATGTAATAAAAAATGGTGAACGTGCAATCGGAACTAAGTTGGCGCCCCAAGGCAAAGCCATAAAGAAAATCAATCGGCAGGAAGCATACTATGGCGCTGTTGATATACTGGGAAGCCCCTACTTAACCGGTTATGAGCCTATGTTCAATGGGGCCGGGGACGTCATTGGTATCTGGTATGTAGGCTATTCCGCTGACTTAAACGTGCTTGAGCAAGCGATCAAAAAAAGCCATGTTCTGGAAGATGGTTTCGTAGCACTCCGTGATGCTAAAGGAAACATCCGAATGCAATCATCTCATGTGAATGACTCGCAGGTGGCGAGTGCGTTATCTAACAATAGTGACTGGATTGTTACAGAAGTTCCGTTCTCGCCATGGGGATACGACATTATACTCGCCGCATCCGCCGCTGAGAAAAGTGCAATGGTAAGAAGCGCGGTGATGGGTGTTGTTTTGAAAATAGCCGTCGCTAGTGCATTTATTCTTATTACAATCTGGCTGTTGGTGAAATATATCGTCGGTAAGCCATTGGATGAGTTCATTGGGGTGGTAAATAATTTATCTTCGGGAGACGGTGATCTCACCTTCCGTTTCCAAGCGTCTAGTAGCGATGAATTTGGCACAATGGCAAGGGCATTTAATGCGCTTTTGAGTCAGCTTCAGGACACCTTGCAAAATGTTGATGAAGCAACCGATCAAATGTTGGCTAAATCACAAACACTTAATGAAACTGCCATGCAATCTCAAAAAACAGTTTCACAGCTAGGAAGAGAAACAGAGTCAATTGATAACGCAATATCGCAAATGCAACAGAATACAGTGAAGGTATCTTCTACCATTCAAAGTTCAAGCGAAGCTGCACACGCGGCAGATCAAGACACTAGAAACAGTGTGAACGTTTTAGCGCAAACCATCAGTGACATTCAGTCTCAAGCGAATGATGTAGATGCATCCGTACAAGTTATTACCGAACTCGCCCAAGCTAGTGAGGAAATCAGTGGTGTAATGGAAGTCATAAGAAATATTGCGGAACAAACCAACTTACTTGCATTAAACGCAGCGATCGAAGCAGCAAGAGCCGGTGAACAGGGCAGGGGCTTTGCAGTAGTGGCCGACGAGGTACGCTCACTAGCCAGCCGGACCCAGTCATCCACTGAAGAAATTCGCATCATGATTGAAAGGTTACAGCAAGGGAGTCGCGTGGCTTCTGAGAAAATGCAGCAAAACAAAGAAACGGCATTTAAAACCGTAGAGTCAACAAAACATGCTGGTGACTCTTTAAAGCAGGCGTTAGATGCGGTGGCACGAATCACTACCCTTAACCACGAAGCAGCGAGTATGGCTGAAGGTCAAACTACTGTGGCCGATGAGGTCAACAAAGGTGTTATCAGTATTCAACAGGTCGGACATGCGAATAGTGATTACGCTCAACAGGTGGTTGAGAATTGCGAAGCGTTAGTCGAAAGGATTAAGCAAATGCAAACGCAGTTGCGTCGCTATCAATTCTAAACGTTAACCTACGCCTGGAATTGTACGACGAGTGCCACAATTTATGCGGCTGACACTAATGGTAACAATTTCACGTTGCGCCAAAAGGCCTTTCGATTGATAAGGCCTTTTATCATCATTATCCTTATCTGTGTACAAATATAGGGACTTTCCCTTAACACGGATAAAACATAATGAAACGATTTACAAAACTGGCTGTGGCTGTAGCCTGTGCGTTTGCTTCTCTATCTGCGCCAACGGTCACAGCGCAAGAAACTTCGGTTTCTTCCGCTGTAGCGCCATTGAAAAAGACGCTAGCGGATGTTGAATATCGCTTACCTTCGCAAGTGGCGCCGACGTTCCAACGAATCCATCTTAACATCGACCCTGACAACCCTGCCTATACAGGGACCACAACAATTGATGTCACCGTAAAAAAAACAACGAATAAAATTGGTTTCTATCAGCAGGATCTCACTGTAAATTCGGCGCGCTTAGTGTCAGGTGAAACCATTATCCCGCTCTCTGTGTCTATTGGCGATTACGATATAAATTGGGGAGAAGCGCAGAGCGAGGTTGCGCCGGGTAACTATCAGTTAGAGATAAGCTTTGAGGGTAAGGTAAACACGTCTTCTGACGGAATGTATTTGTCACGCTTTGAAGATACCAACTATATTTTCACGCAGTTTGAAGACATGCACGCTCGTAAAGCTTTTCCAAGCTTTGACGAACCGAACTTCAAAATTCCCTATCAGATGACGATTAGTTCGCCCGCCCATCAGGAGATAGTAGGGAACACACCTGTTGAAGAAATCACGGTTGAAAACGGCATAAAAACTGTAGTGTTCGAAAGAACAAAGCCTATGCCCACCTACCTGATAGCTTATACAGTAGGCCCGTTTGATAGCTCGGAGATGACAGGGCTATCGGTACCTGGAAAAATTTATGTGCCTAAAGGCTATGCTGACAAGACAAAATTTGTTGTTAAGCATACGCCTGAAATCCTAGCCTCGCTGGAAGACTTCTTTGGCATAAAGTATCCGTACAAAAAAATGGACTTTGTGGCTGTTCCTAACTTTACCCATGGCGCAATGGAAAATGTGGGGCTAATCACGTACAGAGACAGCTTACTGCTGCTTGAGGATAACCCAAGTGTGACGGAGCGTTCACGGCCATTAAATGTGATCGCCCATGAGCTTGCTCACCAATGGTTTGGCAACTTGGTTACCATGGCATGGTGGGATGATTTATGGTTGAACGAAGCATTCGCTTCGTGGGCGGCGAGCCATACGATGAAAACCCTTTATCCAGAACTGAACTACGCCGATCGCATCGTTCAAGAGGGGGCATTTACAGCGGATGCTAGCCCTACGGTTAAACCTGTAAAAAAGGTCGTGAAAAGTCAGCCTGATGTAATGGATGGGCTTGGCCTTAACTACTCTAAGGGCGAGTCAATTTTGCAGATGATAGAATCGCTGATTGGTACAGAGAAATTCCGTGAAGGGGTTCAGAATTACATGAACACTCATGCCTGGGGCAACACGGTGGCCGATGACTTGTGGAAAGCGCTTGATAGCGTATCAGACTTTAACTTAAGTGCCATGATGAAAGCGTACTTAGAGCAGCCTGGTTACCCACTCATTCACATATCAAAAGAGGGTAAAATAACCCAATCTCGTTTTCATTTAGCTGGCGCAACGGTGGAAGACCAAACGTGGGCTATTCCACTTAAACTCACTTATCAGTTGAAGGGGAAAATGCTTAACGAAGTTGTCTTTATTGATAAAGAGACCACCATGTTGCCTAAGATAGCTGAAGCTGACTGGGTATTTCCTAATGATAATGCCACCGGGTATTTCCGTTGGTCGATAGAGCCCAGTCAACTTAGCGCCTTGCTTGATAACACTGATGTCCTCAATAAGCGTGAGAAGAAAAACCTGCTTTATAACTATCAAGCGCTATTAAATGCTAATGAAATCGGCGTGGATAGCGTCATGAAAGTGCTGAATACTTTGGCCAAAGACGACGACCCAGCGGTAATTCGCGCGGCGGTTGGCGTATTGAAAGATTTTGATTACTTAGTCAATGACCGCAATCAAGAGGCTTACACTGCGCTTTTAAACAAAAGTTATATGCCGCTATTAAATGCGCTTACGCTTACGCAAAGTGAGCAAGACAGCGCTGATATAATTCGCCTGCGCAATGAACTCTATGACTTGCTCGGTACACATGCTAATAGCCAAGCACTGGTAGAGCAGAGCGTTGATTTAGCCAACCAGTATCTTAACGACACCACAAGCGTACCCTCAGGTATTGCAGGTACTGCAATCGAAATAGCGACAAAAAACACTAAAGACGGTGAGCAGAGTAAATGGTTTAACGCGATTGTTGACGCGTTTAAAAAAGCTCAGCTGCCTAACGTGAAGAGCACCTTGATCTATTCCATGCACTTTAAAGATAAAACCAGTGTTTTTAAAATGTTAGATTTAGCGCTAACCGAAGATATTACGCCTGCGAATACCATGTACATGGTCGTTAGTGTAGCCCGTAACCTAGACGACCATTCATTATTGTACGAATGGCTGGATAGGAATCATGAAGCGCTTATTAAGAAAATGCCTGACTATCACGTAAGCCGCATGCCAGAGTTTGTTTCAACAACTTGTTCTAGTGAGAACCTAGAATTGGCGAACAACTTCTACGGTAAAATAAGCAATAAATATCAAGGAATGTCGCGAGGTGTTGAGATCATGCAAGATGAATCTAAGCAATGCATGAGACTGAAAACGGCGTTTCAAGATGATTTTGACCGCTTCCTAAATAGTCAGTAAAGCGAGTAACGAGCGCGATATGTCTTCGCGTTATTCACTTCTACGTGACGGTGAAGGGCGCTATTAAGCGCTCTTTTTTTGTGCATAAAACTAAAGCCTGCACCGTTAAGCGTCATCAAAGTGTGTCATAACGGTAACAATTCAGGTTTGTGACAAATCAGCTTTCCCTGTCCTGAAGTTCAGTAGAGTTAACCAATAAATAAACTTATTTTAAGCCTGTAAGTTGCTGATTCTATTGGTGTGTGACGTTTCTATTATTATTTTCATTAAGTGCTTGCTGCGTATACCCATGTATAAGAATTTATACCTTCCTTATACAAAAAAGCGGAAAGCAAAAATGATTAATGAGGGTAACACACAAAAGTATAAGCTGAGGACATCGGCGAAGTTAGTTAACGCACTACTATCAGGTGCGCTGTCATTAGGAGCGGTTTCATTTAATGCAACAGCAGACACATTATGGCTAGAAGACTTCGAAGCCAGTGAACTGCAGGGCAAGGGCGCGACGGGCCCCATCGAAATTGGAACTAACGTCACTATTGAAGGGGTAAGTCGCTGGTCAATCGATGTTTCCACTGGTGAATTAACTGCAACGTCAGATTGGTTTCGCGTCGCAAATGGCGCGATGCAAGCCCGTGATGTAGATGGCGACGTGGTTTGGTTGAGTGAGTCTATAGACATAACCGGTCAGAGTGATATTACTATCGACGCTTTGTTATCTAAAAGCGGTACCATGGAGGAGGCTGACTATATTGACGTTTTCTATTCCATCGACGGTGGGGCGTTTGAACTTATTGCGCCTATCGCTGGTAGTGACCACACAGTAGAAGACGATTTTGAGAACGGCAACGTTTCGGCTGCTATTGGCAGCGGGAACAGCCTTGTTCTTAAAGTTGCTATGGCAAACAACGCAGGAACCGAGTATCTCAACCTTGAAAGCATTTCAGTTAGCTCGTCTGGGGCGACAGACGGCGGCGATACACCTGACGAGGGCGGAGAACCTTCTGGTGAACTTCTTTTCTTAAGCGGAACCTGTTTTAACTGTCCAGATCTTGAAGCCATCAACTTAGCGAGCGACTTTGTTGCTTCAGACTATTACGCCACGCTCGATACGAACATTGCCAATGGTGAAAGCGCGCAAACATTAAAAGAAACAACGCACGCAATCATTGAGAACGGACATCGTACGTTGTCATACTCTGAAGTATGGACAGCGTTAACTTATACCGATGAAGACCCTGCCAATACCGATAACGTCATCCTGTTTTACAAGGGCGTATCACAAGATAAATTTACCAACGGTAGCGGTAGTCAAAGTACGAACCAAGACAACTGGAACCGCGAGCACGTATGGGCGAAAAGTCATGGCTTCTCAAGCACAAGTTTAACGGCTTATAGCGACATCCTGCACTTACGTCCTACTGACATTTCAGTTAACAGCTCACGCGGGAATCTAGATTTTGACTTCAGCGATAACGAACTTAATGAAGCGCCAGCAAACCGCGTAGACAGTGACTCGTTTGAACCACGTGACGCGGTAAAAGGTGACGTTGCGCGCTCTATGCTTTACATGGATGTGCGTTATGACGGCAATACCGCTGGCGACACTGAAGAAGATCTAGTCTTGCTGAATCGCTTAACCACTACTGACGAAGCTGCCTTCGGCAAACTTTGTGTGTTGCTTCAGTGGCATGAAAGCGACCCAGTAGATGAATTCGAACGTCGCCGTAATGAACGTGTTTATGAATTCCAAGGTAATCGAAATCCGTTTATTGACAAGCCTGAACTGGCCTCGCTTATCTTCAACGAAAGCTGCGATGGCACAGGCGGAGACTCGGGTGGTGACACTGGTGGCGATACTGGCGGTGATACCGGAGGAGATGCTGGCGGAGATACCGGAGGAGACACTGGTGGTGATGCTGGGTCGTCAACCAATAGCGTTTACATATCAGAGTATATTGAGGGTGGCGGCTTTAACAAAGCGATAGAACTTTTCAATAGCTCGACTCAACCTGTGAGCTTGTCTGGTTATGAGTTAGTTTTACTTTCAAACGGTGATACTGCCGATGCCGACCGCAAAGTGCTAGCACTTGAAGGTGAAATTCCTGCCGGCGGCGTAGCAACGTTCGCACACGCACAAGCTGATGCATTGCTTACAGCTGGTTCTACAATCAGCAGTTTCGTAATGAACTTTAACGGCGACGATTACGTTGAGCTGGTATACAACGGGCAAGTTGTAGATGCATTGGGTACTTATGGGGTTGATACTGACTGGGGTAAAGACGTTACGCTAGTGCGTAAGAGTTCAGTGACAGGCGGAAATCCTAATCGTAACCCTGCTTTCACCACTGATGAATGGGATAGCTTTCCAAAAGATACACTTAGTAACTTTGGTGGCCATAACGGTTCAGTAAGCGGACCAACGGATCCGACTGACCCGACAGAACCCACCGACCCGACCGACCCTATTGCTGAAGTTGTGCTTATCAGTGCGATCCAAGGCGACGGTGAGGAATCAGCGCTGGCCGGCACGGATGTGATTGTTGAAGCAGTAGTAACTAAAGTTGTGCCTGCCATGAGCGGTTTCTTCGTTCAGGAAGAAGCGAGTGATTCAGACGGTAATACGGCAACATCTGAAGGTGTGTTTGTTTACGCAGGTTCATTTAGCCTACCAGTAGCGGGCGATGCGGTGCGTTTACAAGTTACTGTAGGTGAGCGCTTTGGTGTAACTCAACTAGCTTTGTCTGCGGATGTAGAGGTGACTGGCGCAGCTGAGAGTGTGCTCTACACGTCGATTACTATGCCATTCTCTTCAGATACCAATTTAGAAGCGTTTGAGGGCATGCAAATAAGCTTTGAGCAAACCCTTAAAGTGTCTGATATCTATAATCTTGGGCGCTATGGTCAGTTCAACGTGTCTTCAGAACGCTTAATGATCCCTACAAACCAATTTGTAGCGGGTTCAGAAGAAGCGTTGGCGTTAGCGGAAACTAACGCGCGAAACACTTTATTGGTTGAGGACGGAGCAACATCACAGAATTTGGATGGTATCCCTTTCCCTGTTGGTGGCCTATCGCATAACAACCCGCTGCGTTTGGGTGACAGTGTAGAAGCTCTTGAAGGTGTATTACATTACGCATTTGGTGCTTACAACCTTATCCCTGTTGGTGATATCCAAACTGTGCGCACTAACCCTCGGATTGCTGCACCACAGCTAAACGCTATTGGTGATGTAAAAGTGGCTAGCTTCAACGTGCTTAACTACTTCAATGGTCCAGACTTCCCGACCTCGCGCGGCGCAGATTCAGTTGCTGAGTTCGAACGTCAGAAAGCAAAAACCATTGCTGCTATCGTAGCAATGAACGCGGATGTACTTGGCCTTGTTGAAATTGAAAACGATGGCTATAGCAGCGATTCTGCAATTGCGACATTAGTTGACAGCGTTAACGCTGAACTAGGCAGCGATGAGTACAGCTATGTTGCTTTAGAGTCGCAACTAGGTGGTGATGAAATTGCCGTGGGTATTATCTACAAGCCAGCGGTAGTTTCACTTCAGGGTAACCCTGTTACTTCGTCTGAAGCACCCTTTGACTATGGTAACCGTCAGCCGCTGTTACAAAGCTTTAGTGTAAACAGCAATGGTGAAGCCTTTACGTTAGCGATAAACCACTTTAAGTCAAAAAGCTGTGGTGATGCTACAGGCAATGATGCCGATTTAGGTGACGGCCAGGGCTGCTGGAATGAACTGCGTACTCAAGCAGCACAAGGTCTAATTTCACTTGTTGAGCAAAACGGCGACGTCTTGTCTGACCGCGTTATCGTTATGGGTGACTTGAATGCTTATGCAAAAGAAGAACCTATCCTTGCGCTTGAAGAGGCTGGCTACAGCAACTTGGTTAACTTCTTTGATGGCGATAATGCTTATTCGTATAGCTTCGGTGGCGAAATGGGTTATCTCGACCACGCTTTATCAAGCCCATCGTTAACTGAATATGTGGTCGATGCAACGGTATGGCACATCAATGCCGACGAACCTCGTGTATTCGACTATAACGTTGAATTTAAATCAGAAACTCAGCTTTCTAGCTATTATGGCGCTGATGCATATCGTTCATCAGATCATGACCCAGTTGTGGTAGTACTCAACTTCCCAGAAGAAGTCACAGTTGGAGATTTTGATGGTGATAACGATGTAGATTACAACGATATCATGGCCTTTTATCAACTGTTTTTGCAAGGGCAAGCGACGGGTGAAACCTACGATTTTAACGGCGACGGCCAAATTAATTTCTTTGATATTCAAGCATTAATGGCGATGTGTACACGCGCTAATTGTGCAATTTAATTTTAGGAAAATAACAATGAAAAAATTCTTTTTACTATTAATAGCTGCCGCTACTTTCAATGCAAATGCAGCACTAATTTCGATTACCACAGATAAAGACACTTATAACGTTGGTGAAACGATTACTGCAACGGTGAGTGCTTCAAGGTTGTCATTAAATGGCGTGCAGACTTACTTCAATGGCTATAGTGCACTTTTCAACTTCGATAGCTTACTTTTAAGCCTTGATGTTTCGTCTATTTTGGATTTAGGAGCATTAGGTGTGCAGTCGGCGGTAAGCACTAATGGAAGTAACGAAAGTACTTTAAATATTGTTTCGATTGAGTCATTTTTTGCCGCGTTTGATCCTTCTTTTGAAGGTGCAGTTTTTACGCAAAATGGTAAAAGTTCTGTCGAACTGTTTTCGTTTAATTTACTGGCGCTCAATGCTGGCTCGGTTAACTTATCACCCGTTAATGCGGAGTTGGCGCAAGGTGGAAGCCCGCTAGATGGCATTATTGTTGAGAGCACAAACTTCACCATCGCTCAAGTACCTGCACCAGGTACTTTTGCGCTATCGCTTCTGGCTTTAGGCGGTATGTTTTTCGCTCGTAAACGTGCGAAATAATAAACCTTAAATGCTAAACGTTTAAGCCCAGCCAAGTGCTGGGCTTTTTTATCTCTTTTGCTATTTACATGCGGCTTTAAATGAACCACACTGAATAAAAATACAATAAGTGCGCACCATGTTAGAAACCATTTCTTTTTCTCAACGCCAACGGCTGGCGTATATCGACTTCTGCCTATTGTTTAAAGGGGCTATACATCGACAGGACTTAATAAATCGTTTCGAAGTAGGGCTATCGGCAGGCTCACGCGACTTTACGCTATACAAAGAGCTTGCGCCTAATAACTTAATTTACGATCCAAGAGAAAAACGTTACTTTCAAACAGATAGCTTTGTTCCGGTTTTCGAGCACGATGCAAAGCGCACCTTGGTAAAGCTTGCCAATGACATCTCAGACGGGTTTGATGCTATTGGCGATGTGAATTTCCCTGTAGAAAGTGCGTCTTCGCTAAACGTGCCTGATATCTTTGTGGTGGCTAAAGTAGTGCAGGCTATTGTTAACAACAAAGCGATTAGCGTTATTTATACGTCATTATCTAGCGGTAGCGGCGCGCGAGAACTGGTACCGCATAGTATTGTCGATAATGGTCAGCGGTGGCATGTTAGAGCGTTCGACAGAAAATCACAGAGCTTTAGAGACTTTGTCTTAACCCGCTTCAGCAAGGTGACAGTGAAAGCTGAACCAGAAGCACATGAATGTATCGAAAACGACAAAGAGTGGGGAAGACTTATCTCGCTCGAAATTGTGCCCCATCCTAAAAATATAAAATACCCTACCGCAATAGAGCTTGATTACGCGATGGAGGAAGGAGTGCTTACCTTAGAGGTACGTGCGGCCATGGCAGGGTACTTGTTAAGGCGTTGGAATGTTGACTGTACTAAGCACGCGAGTTTACGTACTGGTGAATATCAACTTTGGCTTAGAAACCAGCAAAGCCTTGCCAATACTGACAATCTGGCTATCGCACCGGGTTACGTTGTAGAAGAAGAGCTTTACACAGTCTAATAAAAAATTTACGTTCGCTATGAAACCTGTGAATTAGCTATATGAGCCATAAATACCAGCCTCGCAGGTTGTAGCGATATAGTTAATTCGTTAGTTATTTGGCGTTTGATAACGCTTATCACGAACCAAGGTATTTTCTGATACATAGCAGCAGCGTATCTTTGTCTAACGGCTTGGCTAAAAAGTCATCCATACCTGCAGCCAAACATTCATCCTTGTCTTCAGCAAAGGCATTAGCGGTTAGCGCAACAATCGGAGTTTTTACATCGAAGGTTTTGCGTAGAAAAATCGATGCTTCTATGCCGCCCATGATGGGCATATTACAGTCCATCAGTATGAGGTCAAAGTTATGTTTTTTGCAGACATCAACCGCGTCTGAGCCGTTTTTTACGTGGAGAAATTTGTACCCCTCGTTTTGTAATATTGCTTTCACTATCTCGGCGTTTATTTCGTTATCTTCAGCCAATAATATTCGTTTCGACTTGTTGATGGTTTGAATGTTCTGTTGGTTATTGGGCTGCTTTTCTATTAACTTGGCTAAGTCGTTCTCCAACTCTCGCCTGTTGATAGGCTTTGCGTGGCTCTTCCAAATAAGTGCTTGTATGTCTCCCTCGTCTTCTAAGCGCTCCAGTTCAGCAGATATTAGAATAATTTTTGGAAGCGATGCTGGACTCATGGTTTTTAATTGCTCAATCAGATCAGCGCCGCTCATTTCTGGCATGGAAAGATCTAAAATAATTACTTCATAGTTAAGTGGATTATCGTTCAGATAGGCCTTTGCGCTCTCGTAGCAAGTGGGTTTAATCGACATCGAAGTAACAATATGCTCAACGTACTCGCGGCTGGTTTGTAAATCATCAATGATTGCACAGCGCAAATTCATATTCGTTTCTACGGTGATTAAGGGGAGGTGAGTCTCTTCTACCTTCAAGTGGAACTTAAACGAACTGCCTTCACCGGGCACGGAGTATACTTTAATGTCGCCTCCCATCAGATTAGCGAGCTGTTTAGCAATGCTTAAACCTAGCCCTGTGCCCCCAAATTCGCGGGTCGTAGATTGGTCTGCTTGTTCAAACTTGCGAAAAATAGTTTTAAGTTTCGGTGAGGCTATACCTATACCCGTGTCAATTATATCGAACGTAAGAAGGTTGCCATCCACTTGGCTTGCGTAGTCAACCTTTAGTGTGACGGAGCCTTGCTCTGTAAACTTTATCGCGTTGCTGAGTAAGTTGTGAAGGATTTGCGAAATGCGGGTAATATCGCCTTTGATTATGTGAGGGAGAGAGGGATCTTTGATATATTTAAATGCCAAGCCTTTGCGCTGACAATATACCCGCTGAAGTGAGACCACATCATCCAGCACTTGGAGCAGATCAACTGGCGCTTGTTCAATTTTAATCTTTCCCGCCTCTATTTTGGATATATCCAAAATGTCATTGATAAGTACAAGTAGCTGCCGCCCAGCAGTTTTGGCCTTTTTAAGATAGATACCGCTCTTCTCTGGGTTATCGATTGCCAGCTCTATCATGCCAAATAGACCATTCATCGGGGTTCGCAGTTCGTGGCTCATGCTAGAAAGGAACTCTGATTTTGCTTTATTGGCTTTTTGCGCCAGCTCAGCATTATTTTCTGCTTGCTCTTTTAACGTGTTGAGTTTTTTAAATGAACGTTTTATTTCAAGTTCCATTGGAAAAAATATACAGGCAGCTTCAACTGTCAGAAGAAAAAGTGCGGCTAGCCACAGGTACATCTCTATTGATAACACCGTTTCTACACGACTGGTTGCATCAAATTCGAACTGATTTACTACGTTATCCAGCTGCTCAAGAAGTGCTGTAAGTTGGTTAATGTCTAATAATTGGGTTGGTTTACATTCGTCGTTTTCTAAAACTTTTTCGGCCTTTGCAACATAGTCATTGATCATCCTGTCAAGCTGGCCACTTTTAAAATAAGTATTAAAGGTGACAATAGGAAGCTGCTCTAACGAAATTAAATACTGGTGGTTTTGCTTAAAACGCGTTAGTGACTTATTGAGATAGCGGCGCTCGTCACTGTCATCGCATATGTTTGCCGTACCGACAAGCAGCGCAATGCGCTGTGACAGCATACGCTGCTGACCTGCAATATTAATAATTTCTGCATCCTGCTTTTGATTTTTAATAAGATCTGACAACACCAAAAAAGAAAGAGTGATAAGAGACGCCGTCAGTGCAAGAGCGATGATGTATCGAAATCGTATAGACATAGGAGCATGCGAAGCACAGTGATACTTAAAAGATAATAGATACCAAGTGGTTACGCAATGTATCTAACTATTTACTTCATCTCCTCTATGTGAGACATCTCGCTGGGTTGCCAGCCACGACTCGCTCTCGGTAAACGCCTTTGTCGATGAAGATTGTCCGTACTTTGTCTTTTTGTGGCTTTTGAGACTCAACATCCGCCGTTAACGCCCGGACATCGTTTAAACGGTATATGCGTTTCGATTGTCAACATGAAAAAATGAGCGCTATCGCAGAACCGCGATAGCATATAAGGAACATGATTGAGGGTAAGTAAATGTCGGGAACTATTGCAGGTTCGCGGGCAATATTTCGAACTGAATTGGTTTATATCGAAAATTATTTGATTCACCCGCTGAACATGCGGTTAGGCCTACAATCATATCCATTTTAGCTTTAAACACAGTATAATCGCCGGCTTTTGACTTGGGCGGCAAAACAGCAATCTTACCGGTGCTATCTATCTCAACATTCATAAAAGTATTGAAAGTAGTGCATACGTGATGCTCTGGAATACCGAACTCAGCAAAGGCGGCAACCAAGTTACCGTGACAGCCCGGAACAGGCGCTTCATTAGGATAAAAATGCTTAAATGTATCAACGCTACAAGGTGTCAGTAGGAAATCATGATCTTCGACTTTGTCTTCAATAATTTCAAACATCACATTGCTTTGATTAGAGTACAGTAAGCTACCTTGTTTAAACTGTAGGCTTTCATTGTAGTCTAAGCTTCGTCCTGAAGAGATAAACTCTTCTTTATCATGCTCATTAAATGCATAAAGATCGGCCACTTGCTGGCCCTCTGGGTCGATAACTTTCAGCAGTTCGCCTTTTTTGATTGTGAACGCTGTGCCGCTTCTTGGCTGAATTGTCTGTTTCATGTTTGGCCCTTATTGTAGCTGTGGTGTTTTGTTTTTTACGTGTTTGAAGGGGCATTCCCATTCTTCAGTATGCGTTTTACCACTGTATTGATACACTTCCGAACTGTCACCATGATTTGCAAGCAATGGGTTCTTACTGCCGCAGTAGGCCGTATCACGCTTTCTGATATGTTCTCTAAACGCGTCAAACTTATGCTGCTCTCTAAGTAATTCAAACTGTTCGTGTAAATTAAACACAATGGTGGGATGAGAGAATCGTCGACTCTTTCTAGAGGCATTCGGGTGTAAACCTATAACGAAGAAGCCTTTTCCGCCTAAGCTAAGACTAAACTGTGCACTTTGCGGATCGCTAGACACTTTGCTATCCCAAGGCTTCAAACACGCGTCCACTTCATGCAGACGCTGCAGTTTTTCCCACAGCAGCTTATCAAACGCGTATTCGCTTATGGTATCTGGTTGCTCGAATGTGACGACTAGCGAGGAGTACATATCTTGCTCAATATCAAAAGACTCTACGAACGTATGAATCGAAGCCAATATATCGGTTTCATTGGTTTTACATTCTATGTTGTCGTAGTGTTTTACGTATACCTGCCCTCTGGTCAGTGCTGTTTTAGCCCCAACACAGGGAAAGCTATCTTCCCCTATAAACGAAAAGAAACGCTGTACTATATCTGGCTTAACGAAAGACATTCCCTATCTCCTTGTAGAACAGTTATGCAGTTGTTCTTAAAAAACCTTGGCTTTTTTTAGGGGAGTGAAAAGAAGTAAAAGCGACCCTATCTGACGAGGAATGTATTTCCATAACAACGTCTTGGCTATCGAAGTCACGTTTTTCATTTTCACGCTCAGGAAGTTGGATAATCTTGATGCCATGCTCGATGAAGTCAGCATTAATGTAGCCTTTTTCCGCATAGGCGTTTAATACCGATTCGCATGGAAAGAATGCCCATTTTGCTCGAAATCGCTGCGCGTTGTGCACGAAATCGAGTAAGTGATTGACGGGGCATTGATAATTGGGACGCTGAGGAGCAAAGGTACGGGTAGGTAATTGCTCAAGTGAAAAACCCAACGCTCTGCAGTGAGTGAAAAAATCTTCGTCATTTAGTCCGAAACCTGCGTAGCCTTCATCGAAGCCGCCGGTTTTCTGAAAGTCTGCCTTACGAATAAAAAACACTGTAGAACAAATACTATCGTCACTAAACTTTCCATGATTAATTTCCTGATCTCTTGAGGGTATTTCGTTGTTATCTTCTTTGGGTAGCGTGTCGTCGTTACTCGCTAAATAGCCAATTTGTCGTTCGTTTTTAGCAATGTCTGAGTACGGTTTCTCACATCGTTCACTGGGCAGAAAAACAACGGAGGTAAAAATTACCGCGTTATCTTTCAGTGCAAGTAAGCCGTCTTTAAACAACGATGGAGATACCACAGCATCAACATTTAAATAGGCAAGGTTTGCGTGTTTTGCGGCTAGCATTCCTTTATTTCTCGCTTTCGCAATTGGAAGTTCGCCTTGGGTTGTAAATTTGTGAACGATGTCTAATTTGTCACTTTGTATTAGAGAAAGATCTGATGGCGGTGCCATCCAAACAATAACAAGTTCATCGGGCGTTGGTGAGCATTGCTCAAGTTGAGTTATCAGATTGGTCAGTTTTTCAGTTCTATTCTTCACAATAGTGACTGCACTAATTGGTGAACGCATACTCTTCCTCCTTTGCTTATCTGTTGAATGCTTACTGCCTTCGACGGTGCACCTTGCAGACTATACTTTCGTATGAAGCAAAGAATGTTCCTTAACTTTAGGTTGTTGATATATTTCGTTTATATGGTTTTTTTGGCCGTTTTCACATACTACAAATCACGCTGGATAACGAAAGAGGTGCTCAAAGAAAGAAAATTTTACATACCCCCCTTAGTTATTGATCCTTATTCCTTGTACGTTTCTAACTCTTTAAGACTTTTTGTAAAACTGTTGCCGAGATGAGGGAAACCTTTCGGTATATTATGTCGAGAGCTTACACACGGTAACAGTACGTAAAATAATCATTATCTTTAGAACTTATTAACCTGTGTTTTGAACGTGTAATTGCTTTGCCACTGCAACTAATTTTGCTATGCTTTCCCCCTGTTTTTAAACATTACAATTCAATACTTTAAATATTGATACCGTTATTAATGAGCACGCTTTTTTGCGTAAAGTTTGCGTCTTTATCGCAATACGTTGCTGTTCTGAGTGAAGGTAAATCTTCAGCCTTACTTATAACGTACTAATTTTTGTTTCTCTTACTCTTCTCATGGAAAGGCTGTGGAATCACAATCGTCTGTATTTATTAAACAATATGATAAGCAATCACTAAAATCAGTGGATGTGATATCTGGGATTTCTCCAAACGCCATGCGACGAGTGTTTGGTGGCTGGATATTTTTCGCTGCGGTCGTTGCGGTGATTATAAGCGTTGCCCCGGATCTAAGCGCACAATTTATTGGCCTTACGCTTTTTGTTCTGTTTGCCTTTACGTTGATCATGTTTGGTCAAAGTCGAATCTCGGAAGGCTGGCCTGCTATAATTTGTGATAATGATTTTATAGGAGTAGTACGCGACCCAGTAAAACGTGAGTACATATGTGTTAAATCTTCGTTAGTCGAGGCTGCCAACCCCACGCTAATCAAACCGAACAAAAAAGCGGTAGAGATTGTATTAAATAGACAGGAACTATCTCAAGAGGATCAAAGCGTGCTTGACCAAGCAGTTTGGCCAAGGGAAGGTATTCTTATTGGCCTGGCACACTTTAAAAAGCGAGAAGAGGCTTGTGAAAGCCTAATGTGGTGTGTAAAGCATAGAAGCGCTAACTAAATAGTCCTTTTCCCAGATAAGATGGTTTATTAGGCTTTAATAAACGCTAACTCAGTATAAAGAGGGTAGTGGTCGGAGCCTATACTCTCTAATTTCTCAATGTGAACTAATGCAAAATGCTCAGAATGAAATACATGGTCTAGCGGCCATTTAACTAACGGGTATTTTGCGTGAAACGTATTGTAAAAACCGCGACCTTCCCTTGGATCGAGCAGTCCACTAATCTTTTTAAACTTTCGTGTTGTTGGTGACCAAGCTACATCGTTAAGGTCGCCCGCCACTATAATCGGTCCGCTTGTTTTTGATATTTCTTCTCCAACAACGGCTAATTCGATATCACGTGGCTTTGCATACGTGTTTTCTGTTGGGCTAGGAGGCTTAGGGTGAAGAAAATAAAGTAGGGTGTCTTGCCCGTGGAAATTTACCTTTACCTTCATTGAAGGAACATCATCTTCGATAAGGAAGTTTAGCGTAGCCTCTTCAAACGGTATTTTGCTATATAAATGCATGCCATAAAGGTTTTCAAGTGCGCAAAACTTTCGATAAGGATACTCTGATTCGATTTCACTCATCCCCTTTTGCCACTTTTCATTTGACTCTAATGTCACTAGAAAATCTGGTTGTTTGTTTCTTACATGTTCAATAAGTTTTCTGAAGTCATTGTTTGGCATATATACGTTGCTTGAAAGCACGCTTATCGTGCTATTTGTCTCAGGTTTTTCTATTCTTTTGACATCTTTTTTGTAGAAGGGTGTGTAAGGGATTATCCAAATTAGTTGGTAGAGCAGACTTACACCTAATCCTATTATTACAAGAGCATTAATAAGCAACCAGTCATGATTTGGCGTCCAGTTTAGTGCGTGGCACATAAGTAGAATGGCAATGAGTACAGATAGTTGTAAGCGGGGGAACTCCCACACCCTAACCAACCAATGCGAGGAGGGTAAAAGGGGAATAAAGCTGACTGTTATGAAGAATATCGAAGCAGCAATAAGCGCAATATCCATGGGGTTAGCGTCCTTGATATTAAAAAAATGTTTGAATGCCGTTTCCTCTCGCGTTGTTGACAGGCACCAAACGACAAGAAGATATTCTCACTTATCTACGTTTCAATTATTAAATCAGTTTAATCTTTTCTGCTCTACTATTGCAGAATTTCAATGAGTGTTCTTATTGTGTTTTTCCGAATTGACGATATGAGCGGCTCACTTTTTGAACATCAGGTAAAAAGTTCTCGTTTCACAGCAAAGATTTCAAATCCCGGGGATTTACATCATAGCTATTTTTAATAATTTATATTTAAAACAGTGTGTTGTGTTGTTGGCAAGGTTTTGGCTTATATCCTCATGAGTTTCGACAAAGGAGAAATGTTATGAAACGTTCACTAATTTCTATGATTGTTGCTACAACTTTGACAACTGCAGCTTATGCAGGTGATATGGACACTGACAATAAGTGGGAAAAGGGCGCCAAAGACGCATGGATTGATGGTAAAGCTGAAGCTACGCTATTGTTCAATGGTAACCTGGATTCGTTCGATATCAATACCGACGTCAAAGACGGCAATGTTGTGCTTACAGGTAAAGTCGAAAATTCTGTAGATAAGAAGCTAGCAGAAGAGTTGGTCGCTAATATTGACGGTGTTACGTCTGTAGACAACAAACTGACTGTTGTTGCTGACAAGGACATGGAAGGCGAAATGTCGGATGACATGGAAGATTCTGTAGATGACGGTACAAGCGAACTTACTGACGCCAAAATTGCAACGGTAATTAAAACACGTCTTCTAATGGACACCGATATCTCAGGTTTTGATATAGATGTTGACGTGGAAAACGGTATCGTGATGCTTACAGGTGAGGTTGATTCTGACGCAGAGCGTGACCTAGCGATTGAAATTGCGAAGAATGCGTCTGACGTCAAAGACGTGAAAAGCGACCTTCGCGTGGTTACCGAGACTGCAATGAACTAAAGGCTTTTTCAAGAAAAGCAATATAAAAGGGGCATTCGCCCCTTTTTCGCATAAAAAGAAGACGACTCAGAGGGGTTTAAGTAACCAAGGAGGCGTCAAATAACTCTGAGGTACGCTACTTTCCCCTATTTCCACTCACTTAAATCGAATTTGCCTGCGGTTTTTAAACGCTGCACGAATTGCACGTACCAGAAAAATAAGCAGAAGTTCTGAACCCGAGGTAGCGGTATATTTCCAAAAGGAAGGGAACTTAGGTTTTGCTCTAGAGCTACGCATTTTTATAACTTATGTCTAATGTTGTTAGGTTGTCTTGCCTAAAAAGTGACCTTTTTGGTAATACCAAACATGCGCAAAACACTATATCTTTCTCAATATGTTTTGGTCGGGACTTGTTACCTAAACGGTGTACAGAATAGACAGGGTAAATTTTCTTTTAAAGCGTGTAGAAAGTTCCTTCTACAGGTTTCGGTGTAGTGGTTAATTTTCATATCCTTTTGATTCTAATAGTAAATTTATATGGTATGAAAGCTGCTTTCCTTTGAGTATTAGTCGCAGCTAGTCAATGAATTTCAACCTGCGATAAGCGATGTACATAAACGCATAGCTAGTGAGAGCGCCCTAACATGCATGGGCACTCGGTAAAAAGCAACGCAGTTCAAAATTGGTTCAAGGAGTGAGACATGAACTTTTTAAAGTGGATATATTCAGGTATTGTAGTTTCAGCGCTTATTGTTGTGGTTGGGGTTCTAGGGCAGGGGAAACTGTCTGTAGGCCAAGCAACAGCAGATGACGTAGAGCGTCCCGTTCACGCTGATATTCGGAAAGTTGAGAGAAGATTTTCGCTCGTTCACTTCGACTTGAAGAAAAAAGCGCACCTGTTAAGAAAAACCCGTTTAGACTTTTATATTTCCCAAGCAAAACAAGCTGACTTGCGTGGATGGAAGTTTAAGCGAGATGAATTTGTCGAGCGCGCTGACAACATCTTAAGTCATCATTTATCGCAGTACGCGAGCGATGTTTCGAAAGAGGCGGAAATTTATACCGCCCAAGCGATTTAACGAGAGGCCCCTAGTAAGGGGCCTTTTTCATTGCGAAATTAGGCATTCAGTCTATTTGATTTAATGACTTGATGTACGCTTTTACCACGTCAGCGACAAACGCTTGGCAATCTTTCGCTGTGGTGGGGTCGTATTCACCGTGATTGGTGATATTGTTTGATAACACGCGGATACCTAAGAACGGTGTGTGGTATGCGTGGGCAATTTGTGCGGCTGCAGAGGTTTCCATCTCTTCAACACTAGTGCCCATATTTTTGTGTAACCAAGCTATTCTGTCTAGCTCGTTATTCCAAAAGTTGCCGCTGCCAATGGTACCTGTCACAACTTTACCCCGTTTATATGACGAAGAAAGTGATGAAGCCAGCGCAATCAGCGTCTTATCACCAAGGTAAAACCGTAGCTTTTCAGCGTCTTTCGCGTTACTGCCTTCACCAGCACTTTTTTCTGAGGCCATAAGATCCATAGGTAGCCATTGAAATGGTTTTGATCCTTCACCCTTAGCAAGTTTTTGGGTTTTAAAGTTTGATGCGTTCACGCTGCGTTCGCCAAGGACTATATCGCCTACGTTTAGACCTGGGTCATGGCCACCTGATGTACCTTGGTTAATGATAAGACGTGGACGGTATCTTTCTATACCTATTGCTGTAGCGGCTGCCGTATTTTCAAGTCCTTTGCCGGTTTTCGCAACGACGATAGGGTAGCCGTCTAATGTACCTCGGTAGAATACGGCATTGCCCGAATACTCAATGTTTACATTGTCTAAAAGCGCGGCGAAATATTCCGCTTCTATGGGCATAGGGCCTTGTATCATAATAGGTTGTGAAGGTACCGCTTGGGAGCTTACCTCTGTACTCTTCATTGCAGCCTGTACAGTCGTGTTTCCCCACACTACGCCTATAAGCATTAAGGCTAGTGTGATTACCTTTATCGAGTAACGGAAAATGTTTTTAATACTGTTCATGCTTATCCTTGTCATTATTGCCCTGACTAGTTATTGGTTAGGTATATATGTAGCGGTTTTGGCGTTTTAGATTAAAGAATAAAAACGCCCGATTGCTTATTTTTGGCGTGTGCTGAAGTATCAGCAGATTTTAGGCAAAAAAAAGCGAAGCATTTGCTTCGCTTTAATACCCGAGTGGCTCTATTCCACTTCAACAATTTTCAATGTGTTAGTCGCGCCCACTTTTTCCATTTCATCGCCGTAAGTCAGGATAATGCTGTCGCCACTTTTCACTAAACCTTTTTCTTTTAGTGAAGCAATAACATCATACTTTAATCTACCTGGCTCGCTGTTAGATGAGTCAAAATAAACTGGCTTAACACCGCGGCAAAGTGCCATAGTATTAAGTGTTGACTCGTGACGAGACATCGCAATTATGGGAAGTGACGTTGTAATGCGTGACATTAACGTTGGCGTAGTACCGCTTTCAGTTAAGCCCACAATTGCTTTAACGCTTGGAAGGTGATTAGCTGCGTATACAGCAGACAAAGCAATTGACTCGCTCGTTGATGAGAACTGCTGGTCCATACGGTGTTTAGAAATTTTTACGCTGGGGTGTGTTTCCGCGCCTTCACATACACGTGCCATTGCTGCTACGGTTTCGATAGGGAAGTTACCTGCCGCCGTTTCAGCTGATAGCATGACGGCATCAGTACCATCAAGAACAGCGTTCGCAACGTCCATCACCTCTGCGCGTGTTGGCATAGGGCTGTCGATCATCGACTCCATCATTTGGGTTGCGGTGATAACCACTTTGTTGAGCTGGCGCGAACGTGCAATGAGTTTCTTTTGAACGCCAACAAGCTCAGCATCACCAATTTCAACACCCAAATCACCACGAGCTACCATAACGGCATCTGATGCAGAGATGATGTCGTCCATGGCTTCGTCAGAAGCGACGGTTTCAGCGCGCTCTACCTTTGCACAAATTTTTGCGTAGCACCCTGCGGCTTCGGCAAGTTCCCGCGCATAGTTCAAATCGGCGCCGCTTCGGGGGAAAGAAACAGCCAAATAATCAACGCCAATTTTTGCAGCAGTTTTAATATCTTCTTTGTCTTTATCGGTAAGCGCATCGGCTGAAAGACCACCGCCTTGACGGTTAATGCCTTTGTTGTTTGAAAGTTTACCACCAACCGTAACTTCAGTGATGACTTTACGCCCTTCAACACCAGTAACTCTCAGCTGAATTCGGCCATCATCAAGCAGAAGAATGTCACCAGCTGAAACGTCATCAGGTAGCGCTTTATAGTCTATTCCTACTTGATTAACATCACCTTCGTCACGACCAAGTTCGGCATCAAGGATAAACTTTGCTCCTACTTCTAAGCGAACTGCACCTTCGGCGAAGCGTGCTACGCGTATTTTAGGGCCTTGTAAGTCACCCAATATCGCTACGTATTTACCAAGATTTTTAGCTGCCTCACGAACGCGCTTCGCACGTTCTATATGATCTTCAGCTTGCCCATGAGAGAAATTCATGCGCACTGTGTTTGCGCCCGCGGCAATTAATGCCTGAATTTGTTCAAGAGAGTCGGTTGAAGGTCCAAGGGTGGCAAGAATTTTCGTTCTTCTGGTCATGTGATTCCGTCGCTGTTTCTAAGTTAGAAAAGACAAAGATGATTGGCAGCACATATGAACAGTGTGCCTGTAATCGCTTTACGTAATTTTATTACAGAATAATAGTTTAATTTGACAATAATGTGAATGAAATAAAGAAAAACGCCTAACTGGCTCGACCAGTTAGGCGTTTTCATAAAAGCTAAAGGTCGTATGTTATACGACGATAATTCGGGCAATGATCAATGATAGGGGACTAATCACCGCGCTTTTCGTAACGGGAGCCGCGGAGCGTATCCTTAACGCGCTTTAGATTCTCTCTAAATTTATTGCCTCGGCGCAAAGTAAACCCTGTAGCTAGAACGTCTATAAGCGTCAGTTGGGCGATGCGAGACGCCATAGGCATATACATGTCGGTGTCTTCAGGTACTTCTAATGATAAAACATAGCTACACTCTTGCGCGAGTGGACTATCTGCGGATGTAATACCAACCACTGTCGCATCATTCATGCGGGCGATTTGTGCAATTTCCACAAGGCTTTTCGTGCGCCCTGTGTGGCTTATTAGAACAACCACGTCACCGGCAGAGCAATTCATACAGCTCATGCGCTGCATTAAGATGTCTTCAAAATATACAACAGGTACATTGAAGCGGAAAAACTTGTTGAGAGCGTCATGAGCGACGGACGCTGAAGCGCCTAAACCAAAAAACGAAATCTTCTGCGCTTGCGTAAGCAAATCAACCACGCGATTGACAACGTTCACGTCAACGGACTGACGAGCCACTTCAAGCGACGCCATGGTCGATTCAAAAATTTTATTGGTATATTCGTCTGGGCTATCGTTTTCGTCAACATGCCGATTTACATAGGGCGTGCCGTTAGCCAAGCTCTGTGCTAAGTGAAGTTTAAAGTCGGGAAAGCCCTTAGTGTCAAGCCTACGGCAAAAACGATTAACGGTAGGCTCGCTAACATCGGACATTTTAGCGAGGGTTGCTATACTCGAATGTATGGCCGTTTGAGGGTTAGCCAGAATGACTTCAGCAACCTTTTTCTCAGATTTACTGAATGCCGCTTGATTTTGTGTGATTTTTTCTAAAATGTTCATACAGATATAGCAACTACTTAGCACTGTTTATAATAAGGTACATCACTAATAGTACCTATTGTGACGTCGGTGACAAGAAAAATGTAATTTTTTGACAAAATATGTTGTTTCAAATGGGGGAAATGAGGGTAAACTGAGGGAAACGGTAAATATTCATATCCTATAGTTGGTTCAAGTTGTAATTTTACTACATTTGGTGTTAACTATACGGTAAAAATAGTCGTTAGTGTTGTAAATAACTGTACAATACGCTGCGGACACATACATTTAAAAGGTCAACGAATATGGTATTGGATAATTCCTACGAACCCTGTGATTTTGTACTTTTTGGTACGCTGGGAGATCTTTCAAGACGCAAGTTATTGCCTTCTTTATATCAGCTTGAGAAAGCAAATCTGATGCATCCAGACACTACTATTGTTGGTGTAGCGCGTCAGGAAATGGAGCTTGAAGCCTATATTGAGGAAGTTCACACCAACCTTATTAAGTTTGGTGAAAAGAACTTGTGTGACGAAACTTGGGAACGCATGAAGGCGCGTTTGCATTACGCCTGCGTCGACATGAAAGATGTTGATAGCTACTGTGTTCTTGATGACCACGTTGATCCCACTCGCACAATGGTATGCTATTTAGCGACACCTCCAGCTATCTACGGCGATATTTGCCGCGGTTTGCACAGCTGCAAAATTATCGATTCAAGCGTTCGTGTAGTGCTTGAAAAACCAATCGGTCACGATTTGGAATCCTCCAAGGTCATTAATGAGCAAGTGGCAGAGTACTTCGACGAGAAGCAAATTTACCGTATCGACCATTACTTAGGTAAAGAGACCGTTCTTAACCTAGTGTCACTGCGTTTCGCAAACTCTATTTTCGCGACAAACTGGGATCACAACTGTATTGACCACGTTCAAATATCAGTTGCTGAATCAGTAGGTATTGAAGGTCGCTGGGGTTATTTTGACGATGCAGGTCAAATGCGTGACATGGTTCAAAACCACTTACTACAAATTCTGAGTCTTGTGGCCATGGAGCCGCCAACAACGCTTGACGCTGACAGCATTCGTGACGAGAAGCTGAAAGTGCTTAAAGCACTGCGTCCTATCAATTCGTTCAACATTAACGAAAGCACGGTTCGCGGTCAGTATACATCCGGCTTTGTAAAGGGCGAGGAAGTACCTGGATACCTTGAAGAAGAAGGTGCCAATACGCAAAGTAAAACAGAAACCTTTATTGCCATTAAAGCCGAGATCGACAACTGGCGTTGGGCGGGTGTGCCGTTTTACCTACGCACAGGTAAACGAATGCCGACCAAGGTGAGTGAAGTCGTTATTTACTTCAAGCGTCAGCCGCACAACTTATTTGGCGATAGCTTTAAAAATCTTCCGCCTAATAAACTGGTTATTCGCTTGCAGCCAGATGAAGGCGTTGAAATCACAGTAATGAACAAAGTACCTGGCTTAACTAGTTCAGGCTCTATGGACTTACAAAAATCTAAGCTTAACTTAAGCTTCTCTGAAGCCTTTGCTAACGAGCGTATTCCAGATGCCTATGAGAAACTGCTTCTTGAAGTGATGCTGGGGAATCAGGCGCTATTCGTTCGTCGTGACGAAATTGAACAAGCATGGACGTGGGTTGACTCAATTCTTGAGGCGTGGAAGCAATCAAGTGAGTCGCCAGAACCATACCAGGCTGGAACGTGGGGACCAGTTGATTCAATTGGACTTTTGGCGCGTGAAAATCGCAGCTGGTATGAAAGTAAAACAGGGAAGAAGAAGTAATATGGCTTTAACAACGCTATCATTTGAAACACCTGACGCACTTACCGACGCCTTTGCGCAAGACTTGGTAAGTATTTTAAAGACAGGTATTAAAACACGTGGTCGTGCCTCGCTTATCGTTAGTGGCGGTCGCACGCCGCTCGCGCTGTTTAAACAGTTAAGCGAAACCGATTTAGAGTGGGATAAGGTTGATATTACCCTTGCCGACGAGCGTTGGGTTGAAGAGGGCCATGAGGCCAGTAACACCAGCTTAGTCAGAAATAACCTAATTCAAAATAAAGCCGCAGCAGCTCGTTTTATCGAATTGAAAAGCGATGCTGATGATGCAAACGAAGGCGTAAATGCAGCTGAATCAAATTTGGCCAGCATGTCACAGCCTTTCGATGCATTAATTCTTGGAATGGGGGAAGACGGACATACTGCATCGCTTTTCCCTTGTTCTGAGCAAGTCCTTGACGGCTTAGATATGAGCAGCGGCAGAACCTGCATTGCTGTTCAACCTACAACAGCACCTCATCAACGTATTTCACTAACGCTACCAGCGTTACTTAATAGCCGTAATATCTTTTTGCACTTAACGGGTGAAAAGAAAAAGCAAGTATTGCTAGACGCTATTGAAAATGCCACCGAAGCGCAAAAGCCCATCACCGCCGTAGTTAACCGTGCGCCGGTTACTTTGATGTGGGCGCCATAGGAGACAAACATGAATCCAAAAATTGCTGAAGTTACGCAACGAATTATCGAGCGTAGTAAAGAAACGCGTAAAGCGTATTTAGAAAAAATTGAAGCAGCTCGTCGTCAGGGTCCACACCGCGGTGTGCTTTCATGCGGCAACTTGGCTCACGGCTTTGCAGCATGTGGTACAAGCGAGAAAGCTGACCTTCGTTCAATGACCAAAGCCAATGTGGCCATCGTGTCTGCATACAATGATATGCTTTCTGCGCATCAGCCTTATGAGACCTATCCAGCGCTTATTCGCGAAGCGGTAAAAGAGGTTGGCAGTGTTGCGCAGTTCGCGGGTGGTGTACCTGCAATGTGTGACGGCGTTACCCAAGGCCAATCTGGTATGGATTTAAGCTTAATGAGCCGTGACAACATTGCTCAGGGTGCAGCTATCGCGCTTTCGCACAATATGTTCGATAGTACATTGATGCTTGGTATCTGCGACAAAATCGTACCTGGACTACTGATGGGGGCACTAACTTTTGGTCACTTGCCAACCGTTTTTGTTCCAGCTGGTCCAATGCCGTCGGGTCTGCCAAACAAAGAAAAAGCACGGGTTCGCCAAGAATTTGCTGAAGGCAAAGTAGGCCGTGACGCACTATTAGAAGCAGAGTCTCAGTCTTACCACTCTGCGGGAACGTGTACGTTTTATGGTACCGCGAACTCAAACCAGTTAGTGGTTGAAATGATGGGCTTGCACTTACCAGGCTCTTCTTTTGTTAATCCGGGCACGCCATTACGTGACGCGCTTACAAAAGCGGCAGCGGTTCAAGCAACGCGCTTGACTGATCTTGGTGATAACTACACGCCAATTGGCCACATTGTCGATGCTAAGGCCATTGTGAACGGTCTTGTCGGTTTGCTTGCAACGGGTGGCTCAACTAACCACACCATGCACCTTATCGCAGTGGCGCGTGCTGCGGGCTATATCGTAAATTGGGATGACTTCTCGGATATCTCTAATGCAGTGCCGCTACTTACTCGTATTTACCCTAACGGCTCAGCTGACATTAATCACTTCGTTGCTGCTGGTGGTATGTCTTTACTTATCAAGCAACTGCTTGATGCCGGTTTACTTCACAACGATGTGAAAACAATTGTTGGTGAAGGACTAGACTTATACACCAAAGAGCCAGTCCTCAAAGATGGCGAGCTAGAATGGCGAGATGGTCCTACTGAGTCGCTCGACAAAGAAGTACTCGCAACCGTTGAAGCGCCGTTTAAGCCCGATGGCGGTCTAAGTGTACTAGACGGCAATCTAGGACGCGGTGTTATTAAAACCTCTGCGCTTCGCACGCCGCACTGCAATATCAAAGCACCAGCGGTTGTGTTTGAAGATCAGTTTGAACTGGATGACGCGTTTAAGTCTGGCAAGCTAGATAAAGATTGTATCGTCGTTGTGCGTTTCCAAGGACCTTCAGCTATCGGTATGCCTGAGCTACACCGTCTTACACCACCACTAGGTGTGCTACAAGATCGCGGCTTTAAAGTGGCGCTTGTAACTGACGGGCGTATGTCAGGTGCATCGGGTAAAGTACCTGCTGCTATTCACGTCACTCCAGAAGCCTATAAAGGCGGTTTACTGGCTAAAGTGCAAGACGGCGATGTTATAGAGCTAAACACAGAAACGGGCGCATTAACCTTACATGTGGATGATGAAACACTAGCGGCACGCGAAGCGAAGCCTGCTAATCTTGCACATCATCACACTGGCATGGGGCGTGAAATGTTTGCTGGGATCCGCGCTATCTTAACGGGCGCAGAAGAAGGTGCTTGTTCATTGTTTTACACTCAGGAGCAAGCGTAATGAGTCATAAGTTTGTTGCTGATGTTGGCGGTACTAATATCCGTTTAGCGCGTGTAACAGAGACAGGCGTTGCCGATATTATCAAATATATGTGCAATGACTTCGCCAGTATTGACCTTGCCATTGCTCAATATTTTGCTGATTTACCGCAATATGCGTTCACAGAAGGCTGTATAGCCATTGCTTGCCCAGTGTTAGGCGACCAAGTGGAAATGACTAACCACAGTTGGGCGTTTTCACAAAATGCGTTGCGTTCACAATTAAAGCTGGACGCCTTGTATGTGATTAATGACTTCACTGCAGTTGCGCATTCATTACCGGTTTTAAGTGATGAACAAGTTGTTCAAATAGGCGAGGGAACCGCTAAAGCTAATGGAAACATTGCGGTATTTGGCCCTGGTACTGGCCTTGGTGTTGAACATATCACCATGACATCTTCTGGTTGGCAAACCCTTGATGGCGAAGGCGGTCACGTTGACTTTGCCCCTGTAGATGAAACCGATGTGATTGTGTGGCGCCATCTTCAGGCTACTTTTGGACGCGCATCAGCTGAAGAAGTGATGTCAGGGCGTGGTATACACAATATTTATACTGCGCTGGCAAACAACGCCGGTGAGCCGGTTACATTTGCTGATCCTGCTCAGATTACTGAAGCGGCTATCGCGGGAACCTGCAAAATTGCCGAAGCTACACTGACGCAGTTTTGTCGCATAATGGGTAGCTTTGCCGGAAACTTGGCCCTGAATATGGCCACGACCGGCGGCATTTTTATTGGCGGTGGTATCGCTAATCGTTTTCCTGAGTTTATAAAAAATAGTGACTTCAGAGCCCGTTTCGAAGCTAAAGGCCAAATGAAGCACTACGTAAAAGACATTCCCACCTATTTGATAGCAGAACCTGACCATGGCCTTCTTGGCGCAGCTGCTTATCTAAATCAAAATACAGCGAGCTAAATTATGACAACGAAATGGAAATACTCACCAGAGGAAATTTTTGCGGCCGGTCCAGTGGTCCCAGTATTGGTGATCAATGATGTGGAAAAGGCTGTGCCTCTGGCTAAAGCGCTCATGGAAGGTGGAATTAAAGTATTAGAAGTGACTCTGCGCACCCCTGCAGCTATTGACGTTATTAAACGTATTGCTGAAGAAGTTCCCGATTCGCTTATTGGCGCAGGTACGGTAACGAACGCACAACAACTTAAGGCGGTTGTGGAAGCGGGCGCAAAATTTGCCATCAGCCCTGGTATGACCGCAGATTTGCTTAAAGCCGGTATGGACGCAGAAATTCCACTTATTCCTGGTATCTCGTCTACCTCCGACCTAATGAAAGGGAAAGATGCAGGTTACACCCATATGAAATTCTTCCCAGCGGAAGCTTCAGGTGGTGTTAAAGCAATTAAGTCAATTAGTGGCCCATTCCCTGATGTAACATTCTGCCCAACGGGTGGCATTGGCCCTAACAATTACAATGACTATCTTGCACTAAACAACGTGAAGTGTGTGGGTGGTTCTTGGTTAGCACCAGATGATGCCATTGAAGCGGGTGATTGGGCACGTATTACGCAATTGGCTAAAGAAGCGGTTGCTGGTGCAAATCAATAAGCACGCTTTAGTCATTAGCTTAAAGAGAAAAAACCTGCTTTATGCAGGTTTTTTTATGTTCATAATTAGTATGTGTTGTTTAACAAAAAAACACATACTGTGCGGCTCAAATGTACGTAAAG